>NZ_JBSKJR010000008.1:0-165072 GCF_053709675.1 Enterobacter sp. UPMP2052
GGTCTGAAAAAAACGGTGGCGCTGCGTTTACCGGGCCTACGGGTTTAACAGGCAGGATAAGGCAAAGCCGCCATCCGGCAAAGCAGATTGCACGATCTCACTGGAAAGAGAAGCAAGAATATAAAAGAAGGGATTTATAAACGCAGAAAAGCAAAAACCCAGCCATAGGCTGGGTTCTTTAAATAGTGGTGCCCGGACTCGGAATCGAACCAAGGACACGGGGATTTTCAATCCCCTGCTCTACCGACTGAGCTATCCGGGCAACGGAGCGCATTAAACCTCAATCACGCCTGACCGTCAACATTATTTCGGGAAAAGCCGTTCAACTGCTTAACTTTGCGTCAATATGACGGTTTACGCAGCGAAAACGGCAAATTTACCGCTAAAGCTTAGGTCAATGCCCCACCCATACGGCACTGGGCGAAGCGCAGAATGTCTTCTGCCAGACGATGTGCTGTTTCCACGTCGGCATGACTACGGTTTACCAGCATACGGCTCAGGCAGCCCTCCAGCACCAGCTCCATCTGTTTAGCCACCATCGCCGGATCGTCCACTTCAAGCGTAGTCAGCAGCTCATGGGTGAAGTCATGCGCCGCACGCTTTTGCTGATCCGCCAGCTGGTGAATCGGATGGCCTGGGTCCGGGTAGAACGTACAGGCGGCGATAAACAGACAGCCCGGATAGCGGTTGTTGCTTACGCATTCGGACAGGGCGGTATAACGCGCCAGCAGTTTCTGTTCTGTCGTCAGCTCTTCATTTAACATCAACTGCCTGCGCCAGACATCAACCTGTTGGCTAAGATAGCGCAGGGCATCGTAAAGCAGCGCTTCTTTATCAGGCCAGAAGCGTGTTAATTCATCCAGAGGGTAATCGATACGGTCGGCGACCATCTCAAGCGTGGTGCTGGCGATCCCTTGAATCTCAAGTAATTGCAGGGCTTGTCCCAGTACGTCTTCGCGTTGCACGGTTTTCTCCTCCGCTTTTCCCACGGTTTGTCCCGTTTAAAGTGTTGTTTACGGTTGGCGATCGTGCAAATGCGCACTGAACGCTGCAGCATCCATAAACCCGGTGACACGCTGTGCCGGTTGTTCTTCGCCCTGTTCATTGAAAAACAGGATCGTAGGCAGACCGAGCACGTTAAGTTGCTTAAGCAGGGCCTTATCCTGCGGGCTGTTTGCTGTGACGTTCGCCTGTAGCAGAACCGTCTCTTCCAGCGCACGTTGCACCTGCGGATCGCTAAAGGTGTATTTTTCAAACTCTTTGCAGGCCACGCACCAGTCGGCATAGAGGTCCAGCATTACGGGTTTCCCCTTTGCCTGAACCAGCGCGCGGTTAAGTTCATCCACGTTTTTAATCTGTGTGAAGCTGAGATGCGCCTGCGATTGCCCCGCAGGCGCACCAAACGCCCAGTCCTGCAGCGGACGAACGCTTATCAGTGCGGCGGCAAGGAGAAGAACTTGTACCAGACGCATCCACGGTTTTTTTGCCCCGAGGCTGACGATAAATGCCCAGGCGAAGAACGCCACGCCGAGCATCGCCCACAGACGCGTGCCCCAAACGTCACCGATGATGCGTTCCAGCAGGAAAACCGGCAGGGCCAGGATCACAAAGCCAAATGCCGTTTTAACCGTCTCCATCCACGGGCCATTTTTAGGCAGCAGGCGGTTGCCAAACACCGTAACCAGGATCAGCGGCAGGCCCATACCCAGTGCGTAAAGATAAAGCGTACCGCCGCCCAGCCACATATTGCCGCTCTGGGCGATGTACAGCAGGATCGCGCTAAGTGGCGCGGTTGTGCACGGAGAGCAAATCAGTCCGGCGATGGCCCCCATCGCGAACACACCGCCTGCTGAGCCGCCCTGCTGACGATTACTCATCAGCGTTAAGCGTGTCTGCAGGGAAGAGGGCAGTTGCAGGGTAAACAGGCCGAACATTGACAGTGCCAGCAGAATAAACACGCCCGACAGGCCGATGAGCACATACGGATGCTGAAGTGCTGCCTGGAACTGTAGCCCGGCTGCGGCCACAACAAGGCCAAGCGCCGTATAGGTCAGCGCCATGCCCTGTACGTAAATAAAGGCCAGTAGCAGCGCACGGGCGGTGGACAGACGTTGCTTACCGCCCAGCACAATGCCTGAAATCAGCGGATACATCGGCAGCACGCACGGGGTAAAGGCGATGCCAATACCAATCAGTAAGGCCCAGAGCGCGGAGAAAGGAAGGTCTGAAGCGCTCTCCCCTTCGTCCTTCACGCTGGAAGGTGGAGGTGAAACGGTGGCGGCAGCGCTTACTTCACTTAGAGGAACCACCTTCGTCTCAGGGGGGTAGCAGAACCCCGCGTCGGCGCAGCCCTGGTAAGTGACCGTCAGCGTGGCACCTTTGTCGGCCTGATTTACCGTAACGGGCACGTTCAGGCGTTGGCGATAGATTTCGCTTTTGCCATAAAACTCATCCTCGTGCCACTCGCCGGCAGGCATCTGTAATGCGCCTACGCTTGCCTGAGCGGGCGTGATGCTGACCTGCTTGCGGTAGAGGTAGTAGCCCTCTTTCACCTGCCAGGTGAGGTTGAGGTCGTGCTGGTTCTGCTGAAAATCAAAAACAAACGCCTGGTCAGCAGGAATAAAGTTTGAACGGCCGGGTGCGTCAAACAACCCGGCAAAGGCTGATGTGCTGCACAGCAGCAGGATCAGCGTAAAGAAGCGTTGAGCCATGAGAGATAATCGTTATCGCCGTGGACGACTGGCAGCGCCAGCAGTTCCGGAGTTTGGTAAGGATGATGAGACTTAAGGCAATCAAGGAGCGCCTGCTGGTTCGCCAGGTTGGTTTTAAGCAGCATCTGGACTTCGTATTCTTGTTCCAGTTTGCCTTCCCAGTAGTAGAGGGACGTGGCACCGGGAAGAAGAGTCACACAGGCGGCCAGTTTTTCGGCCAGCACTTTAGCGGCGAGATCCTGGGCAGAGGCTTCATCTGGGGCGGTACAAAGTACGACAACAGCATCAGGCGTGTTCACAAGTCGACCTCCTCATCACGAAAGGCCTCACTATATCACGCACGGCGGGTGGTCATTAATGAAACGGGCCGCAGAGCGGCCCGATTTTAACTATTTTTACAACGGCTAACGGTTTACAGAACGATACCGCCGATGATAAAGCCGAGGATAACGCACAGGGAAATCGCAACGACGCCCGGGATCAGGAACGCGTGGTTAAACACGTACTTCCCGATACGGGTAGAACCGGTGTCATCCATCTCAACCGCCGCCAGCAGGGTTGGATACGTTGGCAGCACGAACAGCGCAGATACCGCGGCGAAAGAGGCGATCGCGGTCAGTGGCGTTACGCCCAGCATCAGGGCCGCTGGCATCAACGCTTTGGTGGTCGCCGCCTGAGAGTAAAGGAGGGTCGCCGCGAAGAACAGCACCACGGCCAGCAGCCACGGATAGTTATGCAGCAGGTCGCCTGCAACGGTTTGGATATCGCTGATGTGGGCTTTCACGAAGGTATCGCCAAGCCATGCCACGCCAAGCACGCACACGCAGGCGCTCATGCCGGATTTAAAGGTGCTGGCGTTCAGCACTTCGCTGGTGTCGATTTTACAGGTAATGCTAATCAGCGTGGCGATAGTCAGCATAAACACCACAATCGCTTCGTTACGCGGCAGAACCGGGTTCTGGATCAAGCCCACGGTGTCGCTGATGGCGGTGGCGTAGAACATCACGGCAATGATACCAATCAGGAACAGCAGTACGGAGCGTTTTGCGTGCGGCTTCAGTTCGAAGACCTGGCTGCCGCGCAGTTTCACTTCACCTTTCGCCAGACGTTCCTGATAAACCGGGTCATCTTTCAGCTCGGCACCCAGGAAGTTGCACAGCACGGCGGTAATCATCACGGCAATCAGCGTGACCGGAATACAGATGGCCAGCAGCGTCAGGTAGCTCACGCCCATCGGCTCCAGAATACCGGCGAAGAAGACCACGGCGGCGGAAATGGGCGATGCGGTGATGGCAATCTGAGACGCCACAACCGCGATAGAGAGCGGGCGAGAAGGGCGGATACCCTGCTCTTTCGCCACTTCGGTGATCACCGGCAGCGTGGAGAAGGCGGTGTGCCCGGTACCTGCGAGAATGGTCATAAACCAGGTCACCAGGGGCGCAAGGAAGGTGATGTATTTGGGATGGCGGCGCAGCATACGCTCCGCCAGGCTGACCAGGTAGTCCATCCCGCCAGCCACCTGCATGGCGGCGATAGCGGCGATAACCGCCATGATGATCTCAATGACGTCAAACGGGATTGCGCCGGGTTTGATCTGGAAGATCAGGGTGAGAACGAGCACCCCGAGACCACCGGCAAACCCAATGCCAATGCCTCCGAGTCTTGCTCCCAGATAAATCGCCAACAGGACGATGACGAGTTCTGCTCCAAACATATATGCCTTCCTTGTTTATTAACAAGTTGATATTAAATTGTTGTGTAATTGGTAATGCTTAAAAAGAAAAAAGGCACGTCACAAGTGACGTGCCTTTCGGTAGCTTAGCCTGAACTGTTACTGTTCGCTTTCATCGGTATAACGTTTCGCTTTATAGGCCGGATGCATCAGGTTTTGAGCTGAGAAGATATCGTCCAGCTCGGCTTCGGTCAACAGACCTCTCTCCAGCACCACTTCACGTACGCTCTTACCGGTCTCGGCACAAATTTTGCCGACGATATCCCCGTTGTGGTGACCGATGAACGGGTTCAGGTAGGTGACGATGCCGATGGAGTTGTAAACGTAGCCTTCACACACTTCTTTATTTGCGGTGATGCCGTTAATGCATTTTTCCAGCAGGTTGTAGCAGGCGTTAGTCAGGATGTGAATGGATTCAAACATCGCCTGACCGATTACCGGCTCCATCACGTTGAGCTGCAGCTGACCGGCTTCAGAAGCCATGGTAACGGTAGTGTCGTTCCCGATGACTTTAAAGCAAACCTGGTTAACCACTTCTGGCACCACCGGGTTAACTTTGGCTGGCATAATAGAGGAACCCGCCTGCAGCTCTGGCAGGTTGATTTCGTTCAGGCCGGCGCGCGGGCCAGAAGAGAGCAGGCGCAGGTCGTTACAGATTTTGGAGAGCTTCACCGCCAGACGTTTCAGGGCACTGTGAACCATCACGTAAGCGCCGCAGTCGGAGGTGGCTTCAATCAGGTCTTCTGCAGGCACAACCGGCAGGTTAGAAACTTCGGCCAGCTTCTGTACCGCCAGCTGCTGATAGCCGTCCGGCGTGTTCAGACGCGTACCGATGGCGGTCGCGCCGAGGTTAACTTCCAGCAGCAGCTCAGAAGTGCGCAGCAGGTTTTTGGTCTCTTCATTCAGCAGCACGTTAAACGCGTGGAATTCCTGACCGAGGGTCATAGGCACCGCGTCCTGCAGCTGGGTACGGCCCATCTTCAGGATATCCTGGAACTCAACCGCTTTGCGCTGGAAGCCTTCGCCGAGCTGGTTAATCGCGTCGACCAGTTTCACCACAGAGGCATATACCGCAATGCGGAAGCCGGTCGGGTAGGCGTCGTTGGTGGACTGGCATTTGTTAACGTGGTCGTTCGGGTTCAGGTACTGGTATTCACCTTTCTGGTGACCCATCAGCTCCAGGCCGATGTTTGCCAGCACCTCGTTGGTATTCATGTTGACGGAGGTACCCGCGCCGCCCTGATAGACGTCAACCGGGAACTGGTCCATGCATTTGCCGTTGTTCAGCACTTCATCGCAGGCGGCGATAATCGCATTTGCGGCGCTTTTCGGAATGGTTTGCAGCTCTTTGTTCGCCAGTGCTGCGGCCTTTTTCACCATCACCATGCCACGCACAAATTCAGGGATGTCGCTGATTTTGCTGTTGCTGATGTAGAAGTTTTCAATCGCTCTCAGAGTGTGAACACCATAGTAGGCATCCGCTGGAACTTCCCTGGTACCCAACAAGTCTTCTTCGATACGAATGTTGTTTAACATGTGAACCTTCTTTTCAAGCTGCCGATGGATTGTACTAAACACACAGTATATATGTGGTTTTGAATATTTTCTGACCGACGATTATTCCCTCAATCAGCCAGATGTTCGAGATCATATGCTGATGATAGCGAATTGCCGTAAGCTGGATCACTTATTATCGTCTCGATCACATGATAATTATTAATCTGTGAAATGAGTCACCGCTTTAATATTTCCAGAAAAAATATCCGTGCAAACCGATTGAATTTTGGCTAACCGTCACCATCTCTTACAGACGCGCTTCGCGAATACATTCAGACAGGGGCCTTACGGCACCTGCCATACAGGAGATGCCAGTGCGCTGGATACCGTTTATTGCTTTCTTTCTCTACGTTTACATCGAGATTTCGATTTTCATTCAGGTTGCTCATGTGTTGGGCGTCCTGCTGACGCTGATTCTGGTGATCTTCACCTCCGTTATCGGCATGTCGCTGGTGCGCAACCAGGGCTTCAAGAACTTCCTGTTAATGCAGCAGAAGATGGCCGCAGGCGAAAGCCCAGCCGCCGAGATGATCAAAAGTGTGTCGCTGATTATTGCGGGCCTGCTGCTGATCCTGCCGGGGTTCTTTACCGATTTCCTCGGCCTGTTGCTGCTGTTACCGCCGGTTCAAAAGCACCTGACCATGAAACTGCTGCCGCATCTGCGATTCAACCGCGTGCCAGGCGGTGGTTTCAGCACCGGCCCTGGCGACACGTTCGACGGGGAGTATCAGCGTAAGGACGACCAGCGCGACCGTTTAGACCATAAAGACGATCGATAAATTTTCTTCTGTGGCGCTTCGCTAACTGGCAACTAGCGGAGCGCACCGCGCGTCGGCAAAAACGCCCACAGTCCCGCCAGCATGACAATGGCGTACAGGCTTTTCCAGCCCACCATCGCCAGCAGCAGCAGACACAGCACACCCCCGACGATCGCCAGCGCTTTATAACGCCCCTTCAGCAAACGGCAGCCTGCCAGCATGCACAGCAGATAAATCATGATGAAGATGCCGTTGGCGTAGACGATTAACGCATCAAGATTGATGTCCAGGCCGTAAATGCACAGCGTGCTCACCACACAGCAGCCCAGCACGGCATTAAGCGCATTCAACGGCAGCTGACGTTGGGACAAGCGCGCAAGGCGGCTTTCGGGTTTGTACAACGCCTGCGACCATACCAGGCGCGCAAAGCTCTGGATGTAGATATTAAGGCTGGCAAAGCAGGCCAGATAGCCAATCACACACGCGACCCACAGCGCTTTCACACCAAACAGCTGCACCACGATCCCCGGCAGCGACGCAGCGGCAGCTTTATCTGCGCCAAACGCATTAAAATGCAGCACAAGAACGGTGCAGGCCCAATACACCGTGCCCGCCAGCAGCAGGCCGATCATCAGCGCGCGCGGGAAGTCGCGTTCGGGCTGTTTAAATTCTGACGCCAGATGAGCAAAGGCCTCCAGCCCGACAAAACACCAGAACATCACGGAAAGCGCGGCGAACAGCTGGGAATGATCGACATCCTTCACCGCCGGGAACGGAATGTCCGCGACGTTGATATCGCCCGCCCACCAGATAGCGGCAATGAGTGCGACGATCAGCACCGCGACCAGCGTTTGCAGGTTAGCGCTGGAACTCGCCCCGCGTGACCCAACCCACCAGACAATCGCCAGCGTACCCAGCTCGGCCAGCAGGAGCTGCTCGTGATGCCAGCCAAAAAGCGCCTGCCCAAAGCCAGCCGCAATATGCAGCGCGGCAGGCAGGCCGACCGGGATCACCGAAAGAAACAGCCAGCCCGTCACGCGCTCCAGACGTGGACCGAATGCCATCCCGACAAAGTGCGCCACCCCGCCTGCGCTGGGGAAGTGCCGCCCGAGGATCGCAAAAACAATCGCCACCGGGAAAACCAGCACAATCAGCGCCGGCCAGGCCCACAGGCTGTTATTTCCCGCGACCAGCGCCGCCAGCGCGGGGACCGCAAAAACGCCCGTGCCGAGCAAAGAGGTGGAGAGCAACCCTACCCCCTGCGCCAGCCCCAGCTCCTGTTTCAGTCCACTCATTTACATCGTCCTGCCGCCATCAAAAGAGAGGCGATGGTAACACTTTCACAAATTTTTTTTCGATTCCCCCTTGAAGGGGTAAAAAGCTATCCCCATCTCTCAGTGCACTAGCCGGAAACCGCGTGCGGACCGGCGTCATCCATAACTGATAATGACTTTCTCAAAGGAGAGCTATCAATGAGTATTCGTCCGTTACATGATCGTGTGATCGTCAAACGTAAAGAAGTTGAAACTAAGTCTGCAGGCGGCATCGTTCTGACCGGTTCTGCAGCAGCCAAATCAACGCGTGGCGAAATCATCGCTGTCGGTAAGGGCCGCATCCTGGAAAACGGAACTGTGCAGCCTCTGGACGTTAAAGTTGGTGACATCGTCATTTTCAACGATGGCTACGGCGTGAAATCCGAGAAGATCGACAATGAAGAAGTGTTGATCATGTCCGAGAGCGATATTCTGGCAATTGTTGAAGCGTAATCTACGCACGAAACTGTACGAATTTGAGGAAAAAAGAACATGGCAGCTAAAGACGTAAAATTCGGTAACGACGCTCGTGTGAAAATGCTGCGCGGCGTAAACGTGCTGGCAGATGCAGTTAAAGTCACTCTTGGCCCGAAAGGCCGCAACGTAGTGCTGGATAAATCCTTCGGCGCTCCAACCATCACCAAAGATGGTGTTTCTGTTGCACGTGAAATCGAACTGGAAGACAAATTCGAAAACATGGGCGCGCAGATGGTGAAAGAAGTTGCCTCTAAAGCGAACGACGCTGCAGGCGACGGTACCACCACCGCGACCGTGCTGGCTCAGGCTATCATCACTGAAGGCCTGAAAGCCGTTGCGGCGGGCATGAACCCAATGGATCTGAAACGTGGTATCGACAAAGCTGTCGCCTCCGCCGTTGAAGAACTGAAAGCGCTGTCCGTACCGTGCTCTGACTCTAAAGCGATTGCTCAGGTTGGTACTATCTCTGCTAACTCCGACGAAACCGTAGGTAAGCTGATCGCAGAAGCGATGGACAAAGTCGGCAAAGAAGGCGTTATCACCGTTGAAGACGGTACCGGTCTGGAAGACGAACTGGACGTAGTTGAAGGTATGCAGTTCGACCGCGGTTACCTGTCTCCATACTTCATCAACAAGCCAGAAACCGGTGCAGTTGAGCTGGAAAGCCCGTTCATCCTGCTGGCTGACAAAAAAATCTCCAACATCCGCGAAATGCTGCCAGTGCTGGAAGCCGTTGCGAAAGCAGGCAAGCCGCTGGTTATCATCGCTGAAGACGTTGAAGGCGAAGCGCTGGCAACCCTGGTGGTTAACACCATGCGTGGCATCGTGAAAGTGGCTGCGGTTAAAGCACCTGGCTTCGGCGATCGTCGTAAAGCGATGCTGCAGGATATCGCAACCCTGACCGGCGGTACCGTCATCTCCGAAGAGATCGGTATGGAGCTGGAAAAAGCCACTCTGGAAGACCTGGGCCAGGCGAAACGCGTTGTCATCAACAAAGACACCACCACCATCATCGATGGCGTGGGTGAAGAAGGCGCAATCCAGGGCCGTGTGGCTCAGATCCGTAAGCAGATCGAAGAAGCGACCTCTGATTACGACCGTGAAAAACTGCAGGAGCGCGTAGCGAAACTGGCTGGCGGTGTTGCGGTAATCAAAGTCGGTGCTGCGACCGAAGTTGAAATGAAAGAGAAGAAAGCGCGCGTTGACGATGCCCTGCACGCAACCCGTGCTGCGGTAGAAGAAGGCGTCGTTGCTGGTGGTGGTGTCGCGCTGGTGCGTGTAGCCGCTAAACTGGCTAACCTGACTGCTCAGAACGAAGATCAGAACGTGGGTATCAAAGTTGCGCTGCGCGCGATGGAAGCACCTCTGCGTCAGATCGTGTCCAACGCCGGTGAAGAGCCGTCTGTTGTGACTAACAACGTGAAAGCAGGTGAAGGTAACTACGGTTACAACGCAGCAACTGAAGAATACGGCAACATGATCGACTTCGGTATTCTGGACCCAACAAAAGTGACCCGTTCTGCTCTGCAGTACGCGGCATCTGTTGCTGGCCTGATGATCACCACCGAGTGCATGGTGACCGACCTGCCTAAAAGCGATGCGCCTGACTTAGGTGCTGCTGGTATGGGCGGCATGGGTGGAATGGGCGGCATGATGTAATCATGCAGTTCTGCCCTTTGCAGAAATAAAGAAGCCCCCGACAGCAATGTCGGGGGCTTTTTTTTAGACGAGCAACTGCATCACCCACAGAGAGACCAGCGCGTTAATCACGCAGAGGGTGATAATGTGCGGATAGTATTTTGGGTCAACGCCTGCGGTACCCAGGCAGCGCCCCGTGTTTTGCACCGGATTGCCCATCAGGTAAATTGCCGGGAGAAGAACGGTGGCATCGTGTCCATTCAGCGTTCCTGCGGCCACCAGGCTGGCGCAGACGCCCACGCCTCCGCCCATACTCATCACCGAAGCCAGCAGCACCGTCGCCGCTGCGCCCGGCAGCCCCCAGAGCGCCATGACGGGTTCACATACCTTACCCACTATATCCAGCAGGCCCGTCACCTTGAGCGCCTGAATGATAACGAAGGCCATGACCACATTGGGTAGCAGGCTGGTGGTGGCAATGGTAAAGCCGCGGCGGGCACCCTCGATAAACAGATCCATGATGTTTTTACGCGGCTGGGCGATCATTGGCTTCCTCCTGACTATGTCGGCCTTCGATGCGGGCAATCCACAGGCGAAGAAGATTCGCGCCAACAAATTTAAACACCAGAATGACGGCCAGCGGCGTAATCACCGGGACGGTGATAAAGGTAAAGAGCGCAGCGCCTGAAGAGAAATAGTTCGTTATGATGGCGCTTCCGCTGGTCTGGAAGGTGGCGAAAATGGCGCGTTCCCGCCCGGTAATCGTCCCTTCGTCAGCGAGTTCTTTGGTCATCCCCGCGGCAGCATCGGTATTTTGCAGGTTGGCGATCAGCGCCAGCGAGCATACGCCGGGTACCCCGAGCAGCGGGCGCAACACCGGCGTCATCAGCTGCTGCGCGGCGCGCAGCCCGCCTAATCCTTCGGTCACGGCGATAATGCCGAGCGATAAAATGACCGAGGGTGCCAGCTCAAGGGCAAACAAGAACCCGTCTTTCGCCCCCGTACCGCCCTCGCCGCGAAACGTCAGCGCGCCGTTCACCGCCCCAAAGCTGCCGTTGATGACGGTAAAATCCAGCACGCGCCACCATTCGGTGCTTTTGGCGAAGAAACCTGAAAAAAATACAATGGTAAGCACAAACGCCAGATAGCCCACCCATGTCACTTTTTCCTCTCCTGAGGATGATCTACTCATGAAGCCCCCTTTTTTATGCCGTACAAAAGTTGTACGTGGCACCACTAAAAACGATTAAGGGCTAAAACACGATACCTCAAAGGTTAATATCGGAATTCATTTAGGATAAGAAAGGCATGCGAGGCGGAATCTGACTCGCAGAAATGCTCAGCGTTTTTCTTTTGGTCATCTTTTAGGTATAAGATTTACACACGGACAACTGAGTCCAGCTTTTTGAAAACGAGGAATAACATGCGCGTACAAGTCTGTGCAGGGATCGTAGGTGCAGCATTGCTGCTGGCGGGTTGTAGCTCCAGCAATGAGCTGTCGGCGGCTGGTCAAAGCGTTCGCTTTGTGGAAGACAAACCGGGTAGCGAATGCCAACTGTTAGGCACAGCCTCCGGTAAACAAAGCAACTGGCTTTCCGGGCAACACGGTGAAGAGGGCGGCTCTATGCGCGGCGCGGCAAACGCCCTGCGTAACCAGGCTGCAGCAATGGGAGGCAACGTGATTTACGGCGTGAGCAGCCCAACGCAGAGTATGCTGTCCAGCTTCGTCCCAACGGCCAGCCAGATGAACGGCCAGGTCTATAAGTGCCCGAACTGATTGCCTTTTCCCTCTCCCGTCGGGAGAGGGGAAACTAGCTCTGACGCAGCTGCAAGTCCAGCGGCGTCTTGCTTGGCTCACCGCCAATCTCGCGCGCCAGTTTCGGCACCATATAGCCAGAGACCAGCGTTAGCAGTTCGCGCACGATCTGCCGCGCCTCTTCATCCGTCACCATAAAATGTGCCGCACCCTGAACGCGATCCAGCACATGCAGGTAATAGGGCATCACGCCTGCATCAAACAGCGCATTGCTCAGATCGGCCAGCACGCGGGCATTATCATTGACGCCGCGCAGCAGCACGCTCTGGTTCAGCAGCGTCACGCCTGCCTGACGCAGGCGAATCATCGCCGAGCGAAATTCATCGTCAATTTCGTTGGCGTGGTTGATATGGTTGACCAGCAAAACCTGTAAACGAGACTGCGCAAGGCGCGAAACCAGCCCGTCGGTGATCCGCGCCGGGATCACGATCGGCAGACGGCTATGAATGCGCAGACGCTTAATATGCGGGATGGCTTCAAGCTGGGTCAGCAGCCAGTTCAGCTCGTGATCTTTTGCCATCAGCGGGTCGCCACCGGAAAAAATGATCTCATCCAGTTCCGGGTGGGCGGCGATATAGTCCAGCGCGACCTGCCAGTTACGCTTGTTTCCCTGATTATCAGCGTAGGGGAAGTGACGGCGGAAACAATAACGGCAATTTACCGCACAGCCGCCTTTCACCAGCAGCAGAGCGCGGTTAAGGTATTTATGCAGCAAACCCGGCACGACGCTGTTCTGCTCTTCCAGCGGGTCGGTGCTGTAACCCGGCGCAGTGACAAACTCATCCTGAGAAGTAAGCGTTTGTTTTAGTAACGGATCGTCGGGGTTACCTTTCTCCATGCGGGCGACAAACGCGCGGGGTACGCGCAGGGCAAACAGGCGCTTTGCCTCACGGCCTGCGAGCAATGTTTGATGCCCTTCGAGGTCTAAGAGACGCAGCAATTCATCAGGACTGGTGATTACATCGGCAAGTTGCGATAACCAATCTTCTCTGGACGGGGTGTTTAGGGTTACAATATGCGCCATTTTGTGGCTTAGCTACCAGTTAACAAATTTAGAGGGCCTTATGGCAACGTACTATAGCAACGATTTTCGTGCTGGTCTTAAAATCATGATGGACGGCGAACCGTATGCGGTTGAAGCCAGCGAATTCGTTAAACCAGGTAAAGGCCAGGCGTTCGCGCGCGTTAAGCTGCGCCGTCTGCTGACCGGTACCCGTGTAGAAAAAACCTTCAAGTCTACTGACTCCGCTGAAGGCGCAGATGTTGTCGATATGAACCTGACTTACCTGTACAACGACGGTGAGTTCTGGCATTTCATGAACAACACGACTTTCGAACAGCTGTCTGCTGACGAGAAAGCCGTAGGTGACAGCGCTAAATGGCTGCTGGACCAGGCCGAGTGCATCGTGACCCTGTGGAACGGCCAGCCTATCGCTGTGACCCCACCTAACTTCGTAGAGCTGGAAATCGTTGAAACCGATCCAGGTCTGAAGGGCGACACCGCAGGTACTGGCGGTAAGCCAGCTAAACTGTCCACCGGTGCCGTGGTTAAAGTTCCGCTGTTCGTACAGACTGGCGAAGTGATCAAAGTGGATACCCGCTCCGGCGAATACGTATCCCGCGTGAAGTAATTCATGTAGATGATGAAAGGCGCAGCGCCCGCTGCGCCTGATTTTCAGGCACGGATGATGAAACGTATCGTAAAAATTCTGCTTCTGTTAGCGCTCTCCAGCGCGTTCCTTTCCGGATGTAACACCGCGCGCGGCATGGGCGAAGATATTCAGGATCTTGGCCATATCATTTCCCACGCAGCCAGCTAATCCCGTCTAATTTTCCTAAAAATTGTTCCTTTTCCGTCAAGCGCCGGGATCTTGTCTATCCTTAAGTTGCTATACACAAAATAACTTTGGCTATAAAAGGAAGATATTATGGTTAAGAAAACAATTGCAGCGATCTTTTCTGTTCTGGTGCTGTCTTCGGTACTGACCGCATGTAATACCACCCGTGGTGTAGGGGAAGATATCTCTGACGGTGGTAGTGCCATTTCTGGTGCAGCGACTAAAGCTCAGAACTGATGAGACAGGACGGTACGGCGTGTCGTCTCCCCGTACCGTCAATTTTCACTTTCCTGCAGCGACAAAAACGGCGAAAAGCGCGTATCCATATGCAATTTCATGCGAATATTGCGTTTATACGTATAAACCGTCTTTCCATTAATGCTCAGGTGGCTGGCAATCTTTTGGTTGCTTGCACCATCCATCCACAGCGTCAGCACTTTTTCTTCCTGCCGGGTTAACAGCGGAGCCGCCGCCTGCGGGATCGCCACGCGTGTACACATCGTCAGCGCGTCGTTAATCACCGTTGCCAGCTGTTCGAGATCGGTTTTTTTGTGCAGTGACGACCATACCGGGAACTGTGCCACATAATCTGCCATCGCTTTCTCCTCGCCCGACTGCAATAAAATAAAAGGCAGCGTTTCGCTGGCTATCAGCAAGGAAGAGAGCTGCTGAAAATGGTGAATGTCCTGTCTGAAACCGTGTAAGTCAGCGATAACTAACGTCGGTTTCCACTGCAGGATGTGCTCTCGGGCAAGAAACAGATTATTCAGGCCGGTCACAACGAAGTCACCCGGAAACAGGCCTGAGTGATTGAGCCAGTCTTCAATCCCGGCGCGGGTGAAGTGACAACGGTCAATCAAAAGAATTTTGAACATATTGTATTCGCAGTCGGCTAGTGGTTTGGCTTCCTGCCATCAGAAAGCACACCATCATAGAGAAGTCGGATGAGTGATAAATGCCTGAACTGCACGGCATACTGAGGCTATTTCTTGCCTTAACGCGTTCAGCAAAAAAGGATTGAAAAAAAATCGCACGCTAACCACAATAGGGCGTGTAACCTCTGCCTTGCGGGACGACCCGTAAGCGCCTCTTTCACCGGGGACGGCCCCAACTTTCACTGAAGTTAAGGAGCCTGAGATGTCCTGGATTATTCTCTTTATTGCCGGTCTGCTCGAAGTGGTATGGGCCATTGGCCTGAAATATACCCATGGTTTCACTCGCCTGACCCCAAGCGTCATTACCGTTACCGCGATGATTGTGAGCATTGTCCTGCTGTCATGGGCGATGCGTTCTCTGCCCGTGGGTACAGCCTATGCCGTCTGGACGGGCATTGGTGCCGTCGGTGCGGCGATAACCGGGATCTTACTGCTGGGAGAATCAGCGAGCCTGGCGCGCATCGCCAGCCTCGCGCTGATTGTTGCCGGGATCATAGGGCTGAAGCTCAGCACGCATTAATGCGGCTGCTCTACCCAGATTAATTTCGTTACATCAAACCCTTGCCGGGTCGCAATGTCGAGCATCTGCTGTTTCATTTCGGGTGAAAGGGTTGGCGTGCGGGAGAGTATCCACAGATAGCTGCGATCCGGCCCGCAAATCAGCGCATGGCGATACTCTCTGTCGAGCGCGATCACGTTGTATCCGCCGTAGAACGGGCCAATAAACGAGATCTTCATGGCGGCTCTGTGCGGATCGCCGGTAAAGTAGGCTTTACCCACAGACTGCTGCCACATCTCACGATCCGGATTATATCCCCGGTTAACGACCTGAATACCGCCGTCATCCATTGAGCTGTAATGTGCCGTGACTTTTTCTAATCCGCGTTCAAAGCGATGATCGAGGCGGGCGATTTCATACCAGGTGCCAAGGAAGCGTTGTGCGTCGAAATTGCTGACGACAGTCACGCCAGGAGGAGGGGTAGGGGAGCTGCAGGCAACGACTAAAAACGCGGCTGTCACTGCGGCGATAACAGGCAGAATGCGCATAGGTGTTTCCTTACTGGTTTTTTGATAAGTGTAGATGACAGCAAGGAAAATGCGGGTTTTGTACGTTGTTGACTGGCGGAGGCCGGGTGGACGAAGCCGCCACCCGGCAACGCGTTACTGCAGTGCGTTAAGGATCTGGTAAGCCGCTTCTACCCGGGCAGGGTTCGGATAGCTCTTGTTCGCCAGCATCACGATCCCCAGTTGCTTCTCGGGAATGAAGGCCACGTAGCTGCCGAACCCGCCGGTTGAGCCCGTTTTATGGACCCACGAGGCCTTAACCGGTGGTGCCGGAGGGTTTACTTCTCGCGCGGGTAACGCTGCCAGGGCGATCTTATTATCACTGCCATCGATAATCGTTTTGCCATCGACCGGCCAGTTCAGCATCTCCCAGCCCAGCCCCTGATACATCGACCCAACGCGCCAGTAGCGAGACTGTGCCAGGGCGATACCCTGTTTAAGTGATGTAGCCTGAACGCGCTCCGGTGCCATGTTTACCATCACCCAGCTCGCCATGTCTTCGGCGTTGCTTTTTACGCCATAGGCTTCGCCGTCCAGCATACCCGGTGAAACGTGGACCGCTTTGCCGTCGCGATAGCCCCAGGCGTAATGCTGCTCTTCGGATTTCGGAACCTGGATCCAGGTATGATCGAGCTTCAGCGGCTTCAGGACGCGCGTGGTCATGGCCTGCTCAAAGCCCATTCCAGAGGGCTTGACCGCCAGCGCCCCAAAGAGGCCGATGCTGGAATTGGCATACAGGCGCGTGGTGCCCGGTTTCCACTGCGGCTGCCACGTTTGATAGAAGTTCAGCATTGCGGCCGGGTCGGTGACGTTATCCGGCACCTGTAACGGCAGGCCACCGGCGGTGTAGGTGGCGAGATCCAGCAAGCGAATGCCCTGCCACTGCTTGCCGGTCAGTTCAGGCCAGTACCTCGTCACCGGATCGTTAAGCGAAATTTCGCCGCGGGCAATGGCATCGCCGCCCAGCACGCCGGTGAAAGTTTTACTGACAGAGCCTAGCTCGAATAAGGTCTGCGGCGTGACGGGTATATTTGCAGCAACATCGGCTTTGCCGAAGGTGAAGTAGTGCGGCTGGCCCTGATAGATCACCGCCACCGCCATGCCCGGAATGGACTGTGCTTTCATCAGAGGCGTCACGGTGCGCTTCACCACCTTTGCCAGCTCTTTTTCTGACAGGGAGGACGCGAGGGCTGAGCATGAAACGCCGAGAAGCAGGGCGCAGAAAACGAGTTTTTTCTTCATCAGTTATCTTCCGTAATAGCGTGTAAGGGAGTGTCCGGGCCCATAAGACGAGCGTAGTCTGTGGGATTTGACAGCCGCTGACAAACGGTTAAATTTAGCATGAGCTGTAAATTTTTCTAACGGACGAGCCTATGACGCGCAGCTACATTCCGCTTAATTCACTTCGTGCTTTTGAAGCTGCCGCCCGGCATCTGAGCTTTACGCATGCCGCTATCGAGCTGAACGTCACCCACTCTGCCATCAGCCAGCACGTCAAGGCGCTGGAGCAGCACCTGAACTGCCAGCTCTTTATCCGCGTTTCGCGAGGTTTGATGCTGACCACGGAAGGGGAAAATTTGCTGCCGGTGCTGAACGATTCCTTTGATCGTATCGCCGGTATGTTAGATCGCTTTGTAAATCATCGGGCGCAGGAGAAGCTGAAAATCGGCGTCGTGGGGACGTTTGCGACCGGCGTGTTATTTTCGCAGCTTGATGATTTCCGCCGCCGCTGCCCGCATATCGATCTTCAGCTGTCTACACACAACAACCGCGTCGATCCGGCGGCTGAAGGGCTGGATTACACGATCCGCTACGGCGGCGGAGCGTGGCACGGCACCGAGGCAACGTTTCTGTGCCATGCCCCGCTGGCCCCGCTCTGTACGCCAGACATTGCCGCCAGACTGCGCACCCCGGCCGACATACTGAAATTTACCCTGCTGCGTTCGTATCGACGGGATGAATGGACGGCGTGGATGGCAGCGGTGGGCGAGCATCCACCTTCACCGACGCACCGGGTCATGGTCTTTGATTCGTCCGTCACTATGCTGGAGGCCGCCCAGGTCGGCGTGGGGATCGCTATCGCACCTGTCGATATGTTTAGCCATTTACTCGCCCGCGAGCGTATCGTGCAGCCGTTTGCGACGCAGATCGATCTGGGCAGTTACTGGCTAACGCGGCTGCAGTCGCGTGTGGAAACGCCCGCTATGCGCGAGTTTTCACAGTGGCTGGTGGAGAAGATGCCGCACTAGAAGGCCCGCCGGGTGGCGGGCCAGTGCGATCACAGGGTGACGACGGCGATCAGGGTGACCACGGTCAGGATGGTGGCCAGGCCGTAGAAGACCCATTTCCCGTTTGGAACGTGGATTTTCAGGTCGTGCATCGCGTGGTGAATGCGGTGCAAGCCGAGCCACAGGGGCAGGACGATCATCAGGAAGATGAACACGCGGCCAATAAAGCTGCTGGCAAACGCGAGGACGCGTTCATAACCCAGCGCATCGCCCGGGAACAGCCCGAGCGGCAGCATAATGCCGACCAGCAGGACAATCACCGGTGCGATGATGGCGCTCCACATGCCGCCTGCACCGAACAACCCCCAGAAAACCGGCTCGTCAGAACGTTTTGGATTTGGATTGATCACGGTAGTCTCCTTACCAGAACAGTGCGACAAACAGAATGACCACAGTAACCACTGCCGTCACCGCCCACAGCCCTTTAATCACAGGCTCTGGTCCCATTTTCTCGCCTTTAACGATGATGTTCGCCGCCTTGGGTGCCAGTTCAAACCAGGTTTTGGTATGCAGCAGCGCCGCAGCGAGCACGATCAGGTTCAGCACCACGATGATCGGGTTTTGCAGGAAGCCCACAAAACTCGCCCAGGATTCGGGGCCGTGCTTAAGGGCAAAAATGCCGTAGATAAGCTCAAGACTGAACCACACCGCAGGAACTGCCGTCCCTTCACGCAGCATATAGAAGCGATAAAACGGCAGTTTTTTCCACCAGGTGGACGGCATTGGCCGCACATAGGCTTTGCGTTTAGTCGTCATCATGCACTCCTTAGCGTGGTTTCAGGGTTGCGATAAGAAAGTCTTTCGAGCTTTCCACTTTTCCCTGCTGAATAGCGGCTGCCGGGTCGACGTGCTTTGGACAGACTTCGGAGCAGTAGCCCACAAAGGTGCAGGTCCAGACGCCGTTCTGGCTGTTAAGCTGCGCCATACGTTCTTTTTTGCCGTGGTCGCGGCTGTCCTCGTTATAGCGGTGCGCCAGGGTAATGGCGGCCGGGCCGATGAACTCCGGGTTCAGGCCAAACTGTGGGCACGCGGCATAGCACAGGCCGCAGTTGATGCAGCCGGAGAACTGATGGTATTTCGCCATCTGCGCCGGGGTTTGCGTATTCGGGCCTTGATCCGGCGTGCGCGGGTTGCCAATGATGTACGGCTTAATGGCCTCCAGACTTTCGATAAAGTGGGTCATATCGACCACCAGATCGCGTTCGATCGGGAAATTGCCCAGCGCTTCAACCTTGATGCCTTTGGTGTAGTCGCGCAGGAAGGTCTTACAGGCCAGCTTCGGCACCTTGTTGACCATCATGCCGCAGGAGCCGCAGATCGCCATACGGCACGACCAGCGATAGCTCAGATCCGGCGCCAGGTTGTCTTTGATATACCCGAGCGCATCCAGCAGGGAGGTTTGCTCGTCATAGGGCACTTCATAGAAAGCGCTGTGCGGCGCGGTGTCCACTTCCGGGTTGTAGCGCACCACTTCAACTTTCATTTTTTGCATCTCAGCCATTCGCCTTCTCCTTCTTCTCGGCGGCTTCTGCTTCTGCACCGTACACGCGTTTCGCCGGTGGCAGCGTGGTGATCTTCACGTCGCTATAGTCCAGACGAGTGGTGCCATCCGCGTCGCGCCAGGCGAGAGTGTGTTTCAGGAAATTGACGTCATCACGTTCCGTACAACCTTCATCCAGACGCTGGTGGGCACCGCGTGACTCTTTACGCGCCAGCGCCGAGTGCGCCATACATTCCGCGACGTTCAGACCGTGGCCCAGCTCGATGGTATAGAGCAGGTCGGTATTGAAAACGCTGGAGGTGTCGGTGATGCGTACATGCCTGAACCGTTCCTGCAGCTCCGCCAGCTTGTCGACGGTTTTCTGCATCAGCTCTGGCGTACGGTAGATGCCGCAGCCTTCTTCCATCGACAGGCCCATTTCGTCGCGGATCTTCGACCAGTTTTCGTTGCCTTCCTGATTCACCAGGTCTTTGAGCCGTTTTTCAACGTCGGCAACCTGCGCATCCAGCGCCGCACCATTGGCTTCACCTGCCGTGGCGGCACGCTCCATCGCGCGCTCGCCCGCCATGCGACCAAAGACCACCAGCTCGGCCAGCGAGTTGGACCCCAGACGGTTTGCGCCGTGCAGGCCCACGGAGGAGCACTCGCCAACGGCGAACAGGCCTTTAATGCGGGTTTCACACTGCTGATCGGTTTCGATCCCGCCCATGGTGTAGTGCGCGGTTGGACGCACCGGAATGGGCTCTTTCACTGGATCAACGCCAACGTACGCTTTCGCCAGTTCGCAGATGAACGGCAAGCGCTCCAGCAGTTTCTTCTCGCCGAGATGACGCAGATCGAGGTGAACCACATCGCCGCGCGGCGTGGAGATGGTGTTGCCTTTGCGCCATTCGTGCCAGAAAGCCTGAGACACTTTGTCGCGTGGACCCAGCTCCATGTATTTGTTCTTCGGCTCGCCGAGCGGTGTTTCTGGCCCCATACCGTAATCCTGCAGGTAGCGGTAGCCGTTTTTGTTAACCAGAATACCGCCTTCACCGCGGCAGCCTTCCGTCATCAGAATGCCGGAGCCTGGCAGACCGGTTGGGTGATACTGGACAAACTCCATATCGCGCAGCGGCACGCCGTGGCGGAGCGCCATGCCCATGCCGTCGCCGGTGACGATACCGCCGTTGGTGTTGTAGCGATAAACGCGCCCCGCACCGCCCGTTGCCATCACCACCGCTTTCGCGCGGATCTGCACAAGGGTGCCTTCCATCATGTTCATCGCCACCAGACCGCGCGCTTCGCCCTCATCCACCAGGATGTCGAGGACGAAGTGCTCGTCAAAGCGCTGAATTTGTGGGAACTGAAGGGAAGTCTGGAACAGGGTGTGGAGCATGTGGAAGCCGGTTTTGTCGGCGGCGAACCAGGTTCGTTCTATCTTCATGCCGCCGAAGCGACGAACGTTGACGCTGCCGTCCGGGCGGCGACTCCACGGGCAACCCCATTGCTCAAGCTGGGTCATCTCCGTGGGGCAGTGATGCACGAAGTAGTCAACGACATCCTGTTCGCAAAGCCAGTCGCCCCCTGCAACCGTGTCGTGGAAATGGTATTCGAAGCTGTCATGATCCTGCGCAACGGCGGCGGACCCTCCTTCAGCGGCAACGGTGTGGCTGCGCATCGGATAGACTTTTGAAATCAGAGCGATTTTAGCGTTTGGATTAGCTTGTGCCGCAGCAATTGCTGCGCGTAATCCAGCCCCGCCAGCGCCTATTACGGCAAGATCGGCTTGAAAAGTTTGCACGACATTCCTCCAGATTTTTGTTTTCCCGCAATGCGTGAGTTAAAGGCAGTTCACCTGTCCAAACGGACGATTGCGAAAGCGATTCCACTGCTCCTTTATGGGTAAAACAGTATAACCGGATGGATATGAGGGAAATTTGACGTGTTCGATTTTTTTGCTGTTCTGTGCGGTGATTTATCATGGTGATTGATGAATTGCGTCACGTAATTTCACTCATGAATGAAAAGCCGCTTTTTACTGTGCAAAATTTGTCTCTGCCCCGCCTGTCGAGTAGACTTCGTGCCCTTGTCTGAAATCGGAGAAAAACTCATGAGCGAAACGGCAACCTGGCAGCCGAGCGCATCCATCCCCAACCTGCTTAAACGCGCGGCCATTATGGCGGAGATCCGTCGTTTCTTTGCCGATCGCGGAGTCCTTGAGGTGGAAACGCCGTGCATGAGCCAGGCAACGGTAACGGATATTCATCTGGTCCCGTTTGAAACCCGTTTTGTTGGCCCTGGCCACTCACAGGGGATGAATCTCTATCTGATGACCAGCCCGGAATACCATATGAAGCGCCTGCTGGCGGCGGGCTGTGGCCCGGTGTATCAGCTGTGCCGTAGCTTCCGTAATGAAGAGATGGGCCGTCACCATAATCCGGAATTCACTATGCTGGAGTGGTACCGTCCGCATTACGACATGTATCGCCTGATGAACGAGGTGGACGACCTGCTGCAACAGGTGCTGGACTGCGCGGAAGCCGAGACGCTCTCCTATCAGCAGGCGTTCCAGCGCCATCTGGAAATCGATCCGCTGTCTGCCGACAAAGCGCAGCTGCGCGACGCGGCGGCAAAACTGGATCTCAGCAACGTGGCGGAGACGGAAGAAGATCGCGACACGCTGCTGCAACTGCTGTTTACCTTCGGCGTTGAGCCGCAGATCGGCAAAGATCGCCCAACGTTCGTCTATCACTTCCCGGCAAGCCAGGCCTCGCTGGCGCAGATCAGTACGGAAGATCACCGCGTAGCTGAACGTTTTGAGGTCTACTACAAAGGCATCGAGCTGGCGAATGGCTTCCACGAACTGACCGACGCGCGCGAACAGCAGCAGCGTTTCGAACAGGACAACCGCAAGCGTAACGCCCGCGGTCTGCCGCAACAGCCGATCGACGTGAATCTGCTGGAAGCCCTGAAAGCCGGCCTGCCCGATTGTTCCGGCGTGGCGTTGGGTGTTGACCGTCTGGTGATGCTGGCGCTTGGCGCAGAGCAGCTTGGTGACGTGATTGCATTTACGGTCGACCGCGCGTAATACAATACCGGGTGGCGCGCGAGCCTGCCCGGTGTGTCTCTCTCCCTGGCAATAAACCTTTCCAGTAAATATTCATGGCATCAATAACTGCCAGCGTTGTGTTACGCAGGTTATTTTCCTAATTTGCCCTGAATAGCCACACTATTCGTCTGGTCATCTGCTACCATCCGCGCAGTTTATTTTCGCTTTGGATGGTTCTATGTCCCACTCAATGAAAAAAATGACCCTGACCGGTCTTATCCTGATGATTTTTACGTCAGTGTTTGGTTTTGCCAACAGCCCCTCGGCGTTTTACCTGATGGGCTACAGCGCGACACCGTTTTATATCGTCTCTGCTCTGTTCTTCTTTATTCCGTTTGCGCTGATGATGGCGGAGATGGGGTCTGCTTATCGCAAGGAAGAGGGCGGGATTTACTCGTGGATGAACAACAGCATCGGGCCGCGCTACGCGTTTATCGGCACCTTTATGTGGTTCTCTTCCTACGTGGTCTGGATGGTCAGTACCGCCGCCAAGGTGTGGGTACCTTTCTCGACGTTTCTCTTTGGGGCAGATAAAACGCAGGTCTGGTCTTTGGCTGGGCTGAGCTCCACGCAGGTTGTCGGGATCCTCGCGGTCTGCTGGATGGTGGTAGTGACGCTGGTGGCGTCGAAAGGCATCAACAAAATCGCGCGCATAACCGCCGTGGGCGGTATTTCAGTTATGTGTCTGAACCTGGTCCTGCTGTTGGTGAGCATCGCGATTTTGTGTCTCAACGGCGGCCATTTTGCACAGGAGGTGAATTTCGTTTCGTCACCTAACCCGAGCTATCAGTCCGGCCTCGCGATGCTCTCTTTTGTGGTGTTTGCCATCTTTGCCTATGGCGGTATAGAAGCGGTGGGCGGCCTGGTCGATAAAACCGAGAACCCGGAAAAGAACTTTGCCAAAGGCATTATCTTCGCGGCGATAGTTATCTCTGTCGGCTACTCGCTGGCGATTTTCCTCTGGGGTGTGAGCACCAACTGGCAGCAGGTGTTAAGCAACGATACCACTAACCTTGGGAATATTACCTACGTGCTGATGAAGAGCCTGGGGATGACGCTCGGGCAGGCACTGCAGCTGACGCCGGATGCGGCCACGACGATGGGCGTCTGGTTCGCGCGTATCACCGGCCTGTCGATGTTCCTCGCCTATACCGGTGCCTTCTTTACGCTGATCTATTCGCCGCTAAAAGCGATTATCCAGGGAACGCCAAAAGCGCTATGGCCAGCCCGCATGACGCAGCTCAATACGGCAGGTATGCCTGCGAACGCCATGTGGATGCAGTGCCTGCTGGTCTGCGTGTTTATTCTTCTGGTGTCGTTCGGTGGGGATACTGCCTCTGCGTTTTACAACAAGCTGACCCTGATGGCGAACGTATCAATGACGCTGCCGTATCTTTTCCTGACCCTGGCGTTCCCGTTCTTTAAGGCGAAGCAGGATCTCGAACGTCCGTTCGTGATTTTCAAAACCCGCGCCGCCACGCTGCTGGCCACCACCGTCGTCGTGCTGGTGGTGGCTTTTGCGAATATCTTCACCGTGATCCAGCCGGTCATTGAGGCCAATGACTGGAATAGCGCGCTGTGGATGGTGGGTGGCCCGATCTTCTTCTCGCTGATGGCGATGGGGATTTATGAGAATTACCGTCGTCGCGTAGCGCAATCAACGATTTGGGCCGCTGATTAAGTTCGCTATTAGCCCCTACTGCCTGAGATTGTGCGGGGAGTAGGGGGGCTTATGGCAAAGGGATTTTGCGCGGTGAACTATAAAATATTTACGCCTGGGATCGTTTGGCTGTGCATGTCGATTCTCGTCATTGTTATCTTCTCGACACAGGACAAGGAGTGGTGGATTGGAGAAGAGAACATCAAAAATATCTGTGACCTGATGGCGTATGTAGAGAATGATGATATCCGCGATTTCGGAATGCTCGTGACGTTCCCGGTTTTTTTACCTGCTCTGTATGCATTCTTGATAAAAAAAGCCCATCACGGTTTTTTGTACCTTATAACCATACTCATCGCAGGCGTCTGGTTATGGCGCTTTATCTTCCGCTACCAGTTTTGTCTCGGGTAAAACCACAGACAAAAAAGCCAGCCACATCAGTGGCTGGCTTTGAGTTTCTACAAACTCCCTGCCGGGCGCGTACGCGCCGCTGACGACAGCGTCCTTCCCGTCTTACGGCCATCCAGCGTTTCAAGGCGCATCTGGAACGGTGGGAACGGCATATCAATACCGTGTTCGCGGAAGCCTGCCAGAATCAGCTGGTGGATCTCATGGCGCAGCGGCATACGGTGCCCCATTTCGGCGGCGTAGATACGCAGTTCGAAGATCTGGATCCCCTGTTGCAAATCGACGAGGAACACTTCCGGTGGTGGGTTGTCGATCACCAGCGTGCAGCGCTCTGCCGCCGTGTAGAGGATCTGCGTCACCTCTTCGCTGTTAGCATCCGACGGCGCAGGCACCGTCAGCACCACACGCGTCACGGAGTCGGACAGCGACCAGTTGATAAACTGCTCGGTGATAAACGCTTTGTTCGGCACGATAATCTCTTTGCGGTCCCAGTCGCTGATGGTCGTGGCGCGGGTGTTGATTTTGGTGATGCTGCCGGTTAAATCGCGGATCGTCACCGTATCGCCAATACGAATCGGTTTTTCGAACAGGATAATCAGGCCGGAGATGAAGTTTGCGAAGATCTCCTGCAGACCAAAACCCAGCCCCACACCAAGTGCCGCGACCAGCCACTGCAGTTTCGACCACTCGATACCAATCATTGAGAAGCCCACCAGCCCGCCGAAGAGCAGGATCAGGTATTTGGTGATCGTCGTGATCGCATACCCCGTCCCGGGGGTGAGATCCAGATGCTGCAACAGCGCCAGCTCCAGCAGGGCCGGGAAGTTCCGCACCAGCTGGGTGGTGATAATCAGCACCAGAATGGCAATCAGCACGGCCCCCAGGGTGATTGGCTCCAGGCTTTCAACCCCTTGCACCGTCGAGGTCACATCCCACAAGGAGATGTTCTCGAGGAAGCCAAACGCCGAGTGGATCTCTGACCACAGGACGATGACCGACAGCAGCGCGATGAGCATCAGGATGGATCGCACCAGACGCAGGGACTGGGTACTGATAGCATCGAGATCCAGCTCGACCTCGTCCACCTCTGCGGTGCCTTCGGTGCTGTTGGTGTGATGCGACTCCTCTTCGCCGCGGGCGCGCTGGGCAAGGATTTCAGCACGACGATGCTTGGCACGATCAAACGCCAGACGACGGCGCTGGATGAGCATCCACCGGCGGATAATGTGGTAAACCACCAGCAGCAGGAACCAGATCGCCACCGAGGTTTCCAGACGCGCCAGCAAGGCCTGCGCGGTGGCAAGGTAACCCACCGCCGCCGCCAGAATCGCCGCCAGCGGCGCGCTTAACAGTAAATTCCACAGCAGGCGGTTAAACATGTTATCGCCGCTGCCGGTCTTATCGACATAGAGCGGAATGCCCGCTCGTTTCAGGCTCAGCGTCACGATCGCCAGTGCTCCACAAATCAGCATAAAGCAGAGACGACCCAAAGAGCCGGAGAACTCGCGGTCGTTAAGATTATCAAACATGATCAGCGCCATGATCAGCGGCACAATCAGCCCGATGCTCATCAGGTAATAGCGCATGGCGCGCGCAACGCGGTTACGCGGCCAGCCAAAGTGGGCGATGAACAGGCTGTTAGGGCGCGCGAACGTGGCGCAAATCATCACGACCCACAGCAGCGGTACGGTGGCGGTAACGCCATCACCAATCGCGACCGCCAGCGGATAAGGCCAGGCTTCTCGCAGGCCATATCCGAGCGTCATCCACAGTACCGGCAGCGGTGAGGCGACGAGAATCGACCAGAACACGGTGCGCAGCGTCAGCCAGAAATGATCCTGAGTGACTTTGCCCACGCGGGCGCTGGAACGTTCGAGGAAGCGGGTGAAGTGTCTGCGCGAGTAAATGCTGAACCCCACCAGAATGAGCGCCCCCAGCAGCGGGAAGATGGTCTCTTTGCTGGTGATCATCATCACGCTGGCCTGACCCAACTGGCTGAAGGTATCAAGCGAAATCAGGCGGCGAAGATCCTGCACAATCTCAATCGGCCACGAGAAGGTCATTGGCCGCACGTCAGACGTCCAGAACAGATAGCGGTGCGTCGCCTCGTTGACCTCTTTTAACGCGTCTTCCAGCTGGCTGTTGGAGACCTTCAGCTTGGTAAGTTCCAGGATCAGCGTGTCGCCACCCTGCAGCAGGGAGTTGAGCAGTTCACGCTGGGTGCGCATCTGTGCTTCAAGAATACGGCTTTGCTCGCTGGTCAGCGGCTGGCCGTCAGCCTGACGGATCTGGCGGATTTGCGGCTGCTTGTTGAGAAGGTCTTCAAAGTGCAGACGCTGAACGCGCAGCTGCGCCATTTCGGTGTCAAGCTGCTGCGGTTTTGGCATCTCCGGCAGGCGGGCAACCTGGGCGCGTAACGCTTCGCCGAGCAGGTTTGAAGAACCAAGCCACTGGGACTGTTCGCGCAGCGTATTGAGCGCCTGGCGCACCTGCAGAGTTTGATTCGTGGCCTGACGCTGCTGCGAGGCAACCAGATCCATACGCTGCGCCTGCTGGTTCAGCGCGGCAGAAAGCTCGCGGTTAACCCTGAACTGATCGACGATCCCGGTCGGCAGGTTTGCGCTGTTTTCAGCAAGCAGTTCCGTGCTTTCCAGCGCGCGCTCCGCTTCACGCTGGCGCTGGCTGTTAAGCTGATTGCGCAGGGCCTGCAGATAGGCGTCTAACTGCTGGCTCTGCTTCTGCGCCAGCTCGGCGCGCATGCGTGAAAGCTCCTGGCGGTTATTGGCGGAAAGCTGCGCCAGCTCCAGTTCATCAACCAGCGCCTTGAGTCTGGCGGATTCTGCCTGCAGACCAAGGTTTTGCGCCTGGCTTTGAGGCGTGCTGCCGGTTTGGGTACCGACGCGGCGTTCGACATCGTTTAACTGACGGCGGGCGTCGGTTTGCTGCTGTGGTAACTGGCTGAGCGAGTCGGCAATTTCACGTGCGCGCTCCTGCTCCTGCTGGGCCTGACGGCTTTTTTCGAGGAGCTGGCTGCTGACCTGGAGGATCTCCTGGTTCAGCGCGTCAGACGTCATGCCGACGGGGACATTGCGAGGTTCATCGCGCAGGTTATTAAGCTGCGAGCGCAGGGTCTGCGAGAGTTTAGGGAAGTTATCGATAACCTGCTGATACTGCTGGGCGCGCTCGAGGGAGCCTTTACGTTCCTCAAGCGCGTTCAGTGCGGCCTGGAGCGACTCAACGGTCTCTGGCTGAGCGGGTTTCGCCGCTTTTGCCTGCTCCAGCTCCTGGGTTATCTGTTTGGCGTCGGGGGCCGTCGCTGCGTACGCCCCCATGCTGAGGCACCAGGCCATCAGTAGAACGATAATCGGGCGCACGTCAGCGATCCTTCTGTTGTTAGCCTTGGTCTTTGTTATCGTCAACCAGCGGGCTGGCGTCGTGCTCGGCTTTGATCTCTTCTTCCGCCAGCGGTGCAGGCTCTGCGTCTGGTGTGACGAGCGCTTCGGCAGAAACTGCCAGCGGCTGGCCGAGTTTGGTCACCGACAGGCTTTGGAGCTGTTCCACCAGGTTCACTTTACCCGGCGCAAACAGGTTGATCACGGTAGAGCCGAGCTTAAAGCGGCCCATCTCCTGGCCTTTCAGCAGGGCAACAGAGCCTTCATCTTCCCCGGCAGGCCAGGTCCAGCGTTTGATCACCCCTTCGCGTGGTGGGGTGATGGTGCCCGCCCAGACGGTTTCGATACTGCCGACGATGGTTGCGCCTACCAAAATCTGCGCCATTGGGCCAAATTCGGTATCAAACAAGCAGATCACACGCTCGTTACGGGCGAACAGGTTTGGAACGTTCTGTGCGGTCAGGTGGTTCACGGAGAAGAGATCGCCCGGCACGTAGATCATTTCACGCAGGATACCGTTACACGGCATATGGACGCGGTGGTAGTCGCGTGGTGACAAATAGGTGGTAGCAAACGAACCGTTACGGAACAGGTCGGCCATCAGATAGTTACCCGCCAGCAGCGCTTCCAGGCTGTAGTTATGGCCCTTCGCCTGCAAAATTTTGTCGTCTTCAATTTTACCCAACTGGCTGATCACGCCGTCGGCAGGCATCACCAGCACGTTAGGATCGGTGTTAAGCGGGCGAACTTCGTCGCGCAGGGGGCGCACGAAGAATTCGTTGAAGGTGCGGTAGCTGGCGGTATCCGGCTTCTGCGCCTCTTTCATGTCGACCTTGTAGTATTTCACAAACAGATCGATGACCAGTTTGGTCAGCCAGCCCGCTCGTTTGCTTGCGCCCCAGCCCGCCAGGCGAGTGAGCCACAGTTTTGGCAGAATGTATTGAAGCGAAAGTTTAAATGAGTTTAACAAGGTAGCCTCCAGGCCATTGTTTTGTCGTTCCTGATCCGGCTGCAGACAGCCGGATCCTTAAAAAGGGGGACGATTTTAGCGATGCTTAGCGTAGTTGTCAGTTATCAGAATCGGAAAAGTTTTTACGCGTTTTTACCTGATCCATGCTCTCAAGAATGCGGTGATAATTTTCGAAACGCGTTTCTGCAATCTTACCGTTTTCGACCGCTTCGCGGATGGCGCAGCCTGGATCATTGTCATGTTTACAGTCGCGGTATTTGCAAGCGCCTAAATAGTCATGGAATTCGACAAATCCGTTGAAGATTTGTTCCGGCTCAAGGTGCCATAAACCGAATTCACGCACGCCCGGGGAGTCGATCACGTCGCCGCCGTGCGGGAAATGATACAGGCGTGAAGCCGTGGTGGTGTGCTGACCAAGACCCGAGACGCCAGAAACGTCGTTCGTCAGGATTTCCTGCTGCAGGCCAAGAAGGTTATTCAGCAGGCTCGATTTGCCCACCCCGGACTGCCCGGCAAAGATACTAATGCGATCGGTCAACGCCTCTTCGAGCGGCTTCAGGCCGTCTTTGGTGTGGCTCGACACCATCAGCACGCGATAACCGATGTTGCGGTAGATATCCATCTGCTCGTTAACGAACGCCATGCCGTCGTCATCCAGCAGGTCGATTTTGTTCAGCACGATGATCGGCTCAACCTGCAGCGTCTCACAGGCCACGAGATAGCGGTCGATAATGTTGAGCGACAGCTCGGGCAAAATCGCCGACACGATAACGATCTGGTTAATGTTGGCGGCAATGGGCTTCACGCCGTCGTAGAAATCGGGACGGGTCAGCACCGAGGTGCGTTCATGTACGGCTTCGACAATGCCTTTTACCGTTACGCCTTCCGCCGCTTCTTTACCCGGGCGCCATACCACGCGGTCGCCGGTCACCAGCGAACGGATGGTGCGTCGGATATTGCAGCGGTGGATCGCGCCGTCGGCGGCTTCGACATCGGCGTGCATACCGAAACGGCTAATCACTACGCCTTCCGTCGCTTCGCCAAACAGATTGTCGTCGTAATCGGGCTTCTCCGTAGTGGTTTTAAGACGGCGCTGGTGATTGGCATTCACCCGACGCTGCTGCCCTTTGGAGAGTTTATTTTTACTCAATCGCGCTGGCTCCTGGTCGCCCGTAACGGGCAAAACCTCTATGATACACTCTAATTAATACTAGTTAACCTGCTACTGCCGGTTATGCGAGAAGGGTGGAAAATAACATGAGCGCGGACGAAAACAACCTGATTTGGATCGATCTTGAAATGACCGGGCTGGATCCCGAGCGAGATCGCATCATTGAAATCGCAACGCTGGTCACCGATGCGAACCTCAATATTCTGGCGGAGGGGCCAACCATCGCGGTGCATCAGTCCGATGAGCAGCTTGCGCTGATGGATGACTGGAACGTGCGTACCCATACGGGGAGTGGTCTGGTGGACCGCGTGAAGGCCAGCACCCAGGGCGACCGCGAAGCAGAGCTGGCCACCCTCGAATTCCTCAAACAATGGGTGCCGGAAGGGAAATCACCTATCTGTGGGAACAGCATCGGTCAGGATCGTCGTTTTCTCTTTAAGTACATGCCGGAACTGGAGTCTTACTTCCACTACCGTTATCTGGACGTGAGCACGCTGAAAGAGCTGGCCCGTCGCTGGAAACCGGAAATCCTGGATGGCTTCAAAAAGCAGGGGACCCACCAGGCGATGGATGACATCCGTGAGTCGGTGGCTGAGCTGGCCTACTACCGCGAAAACTTTATTAAGCTTTGATTTTGAGGCCCGGCACGCTTGCGTTGCCGGGTTTTTGCCGTTAAATTGTTCAGCCTGCTGATTAATTAATCACTTAAACGGAATTTCAAAAAAATCGCTTCAGGAGGGGTTGCAGCTAAACGGATTTCTCGTATAATGCGCCTCCCGTAACGACAGAGAATTACACGTTACGACAGCAACAAAAGCAGTACAGATTTGCGGGAATAGCTCAGTTGGTAGAGCACGACCTTGCCAAGGTCGGGGTCGCGAGTTCGAGTCTCGTTTCCCGCTCCAAAATTTGAAAGTGCTTTCACAGCACGGACCACCCAAGCGGGAATAGCTCAGTTGGTAGAGCACGACCTTGCCAAGGTCGGGGTCGCGAGTTCGAGTCTCGTTTCCCGCTCCAAAATTTGAAAGTGCTTTCACAGCACGAACCACCCAAGCGGGAATAGCTCAGTTGGTAGAGCACGACCTTGCCAAGGTCGGGGTCGCGAGTTCGAGTCTCGTTTCCCGCTCCAAATTCTTCTTCCAGTCAAAATTATCCACAGCGTAAAGTCATGCTGGGGACGTTTCCCGTTGCATTTGAAATATTCTTGTGAACAGACTTATCCACAGAACGCCTGATGTATCCGAAACGGCTGAAACCTTAGCAGGGTGAATAATATCTTTTTAACATGCTGTTTTTCATGAAGAAAATTTGATTGCAAAATGTTAACGCGATCGCTTGATCTCGTTGTCAGCCCTGATAGCGCTTGAGTTTTTATTTTTATTCACAGGCTGTGAATATATCAAGCATCCCGTATCAGCCCTTTTTCAATCACCCGCACCAGGCGCTGTTTCTTCGGCAGCTGCACTTCAACGACGCAGGCATTTCGCTTCTCAATTTGCTGCGCAATCGCCCATTCTATGTGTTCATCAAGAAGTGGGTGCTCACCTCTGCGGCTTTCAAGCGCCTGAATATTGGCTTCATCCCAGGGGGCATTTCCCAGCGCGACGGCGACGTTACGCAGCCAGCGCAGGTGGCCGATACGACGGATAGCCGAACCTTCCGTGACTTTCAGGAACCAGGCTTCGGTCCAGGCGAACAGTTCGATGAGTTGTGGCGCATGAAGCGCTTTGCGCGGGCTGAAGTCCTCTTCCTCGGTGAGTTGCGAGTAGCGGTTCCACGGGCAGATCAGCTGGCAGTCGTCGCAGCCGTAGATGCGGTTGCCGATGAGCGGGCGAAACGCTTCGGGGATTGCGCCTTCGAGTTCAATCGTGAGATAGGAGATGCAGCGGCGCGCGTCGACGACATACGGCTCGACGATTGCCCCGGTCGGGCAGATGGTCATACAGGCCACACAGCGCCCACAGCCTTCTTCTACCGGCCCGTCAATGGGCAGCGGTAAATCAATGAGCAACTCCCCGAGGAAAAAGAAGGAGCCGGCGTCACGGCTCAGGATAAGTGAGTGCTTACCTGTCCAGCCAAGCCCGGCTTTTTCGGCAATCGGACGCTCAAGAATAGGCGCGGAGTCAACAAACGGTCTAAAATTCAGCGAAACACAGTGCAGCTGAATAGTTTCCCCAAGTTTTTTTAAGCGGTTACGCAGAAGCTTATGGTAATCACGCCCGAGGGCATACCGGCTGACGTAGCCCAACGCGGGATTTTTTAGCGTGCGCGCAAATGCCGCGTTGGCAGGCAGGTAGTTCATGCGCACGCTGATCACGCGTAACGTGCCCGGCAAAAGCTCGTGTGGACGGGCGCGCATCATGCCGTGACGCGCCATCCACTCCATCTCGCCGTGGTACTGTTTGTCCAGCCAGGCCTGCAATTTTGGCTCGCTGGCAGAGAGATCGGTATCGGTGATACCCACTTTCTGGAAGCCAAGTTCAGCACCCCACTGTTTAATTTTTTGCGCTAACTGATTGAGATCGAGGGGCTGTGACATGACGGACCATACTGTGAAGAAAAACCCCGCAAGTATACCACATTCCATCTGGCATGCGGATGACCTCCGCCATGCTGAAAAAGAGGCGGCCGACAGCCTGGGGATTACCCTGTATGAGTTGATGCAGCGGGCGGGCGAAGCGGCATTTAACGTCGCCCGGACGGCCTACCCGGATGCATCGCACTGGCTGATTTTATGCGGACATGGCAATAACGGCGGGGACGGCTATGTGGTCGCACGTCTGGCCGTTGCCACCGGTCTTCGCGTCACGCTGCTTGCGCAGGAGAGCGATAAGCCCCTGCCAGAAGAAGCCAGCGCCGCGCGGGAAGCCTGGCTTAACGCGGGCGGTATGATCCACGCGCCGGACATTCTCTGGCCGGATGATGTCGCGCTGATCGTTGATGGGCTGCTGGGGACCGGGCTGCACAGCGCGCCGCGCGACAGCGTTGCGGCGCTGATTGAACGCGCCAACGCGCATGCTGCTCCGGTAGTGGCGCTGGATATCCCTTCCGGATTGATCGCGCAGACCGGAGCCACGCCGGGTGCGGTGATTAACGCCGCTCACACCGTGACCTTTATCGCCCTCAAACCTGGCCTGCTCACCGGTAAAGCGCGGGATGTGGTCGGCCTGCTGCACCACAGTACGCTGGGGCTGGACGGCTGGCTGGCCGGACAGGAGACAAATCTTTCACGTTTTGATGCCTCGCAGCTTGCCCACTGGTTGCCGCCGCGCCGTCCAACGTCCCATAAGGGCGACCAGGGGCGGCTGGTGATTATCGGAGGCGATACCGGTACCGCAGGCGCGATCCGCATGACCGGCGAAGCGGCGTTGCGCTGCGGAGCAGGGCTGGTGCGGGTGCTTACGCGCAGCGAAAATATTGTTCCGATTATCACCGCCCGCCCGGAACTGATGGTGCATGAATTGACCCCAAAATCGCTTGAGGAGAGTCTCGAGTGGGCGGATGTGGTGGTGATTGGTCCCGGGCTGGGACAAGAAACCTGGGGCAAACAAGCCCTGCAAAAGGTGGAGAATTTCCGTAAACCGATGCTCTGGGATGCCGACGCGCTGAACCTTCTGGCAATCAACCCGGATACGCGTCACAATCGCATTCTGACGCCGCACCCCGGTGAAGCCGCGCGGTTGCTTAACTGCAGCGTGGCAGAAATTGAAAGCGATCGCTTACTTTCTGCCCAGCGTCTGGTAAAACGTTACGGAGGTGTTGTTGTCCTCAAAGGGGCAGGAACCGTCGTTGCCAGTGACGTTTTGCAGGGCATCATTGATGCCGGTAACGCGGGAATGGCCAGCGGCGGCATGGGCGATGTGCTTTCCGGCATCATTGGCGCATTGCTCGGACAGAAACTTCCCCTATATGATGCAGCCTGCGCGGGCTGCGTAGCCCACGGGGCGGCAGCCGACAGGCTGGCAGCGCGTTACGGCACGCGCGGTATGCTGGCCACCGATCTTTTTTGCACGCTGCGGCGTGTAGTTAACCCGGATGTGATTGACGTAGAAAATGACTAATCGAGCGATTTCTTTACCTGATGAACAAGCCACTTTGGATTTCGGCACGCGCGTGGCGCAGGCCTGTCAGGGGGCAACCGTCATTTATCTGTATGGAGATTTAGGCGCGGGTAAAACAACCTTCAGCCGTGGGTTCCTGCAGGCGTTAGGCCATAAAGGGAATGTGAAAAGCCCAACCTACACGCTGGTTGAGCCTTACACCCTGGACCATGTTACGGTCTATCACTTTGATTTATACCGCCTTGCGGACCCGGAGGAGCTGGAGTTTATGGGGATCCGTGATTATTTTGCCAACGACGCCATTTGCCTGGTGGAGTGGCCGCAGCAAGGTGCGGGTGTGCTGCCTGACCCGGATGTCGAAATTCACTTAGAGTACCAGGCGCAAGGGCGTGAGGCGCGGATCAGTGCTGTTTCCTCATCAGGGTGTTCCTTACTGGCCCGTCTGGCCGGTTAAGCGTAGGAATGACGGGATGATTAATCGCGTTAAAGGTTGGTTGTTAGCTGCAACGGTGCTGCTGTGCGCGCAGGCCGGGGCGGCGAATCTTTCGGATATTCAGGTCTCCAATGGCGATAGCCAGGCCCGCATCACCTTCAGCTTTATGGGTGATCCTGAGTATGCCTTCTCACAAATCGACAGCCACAGCGTGGCGCTCGATATCAAACAAACCGGCGTGATCCAGGGGCTGCCGCTGCAGTTTAGCGGAAATAACCTGGTGAAAAGCATCCGCTCCGGAACGCCAAAGGACAGCCAGTCGCTACGGCTGGTGGTGGATCTGACCGAAAAAGGGAAGACGAAGGCGGTTAAGCAGAAAAACGGCTCGAATTATACGGTGGTTTTTACCATCAACGCCGATGTGCCTCCGCCACCTCCACCGCCGCCTGCGCCGGTGGTCGCGAAACGCGTGGAAACGCCGGTTTATACTCCGCGTCCCGCTGAGCCTGCCCGTAATCCGTTTAAATCGCAGGACGATCGCATCACTGTGGCAACCAGCAGCAATACGGTGACGCGCCCGGCGGCCAGCGCGCGTCGTGCGACGGTCAGCGAAGACAAGGTGATTATCGCCATTGATGCCGGTCACGGTGGGCAAGACCCCGGTGCGATTGGGCCGGGCGGCACGCGCGAGAAAAATGTCACTATCGCCATCGCCCGCAAGCTGCGTACGCTGCTCAACGACGACCCGATGTTTAAAGGCGTGCTGACCCGCGACGGGGATTACTTTATCTCGGTCATGGGCCGCTCGGACGTGGCGCGTAAGCAAAATGCTAACTTCCTGGTGTCGATTCATGCGGATGCGGCTCCGAATCGTGATGCCACCGGAGCGTCCGTCTGGGTGCTCTCAAACCGTCGCGCCAACAGCGAAATGGCGGGCTGGCTGGAGCAGCATGAGAAACAGTCCGAGCTGTTAGGCGGCGCGGGCGACGTGCTGGCAAACAGCCAGTCTGACCCGTATCTCAGCCAGGCCGTGCTGGATTTACAGTTCGGTCATTCTCAGCGCGTCGGGTATGATGTCGCCACCAATGTACTGAACCAGTTACAAAGCGTGGGCGTGCTGCACAAGCGGCGTCCTGAACATGCCAGCCTCGGTGTTCTGCGCTCGCCGGATATCCCGTCGATTCTGGTGGAAACCGGCTTTATCAGTAATAACGGTGAAGAACGTTTGCTGGGAAGCGACAGCTACCAGCAGAAAATTGCCGAAGCGATTTATAACGGTCTGCGTAAATATTTTGACGCGCATCCGCTGCAGGCGGCACCGCAGGGCGGCGTGAGCCAGACGGCCAGCGCTGCGTTACCGGGTGAGATGACCGCGACCAATTAAGGAGACGTCATGCCGATTCAGATTCTCCCGCCGCAGCTCGCGAACCAAATCGCCGCCGGTGAGGTGGTTGAACGCCCTGCATCGGTGGTGAAGGAGCTGGTGGAAAACAGCCTTGATGCGGGCGCAACCCGCATCGATATTGATATCGAACGCGGTGGCGCGAAGCTTATCCGCATTCGGGACAACGGCTGCGGCATCAAAAAGGACGAGCTGGCGTTAGCTCTGGCGCGCCATGCCACCAGTAAAATCGCCTCGCTTGACGACCTAGAAGCGATTATCAGCCTGGGTTTTCGCGGCGAGGCGCTTGCCAGTATCAGTTCCGTTTCACGTCTTACGCTCACCTCCCGCACGGCCGAACAGCAGGAGGCCTGGCAAGCCTACGCCGAAGGGCGCGACATGGATGTGACGGTGAAACCTGCCGCACATCCGGTTGGCACCACGCTGGAAGTGCTGGATCTGTTTTACAACACGCCCGCCCGACGCAAGTTCATGCGCACCGAGAAGACCGAATTCGGCCATATCGATGAGATTATTCGCCGCATCGCACTGGCGCGGTTTGATGTCACGATCAACCTCAGCCATAACGGCAAAGTCATGCGCCAGTACCGCGCGGTCGCTGAAGGCGGTCAAAAAGAGCGCCGCCTGGGCGCCATCTGCGGAACGCCCTTCCTCGAGCACGCGCTGGCGATTGAGTGGCAGCATGGCGATTTAGCCCTGCGCGGCTGGGTGGCCGATCCTAAGGTGAGCAGCGCCGCGTTTGCTGAGGTTCAGTACTGCTACGTCAACGGGCGTATGATGCGCGATCGCTTGATCAACCACGCAATTCGCCAGGCCTGTGTAGAGAAGCTCGGTGCGGATCAGCAGCCCGCCTTTGTGCTCTATCTGGATATTGACCCGCACCAGGTTGACGTTAACGTTCATCCGGCCAAGCATGAGGTCCGTTTCCATCAGTCGCGCCTGGTGCATGATTTTATTTATCAGGGCGTAGTGAGCGTATTGCAGCAGCAGGCAGAGCCGACGTTACCGCTGGACGACAGCGAGCCGTCTGCGCGTTCACTGCCGGAAAACCGGGTCGCCGCAGGGCGTAACCACTTTGCCGAACCCGCCGTTGCGCGTGAACCGGCGGCACCGCGATTCGCCGCGTCCGGCAGCACGCCGCGAGCCACGGGGGCGAACTACCCGAACGCCCAGCCGGGTTATCAAAAGCAGCAGGGGGCGTTGTACCGCAAGCTGCTGGATACGCCAGCCGTTGAGCATAAAGAACGCATTGCGGTCTCTACGCCTTCGCTGGACGGCCACAGCCAGAGCTTTGGACGGGTATTGACCATCATCGCGCCGGATGTCGCGCTGCTCGAACGCGAAGGGCAACTGATGCTGCTGGCGCTGCCGGTGGCGGAACGCTGGCTCAAACAGGCGCAGCTGACGCCGGGGATCAATGCCGCTTGCGCACAGCCGCTCCTGATCCCCGTACGCCTGAAAATAACCGCACAGGAAGCAGCGGTATTGCAGCGTGCAACGCCGTTACTGGCGGAAATGGGTATTGAAATCGCACTTGAAGCGCAGCATGTGACCATTCGCGCAGTGCCTTTACCCTTACGCCAACAAAATTTACAAAACTTGATTCCTGAACTGATAGGCTACCTGGCGCAACAGACAACGTCTGATACCGCGAATACCGCGCAGTGGATTGCTCGCCATCTGGCAAGTGAACACGCTGCATGGAGTATGGCGCAGGCCATTACCGTGCTGGCGGAGGTGGAACGCCTTTGTCCGCATCTGGTAAAAGCGCCACCGGGTGGATTATTACAACCTGTTGATTTAAAAACGGCGATGATCGCCCTGAAAGATGATTGATGTAAGCAAGGCGAGCCTGCCTAAGGCAATTTTTTTAATGGGGCCGACGGCTTCCGGTAAAACGGCATTAGCCATTGAGCTGCGTAAAGTTTTGCCTGTAGAGTTGATTAGCGTTGATTCTGCCCTCATTTACCGGGGGATGGATATTGGCACGGCGAAGCCAGACGCAGACGAACTGCGCGCGGCACCGCATCGTTTGCTGGATATTCTTGACCCGGCTCAGGCTTATTCGGCAGCCGATTTTCGCCGCGATGCCCTGGCCGAAATGGCCGACATTACGGCGGCAGGACGAATACCGCTGCTGGTTGGCGGTACCATGCTCTACTTTAAGGCGCTTCTGGAGGGGTTATCACCTCTGCCATCGGCGGATCCTGAGGTAAGAGCAAAGATTGAGCAGCAGGCGGCAGAGCAGGGGTGGGACGTTTTGCACAAGCAACTGGCACAAGTCGATCCGGTTGCCGCAGCACGGATTCATCCAAATGATCCGCAAAGGCTTTCCCGGGCACTGGAAGTTTTTTTCATTTCGGGTAAAACTTTAACGGAACTGACGCAAACGTCAGGAGAGGCTCTGCCGTATCAGGTGCATCAGTTCGCCATCGCCCCGGCGAGCCGTGAACTGCTCCATCAACGAATTGAGCAGCGTTTTCATCAGATGTTGGCTTCAGATTTTGAAGCAGAAGTGCGGGCGCTTTTTGCCCGTGGAGATTTGCATACGGACATGCCTTCCATTCGTTGTGTGGGATACCGCCAGATGTGGTCGTATCTTGAAGGTGAGATTTCATACGATGAAATGGTTTATCGAGGTGTTTGCGCCACGAGGCAGTTAGCGAAGCGCCAGATCACCTGGTTGCGCGGTTGGGAGGGGGTTCACTGGTTAGACAGTGAAAAACCACAACAGGCGTTAAACGAAGTGATTGAGGTTATTGGTGATATCGCTCACTGAATGTGTACAATTAAGCCGTATCGTGCGCAATTTTTCAGAATCGCAAGGTTCTAAGTACAAAACAAGCATATAAGGAAAAGATAGAATGGCTAAGGGGCAATCTTTACAAGATCCGTTCCTGAACGCATTGCGTCGGGAACGTGTTCCAGTTTCTATTTATTTGGTGAATGGTATTAAGCTGCAAGGTCAGATTGAGTCTTTCGATCAGTTCGTGATTCTGTTGAAAAACACGGTCAGCCAGATGGTCTATAAGCACGCTATTTCTACTGTTGTTCCGTCTCGTCCGGTATCTCATCACAGCAATAACGCTGGCGGCGGCACAGGTAGTAACTACCATCATGGTAGCAACGCACAGGGTTCTACTGCCCCTGCGCAGGACAGCGACGATACCGAATAAGGTTTCGGCTGTTATCCACACGGGGAGCCAGGGATCCTGCGTTCCCCGTTGATCTTTATTGAGAGGTTTACGCTTGTTTGACCGTTATGATGCCGGTGAGCAGGCGGTGCTGGTACACATCTATTTTTCGCAAGACAAAGATATGGAAGACCTCCAGGAGTTTGAAACTCTGGTCTCTTCCGCTGGCGTCGAAGCAATGCAGGTGATTACCGGTAGCCGTAAAGCGCCGCACCCGAAGTATTTTGTTGGTGAAGGTAAAGCAGTTGAAATTGCGGATGCCGTTAAAGCAACCGGCGCATCAGTCGTGTTGTTTGATCACGCGCTGTCTCCCGCTCAGGAGCGTAATCTTGAAGCACTTTGCGAATGTCGGGTTATCGATCGCACAGGGCTAATTTTAGATATTTTTGCTCAGCGTGCGCGTACCCATGAAGGGAAGCTGCAGGTTGAGCTGGCGCAGCTGCGCCATCTGGCGACGCGTCTTGTGCGTGGCTGGACCCACCTTGAAAGACAAAAGGGCGGGATTGGTTTACGCGGTCCGGGTGAAACCCAGCTCGAAACCGACCGCCGTTTACTGCGTGGCCGTATTACCCAGATCCTCTCACGCCTGGAACGCGTAGAGAAACAGCGTGAGCAGGGACGTCGGGCGCGAACGAAAGCCGACATCCCGACGGTGTCGCTGGTGGGCTATACCAACGCCGGTAAATCCACCCTGTTTAACCAGATAACCGAGGCTCAGGTGTATGCCGCAGACCAGCTGTTTGCGACCCTGGACCCGACGCTGCGTCGTATTGACGTTGCGGACGTCGGTGAAACGGTGCTGGCGGATACCGTAGGGTTTATCCGCCATCTGCCGCACGATCTGGTGGCAGCGTTTAAAGCCACCCTGCAGGAGACGCGCCAGGCGACCTTGCTGCTGCACGTTATTGACGCAGCAGACGTGCGCGTGCAGGAGAACATCGACGCGGTAAACGTGGTGCTCGAAGAGATCGAGGCCCACGAAATCCCGACGCTGCTGGTGATGAACAAAATCGATATGCTGGAGGATTTCGAGCCGCGTATCGACCGAGATGAAGAGAACAAACCGATTCGGGTCTGGCTTTCTGCCCAGACCGGTGTTGGTGTGCCACTGCTTTTCCAGGCTTTGACAGAACGTCTTTCCGGTGAGGTAGCTCAGCACACGCTGCGACTGCCGCCACAGGAAGGCAGGCTGCGCAGCCGGTTTTATCAGCTTCAGGCGATAGAAAAAGAGTGGATGGAGGATGACGGCAGCGTGGGGATGCAGGTGCGTATGCCGATCGTTGACTGGCGTCGCCTCTGTAAACAAGAACCTGCGCTGGTCGACTATATCGTCTGATCAGAAAGGGGATGCCTGAATAATTCGCCCTTGCATAACAAATATGGAGCATATACATGGCGTGGAATCAGCCCGGTAATAACGGACAAGACCGCGACCCGTGGGGAAGCAGCAATAATCAAGGCGGCAACTCTGGGGGAAATGGCAACAAAGGTGGTCGCGAGCAGGGGCCGCCGGATCTGGATGACATCTTCCGTAAGCTCAGCAAAAAGCTGGGTGGGTTAGGTGGGGGTAAAGGTTCTGGCACGGGTGGAAATTCCACTCAGGGACCTCGCCCGCAAATGGGTGGCCGCATCGTGGGCATTGTTGCTGCTGCCGTGGTGATCATCTGGGCAGCCAGCGGGTTCTACACCATTAAAGAAGCGGAGCGCGGCGTGGTTACCCGTTTTGGTAAGTTCAGCCATCTGGTTGAGCCGGGTCTGAACTGGAAACCGACCTTCATTGACGACGTGACCGCGGTAAACGTGGAATCCGTCCGTGAACTGGCCGCCTCTGGCGTAATGCTGACTTCTGACGAAAACGTCGTGCGCGTTGAAATGAACGTGCAGTACCGCGTGACCGATCCAGAACGTTATCTGTTTAGCGTGACCAGCGCGGACGACAGCCTGCGTCAGGCAACCGACAGCGCCCTGCGCGGCGTGATCGGCAAGTACACCATGGACCGCATCCTGACGGAAGGTCGTACCGTTATTCGTAGCGATACCCAGCGTGAGCTGGAAGAGACCATTCGCCCGTACAACATGGGTATCACCCTGCTGGACGTCAACTTCCAGGCTGCACGTCCGCCGGAAGAGGTGAAAGCCGCATTTGACGATGCGATTGCCGCGCGTGAAAACGAGCAGCAGTACATCCGTGAAGCGGAAGCGTACACCAACGAAGTTCAGCCGCGTGCTAACGGTCAGGCGCAGCGTATTCTGGAAGAAGCGCGTGCGTATAAGACGCAGACCATCCTGGAAGCACAGGGTGAGGTGGCGCGTTTCGCGAAGATCCTGCCGGAATATAAAGCGGCTCCGGAAATTACCCGTGAGCGTCTGTATATCGAAACCATGGAAAAAGTGCTGAGCCACACGCGTAAAGTGCTGGTTAACGACAGCAAGGGCGGGAACCTGATGGTTCTGCCGCTGGATCAGATGCTGAAAGGCGGTTCTGCACCGGCTGCGAAAGACACCAGCGGCGCAAACAACCTGCTGCGTCTGCCGCCAGCCTCAAAGGGCAGCTCCAGCGCGAACACAACGCCTTCTTCGAACGATGGTGACATTATGGACCAACGCCGTGCTAACGCGCAGCGTAACGACTACCAGCGTCAGGGGGAATAAGGATGCGTAAGTCAGTTATTGCGATCATCATCATCGTACTGGTCGTGCTTTACACCTCGATCTTTGTGGTGAAAGAGGGCGAGCGTGGGATCAAATTCCAGTTCAGCAGCGTCGTGCGTGATGGCGACAAGCGTCCGGTGATCTATGAGCCGGGCCTGCACTTCAAGGTTCCGTTTATTCAGTCGGTGAAAACGCTCGATGCGCGTATTCAGACTATGGATAACCAGGCCGACCGTTTTGTGACCAAAGAGAAAAAAGACCTGATCGTTGATTCCTACATCAAATGGCGCATCAGTGATTTCAGCCGCTACTTCCTGGCGACAGGCGGCGGTGACGTTTCTCAGGCAGAAGTGCTGCTGAAACGTAAGTTCTCTGACCGTCTGCGTTCTGAAATTGGTCGTCTGGACGTGAAAGACATCGTTACCGACTCCCGTGGTCGTCTGACTCTCGAAGTGCGTGATGCGCTGAACTCCGGTTCTGCGGGTACGGAAGACGAGGTGGAAACTCCGGCTGCGGATGACGCGATTGCCAAAGCGGCTGAGCGTGTTCAGACGGAAACCAACGGCAACGTGCCGGTGATCAATCCGAACAGTATGGCGGCGCTGGGTATCGAAGTGGTCGATGTGCGTATCAAGCAGATCAACCTGCCTGCAGAAGTGTCTGAGGCGATTTACAACCGTATGCGCGCCGAGCGTGAAGCGGTAGCCCGTCGTCACCGTTCACAGGGTCAGGAAGAGGCTGAGAAACTGCGTGCAGCGGCGGACTACGAAGTGACCAAGACGCTGGCGGAATCTGAGCGTCAGGGCCGTATCCTGCGCGGTGAAGGTGATGCCGAAGCGGCGAAACTGTTTGCTGATGCCTTCAGCCAGGATCCTGACTTCTACGCCTTCATCCGTAGCCTGCGTGCTTACGAGAATAGCTTCCAGAGCAACCAGGATGTGATGGTGCTCAGCCCGGACAGCGATTTCTTCCGTTATATGAAGACGCCGGCCAACGCAACGCGATAAACTCAGGCGCGTTTGAGTATTCAAACCACCGCTCTTCACGGAGCGGTGGTTTTCTTTTATAAGGAACAAAAATGAATTCAACGATCTGGCTCGCTCTGGCCCTGGTTTTGGTGCTGGAAGGCCTCGGGCCGATGCTTTACCCGCGTGCCTGGCGTCGGATGATCGCCACCATGAGCAGTCTTCCGGATAATATTTTACGTCGATTTGGCGGGGGTCTTGTGGTTGCGGGGATCGTTATCTACTACATGTTGAGGAAAACGATTGGCTGATCAAAAAGTGGTCGGATTTGGCATGTTTTAGGGTCAAAAAGTGCTGTATATCTGAAAAAGCGATGGTAGAATCCATTTTTAAGCAATCGGTGATTTTGAAAAAATGGGTAACAACGTCGTCGTACTGGGCACCCAATGGGGTGACGAAGGTAAAGGGAAGATCGTTGATCTTCTGACTGAACGGGCTAAATATGTTGTACGCTATCAGGGCGGTCACAACGCAGGCCATACTCTCGTAATCAACGGTGAAAAAACCGTCCTCCATCTTATTCCATCAGGCATTCTTCGCGAAAACGTCACCAGCATCATCGGTAACGGCGTCGTGCTGTCTCCTGCTGCCCTGATGAAAGAGATGAAAGGTCTGGAAGACCGTGGTATTCCTGTTCGCGAGCGTCTGCTGCTCTCCGAAGCCTGCCCGCTGATCCTGGATTATCACGTGGCGCTGGATGTGGCACGTGAAAAAGCGCGTGGCGCGAAAGCGATCGGGACGACCGGTCGTGGTATCGGCCCGGCTTACGAAGACAAAGTAGCACGTCGCGGTCTGCGCGTCGGCGACCTCTTCGATAAAGCGACCTTTGCTGAAAAACTGAAAGAAGTGATGGAATATCACAACTTCCAGCTGGTTAACTTCTATAAAGCTGACGCCGTTGACTACCAGAAAGTGCTGGATGACGTCATGGCGATTGCTGACATCCTGACCGGTATGGTTGTTGATGTTTCCGATCTGCTGGACCAGGCGCGCAAGCGTGGCGATTTCGTCATGTTCGAGGGTGCGCAGGGTACGCTGCTGGACATCGACCACGGTACCTATCCGTACGTGACCTCCTCTAACACCACCGCAGGTGGCGTGGCGACCGGCTCTGGTCTGGGTCCACGTTATGTGGATTACGTTCTGGGTATCATCAAAGCGTACTCCACGCGTGTGGGTGCAGGTCCATTCCCGACCGAGCTGTTTGATGAAACCGGCGAGTTCCTGTGCAAGCAGGGTAACGAGTTTGGCGCGACCACCGGTCGTCGTCGTCGTACCGGCTGGCTGGACGCGGTTGCCGTACGTCGTGCCGTGCAGATCAACTCCCTGTCTGGCTTCTGCCTGACCAAGCTGGACGTGCTGGACGGCCTGAAAGAGGTGAAAATCTGCGTAGGTTACCGTATGCCAGATGGCCGCGAAGTGACCACCACGCCGCTGGCTGCTGACGACTGGGAAGGCATCGAGCCAATCTACGAAACCATGCCGGGCTGGTCTGAGACCACCTTCGGTGTGAAAGAGCGTAGCGGCCTGCCGCAGGCGGCGCTGGATTACATCAAGCGTATTGAAGAACTGACCGAAGTGCCGATCGATATTATTTCTACCGGCCCGGATCGTACTGAAACGATGATCCTGCGCGACCCGTTCGACGCATAATCTTCGTGACTGCTGGCCTGCGGGGTGACCCGTAGGCCGGATAAGCGTAGCGCCATCCGGCGACCCCTCCTGGATATCCGCTTTTTCGCCCCGTCTGTCAAATAAATTAGCCGCTACCTGGCTGGCTGGTTTATCATCATTAATGAATATCTCTGCGGTTTGACCGCGTTTTTCCTTATTTCCTGAGGTTGATGTGCAGTTAACAAGTTTCACCGATTACGGCTTACGCGCGCTCATTTACATGGCGTCGTTACCCGCCGGGAAAATGACAAGTATCTCTGAAGTCACAGAGGTATACGGCGTGTCCCGTAATCATATGGTCAAAATAATCAATCAACTTAGTCGTGCCGGATACGTTGCTGCCGTCCGCGGGAAGAATGGTGGGATCCGCCTGGGTAAACCGGCGCAGAGTATTCGTGTTGGGGATGTGGTACGTGAACTGGAGCCCTTGTCTCTGGTGAACTGCAGCAGCGCATTTTGCCACATCACCCCCGCTTGTCGCCTGAAACAGGCGCTTTCTCAGGCCGTGCAAAGTTTTCTCAAGGAACTGGATAACTACACGCTGGCCGATTTGGTTGAAGAGAATCAACCGCTTTATAAATTATTGCTGGTGGAATGAAGAAAATTTCCACCGGAGCTGACAACGGAGGAACCGACATGTCACATGATCCTTTCCAGGAACGCGAAGCCGAAAAATACGCGAATCCTATCCCCAGCCGCGAGTTCATCATTGAACACTTAACCAAACGCGAAAAACCCGCCAATCGTGAAGAACTTGCCGTTGAATTAAACATTGAAGGTGAAGAGCAAACCGAAGCCCTTCGCCGCCGCCTGCGCGCCATGGAGCGCGACGGGCAACTGGTCTTTACCCGCCGCCAGTGCTACGCCCTGCCTGAACGTCTCGATCTGCTGAAAGGCACGGTCATTGGGCACCGCGATGGCTTTGGCTTCCTGCGCGTGGAAGGCCGTAAAGACGATCTCTATCTCTCATCCGAACAGATGAAGATGTGTATTCACGGCGATCAGATCCTGGCGCAGCCGCTGGGAGCCGATCGTAAAGGCCGCCGTGAGGCGCGCGTGGTGCGCGTGCTGGTACCGAAAACCAGCCAGATTGTGGGCCGTTACTTTACCGATGCAGGCGTGGGCTTTGTGGTGCCGGACGACAGCCGTCTGAGCTTCGACATCCTGATCCCGCCTGAAGAGGTGATGGGCGCGCGCATGGGCTTTGTGGTGGTGGTTGAACTCACCCAGCGTCCAACCCGCCGTACCAAAGCGGTAGGTAAAATCGTCGAAGTGCTGGGCGATAACATGGGCACCGGTATGGCCGTCGATATGGCGCTGCGTACCCATGAGATCCCGTACGTCTGGCCGAAAGCGGTTGAAGAGCAAATCGAAAACCTGCGTGAAGAAGTGCCGGAAGAGTCCAAAGTGGGCCGCGTGGATCTGCGCGCCCTGCCGCTGGTGACCATCGATGGCGAAGACGCCCGCGACTTCGATGATGCCGTATACTGCGAGAAGAAACGCGGTGGCGGCTGGCGTCTGTGGGTTGCGATTGCAGACGTCAGTTACTATGTGCGTCCGAATACCCCGCTGGACAACGAAGCGCGCAGCCGTGGAACCTCGGTCTACTTCCCGTCACAGGTTGTGCCGATGCTGCCGGAAGTGCTCTCCAATGGCCTCTGCTCGCTGAACCCGCAGGTTGATCGTCTGTGTATGGTCTGCGAAATGACCATCTCGACCAAGGGCCGCTTAACCGGCTACAAATTCTACGAAGCGGTGATGAGCTCGCACGCGCGCCTGACCTATACCAAGGTCTGGCATATGCTGCAGGGCGACCAGGATCTGCGCGAACAGTACGCGCCGCTGGTCAAGCACATCGAAGAGCTGCATAACCTCTACAAAACGCTGGATCAGGCGCGCGAAGAGCGCGGCGGGATTTCGTTTGAGAGCGAAGAGGCGAAGTTTATCTTCAACGCCGAGCGTCGTATCGAGCGCATCGAACAGACCCAGCGCAACGATGCGCATAAGCTGATTGAAGAGTGCATGATCCTGGCGAACATCTCAGCGGCACGTTTCGTTGAGAAAGCCAAAGAGCCGGCGCTGTTCCGTATCCACGATAAGCCGACGACGGAAGCAGTGAATTCGTTCCGCACCGTTCTGTCCGAATTAGGACTGGAACTGCCTGGCGGCAACAAGCCAGAGCCGCGTGATTACGCCGAGTTGCTGGAGTCCATTGGCGACCGCCCGGATGCAGAAATGCTGCAAACCATGCTGTTGCGTTCCATGAAGCAGGCGATTTACGATCCGGAAAACCGGGGCCACTTTGGCCTGGCGCTACAGTCTTACGCGCACTTTACCTCGCCGATCCGTCGTTATCCGGACCTCTCTCTGCACCGCGCCATCAAGTATCTGCTGGCTCAGGAGCAGGGTCACAAAGGTAACACCACCGAAACCGGCGGCTATCACTACTCGATGGACGAGATGCTGCAGCTTGGTCAGCACTGCTCCATGGCTGAACGCCGCGCCGACGAAGCCACGCGTGATGTGGCTGACTGGCTGAAGTGTGACTTTATGCTGGATCAGGTCGGCAACGTCTTTAAAGGCGTGATTGCCAGCGTGACCGGCTTTGGGTTCTTCGTGCGTCTGGATGAGCTGTTTATCGACGGTCTGGTGCACGTTTCCAGCCTGGATAACGACTACTACCGCTTCGACCAGGTGGGCCAGCGCCTGATTGGCGAATCCGGTGGCCAGACCTATCGCCTGGGCGACCGCGTGGAAGTGAAAGTTGAAGCCGTCAATATGGACGACCGTAAAATCGACTTCAGCCTGATCTCCAGCGAGCGTGCGCCGCGTAACGTCGGCAAAACCGAGCGTGAAAGAGCGAAAAAAGGCGGCAACAGCAACGCGGGTGGTAAACGCCGTCAGGCCGGTAAAAAGGTAAACTTTGAGCCGGACAGTGCCTTCCGTGGCGAGAAGAAACAAAAGCCGAAGGCAGCGAAGAAAGACGCCCGGAAAGCGAAGAAGCCTTCTACCAAAACCCAGAAAATCGCGGCCGCTACCAAAGCAAAACGCGCTGCGAAGAAACAGCAGGCGGAGTAAACTACTCTGCTAATCTGACCCTCTCCCGAAAAGGGAGGGGGACAAGCATTGTCATAATGAGAACCATCAATGAGTGAAATGATTTACGGCATCCACGCGGTGCAGGCCCTTCTGGAGCGCGCGCCGGAGCGTTTTCAGGAAGTGTTTATTCTGAAAGGGCGTGAAGACAAACGTCTGATGCCGCTGATCCACGCGCTGGAAGCGCAGGGCGTGGTGATCCAGCTGGCGAACCGTCAGTACCTGGATGAGAAAAGTGAAGGCGCGGTTCACCAGGGCATTATTGCGCGCGTGAAGCCGGGCCGTCAGTACCAGGAAAACGATCTGCCGGATCTGATTGCCGGGCTGGATAACCCGTTCTTCCTGATCCTTGATGGCGTGACCGATCCGCACAACCTCGGCGCGTGCCTGCGCAGCGCCGATGCGGCGGGCGTCCACGCGGTGATCGTACCAAGAGACCGCTCAGCGCAGCTGAACGCGACGGCCAAAAAAGTGGCCTGCGGCGCGGCGGAAAACGTACCGCTGATCCGCGTGACCAACCTGGCGCGCACCATGCGTCTGCTTCAGGAAGAGAATATCTGGATCGTCGGTACGGCTGGCGAAGCGGATCACACCCTGTACCAAAGCAAGATGACCGGCCGCATGGCGCTGGTGATGGGCGCAGAAGGGGAAGGCATGCGTCGCCTGACGCGCGAGCACTGTGACGAGCTGATCAGCATTCCGATGGCAGGTAGCGTGTCGTCGCTGAACGTCTCCGTCGCGACGGGCATCTGCCTGTTTGAAGCGGTGCGTCAGCGTAGTTGATTTTCGCCCGGTGGCGCTTCGCTTACCGGGCCTACGGTTTTGTAAGCCGGGTAAGGCGAAGCCGCCACCCGGCAAAACAACCTCACTCCTCTAACGCCCGCAAATGGTCATCCTTCCTCAATGTCATCAGCGCCACGATGCTCACCACCGCCGTTGCCATTACGTAATAGGCCGGAATATCAAGATTGCCTGTCTCTTTAATCAGACTGGTAATGATTAAGCCCGCACAGCCTGAGAAAATCGCATTCGACAGGGAATAGGCCAGCCCAAGCCCGGTATAGCGCACGCGCGTCGGGAACATCTCCGAGAGCATGGCCGGACCTGGCCCCGCCAGCATCCCCACCAGACCGCCTGCAATTAGCACCACGATGGCTTTGACGGCCAGCGTGCTCCACTCCGCCTGCAGGATGTTGAGCAGCGGAAGGGCGAGGATCAGCAGCAGCGCGGCGGCGATAATCATCACCGTGCGGCGTCCTATCTTATCGCTCAGGATCCCCGACGGAATGATGGTGAGCGCAAAGCCAATATTTGAAATCACAGCAATCAGCAGCGCCTGGTTGAACCCGGTATGCAGGGCCGACTGCAGATAGGTTGGCATGATCACCAGGTAGGTATAGCCCGCCGCGGACCACACCATGACCCGGCCAATGCCCGTCACGATGGCCCTAAGCGTAGCCGCGATGTCGGCCTGAGCGACAGCCGGTTTCTCTTTTTGCTGCACAAAACTTGGCGTCTCTTCCATGCTGACCCGCAGCCACAGCGCGACGGCACCCATAGGCAGCGCGAGGAAGAACGGAATGCGCCATCCCCAGTCGTGGAGCGCCTCGGGAGTGAGCAGTACGGAGAGCAGCGCCACAATGCCTGCACCTGCTAACAGCCCCAGCGCCACGGTGAAGGACTGCCACGCGCCGTACAGGCCGCGCTTGCCGCGTGGTGCGAACTCGGTCATCAGTGACACGGCCCCGCCATATTCCCCTCCGGCAAACAGTCCCTGCAGGATGCGAAGCAGGGTGATGATCAGCGGTGCGGCAATCCCGATGCTGGCATAGACCGGCACAATACCGATGGCGGCGGTGGCGAGCGTCATCAGGACCAGCACGATAATCAGCGTCGGTTTACGGCCAATCTTGTCGCCAATACGGCCAAACACCACCGCGCCCAGCGGGCGAAAGAAAAAGGCGATGGCAAACGAGGCGTAGGTGAGGATCAGGCTGGTTAGCCCCGTTTCACCGTCGAGCTGGAAAAAATTCTTCGCAATCACGGTCGCCAGGAAACCGTAGACCGCAAACTCGTACCACTCGATGAAGTTACCTATGGAGCCTGCAATTAATGCACGCTTGTGCGCATCCGGTTGCATAACGATCCTCGCAGAAAAGAGTAAGAATAAATTATTCAACAAAAGCGCTACCATGAAATAGTTTATTCTTATGTTCTGTGAGCTATTTCACGAAGCCTTTCAATGCGATCGCCAGCATGTGACCCGACTCCCATGCAGCCCGCAGGCGCTCTGTCCATACTTATCTTCATTGCCACTGAAGGAGGGAGACAGTATGCACTGGCAGACTCACACCGTTTTCAATCAACCTTCCCCGCTCTCTAACAGCAATCTTTTCCTCTCGGACTGCGCCCTGCGCGACGCGGTGGCGCGCGAAGGTGCCGAATGGGACATGGATCTTCTCGCCAGCATTGGGCAGCAGCTGGGCACGGCGGAATCGCTGGAGCTGGGCAGGCTGGCCAACGTGAACCCGCCCGAACTGCTGCGTTATGATGCGATGGGAGGGCGGCTTGACGACGTCCGTTTCCACCCCGCGTGGCACCTGCTGATGCAGGGGCTGTGCGCCAACCGGGTGCATAACCTGGCGTGGGAAGAGGAGGCGCGTAAAGGCTCCTTCGTCGCCCGGGCTGCACGCTTTGTGCTGCATGCGCAGGTGGAAGCGGGCACGCTTTGCCCCATCACCATGACCTTTGCCGCCACGCCGCTGCTGCTGCAGGCGCTGCCCAAGCCCTTCGAAAGCTGGCGAAACCCGCTGCTCGGTGACCGTTACGATCCGCATCTGGCCCCCGGTGGGCAGAAACGGGGGCTGCTTATCGGTATGGGGATGACGGAAAAGCAGGGCGGCTCCGACGTGCTGAGCAATACCACGAAGGCGGAAAAATGCAGTGACGGCAGCTACCGGCTGGTGGGCCACAAATGGTTTTTCTCCGTCCCACAAAGCGATGCTCATCTGGTGCTGGCGCAGGCGAAGGGCGGTTTATCCTGCTTTTTTGTTCCGCGTTTCTTGCCTGACGGACAGCGCAACGCCGTGCGCCTGGAGCGCCTGAAGGACAAGCTGGGTAACCGCTCTAATGCCAGCAGCGAGGCCGAGTTTCTGGATGCCTCCGGCTGGCTGCTGGGCGAGGAGGGGGAAGGGGTTCGGCAAATCCTCAAAATGGGCGGGCTGACGCGCTTCGACTGCGCGCTCGGCAGCCACGGGCTTATGCGCAGGGCGCTTTCGGTGGCGCTGTATCATGCCCATCAGCGGCAGACGTTTGGAAAAAACCTGATCGACCAGCCTCTGATGCGCGAGGTGCTTAGCCGGATGGCGCTGGTGCTGGAGGGGCAAACCGCGCTGCTGTTTCGTCTTGCCCGCGCATGGGATAAGCGCGCCGATCCGCAGGAGATGGCCTGGGCGCGGCTTTTCACTCCGGCCGCGAAATTCAGCGTATGCAAGGCAGGCATTCCCTTTGTGGCGGAAGCGATGGAAGTGCTGGGGGGGACAGGCTACTGCGAAGATAACGAACTGCCACGTCTGTACCGGGAAATGCCGGTGAACAGTATCTGGGAAGGCTCGGGGAATATTATGTGCCTGGACGTGCTGCGGGTCCTGACGAAGCAGCCGGGAATGCTCGACCTGCTCAGCGACGACTTCGCCCAGGTAAAAGGGCAAGATCGCCACTTCGATCGCAGCTGGCGGCAGCTCCAGCAGAAGCTGCGTAAGCCTCAGGAGGCGCAGGGCAGGGAGATTGCCCGCCAGCTCAGTTTGCTGGGCGCGGGAAGCCAGATGCTGCGGCACGCCTCGCCGCCGATGGCGCAGGCGTGGTGTCGCATGATGCTGGATACCCGTGGCGGAACGCTGATGAGCGAACAGGTGCAAAATGACCTGCTGCTGCGCGCCACGGGCAGGGTGGGTTAATCTTTCAGCTGGAACAGGCTTACCAGCCGGGCGAGGTGCGATCCTTGCTCGCGCAGCGCGTGTGCGGTTTGCTCGCTGCGTGAAACGCGATCGGCGTTGATGTGCGACGCTTCACCAATGTGGGTCATGGCCAGGTTAACCTGGCCAATCCCGGCGGACTGTTCGCGGGAGGCGTGGTTAATTTCAGTCACCAGCTGGCTGATGTTATTGATGTGAACGATGATGGCATCCATCGCCAGGCGCGTCTGCTCGGAAAGCGCGTGCCCCTCGCTCACTTTGTTCAGCGTGTCGCCAATCAGCTGCTCAATCTCTTTCACCGCGTTGGCGCTGCGTGCCGCCAGGGCGCGGACCTCCTGCGCGACCACCGCGAAACCTTTGCCATGCTCGCCCGCCCTCGCCGCTTCGACTGCCGCATTGAGGGCCAGGATGTTGGTCTGGAAAGCGATTGACTCGATCACGCGCGTGATATCTTCAATGCGTTTTGACGCATCACGAATATCATCCATGGTGGCAACGGCGTGGGTGACCGTTTCACCGCCCTGATGCACCGCGCGCGACGTCTCTCCGACGAGCTGCTGCGTTTGCTCCATGTTGGCCGCATTTTGCTGCACCGTCGCGGCCAGCTGCTCCATGCTGGCGGAGGTCTCTTCTACGCTGCTGGCCTGCTTGTTGATCTGCTCTGAAATCTCGCCGCTATCATTGGCCAGCGCGTTGGTTCCGGTCCGAATGTCGCCTGCGGCCTCACGGACCTGAATAACGATCTTTTGCAGGCCATCCCCGATACCGTTGATCGCCGCGATCAGCTGGCCGACCTCATCCTGGCGCGTCACTGGCAGGTTTGCCCGCAGATCGCCTGCCGCGTACAGGCGGGCAAGGTGGATCACATTGCGTAACGGGCGCGTAAGCATGCGACGGATAATCATGACGAACAGCCCTGCAAATAGCACCGATAACGCCACGCCCGCCAGCAAGAAGCGATCGCGCAGGTGATTCACGTTTGAGAGCAGTACTGCTTTATCCACCTCGCCCACGATGGTCCAGTTCCAGCCCGGAAGCGGGGTGTAGGCCATTTTGAGCGTGCGGCCATCATCACTGATCCGCTCCAGCGTACCGGCGGTATCGCTCAGCAACTGCTGTTGCGTGGCGCTATCCCATTTGGGCAATTGTCCCTCTTCGCTGTTGTGGAACAGGTATTGCCCGCGGGTCTTCCCGGTGCTGCGATCGAGAACGAAAAAGTGTCCACTTTCACCGAGGCGACGGTTAAGGATTTTCTCGCGCATGACGTTCCAGGAGTGGGTGATATCCACCCCGACAAAAATAATGCCGATCACCTGGCCGTCACTGTTTTTGACGGGCTGATACTGGGTGATATAACGCTTGCCGAAAAGCAGCGCCAGCCCACGGTACACTTCCCCTTTGGTGACGGCGGCAAACGCCGGGCTGGTGGTATCCAGCACGGTACCCATTGCGCGTTCGCCATTCTCTTTGCGCAGGGACGTGGCGACACGGATAAAGTCATTACCGCTGCGGACAAACAGCGTCGAAATCGCACCGGTTCGATTGAGGAAGTCGTCGGAAAGGGCATTGTTATCATGCAGCCCGGTCTCGCCGCCTTTCAGCAGGGGAACGGTTAATCCGTTGATCGTCCTGCTCTCGGCGGAATCGACATGTAACGGTTGCGGAAGAAAGGTGGTGAAAAGCCGGGTATAACTTTCGACCTCTTCGCTCAGGCTGGTGTTGAACATCTCGACCATATCCACCATGCCGGTGGACTGATTATGCAGATCCTCAACGGCCAGTGATTCCAGCTGCTGGCTGGCCTTATGGCTGAGAAGAAAAGTGAACAGCAGAAACAGAATGGCGACGCTCACGCCGGTCAGCAGCGATAGCTTAGTGCCCAGGCCTGCACGGCGGAAAAAACTGATCATAAATTGCTCATTATTAAAAAGGTATGGCTTTTCAACGGCAGAGCAGGGCTAACATTTACTCTATAAATGTAACTGGATGTTATTTATTTGTTTTATTAATGGCTTATAAGGTGATGAAAGATTTGCAAAAATGAAAAGCCACTAAAAATAAGTGGCTTTTACTGGGAGGGATTATGCATAGAGAATGGCCTGTACTCGCCAGTGATCGACATGATGGTCTTCCTGCATCTGGATAATGCGATACCACGACGCACCCTGCTCATCGGCTTTTAATGCAACGACACGTTCAACGTCTTGTGGACTTCCCGAAATATTATTTACGGAGATATGACCAATCTCATTCAGACCCGTTACGCAATCTGCGCTGGCGAATTCCGCCGACTGCGCGGTCGTGCTTACAAGGCCCGCTGAGAGCAACAGAGAGGTTAAAGCAAGAGTTCGTTTCATTGTCAGCTCCATTTCACATGTCTCCGGTATCCGCCGGGCAATCCTTCGCGAATAAACTCACTTCCATTGTTGCTGGCATGGAGTTTATTGTGGACAGGAAAATGTCTATGGACGCAAAGCAGTGTAAATGTCGTTCAAATGATCGCCGTTATTTACGGTATAAAATGGCCTGCGAGTACCACTGTCCCGTAATAATGGTTTCGTCGACCATAATGATGACGTAATAATCTGCTTTGGCGGCGACGGCTTGTGCTCTGATTGCCTCCTCCGCGTCGTCCGGGGAACCGCGCACCATCGCAGAGACGGTGCCCATTCGTTGTAATCCTTCCGTCTGATTACGACGAATTTCCTGCGGGCGATCGGTGACCGGCGGAGCGGGTTGTGGTGTGCCCTGCAGCGCGCTACAGCCGCCAAGCAGAGAGACCAGCAATAAAGCAGCAAACCTGCGCATAACCATATCTCGTTTCCTGATAGCCATAGTGTAGTTGTCTGTAAATTTAGTTTTGGGGGAATGTTCCCGAAGTGTTAGCTGGGGCGTAATTTTCGAATGAAAATATCGTGAAACCGTAACCCAGTTCTCAACATTATGAATCATCCGGTAGCCCAGGAGTGACAATGATTGAACTTGAAACACGACGCCTCGGCGATAATGAAATATTACACGCTTTTCCCGCCGGAAAAGGTGAACACCCGCTGCCCACCGTGGTTTTTTACCATGGGTTTACCTCATCGAAGCTGGTATACAGCTATTTTGCCGTGGCGCTGGCGCAGGCGGGTTTTCGCGTCGTGATGCCGGATGCCCCCGACCACGGCGCGCGATTCACAGGTAACGAGGCGGCCCGGCTTGGTCAGTTCTGGCACATCCTGCACGGCAATCTCACGGAATTCGCCGGGCTGCATGATGCGCTTCGTCAGTCACGGCTGGTGGCGGATGACCGCCTGGCGGTCGCGGGAGCCTCCATGGGCGGGATGACGGCGTTGGGCATTATGGCCCGCCATCCGGAGGTGAGAGCCGTAGCCTGCCTGATGGGATCGGGTTACTTTACCACGCTGGCGAAAACGCTTTTCCCGCCGCAGGCACCCCAGGAAATTGAAGGGTTGCTGGCGGAATGGGACGTCAGCCATGCGCTGGCGCAGCTGGCCGATCGTCCGCTGCTGTTATGGCATGGCGATGCGGACGACGTCGTGCCGCCCGGCGAAACGTTCCGTCTGCAGCAGGCGTTACAGCGTGAAGGGCTGGACAGCAATCTCACCTGTTTGTGGGAAGCCGGTGTGCGGCACCGCATTACGCCGACGGCGCTGGACGCGACCGTGGCATTTTTCCGCCAGCACCTTTAAACGCGTAGCACCGTTACGCCCTGGTCTTCCAGCTTCTGGAGGATCTCAGGGTTAGCGCTTTTTCCGGTGATCACCATGTCAATCTGCTCAGCCCGGCTGAACAGCATACCTGCGCGCTCGCCCACTTTGCTGCTGTCGACCAGAACAACGAGCTTACCGACCACGTTAAGCATGTTCTGTTCTGCCATGGCGGTCAGCATATCGGTTTTATACAAGCCGTCGGTGGTTAGCCCTTTACCGCTGGTAAACATCCAGTGCCCGGCGTAGAGGCTGTTTTCACTGTCCTGTGGGCTCAGCGTGATCGACTGGCTCTTATTATACTGGCCGCCCATGATCACCACGCTTTCGTGCTCCTGATCGATAAGGTAGTTGGCCAGCGGCAGATAGTTGGTGATGATTTGCACCGGCTTACCGCACATTTCCCTGCCCAGCAGAAACGCCGTTGAACCGCAGTTAATCACCACGCTTTCGCCCGGGTTAACCAGCTGCGATGCCGCTCTGGCGATACGCACTTTCTCATCATGATTCAACGCCTGATGAATATTCATCGGTGTCCAGCGCGGGCGCTGTTGGCTGATGGCTTCTGCACCGTTACGGACTTTCTTGAGCTTGCCGCTCTCATCCAGCTTGTTGATATCTCGCCGTGCCGTTGCGGGGGAAATCCCTAAACGTTCAATCACTTTTTCGACGGTGATAAACCCCGTTTGCGCCAGGAGTTCCAGTAATATTTGATGTCGTTGCGCTTCCGTCATGAGCTATTCCGATAAGTATTGATTTGAAAAGATGATATTTGAAATAGCATGAAATTACTAAGATAAATGGAAAATCGCCAGGCTTTGGGCCTGGCAACGGGGCGCATCAATCAGAGGAATGATTTGAACGGCAGGTCTGGTTCAATGGTGAAGCAATCATCGAATCCGCGCGGATAGTGATATTCAAGATTGTCTTTATCCAGCGGCCAGGTGAACTTGCCGCCAACCTGCCAGATGAACGGCTTAAAGCCATACTTCAGACGATCTTTTTTCATCTCCCACAGCACGCGGATCTCCTGCGGATCGGCCTGGAAGTTTGACCAGATATCGTGGTGGAATGGGATCACCACTTTGGTATTCAGCGCTTCCGCCATGCGCAGCATATCGGCGCTGGTCATTTTATCGGTAATGCCGCGCGGGTTTTCGCCGTAGGAGCCGAGCGCAACGTCAATCTGATGCTCGTTACCGTGCTTCGCGTAGTAGTTGGAGTAGTGTGAATCGCCGCTGTGGTACAGCGAACCGCCCGGTGTTTTGAACAGGTAGTTCACCGCACGTTCGTCCATGCCGTCCGGCAGCACGCCTGCGGCTTTCTGGTCGGCAGGCAGCGTGATAAGCGCCGTGCGGTCAAAGGCATCCAGCGCGTGGATCTCCGTATCTTTGATTTTCACCACGTCGCCCGGTTTCATGACGATGCAGCGCTCTTTTGGCACGCCCCAGCCGATCCATAAATCGACGCAGGTTTGTGGCCCGATGAAAGGAACATCATCGGCGCAGTTTTGCATCACCGCGGCAGCGACGTTGACGTCGATGTGATCGTTATGATCGTGGGTGGAGAGCACGGCGTCGATCTGGCGAATGGCGAAAGGATCAAGCACAAACGGCGTGGTGCGCAGGTTCGGCTGAAGTTTTTCTACGCCTGCCATGCGCTGCATCTGATGGCCCTTTTTCATCAGCGGGTTGCCGTGGCTCTGTTTGCCCGTCCCACACCAGAAATCGACGCAAATGTTGGCGCCGCCTTCAGATTTCAGCCAAATCCCCGTGCAGCCGAGCCACCACATTGCAAAGGTGCCAGGCGCAACCTGTTCCTGCTCAATCTCTTCATTCAGCCAGCAACCCCATTCCGGGAAGGTGCTCAGAATCCATGATTCACGGGTGATGGTGTTCACTTTACTCATCGTTCGACTCCTGCGTTCAATCAAAAGTAATCATATTGTGATTTGATGTGATTAATACTGGCACTCTTTGATTCGGTTTGCAATGGCTAAATTGCAGCTATTTTTCCCGTAAATTCCTTATGAGATCTGTTTTTGAGTTGTTAAAACATCAAGTATTTACGATTAAGGCAATGAAATTTAAGGATAAAATTATTCTTTAAAATCGGAAGTGAAAATCATTACTGCTGATGTGGAAATAAATTGCGTGATGCGTCACAAATAATCAAATGCAATCTTGTGGTGATTATTTGTGATTAATAGAGTGATGGCACCAACCACCCGGGGTTTGCCCCTCGTGTTACCCTTTTCTGGAGAGAGTTATGGAGATCCTCTACAACGTCTTTACCGTGTTCTTCAATCAGGTAATGACCAACGCCCCGCTGCTGCTGGGTATCGTGACGTGCCTGGGCTACATCCTTCTGCGTAAAAGCGTTAGCGTCATCATCAAAGGCACCATCAAAACCATTATCGGTTTCATGCTGCTGCAGGCAGGGTCGGGCATTTTGACCGGCACCTTTAAACCGGTGGTGGCCAAAATGTCGGAAGTGTACGGCATTAACGGTGCAATCTCAGATACTTACGCTTCCATGATGGCGACCATCGATCGTATGGGTGATGCCTACAGTTGGGTGGGCTATGCGGTTCTGCTCGCGCTGGCGCTGAACATCATTTATGTGCTGCTACGCCGGATAACGGGCATTCGCACCATCATGCTGACGGGCCACATCATGTTTCAGCAGGCGGGACTGATTGCGGTTTCCCTCTATATTTTCGGCTACCCAATGTGGACCACCATCATCTTCACGGCGGTGATGGTGTCGCTCTACTGGGGCATCACCTCCAACATGATGTACAAGCCGACCCAGGAAGTGACCGACGGCTGCGGCTTCTCCATCGGCCACCAGCAGCAATTTGCCTCATGGATAGCCTATAAAGTTGCGCCGTACCTGGGCAAAAAAGAGGAGAGCGTCGAAGACCTCAAGCTGCCCGGCTGGCTGAATATTTTCCACGACAACATCGTCTCGACGGCAATTGTAATGACGATCTTCTTCGGTGCCATTCTGCTCTCCTTTGGCATTGACGTGGTGCAGGCGATGGCGGGCAAAACCCACTGGACGGTCTATATCCTGCAGACCGGTTTCTCCTTCGCCGTCGCCATTTTCATCATCACCCAGGGCGTGCGCATGTTCGTCGCTGAACTGTCAGAGGCCTTTAACGGTATCTCTCAGCGGCTGATCCCTGGCGCAGTGCTGGCAATTGACTGTGCAGCTATCTATAGCTTCGCGCCAAACGCCGTGGTCTGGGGATTTATGTGGGGCACCATCGGTCAGTTGATTGCGGTGGGTATCCTGGTGGGCTGCGGCTCGTCCATTCTGATCATTCCTGGCTTTATCCCGATGTTCTTCTCCAACGCCACGATCGGCGTCTTTGCGAACCACTTCGGCGGCTGGCGCGCGGCGCTCAAGATCTGCCTGGTGATGGGCATGGTTGAGATCTTCGGCTGCGTGTGGGCGGTCAAGCTCACCGGCATGAGCGCCTGGATGGGTATGGCCGACTGGTCAATTCTGGCACCGCCAATGATGCAGGGCTTCGCCTCCGTAGGGCTGGTCTTTATGGCCGTCATCATCCTGATTGCACTGGTTTATATGTTCTTCGCTGGCCGTACGCTGCGAGCTGAAGAAGATGCGGAAAAACAAACAGCAGAAGTCTCTGCTCACTAAGGAGTTTCGATTATGACCGTACGTATCCTGGCTGTGTGTGGCAATGGGCAAGGTAGCTCCATGATCATGAAGATGAAAGTGGATCAGTTTTTAACCCAGTCAAACATTGACCACACGGTGAACAGCTGCGCGGTGGGTGAATACAAAAGTGAACTGAACGGCGCGGACATCATCATCGCCTCTACCCATATCGCCGGTGAAATCACCGTGACGGGCAACAAGCATGTGGTGGGCGTGCGCAACATGCTCTCGCCGGCTGATTTCGGTCCAAAGCTGCTGGACGTGATCAAAGAACACTTCCCTCAAGACGTGAAGTAAGGACGCCACATGAAACTACGTGATTCGCTGGCAGAGAATAATTCCATTCTTTTACAGGCCGAGGCCAGCACATGGCAAGAGGCGGTGAAGCTTGGTGTGGATCTGTTGGTTAACGCCGACGTTGTCGAACCGCGGTACTACCAGGCAATCCTCGACGGGGTTGAGCAGCATGGTCCCTATTTCGTCATTGCGCCAGGGCTGGCGATGCCGCATGGACGTCCGGAAGAGGGCGTCAAAAAAACCGGTTTTGCGCTGGTAACACTGAAAACGCCGCTGGCGTTCAACCATGAAGATAACGACCCGGTCGACATCCTGATCACCATGGCGGCTGTCGATGCCAACACCCATCAGGAGGTCGGCATCATGCAGATCGTCAACCTGTTTGATGACGAAGCGAATTTTGACCGTTTACGCGCCTGCCGTACCGCGCAGGACGTCCTGGATTTAATTGATCACGCCACTGCGGCGGCCGTTTAAGAGGAATTTATCATGGCATTACCGATGTTGCAGGTTGCGCTGGACAACCAGACGCTCTCTCACGCTTATGAAACGACCCGCCTGATTGCGGAAGAAGTGGACATTATCGAAGTGGGCACCATTTTGTGCGTGGGCGAAGGTGTCCGCGCCGTTCGCGACCTGAAAGCGCTTTATCCGCACAAAATCGTGCTGGCCGATGCCAAAATTGCCGATGCGGGCAAAATTCTCTCCCGTATGTGTTTTGAAGCCAACGCGGACTGGGTCACCGTGATCTGCTGTGCGGATATCAACACCGCCAAAGGGGCGCTGGACGTGGCGAAAGAGTTTAATGGCGACGTGCAGATTGAGCTGACCGGCTTCTGGACCTGGGAACAGGCGCAGGAGTGGCGCGATGCCGGTATTCAACAGGTGGTGTATCACCGCAGCCGCGATGCGCAGGCCGCGGGCGTTGCCTGGGGTGAGGCCGACATCAGCGCGATTAAACGACTGGCGGACATGGGCTTTAAAGTCACCGTGACCGGTGGCCTGGCGCTGGAAGATCTGCCGTTGTTCCAGGGCATTCCGATTCACGTCTTCATTGCGGGCCGTAGCATCCGTGATGCGGCGTCTCCGGTAGAAGCCGCGCGCCAGTTCAAACGTTCAATCGCTCAGCTTTGGGGCTAAGGAGCGGGTATGTTGTCTAAACAGGTCCCGCTTGGCATTTATGAAAAGGCACTCCCTGCGGGGGAGTGCTGGCTGGAGCGGCTGCAGCTGGCAAAACAGCTGGGATTTGATTTTGTCGAAATGTCCGTGGACGAGACGGACGCGCGTCTGGCACGCCTCGACTGGAGCCGCGAGCAGCGGCTTGCGCTGGTGAACGCGGTTGCGGAAACCGGCGTGCGCGTGCCGTCCATGTGCCTTAGCGCCCACCGCCGTTTTCCGCTTGGCAGCGAAGATGATGCGGTACGCGCTGAAGGTCTGGCGATCATGCGGAAAGCCATTCGTTTCGCGCAGGATGTCGGTATCCGCGTGATCCAGCTGGCGGGTTACGATGTTTACTATCAGGAAGCCAACGACGAAACGCGCCGACGCTTTCGGGACGGCCTGAAAGAGAGCGTTGAGATGGCAAGCCGCGCGCAGGTGACGCTGGCTATGGAGATCATGGACTACCCGCTCATGAACTCCATCAGCAAAGCGCTTGGTTACGCCCATTATCTGAACAATCCATGGTTCCAGCTCTACCCGGACATCGGCAATTTATCGGCGTGGGATAACGACGTACAGATGGAACTGCAGGCGGGCATCGGGCATATCGTGGCGGTGCATGTTAAAGACACCCGCCCTGGCGTGTTCAAAAACGTGCCGTTCGGCACCGGGGTGGTGGATTTCGAGCGCTGCTTCGAAACGCTCAAACAGACCGGCTATTGCGGGCCCTACCTGATTGAGATGTGGAGCGAAACGTCGGAAGACCCGGCGGCTGAAGTGGCGAAAGCGCGCGACTGGGTGCGCGAGCGCATGGCCCGGGCAGGGTTGCTGGAGGCTGAACATGCAGAGGCTTAAGCAGCAGGTGTTTGAAGCCAATATGGATCTCCCGCGCTATGGCCTGGTGACGTTCACCTGGGGTAACGTCAGCGCCATCGATCGCGAGCGGGGGCTGATAGTGATTAAGCCCAGCGGCGTAGCGTATGAGGTTATGAAGGCTGACGACATGGTCGTGGTGGATCTCGACGGAAACGTCGTCGACGGCAGCTGGCGTCCCTCGTCGGATACGGCCACGCACCTGGCGCTGTACCGGCGTTATCCCTCCCTGGGCGGTGTGGTGCATACCCACTCCACGCACGCCACCGCATGGGCACAGGCGGGGCTGGCGATCCCGGCGCTGGGCACGACGCATGCCGACTACTTTTTTGGCGACATTCCGTGCACGCGTGCATTAACGCAGGCCGAAGTGGAAGGCGAGTACGAGCTCAATACCGGGAAGGTGATTATCGACACGTTGGGCGAGTGTGAGCCCCTGCATACGCCGGGGATTGTGGTCTATCAGCACGGCCCGTTCTCATGGGGTAAAGACGCCCACGACGCAGTGCATAACGCGGTGGTGATGGAAGAGGTCGCAAAGATGGCGTGGATTGCCCGCGGTATTAACCCGCAGCTGCGCGACATCGATGATTACCTGATGAATAAGCATTTCATGCGCAAGCACGGCCCGAATGCCTATTACGGGCAGAAGTAAATAAGTGCTCTGGAATACCAAAACAGTTGTAACCGGCGGTATTCCGGAGCCATTCATAAAAAAAGCCCCCGGGCAGGGGGCAAATAAAAGCATGGCTATGTCTCGTTGTTGGCTTTCCTGGTGCGAGCGTTATCGGTAGATATCTGCACTGGCGTGCATATTGCCGTTGCTGCCGGGCTCACGCGTCAGTATGACGTGATAGTAGGTGGCCCCCTGTGCATCGGTTTCTTGATTAAGTGCCTGATCTGCTTCGCTTTCGGTGGCGAAATTATGATTGATGTAGATTACGCCTAAGCTCTGCACATCATCCATGTTTTTGGCCTGTCGGCCATCTATCTTGATGGCTGCCATCGCGTTTGCACTGAGCAAAAGCGCAGCCATTACGGCAATTGCGATCTTTTTCATGATATGCGCTCCACGACTGCGTGCTGTGTGACGGTGAGTGCTCTCCTTTTGTCTTTGGATTGGCGTTGATTAAAGTGTAATCGCTTCTGTGACGGGGATGCGTGACCATTTCTGATGCACTTGTTCAAAAAAACAGCGCTTATGAATGTGATTAATTTTAAATCATCCACTTAACCCCGCTTTACGCTTAGTGCGAATTATTTGTGCAACTCGCTTGAGTTTCCCGGGGCGCGCAAGTATTATGACGCGTCAATTTTTCAGCCGACCTTTAACACGTTCCTTGCCTCCCCGGGCCTCGGCTGACCCAGACAGGAGGCTGAATAATCCGTAAGGAGCAATTCGATGCGTCATTACGAAATCGTTTTTATGGTCCATCCTGACCAGAGCGAACAGGTTCCGGGCATGATCGAGCGCTACACTGGTGCAATCACTGCAGCAGAAGGCACGATCCACCGTCTGGAAGACTGGGGCCGCCGTCAGCTGGCTTATCCGATCAACAAACTGCACAAAGCTCACTACGTTCTGATGAACGTTGAAGCGCCGCAGGAAGCGATCGATGAGCTGGAAACTAACTTCCGCTTCAACGATGCCGTTATCCGCAGCATGGTTATGCGTACCAAACACGCAGTGACCGAAGCATCTCCGATGGTTAAAGCGAAAGACGAGCGCCGTGAGCGTCGCGATGATTTCGCAAACGAAACCGCAGATGATTCTGATGCTGGGGATTCTGAAGAGTAATTTCTGATGACCAACCGTCTGGTGTTGTCCGGTACCGTGTGCAGGACCCCCCTTCGAAAGGTCAGCCCATCAGGAATTCCGCATTGCCAGTTCGTGCTTGAGCATCGTTCTGTGCAAGAGGAAGCCGGGTTTCACCGGCAGGCGTGGTGCCAAATGCCCGTTATTATTAGCGGACACGAAAACCAGGCCATTACTCACAGTATAACGGTCGGTAGCGCAGTAACGGTTCAGGGGTTCATTTCATGCCACAAGGCAAAGAACGGCCTGAGCAAAATGGTTCTGCATGCCGAGCAGATTGATTTGATAGATTCTGGAGACTAGCCAAATGGCACGTTATTTCCGTCGTCGCAAGTTCTGCCGTTTCACCGCGGAAGGCGTTGTTGAGATTGATTACAAAGACATCGCAACGTTGAAAAACTACATTACCGAAAGCGGTAAAATTGTCCCGAGCCGTATCACCGGTACTCGTGCAAAATACCAGCGTCAGCTGGCTCGCTGCATCAAGCGCGCTCGCTACCTGTCCCTGCTGCCGTATACCGATCGTCATCAGTAATCGGCCGCTGTCTATTAACGACTTTAAGAGGATAAGGTAATGCAAGTTATTCTGCTTGATAAAGTAGCAAACCTGGGTAGCCTGGGTGATCAGGTTAACGTTAAAGCGGGCTACGCTCGTAACTTCCTGGTACCACAGGGTAAAGCTGTTCCAGCTACCAAGAAAAACGTAGAGTTTTTCGAAGCACGTCGTGCTGAACTGGAAGCCAAACTGGCTGACGTTCTGGCGGCTGCTAACGCTCGCGCTGAGTCAATCAACGCACTGGGCACCGTTACCATCGCGTCTAAAGCTGGCGACGAAGGTAAACTGTTCGGTTCCATCGGTACCCGCGACATCGCTGATGCAGTAACTGCAGCAGGCGTGAAAGTGGCTAAGAGCGAAGTTCGTATGCCGAACGGCGTTCTGCGTACCACTGGTGAGCACGAAGTTGACTTCCAGGTTCACAGCGAAGTGTTCGCTAAACTGGTTGTTAACGTTGTAGCTGAGTAATTTTTTACTCTGCTCACGTCAAATCGCCGGCCTTGTGCCGGCGTTTTGCTTTTCAGACCTCTCAGAATTTCGCTTTTATCCTTGTAGGGCAGCCATTCCTGGCGCATTCTTGATAATAAATTGAAACGCCATTTTATCTTTGAGATTTGCCATGGATACCGCTCTGCCTGTGCCCGTCTTTGCCCGTCGACATGTAGCCTATGCCTGCGCCACGCTCTGCTGTCTGCTTTGGGGGAGCTCCTACCCGGCGATTAAAAGCGGCTACGAACTTTTCCAGATTGCGACAGATGATATCCCGTCAAAAGTGGTGTTTGCCGGATACCGTTTCCTGTTTGCCGGTGCGTTGCTGCTGCTCTTTGCGCTGGCACAGCGAAAGCCCATTGCCAGGCTTACGCCTGCACAGTTTGGTCAGCTTACGATCCTTGGCCTGACCCAGACCACGATTCAGTACACCTTCTTTTATATCGGCCTGGCTTATACCACGGGCGTTAACGGTTCGATCATGAATGCGACCGGGACGTTTTTCAGCGTGCTTCTGGCGCACTTTATCTACCACAACGACAAGCTGAGCTATAACAAAACGCTTGGCTGTATTCTCGGGTTTGCCGGCGTAATGCTGGTGAATTTTCACAGCGGGCTAAGTGAGTTCCACTTTGTCTGGAACGGCGACGGGTTCGTGGTGCTGGCCGCCTTTATTCTGTCGGCGGCGACGCTCTACGGGAAACGCATCTCCCAGACTGTCGACCCCACGGTGATGACGGGCTGGCAGCTGGCGATTGGCGGCCTTGTGCTGGTGATCGGCGGATATGTAACGGGCGGCACGCTGGAGGTACACAGCTTCACCGCCGCGGCGGTGCTGGGTTATTTGACGTTGCTGTCATCCGTGGCATTTGCCCTGTGGAGCGTGCTGCTTAAGGTGAACCGCGTGAGCATGATTGCCCCGTTCAACTTTGTGGTGCCGGTGGCGGGCACTGTGCTGTCCGCTATCTTCCTCGGCGAAAACATTCTTGATATCAAATATGCGATTGCGCTGGTGCTGGTCTGTTCGGGGATTTGGTGGGTGAATAAGCGGCGTGCCTGAGAACAGAATGCCGGGCGGCGGCTTCGCCTTACCCGGCCTGCGGAATTAACGTGCTCTGATAAAACTGCCGTCCGTCTGGCGGGTAAACAGCACCTGCTGACCATTTCCTGTATCAATCGTTAAGCCGGTGACCACCCCGCTGGCGTTCTGGCGGATCTGCACCATCTGGCCGTTTTGCAGGTTGCTGAGCGGTTTACCCGCGCCTTCTACCTGCGCCATGGCGTAAACGTCTGTCGCTGGCAGGTTGTGGTCGCGGAACAGTTGGGCCAGCGTTTTACCCGGTTCTACGCGATAAGAGCGCCACTGCTGCTCAATGCCGGTTGGCTGCTGAGCCTGAGGCTCAACGGGCGCAGCGGCCTGATCCTGGGGCTGCTCTTCCTGAACAGGTTCAGGTTCGACCGGTGCCATCTGACCCGGATCGTTGGACGGCGTAACAAGCTGAGTTTGCATCGGCTGCGAGTCTGGCTGCGGCCGGGTCTGGGACTGGATATCCAGCTGCGCATTGCGGGTGACGGGTGCCGTGTCGGCGTCGTCGCCCCCCGAAGGAAGCAGGAAGCCAACGATGACCAGCAGCGCGCCAATGATGATCCCTCTGCGGTGCAGAGGAGGCAGCGGGTCCATGAGGCGAAAATTGTCCGGCGCATGCCAGATTTTCGCCAGGGTAGGTTTCAGTTCAAATCGCCCGGGCATGGCTCTCCTCCTGCTCCGCGTCTTTTTATCCTGTGCTCCGAAGTATAGTTCGCTAACTGCCTGAACGGCGTGGCAAACCCGACATCCGTGACATCAGTTCGGGATTAATCCTGGTCCCCTCTATTGTTTCTGTTTCGCTGCGGTTTGTCACCTTTACTTAAGACAAAGTTTTACCCATAAGAGCATGGCTGATATGCTGCCCGCTACTTTAAATGTGATGGAAGGAAAACCCATGACCACCCCGACTTTTGACACTATCGAAGCGCAGGCAAGCTACGGCATCGGCTTGCAGGTAGGACAGCAGCTGAGCGAATCCGGCCTGGAAGGTCTGTTACCGGAAGCGCTGGTGGCGGGTATCGCTGACGCGCTGGAAGGCAATCACCCGGCCGTTCCGGTTGACGTTGTTCACCGCGCGCTGCGTGAAATTCATGAACGTGCTGACGCCGTGCGTCGCGCGCGCTTCGAAGAGATGGCAGCAGATGGCGTGAAATATCTGGAAGAAAACCGTGAGCGTGAAGGCGTGAACAGCACCGAGTCTGGCCTGCAGTTCCGCGTGATCAAGCAGGGCGACGGCGCTATCCCGGCGCGTACCGACCACGTTCGCGTACATTATACCGGTAAGCTTATCGACGGCACCGTGTTCGACAGCTCCGTACAGCGCGGTGAACCGGCTGAATTCCCGGTCAACGGCGTTATCGCAGGCTGGATCGAAGCGCTGACCCTGATGCCAGTGGGTTCCAAATGGGAACTGACTATTCCTCAAAACCTGGCCTATGGTGAACGTGGTGCAGGCGCATCCATCCCGCCATTCAGCACCCTGGTCTTTGAAGTCGAGCTGCTGGAAATCCTGTAATCGGCTTTTCTTATTTTCCTCTCTCCGCCTGGGGAGAGGAAAATAGCGAGAAAACCTATAGTTACGCCGGAATCAACATTTTATCTTGCAAACAAAACAGTTGCGTGTATTTTTGTGAGCTGTTTCGCGTTGTATGAGTGATATGACACTCACTTTAAACATATTATTAACATAATATCCAAATCATAGTATTCATCCCGCCGATTCTTACCTAATATCGATGAGTCCTTACGCAGGGACCGTCAATTTTTTGACGTATTTAAAGGCCAGAAGAGCCTTAACAACACAGACAGGCATATACAGGAAAATATCACATGGTAGATCAGGTTAAAGTCGCCGCCGCTGAAGAGGCGGCGTCTGAACAGTCGCTACGGCGAAATCTCACAAACCGTCATATCCAGCTTATTGCCATTGGGGGTGCCATCGGTACCGGGCTGTTTATGGGGTCGGGCAAAACCATTAGCCTTGCCGGGCCGTCGATCATCTTCGTTTATATGATTATCGGTTTTATGCTCTTTTTCGTGATGCGTGCAATGGGTGAATTGCTGCTCTCGAACCTCGAATACAAATCCTTTAGCGACTTTGCTTCCGATCTGCTCGGCCCCTGGGCGGGCTATTTCACCGGCTGGACCTACTGGTTCTGCTGGGTAGTGACCGGCATGGCGGACGTCGTCGCCATCACGGCGTATGCACAATTTTGGTTCCCCGGTCTGTCGGACTGGGTGGCCTCGCTGGCGGTGATTGTCCTGCTACTGACCCTGAACCTGGCCACCGTAAAAATGTTCGGTGAGATGGAGTTCTGGTTCGCGATGATCAAAATCGTCGCTATCGTCGCGCTGATCGTGGTCGGCCTGGTGATGGTACTGACGCACTTCCAGTCACCAACCGGCGTTCAGGCGTCATTTGCTCACCTGTGGAATGACGGCGGCTGGTTCCCGAAAGGCATCAGCGGCTTCTTTGCTGGTTTCCAGATTGCGGTATTCGCGTTCGTGGGGATTGAGCTGGTCGGAACCACGGCGGCGGAAACTAAAGATCCGGAGAAATCCCTGCCGCGCGCCATCAACTCGATTCCGATTCGTATCATCATGTTCTACGTGTTCGCGCTGATTATTATCATGTCCGTCACGCCGTGGAGCTCGGTGGTGCCAACCAAGAGCCCGTTCGTAGAGCTGTTCGTGCTGGTGGGGCTGCCTGCGGCAGCGAGCCTGATCAACTTCGTGGTACTGACCTCAGCGGCCTCGTCTGCCAACAGCGGCGTGTTCTCGACCAGCCGTATGCTGTTTGGTCTGGCGCAGGAAGGCGTCGCGCCGAGCGCGTTTGCCAAACTCTCTAAGCGCGCGGTACCGGCTAAAGGGCTGACCTTCTCCTGTATCTGCCTGCTGGGCGGCGTGGTGATGCTTTACGTTAACCCAAGCGTGATCGGGGCGTTCACGATGATCACCACGGTCTCGGCGATCCTGTTCATGTTCGTCTGGACCATCATCCTGTGCTCCTATCTGGTGTACCGCAAACAGCGTCCTCATCTGCATGAGAAATCAATCTACAAGATGCCGCTGGGCAAGCTGATGTGTTGGGTATGCATGGCCTTCTTCGTGTTCGTGCTGGTGCTGCTGACGCTGGAAGATGATACCCGTCAGGCGTTGATCGTCACGCCGCTGTGGTTTATCGCGCTGGGGCTGGGCTGGTTGTTTATCGGCAAAAAACGTATGGCTGGCATGCGTAAGTAAAAAAAAAGGCCACACCAGGTGTGGCCGAATTCGGACTTCATGAAGGCGCTCTCGGGCGCCTTTTTTTATTCGCCTGCGAGGGCACGCGGGAACAGAACGTTGTTCTCAAGGCTGATGTGTTCCATCAGGTCGTCGATCATTTCGTTAATGCCGTTGTACATCGCTTTCCACGTTGTACAGGCTTCCGGCGGCGGGGTGACGTTGTTGGTGGTGTGTTTAATCACTTCCAGCAGTTCGCCCGCGTCGTCATGTTCGCTTTCCATCACGCTGATGGGCCCCATGGCCTGGCTGCCCATTCCCTGTTTGATCATCGGGAAGAGGATCTGCTCTTCTTTCATCATATGGCTGGACAACTCTTCGTGCAGCATGGAGAGGTATTTCGCCAGCCCGCGCGGGACGGACGGTTTGTCGGCATGTACACGCTCAACCTTGGTCGCCTGCAGGATCAGCTCTGGCAGTTGTTCGCGGTGACGGTCGTGGTAACGCACGATGATGTGGTCGATGATGTCGGCCAGCGCGGTTGTACGCCAGTCTTTTTCGACAGGCTGCTCGGCCAGTTTTGCCAGCTCGGCTTCGATAACCCCGACATCCAGTTCTTTGCGCGCTGCGGCACGCGCCAGCGTTTGCTTACCGCCGCAGCAGTAATCCATGTCGTATTTACGAAACAGCGCAGAAGCGCGTGGGATGGAGAGCGCCAGCTCGCCGAGGGGTTGGTCGCGGAAGGCCATAGCAGTTACCTCATCATCAATAATATAAGATGCATTTTAAATGCATCTTTAAGACGAAGCTATAACCCTTTAGGGGCAAGGGTAAAACACGACGGCGATCACAAAAAAATCCTCTTAGTTAACTTGCTGAATGAATGCAGGAAATGGCTTTCGAAAGTTTTTAAAGGTGGAGAAACAGTAAACAACCTGCCGCGCCTGCCGATAGATACACGTCGGACAATACCTGCATATAAAAAGGCAACGCATGTTTAAACGTATAAAAGTCATAACCCTTCTGATTTCAGTGCTGCTGGTGCTCGGCATCATGCAACTGATCTCTGCGGGCATTTTCATTAATGCGCTGAATAACGATAAAGAGAACTTCACCGTTTCTCAGCTTTCCAGCCAGAACGTGGCGGAGTTTACCGACGCGTGGATCAGCTTGAACCAGGCACGCGTGACCCTGAACCGCGGCATGCTGCGTCTGCAAAGCAGCATGGCGAATCAAATTAACGGCGGGCAGCTGAACGAGCTGGTGACCACCGCGAAAAACCTGCTGGCCGATGCGCAGGCGCATTACGACAAATATTACGCGCTGCCTGAAACGCCGGGTATGGATGAAAAACTGGCTGACCGGCTGGAAGAGCAGTATCGCATTTACTCCGCCACGCTGACGCAAATGAACGTTCTGCTGGCCCAGGGCAATCTGGAAGATATGTTCAAGCAAAATGCTGAACAGAAGCAGACGGCGATGCAAAAGGTGTATCGCGAGTGGCGTGAAGCGCAGGCTGCGCTGACCAGTAAAGGTATCCAGGATAATGAAAGCGACTATAAGCGCATTCTGTGGATCCTCTCGGCGGTGATGCTTCTGGTGATTGCAGTGATTATCTCCAGCTGGATAGCGATGCGTCGCGTGCTGCTGCTGCCGCTGGACGAGGTGATTCAGCATATCCGCGCTATCGCCGCAGGGGATTTGACCCAGCCGATTCAGGCGCAGGGTAAGAATGAGATGGCCGTACTGGCGCGCAACGTTCAGGAGATGCAAACGTCGCTGGCGAACACGGTCGGGGTGGTGCGTGAAGGCGCAGACACAATCTATACCGGCGCGGGTGAAATCTCTGCGGGCAGCAACGATCTCTCTTCCCGTACCGAGCAGCAGGCCGCGTCGCTGGAAGAAACCGCCGCCAGCATGGAACAGCTCACCGCGACCGTGAAGCAAAACGCCGATAACGCCCGTCAGGCGTCCCGTCTGGCGCTGGATGCGTCCTCCACCGCGAAGAAGGGCGGCAACGTGGTAGAGGGTGTGGTGCGCACGATGGATGAGATCGCCACTAGTTCCAGCAAAATCGCGCAGATTACCAACGTGATTGACGGTATTGCCTTCCAGACCAACATTCTGGCGCTGAACGCGGCAGTTGAAGCGGCACGTGCGGGCGAGCAGGGCCGCGGCTTTGCGGTCGTTGCGGGCGAAGTTCGTACGCTTGCCCAGCGCAGCGCGCAGGCGGCAAAAGAGATCAAAGGATTGATTGATGATTCCGGCGAGCGCGTCAGCGCAGGCTCACAGCTGGTCAACGAGGCCGGTGCGACCATGGCGGAGATCGTCAGCGCGGTAACCCGCGTCACCGACATCATGGGTGAAATCGCCTCGGCGTCTGACGAGCAGAGCCGCGGTATTGATCAGGTCGGCCAGGCGGTAGCCGAGATGGACCGCGTGACGCAGCAGAACGCCTCGCTGGTGGAGGAGTCTGCGGCAGCAGCGGCGGCGCTGGAAGATCAGGCCGCTCGCCTGAACGACGCGGTGGCGGTGTTTAAGATTACCCGCAGCCAGGCGGTGAAAGCGGCCCCGGTGAAAACCTACGCACCAAAAGCGCAGCCCGTCGCGACGGCATCTGAAGCGAACTGGGAAACGTTTTAACATCATGCCGCTTACCCGGCCTACGTTCGAGAACATTCCAGGCCGGGTAAGGCCAGCCGCCACCCGGCGAAAAGCTCACACCTCCGACGCCGGAACAACCCTCGGTTTTTCCGGCTTCGCCCTCACCGCTATCACCACCCCAATCACCAGCAACGCGATCCCGCAGGCCGTTAACAGCGGCGGCACGCTCTGGCGCATCAGGAAGGTGTAGAGCAGCCCGGCGAGGGTTTCAAAGACAATCAGCGGCCCTAAGATCACCGTCGGCAACTTCTGGCTGGCGATATTCCAGCACAGCGCACCCACCCATGAACACAGCACCGCAATGGCAATCATCAGCCCGACGAATACCCACGGGCGCGGCCCCAACGGCAGAGCGAATGCCGACTGCTGGCTCCCCAGCCAGAGACACGCCCCGGCATAGCCCACCAACGAGACAGGGAGCGTCACCAGCGCCTGCGCTGTCGCCCACATCATCGGATGTTTGTCGGGATTTTCCCGCAGCCAGCGCGCGTTGCGCAGGGCATACCACGCCCAGCACACGACAGAAATGAAGGCTAAAAAAATTCCCGAACCGTAGCGCCATAAGCTGAAGTCGGCCAGCCCGTGACGCAGCTCGGCAACATTCACGCATATCAGCCCCACGGCAATGCACACCAGAGCGGGCAGCATCTTCGACCACGCCAGTTTGCCATCCCGCTGGCTGTAAAGCAGATTTGCGAACACAGGAATAACGACTGGCAGCGTGCCGATAATCATGGTCGAAACGGGCGCGCCGGTGCGCTGAATGGCGCTTGCCAGGCAGGCGTAGTAGATAAGGTTACCCATCATGGTTAACCCCAGCGCCGTCCACCAGTCCCGGCGGCTCAACTGCCGGAGCCGCTCACGGCCCAGCCACGCCAGCGGGATAGCGATCAGCCCCAGCGCCAGGTAGCGTCCGGTGGACTGTAAAATGGCCGGATACTCCGGCACGATCAGAGGGCCGACAAAAATCAGCCCCCACATCAGACCTGCAAGCAGGGCATACAACACGCCGCTAATCATTTTTCCATCCACATTGAATTGTTCAACATCCAGTGTAGGAGGGGAAAATGTGTGCGTATTGTATGAGGTTGCGCATTAACGCGACGTAACCTGTTTCTGGTAACGCACGGGCGTAATGCCGTAGCGGTGGGTAAAGGCGCGGGTTAAATGCGACTGATCGGTTAGCCCGGTAGCGGCAGCCACGTCGGCGGCGGGCATGCCCTGGGTGAGAAATGCCTTGGCGCGCCACAGGCGGATAGCCATCAGCATCTGGTGCGGCGTCACGTGAAAATGGGCTTTGAACTGGCGCTGAAAATGGTAAGGGCTAAGCGAGACCACGTTTGCCAGCTCGTCGAGCGTCAGGGAGTGCATGTAGTTGTCGTGCAGATACTCGCGCACGCGCTCGAAGCGGTGCGCGCCTTCCTGAACCACCGGCGCGTGGCGGGCGAGGGGCTGGAAGCTCTCAATCAACGTCAGCAGCAGGCCTTTTTGCGCCAGCGGATCCTGCGTATGCCACAGGCCGTAGATCAGCTGGCCAATTCGCTGCGAACGCACGGGGTCGTAGCGGGTCACGTCGCTAAACCACCAGTGGCGCAGGCCGGTCACCTCTTCCAGTAGTCCGGGTTCGATATAGACCATCCGGTAGCGCCAGCCATCTTCCGTAGCGGACTCGCCGGTGTGGATCTCGTCCGGGTTCATGGTGACAACGGATTTTTCCGGCGCAAGGTGCTGCGTGCCGCGGTAGCGAAAGCGCTCGGCACCGGTCTCGATAGTGCCGATGCCGAAGGCTTCGTGGGTGTGAGGCTCAAAGGCGTAGCCGGAGATATGCGCGTGATAAAGCTCGAGGCCCGGCAGCTGCGGCAGCTGGCGAAAGCGCGCGCTGTCTCTCTCATCGGTGAACTGATCGGGTACGCCTTGCACGGTGAGCCTCCTTGTGGGTCATCTCGTTATTATCAGAGATGACCCGTGGGGATGCCACAAAAAATAACCAGGCCGTAACAATTACAGGATGGCGCTGATGCTCTGCGCCAGCGGTGTTGTCGGGCGACCAATCAGGTTACTGAGCGTACGGCTGTCGTCGAACAGACCGCCTTTCGATGCGCCAGTGTCGGAGTCAGCCAGCATATCCGCGAGACCGGCAGGCAGGCCTGCGCCCTTCAGTGTGGCGGCAAAATCTGCTTCGCTCAGGTTTTGGTAGGCCACCTTTTTCCCGCTCTGTTTGCTCAGCTCAGCCGCCAGCTCGCTCAGCGTCCAGGCGTTATCGCCCGCCAGCTCATAAACCTTGCCAGCGTGGCCCTCTTCTGAAATCACTTTTGCGGCGGCCGCGGCGTAATCCGCACGGGTCGCAGAGGCAATTTTGCCTTCACCCGCCGCGCCGATAAACACGCCGTGCTCAAGGGCCGGTGGCACGCTTGCCAGATAGTTTTCGGTATACCAGCCGTTGCGCAGCAGAGCGTAAGGCACGCCGGACTCTGCCAGCGCTTTTTCGGTTTGTACGTGCTCAACGTGCAGGCCCAGCGGCGAGGTATCCGCATGCAGCAGGCTGGTGTAGGCAATAAATTTCACTCCGGCGGCTTTGGCGGCGTTAATCACGTTCTGATGCTGCGCGGCGCGCTGGCCCACTTCGCTGGAGGAGATTAAAAGCAGTTTATCCACGCCGCCCAGCGCGGCGGTGAACGCGGCTTCGTCAGCGTAATCCGCCTGGCGAACCACCACTCCCTGCTGGCTCAGCGCGTCGGCTTTCGCCGGGTTACGCACAATGGCGACAATCTGTTTCGCCGGAACGGTTTTTAACAGCTGTTCAATAACGAGGTGGCCAAGCTGGCCGGTTGCGCCGGTAATCGCGATCATGATCATTCTCCTTCGTGTTTGTCTGGTGTTATGGCACACTATCACCATCACTAACTTTTAGTAAGTACGTACAAAAAGGTAAGTATGAAAATGACGATACCGACGCTCAGCGAGCAAATGCGCGACGGAAATCTCTTTGCTGAGCAGTGCCCTTCCCGTGACGTGCTCAAGCATGTCACCAGCCGCTGGGGCGTGCTGATCCTCGTGGCGCTACGCCAGGGGACGCATCGCTTCAGCGATCTGCGGCGCAAGATGGGCGGGGTGAGCGAAAAGATGCTGGCCCAGTCGCTGCAGGCGCTGGAACAGGACGGGTTTGTCGACCGGGTTTCGTATCCGGTCGTACCGCCGCACGTGGAATATAGCCTCACGCCGTTAGGCATTGAGGTGAGCGAGAAGGTGGCCGCGCTGGCCGACTGGATAGAACTGAACACGCCGCAGGTACTGGCGAACCGGGATGAGCGGGCGGCGTAAAAGCCGGGTGGCGGCTTCGCCTTACCCGGCCTACACGATCGCGTAGGTCGGGTAAGCGAAGCGCCACCCGACACAATCACCGCTACTTGCTCAGGTCTACCTGATAAATCGCGAACCCGATATCATCGGTCGCCACCTTTTTCATCGGATACTGCGCCTTGTCCTTGATAAACGTGGCCGCCTTATCAGACGGAGAGGTTTCAAAGCGGATATCCAGCGGCGTATCGCTGTGGATCGGTGCCAGACGCCAGTTGTTGTCGACCGCCGGATGAATTGCGCCCGTTTTCTTCGATTCTGCGCCGATCCACGCCGCCAGCACCGAGCGGTTCTCGTCCGGTGAGGCAAAGGCGATGTGGTCGTCACCCGTGCCGGCAAACTTCCCGCCGTAGGCACGATAGTTATTGGTCACGACGAGGAAGGTCGCATTCGGATCGATAGCCTTGCCGTTGAAGGTCAGGTTCTTGATGCGCTCCGCCTGCGGATGAATGGCCTGGCACTCGCCGTCATATTTTGCGGGTTGGGTGACATCAATCTGGTATTTCACGCCGTCGATCACGTCGAAGTTGTAGGTGCGGAACCCGTCCCAGTTGATCAGCGACTGCGGCTTGCTGCTGTTCGGGTCAATCTGGTTAAACTGCCCGGCGGAGCACTCCAGCCACTCCTTCACCTCGCTGCCCGTCGCTTTCACCACGACCAGCGTGTTCGGGTAGAGATAAAGATCGGCGGCGTTACGGAAGGTGAGCTGGCCTTTTTCAACCTCAACGTAGCTGGCCGGATCGTTCTTGCGCCCGCCCACCTTGAACGGCGCGGCAGCGGAGAGCACCGGCAGTTTTGCCAGGTCCGGATCGCCCTGAATATAGTGTTCGGCGTAGGCTTTCTGCGCCATGTTAACCACCTGAACGGTCGGGTCGTCCTGCACCAGCGCCAGGAAGCTGTACATGTTATCGGCTGATTTACCAATCGGCTTGCTGACGAATTCACGCGTGGCGTCATGGTCATCCTTCAGCACCTCGACCAGCTTTTTATCCTCACCCGCCAGCGATTTTTTGGCAGCTGCGTCGTAGATCGGGCGCGCTTCGGCTTTCGACTGAATCACCTTCCAGCTGCCGCTGTCGTTATTAAGAACCAGATCCACCACGCCAAGATGGTCTCCCCACATGCCCGGCATCACCGACGGCACGCCGTTGAGCGTGCCCTTGTCGATATCCGCGCCTTTGATACTGGCGAAATCTTTCCCCGGGAAGACCGCGTGGGCGTGACCAAACAGAATCGCATCCACGCCTTTCACTTCACTCAGGTAGTAGACCGAGTTTTCCGCCATGACCTGATACGGATCGGCTGACAGGCCAGAGTGGGCGACAACGACCACCACATCGGCCCCTTTCTCGCGCATCTCCGGTACGTATTTGCGCGCGGTCTCGGTGATGTCGTTCACCGTCACCTTCCCGTCGAGGTTCGCTTTATCCCACGTCATGATTTGCGGCGGGACAAAACCGATATAGCCAATTTTCAGCGTCTGGGTGTTACCGTCTTTATCGACCACCTGGGTCTCTTTAATCAGGTAAGGGGTGAACAGGGGCTTTTGAGTCTTAACGTCGATGATATTGGCGTTAACGTACGGGAATTTCGCGCCAGCGAGCGCATCGTGAAGGTACGTCAGGCCGTAGTTGAACTCGTGGTTGCCGAGGTTACCGACGGTATAATCCAGGGTGTTCATCGCTTTATAGACCGGGTGGATCTCCCCTTTTTTTATCCCTTTCGCCGCCATGTAATCCCCGAGCGGGCTGCCCTGGATCACATCTCCGTTATCGACCAGCACGCTGTTTTTCACTTCGCCCCGGGCGGCGTTGATCAAACTTGCGGTGCGTACCAGTCCAAATTTTTCAGTAGGCGTATCTTTGTAGTAATCGAAGTCCATCATGTTGCTGTGCAGGTCGGTCGTTTCCAGGATCCGAAGATCCACCGTCGCCGCCTGTACGCTTGCTGCAATCAGCGTTGCCAGAAGGGTTGCGCTAAACTTAATCATCACAGGAGTCCTTTTTTCGATCCAGGCCACAAAAGAATATGTATCTATAGTGCGTTGCTTACAGAAGTGTGAATCCTGCCAGAAATGAGGATGATTTAACCGGGATTGCTTCACAGATAGCGGAATTGTTCACATTACGATATAACTAAAACAATAAGTTATGCCCACTGCGTTAACGAAGAGGTGGAGAATGTTAGATAAAATTTGTCAGCTCGCACGGGATGCGGGTGATGCCATCATGCAGGTTTACGACGGTACAACGCCGATGGACGTGGTCAGCAAAGCGGACGACTCCCCGGTGACGGCGGCGGATATCGCGGCGCATGGCATTATTCTGAAAGGCCTGCAGGCGCTAACGCCAGATATCCCCGTGTTATCAGAAGAAGCCCCGCAAAGCTGGGATGAGCGCCAGCACTGGCAGCGTTACTGGCTGGTGGACCCGCTGGACGGCACCAAAGAGTTTATTAAGCGTAACGGGGAATTCACGGTCAATATTGCCCTGATTGAAAAAGGCAAAGCGGTGCTGGGGGTGGTCTACGCGCCGGTCATGAACGTGATGTACAGCGCGGCAGAAGGTAAGGCCTGGAAAGAGGAGTGCGGCGTGCGCAAGCAGATCCAGGTCCGCGATGCGCGTCCGCCGCTGGTGGTCATCAGCCGTTCGCACAGCGACAGCGAGCTGCAGGAATATCTGCAACAGCTGGGTGAGCACCAGACCACCTCGATTGGCTCTTCGCTGAAGTTCTGCCTGGTGGCAGAAGGGCAGGCGCAGCTTTATCCGCGTTTCGGGCCAACCAACGTCTGGGACACGGCGGCAGGCCACGCGGTTGCCGCGGCGGCCGGGGCACATGTCCACGACTGGCAGGGCAAGCCGCTGGACTACACCCCGCGCGAGTCTTTCCTCAATCCCGGCTTTCGCGTTTCGCTATACTAATCCAGCAGCTTATGCAGCAGGGCGACGACCTGCTGCACCTCATCCTGCGTCAGCGCCCCGTCTTTCACCCACTGCACGCGGCCCTCTTTATCCAGCACCATAATCGCCGAGCTTTCTTCGTCAAGCGCCCAGGCCTTACGCGTCACACCGTTGCTGTCGACGATAAACTGCGACCAGGGGTAGAGCTTTTTATTGCTCTCAAGGCTTGAGCGCACAAACATCCCGGAGCCGGGAATGGCATCGTCGGTGTTCACAATCGTGGTGGTCTGGTAGCGGTCATGCGGCAGTTTTGCGGTCTTGATCGCTTCCACCAGGGTTGCGTTTTTCTCTTTTGCCGATGTACGGCCAGCAATATGTTGTACAACTCTCACTTTCCCTGCGAGCTGCGCGCTATTCCAGGGTTTGTAGCTAAACTTATCATTGTCGAGAATCAATTCTCCCCGGTCTGCAATACCGACTGGCGGTACGCGTTGTCCTTTTTCAATGTTGTGCGCGCAAGCCCACAGGGGCAGAAGCAGACATGCTGCTCCCAGGATGCTACGTAGGGTCATGGTGTTTCCTTATTATTTGCTGGTGATCCGACCACTTGGTCATGCACTTTTAATCATAAGTGCGATCAATGAGGTTTTCCCGCAATCCCGATGCCAGTTTGCGGGTGAACGCACATATCCATGAAAAAACGACGGCTTATACTGCGCCCAGTCACGGTTTGCAAAGATTATTCTGATTAATTGTAATCATACGGTAAATAAACTTATGCACACTGGGTAACAACGAGGTTCTGGTCTATAGTCATTGGGCAATAAAATTTGCGCTCCGGACAGTCGGGCCGATTGTGGCGCCGCAAGAGCGTATGATTCGCAGGAGAGACAAGAATGAAAATTTTCCAACGCTACAACCCGCTTCAGGTGGCGAAGTACGTGAAGATCCTGTTCCGTGGACGGTTGTACATCAAGGATGTTGGCGCTTTTGAGTTCGATAAGGGCAAAATCCTTATCCCAAAAGTGAAGGACAAACAGCATTTTTCTGTGATGTCCGAAGTCAACCGTCAGGTTATGCGTCTGCAAACTGAGATGGCTTAACCAACGTGCTATGCAGTAGTAAATAAGCAGTAGTAGATAAAAAGACGGCTCCCGATGGGAGCCGTTGATGTTTGTGGGGACAGGCACGTTATGCCGAGACCTTCTCTTCCGCATCCGGCAGCTTTGGCACCAGCACGGTCGGTTTGTTGTCAATGCGCGTCACCAGCAGCTGGTCGATGCGGTAGTTATCAATATCCACCACTTCAAACTTAAACCCGGAGAACTTCACCGAGTCGGTGCGTTTCGGGATTTTGCGCAGCATGAACATCATAAAGCCGCCGATGGTCTCGTAATTGCCGGACTGCGGGAACTCGTCGATATCCAGCACGCGCATCACGTCTTCAATTGGCGTACCGCCGTCAATCAGCCATGAGTTGTCATCACGCTGAACGATTTGCTCTTCCAGCCCCTGGCCGACCAGGTCGCCCATCAGCGTGGTCATTACGTCGTTGAGGGTGATAATGCCCACCACCAGCGCGTATTCGTTCATGATCACCGCGAAGTCTTCCCCGGCGGATTTGAAACTTTCCAGCGCTTCAGAGAGCGTCAGGGTGTCCGGCACAATCAGGGTATTGCGGATCTGCACGCCGCTGTTGAGCGCCAGGCTCTGATTCGCCAGCACCCGGTTCAGCAGGTCTTTGGAGTCGACGTAACCGATGATGTGGTCAATGTCTTCATTACAAACCAGGAACTTAGAGTGCGGATGTTCTGCGACTTTTTGCTTCAGGCTCTGTTCGTCTTCGTGCAGATCGAACCAAATCACGTTTTCACGTCCGGTCATGGACGACGGCACGGTACGGGATTCCAGTTCAAATACGTTCTCGATAAGCTCGTGCTCCTGCTTACGCAGCACGCCCGCCAGGGCTCCCGCTTCGAAGACCGCGTAGATATCGTCAGAGGTGATGTCGTCTTTACGCACCATCGGGATTTTGAACAGGCGGAAGATGCTGTTGGCCAGACCGTTGAAGAACCAGACCAGCGGGCGGAACAGGAACAGGCAGAAGCGCATCGGGTTGATGATACGCAAAGCCACGGCTTCAGGCGCAATCATACCGATGCGTTTCGGGGTTAAATCCGCAAACAAAATGAACAGGCCCGTCACCAGCGAGAAGGAGAGGATGAAGCTCAACTGCTCGGAGAGTTCCGGTGAAAAGTAGCGTGAGAACAGGCCGTGGAATACCGGCGAGAACGCCGCATCGCCCACGATACCGCCCAGAATGGCGACCGCGTTCAGGCCAATCTGCACCACGGTAAAGAACATGCCGGGGTTTTCCTGCATCTTCAGAATGCGTGATGCATTGATGTTGCCCTCGTCGGCAAGCAGCTTGAGTTTGATTTTACGGGAGGCGGCCAGCGAGATCTCGGATATCGAGAAAAATGCACTGACCGCAATAAGACAAAGTATTACTAAAATACTGTTTAACATAGTTTATCCGGCTTCAGCCAGATCCTCGGAAGGGAAGTTGATTACGTTTGTGTGAAGACACATAGAACACGGCTCGTAGCGTTGAGCCGATTATTTCAGCGGTAGTATAGCGTAAAGACCTGTAAATCTGCCAGAGGTCACGGTTTCGTCACGACAGCTATGGCAGGAGCCGGGCCATTGGCGGCCCGGCAGTCTACCCTGAGCGCCTATTTTGCGCCTGACAGGCTAACGTTTCCTGTCGTGCGACGCGTGGCATCGCCTCCCCACACTTCGTCATACTCATAGCCCGTAAGCTGCTTGATGACGACGCGGGTAGTGTCGTCGCAGTCGCGGTAATCACCGCCAAGCTTGCGGCGGGCAATCTCCCTGAGCAGCGTTTTGTGGGTTTCCCGGGTGAGTTTGAACCGGTAGGTGGTGAAGAAACTCACCGCCAGCAGCGCCGCCGTGGCGAAGATCATCAGCCCGATGATGGCGTTCAGCGCGCTTTCCGGCTGCGCGCCGCTGCCTTTCACGAAACCAGACTCCTGCAACACCAGGCCGATAATCATGATGGCAATTGCCACGGTACTTTTGCGCGTCAGCACCATCACGCCTGCAAAAATTCCTTCGCGGCGCTGCTGCGTGACCATTTCATCAATATCGGGAATAAAGCTGTAGATGTTCCAGGGGATGTAATAAAGCCCGGAACGCGCGGCACCCAGCAGGATAAAGACCGCCGAGAACACCAGGGTTGGCACCTGCGTTTTGGTGAGATAGACCGTAAACAGAAACGCCAGCACGCAGAAAATACAGCCGTAGGAGAACCGCAGCGCGGCGGAAGGGGTCATGTTGAGCCGGTTTAACAGCAGCATAAAGCCATAGGTTCCCGGCACTGAAGCAAAGGCGGCAATACTCAGCCAGCCGGACACGGCGGCGGCATCCTGACTCAGGCAATACACCACGTAGTAGGTAAAGACTGAGCCAAACACGTCCATGGCGGTAAACGAGAAGATATAAATCATGATATGCAGCCGGAACGCCCGAATACGGAAGGACGAGAAGAGATCGAGCACCAGATATTTTAAATGGTTGACGAGACCGCTGCTGCGCTGATTATCGACCTTAAAGCTGGACTCCTGCTGTACGTCTTTGGCTTCCCAGGTGGTAAACCAGGTAATAAAGACCGCGATACAGAAGACGCAGGAAAATATCAGCCCGGTGAGGGTATAGGTAAACGGATTATCTTTGCCGGTAAATTGCATGATAACGCCGGGAACGGAGACCGCTAAAAAGCCCCCCAGCTGCGAGCAGATCATCCGTACCCCGGAGAGGCGGCTACGCTCCTCGTAGCGGTTGGTCATCTCTGCCGCCAGCGTTTCCCACGGCACCAGCACCATCGCCGACAGCAGCTCGATGGACAGATAGGTGCCAAGGTAGTACCAGTAGCCCATGTCCGTCAGCCACAGCAGGGCATAGAGAAACATTAGGGGCGAACTCAGCAATAGAAAGAAGCGCCGCCGCCCGAACTTACGCCCGAGCCAGGTATCACCGAAATTATCGGTAACGTAGCCCATAATCGGGCTTAAGAGGGCATCAATGACGCGGGCGATGGCAAAGATGGAGCCGGCCTCGACGACCGACAACCCGCAATAGGTAGTGTAAAAAAATAACAGCCAGGTGCCGATAATGGCGAAAGCGCCTCCGCCAAACAGATCGGTTATGCCGTAGCCAAGCGCCACGCCATAACCAACTCTAGGTTCAGTTGGTTTGACCATAATATTGTCCAGTGTAGGGTAATGAATGACCCGTTTTCGGGTCGTATTTTTATTAAGTTCTGGAATGCAAATTACGATTTAGTGGGTGATATCTATCCATTGCCGTAGTTGAGATGACCTATAAATTGCCTCCACAAGCCTGAGTGAGTGTCCGGCGGCGCGGATATCGGTGTAGTCCGTGACCTCCGGGTGAAGAAGGGCGTGATAAAAGCGGCGGATCGCCTGCTGGTGGCCCAGCCCCCAGTAGCTTTTGGCCGTGCCGTCCGGGGCAGCGTCGCTCGCCAGCCGGATGCGCTCCCCGGACGCGATCCGCCAGAGGGTGTTGTCATTAAGCTGCAGCGTGCCGTGCTCGCAGTGGATCTCCAGCAGCAGGGGCGAGTCCGTGGTATTGCAGTTGCTGGCGTAAAACAGCCCGCGCGCGCCGTTGGCAAAGTGCAGCGTGGCCATCGCGCTGTCCTCTCCTTCGGTCACGTCGGCCAGCTCGCCGCTGTCGACCACCCCTTTTAGCCGGGTGACGCCGCCTGCGAACCACTGCATCAAGTCGAGGGTGTGAATGGCCTGGTTAATCAGCAGGCTGCCGCCCTCCGTTGCCAGGCGACCGCGCCAGGGACTGTCGGTGTAATACGCCCCCGACCGGGACCAGGTGAGCACCGCCCGGATGCTCAGCATTCTCCCCAGCCCGCCGTCCTCCAGCTCTTTACGGATGCGCAGGCTGGTCGGGTTGAGCCGGTTCTGGTAGCACACGCCGAGCTTGCCGGTCGCCTGCGCGGTGGCCGCCATGATGTCGGCCAGTTCGCTGCTGTTCATCACCACCGGTTTTTCGCAAAATACGTGCTTACCGGCGTTAAGCGCCGCCAGGATCATGTTTTTATGCTCGAAATGGGGCGTGCAGATATGCACCACGTCGAGGGTGTCATCGAGCAGCATCTCCCGGTAATCCTGATAAAAGCGGCACTGATAGGCCATTCCCAGCTTCAGCCCTTTCACGCTGTCGGTATCGGCCAGCGCGCGCAGCGCGACGTTGGGGATCTGACGCAGGGCGTTCACATGGCAGCTGTGAATGGCCCCGCAGCCGATAATGGCGCTGTTAAGGATGTCCATCGGCGTCTCCCTTATCCTGCCGCGTTCGCGAGCATTTGCGCCTTCACGCACAGCTCGGCGGCCTTAAAGGCGTGCGCCTGGGTCATGGCGTTTTCCGTGCGGTGCAGGCAGTCGAGGATCAGTTCGCCAAAGAACGGGAACCCGACCTGCCCGGCAACGGGGTAGCGGAACTCGCCCTCCTTGTTGACGAGGTACACCACGTCCTGCTCGCCGCGGGTCAAATCGACGTACTTGCGGATCTCGATATACCCCTCGGTACCCAGCAGCGTCAGCCGTCCGTCGCCCCAGGTCGACAGCCCGTCCGGGGTGAACCAGTCACAGCGGAAATAGCCGCTCGCGCCGTTCTCACCTTTGATCATCGCGTCACCGAAATCTTCAAACGCCGGGTACTGCGGATGGTTCACGTTGCGCACCTGGCTGGCAACGATGTGGGCCTCGTGGTTGCCGGTGTAAAACAGGAACTGCTCGATCTGGTGGCTGCCGATGTCGCAGAGGATGCCGCCGAAGTCGCGGCGATCGTAGAACCACGCCGGGCGGCCCTGTCCCTCACGGTGTGGCCCCATGCCCAGCGTCTGCACAACGCGGCCAATCGCCCCCTGCTGCACCAGCTGTCCGGCGAACACGGCGCTTTCTACGTGCAGGCGTTCGCTGTAGTAAACCGCGTATTTTTTACCGGTCTTCTCCACCATTGCTTTGGCGTCGGCCAGCTGTTCAAGGGTGGTCAGCGGCGCTTTGTCGGTAAAATAGTCCTTACCGGCGGCCATGGCTTTCAGCCCCAGCGCGCAGCGCCCGGAGGGAATGGCGGCCCCGGCCACCAGGCGCACCGCGTCATCGCTGAGAATAACCTCCAGCGAACGGGCCACTTGCACCTGCGGATACTGCTGCACAAACGCATCCACCTTCACTGAATCGGGATCGTAGACCCATTTCAGCGTCGCACCCGCCTCAATCAGCCCGTTGCACATGCCGTAGATATGCCCGTGATCGAGCGCGGCGGCGGCAAAGACAAACTCGCCTTCCTGCACAACCGGCTGTGGCTTGCCGACCGGCGCGTAGTTCATTCCGTCATTTTTATTCATTGTCAGACTCCTCGATCCAGATCTTTGCCCAGAGGGATAGCGCCCACTTCGCTGAAGTTAGCGACGCTGGTGGATTTCTCGTAAAAGCGGGGGGCGAGCGCGTTGGTCCCGCCGGTGCGGTAAAACGGATCGTCGTGAAGGATTGGCAGCGACACCACCGCGCGCGTAATCGACGATTTATAGATCGCCGTAATCAGCTCCAGGGCACGCTTGCCCTGCACGCCGTCGACCAGCGGAGCCGTGCCTTGCTCAATGGCATCAAGCAGGTCGTTGATCTGCCCGGTGTGCAGCGTCCATTTGAGCGTTGGCGTCTCCTGAAACACGGCGTTAAGCCGCGCTTCCCGCTGCCGATCCTGTACCTCCTGCGGGAAACCGTTGTCGGCGCTGACGCTGGCGTAGGCCTGCCACGGCGCGGAGATACGCGCCTTATCGCCCTGAATAATGATTTTTTGATCTTCCCCGTGATGGACCACCGACGCGGTGATCTGCGCGAGCGCGCCGCTGGGATATTTGAAAATGGCGGCGCTGAGATCCTCCACCTCGGCGTTGTCGTGCGCCACGTTGGTCATCATCGCCACCACCTCGGACGGGAAGCCGAGCATCCACTGAACGGCGTCGATGTGGTGTACGGCGTGATTAAGCGTGCAGCCGCCGCCCTCTTTCACCCAGGTGCCGCGCCACCACAGGTCGTAGTAGCAGTGGCCGCGCCACCAGAAGGAGTCTACCTGAGCGTGGCAGACAGTCCCTGCCAGGCCGGAGTCCAGCGCCGCCTTCAGCCGCCAGAAGGCGTCGGTAAACCGGTTCTGGGCAATCACCGAGAGGATTTTGCCGCTCGACTGTTGGGCGGCGATCATCGCGTCGCACTCCTCCAGCGAGGCGGCCATCGGTTTTTCACACAGCACGTTGCAGCCGGCATGAAGCGCGTCAATGCTAATCCCGGCATGCACGTAGGGCGGGGTACACACATCAACGATATCGAGATTGGGTTCAGATTCCAGCATCTGCCGGTGGCTTTCGTACACCCGGGCGTCCGTCAGGCCGTAGCGCACTTTTTTCTCGTGCGCCTTGTCCGGGTAGATATCGACCAGCGCCACAATCCGGCAGCGCGATCCAAACTGTAAATAGCCCTGAATATGGTTATGGGAGATATTGCCTGTTCCCACGATGGCGACATTGATCATGCTCTCTCCTCGGTCGTTACCAGGTGCCAGAGGCATCCAGGGTGATGCTGGTGGCCTCTTTGTCGGCAGAGGTGGCGATGCGCTGCTGAAGCAGGCGCAGATACTGTTTTTCGTTGAGCGGCAGCTCCACCCAGTCGTCGGTCCAGGTGGAAAGGTGCATCGCGTTGGAGAGCGTCAGCCCGCGAATGCCTTCCAGACCGGGGGCAATCAGCGGCTCGCCGCGCAGGATCGCCGCGCAGAAGTTGGCGGTAATGACGTGATGTTCGCTGTATTCCGGGGCCACGGGGATCGTGACTTCCCAGCACTCCGGCTCGCCGAAGCCGTTCTGCCAGCGGGCGTTAAATGCGGTTTCGGATTCGCGCAGCCGCCAGAAGCGCAGTTTGCCTTCTTCCACGACCACTTTGCCGCGGTCGCCTGCAATCTCCAGGCGGTTGGTGCCCGGCGTTTCGGCGACGGTGGTGATAAACACCCCGGTGGCCCCGTTGGCGTATTCGGCGTAGGCCGTAACCTCGTCTTCAACCTCGATATCGCGGTGTTTGCCGAACTGGCAAAACGCGCGCAGACGCACCGGCATCCCCACCAGCCACTGCCAGAGATCGAGCTGATGCGGGTCCTGGTTGAGCAGCACGCCGCCGCCTTCACCCTTCCAGGTGGCGCGCCAGCCGCCGGAGTTGTAGTAGCTCTGCGAGCGATACCAGTTGGTGATTACCCAGTTGGAGCGGCGGATTTCGCCCAGTTCGCCGCTGTCGATCAGGTCTTTAACCTTCTGATAGAGCGGGTTAGGGCGCTGGTTATACATGATGCCAAAGGTCACGTCGCACTCGCGGGCGCAGGCGTTCATCTCCTGCACCTGTGCGGTGTAAACCCCCGCCGGTTTCTCGCACAGGGTATGAATGCCGCTGCGCATCGCCAGCATCGACAGGCGCGGATGGTCGTAATGCGGAGTGGCGACGATAACCGCGTCAATAAGCCCGCTCTGGAGCATCTCCTGCGCGTCGCTGAACAGAGGAATATCGCCTGTCAGCTGGCGAATCGCCGGATGCTTTTCCGGCGCATTGTCGCAAACCGCCGTCAGGCAGGCGTCGCTGACGGTGCCCGCCAGTAAATAGCGCGCGTGAACCGTACCAATATTACCGATTCCAATAATGCCAAAACGTACCTTTTCCATGTCACACCTTAATTTCAGTCGAAAAGAGTGATGAGCGGAAAATAAGAAAGGGATGACGCAGCGACAATGTGTTTTTGTGAGAATACTCGCAACCTCCTTAAGTAATCTCTAACGACATTGAAATTTGGTTTTAAAATCAATGCGCTGTTTCTGCAAATATTTGCAAAAACCGAATGTGAGCGAGGTCACGCAATGCCGGGAAAATTAAAAATGGAGGAGATCGCCGCCCTGACGGGATATTCCGTCAGTACCGTTTCCAGGGTGTTAAGCGGTAAATCCTATACCAGCGACAAGGCCCGGGAGGCCATTGTCAGCACCGCGCGGGAGCTGGGCGTGCTGGAGTCGATGGCCAGCGGGCGTCTGCTGATTAACGGCATTGCGGTGTTTGCTCCGGAAAGAACCTTTCAGGGGCGCGGCGATATATTTTATCTGGAAGTGACCAAAGGTATTGCAGAGGCCAGCGCGCCGCATAATGTCTGGGTGAGCTATTGCGGATTAGAAGAACAGAATGCCGACGTAAAACTATTCCTCGAAAAGGCGAGCCATAAAAATATTAACGCGGTAATTATCATTGGAACTGATGATTCCACCATTTTTAAACTGGCCGGGACGCTGAATAAACCCTGTGTGTTAATTAATTCGGTCGACAGGGATCGCCTGCTCGATTCCGTTTCGCCCGACCATCGCGCCATCGGGTTTACCGCCATGCAGTATCTTTTTGAGCAGGGGCATCGTCGGGTATTAACCCTGACCTGCCTGCGGCGGGAAACGCTCTACGCGCGGCTGGACGGCATCAAAGAGGCGTATCGCCATTTTCACGTCAACTTTGAGCCGCAGCGCGACCTGCTGGTGACGGAGTGGTTTACCGCAGAGGAGGCCGAGCGCGCGCTGGACGAGTGGTTGTCGGGTCATGACCGAGCGCAGTGGCCGGAGGTGATTTTCCCCAACAGCACCAGCATGACGGAGGGCGTACTCAGGGTGCTGGCGCGCCGTGGGCTGCGGATACCGGAAGATATCTCCCTTATTACGACCGATTTTGCGTGGAACCTTGAACACCGGCTGGATAAACCGGTCACCGGGATAACGGTGCCCTGTCGCGATCTTGGCATTGAAGCGGTGCATCTGCTGCAGACGCGCCTGAACCGGCCACAGGCGCCGGTCTATAACCTGCTGCTGCAGGGAAAAGCGGTTGATTACGGGTCGGTGAGTAACGCCACGCGCCACGCAGCTCGCGTGGCGCTGAAGCAGTAATCAGGCCAGCTGTGGCGGCAGGCACACGCCGATGCCCCCGATCCCGCAGTAGCCGTACGGATTTTTATGCAAATATTGCTGGTGGTCGTCCTCTGCATAGTAAAACGGCTTCGCCGTGGCGATTTCGGTGGTCACCTGGCGTTTATCGCCCGCGTCATGCATGGCCTGCTGGAAGCGTTCCAGGCTAGCGCGCGCGGCGGCATCCTGCTCGGGGGTGAGCGGATAAATGGCGGAGCGATACTGCGTACCGTGGTCGTTACCCTGCTGCATACCCTGCGCCGGATCGTGATTTTCCCAGAACACCTGCAGAAGCTGTTCATAGCTGATGATGGCCGGGTCATATACCACGCGCACCGCTTCCGCGTGGCCGGTATCACCGGAGCACACTTCGCGGTAGGTTGGGTTTGGCGTGTAGCCCCCGGTATAGCCTGCGGCGGTACTGTAAACGCCGGGAAGCTGCCAGAACAGACGTTCCACGCCCCAGAAGCAGCCCATCGCGAACAGGGCGATCTCCATTCCATCAGGAACGTTTGTCATTGAATGGTGATTTACGGCGTGTAACGTCGCCACTGGCATGGGGGTATTGCGTCCCGGTAATGCATCGGCTTGCGAAACCAGATGCTTTTTGTCGAATAAACTCACGGTGGGGCCTCCGGGGTAGCGATGTTTCGGTTAAGGTTGTCACGGCGCGTTTAATTGAACACAATAAACGCGCTGAATGAGTCTAGATTTAATCATAAGAAATATTTGGGTGTTAAACCCTTTTTCAACCCACGAATTGGGTTTTGGGCTGTAAAGCCGTGAGAAGCCGTGGAACGGCACTTCATTTTGCTTCCAGGGGTGGATACAGGGATATTCAGGAGAAAACGTGACAAAGATCCGCCAGTTATGTTTCGTCAGCCTGTTGCTGACAAGCGGGGTTGCCAGCGCGGCGAATGTCCGTTTGCAGGTTGAAGGGTTATCCGGGGCGCTGGAAAAAAACGTTCGTGCGCAGCTGTCAACGATCCAGAGTGACGAAGTGACGCCGGACCGGCGATTTCGCGCGCGCGTGGATGATGCGATCCGCGACGGTTTAAAGGCGCTGGGGTATTACGAACCGACCATCGATTTCGACCTGCGTCCGCCTCCGGCTAAAGGGCGGCAGGTACTCATTGCCCGCGTCTCGCCCGGGGAACCGGTAAAAATAGGCGGCACCAACGTGGTGCTGCGCGGCGACGCGCGTACCGACCGGGATTATCTCGACCTGCTGAGCACGCGCCCGCGCGTCGGCACCGTGCTTAACCACGGCGACTACGATCGTTTCAAAAAGTCATTAACCAGCGTGTCGCTGCGCAAAGGTTACTTTGACAGCCAGTTCAATAAAAGCCAGCTGGGCGTGGCGCTCGACAGACACCAGGCCTTCTGGGATATCGATTATGACAGCGGCGAGCGCTACCGCTTTGGGGCGGTGACCTTTGAAGGTTCGCAAATTCGCGAAGAGTACCTGCAAAACCTGGTGCCGTTCAAAACGGGCGATTATTACCAGTCGAGCGATTTGGCCGAGCTGAACCGTCGTCTGTCGGCTACCGGCTGGTTTAACTCGGTGGTCGTTGCGCCGGAATTTGATAAATCGCGCAAAACGAAAGTTCTGCCGCTGCACGGCGTGGTTTCGCCGCGCACGGAAAACACCATCGAAACCGGGGTAGGTTATTCCACGGATGTGGGGCCGCGGGTGAAGGCGACGTGGAAAAAACCGTGGATGAACTCCTACGGCCACAGCCTGACCACCAGCGCCAGCATCTCCGCGCCCGAGCAGCAGCTCGATTTTAGCTACAAGATGCCGCTGCTGAAGAACCCGCTTGAGCAATACTATTTGCTGCAGGGCGGCTTCAAGCGCACCGATTTGAACGATACCGAGCAGGACTCCACCACGCTTGCGGTCTCACGCTTCTGGGATCTCTCCAGCGGCTGGCAGCGCGCCATCAACCTGCGCTGGAGTCTCGACCACTTTACTCAGGCTAACGTCACCAATACCACCATGCTGCTTTATCCGGGCGTGATGATCAGCCGTACCCGCTCGCGCGGTGGCCTGATGCCAACCTGGGGTGATTCCCAGCGCTACTCCATCGATTACTCCAACACGATGTGGGGGTCCGACGTGGACTTCACGGTCGTGCAGGCGCAAAACGTCTGGATCCGAACGCTGCTGGATAAACACCGCTTCGTGATGCGCGGCAACCTTGGCTGGATCGAAACCGATGATTTTGAGCGCGTTCCGCCGGATCTGCGCTTCTTCGCCGGGGGCGACCGCAGTATTCGTGGCTATAAGTACAAATCAATCTCGCCGGAAAACGACAAAGGCCAGCTCACCGGGGCATCCAAGCTGGCAACCGGCTCGCTGGAGTACCAGTACAACGTCAGCGGCAAGTGGTGGGGCGCGATGTTCGTTGACGGCGGTGAAGCGGTTAACGACATCCGCAGAAGCGATTTCAAAACCGGCGCGGGCGTAGGCGTGCGCTGGCAGTCACCCGTCGGGCCTATCAAGCTCGACTTTGCCGTGCCGGTGGGTGACAAAGACGAACACGGTTTACAGTTTTACATCGGTCTGGGGCCTGAATTATGAGTTTATGGAAGAAGATTAGCCTCGGGGTGCTGATATTTATCGTGCTGTTGCTTGGTACGGTGGCGTTTCTGGTCGGAACGACCACGGGTTTACACCTGCTGTTTAACGCGGCTAACCGCTGGGTGCCGGGGCTGGAGATAGGCCAGGTCACCGGTGGCTGGCGCGATCTGCGTCTGAAAAACATTCGCTATGAGCAGCCGGGCGTAACGGTCAACGCCGGTGAATTCCATCTGGCGGTGAAGCTGGGCTGCCTGCGGGACAGCAAGCTCTGCGTAAACGATCTGTCGCTAAAAGATGTGAACGTGGCGATAGATTCGAAAAAAATGCCGAAGTCCGAGCCGGTGCAGGAAGAGGACAGCGGTCCGCTTAACCTCTCCACGCCGTACCCGATTGCGCTCTACCGGGTGGCGCTGGACAACGTCAATGTCAAAATTGACGACACCACCGTGTCGGTAATGGATTTCACCTCCGGCCTGCGCTGGCAGGAGAAAAACCTCACCCTGACGCCCACCTCCCTGCAGGGGCTGCTGATTGCCCTGCCGAAGGTGGCCGAGGTGGCGCAGGAGGAGGTGGTTGAACCGAAGATCCAGAACCCGCAGCCGGATGAAAAACCGCTGGGCGAAACGCTGAAGGATCTGTTTTCGAAACCAGTCCTGCCGGAAATGACCGACGTTCATCTGCCGCTGAACCTTAATATCGAAGAGTTTAAAGGCGAGCAGTTGCGCCTGACCGGCGACACCGATTTAACCGTCTTTAACATGCTGCTCAAGGTCAGCAGTATCGACGGCAACATGAAGCTCGATGCGCTGGATATCGACACCAACCAGGGTTCGGTCAACGCCACGGGCAATGCGCTGCTGCGCGATAACTGGCCGGTGGATATCACCCTGAACAGCGCGCTCAACATCGACCCGCTGAAAGGTGAGAAGGTGAAGCTGAAGGTTGGCGGTGCGCTGCGCGAGAAGCTGGAGTTTGGCGTTAACCTCTCCGGGCCGGTGGACATGGTGCTGCGCGGGCAAACGCAACTGGCGCAAGCCGGATTACCGATCAACCTGGAGATTGTCAGCCAGCAGCTTTACTGGCCGTTTACCGGCGAAAAACAGTTCCAGGCCGACGATCTGAAGCTGAAGCTGAGCGGCAAAATGACCGACTATACGCTGTCGTTCCGCACGGCGGTGAAAGGCCAGGGCGTGCCGCCCGCGACGATTACGCTGGATGCGAAGGGCAACGAGCAGCAGGTTAACCTCGACAAGCTCACCGTGGCGGCGCTGGAAGGTACCACCGAGCTGACCGCGCTGCTGGACTGGCAGCAGGCCATCAGCTGGCGGGGCGAGCTTAAGCTCAAGGGGATCAACACCGCCAAAGAGGTGCCGGACTGGCCGTCGAAACTTGATGGCCTGATCAAAACCCGGGGCAGCCTGTACGGCGGTACGTGGCAGATGGACGTGCCGGAAATCAAGCTCACCGGTAACGTGAAGCAGAACAAGGTCAACGTTGAAGGCGCGGTGAAGGGCAACAGCTACCTGCAATGGACGATTCCCGGCCTGCACGTGGCGCTGGGGCGTAACACCGCGGATATCAAAGGCGAGCTGGGGGTGAAAGACCTCGAACTGGACGCCACCATCGATGCGCCAAATCTCGATAACGCCCTGCCGGGCCTTGGCGGCACGGCAAAAGGTCTGGTGAAAGTACGCGGGACGGTGGATGCACCGCAGCTGCTGGCGGATATCACCGCCAATAACCTGCGCTGGCAGGAGCTGTCCGTTGCGCGCGTTCGCGTGGACGGGGATGTGAAATCCACGGACCAGATTGGCGGTAACCTGAACCTGCGCGTGGAGCGCATCTCCCAGCCCGGCGTGAACATCAACCTGGTCACGCTCGACGCCAAAGGCAACGAGAAGCAGCACGATCTGCAGCTACGGGTGCAGGGCGAGCCGGTTTCAGGGCAGCTTCATCTGGCGGGCAGCTTCGATCGCAAAGCGGCACGCTGGAAAGGGACGCTGGATAACACCCGTTTCAGTACGCCGGTCGGGCCGCTGGCGCTGTCGCGCTCAATCGCGCTGGACTACCGCAACGCCGAGCAGAAGATCAGTATTGGGCCACACTGCTGGACCAACCCGAATGCCGAACTGTGCGTACCGCAAACCATTGATGCCGGTGCAGAAGGGCGCGCGCAGGTGAATCTCAACCGCTTCGACCTGGCGATGCTTAAACCCTTCATGCCTGACACCACGCAGGCCAGCGGCGTATTCACCGGCAAGGCCGACGTGGCGTGGGACACCACCAAAGAGGGCTTGCCGGAGGGCAGCGTGACGCTCTCCGGGCGCAACGTGAAGGTAACGCAGGAGGTTAATGACGCCTCGCTACCGGTCGCGTTCGACACCCTGAACGTCAACGCGGAGCTGCGTAACAACCGCGCGGAGCTGGGATGGCTTATCCGCCTGACCAACAACGGCCAGTTTGACGGGAAGGTGCAAATCACCGATCCGCAGGGGCGGCGTAATCTCGGCGGCAACGTCAATATCCGCAACTTCAATCTGGCGATGGTCAACCCGATTTTCTCTCGCGGAGAGAAAGCGGCGGGCACCCTGAACGCTAACCTGCGTCTGGCGGGGGACGCGCAGGGGCCGCAGCTGTTCGGCCAGATGCAGTTGAACGGCATTGATATTGACGGGAACTTCATGCCGTTTGATATGCAGCCGAGCCAGCTTTCAATGAACTTTAACGGCAGGAGTTCGACCCTGGCCGGGGTTGTGCGCACGCAGCAGGGGCAAATCAACCTGAGCGGTGATGCGGACTGGAGCCAGCTGGATAACTGGCGCGCCCGCGTCGCGGCGAAGGGCAGCCGGGTACGCATTACGGTGCCACCGATGGTGCGCCTGGACGTGTCGCCGGATGTCGTCTTTGAGGCGACGCCAAGCCTCTTTACGCTTGATGGACGCGTGGACGTGCCGTGGGCGCGTATCGTGGTTCACGAGGTGCCGGAAAGCGCGGTGGGCGTCTCAAGTGACGAAGTTATGCTCAATGAAAATCTGAAACCTGTCGAACAGAAGAGCGCTGGCATCCCGATCAATAGTAATCTTATTGTGCACGTGGGGAATAACGTGCGTTTGGATGCGTTTGGGCTGAAGGCAAGGCTGACGGGCGATCTGAAAGTGGCGCAGGATCAGCAGGGACTTGGCCTCAACGGACAAATCAATATTCCTGAAGGGCGTTTCCACGCCTACGGTCAGGATCTGATTGTGCGCAAAGGCGAACTGCTGTTCTCCGGCCCGCCGGATCAACCACTGCTGAACATCGAAGCGATTCGTAACCCTGAGGCCACCGAAAACGACGTCATTGCGGGCGTGCGTGTCACCGGCTCTGCCGACGAACCGAAGGCGGAAATCTTCTCCGACCCGGCGATGTCGCAACAGGAAGCGTTGTCTTACCTGCTGCGCGGGCAAGGTCTGGATAGCGGTCAGAGCGACAGCGCGGCGATGACGTCAATGTTAGTCGGTCTGGGGGTTGCACAAAGTGGTCAGGTTGTGGGTAAAATCGGCGAGACGTTCGGCGTAAGCAATCTGGCACTGGATACTCAGGGCGTGGGTGACTCTTCGCAGGTAGTGGTCAGCGGCTACGTACTGCCGGGTCTGCAGGTAAAATACGGTGTGGGGATCTTTGACTCACTGGCAACACTCACGCTACGCTATCGCCTGATGCCTAAGCTATATCTGGAAGCAGTGTCTGGCGTAGACCAGGCACTTGATCTGCTCTATCAGTTTGAGTTTTAGCAATGCGAATATTTGTTTACGGCAGTTTACGCACCAAGCAAGGCAACAGTCACTGGATGACCAACGCCCTGCTGCTGGGAAATTACAATATCGAGAACTACCAGTTGTACAGTCTGGGCCACTATCCAGGCGCGGTTCCGGGAAACGGAACGGTACAGGGTGAGGTTTATCGTATTGATAATGCCACGTTAGCCGAACTTGATGCCTTGCGCACCAGGGGCGGTGAATACGCTCGCCAGTTGATCCAGACGCCGTACGGGAGTGCATGGATGTACGTGTACCAACGTTCGGTCGAAGGGTTAACGCTGATTGAAAGCGGTAACTGGTTAGACAGAGACCAGTACTGAGAAAAACAACGCCACCGCAAGGTGGCGTTGTTTTTTGTGCCTTTTACCGGATGACCCGGCCTGCATGTTCATTGCAGGACCGTGCAAGCGTAGCGCCGCCGGACGACACTCTCCAGCCATAAAAAAGCCCCGGCTCGCGGGGCTTTCAGCAATCGGCAGTAAGAATTACTTCTTAGCCGCACGCTCGAAGGACGCAACGATTTCTGCTTTAGCCGCTTCAGCGTTGTCCCAACCGTCAACTTTAACCCATTTGCCTTTTTCGAGGTCTTTGTAGTGCTCGAAGAAGTGAGTGATCTGCGCTTTCAGCAGCTCTGGCAGGTCGTTCACATCTTTAATGTGATCGTACTCTTTGCTCAGCTTGGTGTGCGGGACCGCAACCAGTTTGGCATCTTCGCCCGCTTCGTCGGTCATTTTCAGCACGCCAACTGGACGGCAGCGAATGACTGCGCCTGGCTGCAGTGGGTATGGCGTTGGGACCAGCACGTCAACCGGGTCGCCGTCCAGAGACAGGGTGTGGTTGATGTAACCGTAGTTGCACGGATAGAACATCGCGGTAGACATGAAACGGTCTACGAACAGGGCACCGGTGTCTTTGTCGATTTCGTATTTGATAGGATCTGCGTTGGCCGGGATTTCGATAACAACGTAGATGTCTTCTGGCAGTTCTTTACCCGCAGGGACGTTGAGTAAGCTCATGTCTGTGTCCTTTAAAATGGATGGTAAACAAGTGGCAGGTATTATAGCCAACTGGCGCTGAATGTCTCCGCCTGTTTTCGCCTTCTCTGCCCCGCAAGCCCACTTTTCAGACCCTTTCCATGACAGGAAAATCCATAAACTCAGCCGCATTTTAAATGCCGAAATGAAAGCGATTACAAACTTGTGATTAACGTTTTATTCACTTTTCTGAAGTGTGATGTAACGCAATCCGTTACATCTCGCATTGGCTATAGTTTTTTCGCAGAACATCTTTTAACCAACAATAAACACCCTACGAGGACGTTCATATGTGGAAGCGCTTACTTCTTGTCACAGCAGTTTCGGCAGCCATGTCGTCTATGGCGATGGCTGCACCCTTAACCGTAGGATTTTCGCAGGTCGGCTCTGAGTCCGGCTGGCGCGCCGCGGAGACCAGCGTGGCGAAAAGCGAGGCCGAAAAACGCGGTATCACGCTGAAAATTGCCGACGGCCAGCAAAAACAAGAGAACCAAATCAAAGCGGTACGCTCCTTCATCGCTCAGGGCGTAGATGCCATCTTCATTGCCCCGGTGGTCGCGACAGGCTGGGAGCCGGTACTGAAGGAAGCGAAAGACGCTGAAATTCCGGTCTTCCTGCTCGATCGTTCCATCGATGTAAAAGACAAATCTCTCTATATGACCACCGTGACGGCTGACAACGTGCTGGAAGGCAAATTGATCGGCGACTGGCTGGTGAAGCAGGTTGACGGCAAACCGTGCAACGTCGTTGAGCTGCAGGGCACCGTCGGCGCAAGCGTGGCCATCGACCGTAAGAAAGGCTTTGCCGAGGCCATCGCTAAGGCGCCAAACATTAAGATTATCCGTTCCCAGTCCGGCGACTTTACCCGCAGCAAAGGTAAAGAGGTCATGGAGAGCTTTATCAAGGCGGAAAACAACGGCAAAAACATCTGCATGGTTTACGCCCATAACGATGACATGGTGATCGGTGCGATCCAGGCGATTAAAGAAGCGGGCCTCAAGCCGGGCAAAGATATTCTCACTGGCTCTATCGACGGCGTGCCGGATATCTATAAAGCGATGATGGATGGCGAAGCGAACGCCAGCGTCGAGCTGACCCCTAACATGGCCGGCCCGGCATTCGACGCGCTGGAGAAATTCAAGAAAGACGGCACTAAGCCTGAACAGCTGACCATTACCAAATCGACGCTCTACCTGCCGGACACGGCGAAAGAAGAGTTAGAGAAGAAGAAAAATATGGGTTACTAAGCCAGTAAAATTGCCGGGTGGCGCTGCGCTAACCCGGCCTACGCTACGCTTTTTTGTAGGCCGGATAAGCGTAGCGCCATCCGGCTTGATGCAGGGGGAACCATGACCACCGAACACCATCAGGAAATCCTCCGCACAGAGGGCTTAAGCAAATTCTTTCCCGGCGTAAAAGCGCTGGATAACGTCGATTTCAGCCTGCGTCGTGGCGAAATCATGGCGTTGCTCGGCGAAAACGGCGCGGGAAAATCCACCCTGATTAAGGCGCTGACCGGCGTCTATCACGCCGATCGCGGCACCCTCTGGCTGGAGGGCAACGTCATTTCGCCGAAAAATACCGCCCATGCCCAACAGCTGGGGATTGGCACGGTGTATCAGGAAGTGAACCTGCTGCCGAATATGTCGGTGGCGGACAACCTGTTTATTGGCCGGGAACCCAGGCGCTTCGGTCTGCTGCGCCGTAAAGAGATGGAAGCGCGGGCCACGGCGCTGATGGCGTCTTATGGCTTCTCGCTCGACGTTCGCGAACCGCTGAACCGTTTTTCCGTGGCGATGCAGCAGATCGTGGCCATTTGCCGCGCCATCGATCTGTCGGCAAAAGTGCTGATCCTCGATGAGCCGACCGCCAGTCTCGACACCCAGGAAGTGGAAATGTTGTTCACCCTGATGCGCCAGCTGCGCGATCGGGGGGTGAGCCTGATCTTCGTCACCCACTTCCTCGATCAGGTGTATGACGTCAGCGATCGCATTACCGTTCTGCGTAACGGCAGCTTTGTCGGTTGCCGCGAAACCCGCGAGCTGCCGCAGATTGAGCTGGTCAAAATGATGCTGGGCCGCGAACTGGAGACCAACGCGCTGCAGCGTGCGGGCCGTACGCTTCTCAGCGATAAACCGGTTGCTGCGTTTAGCGGTTTCGGCAAAAAAGGGGTGATTGCGCCGTTCGATCTGCAGGTACGCCCCGGCGAGATCGTCGGTCTGGCGGGGCTGTTAGGATCGGGCCGCACCGAAACCGCCGAGGTGATCTTCGGGATCAAGCCTGCCGACAGCGGCAGCGCGCTGATCAAAGGCAAACCGCAAACCCTGCGATCGCCGCATCAGGCGTCGTGTCTGGGCGTCGGTTTCTGCCCGGAAGACCGCAAAACGGACGGCATTATTGCCGCCGCCTCGGTACGCGAAAACATCATTCTCGCCCTGCAGGCGCAGCGCGGCTGGCTCAGGCCGATCCCGCGTAGAGAGCAAAACGCCATTGCTGAACGCTTTATCCGCCAGCTCGGCATCCGCACCCCGAGCGCGGAGCAGCCCATTGAGTTTCTCTCGGGCGGTAACCAGCAGAAGGTGCTGCTGTCACGCTGGCTGCTGACCAAACCGCAGTTCCTGATCCTCGACGAGCCGACGCGCGGTATCGACGTGGGCGCGCACGCCGAAATTATCCGGCTGATTGAAACGCTCTGCGCCGACGGGTTGGCGCTGCTGGTGATTTCGTCTGAGCTGGAGGAGCTGGTGGGCTATGCCGATCGGGTCATTATCATGCGCGATCGCAAGCAGGTCGCCGAGATCCCGCTGGATAAGCTCTCCGTTCCGGCAATCATGAACGCCATTGCGGCATAAGGAGTTAATCGTGATGTCCCGTTCACTTTCGCACACTGGCGAGACAAAGCGCCGCTTCACCTGGCCAACCGGCACGCCGCAAATCATCGCGCTGCTGCTGGTTCTGCTGGTGGACAGCCTGGTTGCGCCGCATTTCTTCCAGATAATCGTGCAGGATGGCCGCCTGTTTGGCAGCCCGATTGATATTTTAAACCGCGCCGCCCCGGTGGCGCTGCTGGCGATTGGCATGACGCTGGTGATTGCCACCGGCGGGATCGACCTCTCCGTGGGCGCCGTGATGGCCATTGCCGGCGCGACGGCCGCGTCGATGACCGTTGGCGGCCACGGCCTGCCGATGGTGCTGCTTGCCGCGCTGGGTGCTGGGGTACTGGCCGGGCTGTGGAACGGCATTCTGGTCGCCGTGCTGAAAATACAGCCGTTTGTTGCCACCCTGATTTTAATGGTTGCCGGACGCGGCGTGGCGCAGCTCATCACCGCCGGGCAGATTGTCACCTTTGACTCGCCGAGCCTGGCGTGGATCGGCAGCGGCAATTTTCTCTACTTCCCGATGCCGGTGATTATTGCCCTGGTGACGCTGATCGTGTTCTGGCTCTTTACCCGCAAAACGGCGCTCGGCATGTTCATTGAAGCCGTGGGAATCAACATTCGCGCGGCGAAAAACGCCGGGGTGAATACGCGGCTGATGGTGATGCTGACCTACGTGCTAAGCGGCGTATGTGCCGCCATTGCCGGGGTGATCGTCGCGGCGGATATTCGCGGAGCCGATGCCAACAACGCCGGGCTATGGCTGGAGCTGGATGCGATCCTCGCGGTCGTTATCGGCGGCGGTTCGCTGATGGGCGGGCGTTTTAACCTGCTGCTCTCGGTGACGGGCGCGCTGATTATTCAGGGGATGAATACCGGGATCCTGCTCTCCGGTTTCCAGCCTGAGCTAAACCAGGTGGTGAAAGCGGTGGTCGTGCTTTGTGTGCTGATCGTTCAGTCGCCGCGCTTCGTCAGCATCATTAAGGGGATCCGGGGCCATGATAAAACGTAATTTACCGTTGATGATTACGCTGGGCGTGTTTGTGCTGGGCTATCTCTACTGCCTGACGCAATTCCCCGGCTTCGCCTCCACGCGGGTGATCTGCAATATCCTGACCGATAACGCCTTTTTAGGCATTATTGCCGTCGGAATGACCTTTGTGATCCTCTCCGGCGGGATCGATCTCTCCGTTGGCTCGGTGATCGCCTTTACCGGCGTGTTCCTCGCCAAAGCGATTGGCTTCTGGGGGATCTCACCGCTGCTGGCTTTCCCGCTGGTGCTGGTGATGGGCTGCGCGTTCGGCGCGTTTATGGGGCTGCTGATCGACGCGCTCAAAATCCCGGCGTTCATCATTACCCTCGCCGGGATGTTCTTCCTGCGCGGCGTAAGCTATCTGGTGTCGGAGGAGTCGATTCCGATTAACCATCCTGTCTACGACACGCTCTCCAGCCTGGCGTGGAAAATTCCCGGCGGCGGGCGGCTGAGCGCGATGGGGCTGCTGATGCTGGGCGTGGTAGTGATTGGGATCTTCCTGGCGCACCGTACCCGCTTTGGTAATCAGGTGTATGCCATTGGCGGTAGCGCCACCTCGGCGAACCTGATGGGGATCTCCACGCGCAGCACGACGATCCGCATTTACATGCTCTCTACCGGGCTGGCGACGCTGGCCGGGATCGTGTTCTCGATTTATACCCAGGCAGGCTACGCGCTGGCGGGCGTGGGGGTAGAACTGGATGCGATCGCATCGGTGGTGATTGGCGGCACGCTGCTCAGCGGCGGCGTGGGCACGGTGCTCGGCACGCTGTTTGGCGTGGCGATCCAGGGGCTGATTCAAACCTATATCAACTTTGACGGCACGCTAAGCTCATGGTGGACGAAGATTGCCATCGGCATTCTGCTGTTTATCTTTATCGCCCTGCAGCGCGGCCTGACGGTACTCTGGGAGAACCGCCAAAGTTCGCCGGTAACACGCGTAAACGTGTCGACAACAAAGTGATAACACACTGAATTTGCTTAAAGACTAAACATTTTCCGGTAGCGGCCGATACCCTTATTTTATGCCCAGAAATATCTCGCTACCGGAAATAATATCATGCTTAAAACGCTATCGATTCGTACCGGCTTGCTTTCTTTACTGGCCGTTATGACCCTTCTGCTGCTGATTGTCAGCGGCATTGGCATTTATGCCCTCACACAGAGCTCTTCTTCACTCCAGCGCATCAACCACCTTCAGGGTGAGCAGATGGTGCAGCTTAATTCGGGTTACACGCTGATCCTGCGCGCGCGCAATGAAGCGGGCCAGGCCGTCCGCATGATGGAAATCGGCATGCTCGACGACGCGGCAAACGCGGTGAAGAACATTCAACAGGAAGTCATACAGGCCCAGAAAACGCTGAAAGCCGTTATTAACGGCGGCGTGGCGGATACGCAGGGGCAACAGCTGCTGGACAAGGTCGCGGCAAGCCTTGCGGCCTATAACCAGCAGGGGATCAACCCGATGCTGAAAGCCCTGAACGACCAGAGCGCGGATGGCTACTACGATCTGCTGGAGAACGCCCTGGTGCCGGTGGCGAAGCGGTTTGATAACGATATGCAGGCGTTTCAGGCGTGGAGCGACGCGCGGGGCAAAGCCGAAGTGAACGCCGTGCAGGCGAGTAAAACCCGGGTGATGATCCTGATCGTGGTGGCGGCGCTGCTGACGGCGGGCATTATCGTGCTGGCCTGGCTGGTTCTGCGCCATATGCTGCTTAAGCCGTTGTCGGCCTCTATTGCTCAGCTGGAGCATGTGGCGGCGGGCGACCTGACGCATACGCTCAACGCCCCGGCAAGCCAGGAGTTTAACCGCTTAAATGCGGCCATCGAGGAGATGCGCCAGTCGTTGATGGGCTCGGTGCTGCGCGTGCGCGATGCCAGTTCGCAGATCGATACCGGCAGCCGCGAGCTTACGGCGGGCAACATCAACCTCGCCCAGCGCACGGAATCGACCGCCACGTCGCTGGAGCAAACGGCGGCCAGCATGGAGGAGATTACCGCGACGGTGAAACTCAACGCAGACAATGCGGAACAGGCGCACCAGCTGGCGAAAACTGTATCCGACACCGCCGATCACGGCAGCGAAATGGTCTGCTATGTCATTGAGAAGATGCGTGATATCTCCGGCAGCTCGGCGCGTATTGCTGACATCCTGAGCGTGATCGACGGCATCGCGTTCCAGACCAACATTCTGGCGCTAAACGCCTCCGTTGAGGCGGCGCGTGCGGGCGAGCAGGGGCGGGGGTTTGCGGTGGTCGCGGGCGAAGTGCGAAATCTGGCCAGCCGAAGCGCCGATGCCGCTAAAGAGATCCGCGCGCTTATCAGCGATTCGCAAACCCACGTGAATGAAGGGAGCGAGCTGGCGCAGCAGGCGGGGGAAACGATGGATGAGATCGCCACCGAAGTGCTGCGTATGACCAAACTGATGCGTGAAATCGCGACAGCGTCTCATGAACAGAGTCGCGGTATTGAGCAGGTCAATATTGCGGTCAATCAGATGGACGAAACCGCGCAGCAAAATGCGGCGCTGGTCCAGCAATCCTCTGCTGCGACGCGCTCGCTGGAAGAACAGTCGCGCGAATTATTGGCTGCGATGGCGTCCTTTAAGCTGACGGCACAAACGGCCTGAAAACAGGCCTCCACCCTGGTGCTTGCGCCAGGGTTTATATTGTCGCTGAATTAATCGCGCCAATATTATCGTGAATGCCGCCCATTAATATTTCCAGCGTGGCGGTTAACGCCAGTGCTTTTTCGGTGGGTTCAAGATACAGCCCTTTACGAATAAAGAGCGGCTCACTAAAGAGCTGCGTGAAACGCTTTAACGCCAGGCTCACTGCCGGGCGCGACATCTCCAGACGCACAGACGCCTTCGCCAGGCTTTTACAGCGAACCACCTCAATAAAGACAGGAATAAGATTTAAATCGATGCCGGTACAGGCTCGGGAATAGTTTTTCATCACCGGTATGCTCCAGGGAATATTTCATAAACTGTTATGAAAATAATGCAGGAGCGAGGATGCGGATTAAAGCGCCATTTTTATATTCATTTATACGGTTAACGATATAAATAAAAAGGGGAGCCGAAGCAGCTCCCCCTATTGCGTGCGTTATGCGTCCGGGTATTCGCGGATCATCCGCTCAACGTCTTCAACCATATGGTTGTTGCCGACGAAGAACGAGCGGCGCTGGTGCAGGCTTTCCGGCACGATGTCCAGAATGCGTTGCTTACCGTCGCTCGCCTTGCCGCCCGCCTGCTCGGCCAGGAACGCCATTGGGTTGCATTCGTACAGCAGGCGCAGCTTGCCGTCGGGGTGGCTGGCGGTGCTTGGGTAGAGATAGATCCCGCCCTTCAGCAGGTTGCGGTGGAAGTCCGCGACCAGAGAGCCGATATAACGAGAGGTATACGGGCGCTGGGTGGCTTTATCTTCTTCCTGGCAGAACTTGATGTACTTTTTCACGCCGTTCGGGAATTTGATGTAGTTGCCTTCGTTGATGGAGTAGGTGCTGCCTTTCTCCGGGAAGCGCATGCGCTCCTGACACAGGCAGAACACGCCCAGTGACGGATCGTAGGTGAACGCATGAACGCCACAGCCTGTGGTGTACACCAGCATGGTTGAGGAGCCATACACTACATAACCCGCGGCCACCTGCTGGCTGCCCGGTTGCAGGAAGTCTTCTTCCGTTACCGGCGTGCCAACAGGCGTGACGCGGCGGTAAATGGAGAAAATGGTACCCACAGAGACGTTAACGTCGATGTTAGAGGAGCCATCGAGCGGGTCCATCAGAACAACGTATTTTGCGTGCTCGCACCCTTCGAAAACGACGATTTCATCTTCTTCTTCAGAGGCGATACCCGCAACGATGTCGCGCGCGCGCAGTGCAGCTTTCAGTTTTTCATTTGCGAACAGGTCAAGTTTCTGCTGAACCTCGCCCTGAACGTTCTCGGCACCGCTGGCACCCAGGATATCGACCAGACCGGCCTTGTTGATATCGCGGTGGATGATCTTAGCGCCCAGCTTTATTGCCGACAGCAAAGCAGTCAGTTCACCCGTAGCATGAGAGAACTCGTGCTGCTTTTCGACAATAAATTCACCTAACGTTTTCATAACACTTTCCCTGCATCTTATGTGAGTAGAGCGATCGTATGTTCACTAAAACGACTAAAGCCCAACAATCTTAACAAATATTCAAATAGTAGCGCAGAGGTGAATCGCGCCAGCAAAATACGGATTTACCTGAAATGCGTTTCACACCCGCTGACATGTGAGTAAAATGTGCGCCACATTGAAGAAGGATAGTGACGTATGCGCATTCATATTTTGGGGATTTGTGGCACTTTCATGGGCGGCCTGGCATTGCTGGCGCGCGCGCAGGGCCACGAAGTGACGGGTTCGGACGCCAATGTGTATCCGCCGATGAGCACGCTTCTGGAGAAAGAGGGGATCTCCCTTATTCAGGGATATGATGCCAGTCAGTTAGAGCCGCAGCCGGATCTCGTCATCATTGGCAATGCCATGACCCGGGGTAATCCGTGTGTTGAAGCGGTGCTGGAACGCAATATACCGTTCATGTCTGGCCCGCAGTGGCTGCATGATTTTGTGCTGCGCGACCGCTGGGTCGTCGCCGTGGCCGGGACGCACGGTAAAACCACCACCGCCGGGATGGCGACCTGGATCCTCGAAGCCTGCGGTTACAAGCCGGGCTTCGTGATTGGCGGCGTGCCGGGGAACTTCGACGTCTCTGCGCGCCTGGGCGACAGCCCGTTCTTTGTCATCGAAGCCGATGAGTATGACTGCGCGTTCTTTGATAAACGCTCCAAGTTTGTGCACTACTGCCCACGCACGCTGATCCTCAACAACCTTGAATTCGACCACGCCGATATTTTCGACGACCTGAAAGCCATTCAGAAGCAGTTCCACCACCTGATACGCATCGTGCCGGGGCAGGGCCGTATCATCCTGCCGGAGAACGACATTAACCTGAAACAGACGATGGCGATGGGCTGCTGGAGCGAGCAGGAGCTGGTGGGCGAGCAGGGCCACTGGCAGGCGAAAAAACGTAACGCTGATGCCTCCGAGTGGGATGTGCTGCTCGACGGCGAAAAAGTGGGTGAAGTGAAATGGGGCCTGGTCGGCGAGCACAACATGCACAATGGCCTGATGGCGATTGCCGCGGCGCGTCACGTCGGCGTTGTGCCTGCGGATGCGGCGAAGGCGCTGGGCACGTTTATCAACGCCCGCCGTCGTCTGGAGCTGCGCGGTGAAGCGCATGGCGTGACGGTATACGATGACTTCGCGCATCACCCAACCGCCATTCTGGCGACGCTGGCAGCCCTGCGCGGCAAGGTCGGCGGTACCGCGCGCATTCTGGCGGTGCTGGAACCGCGCTCTAACACCATGAAGATGGGGATCTGCAAAGACGATCTCGCGCCGTCGTTAGGCCGCGCCGATGAGGTCTTCCTGTTGCAGCCGCAGCATATTCCGTGGCAGGTCGCGGAAGTGGCCGACGCCTGCATTCAGCCTGCGCACTGGAGCGCGGACGTAGATGTGCTGGCGGATATGGTGGTGAAAGCGGCACAGCCGGGCGATCACATTCTGGTGATGAGCAACGGCGGTTTCGGTGGGATCCATCAGAAGCTGCTCGATGGTTTGGCTAAGAAAGCGGAAGCGGCCATCGACGCGTAAAAAAAAGCCCGGTGGCGCTTGCGCTTACCGGGCCTACGTTCCTCTTCTTCCTCTCCCCTATGGGGAGAGGGCCGGGGTGAGGGGAACAGATTACTCTTCGTTCTCAGCCAGCTCGCGCAGATACTGGAAAATCAGGCGCGCGGACTTCGGCGGCTTATTCCCTTCTTTCTCTTTCTTCGCGTTGCGGATCAACGAACGCAGCTGCTGGCGGTCGGCATCCGGCCACAGGTTCAGCACTTCGGCTACTGCGTCATCGCCCTGTTCAATCAGACGGTCGCGGATTTGCTCCAGCTTATGGAACAACGCAACCTGCTGGTTATGACGGTTCTTGAGCTTATCCAGCGCCTGACGAATAGGATCGACATCGCGCTGACGCAGCATTTTACCAATCAGCTGAAGCTGGCGGCGACGGCCCTCTTTTTTGATTTTCTGTGCCAGTTCAATGGCGTCACGCAGATCCTGATCGAGCGGGATCTTATCCAGCGCGTTTTTACCCAGTTCTACCAGTTCCGCGCCAAGCTGTTTTAACTCTTCGGCGTCACGTTTAATTTCACTTTTACTGACCCAGATGATCTCATCATCTTCGTCTTCGATGTCATCACCGGGAACGTCGTCGAGCCAGTCTTCGGGCTGCTTAGTCATGTCAGGCTCCTTAAAAAAAGAGGCTAATGTTACCAGTTAAGACGCGCACTGAAAAACGGTTCTCTGTTAGACTTCAGTTAACTCTCTCTTACAGTATGGCATTTGCGATGAAAGTAACCTCACAAGTTGAAGCGCAGCGTAAGATTCTGGAAGAAGCCGTCTCCACCGCGTTGACGCTCGCTTCAGGTAAATCAGATGGCGCCGAAGTGGCGGTCAGCAAAACCACCGGCATCAGCGTGAGCACCCGCTATGGCGAAGTGGAGAATGTAGAATTCAACAGCGACGGCGCACTGGGGATCACGGTCTATCACCAGAATCGCAAAGGCAGCGCGTCATCCACCGATCTCAGCCCGGATGCCATCGCCCGTACGGTGCAGGCGGCGCTGGATATCGCGCGCTACACCTCGCCGGATCCTTACGCGGGCGTGGCAGATAAAGAGCTGCTGGCGTTCGACGCCCCGGACCTCGATCTTTTCCACCCGGCCGACGTTACCCCTGATGAGGCGATCGAGATGGCCGCGCGCGCCGAGCAGGCCTCTCTGCAGGCCGATAAGCGCATTACCAATACCGAAGGCGGCAGCTTTAACAGCCACTACGGTATTAAAGTTTTTGGCAACAGCCACGGCATGCTGCAGGGCTACTGCTCGACCCGTCACTCGCTCTCCAGCTGCGTGATAGCCGAAGAAAACGGCGATATGGAGCGGGATTACGCCTACACCATTGGCCGCGCACTGGGCGATTTGCAGTCGCCTGAGTGGGTAGGGGCCGAGTGCGCCCAGCGCACGCTGTCGCGCCTGTCTCCTCGTAAGCTCTCCACCATGAAAGCCCCGGTCATTTTTGCCAATGAAGTGGCGACCGGCCTGTTTGGTCATCTGGTGGGCGCAATTGCCGGCGGCTCGGTTTACCGTAAATCCACTTTCCTGCTCGACTCGCTTGGCAAGCAGATCCTGCCGGAGTGGCTGACCATTGAAGAGCATCCGCACCTGCTGAAAGGGCTGGCCTCTACGCCGTTCGACAGCGAAGGCGTGCGCACCGAGCGTCGCGACATTATTAAAGACGGTGTTCTGACCCAGTGGTTGCTCACCAACTACTCCGCGCGCAAGCTGGGGCTGAAAAGCACCGGGCACGCGGGCGGCATCCATAACTGGCGCATCGCCGGACAGGGCCTGAACTTTGAGCAGATGCTGAAAGAGATGGGCACCGGTCTGGTGGTCACCGAGCTGATGGGCCAGGGCGTCAGCGGCATTACCGGCGACTATTCGCGCGGTGCGGCGGGCTTCTGGGTCGAAAACGGCGAAATTCAGTATCCGGTGAGCGAAATTACCATCGCTGGCAACCTGAAGGAGATGTGGCGCAACATCGTTACGGTCGGTAACGATATTGAAACACGTAGCAATATTCAGTGTGGTTCAGTGCTTCTGCCCGAGATGAAAATTGCGGGCCAATAGATGTCGCCTGAGTAAATAATAAAAAAGGAAGTGAGCAATGCGTAAACACCTGTTAGCAATCGTCGCCGCGTCAACGCTGGTTCTTGGTTCTTCTGCGTTTGCCGCCGATCTTGAAGACAACATGGACATCCTCAGCCAAAACCTGAAGGTTGTGCAGAAAACGGACAATGCGTCTGAGATGAAAGACGCACTGACCAACATGCGTGAAGCGGCGCTGGATGCCCAAAAAGCCACACCGCCGAAGCTGGAAAATAAAGCCCCTGATAGCCCCGAAATGAAGGACTTCCGCCACGGGTTTGACGTGCTGGTGGGCCAGATTGACGGCGCGCTGAAGCTGGCGAACGAAGGCAAAGTGAAGGAAGCCAAAGCGGCAGCCGATGGGTTTGTGGCGACACGCAACACGTACCACAAGAAATACCGTTAACCGATCGCGCATCCGACAGACAAGCAGCGGGGGCCAATGGCCCCCGTTTTTTATGCGCGGTGATAAGTAAACCCTATCACCATCACATTTTTGCCTCACCGCCCCTGAACGTTTTCGTTTCCTCTGCCCGCATTTGACCGCCTGAATACGTGACATTCATCACGTAAATACAGCGGTTTATTCAGATTCACCGCATTTATGTGGCACAGATCACTGCCGCTGCTCGCCTTTCCACTTCGAAGTGGAAAACAACTCGCTACAAACAATTCCTCCCCGGCGTTAGTTTGGTTCCAGAGCCATTAACGGGGTAAGACCAGTGATTAACGGAGCGGTAATGAACGACGTTGGGGAACAGGCGGTGCAAACAGAGCAGCTCGCCAACACCATGCTGCAGCAGGTCTACGCCCTGCTGGCCCGGCACGACATCATCCCGAATGCAGTACAGGAGCAGATGCTGACCTCCCACGTCCGCGCGATGGCGCACCGGTCCGTGACCGGCGAGCCGCTGCCGGAGGTTGAAGCGGAGCTGTTCGACGAAATTTCACCCGATTCAATGCGGCTTGCCCGTGAAGTGGTAGCGCAGTTTGGCAATCTTCCTGATGAAGAAGCCTGGCTGCTCTCCGTTCACTTTGAAGTCGCGAAAGACAACCTTTAAGGAGAAATACCATGGAACAAATTACCGTTGTGATTGGCGACCGCCTGGGCAAAGGACAGAAAGTGGCTGCGGGTGTGGAAAAAGCGGGTGGCCGCGCGGTTGTCGTGCCGGGCATGGCAGCGGACATGAAGCTGGGTGACGTGATGAAGGCGGAAAACGCGACCTTCGGCATCTCCTTCTGCGGCAGCGGCGGCGCGGGGGCTATCACCGCACAAACCAAATATGGCTACAAAGCGAAATACGGCATGCGTTCCGTAGACGAGGGCGTGACCGCCATCAACGAAGGCTGCAACGTGCTGGGCTTTGGCTTTATGGATAAAGAAGAGCTGGGCGAGCGTCTGGTCCAGGCGTGGCAGAAGAAGCACGGCGCATAAGCATGAAAGAACAGTTCACGACAACGGTGAGAGTGAAGGGCAAAGGCGACGCTAAGGCGCGCGCCTTTGCCGATGCGCTCAACCAGGTTCAGGCCGCGGTGATGAAAGCCTCACCGCATATCTTACTGCGTATTGAGCCACAGGATGTGCAGGTCGTTCAGGCGCAAGAAGCGGTGCGTAAAGAAGCCTTTCTGTTCTTCTTTCTGCGCCGGGAAAGACGCACCTACAGCGTGGAGCTGGATGTGACCGTCAACGTGACCGCCATCAATCTTGACCAGGTGGATTTCGTCACGCAACGCTGATTATTGATAAAAGGGCAGACTGATGTTCTTAATTATTTTAATAAAATCGCTCATCATTGGCGGCCTGGTTGGCGTCGGTGTTGGCGCCGGGGCTGCACGCATGTTTCATGCGCCTACCACTCAGGGTATGGGCGCGTTTCGTACGTTGGGGGAACTGAACTCCTGTGAAGGGGATCCGGCTTCTCACTTCTCCTTTGGATTAGGTTTCTTCTTTAACGCCTGGGCCTCTTCGGTGGCAGCAGGTGCCTTCACACAGGACGTTGACCACCGCATCATCCCTAACTGGGGTGCCGCGGCACTGATGATCAAAAACCGTAACGTCGGCGAAACGTTGCACGACCCACGCAAAATGGCGATTGCCTGCGGCGTGATCGGCATGCTCGTCGTGACCTTCCTTAACCTTACCGCCTCTTCCGTTCCCGCCGCGCTTCAGGTCACCGCCGTGAAGGTGCTGGTCCCTGCGGCCAACCTGCTAGTGAATACCGTGATGCCGGTGATCTTCTGGCTGGCGGCCATCGATGCGGGTAAAAAATCCGGCTTCTGGGCTACCGTGTTTGGCGGCGCGGCGCAGCTGATCATGGGTAACGCCGTACCGGGTCTGGTGCTGGGTATCCTGATTGGTAAAGGCGTTGAGGAGAGCGGCTGGAACCACGTCACTAAAGTGATGATGGCGGCTATCGTTCTGCTGTTCGTACTGAGCGGCTTCTTCCGCGGCTTCGACATGAAGATGATCGAATCCTTCCATCTGACCGTGCCGAACTGGCTCGACATGATCCACAACTCGCTCAGCGGTAAATAACAGGAGCCTCGATATGGAACAGAATAAAGGTTTTTGGTATGCCGACTGGTCGTTCCCGATCTTCGTTGGCCTGCTCTCCTCCGGCGTGTTCGCCGGGACACACATGTACTACCTGTACGGCATCGGCGCGTTTAACGAAGTGGCCTTCGTGGCGATGCTGAAAGCGGGAATGGACACCGGCGTGTACGGCGCGGTCGCCGCGTTTGGCGCCAGCTTCCTGTTCGCGCGCATTATTGAAGGGTCGCTGGTCGGTATTCTGGATATCGGCGGGGCGATCCAGACCGGCGTAGGCCTTGGTGTACCGGCGCTGCTGCTGGGCGCGGGAATTATGTTCCCGGTGACCAACTTTATTGCCGCGCTGATAACCGGTCTGGTGATTGGCCTGGCGATTGGCTACGTCATCATTCTGGCGCGTAAGTTCACCATCAACCAGAGCAACTCCACCTACGGCGCAGACGTGATGATGGGTGCGGGTAACGCCTCTGGCCGCTTCCTCGGACCCTTGATCATCCTCAGCGCCATGACCGCCTCCATTCCGATTGGCGTGGGTTCACTGCTGGGCGCACTGCTGTTTTACATCTGGCAGAAGCCGATTACCGGCGGCGCCATCCTCGGTGCGATGCTGTTGGGCTGGCTGTTCCCGGTCGCCCTTTAATACCTGCGGGCGCTGATGCGCCCGCCTTATCAGGAGATCCCCATGTTTGATTTACTCCTGCGCCGTGCGCGCCTTACCGACGATACCCTGACCGATATCGCCATTCAGGACGGGAAAATCGCGGCGCTGGGCGAAATTGACGCTCCCGCACGTAAAACGGTCGAGCTGAACGGCGATGTGTTTGTCAGCGCCGGCTGGATCGATTCTCACGTTCACTGCTACCCGAACTCCCCGATTTATCACGACGAGCCGGACAGCGTCGGCATTGCCACCGGCGTCACCTCCGTAGTAGACGCGGGCAGTACCGGGGCCGACGACGTTGACGATTTCTACGAGATTACCCGCAAGGCCTCAACCGAGGTCTTTGCCCTGCTGAACATCTCCCGCGTTGGGCTGATCGCCCAAAATGAACTCGCCAATATGGCGAATATCGACGCCGGGGCGGTGAAGCAGGCGGTAGCGCGCTACCCTGATTTTATCGTTGGTCTGAAAGCGCGCATGAGCAGCAGCGTGGTGGGTGAAAACGGCATTACGCCACTGGTGCGCGCGAAAGCCATTCAGAAAGAGAACGGCGATCTGCCGCTGATGGTGCACATCGGCAACAACCCGCCGAACCTCGATGAAATTGCCGAGCTGCTGAGCAGCGGCGATATCATTACTCACTGCTATAACGGCAAGCCGAACCGCATTCTGACGCCCTCCGGCGAGCTGCGCGCGTCTATCACCGCCGCCCTGAAGCGCGGCGTGCGACTCGACGTCGGCCACGGCACGGCGAGCTTTAGCTTTGAAGTGGCGAAACGCGCCATCGCGATGGGCATTCTGCCGCACACCATCAGCTCGGATATCTACTGCCGCAACCGCATCAACGGCCCGGTAGGCTCACTGGCGAGCGTGATGTCGAAATTCCTCGCCATCGGCATGTCGCTGCCGCAGGTGATCGCCTGCGTGACCGCCAATGCGGCCGACGGCCTGCGCCTGACGCGCAAAGGGCGGATTGAGCCGGGTCTCGACGCCGATCTGACGCTCTTCACCCTTAAACGCCAGCCAACGCTGCTGGTGGATGCTGAAAACGACAGCCTGCAGGCTGAACACATTCTGGTGCCGCTTGCCGCCATCCGCGCGGGCAAGGGCTACATGACCGAACAAGGGAGCACGGAACATGCCTTCGATTTATGAGAAGTACAATTTAAAGCAGGTTATCAACACCTCTGGCCGCATGACGGCGCTGGGTGTCTCCACGCCGCGCCCGGAAGTGGTGCAGGCGGCAATGGACGGCATGAACCACTACTTCGAGATGAAAGATCTGGTCAACAAAACCGGGGAGTACATCGCGAAGCTGCTGGACGTGGAAGGCGCGACGGTGGTTTCCTGCGCCTCGGCGGGTATTGCGCAATCCGTGGCGGCGGTCCTGGTCAAAGACAGCGACTGGCTGCTGGAAAACCTGCACGTCACCCCGATTGAGAACAACGAAATCGTCCTGCCGAAAGGGCACAACGTCAACTTTGGCGCGCCGGTCGGCACCATGGTGGCGCTGGGCGGCGGCAAGCTGGTGGAAGCTGGCTACGCGAACGAATGCTCTGCCGATCAGCTGGCGGCGGCGATCACCCCGCGCACTGCAGCGATCCTCTACATCAAATCACACCACTGCGTGCAAAAAAGCATGCTCAGCGTCGAGCAGGCGGCGGTTGTCGCCCGTAAGCACGATCTGCCGCTGATCGTTGATGCCGCAGCGGAAGAAGATCTGCACGCTTACTACCGCTCCGGCGCGGACCTGGTGATCTACAGCGGCGCGAAAGCCATTGAAGGCCCGACCAGCGGCCTGGTGATCGGCAAAACCCAGTACGTCGAGTGGGTGAAACGTCAGACGGCGGGCATTGGCCGCGCCATGAAGGTGGGCAAGGAGGGGATCCTCGGCCTGACCTGCGCCATCGAACACTACCTGACAGCGACCAAAGAGAGCGGGGCGGAGATGGTGGCGAAGATGACGCCGTTTATCGATGCGCTTAACACCCTGAACGGCGTCACGGCGCGCGTGGTCTGGGACAGCGCCGGTCGCGATATCGCCCGCACCGAGATTAAATTTGACGAAGCCACCACCGGCGTTGGCACCGGTGACCTGGTGAATAAGCTCAAGCAGGGTGAATACGCCATCTACTTCCGTGGTTACAAGGCCAACGAAGGGATTATCGAGGCGGACGTGCGCAGCGTGAATGCTGACCAGCTGAATATTGTGTACCGCCGCATTAGCGAAGTATTAGGACAGGAGAAAAACGCATGAAACTGACCCCCAATTTTTACCGTGACCGCGTGTGCCTCAACGTGCTGGCAGGCTCCAAAGCCAACGCCAGCGCCATCTACGAGGCGGCGGAAGGCCACGTGCTGGTGGGCGTGCTCTCCAAAAATTATCCGGACGTAGACAGCGCGGTCGCCGACATGCGCGAGTACGCCGCGCTTATCGATAACGCGCTTTCCGTGGGGCTGGGGGCGGGCGATCCGAACCAGTCTGCAATGGTGAGCGAAATCTCCCGTCAGGTGCAGCCGCAGCACGTTAATCAGGTCTTTACTGGCGTCGCCACCAGCCGTGCGCTGCTGGGGCAGAGCGAGTCCGTGGTGAACGGCCTGGTCTCGCCAACCGGCACCGTCGGCATGGTCAAGATCTCCACCGGCCCGCTGAGCAGCGCGGCACCGGATGGGATCGTCCCGGTCGAAACCGCCATTGCCCTGCTGAAAGATTTCGGCGGCAGCTCCATCAAATACTTCCCGATGGGCGGTCTGAAGTGCCGCGATGAGTACACCGCGGTGGCGCAAGCCTGCGCCCGTCACGACTTCTGGCTCGAGCCGACCGGTGGTATCGATCTGGAAAACTTTGAAGAGATCCTGCAGATTGCTCTGGACGCGGGCGTGAGCAAGATCATACCGCATATTTACAGTTCTATTATCGATAAAGCCAGCGGCGATACGCGCCCGGAAGATGTGCGCACGCTGCTGGAGATGACGAAGAAGCTGGTTAAGTAATCTCTCTCCCTCACCCTAACCCTCTCCCAAAGGGAGAGGGAACTTTTACCCCCTCTCCCTTTGGGAGAGGGCCGGGGTGAGGGGCACAAACCGCACACACCAAAGGAGCCACCATGCACACCCGCAACCTGCTCGTCGCTTCACTCTCGTTACTCGCTACCACCGCCATCGCCCAGACGCAGTACGCCTGGGTGGGAACCTACAACCCGAACGGTGAAGGGCTGTACCGCTTTACCCTCGACCCGGAAACCGGTGCGCTCGCGAACAAAACGCTGGTGAGCAAGCTGCCGAACGCCGCGCAGCTGACCGTCTCACACGACGGTAAAACGCTGTATCTGGCAAGCGAGGTGGAGCAGGGCGTAGTGCAGGCGCTGCGCATCGGTGACAACGGCGAGCTGAGCGAGTTAAATCAGGTGGCCTCCGGCGGCGCGGGGCCGGTCTATCTCTCCCTGACGCCGAACGGTCAGCATCTGCTGGTGGCGAATTACGTGAGCGGGTCAATCGCTGTTTTACCGGTTAAAGCGGACGGCAGCCTGGGTGAGGCCACGGATACCCATCAGGACAGCGGGGAACCGGGAGCGGCCAAACCCGAGGCGGCAGCGGAAGGCAGCTTCGCGATGAGCGATCATAACGGCCCACATGCGCACATGATCGCTGCCGATCCGAGCGGGAAGTACGTGTTTTCTACCGATCTGGGGCTGGATCGGATCTATCAGTATCGCTTTGACGAACGATCCGGAAAACTTACCCCGAACGATCCGCCGTTCATCAGCGCCTCTTCAAAAGGTGCCGGGCCACGACACTTCGTCTTCACGCCGAAGGGCGATGCCCTGTGGCTGATTAACGAAGAAGCCTCGACGCTGACCCATTATACGCTGGACAACGCAGGCCGATTGAAAGAGGGCAAAACGGTCTCCGCCCTGCCTGCGGGGTATAAAGGCACCAGCTTTGCCGCCGGGCTGGCGCTGAGCGCGGACGGCAAGCAGCTGTATGTGGCTAATCGTTTGCATAACAGCATCGGGCACTTTACCGTAACAGCGGACGGCACGCTGACGCACCGGGACGACGTCTGGACGCGGGGCGATTACCCGCGCACCCTGACGCTCGATAAACAAGGGCGCTGGCTGTACGTAATGAACCAGCGCAGCGACAACATTACCCGCTTTTGCGTGGCGCAGGACGGCAAGCTGAGCGCAGAGCCAGACTATACGCCGGTCGGCAGCCCATCCCAGATGGTCATTTCACCCTAAGCAGTAAGAGGACAACGACGTGCGATTTCCGAACCAACGTTTAGCGCAACTTTTCGATCTGTTGCAAAACGAGACGCTGCCGCAGGACGAGCTGGCGCAGCGGCTGTCGGTCTCCACGCGAACCGTCCGTGCTGACATCACCGCCCTGAACGCGCTGCTGGCGAGCCACGGGGCGCAGTTTATTCTGAGCCGTGGCAATGGCTATCAGCTGAAAATTGACGACGCCGCGCGTTATCAGCAGTTGCAGGCCTCTCATCCGCGCGCGCTGCGCATACCGCGAACCGGGCCGGAGCGCGTGCACTATCTGGTGGTGCGTTTTCTGACGTCAGCGTTTTCAATCAAGCTGGAAGATTTGGCCGACGAGTGGTTTATCAGCCGCGCCACGCTGCAAAGCGACATGGTGGAGGTGCGTGAGCTTTTCCAGCGCTATAACCTGACGCTGGAGACCCGTCCACGCCACGGCATGAAGCTGTTTGGCAGCGAGATGTCGACGCGCGCGTGCCTGACCGACCTGCTGTGGGAGCTGGCGCAGCAGGACAGCCTGAACCCGCTGGTCACCGACGTGGCGCTCAACGCTGGCGTGCCGGAGCAGATGGTCACGGTGCTGCACGACGCGCTGACCCGCCACCATATCCGCCTGACCGATGAAGGCGAGCTGTTCCTGCGCCTGTACTGTGCGGTCTCGGTGCGTCGCATCAGCGAAGGTTATCCGCTGCCGGAGTTCCACGCGGAGGATGTCGAGGAGAACGTGCGCGAGGCGGCAAAAGATATTGCGGTGACCATCCAGCAGCTCGCGGGCAAGCCGCTTTCCCCTTCCGAGGAGAACTGGCTGTGCGTCCACATTGCGGCGCGGCAGATTCAGGAGATCGCGCCGAGCGCGATCAACGCCGATGATGACGAAGCCCTGGTCAACTATATCCTGCGCTATATCAACACCCACTATAACTACAATCTGCTGAGCGACGAGCAGCTGCATGCAGACCTGCTCACGCACATCAAAACCATGATCACCCGCGTGCGCTATCAGATAATGATCCCCAACCCATTGCTGGATAACATCAAGCAGCATTACCCGATGGCCTGGGACATGACGCTGGCGGCGGTGTCGAGCTGGGGCAAATACACCCCGTATGTGATCAGCGAAAACGAAATAGGCTTCCTGGTACTGCATATCGGCGTCGGGCTGGAGCGTCACTACAATATTGGCTACCAGCGCCAGCCGCGCGTGCTGCTGGTGTGCGACGCCGGTAACGCGATGGTACGAATGATTGAGGCGGTGCTGCAGCGCAAATACCCGCAGATTGAGGTCACGCGCACGCTGACGTTGCGCGAATACGAGCTGACCGACGCTATCAGCGAAGACTTCGTGATCTCCACCGCCCGCGTGAGTGAAAAGTCCAAACCGGTGGTGATGATCGCGCCGTTCCCGACGGACTACCAACTGGAGCAAATCGGCAAGCTGGTGCTGGTGGACCGCACCCGTCCGTGGATGCTGGATAAATACTTCGACGCGGCCCATTTTCGCATTCTTGATACGCCGATTGACCAGCAAACGCTGTTCCGGGAGCTGTGTGACCAGCTTGAAAGCGAAGGCTTCGTTGGTGCGGAATTTCTGGATTCGGTTGTTGAGCGTGAAGCCATCGTCAGCACCATGCTCGGTGACGGTATCGCGTTGCCGCACTCCCTGGGACTGCTGGCGCAGAAAACGGTGGTCTATACGGTGCTGGCCCCGCAGGGCATACCGTGGGGCGATGAAACCGCGCACGTCATCTTCCTGCTCGCCATCAGCAAGCGCGAGTATGAAGAGGCAATGGCGATCTACGACATTTTCGTCACCTTCCTGCGCGAGCGCACCATGACGCGACTCTGCAGTTGCGGGAGTTTTGACGCGTTTAAGGCGGTAGCAATGGAGAGTTTGAGCCGGTTTTGAGAGGCGCTATCCAGAATTCGATGTAATGCGAATGTAATGCTAAACTGCATTACACATTGCTCATTACCGGAGGCATAATGGCCACGCTGAACGTCCGTCTGGATGACAAACTTAAAAACGAGGCGTATGCCGTGCTGGAAAAACTCAATATCACCCCCACTGAAGCGGTACGGCTACTGTTTCAGTACGTTGCAGAGACCGGACGGATGCCGGTGAAAACCGTCACCATAAGCGACGGTGAAGAGGCGCTTATTCAGACAGTCCGGGAGCGACTGGCTAATCCACAAAAGGGAATTAAGGTTAGTCTGGATGACTTATGAACTGGAATTCGACCCGAGGGCATTAAAGGAGTGGCGTAAACTGGGCGATACCGTAAAAGCCCAGTTTAAGAAGAAGTTAGCCAGCGTACTGGTGAATCCCCGGAATGAATCTGCCCGCCTGCATGACCTGCCTGACTGCTACAAGATAAAGCTTAAATCCTCTGGCTACCGCCTGGTTTATCAGGTGCGGGACGCGTGGTTATTGTTTTTGTCATTTCCATTGGAAAGCGAGAGAAATCCGCTGCGTATCAGGCCGCGAGCAAACGGCTTTAGCGCTCAGCGCAAATGGTGCACAACCTGATTGCTGCTGCCGCGCCAGATCAGTGCCGGATCTTTCAGGTCCTGCACAAACTTGCCGTCGACCAGCACGTTGATCAGATCCACCACTTCCCTCTGTTGAGCATCCAGCTCATCCAGCTTATAGCCGGTCCAGACCCAGATATCTTTTCCGGCGCACTCGCGGCGAATACGTTTCACCAGCTTCAGGATCTCCGGCACGTTCTGCGGATGGAGCGGATCGCCACCAGAGAGTGAAATACCCTGACGGGGAATGCGCGTGTCGTTCAGATCGGCGATGATCCGATCCGCCATCTCATCGGTGAACGGCAGACCGGAATTCAGACGCCAGGTGCTTTTGTTGTAGCAGCCAGGGCATTCGTGAACGCAGCCTGCCACAAAAAGCGTGCAGCGTGTGCCGGGGCCGTTGACGATATCGACGGGATAATACTGATGATAATTCATAGCGTTAACCTGATGCCCTCACCCCGGCCCTCTCCCACAGGGAGAGGGAGAAAACCGGCGGCAGGCATAATAATGTGCTCAATCTATTCCCTCTCCCTTGAGGGAGAGGGGTAGGGTGAGGGGGAGAACCCGGCGAAGAACTTAACCGATCTGCCCATTCCCCAAATGCTTCACGCGGCGCTTCACTTCTTCCTGCTTACCGGCGTTGAACGGACGCGCGTCCGGGCTGCCGAGATAGCCGCACACGCGGCGGGTAACGGAGACGCGGGCCGCATCATGGTTACCGCATTTCGGGCAGGTGAAGCCTTTGCTGGTGCACTCAAACTCACCGGTGAAGCCGCACTCATAGCACTCGTCGATTGGCGTGTTAGTACCGTAATACGGAACGTGCTGATAGCTGTAATCCCACACGTCTTCCAGCGCCTTCAGGTTGTGCTGGATGTTCGGGTACTCGCCGTAGCAGATGAAGCCGCCGCTGGCGATAGGCGGGTAGGCCGCTTCAAAGTCGATCTTGTCGTACGGGTTCACCTTTTTCTCAACGTCCAGGTGGAAGCTGTTGGTGTAGTAGCCTTTGTCGGTTACACCTTCCACGATGCCGAACTCGGCGGCGTCCAGACGGCAGAAGCGGTCGCACAGGTTTTCGCTTGGCGTGCTGTACAGGCTAAAGCCGTAGCCGGTTTCGTCTTTCCACTGGTCAACGGCATCGCGCAGACGCTGAACAATCGCAACGCCTTTCTCACGCAGTGCTTCGCTGTCGTAAACGTGTTTGTCACCAAACAGCGCGTTAATGGTTTCGTGAATACCGATATAACCGAGAGAAATCGATGCGCGACCGTTTTTGAAGATCTCGGATACGTCATCGTCCGCCTTCAGACGCACGCCGCAGGCCCCTTCCATATAAAGGATGGGCGCCACGCGGGCTTTCACCCCTTCAAGACGCGCGATGCGGGTCATCAGCGCCTTGCGGGCCAGCTGCAGACGTTCGTCCAGCAGCGTCCAGAACGCCGCTTCGTTACCTTTGGCCTCCAGCGCGATGCGCGGCAAGTTAAGGCTGATCACGCCCAGGTTGTTGCGCCCGTCGTGGATCTGCTCGCCGTTTTCGTCTTCATACACGCCGAGGAAGCTGCGGCAGCCCATTGGCGTTTTGAACGAGCCGGTAACCTTAACCACCTGGTCATAGTTGAGGATGTCCGGGTACATGCGCTTGCTCGCGCACTCCAGCGCCAGCTGTTTGATATCGTAGTTTGGATCGCCAAATTTGTGGTTCAGGCCGTCGCGGATGGCGAACACCAGCTTCGGGAACACCGCGGTTTTGCGGTTTTTGCCCAGACCAGAGATGCGGTTACGCAGAATCGACTGCTGGATCAGACGCGACTCCCAGCTGGTGCCGAGGCCAAAACCGAAGGTAACGAACGGCGTCTGGCCGTTGGCGGTATGCAGCGTGTTGACTTCATATTCCAGAGACTGGAACGCGTCGTAGCACTCTTTCTCGGTGCGGGAGTGGGCGTAGCCGTCAGCGTCCGGGATCTGCCACTCTTCCGCCGTTTTACGGTGCTTATTGAAGCTCTCGGTCACGAACGGTGCCAGCACTTCATCGATGCGGTTAATGGTAGTGCCACCGTAAATATGGCTCGCCACCTGGGCGATGATCTGCGCCGTGACCGCCGTCGCGGTGGAGATCGATTTTGGCGGCTCAATCTCGGCGTTCCCCATCTTAAAGCCCTGGGTCAGCATGCCTTTCAGGTCGATCAGCATGCAGTTGAACATCGGGAAGAACGGTGAATAGTCGAGATCGTGGTAGTGGATCTCGCCGCGCTCGTGCGCGGAGACCACGTCACGCGGCAGCAGGTGCTGGCGGGCGTAGTGTTTGGCGACAATACCGGCCAGCAGGTCGCGCTGGGTGGGGATCACTTTACTGTCTTTATTGGCATTTTCATTGAGCAGCGAGGAGTTGGTCTGCTCCACCAGGCCACGAATTTCCTGGTTCAGGCGACCGCGTTTCTCACGCTGGACGTCACGATCGTGACGGTACTCGATGTAGGCACGCGCCAGCTGCTTGTACGGCCCGGACATCAGCTGGTTTTCAACCGCGGTCTGGATCTCGTTGATGTCCACCTGGCTGCGTTCATTCATCTGGCTGCTAACGATTTCTGCGACGGTGGCGCAGTAATCTGCGTCATCGACTCCCGCTGCTTTAGCTGCACGAAGAATGGCTTCTTTGATGCGCTCTGATTTAAACGGCACTTTACAGCCATCACGCTTCATCACATGCGGTGTCATGATCACTCCATTTTAAAAACAGGTTATCCACAAAGGCGGGGAAGTATTCACCGGATGGATTATCAACCGGGCCAGTCACTTCCCTCGTTCCCGACACTTGTTATCCACAATTCCGGCCAGCGTCGATGCCGTCTTGTTGTTGGAATAGTAGACGATAAATACAAGATGTTGGGTCGGGCTGCATTTTAATGGCTATATATAGTGATTTGCATCAAACATGTTTGCGATTTTTTTGATTCAGAACAAAGTAAAAAGACGAGAGTACAAACGGCGGGCGCTACAGCCTTTGTAAAAAATAAAGGAAAAATCCGGTTATTTTTACAACAAAAACAGGCGCTCAGCGTGGGTGACCCTGAGCGCCAGCGCGTTAGCCCAGACCGAGAAGCCAGCGTAATCCGGCATGCAGAAAGGCTGCCGCCGCGATCGCCCCAAGGATCGTGGGAAGTAAAAGGGAGCGGGCAGGTTTATCGTCAGTCGCCGTATGCGCTTCGGCATTAAGGGCGGATAACGCCTCTTCGCACGTACGCGCTGCCAGCAGGCGGTTGCGCACGCGTTCATCCGTGAGGGAGGAGGTCAGCGTGGTCAGCAGCTGCATATGCGTGCTGCCCGCTTCGGCTTCCGGTATAGCCAGCAGGAAAACCATTCTGACATCTTCATCGCCCTCCAGACCGGGCCAGAGAATAGGGTTGTCAAACAGCGCCAGGCAAAACGCCGCCCGCTGGACCTCGGGCGACTTACCGTGGGGTACGGCAAGCTCCTCGCCAAGCGCGGTGGGGCCTTCACTCTCGCGTTGCAGCACGCAGCGAATAAACGCCTCTTTATCGCCGATCAGGTTGCGCGCCGCCAGGGAGGCGGACATCCGCTCGATCAGCGCGTCAGGCGTAGATAAAGGGGGATTGATAAAAATCAGGTCCGGGTACGTCAACGCACGCAAATTCATATTAAACCTCAAGCAAAAAGTCGCAGGTACAGGAAGGGGCAATCAGGGTTACCGGCGCAACGGGTTCTTCGAGATAGTTGATCTGTAAAAGCCCGGCCAGGTTCGCGGGAACCGGCACCGGCTGCGTTCCGGCGTTAAATACCCGTACGATGGTCCCGGACAGAGTGCGCGCATGGGGCAGCGCAGAGAGAATGAGTGGCTCCGGCAACGACAGCAATGAACATTCCGCCGGAAGATGCCGCTCGGGATGGCGCAGCTGAAAGCGCTCGAGGCGATTATCCAGCGTATGCAGGGATTGCCGCTGGTAGGTAAAGGGCTGACCGCAGGCCTGATTTTCCAGCTGACGCAGCGTGAGATGGTCGGCATTGTCCGCCAGCGCAACGCTAAAGGAAAAGTGCAGCGGCTTGAGCAGCTGCGCATCCGGTGTTTCGACCACCGTATTGTTAATGCCCGAGGCGCGTCCTGGCCGCCACTCAAGGTTGCTACGCCCCAGTACGCCAGTGGACTTAAACAGCGTCAGCGCAATAGCAGCCTGTTTCGTCCCGACAACCTGAAACTCTTTCATGCCGCGGCTGTTTACCACCAGCGCTTTACCCGGCTCGGCGATGGCGATGATCCCCTCGCTGGTTTCGATATCCACCGGCCGCTCGCGATAGTGCGCCTGCCAGTTCAGGTCGTCACACCCCGTTGGGCGGTGAACGATGGCGAACGGCTGCGACGCAATGGACGTTCGGGTACGAATGTCGCTGTTAATGAGCAGGCGCAACCGATGGTCGCAGACGCTGTTTTCAAGAGAGATATCAACATACAGATTGGGGTCGCCCTGACGCAGCTCGCACACGACGTGGATCGTGAGCGGTATGAAGCTGTTATCCGTGCGGGAAGAGAGATCTCGCGGCAGGTATAACAGGGCCTCAAGCTCCATCCGCTCAATGAGAGTATGCTTTTTGCAGTCGATCAGGGTGAAGTGCCAGCAGCGGGTGGGTTCATCCTCCGGCAGGGGCGAAAAGTCGTAACTGTCTCCGGCATCCGCACAGTCTTCGAAGCTAAACAGCCCGGTGATGCACCTGCCGTTGCGCTTATCGTGAAGCGTAAGCGTACCGGCGTCGATTGCCAGCCGACAGACTTCATTTTCAATCTCGCTGGCCGTTTTCTGGCGCGTCGGCACAAACGCTGCGGGGTTGGCTTGAACGGTAATGGCCCGGTAGCCAACGGTAGGCAGCGCCTGCGCCAGCAGCGCAATGTGCCAGCGGTAATAAGGCGGCAGGGGCGTTTCACATTCCCCCTGCGAACCGAGAGAGATAACGCTTCCTCCGGGCAGGGTTTCTCTGGACAGCACCTCAAAGTTGAGCGGCTTCCCCTGATGCGTCAGCGCGATATTGTCGGCGCGGCTGTACAAGGTGGTTTTGACCACGCGGCTGGTGCGGCTTGGCAGGGCGTTGAAGATAAGCAGATCGCCGTCGTCGCAGCTTGCCATTGCCAGCCCCTTAACGACCAGATTCCACAGACTGTGGCAAAGCTGCCAGGTCTGCTCCAGGCGATGAAGAATATCCCGGTTCGTCGCGTCGCTGTTACATCCGCCCATGGAGTCATGGGCATGGCAGCGCAGCAGTTTTTTCCACAGGGTATCGACCAGCCCCAGATTGACCGGAATTCCCTGATGGCGCGCAATCGCAATCGCAGGCTCCAGCTGGCGCAGGATGAACTGTTCAATCTCGTCGTTTTTCTTTTTGATGTCGTAGCGCACGGAGCCGATGGTTTTGTGGATCCGGGTGTAGCGCGGTGATTTCAGCTCGCCTTCCCATACCTCAAGCCGCTCGCGCTGCGGGCGCAGGCTCTCCACGTACTCCTCAAGCGAGCTGAGGAAATAGCGGTCACGGGCGGGGGAGCGCTCGCTGGCCGTTTGCAGCGTGCGCGGCAGCGTCGGGTCGATGCTAACCTGATCGCCGCCGCAGGGCAGCAGCAGGTTGTCGATGCCCGCACGTTCGCGCAGCAGATCGACAATCGGGAAGATTTTGTTTTCAAGATGGTGGGGATCGGCGTGCATATTTTTGGCCGCGCCGTAACCCAGCGCCATCGCGCAGGCGATAACCGTTTCGCCAGAGGGGGCGCGCCACAGAAACTGGCTGTTTTTGACCATGCGATCGTGGTCGATCCCGCGCCAGAAGACGATGTTATCGATATTGCAGCCGCGCAGGATCGTTGGTATTTGCGCGTTGTGTCCGAAGGTGTCCGGCAGATAGCCCACCTGCATCGCGTGCCCGAGCGCCCGCGCGGCGGCGATGCCATATTTCAGGTTACGCACGATCGACTCACCGTGAACGTTCCAACTGTCGGTTTGGGTATACCACGGCCCGACAAACAGCCGTTTCTCGCTGACCAGCTTCTTCAGGCGCGGCGTGTATTCCGGATTCACGGCCAGGAAGTCGTCCACCACCGCCATCTGCCCATCAAGATGGTAGCAACGGTAGGCCGGGTCCTGCTCCAGCGTGTCGATAACGTCTGCAAAGTTCCAGGATGCCAGCACCGTGCTGTCCTGACGCGTGAAATACCACTCCTGATCCCAGTGCGTATGGGCAATAACGTGAATTTGACTCATGATATTTCCCTTAATCCGCGTTTTTAGGGCTGACGTAGAGCACGCCTAACGCGCAGATCAGCGCGCCCACGCACACGCTGGCAAGATAGCCTGCCACGTTCGTGGCCAGCGGCCATCCCCAGATGGCGGGCAGGGGAAGCGTCTGCTTCACCTCCAGGGCAATCGCCAGCAGCGCGCCAGAGACGGCGCCGATCATAAACACGGGGATCAGGCGCGGGTTTTTCAGGATGAAGGGGATTGCGCCCTCTGAAATGCCAATCAGGCCCAGCAGCAGCGAGGTACTGCCAACGGTTTTCTCTTCGCGGGAAAACACGTCCGGCAGGCCAAAGCGACCGTTCAGGAACGCCGCAAGGCCGACGCCGATGGAAGGGATCACGATGGATAATTCGCGGGCGGTTAAATCAAAGGTTTCGCTCACGCCGTTCAGGCCGAGCGCCACCGAACCCGCCGCTTTATTGACAGGCCCACCCAGATCGAACGCGGTGCCTGCGGCGATCATCGCTGAATAGAAGCCGCGTCCGGTATCGCCTGCCGAGGTAAAAAACACCACCATCAGCTGGTTGAGTGAACCGAAAACCGGATTGATCAGATATTCCATCACCATCACCAGCGTGATGCCGGTGAGCAGCGGCACGAGCAGCATGGTTTTGATGGTGGTGAGCTGCTGGCGGACGTGGATAGTATCGTTAAGCCACCGCACCAGATAACCCACGAAAAAGCCGATGCCAATGGCGCCAAAAAAGCCCGACGGCATAAAGGTCTCAATGTCGAAAAAGCGCTTATACACCTCATCGGACATAATGCCGCCGATAAGCCCGGGGATCAGGGCGGGCTTGCCGGCAATCGAAAACGCCAGATACATGGCGAACACCGGATACATGAACTTAATGGTCATAAAGCCAAGCTTATCCAGCAGGCTAAACGGTGAATGCTCAATGTTGATGAATTGCCCGGTGATTTTGGCTGTCGCCATCATCAGGCCGCCCATTACAACCACGGGTAACATGTAGCTGATGGCCGCCATGATGTGGCCGATAAAAATCTGATAGGCGGAGCGCGTAATCTCCGGCTCTTGTTCCCCGGCTTCGGCGCGTTTTCCCATCGCTAAAGCCTGGCGCAGGTAGCGGTCGGTGTCCTTGATAAGCTCCTGGGTGCGCGTTTTAAGGTGCGGAACGCCGTCAAAACGTTCCACATCCTGAATGGGCACGTCGGTCGCCAGGATAATCGCGCTGGCGCTGGCAATATCCTGTTTGGTGAGCCTGTTTTTGACGCCGTCGCTTCCCTGCGTTTCGACCTTGACCTCAATGTTGTGCTGTTTCGCCCAGGCCATAATTTTATTGGCGGCCATAAACGTGTGCGCTATTCCTGTCGGACAGGCCGTTACAGCGATAATTTTTTGTTTCATCATTGTAATAAATTCCTGACTGTGAAAATAACGGCAGTATAAAGAGAAACAAAAACAAGCCTTAATGTTTGCTAATACTAATTGCGTATCACGATACGCCTTGATGCAATGTGTGAAGCGCCTTCCAGAGACTATTTCCGCGAGCTGTTAATATAGCGGCTGGTTTTAACAGGGCGTGATATATGAATTCTTTTCAGGGAAGTGAACGTTTAATATTTGAATACATCCAGTTCCATGCGCATTCTATTTCTAATATTTCCGCAAAAGAGATTGCCCGGGATACATTTACCACCACGACATCGGTTAACCGCGTCTGTAAAAAGATGGGGTATAAGAGCTATACCGAGCTTCGGTATCGTTTTCTGGGCGATCAATCGCTGGCCTCACCCGCCGCCCCCTGCGGGGTGGCAAATGAAGAGGGGATTGTGACGGAGGTCTCCGGGCTGCTGGTGCACGCCAGCCATATCTACCTGTACGCACGGGGTGCCTCGCTTACCAGCCTGAACTACCTGTCGCGCTTTTTGTCGCTGGCGAGCCTGCCGCATCTGATCCTCAACGACATGCACCAGCTCACGCGCGTGTCGAAAGGGACGCTGGTGCTGATCAGTAAATCAGGCGAGACCCAATCGCTTATCGAAATGGCGCGTAACGCGCTGCGAAAAGGGCTGAAGATTGTGGCGATCACCCGTCAGGGATCGTCGCTGGCTGCTTTGGCGACGCTGTGCTGGCCGTTAACAATTGATATCAGCGCGGTTTCGCTCTATCAGCGGGAAGGGCAGCTTGAGCTGCTAAGTGCCGTGGACCGCATCGGCTGCAGGCTTTTGCAGCACGATGCGGTATAAGGTCGCGGTTAAAGCTGTTTAACAATGCCCAGGCGAACGGCGTAATCATTTTTATGATTGCCGTCGTCATCGATGTAGGTTTTATCCAGCGAGACCAGTTCGACATACGGCGTCCAGCCGTCGTCGAGCTTATAGTTGAACGCCACGGTATGCTCCCAGTAGGTATCATCCCCGGTCCCCTGATCGACATTATCCTGCCAGCGGAAACGCGGGTTATAGGACATACCGAATTTACCAATGTTATAGGCAAACCAGATATCGAACTGATGGGATTCACGGCGGGTATAGCCGCTGCCGTCCAGCTGTTTATCGCTGTGCGCGTCGTTTACGGTGTTGTAGCGATAGCGTGTGGAGAGATTGAGGCCATTGTCGAAGGCTTTCCATCCCTGAATAAAGGGACGGTAGTGCGTGTTGCTGGCGGTGAAAACGGTCACCATACCGGGCGCAACGGCGAAACCATTGCCGAGATCGAAGCGCCAGCGCGTCTCAATTTCCTGCGCGGCTTCGGTTAAGCCTTTATCGTCGGCGTTATATCGGTCGGTATCGCCAAAAAAGGTATCGTTATGATTTTGTGCAGCCTCAACGGAAAAGTAAAAACCGTTATCCGCCTGATGCATAACCTTAATACGGGAGTCGTTTACGTCAGATCGCGTATTATGACCAAAACGCAGATCGACGGCGGTATTTCCGCACCATCCCTGAGCGCTGATTAATAATGCGCTAATACAGCTTGCTTTAATAATTGTCTGTTTCATCATATCCTGCCGGGGTTATTTAATTGGCAGGGCTATTTTTATTTTTGCCGTTGCAATATGTAAAAGTTATTGTCATACATTTAGCGTATCGCTAAACGCGGAAATAGCGGAGATACGACCCGCGCCGTATCTCCTGAGGTTTACGCCTGCAGCCACCAGACGGCTTCAAACGGCCGGAGCACTGCCGAGTCTGGACCGGCATAGTTGCTCATTACCACGTTCCACTCGCCGTGCAGGGCGTCGGGACGCCACTCCTGAGGCGCAGGGCTGAGGTTTGCGGCCACGATCAGGGTTTGCCCCTGCCACTGGCGGCGGTAGCACCACAGATAAGGGTGGTCAGGCAGAAGATCCTCATAATTCCCCCACGTCAGCACCGGCAGGGTTTTACGCAGACGAATCAGCGCTTGATAGGTATAAAACACCGAATCCGGGTCATCCAGCGCCGCGCGGGCGTTCACGGTTTCGTAATTATCGCAGACGCTAATCCAGGGTTCGCCTGCGGTAAAGCCCGCGTTGTGCGAGGCATCCCACTGCATTGGCGTGCGGCCATTATCGCGGGATTTACTTGCCAGGATCGCCAGCAGTTCATCCGGATCGCGACCGGTTGCCCGCAGTTCGGCGAACATGTTCAGACTTTCCACGTCGCGATAGTCGGTGATGCGCGTGAAGTGCGGGTTGGTCATGCCAATCTCTTCGCCCTGATAGATATAAGGCGTGCCCTGCATGCCGTGCAACACCATGCCGAGCATCTTCGCGGCGACGACGCGGTATTCCCCCTCGTCACCAAAGCGCGACACAATGCGCGGCTGATCGTGGTTACACCAGAACAGCGCGTTCCAGGCTTTGTTATGCATCCCCTGCTGCCAGTGGCTGAACAGGGTTTTCAGCGCCACGAAGTTTGGTTTTGCCTTCGTCCACTTTTCGCCGCCGGGATAATCGACCTTGAGGTGATGGAAATTAAAGGTCATCGACAGTTCGCGGCCATCGAGCGATGCGTACTGCTGGCAGTTCTCCAGCGAGGTGGATGACATTTCGCCCACGGTCATCAGGTTGCGCGGCGTAAAGACGTCGCGGCTCAGCTCCTGCAGATACTCGTGAATGCGCGGCCCGTCGGTATAGAAGCGGCGGCCATCGCCCACGTCGTCGTTCGGGAAATTCTGGTCTTTTGAAATCAGGTTGATCACGTCGAGACGCAGACCGTCCACGCCGCGATCGGCCCAGAATTCGCACACGCTTTTTAGCTCGGCGCGCACGTCAGGATTCTCCCAGTTGAGGTCCGCCTGCTCCGGGGCAAAAAGGTGCAGATAATACTGCTCGCTCTCGGCATGCCAGCGCCAGGCGTTGCCGCCGAATTTCGAACGCCAGTTGTTAGGCAACTGGTCCGGCGTGCCGTCGCGCCAGATGTAGAACTGACGATACGGGCTGGCTTTATTCAGCGATTCGCGGAACCAGGCGTGCTGCGTTGAGGTGTGGTTCAGCACCATATCCAGCACAATGCGAATGCCGCGCTGGTGCGCCTCGGCGACCAACTCATCAAAATCGTCCAGCGTACCGTAGGCCGGATCGATGGCGGTGTAATTCGCCACATCGTAACCGTTATCCACCTGCGGAGAGATGTAAAACGGCGTCAGCCAGATGGCGTCGATCCCGAGCGTTTTAAGGTAATCAAGACGCTGCGTTACGCCGCGTAAATCGCCGGTGCCGCGCCCGGTCGTGTCCTGGAAGCTCTTCGGGTAGATCTGATAGATGACGCCGTTCTGCCACCAGTGAGGAAGGGTATTCATAATGCGTTCCTGCAAATGCGAAGGGGGCGCAACTGCGCCCCGAAAGATAACGTTAGACGATCTGGAGCGTGCCCTGACGGAATTTACGCTGGTATATCACGGTGGTGAGCGCCATCGGGACGATAATTGCGATGGCCATTGCCAGAGCAAACACCTGCCAGAACGCGGGCTGAATGGAGAGGATGCCCGGCAGCCCGCCGACGCCGATCCCGTTCGCTATCACGCCGTTCAGGCCACACAGCAGGCCCGCCAGGCCGGAGCCGATCATTGCGCAGAGCATCGGGAAGCGGTACTTCAGGTTGATGCCGTACATTGCCGGTTCGGTCACGCCGAGGTAGGCGGAGATCGCCGCCGGAACGGAGATTTCACGTTCGTTATGCTTGCGGCTGACGATGATAATGCCGGTGACTGCAGAAGCCTGCGCGATGTTAGAGAGCGCAATGATTGGCCAGACCGGCGTGCCGCCAAGGCTCTGAATCATCTGCATATCAATCGCCAGCGTGGTCTGATGCACGCCGGTGATCACCAGCGGGGCATACAGGAAGCCAAACAGCGCGGCACCAATCGGCGCGAAGCTGCCGGTCATCAGGTGACGCACCGCGAAGGCCACACCGTCGCCAATCAGGCGGCCAAACGGACCGATAAAGGCATGCGCGAGGAACACCGCAATAATCAACGAGCTGACCGGCACTACCACCAGATAGAGATAATCCGGCACCATGCGCTTGATGCGCGTTTCGATAAAGCCCAGCGTCAGGCCTGCGAGCAGGGCGGGAATCACCTGCGCCTGATAACCGACTTTTGCGATGGTAAACAGGCCGAAGTTCCATACCTCCGGCACCTGCTGACCAAGTAAGTAAGCGTTCATTAACTGTGGAGAGACCAGCGTGACGCCCAGTACGATGCCGAGAATCGGCGTACCGCCCATCTTGCGCACCGCGGACCAGCAGATCCCCACCGGCAGATAGAAGAAGATCGCTTCGCCAATCAGCCACAGGAAATCATAGATGCTTTGCAGGGCCGGGTACATCTGCGCCAGCGTTTTGCCGTCGCTCATCGGCACGTCCCCGATGACGTTGCGGAACCCTAAGATTAAGCCCCCGCTGATCAGCGCCGGCAGCAGCGGGAAGAAAATCTCAGCGAAATGGGAGATAAGCTGTTCGTGCCACTTCATATTCTGGCGCGCGGCTTTCTTCGCCTGCTCTTTATCGGCGGAGGAGTGCCCGGTTGTCGCCAGCAGAGCCTGATAGTAATCGCCCACTTCGGTACCAATAACGACCTGGAACTGACCGGCGTTGGTGAAGCAGCCTTTGACCATCGACAGCTCTTCAATGGCTTTAGGGTTGGCTTTGGCCGGATCGTTCAGCACGAAGCGCAGGCGGGTAATACAGTGGCTGACGGTCGCAATGTTCTCGCGTCCGCCGACCAGGACGATCAGCTGGTCGATATCTGCTTGTCTGACTTTACTCATCATGAAACCTCATGATCTATTGATAGGGGTTATGACCTGAGCGCAAGCCTACTCTTTAAGCGTGACGGCGAAAACGGGAACGTTCCCGAAATTGGGGGAGGATCACAATAATCTGAAGTTGGAGGGTTAAGCCAGGTGTGAGGGAATAACGATCTGGCGCGGCTCCGCGCGGCCATTAATCTGCTCGATCAACTGCGCGGCTGCCTGTCGGCCAGACTCCGCGTAGCCGGGGTCGACGGTGATGATCTCCGGGTGCAGGAACTTCATCAGCGGCGTGCTGCCCACGCTTGCGACCTGCAGATCGGTAATACGCTGTTCATGTAAATACTTACTTACGCCAAGCGCCAGAGTATCCGTGGCGCAGACCAGCGCGGTGGTTTGGGGCGTCAGGACGCTTGCGGCCTGCTCATACCCTTGCTTCATGCCCAGGCCCGGCAGGGACGCCACGGCGGGGAGGTTATGTTTTTTACAGAACGTCAGGTATGCCTCGTGGCGGCGTTTGCCGGTGGTCACGTCGGTATGCGGGACGCCCAGATAGCTTATATAGCGATGGCCTTGCTCGAACAGGCGCTGCATCAGGGTGATAATCGCCCCCTCGTCATCGTAACAAACGGAGGCGAACCCGCTGGCATCGCGCGCCAGCAGCACCAGCGACCGCTGCCACGGCTTGAGTATCTCGTCCTGAATCCCGGAAAAGCCAAACAGCACCACGCCATCAATGTTGCGGCGCTGGAGCATGCCCAGGTGTTCTTCCACCATCTGCGGCGAGAACTTGCTCTCCATCATGATGGGATCGTAACCCTGCTCATAAAAGGCGGGAAGCATGGTCTGTACGGCGAGGTTTTCTGAGAGAGAATCCAGACGTGAGACGATAATGGCGACGACTTTGTCGCTCTGACCACGCATGGCGCGCGCAGAGCGGGAAGGGGAAAAACCGTGCTGATTCATCACCGCCTCGACGCGTTCACGCGTGCGTTCGCTGACACCGCTTTCGTTGTTGAGCACGCGCGAGACGGTAGATTTCCCCACGCCGCTTAAACGCGCGATGTCTTTAATCGTAAGGCGGTTCTGCATGCTGTTTTCCCTGTAACAACGACAAAATGGTCAATTGAGCCTAATGCTATAGCGCGAATTGGCTATGGGCAAAGTCTGGTTTACGTTAGGTTTATTTGCCTGGGGTTATAATACCGCCCAAATCGTCACAAACGGTATGGATAAATCCTTATACTGCGCGGCGACATCCCACTTTTTACTTACCGGAGGCTATATGGATCCCGATCCCGCCCCTCTCCTGAACGGGAGAGCAATTTCTTTCCGGTAAGCCAGCCTCCGCGCTGCTCACCGGTTACGTGAGGCAGCGCGTTTTAAACGCTCCTGCTTGAAATCTTAAGTGCCCCTCAGGCCCGGCTTTGTCGCGCCTGCAGGAAAGACTGCATCCGCCCGGCGGATGCGGGGAGCTTACTATGCTTAAAAATATTACTCGCCAGCTGCTTGCCCAGCTGAGCCGTCATCTGCCACGTCGCCTGACCGAGCGCGACCCGCTGCCGAACGCCAAACATCTGGCCGGTGCGGCGATCCCGGCATCCCTGACCGAACGCTGCCTGAATGTGGCGGCAATGGATGAAAATGAAGTCTGGCGCGCCTTTGGCGGACATCCGGAAGGGCTGAACGCGCTTGAAGTGGAAAAAATCCGCGCCGTGCACGGCGACAACCAGATTCCGGCGCAAAAGCCGTCTCCGTGGTGGGTGCACCTGTGGCACTGCTACCGTAACCCGTTCAACCTGCTGCTGACCGTGCTGGGCATTATCTCCTACGCGACCGAAGATCTGTTTGCCGCCGGGGTGATTGCGCTGATGGTGGGCATCTCCACGCTGCTCAATTTCATTCAGGAAGCCCGCTCCACCAAAGCGGCGGACGCCCTGAAAGCGATGGTCAGCAACACGGCGACCGTCTCCCGCGTGATTAACGATCTGGGGGAAAACGCCTGGGTTGAGCTGCCTATCGACCAGCTGGTGCCGGGCGATCTGGTGAAGCTCGCCGCCGGGGATATGATCCCCGCGGATTTACGCATCATTCAGGCTCGCGATCTGTTTGTGGCGCAGGCCTCGCTGACCGGTGAATCCCTGCCGGTTGAGAAAGTGGCGCGCACTCGCGAGCCGCAGCAGATAAACCCGCTGGAGTGCGATACCCTGTGCTTTATGGGCACCACGGTGGTGAGCGGCACGGCGCAGGCGATTGTCACCGCGACCGGGGGCAACACCTGGTTCGGGCAGCTGGCCGGGCGCGTCACCGAGCAGGAGAGCGAGCCGAATGCGTTTCAGAAGGGCATTGGCCGCGTCAGCATGCTGCTGATCCGCTTTATGATGGTGATGACGCCAATTGTGCTGCTGATCAACGGCTACACCAAGGGCGACTGGTGGGAAGCGGCGCTGTTCGCGCTCTCCGTGGCCGTCGGCCTGACGCCGGAAATGCTGCCGATGATTGTGACCTCCACCCTGGCACGCGGGGCAGTCAAACTCTCTAAGCAAAAAGTTATCGTTAAGCACCTCGACGCCATTCAAAACTTCGGCGCGATGGACATTCTCTGCACCGATAAAACCGGCACGCTGACCCAGGACAAAATCGTGCTGGAGAACCACACCGATATCGCCGGTAAAACCAGCGATCGCGTGCTGCACAGCGCCTGGCTCAACAGCCATTACCAGACCGGGCTGAAAAACCTGCTCGACGTCGCCGTGCTGGAAGGCGTAGACGAAGAGTCTGCCCGCACGCTCTCTGGCCGCTGGCAAAAGGTGGATGAGATCCCGTTCGACTTCGAGCGCCGCCGCATGTCGGTTGTGGTGAGCGAGCAAGAGGATGTGCATCAGCTGATTTGCAAAGGGGCGCTGCAGGAGATCCTCAACGTTTCAACCCAGGTGCGCCATAACGGCGAGATTGTGCCGCTGGACGACACCATGCTGCGCCGCATCAAACGCGTCACCGACAACCTGAACCGACAGGGACTGCGCGTGGTGGCGGTCGCCAGCAAGTTCCTGCCCGCGCGGGAAGGGGACTATCAGCGTATCGATGAATCCGATTTGATCCTCGAAGGTTACATCGCATTCCTCGATCCGCCGAAAGAGACCACCGCGCCGGCGCTGAAGGCGCTGAAGGCCAGCGGTATTACCGTGAAAATCCTGACCGGCGACAGCGAGCTGGTGGCGGCGAAAGTGTGCCACGAAGTGGGGCTGGACGCGGGCGATGTGGTGGTGGGCAGCGACATTGAGCCCCTGTCCGACGATGAACTGGCGGCCCTTGCCCAGCGCACCACGCTGTTTGCCCGCCTGACGCCGATGCACAAAGAGCGCATTGTCACTCTGCTACGCCGCGAAGGCCACGTGGTGGGCTTTATGGGCGACGGCATTAACGATGCCCCGGCACTGCGCGCGGCGGACATTGGTATTTCCGTCGACGGCGCGGTAGATATTGCCCGTGAAGCGGCGGATATCATCCTGCTGGAAAAGAGCCTGATGGTGCTGGAGGAGGGCGTGATCGAAGGGCGTCGGACCTTTGCCAACATGCTTAAGTACATCAAGATGACCGCCAGCTCCAACTTTGGTAACGTCTTCAGCGTGCTGGTGGCGAGCGCGTTCCTGCCGTTCCTGCCAATGCTGCCGCTGCACCTGCTGATCCAGAACCTGATGTACGATGTCTCTCAGGTGGCGATCCCGTTTGATAACGTTGATGATGAGCAGATCCAGAAGCCGCAGCGCTGGAACCCGTCCGATCTTGGCCGCTTTATGCTGTTCTTCGGCCCGATCAGCTCGATCTTCGACATCCTGACCTTCTGCCTGATGTGGTTTGTGTTCCACGCCAACACGCCTGAACACCAGACGCTGTTCCAGTCCGGCTGGTTCGTGGTGGGGCTGCTGTCGCAAACGCTGGTGGTGCATATGATCCGCACGCGCCGCATTCCGTTCATCCAGAGCCGTGCCGCATGGCCGCTGATCGTCATGACCGGCATCGTGATGGCGCTCGGTATCGCGCTGCCGTTCTCGCCGCTGGCGAGCTACCTGCAGCTGCAGGCGCTGCCGCTGAGCTACTTCCCATGGCTGGTGGCGATCCTCGCGGGTTACATGGTGCTGACGCAGATGGTGAAAGGGTTCTATAGCCGTCGGTACGGGTGGCAGTAAAAACCACGCCCGGTGGCGCTGCGCTTACCGGGCCTACGATCCAAACGTAGGCCGGGTAAGGCGAAGCCGCCACCCGGCAGATAGCTTTCCTCCTAAATTCAACAACCTGTGATCTGCGTCGGCCCTTGCGCTTGACGACAATTTGTACGCATGTTAACAAAATGTTTTGCCTTTATTTGGCCCGTCAGATAAGGAACATTCATGTTACGGTACAGTCTCTTAACCGCCGGGCTTATGCTCGGCACTTCCGCATTTGCCGCTCCGGCAGGCGATCTCCCGTTGATGCCCTGGCCTGCAAAGGTCGAACGCCCCACCACGCAGGGGGCGCTGGTACTCACCGATAACCTCTCCGTCAGCGTCAGCGGCGACGATCTTGGTGAGGCGGTCAACCGTCTGCGTCAGCGTATTGCCCTGCAAACCGGCTGGACGCTCCAGCCGCAGGCCGGGAAACCTGAAAAACCCACCATCCGCATTGCGATAGCCAAAAAGGTCAAACCGCAGCCGCTGCCCGACAGCGATGAAAGCTACAGGCTCGTCGTGGATGCCAGCGGCGTGACGATCTCGGCCAACACGCGTTTTGGCGCACTGCGCGGGATGGAAACGCTGCTCCAGCTTGTTCAAAACGGCGCGGAAAACACCTCGCTGCCGTGGGTGACGATAGAGGATTCCCCCCGCTTCCCGTGGCGCGGCCTGCTGCTGGATTCGGCGCGGCATTTCATTCCCCTGCCGGATATCAAACGTCAAATTGACGGTATGGCGGCGGCAAAGCTCAACGTGCTGCACTGGCATTTGACCGACGATCAGGGCTGGCGCTTTACCTCGACGCGCTACCCTAAACTGACCCAGCTTGCCAGCGACGGGCTGTTTTATACCCCTGAGCAGATGCGCGAGATCGTGCGTTACGCCACCGAACGCGGCATCCGCGTGGTGCCGGAAATCGACATGCCGGGCCACGCTTCGGCAATTGCCGTGGCCTATCCTGAGCTGATGAGTGCCCCGGGGCCGTATCAGATGGAACGCCACTGGGGCGTGCTGAAGCCGGTTCTCGATCCGACAAAAGAGGCGACCTATACCTTTGCCGACGCGATGGTCAGCGAACTGGCAGCGATCTTCCCCGATCCGTATCTGCATATCGGCGGTGACGAGGTGGACGATACCCAATGGAAAGAAAACGCCGCCATTCAGACATTCATGCGCGATAACAAACTGGCGGACAGCCACGCGCTGCAGGCGCACTTCAACCGTCGGCTGGAGACGATCCTCGAAAAACATCACCGCCAGATGGTTGGCTGGGACGAGATCTTCCATCCCGATCTGCCGAAAAGCATTCTGATCCAGTCCTGGCAGGGACAGGACGCACTGGGGCAGGTGGCGCAGAAGGGCTATAAAGGGATCCTTTCGACGGGCTTCTACCTCGACCAGCCGCAGTCCACCGCCTACCACTATCGCAACGAAATCCTCCCCCAGGGGCTGAACGGGGTGGATGTTATTGCCGATGACGACAGCGCGCAGAGCTGGTCCTTCTCCATGCCGCGCCTGAAAGGCAAGCCGGTAGAGGGGAGCTTTACGCTGGTGAAAGGCAATGCGGGCTGGCGCGGGTTCATTGATTTTGCCGGCAAATCTCGCCGTGCGGTGCAGGATATCCAGTGGCGCGATGACAATCAGGTGACCTTCACCGTGGATACCTGGATGGGGGAAACGCGACCGGTGGTTTCTGTTAATAACGACACCCTCGGCGGCTATTTCCTGGTGGGCAACGCCCGGTATCCGATCGTCGGCAAACGGCTGGATGAGATACCGAAAGGCGTCGCCCCGGTCGTTCCGTCGCCCGGCAACCAGGCCAATCTGCTCGGCGGTGAAGCCGCGCTGTGGGCGGAAAACGTGGTCGCCCCGGTGCTGGACATTCGCCTGTGGCCGCGCGCCTTTGCCGTGGCGGAGCGGCTGTGGTCGGCGCAGGATGTCAACGACGTCGATAACATGTACACCCGCCTGCAGGCGATGGACAGCTGGACGACGGTGTCGGTGGGCCTCCAGCAGCACACCCAGCAGCAGGTGCAGTTTACCCGTCTGGCAAACAGCGCCGATACCTTACCGCTGCAGATCCTCGCCCAGGCGATTGAACCGGCGCAGTATTACACCCGCCAGCACCTCAAGTTCCAGGCCGGAAATTATCATCAGTTTGAGCCGCTTAACCGCCTGGCGGATGCCCTGAATGCAGAAAGCCTGACCGTGCGTCAGATGAATAAATGGGTCGACAGGCTGGTCAGCGATGCCGAGGACACGGAAAGCGCCGACGCGCTGCGCCACGTCTTCAACCGCTGGCAGAACAACACCAGCGATGCGCTGGCCTTAAGCGAGAACAGTTACCAGCTGAAGGCCATCAAGCCGGTGATTCAGGAGGTGGATAAACTGGCGTCGATAGGTCTGCGGCTGACCGATCTGGTGGCGCGTCAGGGGACGCTGGACGATAAAGAGATTGCCTCGATTCAGAACGAGCTGGATAACGCGGCGAAGATTCAGGATGAGGTGGTGATTGTGGCGGTTTATCCGCTGGAGACGCTGCTGCGCGCCACGCGGAATCAGTAAAAAGAGAAGCCCGGTAGCGCTTCGCTTATCGGGCCTACGTAACGTGTAGGCCCGGCAAACGCAGTGCCGCCGGGCGCAAAAGCAACGGAATGCTTCAGATTAGTTCTTCAGAATCCACGCTTCTTTCCAGTGAGCGCCAACGCCTGGCTCATACTGGTTTGCCGTTGGGCTGTACTGCACGCAGTAGCCGCTGTAAGGGAAAGGCTTACACTGGTAAGTCTTGCCATTTTTTGGCTGCAATACCACGGTACCTGCTTTGTACGACCCGATGTTCTGCGGGAAGGTGAAGTCGTAGCTGCCGGTGTTACCGCTTGCAGAATCTTCTTCCAGCATCAGGTTCAGCACGTCCTGAGCGAACATCGTGCCGTCTTTGTTGGTCGCGTAGTATTTCAGCATGTGGTGGCCTGCGGTCACGTCGGTCAGGTTCATGGTCACGTCCTGGTTGGCGTTATTCATGTCCTGCTTCACATAACCTTTTTCCGCACCCATGTGGTTCATGACGTGCGCTTCCAGGTTCACATCACCGTGGGTATTCACGTGGAAGGTGACGGTTGCGTTGCCGTTTTCAATTTTGCTGTACTGCAGGTTAGATACGGCGATGGTTTCGCTCACGTCAGCCTGCTGCTCTTCATAGGAGATAGCAACGGACTTCAGCTGGCTGCCGTCTTTCACGAACACGCTGTTTGCGCCGTGAACCGGGTTGATTTCACCGCTTTCATCTTTAACGCCAACGCGAACGTCGCCGTGTGCGTTGTTGATCTGCTGCGCCAGGTCGTAAGACCACTGGTTCGCATCACCCTGTTCAGCAGAGGCGATGGTCAGTTCAGTGCGCATAGAGGCCACTTCGCCGTTTGCGTCGAAGAAGCGCGCGATCACTTTGTCGCCTGCGTTCAGGTTATTACCTGCGATCTGGCCGTTCAGCGTCTTAGTCCACTCGGACACGACAACTGGCGTTTCGTCTGGCGTCACGTTGCCGCCGTTACCGAAATCAACGTCGATAGCCTGGTAGAAGCTGTTAGAGGTATCGGCAATTTCCCAAACGCCATAAATAACCTGGTAACCGGTACGCTCAGGCACATTACAATTCATTGTCTGACGCTGAGCAGGTGCCTGGCCATTACCGTTAACGGTACAGAATGGTGTTAATTCGAATTGATCGCGGGTCAGCGGTTTGTTCGGGTTCCAGTTTTGTTTGGTAATATAATAACGCCAGTTAGTCGTTTTATGTGGCGCAGTATGATACCAGACGAACTGGTGTGGACCGGCCGTCATAGGGCTTTTCGTCCACGCATTCAGGCTCTGTTTATCGAGCTGGGAATACTGAGAAATACCGGCGCTGGCGAGTTGACCATCAGGCGGCATCGCGCCAGTAGGGAAACCGGAGGATTTTTCCACGCTCTGCGGTTCGTACTGAACGGTACCGCAATCAATATTTTGACCGAGCTTACACATATAAGCACGGCTGGCTGGAGACTCAATATATCCATGAGCAAATGCAGAAGAGGCAACGGTCAATGTTGCGATTGCAAATGCGATTTTTGAAAGTTTCATTACTCGTCCATTAAAAGAAAGTATTACTTGGCGAATAAAGTCTAATAATGGACAAGGTTATATGTCATTTTATACAGAGAGTAAAAATGGTCGAAATAAAAAAGGCAGCCGTAGCTGCCTTGAATTCATTGAAATATATTATCGACGTACGGCAATCGCTTCAATTTCAATTTTCACGTCTTTCGGCAGACGCGCCACTTCCACGCAGGAGCGCGCCGGGAAGGTAGCGTTATGCTCGGTGAAGAACGCTTCGTAGGTCGCGTTCACGGTCGCGAAGTCGTTCAGGTCTTTAACGAAAACGGTCGTTTTCACGATATCGCCCACTTTCAGGCCCGCTGATTCCACAATCGCCTGCACGTTTTCCAGTGACTGGCGCGCCTGTGCGGCTACGTCTTCCGCCACTTCACCGGTTTTTGGGTTCACCGGGATCTGACCGGAGGTGATGATCATGCTGCCCAGATCAACGCCCTGAACGTATGGGCCAATAGCGGCTGGTGCATTTTCCGTCGCGAGTACTTTGCTCATGTTTTCTCCAGAATTACAGCGTTAAGAATGTTCCCGGCCATTATAACAGCCGGGTTTTCATTACCAACCTCAATTAGTTGGCCAGCACCACATAATGAGAAAACTCTTTTTCACAGTATTTGCATTTGAGTGCGATGTCATTCGCGCGCTTTTTCACTGCAAAACTGGATGAAACTGGCTCAGCATGGCTGATGCAGTTGCTATTCGGGCAGACCAGCACGCTCTCAATACGATCCGGCAGGCTCGGGCGGGATTTGCCCACTACGTCATAGTCGTCGATGCGGTTCACCGTGGCGTCCGGCGCGTACAGGGAAAGCTGGTTGACCTGTTCGTCGGTCAGGAAGGTGTTCTCGATTTTGATCAGGTCTTTGCGGCCCATTTCGCCCGACGGCAGGTTCAGGCCGATGGTGATGCGCTGGTCGGTTTCGGTCAGTTTGAACAGGGTCAACAGCTTAAAGCCGACCTGCGCAGGGATGTGGTCAATCACGGTGCCACGTTTGATGGCTTCAACCTGGAGTTTGTTATCGTGTGTCATTGTCGTTTCCCCTTACAGAGCCAAATCGCGATTCAGAACCAGTGCCAGTAACGCCTGGCGAGCGAAGATGCCGTTCCCGGCCTGCTGGAAGTACCAGGCATGCGGGGTTTTATCCACGTCGGTGTTGATTTCATCGATGCGTGGCAGCGGGTGCAATACCTTCATGTTGCCGCGCGCCCCCTCGAGGTCGCTGGCGCGCAGGACAAACTGTGCCTTCACGTTGGCATATTCAGACGGATCCAGGCGCTCTTTCTGCACCCGGGTCATATACAGAATATCGACGTTGCCCACCACCTCTTCGATGCTAGCGTGCAGGCTCCACGCGATGCCTTTTTCATCGAGCATGTCGAGAATGTACTGCGGCATCGCCAGCGCGTCCGGGGCGATAAAGAAGAAGCGGTTGCCGTTGAATTTCGCCAGCGCCTGGGTCAGGGAGTGAACGGTGCGGCCATATTTCAGGTCGCCGACCATGGCGATGTTCAGGTTTTCCAGCGTGCCCTGGGTTTCCTGAATGGTGAACAGATCCAGCAGGGTCTGCGTGGGATGCTGGTTCGCACCGTCGCCGGCGTTCAGCACCGGAATGCCGCCGGAAAATTCGGTCGCCAGACGGGCGGCTCCTTCCTGCGGATGGCGCATGACAATCGCATCAACGTAAGTACTGATAACCGAAATGGTATCCGCCAGGGTCTCGCCTTTTTTACCCAGCGACGTGTTGCTGCTGTCCGAGAAGCCCACCACGCTCGCGCCCAGGCGGTGCATGGAGGTTTCAAAGGAGAGGCGCGTGCGGGTCGAGGCTTCGAAGAAGCAGCTCGCGATCACCTTGTGCTTCAGCAGCTCCGGTTGCGGATTCGCTTTCAGTTTTGCCGCGGTTTCCAGAACCAGTTCCAGCTCTTCGCGGCTGAGGTCGTTTATGGAAATGATGTGTTTTTGATAAAGCGGATTCATGTTTATCTCCTGACGCCGGGCAAAAAAAAGCCCCTCAAATGAGGGGCTCTGGGAATAGGGTACGCAACGGGAAGAAAAACGGCAGGCCAGCGTCTGATTTCAGACGCGGTAAGACGATATGTCGTACACGCTTGACCATGCTTCCTCCCGGCAAATTGTCGGGCATTATACGCACCCCGTTATGCGGATCAAGCGATTTAATGCACGCTTTACTCAATGCAAACGGTTCTTTGTGAATATTAATGCGTTCTGAGTAAATAATTAATTTGCTTATGCACCAGTGCGGTGCGCTTCACGACACGCGGTGCCACCCAGACGATACTGCTTCCGGCAACCACGCCTAAAATTTCCGGTAACTGGTGATAATCCAGAATACGCGCCACCGCGCGGCCATATCCGGCGACGGTATGGATAAGGATAAATTCGCTATTGTGCTCCACGCTGACCACCATTTCGGAAACGGTGCGCGCGGCGTCGGGGGCAGGGCGCAGCTGTGGATTCAACGAATAAATCTTTAGCCCTTTGGCATTTCGAATTTTTATGACTCCGAGCAACTTCAGCAGGCGCGAAACGGTGGACTGGCTGATGGTCTCAAAGCCATGTTCCTGCAGGTCGCGGCGGATCTCCTCCTGGGAGAGATAGCTCTTTTCGGCGATCAGACGCTGGCACACCGTCAGCTGTAGTTGCTCTTTGGGTGAGTACTCTTCGTAATCCATCATATTTACCCTATCAGTTCCCGAAATAACCGGTGGCGCTGCACCGATCCGTAGGCCGGACAGACGCAGCGCCATCCGGCAAATTACAACAATGCACCCAGGCTTAACGCCACCATAATCACCACCGTCAGGATCGCCAGCAGCGGCGCCACCCATTTGAGATAACGCACGTAAGGCACGCGGGCGATAGCCAGCCCGCCCATCACGACGGCAGAGGTAGGAGTGACCAGGTTAACGATGCCGGATGCCGACTGGTAAGCCGTGACCACCAGGTCGCGGTTGACGTTAGCGAAATCGGCGAGCGGCGCCATGATCGGCATCGTCAGTACGGCCAGGCCGGACGAAGAAGGCACAAGAAACGACAAAACCACCTCCAGCCAGTACATTACGTTGATGAACGCCACCGTGGATAAGCCGGTGACCAGACCTTCCGCACTGTGCAAAATGGTGTGGGTAATCATGCCCTTATCCATGATGACTACGATACCGCGCGCGATGCCGATAATCAGCGCGACGCCCAGCAAATCTCGAGCGCCGTTGATAAACGTGGAGGTCAGTTCCTCTTCACTCATGCGGGCGATCAGGCCCACGATAATCGCGCTGGCAAGGAACACCGCCGAGATTTCCGCCATCCACCAGCCGAGCACCGCCACGCCGTAGATCATCACCGCGAAGGCCAGCGCGAAGATCAGCAGGATAAGTTTACGCACCGGGGTAAATTCCAGCGACTGCTCGCCCTTGTTGCCGAGGAAGTGGGCGAGGTTCTCCTCCTGCTTGTCCGCAACGATGGAGAGCGACGGATCCTTGCGCACTTTGCGGGCGTAACGCATTACCCACGCCACGCAGATGAGCCAGCCAATCACCAGCAGCGCCACGCGTAAGGCGATACCGTTGGTGAAGGGGATCCCCGCCGCGTTGGCGGCGATCACCGTGGCGAACGGGTTAATGGTGGAGCCGAGCGTGCCGATCCCCGCGCCGAGCAGGACGGTGGAGGCCGCAACCACCGGATCGAAACGGGCGGCCAGCATCACCGGCACCAGCAGGGTGTAAAATGGCAGCGACTCCTCAGCCATGCCGTAAATCGTGCCGCCTGCGGCAAACAGCGCCATCAGGATCGGGATCATCCACTCTTCGCGTCCGCGAAGGCGGGTGGTGACGCGCTCGATCCCGGCGTCGATCGCCCCGGTTTTGGTGACGATCCCGAGAAAACCACCGATGATCAGGATAAACAGCGCGACGTCGATCGCCCCGGCCTGGCCGGATTCCGGATCGTACAGCCCGGCGATCGGTGCCATCAGCACGGAGACCAGCCCCTGCGGATGCGCAGCGACGTGCGCGTAGGTGCCGGCCACAGGTACCTCTTTACCGAGCGCCTCGTTCATCGCCATGTGGTACTGCCCGGCCGGTACTATCCACGTCAGCACGGCAACCACGGCAATCAGGAAAAAGAGAATGGTGTAAGCGGAGGGAAATTTGAACTTGCCCATGATGTTCTCCTCAACCCGGCGCACCCACGGTGCGCCGGGCGGTGATTAGTCGCCGAGTGTCGCCACCATGACCGCTTTAATGGTGTGCATGCGGTTCTCTGCTTCGTCGAAGACGATGGAGTTCGGGGACTCAAAGACCTCTTCCGTCACTTCCAGCCCCTTCAGGCCGTAGGCCATCTCGATTTCGCGGCCCACTTTGGTGTGCTCGTTGTGGAACGCCGGCAGGCAGTGCATGAACTTCACGTTCGGGTTGCCGGTGGCCTTCATCACGTTGGCGTTGATTTGGTACGGCGTCATTAGGCTGACGCGCTCGGCCCAGGCCTCTTTCGGCTCGCCCATCGACACCCACACGTCGGTGTAGAGGAAATCGGTGCCCTGCACGCCTTCTTCCACGTCGTCGGTCAGCGTGATGCGCGCCCCGGTCTCTTTGGCGATGGCCCGGCACTGCTCAACCAGCCCGGCCTCGGGCCAGAAGGATTTCGGTGCGACCAGGCGAATATCCATCCCCATTTTGGCCGCGCCGACCATCAGCGAGTTGCCCATGTTGTTGCGCGCGTCGCCCAGGTAGGCAAAGCTCAGCTCCGGCAGGGTTTTGCCCGGTGCGTGCTCCAGCATGGTCATCAGGTCGGCGAGGATCTGCGTCGGGTGGAACTCATCGGTCAGGCCGTTCCACACCGGCACGCCCGCGTACTCGCCCAGCTCTTCCACAATCGCCTGGCCGAAGCCGCGATATTCGATGCCGTCATACATCCGTCCCAGCACGCGGGCGGTGTCTTTCATCGACTCTTTATGACCAATCTGCGATCCGCTTGGGCCGAGGTAAGTCACCTGCGCGCCCTGGTCAAATGCGCCCACTTCAAACGCGCAGCGGGTGCGGGTGGAGGTTTTTTCAAAGATCAGGGCGATGTTTTTACCGACTAACGTCTGCTTTTCGCGTCCGGCTTTTTTGGCGGCCTTAAGCTCGATGGCAAGGTCGATCAGGTACTGGATCTCGGCGGGGGTGAAGTCCAGCAGTTTCAGAAAGTTGCGGTTTTTCAGGTTGATAGTCATGGGTAAATCCTTTTTGAAATTTAGCTCTCTGTTGCCCTCACCCCGGCGGTTATATTCCCTCTCCCTGAGGGAGAGGGTTAGGGTTAGGGTTAGGGTGAGGGTGAGGGGGAAAACGTCTCAGTTACGAATCAACGTGCCTTTCTCGCCCGCCAGAATCTCTGCCCCGTCGGCCAGGGCGCCGATCCCGGCGATGCCGCCGCAGGCTTCAACGAACTCGCGGCAGGCGGCCACTTTCGGTCCCATCGATCCGGCGTCGAACTGCATATCGTTCAGTAACGCCGGCGTGACCTGTGCCAGCGGACGCTGGGTTGGTTTGCCCCAGTCGAGGTAAACCGCGTCAGCATCGGTCAGGATCAGCAAGGCATCGGCCTCTATCTGGCGCGCCAGCAGCGCGGCGGAAAGGTCTTTGTCGATCACCGCCTCAATGCCGCGGTAGCCGTTGGCGTTTTCCACGACCGGTACACCGCCGCCGCCGTTGCAGATCACCAGATGGTCGCGCTGGATCAGCGCCGTGATGGCATCGCTCTCAACGATGCGTTTCGGCTGCGGGGAAGGCACCACGCGGCGGAATGCGCTGCCGTCGGCCTTGAATATCCAGCCTTTTTCTGCCGCCAGCGCCTTCGCCTGCGCGTCGGTGTAGATCGGGCCGATGTACTTGGTCGGGTTGGTAAACGCCGGATCGGCGGGGTCCACCTCCACCTGGGTAAGCAGCACGCTCACCTCGCGCTGGGGCAGGTTGTTTTTCAGCGCCTGCTGGAGCATGTAGCCGATCATCCCCTGGCTTTCCGCGCCGAGGATGTCGAGCGGGTAGGGGGTAACTTTGTCGTAGGCGCTGTTTTGCAGCGCCAGCAGCCCGACCTGCGGCCCGTTGCCGTGCACCAGCACCACGCGCCACTGTGCCGTCAGCCCGGCGATGGTGCGGGCCGCGAGTTCGATGTTCTGGCGCTGGATCTCCGCTTCCAGCGGCTCGCCGCGCTTGAGCAGCGCGTTGCCGCCGAGGGCCACAACCAGAGTGGGTTTACGTTCCATAGTGGCTCCTTTAAATTCCGTCACGTTCCAGCGGGCAGCTCATGCAGCGTGCGCCGCCGCGTCCGCGTCCCAGTTCGTCGCCCGGGATAGGCAGTACGGTTATCCCGGCTTTGTCGTACTTCTCGTTAGTCCAGATGTTGCGCTCGTAGCCGATCACCACGCCCGGGCGGATGGTCAGGACGTTGTTGGCGTCGTTCCACTGCTCGCGTTCGGCTTCAAAGGCATCGCCGCCTGTGGTGATCAGGCGCACCTGGTTAATGCCGAGGGCTTTTTCGATGGCGTGCAGCAGGTCGGTTTCTTGGGTGCGCAGCAGGCCGCCGCGTCCGTCCGGGGTGAGCGTCCAGCACTGGGCATCTTTGCGCACCACTTCCGGATAGACGGAGAAGGTGTCCACGTCGATGTGGGTCATGACGGTGTCGAGGTGCATGCAGGAGCGGTGTTTCGGCAGTTCAACGGCGATCACCCGCTCGGCCTGACGATGCTGGAATAAACTGTTCGCGAGGAACTCGACCCCCTGCGGCGTGGTGCGTTCAGACAATCCGATTAATACCGCCCCGCGGCCAATCACCAGCACATCACCGCCTTCTAAGGTGGCGTGGTCGTAATTAATATTTTCGTCGCCGAAGTATTTAATAAAATCGCCGTCGGCAAACGCCGGGTGCCAGCGATATATTGCCCGCAGGTTATTGGTTTCACGCTGACGTGCCGGTTTGGCCATTGGGTTAATTGATACGCCGTTATAAATCCAGCAGGAGGTGTCGCGAGTAAATAAATGGTTGGGCAGCGGCTTCATAATAAAATCATTCGCCGTATGGGTATCGACAACCATATTTTTAATCGCGGCAGGAATTTCGCCGTAGGTTAATCCGCCGCTTAAGCGACGCGCCAGCTCGCGGTGCGGCATATCTGCCAGCCAGCCGCGCACGTCGGTGGCAAAGGTGGGCCCAAGGCGATAATCGGAGATTTGCGTCTCCAGCAGCCACGCTTTTGCTTCTGCAATATCAAGCGCTTGAGTAAGAAGGTCGGTCAACAGCAGGACTTCCACACCCTGCTCACGCAGCGTGTTTGCGAAGATGTCATGCTCCTCACCCGCCCGCTCGACCGACAGAACATCGTCGAATAACAACTCCTGACAGTTCGACGGCGTTAACCGTTTCAGGCTTAAATTTGGGCGGTGCAGCATAACGCTACGCAATTGACCAATTTCAGAACCGACGTAATGCTTTTCCATAATTATTCCTTAAACCGTTTTTTCAGAATAAAAAGGGCATGCGCCATGCGGTGTAATTAACTCCATGGCGGCTAAGCTCAATTGATTTCGAGACTCATACTAGGCGGTTGAATAATCGTTAATGTGATATTGCTCACGCGAAAAGCGATATTACGCGGTTTGTATTCAATTGCATGATTCGAATCAGATAATGATTAATTGGCTATTATTTGCGGATGAATAGCTAAGCATGATCTATTGGCTTTATTCGAGGTTGTTATTAATTTGTAGATGGCAATCTTTTGAAGTAATTAGATATCATGCTGATTTAAAAGGCTTTTTAACAGGAGCAAGAATGGCTATGCATTATTCACAATTATCTATTTTTGACTTAAGGAAAATCCATAAATAATTATTGAATTTTTCAGCACATAACCAAAAGAGTAAAGTGTGAGGCGACACGGAGTTTTGTTATTAATCATTTAAATTCAGTTGGTTAAGTTTTTTGCGCGATCGCGCCGGGCAGGGGTTATGCATAACCTCTGCATAATTGCCTGTGGACGACATACAAATATTTAACACAATTCCCGATAAACATGCGTTCGCGCAAATCTCGTTTAAAAAGGGGTGGTATGGCAGTCTGAATTCTCGTATAAAAGATTAAAATGAAACGCTGTTTTATATTGAGGGTTTGAACATGATTATTGGCAACATCCACCATCTGCAGCCCTGGCTGGCCGAAGAGCTGCGTCAGGCTATCGAACACGTTAAGGCACAGGTCACCGACGCAACCCCGACCGGCAAGCACGATATTGACGGCAACAGCCTGTTTTACCTTATCTCAGAGGACATGACCCAGCCGTACGCCGAACGCCGCGCCGAGTATCACGCGCGCTATCTGGATATTCAGATCGTCCTCAAAGGCCAGGAGGGGATGACCTTTAGCACACTGCCGCACGGTACGCCGGACACCGACTGGCTGGCGGATAAAGACATCGCCTTTCTGCCCGAGGGCGAGCAGGAGAAAACCGTGGTGCTCAGCGAAGGGGATTTTGTGGTGTTCTGGCCGGGTGAAGTGCACAAGCCGCTGTGTGCGGTGGGTGCGCCTGCGCAGGTGCGTAAGGTTGTTGTGAAGATGCTGGTGGGGTAAGACCCCTCACCCCCAGCCCCCTCCCATGGGGAGTGTGTAAAAGTTCCCTCTCCCTGTGGGAGAGGGTAAGGGTGAGGGCACCAGGCCGCACCTTTTATAATGTGATCCAGCTTAAATTTTCCGCACTCCTTCTTCCCTTCCCATTTACCTGCGCTTTTTCTGCGTCATAGTATGATCGTTAAATTAATGAACGCTGTTCTATAATGTAGAACAAAATGATTCAGCAAGGAGATCTCATGCCGCAGTCTGCGTTGTTTACGGGAATCATTCCCCCTGTCTCCACCATTTTTACCGCCGATGGCCAGCTTGATAAACAGGGCACCGCCGAGCTGATTGATGATTTGATCGCGGCGGGCGTCGATGGTCTGTTCTTCCTGGGCAGCGGCGGCGAGTTCTCCCAGCTCAGCGCCGAAGAGCGTAAAACCATTGCCCGTTTTGCCATCGATCATGTCGATCGTCGCGTGCCGGTCCTGATCGGCACCGGCGGCACCAACGCCCGGGAAACCATTGAACTGAGCCAGCACGCACAGCAGGCAGGGGCTGATGGCATCGTGGTGATTAACCCCTACTACTGGAAAGTGTCGGAAGCGAACCTGATCCTCTATTTCGAGCAGGTAGCCGACAGCGTTACGCTGCCGGTGATGCTCTACAACTTCCCGGCGCTGACCGGGCAGGACCTCACGCCGGCGCTGGTGAAAACCCTGGCCGATTCGCGACGCAATATTATCGGCATCAAAGACACTATCGACTCCGTCGCCCACCTGCGCAGCATGATCCTCACCGTGAAATCTGCCCATCCGCACTTCACCGTGCTGTGCGGCTACGACGATCATCTCTTTAATACCCTGCTGCTCGGCGGCGACGGGGCGATATCGGCGAGCGGCAACTTTGCGCCGCAGGTATCGGTGAATCTTCTGAAAGCCTGGCGCGATAAGGACGTGGCGAAAGCGGCCGGGTATCATCAGACATTACTGCAAATTCCGCAGATGTATCAGCTCGATACGCCGTTCGTGAACGTGATTAAAGAGGCGATAGTGCTCTGCGGTCGCCCGATCTCTACGCATGTGCTGCCACCCGCGTCACCGCTGGACGAGCCGCGTAAAGCACAGCTGAAAACACTGTTACAACAGCTCAAGCTCTGCTGAACCGGAAGATAACGATGACCATTGAGAACATTTTCACCCCACAGGACGATGCATTTTATGCGGTGATCACCCACGCGGCGGGGCCACAGGGCGCGCTGCCGCTGACCCCGCAAATGCTGATGGAATCACCCAGTGGCAACCTGTTCGGTATGACGCAAAACGCCGGGATGGGCTGGGACGCCAATAAGCTGACCGGGAAAGAGGTGCTGATCATCGGTACCCAGGGCGGCATCCGTGCCGGGGATGGACGCCCGGTTGCGCTGGGCTACCACACCGGCCACTGGGAAATCGGCATGCAGATGCAGGCGGCGGCGAAGGAGATCACCCGCAACGGTGGGATCCCCTTTGCGGCTTTCGTCAGCGATCCGTGCGACGGACGTTCTCAGGGCACGCACGGGATGTTCGACTCCCTGCCGTACCGCAACGACGCGGCGATTGTGTTTCGTCGCCTGATCCGCTCTCTGCCGACCCGCCGGGCGGTGATCGGCGTGGCAACCTGCGATAAAGGGCTGCCAGCGACCATGATTGCGCTGGCCTCAATGCACAATCTGCCGACTATTCTGGTACCGGGCGGAGCGACGCTGCCGCCGACCGTGGGTGAAGATGCGGGCAAGGTGCAGACCATCGGCGCGCGCTTCGCTAACCACGAGTTATCATTGCAGGAGGCCGCCGAGCTGGGCTGTCGTGCCTGCGCGTCCCCGGGCGGCGGCTGCCAGTTCCTCGGCACGGCGGGTACTTCTCAGGTGGTCGCGGAAGCTCTCGGGCTGGCGCTGCCGCACTCTGCGCTGGCACCGTCCGGGCAGGCGGTGTGGCTGGAGATCGCACGCCAGTCGGCGCGCGCAGTTAGCGAGCTGGATAACCGCGGCATCACCACGCGCGACATCCTCACCGATAAAGCCATCGAAAATGCCATGGTGCTGCACGCGGCGTTCGGAGGCTCCACAAATTTACTGCTGCACATTCCCGCTATAGCCCACGCGGCGGGCTGCACGGTCCCGGACGTGGCGCACTGGACGCGCATCAACCGTAACGTTCCGCGTCTGGTGAGCGTGCTGCCAAATGGCCCGGACTACCACCCGACCGTGCGCGCGTTCCTGGCAGGCGGCGTGCCGGAGGTGATGCTCCACCTGCGTGAGCTCGGGCTGCTGCATGAAGATGCCATGACCGTGACTGGCCAGACGGTGGGTGAAAACCTCGACTGGTGGCAGGCGTCCGAGCGTCGGGCACGCTTCCGTCAGTGCCTGCGCGAGCAGGATGGCGTGGATCCGGATGACGTGATCCTGCCGCCCGGGCGTGCCAAAGCGAGAGGGTTGACCTCGACGGTCTGCTTCCCGACGGGCAACATCGCGCCGGAGGGGTCGGTGATCAAGGCCACGGCAATCGACCCGTCGGTGGTGGATGACGATGGCGTATACCGCCACACCGGCCGGGTACGGGTGTTTGTCTCGGAAGCGCAGGCGATTAAGGCCATCAAGCGGGAAGAGATTCAGCAGGGCGATATCATGGTGGTGATCGGCGGCGGACCGTCCGGTACCGGGATGGAAGAGACCTACCAGCTCACCTCCGCGCTGAAGCATATCTCGTGGGGCAAAACGGTTTCACTGATTACCGATGCGCGCTTTTCGGGCGTGTCGACGGGTGCCTGCTTTGGCCACGTGTCGCCGGAGGCGCTGGCGGGCGGGCCGATTGGCAAGCTGCGCGATAATGACATCATTGAGATTGCCGTGGACCGCCTGACCCTGACGGGCAGCGTGAACTTTATCGGCACGGCAGACACCCCGCTGACGCCGGAAGAGGGCGCGCGCGAGCTGGCCGTAAGGCAGACGCACCCGGACCTGCATGCCCACGACTTTTTGCCGGACGATACCCGGCTGTGGGCAGCATTGCAGTCGGTGAGCGGCGGCACCTGGAAAGGCTGTATTTATGACACCGATAAAATTATTGAGGTAATTAACGCCGGTAAAAAAGCGCTCGGTATTTAATTATTTTTTAGCTAAAAACCGTCTGCGGAAAATATTCTGCGGGCGGCTTTTGCATATCTGTAATTTATCAATTTAAACAATAAGTTGAGATATATCGTGTGGCGTCACAAAAGCAAAATAACGTAATTCAGAAATAAGATATGACCATTGCTGGTTAATTGAACAGCTCATTACACTCCTGTAACACGACGTTGTAAATTCAGCACACTACATAAGGGTGTAATTCTGATGACGCAATTAACCATGAAAGACAAAATTGGCTACGGGCTGGGTGACACCGCCTGCGGCTTCGTCTGGCAGGCCACAATGTTTCTGCTGGCCTATTTCTATACCGACGTCTTCGGCCTGTCGGCGGGCATTATGGGCACGCTGTTTTTGGTCTCCCGCGTGCTCGACGCCGTGACCGACCCGCTGATGGGGCTGCTGGTTGACCGCACCCGGACGCGGTACGGTCAGTTCCGCCCGTTCCTGCTGTGGGGCGCCATCCCGTTTGGTATCGTCTGCGTATTGACCTTCTACACGCCAGACTTCTCCTCGCAGGGCAAAATCATCTACGCCTGCGTGACTTACATTCTCCTGACGCTGGTCTACACCTTCGTTAACGTGCCGTACTGCGCCATGCCCGGCGTTATCACCGCCGATCCGAAAGAGCGTCACGCCCTGCAGTCCTGGCGTTTCTTCCTCGCGGCGGCCGGTTCGCTCGCCATTAGCGGCATCGCGTTGCCGCTGGTGAGCATCATCGGTAAAGGGGATGAGCAGGTGGGGTATTTCGGTGCCATGTGCGTGCTGGGACTGGTTGGCGTGGTGCTGCTCTACGTCTGCTTCTTCACCACTAAAGAGCGCTACACCTTTGAGGTGCAGCCAGGTTCGTCGGTATCGAAAGATCTCAAGCTGCTGCTGGGCAACAGCCAGTGGCGCATCATGTGTGCGTTCAAGATGATGGCGACCTGCTCCAACGTGGTACGCGGCGGGGCGACGCTCTACTTCGTGAAATACGTGATGGATCACCCGGAGCTGGCGACGCAGTTTTTACTCTACGGCAGCCTCGCCACCATGTTCGGCTCGCTCTGCTCCTCCCGCCTGCTGGGCCGCTTCGATCGTGTCACCGCGTTCAAGTGGATCATCGTTGCTTACTCCCTGATCAGCCTGCTGATTTTCTTCACCCCGGCAGAGCATATCGCCCTGATTTTTGCTCTCAACATTGTGTTCCTGTTCGTCTTTAACACCACCACGCCGCTGCAATGGCTGATGGCCTCTGACGTAGTTGATTACGAGGAGAGCCGCAGCGGGCGCCGCCTCGACGGACTGGTGTTCTCCACCTACCTGTTCAGCCTGAAGATTGGCCTGGCGATTGGCGGGGCGGTGGTGGGCTGGATCCTGGCCTACGTCAACTACTCCGCCAGCAGCAGCGTGCAGCCGGTGGAAGTACTCACCACCATCAAAATTCTGTTCTGCGTGGTGCCAGTAGTGCTCTACGTGGGCATGTTCATCATGCTGTCGCTCTACAAGCTCACCGACGCCCGCGTGGAGGCCATCAGCCAGCAGCTGATCAAACACCGCGCCACGCAGGGTGAGGCCGTACCCGACGCCGCGACAGCCGCATCCCATTAACCGGAGGCACTATGCACATTACTAACCCGATCCTGACCGGCTTCAATCCGGACCCGTCCCTCTGCCGCCAGGGCGAGGACTATTACATTGCCACCTCAACCTTCGAGTGGTTCCCTGGCGTGCGCATATACCACTCCCGCGACCTGAAAAACTGGTCGCTGGCCAGCACCCCGCTGGACCGCGTGTCGATGCTGGACATGAAGGGCAACCCGGACTCCGGCGGCATCTGGGCGCCGTGCCTGAGCTACGCCGACGGCAAATTCTGGTTGCTCTACACCGACGTGAAGATTGTCGATTCGCCGTGGAAAAATGGCCGCAACTTCCTCGTCACCGCGCCCTCCATCGAAGGGCCGTGGAGCGAGCCGATCCCGATGGGCAACGGCGGGTTCGACCCGTCGCTGTTCCACGACGACGATGGCCGCAAATATTACCTTTACCGCCCGTGGGGGCCGCGCCACCACAGCAATCCGCATAACACCATTGTGATGCAGGAATTTGACCCGCAGACCGGGACGCTCTCGCCCGAGCGCAAAACCTTGTTTACCGGCACGCCGCTCTGTTACACCGAAGGGGCGCATTTATACCGTAAAGAGAGGTGGTACTACCTGATGGTGGCCGAAGGTGGCACCAGCTATGAACACGCGGTGGTGGTGCTGCGCTCAAAAACGATCGACGGGCCGTACGAGCTGCATCCGGACGTGACGATGATGACCAGCTGGCACCTGCCGGAGAACCCGCTACAAAAGAGCGGCCACGGTTCGCTGTTACAGACTCACACGGGGGAATGGTATATGGCCTACCTTACCAGCCGCCCGCTACGCCTGCCCGGCGTGCCGCTGCTGGCGTCCGGCGGGCGCGGCTACTGCCCGCTGGGGCGCGAGACCGGCATCACGCGCATTGCGTGGCGCGACGGCTGGCCGTTTGTCGAAGGCGGCAAACACGCGCAGCTAACCGTACCTGGCCCGCAGGTGGCGGAGCAGCCTGCTACCGCTCAGGGTCTCTGGCGTTACGATTTTGACGGCAGCACGCTCGACCCGGAGCTGCAGACCCTGCGCATTCCGTTCGACGACTCCCTTGGCTCGCTCACCGCGCGTCCCGGCTATTTACGGCTCTACGGCAACGACTCGCTTAACTCGACCTTCACCCAGTCGACCGTGGCGCGCCGCTGGCAGCATTTCACCTTCCGGGCGGAGACGCGGATGCAGTTCTCGCCGGTCCACTTCCAGCAGAGCGCCGGGCTGACCTGCTACTACAACAGCAAAAACTGGAGCTACTGCTTTGTGGACTACGAGGAGGGGCAGGGAAGAACTATTAAGGTGATCCAGCTCGACCACAACGTGCCGTCATGGCCGCTGCACGAGCAGCCCATTCCGGTGCCGGAGAGTGCCCAGAGCATCTGGCTGCGCGTGGAGGTGGATACGCTGGTTTATCGCTACAGCTACTCGTTCGACGGCGAGACGTGGCACACCGTGCCGGTAACCTATGAGGCGTGGAAACTGTCGGACGACTACATCGGCGGGCGCGGTTTCTTTACCGGCGCGTTTGTGGGGCTGCACTGCGAAGACATCAGCGGTGACGGCTGCCACGCGGACTTCGACTACTTTACCTACGAGCCGCTATAACGGCTCAGGCCGGGTAGCCCAGCGCGCGTGAGAGCTGGAGCCCGGCCTGCTGAAGCTGCTCGCGGAAGCGGGCCAGCTCGGCATCGTCCACACGCGAGGTCAGCGTCGACAGGCTCAGGGCGGCAATCACGCGGGACTCATGGTTCCACACCGGCACCGCCACGCAGCGCACGCCCTGCTCGTTCTCTTCGCTGTCCAGGGCATAACCCTGCTTGCGGGTCTGCGCCAGGGCGGTCATTAACGCTTCACGTGACGCGAGGGTGGCGGGAGTAAAGGTGGTGTATTGATAACCCTCCAGCAGGGCGTTCAGCTCTGCCTCGCCCAGCCAGGCAATCAACACCTTGCCGATGGCGGTGGCATGAACCGGCAGACGGCGACCAATACGCGAATAGGCGATGGCGGCCAGCTTGCCTTCAATCTTCTCGATATAGACCCCTTCACGTCCGTCCAGGATCCCCAGATGGGTGGTCTGCCCGGTCCGCTGGGACAGCTCCGTCAGCCAGCCTTTCGCCTTCTGACGAATATCAATAGAGCCCACGACAAAATGCCCGCGCTCAACCAGCTTCATGCCGAGACGATATTTGCCGTTCTCCGGGTTCTGATCGATATAGCCGTGAAGCTGCAGGGTTTTCAGCAGCGAGTGGAGGGTACTTTTGCTCAGCCCCATCAGTTTGCTGATGTCGGTGATCTTAAGCTCGGTGGCCTGCTCGTTGAACAGGTCGAGGATCTGCAACGCACGTTCAACAGACTGAATAATTGGCATTTTGCTGGCATGTCCACGCTGGAATTAAGGCGAAAACGTACCTTTTTTGAGGTGAAAAATCAATTGAGCAGGCCTGATTTGCCCGGCGGCGCTTCGCTTGCACGGGCCTACGGGGTGGGGGTCACCCTCTCCCTGTGGGAGAGGGCACCAGACCGCAGAAGAGTCCATTACTCCCCAAGCGTCGCCACCATCACCGCCTTAATCGTATGCATCCGGTTTTCCGCCTGGTCAAACACGATGCTCGCCGGTGACTCAAACACCTCGTCCGTCACCTCCATCCCGCCGTGCAGATCGAACTCTTTCGCCATCTGCTTGCCGAGCGTGGTCTGGTCGTCATGGAACGCGGGCAGACAGTGCAGGAACTTCACGTCCGGGTTGCCGGTTAGCGCCATCATCTGTACATTCACCTGATACCCACGCAGCAGCGCAATCCGCTCCGCCCACTTCTCTTTCGGCTCGCCCATCGACACCCACACGTCGGTATAGATAAAGTCCGCGCCCTTCACGCCTGCCGCCACATCTTCCGTCAGGGTGATCTTCCCGCCGTGCTTCTCTGCCAGCGCGCTGCACTCCGCCACCAGGCTCGCTTCCGGCCAGCAGGCTCTCGGGGCCACCAGACGCAGATCCAGCCCGGTCAACGCCGCTGCTTCCAGCATTGAGTTGCCCATGTTGTTGCGCGCATCGCCCGCATAGACCAGCGTCATCTCGTTAAATGCCTTGCCCGGCAGGTGCTCCTGCATGGTGAGCAGGTCCGCCAGCAGCTGCGTTGGGTGGAACTCGTTGGTCAGCCCGTTCCACACCGGCACGCCTGCATATTGCGCCAGCGTTTCGACCACGTCCTGGCCGTGACCGCGGTACTGAATGCCGTCGTACATCCGCCCGAGCACGCGTGCGGTATCCTTAATTGACTCTTTATGCCCAATCTGGCTGCCTCTCGGCCCTAAATACGTGACGCGTGCGCCCTGGTCAAATGCGGCAACTTCGAAAGAGCAACGTGTACGGGTCGAGTCTTTTTCGAAGATGAGCGCGATGTTTTTACCGGTAAGTTTTTGTACTTCCTTGCCCTTTTTTTTATCGGCTTTGAGCTGTGCGGCAAGGGTCAGCAGAGAAGTGAACTGTGCAGGGGTAAAATCGAGCAATTTCAGAAAGTGTTTTTTGTACAAATCGGACATTTTATCCTCGCATGGCAAACGCCACTTATTGAATTAAAATTCACTTTATATGTGTAATTATTCATTTGCAACCCTGTTTCACAAATCTTTCTTACAAAGGTGGAGGCAAATACGTCCGTGTGTGAAAATAGAAGTATCTGCCGCACTTTAAAGAGGATTGAGCCATGGCAAACCCGGAACACCTGGAAGAGCAACGCGAAGAGACGCGCCTGATTATTGAAGAACTGCTGGAAGACGGTAGCGATCCGGACGCGCTGTACACCATTGAGCACCATTTCTCTGCTGATGATTTCGACGCGCTGGAAAAAATGGCGGTTGAAGCCTTCAAACTGGGTTACGAAGTGACCGAGCCGGAAGAGCTGGAAGTGGAAGAGGGCGACACCGTCATCTGCTGCGACATCCTGAGCGAAGGCGCGCTGAAGGCAGAGCTGATCGACGCCCAGGTTGAACAGCTGATGAACCTGGCTGAGAAGTTTGACGTGGAATACGACGGTTGGGGAACCTACTTCGAAGATCCGAACGGTGAAGAGGGCGAAGAAGGCGACGACGAAGATTACATCGACGAAGACGACGACGGCGTGCGTCACTAAGCGTTTCAGGCGGTGGCGCGTGCCACCGCTTTTTTCAAGGCAGAACAATGGATTACCCGCAGATACTCGCCCCTGTACTCAACTTCCTCCAGTGCCCGACCCCGCAAGCATGGATTGATAAAGCCCGCGACCCGGCAAACCTGCCGCTGCTCCTCACCGATCACATGGTGTGCGAGCTGAAGGCCGCCCAGACCGCGCTGTTGCTGGTGCGCAAATACGTCGCCGACGAAAGCGGGGCCGACGCGTTGCTCGACTGGCTCAAACCCTACGAACTGTTCACCTTCCGCGACGGCCCGGAACCCGATTTCATCGCCCTGCACAAGCAGATTGGCAAAAGCGTAATGCCCAAAACCGACGATCCGTGGGGCCAGGCGCTCATCGACAGCATGGTGCTGCTGATTAAAGAGGAGCTGCACCACTTCTGGCAGGTGCGCGAGGCGATGCTGGCCCGTAACATTCCTTACGTCAAAATTACCGCCAGCCGCTACGCCAAAGGGATGCTGAAAGAAGTACGCACCCACGAACCGCTGACGCTGATCGACAAGCTTATCTGCGGGGCGTACATCGAAGCCCGCTCCTGCGAACGCTTTGCCGCGCTGGCCCCGTTCCTCGACGACGATCTGCAGAAGTTCTATCTCTCGCTGCTGCGCTCCGAAGCGCGGCATTATCAGGACTATCTGACACTTGCCCAACAGGTGAGTGATAACGATATCTCACCGCGCATACAGCATTTTGGTGAAATTGAAGCCACACTTATCACGACACCGGATAACGAGTTTCGCTTCCACAGCGGCGTGCCGGTGTAAACCGGCTGAGCTAAAGGATAAGGATGCGAGATGAAAAAAACGTGGATCGGTACCGTCGTTGTTGTTGTCGTGGCTGCCGCCGTGGCGTTCTGGGTGTTCTTCGACAAACAGCAGCAGAGCGCTGAACAGCAGTTAAACGCCACCCTGAACGAGATGCCCGCCTGGCAGGTGATCAAGGAGCAGGAACCCGTGCTGCATCAGCGCATTCTTGATCAGATTGCCGCCCTGCAAAAAGCCGGTGAACCGGAGCAGCAGATTATCGACACCATCCAGCCGCAGATCCTGCATCTGCAGATGAGGCGTCTGCAAAACGCGCCGGATGCCAGCGTGGTGAACTATATGACCATCAATATGGAGCAGACCGCCGCTATCCAGAAGGTGAGCGACGACGCCTGTTTCCGCTTCCTCTACCCGGCGGTGAAGGGCGGCATCAACCCGATGCGCATGCTTGATAAAGAGATGATGTCCCGACGCATGCAGGCCGACGCCGACATGATGCGCGCCGCCTACGGCAAAAATCACCACACCGTGACCCAGGCAGAACGCGAAACTGCTGTCGCTGACGTGCGGCCGATTATGAAAGATCTTGCCGATAAGTACGGTGAGGACATCCAGCTGCTGCAGATGCCGGAGAAGGCGGTGGGCAAAGAGAAGCTCTCCTGTGACATGGTGCAGGAGATGTGGGCGAAGGTGCTGAAGCTGCCGGAACCGAAGGCGGCGGGCGTGATTCGCCTCGCGGTGTCTGAGCTGGAGTAACAAAGGGCGCTGGTTTTTTGGGCACTTAGCGTGGGTTTAGCGCGTCGTCGCTTGCATGGCGGCGCGCGACAGGTATAATCCACAACGTTTCCGCATCCCCTTCAGTGCCGAAGTGGCGAAATCGGTAGACGCAGTTGATTCAAAATCAACCGTAGAAATACGTGCCGGTTCGAGTCCGGCCTTCGGCACCATCGGAACATCAATAGACGTCAACGGACGTCTTTTTTTGTGCCTGAAATCCAGTATCCGTAAGGCTTTCCGCGATTTTCCTTTCAACAGAAGTCAATCTGAGTCAACCCACATCAAGTCGCTTGTGAGTATAGAACCGAGTATATATGCTGGTTCGATAATGGTTGTATACTCACAGCGGCACATGGAAGGAGAACTTTTATGGCTCTGACAGATACTAAAGTACGTTCTGCGAAACCGCAGGAAAAGGAGTACACCCTAGTCGATGGCGATGGCATGTTTTTGCTGATTCACCCCAACGGCTCAAAATACTGGCGGTTCCGATTTCGCTTTGGCGGTAAGCAGCACTTGATCGCATTTGGTGTGTATCCTGAAACATCGTTAGCCGATGCGAGGCAGAAGAGGGAAGAGGCTAGGAGGCTTGTTGCTGCTGGAATCGATCCTCGCGAGCATAAACGTGCTGTGAAAGAAGAACAGGCGAAAGAGGCTATTACCTTCGAGTCAGTTGCCAGAGATTGGCATGCAACAAATAAGAAATGGTCAGAGGACCACAGTCGGCGGGTGCTTAAAAGTCTGGAAGATAATCTGTTCCATGCAATCGGCAAACGTAGTATTGAGGAGCTGAGAACTCGCGATCTGCTTGCTCCTATCAAAGTTGTAGAAGCTACAGGCCGTTTTGAAGTAGCTTCTCGTCTTCAGCAACGGACAACTGCCATAATGAGGTATGCCGTTCAAAGTGGCTTGATTGATTACAACCCGGCCCAAGAGATGGCTGGCGCAGTTGCTTCCAGTAACCGTGTCCATCGCCCTGCACTTGAGCTGAAACGCCTGCTTGAACTACTCCACAGAATAGACGGTTACACTGGACGCCCTTTGACTCGTTTGGCTGTTGAGCTCACTTTGTTAATCTTTATTCGTTCCAGTGAACTGCGCTTTGCGCGTTGGTCTGAAATCGATTTTGAAACGGCAATGTGGACAATACCGGCTGAACGAGAAGCTATTGAAGGAGTGAAGCATTCACAGCGTGGCTCGAAAATGCGTACGCCTCATTTGGTGCCACTGTCTAGTCAGGCGTTAGCAATCCTTATACAAGTTCACAAGATCAGTGGTGATCGTGATTTTGTTTTCGTTGGAGATCATAACCCTCGTAAACCGATGAGTGAAAATACGGTTAACAAGGCGCTGCGCGTGATGGGATATGACACGAAGGTTGAGGTTTGCGGGCATGGCTTCAGGACAATGGCCTGTAGTTCATTAATTGAGTCAGGGTTGTGGTCTAGGGATGCGGTAGAACGCCAGATGAGCCATATGGAGCGTAACTCTGTGCGAGCGGCTTATATTCATAAGGCCGAGCATCTGGATGAGCGCAGACTGATGCTGCAGTGGTGGGCGGACTATCTTGATGCTAATAGAGAAAAGTGTTTCAGCCCATTTGATTTCGCCCGAAATATATGAAAGATCTCATTTCTCCTAACAGCACACGCTGTTAGGAGAGTTTTTATTGCATATTGATTGGTCGCAATCAGCAATGAGGCATTAAAAGCAGTTTTTTGTATTGGATTTAGCTCTTCTATTGGTTGAATATATGTTAGATCATGTGTTTTCCATATTTTAATAGTACAGAAGAAGTGAGATGAAACTAAATTTACATTTATGCATCAGAAGCGCAACATGTTCATTACTTTTTAATTTTGAGTGTTAAAAAATTGATACACAACAAAGTTTTCTATTACGTATTGGAAAAGTGCAAAGGCTTTTGATAAAAAAATAAGTCTGATTTTGCTCGATTTGGGTTGTCTTTTTCAACGAAGTGGATTGGAGTATCTTGGATGTGTATGAATGATATTTGGGGTTGACTATATTTTTTTTGCATTATCAATAATGTGATCTGGTATGGTTGGTGATATTTAATGCAGGGTAGGATAAAATGAAAAGAATTTCTGTTAATGTTCTGGATTTATATTTGGATAGTAAGAATCCTCGTCACGACCCGATAAGCGACAGAGGTGAGATTATTAATTATTTAGTTCGAAATGAAAAAATAAAAATTTTAGCTAAAAGTATTTCAGAGAACGGTACTAGCCCTCTTGAATCATTAGCTGTTATGGAGAATGAAAATGGAAATTTAATTGCGCTAGAAGGAAATAGGCGAGTCTGTGCATTAACTCTTTTGAATGATCCAGAGTTATGCCCTGAAAATGAACGAGCTTATTTCAGACGACTAGCAGAACATAGTACTGTTATTCCAGAGACTGTTGAGTGCATTTTATTTTCATCTAGAGACGATGCTAATAAATGGATTGAATTACGACATAATGGAGAGCAAGATGGTGCCGGATTATTGACGTGGAATGCCACTCAGAAAACGAGACACTTTGGCTCGTCGGATAATACGTTGGCATTAAAGTTATTGGACTATGCTGAAAAAAAAGGTTTCATTGACAAGCAGCGACGGGATGGTGTTCTAACTACGGCTTCTAGATTCCTCGGTAATCCTATATTTCGTTCTACAATAGGAGTAAAAACGGGACGTTCTGAGCCAAATGTTGTGATCGATGTTCCTAGGGATGAATTCGATCGTGTCTTGGAAGTTTTTATTAAGGATCTAATTAATGGGAGTAATAATGTTACTTCAAGATCCAGAAAGAACGACTGGGAGGATTATGCTAAAAAATTAAAATCTGAAAAGATTGCACCTCAAGGTTATTGTGAGCCATCTGATCTCTTTGAGAAAAATATCTCCAATCATGATAATAATAGTGCAAATCCGGAGAAGAAAAGCAGGAATAATCAAAGCCCAAACAATAGGAAATATATAGTACCATCTGATTTTAAAGTTAACATTCCCGATAAAATATTAAAAAGAATATTCGATGAACTGAGGACCCTTGAGTGTTCTGAATATACTTTAGCATCTGCCGTTGTTTGTCGTGTATTTCTAGAGAACGTATATTCTTTAACATATGAAAAACTGTATGGAAATTATCCTGAGAAAATGCCTGAACATGTTGTTATGGATAAAATCATAAAGAAAATTGAAGAGAATAAAGCGCAACTCAACAAAAATGAAAAGAAAGCACTTGAAGCCTTAAAGAGAGTTCAAACGGACACAACGAATCCTCTCTCGCCAAAGACACTTGGAGCAAATGCTCATGGAGGATTTTATCCCGATCCTAAAGCATTAAAAGTTCACTGGGATAATATTTCTCATATCCTTATGTTCATGTTGAGTAAAATATTTATCCAAGACTCTGGCCATGAAGGATAAACTATCTTACAATATAGTATTAGTTTGTCTATAAACATTTAATGGAAAAATATATGTCAGCCACACCTTCACCGCTAAGATATCCAGGAGGGAAAACGGGAATCCAAAGGATGGTTTCGACGATAATACGCTCGAACGATATTAACGGCGGGCATTACGCTGAACCTTACGCTGGAGGTTGTGGGCTGGCTTTGTCCTTAATGTTTAATCAACATATTCATGAAATTCATTTGAATGATCTCGACCGTTCGATATGGGCTTTTTGGTATAGTATATTAAATAATACACAGGATTTTATTGAAAAAATTAATGATACCGATGTTACAATAGCCGAATGGTATAAGCAGAGAGATATCCAAAATGATAAAAATAAATGCAATGTATTTGAATTAGGGTTTTCAACTTTTTTCTTAAATAGAACTAACCGATCCGGAATTATATTAAAAGCTGGAGTTATTGGTGGTTTTGAGCAAAATGGTAAATACGCATTAGATTGTAGATTTAATAAAAAAAGATTAATAGATAAAATAAAAAGAATAAACAAGTACAAGCATAGAATTCATCTCTATAATATGGATGCTATTGATTTTATTAAATCAATGGATGTTCTTTTACCGAAAAAAGCTATGTTCTGTATTGACCCGCCTTATTTTGATAAGGGATCTTTTTTGTATACGAATTATTATAATGCTGAAGAACATAAAACAGTCTCTAAGGCAATTTCAGAGATCAACCATCCCTGGATATTGACATATGATAACGCGAAGGAGATCAGCGATATTTATAATAAGTATAGTCAATATCTGTATACCTTAAATTATTCCGCAGCTGAGAAAAAGATTGGAACAGAACTGCTTATTACAGCGAATAATATTTTAATACCTGAAGGCTTGGCATTGAAGAAGCGCAATAACGATGCTTTAATTGGGGACAGTAAATATTAGAGCATGTATATATGTTATTATTTTGAATAACGTTTGATGTACTGAAAAGATTGATTTTATTGTTTATAAGAGACCATATTTATGAAGTTATTAAATACATATGAAGAGAAAGAAGAGGCTGAGGTTGCCTATATGAAAATAAAAGGAGAGAAAAGGTTGGCAAGTGAAAGGGATGATACACAAACTATATATAATTTATTTGGTGATCCTACGTGGGCAAACTTTTATAATTTAAATATGTTTGATTTAAAAGAGCTTGAAAATATAATTAGAATCCGTGCTAATGGCGACAGTTTTGATGTTAAACGGCATGGGGAAATAATTAAAATGTTAAATTATGTAGCAAAGAACTTTTGCCTTGATATACCTAAACATTGGCTATAAGTTTTTGTATTACATTCATTGTGAATATAATGAATGTAATACAAAATAGTTATTTCTTTGCGTGTTTTGATGGATTTACCGTATTTGGTATTTCTAAATCCTGACTAAAAAACATTACTTCAGATCCAACATGTTTTCGTTGAGCACTATAGTTTAGCCCATAGATTATTTTTTTCTGTTTTTTATAAATCTCTAATATTTCTTTTGTCGCATCATAAGAGACTATCCAAGGACTTTTAAGCCTATTAGTAACAGTATTACCTATGTTTACATGATCATCATGTTGATAGAAATTCTGATACAGACCTTGCCCTTTTATATAATAAGGTGGGTCAAGATAAACTAAAACTTTCCCTTCTAATAAAGGAATTGTTTCATTTAATAAAAGAATTGCATCTCTATTGTATAGAGTTATAGAGTCAGAAAGAGTACCAATTTTTTTGATTCTGTTAATTAAATCTTCTTTATTATACCTAGCATGAATTTTCCATTTTCCTGTCTGCTCTTTCCCTCCAATAACCCCGGCGTTGATTATTCCTGAGCGATTTGTTCTATTGAGAAAAAAGGTAGAGAATCCCAGAGTTAATGGAGAGTGCTCTTGGGCGTTGGACTGAATTTCCTTTTGCTTGTACCACTCATGCATATTAACTTGTGTTTCTTTTATCTTCTTACAGAGGGCATCATTTTCGTATAATACGCTATGCCAAAAAGCATGAATTGAAGGATTCAAATCATTCAATACGATTTTCGATACTACACCTTCAAATAGTAAGTTTAACGCAACGCCAGCCCCTCCAGCATAAGGTTCAACATAAGTGCATTCCTCTAAATCATTGATTTTAATTAAATCTTTGAGAAATTCAGTTAGTTTCCCTTTCCCGCCGGGGTAACGAAGTGGAGTTGCATTGCGCATAAAAAGACCTAGTTTTCAGAAAAATGGCTCTATTCTACATTTTTTTCTCATTAGAATGCAATCACTAATTATACTGCCAATGCTTTTAATAAGTTTATTTTACCATCAACATAGTCGGAAATTTTATGGCATTCATCAATGCGTTCAATGGAAAGATTATCATTGTCTCTTTTTAGCTGCATGCCCTCTTTAAAATGAACAGGGATGCGCCTTCGATAAAATATTGTGCCCAGAGTGCTAAGTTGGCTTTCTAATAATTGTTCTGCTGTGTAATGATTGTCTACATCATCCATCATTTCATAGGGAATAAAAATCGCATCATTTATTCTTGATAGAATAGGTTTTCTTAACCAGTAATTTCTAAATATATCGATATAATGTAATACTGGTTTATCTTTCCAGTTTCTTCCTGAAGCCACTTGAGAAAAGTAAACTCTTTTTCCCGCTCTTTTATCATGGCTATCCTCCCATGTAATGACATCAATTCCACTATCTTTGGGGGATAGTGAATGCACAGGGTTTACATCCTCTAGGGGGTGCAGCTCACCTTCACCTAAAAGATTAATTACTTCGAACGCCTTGTTGTAGAAATTAGAATGATCTCTCCTGGGAAAACCGAACGATATTGAATGTCCCCGAACGTAGCCTGCAGCTGCAATTGTTGCACATATTTGTAGAATATCTCTATCTGCAGGAAGTGGGGTACCATCAACAATCAGCAAAGGGCTATTGAAAATATGTGAAAAAATAAGGCAATAAAGATATACTTTTTGCGGGATAGTTAATTCGTTAATAGAAGTTACAAGTGAAACTACAGAACCACCATCTTCGATCTGAAATGGATAAGTATCATTCATGTGCTCCTGTCTTGATCTAATTTCATGTAAAATTGAATCTATTTCAGATTCAACCTCTCCATCCTCTCTTGCAATATCATCATCTTGATAATCGTCCTGTAATTCTATAGCAGAACGGATGTCAGCTACAGGCATAAAATTGAATTCATCGGAAAGACATTTTAATTCAATCCAATCAGCTTGGTTCTGAACGGGACCCGTTACTGGAAAAGTATTTAATAACATATTTCCTATTCCTTATTAAATGTCTTTACTTTTCCGTTTACTAGACTGGAATTCTATTTTTTCAAATTTCCTTGCCATTTCTGATATATTCTCTTTATTTATATCATTAATGAATTCGATCTTATCTAAAAGTAACGATGCCTTATCGAGTAATGAATTAATCCCTACTAACGTTGCACTGAGTTTCCCATTAGCATCCCCAGCATCATTATAGGCAATATCTAGATCTGCACCGCTCTTAAAAGCATTATATGCCTTTGCATTTACTAAAATTTCGCCAAATTTCTTAACATCTGGGTTTTGGCTTTTAATCAATGAATCCCGGTTTTCTTCTTTAGAACCATACAAGCCTATTAGAACATCTCTGAGATTATCTAGGTGTTGTTCATCTACAGGATTATCATCTGGCGCATTACTCCAGCCACGGTCGAGACCGAGGAAATCCATATATTCTCGCCTTCCAAGAGCTGTATAGAAATGAGAAAGAGAGAATCTAGGAGTCATTCTGTCGTTTAAATTATATACCCCTTTTTCTTGGGCTTGTTCGAGAACAAACATTGCGCTTATAAGTGAACGTACTGTTTGGTTAGTATCACCAAGTTTCCTTGCTATATCATCTATGGTTATGCCTTCTTCTTTTTCAGCTTTATACCATTTATATGCAAATTGAGCCTTGGCGTATGAATCCCATTTATGAGGGCCATTTACATGTTTGAAACCGATGAAGCCTCTTGCTTCTTCCTCTGTTTTAACACGGTAAACGTGAATTTCTTTCATTGTATCCAATATCTTTTTTGACATTGGAGGAATTTTAATTCTACATTTTTGAGCTATATCCGGAGAACGAATTGCTTTAATTGCTGCTAAGCGGCGGTTACCCTCTAACACTCTGAATTTATCGTTGTTATTAGGATCTATAATTACAATTAATGGCTCCATATCTAAAAAACCATTATTCGCAATCGAAACAATCAATTCTTTAAGATCACTATTATCAGCTAACGATTTAATTAACTCTGGTTCACTGTTTCGTGAAGCAGCATCAGGCAAGAACAATCTTGGGTTTTCTGTATCTAGGGAAAGAAATTCAGGAGATATTTTGAATGCGCCTGATTCTGGATAATTGTGATTGACCATACTTTCATCCGAGGTTTGTAGTATACCTGCTTACAAAGCTAACTCACGTTGGTAAGCGGATAGCTGATTCGTTGATAAACATCCCCCACATTAACATAGCTGATAGTCTTTTTACAGCAATGGTTTAGAGTGTAAGATCAGATGTTATGTTTGCTTGATTTACCTTGTTGTCAAGCCTTATCACTGCCAGCTCAGTCTAACTCGCCAGCGTTTCATTCTGCCGTACCTACTCTTACTTCTGCCAGCGTCATAGCCTTCCGCTAGCAAGGTGGCAATACTAGAAACATAAATGCCATCATCAGATTGATAACTATAACGTCTTGAGCATTCTGAAATCCGCAAGTGCCCAGCAACTGGGATATCGTCGCTGTA
>NZ_JBSKJR010000009.1:0-162818 GCF_053709675.1 Enterobacter sp. UPMP2052
AGCGCCACCGGGCTTTTACCTCAGTTCCCCAACAGCTTCATCGCTTCCCGCGTGACGTTATCCATCTCATCCAGCAGTTCCAGGAATTCTGGCTCAAGCTCCGATTCTGGCGTACCTGCCCGCAATTGCTGCTCCAGCAGCTGGCACAGGTTTTTCAGCCTCGGTACGCCGCTGTAGCCGCAGCTCCCGTGCAGCTTGTGAATAGCCTCAAGCAGGCCGTCAGGATTTTCGCCAACCAGTTGTTCTTCCACTTTATTGCGAATTTCCGGCAGGAAGGCGACCAGCATCTGCAGCATCTCGCGGGCCAGATCCGGTTTACCCGCCGCCTGTCGCAGCGCCAGCTGCCAGTCGAAGGTCGCGTTTTGATTGACGCTAATCTCTGCGGGCTCGGCTGAAAACGTATAGGTTCCGCCGATATGCCCGGGCTTATAGCGCAGCAGCAGGCTGTGCAGCTTCTCTTCGTCGATCGGTTTTGCAAGATAATCATTCATCCCGGCGCTGAGGAGTTTCTCTTTCTGCCCGGCCATCGCATGAGCGGTGACGGCAATGACCGGCGTCTGCTGCTGGTGTGGAAGCTGGCGGATCAGTTCGCAGGCGCGAATGCCGTCCATGCCCGGCATCTGAATGTCCATCAGGATCAGATCGAACTGCATCTGTTTAGCCTGTTCAACCGCCTGTGCACCGCTGTCGCACAGTTCAACGTGCTGCACCTGATCTTCCAGCAGCACGCCAATCAGCTTCAGGTTTGCCGGGTTGTCGTCCACTGCCATCACGGTCATCGGCAATTTGTGTTCGTCGTTAACCAGCGGCAGGGGCTGGTTGCTCAGGCGACAATATTCCGTTAACGCAGGCAGCAGACGTGTGGCGGTGAGCGGTTTCAGAAGGCAGGCGGCGGCCCCGTCGTTTTTAAGCTCTTCCGCGTTAATTTGCGCGTGGCAGGGCAGCGCCAGCAGCAGGTAGTCGGTCATCGCCGCGGCTTTTGCCAGGCGCTCCTGCTGCATGGTCAACTCACCGGTAAAGGTGACAGGAATACCCATCAGCAAAATATCGTAATGTTCAACGGCGAGCGCGGAGAAGGTCGGGCTGTAAATCACCTCCAGCGGCGTGGTGCTTAGCACGTCCAGCGTACACTGGGCGGCTGCCGCGTTTGGCTCAACGTAGGCCAGACGCATCCCTTTCAGGCAGTCGGTGATCGGGCCGTCCGTCAGCACGTTAGGGTTCAGGTCAAGGTTAATGTGGAACCAGAAAGTGGAGCCTTTATTCGGCTGGCTGTGGAAGGAGATATCTCCTCCCATCTCTTTGACCAGTTTTTGAGTGATGACCAGCCCCAGCCCGGTGCCGCCATGACGGCGGGAAATACTCGCATCTGCCTGGCGGAACGCCTGGAACAGGCGCGACTGATCGCGCTCCGGAATGCCGATGCCGGTGTCACGGATCTGCACCTCAATCTGCACTTTGTTGTTACTCAGCGCCCGCTTCTCGACCAGAATGTCGATGTTGCCGCTTTCGGTAAACTTAATGGCGTTCCCCACCAGGTTGGTGATGACCTGCTGCAGACGCAGCGGGTCGCCAATCACGTTGTCCGGCACGTCGTTCTTGATGTTGAGCGTCAGCTCCAGCCCTTTATCGTGCGATGAATGGGCAAGCAGCGTCACCACTTCATCCAACGTGCTGCGCAGCGGGAAAGGAATGCTCTCAAGGATCAGCTTCCCGGCTTCCAGCTTTGAGAAGTCCAGCACGTCGTTGATGATGGTCAGCAGGTTATTGGCCGACCGTTCGATGGTGTGCAGGTGATCGCGCTGGGTGGGGTTCAGCTCGCTTTTGAGCGTCAGGCGGGTAAAGCCGATCACGCCATTGAGCGGAGTACGCAGCTCGTGCGACATATTGGCAAGGAACTCAGACTTGATACGCGCCGCTTCCTGGGCGCGCTTTTTGGCGAGATCCAGCTCAACGTTCTGGATCTCCATCTGCTCCAGCGTCTCGCGCAAATCGGAGGTCGCCTGGTCGACGTTATGCTGCATCTCTTCGTGATAGGCCGCCAGCGACATCGCCATTGAGTTAATGCCGTTTTTGAGCATATCCAGCTCGCCCAACATAAAGCCTTCCACGCGGCTGTCGAGCTGGCCGCGGCGAATGCGGTCAACGGTGTTGACCATGTTGCGGATAGGCCCCGTGACGTCGCGCATCAGCCGCCAGCCAAAAATCAGGGCGATGCCAATGCAGAACAGCATCATCAGGCCCGAGATAAAAATCTCTTTGTACTGCTGCAGCCGGACCGATTTCAGATCAAGCTCCAGCGCCACGTAGCCCAGCATATTGCTGCTGGACTTGGCGTCAGACAGGGCTGATTCATCCGGCGAATAGCTCTCTGAGATAATGGGCGTGCGCAGGATCATAATATCGCCCCGCCGGAGCACGGTGAGATGGCGGGGGAAGGGAGAACCGTCCGGGATTTTCAGCTCGGCAGGATCGAGATGAAAATTCGACGTGACGAACAGACGGTTGTGCTCGTCATACACGGATATGGCGCGCACGATCTCGGAGTGGCGGCGATGCAGCACGCTGATGAGCTGGCCGATGGATTCACGGTTTTGCAGGTTCATCCCATACTCGCTGGAGACGGCGAGCGGCTCAATGATGCTCGCTCCCGCATCTTCCAGCTGCCGCTGTAAATCGTTATAGCGGTGGACGACAAAGAAGATGCTCAGCAGCAAACCGATGAGAACGGTCGGGGCGAGGATCAAAATCATCATGCGCGCACGCAGGCTGTAGTTGGTCATGGCGTTCCGTTATGGGACAATTAGGACAATTATGTTTATTTGAGAAAAATCTCGGCAATGGCGCAATTCTACTCTGCAAAGCGACGCGTGACGACGCGTCAGATCATAACTGTTGAAGCCACCGAACTTGATCCCTTCGGTCAGGGGGTTGCACGGCACAATGGCAAGGCTCTGTTTATAGCAGGTTTGCTGCCATCGGAACGAGCAGAAATCACTCTGACGGAAGATAAGCGCCAGTATGCCCGTGGGCAGGTGAAACGCCGTTTGAATGATAGCCCTGAACGCCGCGCACCACGTTGCCCGTACTTTGGCGTCTGCGGTGGCTGTCAGCAGCAGCATGCGAGCGTTGCCCTTCAGCAGGAGAGCAAAAGCCGCGCGCTGGCGCGCCTTATCAAACACGATGTTGACGAGATTATCGCCGACCAGCCCTGGGGCTACCGCCGCCGTGCCCGTCTGAGCCTCAGCTACCAGCCCAAAACAGCACGTCTGGAGATGGGTTTTCGTAAAGCGGCCTCCAGCGATATCGTGGATATCAGGCAATGCCCCATTTTGGTGCCCCGTCTTGAGGCATTGCTCCCGGACGTGCACGCTTGTCTCTCTACGCTAGACGGCGTACGTCATCTGGGACATATCGAACTGGTGCTGGCGAACAACGGTCCGCTGATGGTGCTTCGCCATACCGCTGCGCTGTCGAAAAAAGATCGCGAAAAACTGGAACGCTTTTCGCATTCACAGGATCTCGCCCTGTTCCTTGCGCCGCAAAGCGAGATACTGGAGCAGGTTACGGGAGAGGCCCCCTGGTACGCCTCAAACGGGCTACGCTTAACGTTCAGCCCACGGGATTTCATCCAGGTGAATGACGGGGTGAATCAGCAGATGATCGCTACCGCACTGGCCTGGCTGGACGTGCAACAGAGCGACCGCGTGCTCGACCTGTTCTGCGGAATGGGGAACTTCACCCTGCCGCTGGCGCAGCAAGCTGCCAGCGTGGTTGGCGTGGAGGGCGTTGAGGCGCTGGTGGCGAAAGGCCAGGAAAATGCCCGAGAGAACGGGTTGCAAAATGTGACATTCTTTCATCAAAATCTTGAGGATGATGTCACGCAACAACCCTGGGCAAGACAGGGCTTTGACAAGATCCTGCTCGACCCGGCCCGCGCCGGTGCGCCGGGAGTCATGCAACATATTATTAAACTCGCGCCAAAGCGTGTGGTCTATGTTTCCTGTAATCCGGCAACGCTTGCCAGAGACAGCGAAGCATTAGTGAGCGGGGGTTACCAGATTCAGCGTCTGGCAATGCTGGACATGTTCCCGCACACTGGTCATCTGGAATCGATCGTGTTGTTTGAGCACATCTAATGAGTTTGGCTTGTCGACTTCGACAGGCCCTGGTCCCTAAAGGAGAGGACGATGGTTGCGGTAAGAAGTGCACATCTTAATAAAGCTGGTGAGTTTGACCCACAGAAATGGATCGCAAGTCTGGGAATTTCCAGCCAGCAGTCGTGTGAACGCTTAACCGAAACCTGGGCCTATTGTCTTCGCACCACCACAGGGCACCCTGACGCCGAACTCCTGCTGTGGCGCGGCATCGAAATGGTCGAAATCCTGTCCATGCTGAACATGGATATCGAAACGCTGCAGGCAGCGCTACTGTTCCCGCTGGCAGACGCGGACGTGGTCAGTGAAGACGTGCTGGTTGAAAGCGTCGGAAAACCCGTGGTGTCATTGATTCACGGCGTGCGGGATATGGCGGCCATTCGCCAGCTTAAAGCGGCGCAAACCGATTCAGTCTCGTCGGATCAAGTCGATAACGTGCGTAGAATGCTACTGGCGATGGTGGATGATTTCCGCTGCGTGGTGATTAAGCTGGCGGAGCGGATTGCCCACCTGCGCGAGGTGAAAGATGCCCCGGAAGACGAGCGCGTGCTCGCCGCGAAGGAGTGCACCAATATTTATGCGCCGCTGGCCAACCGCCTGGGTATCGGCCAGCTGAAGTGGGAACTGGAAGATTACTGCTTCCGCTATCTGCACCCGGCGGAGTACAAGCGCATTGCGAAACTGCTGCATGAGCGCCGTATCGATCGCGAGCACTACATCGAAGAGTTTGTCGGCGGCTTACGCAAGTCGATGAAAGAAGAGAACGTGCGGGCTGAAGTGTATGGCCGCCCGAAACACATCTACAGTATCTGGCGCAAAATGCAGAAAAAACATCTCGCCTTTGACGAGTTGTTTGACGTGCGCGCCGTGCGGATCGTGGCGGAGCGCCTGCAGGACTGCTATGCCGCTCTGGGGATAGTGCATACTCACTTCCGCCATCTGCCGGACGAGTTTGATGACTACGTCGCCAACCCGAAACCGAACGGCTATCAGTCCATTCATACCGTGGTGCTTGGCCCGGGCGGCAAGACGGTTGAAATCCAGATCCGTACCAAACAGATGCACGAAGAAGCCGAACTGGGCGTGGCCGCGCACTGGAAGTACAAAGAGGGCACCTCTGGCGGAGCGCGCTCCGGCCATGAAGACCGCATCGCCTGGCTGCGCAAGCTGATTGCGTGGCAGGAAGAGATGGCCGATTCCGGTGAAATGCTCGACGAAGTTCGCAGCCAGGTCTTTGACGACCGGGTGTACGTCTTTACGCCGAAAGGCGACGTTGTCGATCTGCCGGCGGGCTCTACGCCGCTCGACTTTGCCTATCACATTCACAGCGATGTGGGGCACCGCTGCATCGGCGCGAAAATCGGCGGGCGCATTGTGCCGTTCACCTATCAGCTGCAGATGGGTGACCAGATCGAAATCATCACCCAGAAGCAGCCGAACCCGAGCCGGGACTGGCTTAACCCGAACCTGGGCTATGTCACCACCAGCCGCGGACGGTCTAAAATTCACGCCTGGTTCCGCAAGCAGGATCGTGACAAAAACATTCTTGCCGGTCGCCAGATCCTTGACGACGAGCTGGAACATATCGGCATCAGCCTGAAAGAGGCGGAGAAATTCCTGCTGCCGCGCTACAACTTTAACGAGCTTGACGAGCTGCTGGCGGCGATTGGCGGCGGGGATATCCGTCTCAACCAGATGGTCAACTTCCTGCAGGCGCAGTTCAACAAGCCGAGTGCGGAAGAGCAGGACGCGGCGGCGCTCAAGCAGCTTCAGCAGAAAACCTACGCCCCGCAGCAGCGCAGCAAAGACAATGGCCGGGTGGTGGTTGAAGGGGTAGGTAACCTGATGCACCACATTGCCCGCTGCTGTCAGCCGATCCCTGGCGACGATATCGTCGGCTTTATTACGCAGGGGCGTGGGATCTCTATCCACCGCTCCGACTGCGACCAGCTCGCCGAGCTGCAATCGCACGCGCCGGAGCGCATCGTGGAGGCCGTCTGGGGCGAAAGCTACTCCGCCGGGTATTCGCTGGTGGTCCGTGTCACCGCAAACGACCGCAGCGGCCTGCTGCGCGATATCACGACCATTCTCGCCAACGAGAAGGTGAACGTGCTGGGCGTTGCCAGCCGCAGTGATACCCGCGAGCAGCTTGCCACTATCGATATGACTATCGAAATCTACAACCTGCAGGTGCTGGGCCGCGTGCTCGGCAAACTGAACCAGGTGCCGGATGTGATTGACGCCCGTCGTCTTCACGGCGGTTAAACACACTCTTCTGCAGGCCGGGTAAGGCTTCGCCGCCACCCGGCTTATTTTTTAATGGAAAAGACTATGACGCAAATCGACCGCCTGCTCGGCATCATGAAACGCCTGCGCGACCCGGAAAACGGCTGCCCGTGGGACAAAGAGCAGACATACGCGACCATCGCCCCGTACACGCTTGAAGAGACCTATGAAGTGCTGGACGCCATTTCTCGCGAAGATTTTGACGACCTGCGCGGCGAGCTGGGCGATCTGCTGTTCCAGGTGGTGTTCTACGCCCAAATGGCGCAGGAAGAGGGGCGTTTTAACTTTGACGATATCTGCGCCGCCATCAGCGACAAGCTGGAGCGCCGTCATCCGCACATTTTTGGCGATGCCACCGCGGGCAACAGCACGGAAGTGCTGGCGCGCTGGGAAGCGATCAAAAGCGCCGAACGCGCGGAAAAATCCCAACACTCTGCGCTGGACGACATCCCGCTGAACCTGCCCGCGCTGATGCGCGCCCATAAAATTCAGAAACGCTGTTCTGCCGTTGGCTTTGACTGGACCTCTCTCGGCCCGGTGCTGGATAAAGTGCATGAAGAAATTGATGAAGTGATGCACGAAGCGCAGCAGGCCGTGGTGGATGAGGCGAAACTCGAGGAGGAGATGGGCGATCTGCTGTTTGCCACCGTCAATCTTTCACGCCACCTGGGGGTAAAAGCGGAAACCGCGCTGCAAAAAGCCAACATAAAGTTTGAACGACGCTTTCGTGAAGTCGAACGCATTGTGGCCTCGCGCGGCCTGGAAATGACCGGGATTGACCTTGATGTGATGGAAGAGGTGTGGCAGGAAGTAAAACGCCAGGAATCTGATCTCTAACGGTATTTTGCGATCAAGCGCAATTTGTGTGATTTTTTAAATGACAAGCGCTTGATTTGCGTCAAAAACATTTACCCAAAAGGGGCTATTTTCTCACACCTTATGTTTGTCATGGCCTGGAATGGAGACGGAGAATGAATGTTTGTGGCGCTCGCCGTGTTCGGGTATACTACTTTCCCGTCCTGGTTATTCCATCGTTTCACCCTAACTTCTCAGGTTCAGCATGACAACGAACTATATTTTTGTGACCGGCGGGGTCGTATCCTCTCTGGGTAAAGGCATTGCCGCAGCCTCCCTCGCAGCCATTCTTGAAGCCCGTGGCCTCAATGTGACCATGATGAAACTGGATCCGTACATCAACGTCGATCCGGGCACCATGAGTCCAATCCAACACGGGGAAGTGTTCGTTACTGAAGACGGCGCTGAAACCGATCTGGATCTTGGCCACTACGAGCGTTTCATCCGCACCAAAATGACCCGTCGTAACAACTTCACGACTGGCCGCATCTACTCTGACGTTCTGCGTAAAGAGCGCCGTGGCGACTATCTTGGCGCGACCGTTCAGGTTATCCCGCACATTACCAATGCCATCAAAGAGCGCATTGTCGCCGGTGGCGAAGGCCATGACGTGGTGCTGGTTGAAATCGGCGGTACCGTAGGTGATATCGAATCCCTGCCGTTCCTGGAAGCGATTCGCCAGCTGGCGGTGGATATTGGTCGTGAGCACGCGCTGTTCATGCACCTGACGCTGGTGCCTTACATGGCAGCCGCAGGTGAAGTGAAAACCAAACCGACGCAGCACTCGGTAAAAGAACTGCTTTCTATTGGTATTCAGCCAGATATCCTGGTGTGCCGCTCCGATCGCGCGGTGCCAGCGAACGAACGTGCGAAAATTGCATTGTTCTGTAACGTGCCGGAAAAAGCCGTTATTTCAATGAAAGACGTCGATTCCATTTATAAAATCCCGGGCCTGTTGAAATCACAGGGCCTGGACGATTATATTTGTAAACGATTCAGCTTGAACTGTCCGGAAGCTAACCTGTCTGAATGGGAACAGGTTATTTATGAAGAAGCGAACCCGGCAGGCGAAGTGACTATCGGCATGGTAGGTAAGTACATTGAACTGCCAGATGCCTATAAGTCAGTTATCGAAGCGCTGAAACACGGTGGTCTGAAGAACCGCGTTTCTGTGAACATCAAGCTGATTGATTCGCAGGATGTTGAAACGCGTGGCGTCGAAATCCTGAAAGATCTGGATGCGATTCTGATCCCTGGCGGCTTCGGCTACCGCGGTGTAGAAGGCAAGATCGCCACCGCGCGCTATGCGCGTGAAAACAATATTCCTTACCTCGGCATTTGCCTGGGTATGCAGGTTGCGCTGATTGAATTTGCGCGCAACGTCGCGGGGATGGAAAACGCGAACTCTACGGAATTTGTGCCAGACTGTAAGTACCCTGTCGTGGCGCTTATCACTGAATGGCGTGACGAAGAAGGTAACGTCGAAGTCCGTACCGAGAAGAGCGATCTGGGTGGCACTATGCGTCTTGGCGCACAGGCCTGCCAGCTGTCCGACGATAGCGTGGTTCGCAAGCTGTATGGTGAACCGACCATTACCGAGCGCCATCGTCACCGCTATGAAGTCAACAACATGTTGTTGAAACAGATTGAAGCTGCGGGCCTGCGCGTTGCGGGCCGCTCCGGGGACGATCAGTTAGTCGAGATCATCGAGGTGCCAAACCATCCGTGGTTCGTTGCCTGCCAATTCCACCCGGAATTTACTTCAACGCCGCGTGACGGGCATCCGCTGTTTGCAGGTTTCGTGAAAGCCGCCAGCGATTACCAGAAGCGTCAGGCGAAGTAAAAAAAGTTAGAACGGCAACGCGTACCTTTGGTACGCGTTGTTTGTCTGGAGTTTTAGTTTAACTTGTACTGAGGAAAATCTAATGTCCAAAATCGTTAAAGTCATCGGTCGTGAAATTATCGACTCCCGTGGTAACCCGACCGTTGAAGCTGAAGTTCATCTGGAAGGTGGTTTCGTCGGTATGGCAGCTGCTCCATCAGGTGCTTCTACGGGTTCCCGCGAAGCGCTGGAACTGCGCGATGGCGACAAATCCCGCTTCATGGGCAAAGGCGTCCTGAAAGCTGTTGGCGCTGTAAACGGCCCTATTGCTCAGGCAATCCTTGGCAAAGATGCCAAAGACCAGGCTGGCATCGACAAGATCATGATCGATCTGGACGGTACTGAAAACAAATCTAACTTCGGTGCGAACGCAATCCTGGCCGTGTCTCTGGCTAACGCCAAAGCGGCAGCTGCGGCTAAAGGTCAGCCACTGTTCGAGCACATCGCTGAACTGAACGGCACCCCAGGCAAATACTCCATGCCTGTACCAATGATGAACATCATCAACGGTGGTGAGCACGCAGACAACAACGTTGATATTCAGGAATTCATGATTCAGCCAGTTGGCGCGAAAACCCTGAAAGAAGCGGTACGTATGGGTTCTGAAGTGTTCCACAACCTGGCGAAAGTTCTGAAAGCTAAAGGTATGAACACGGCTGTAGGTGACGAAGGTGGCTACGCGCCAAACCTGGGTTCTAACGCAGAAGCACTGGCTGTTATCGCTGAAGCGGTAAAAGCAGCAGGTTACGAGCTGGGCAAAGACATCACCCTGGCGATGGACTGTGCAGCATCTGAATTCTACAAAGACGGTAAATACGTTCTGGCTGGCGAAGGCAACAAAGCGTTCACCTCCGAAGAGTTCACTCACTTCCTGGAAGACCTGACCAAACAGTACCCAATCGTTTCTATCGAAGACGGTCTGGACGAGTCTGACTGGGATGGTTTCGCATACCAGACCAAAGTACTGGGCGACAAAATCCAGCTGGTTGGTGACGACCTGTTCGTAACCAACACCAAGATCCTGAAAGAAGGCATCGAGAAAGGCATCGTTAACTCCATCCTGATCAAATTCAACCAGATCGGTTCTCTGACCGAAACTCTGGCTGCGATCAAGATGGCGAAAGACGCTGGCTACACCGCTGTTATCTCTCACCGTTCTGGCGAAACTGAAGATGCGACCATTGCTGACCTGGCAGTGGGTACCGCTGCAGGCCAGATCAAAACCGGTTCTATGAGCCGTTCTGACCGTGTTGCTAAATACAACCAGCTGATTCGTATCGAAGAAGCCCTGGGCGAAAAAGCACCATACAACGGCCGTAAAGAGATCAAAGGTCAGGCTTAATCCTGAACCTGCGTTCTGATAAAAACCCGCTTCGGCGGGTTTTTTTATGTCTGCGCTAAAGCAGCTCTCGCACATGACCTTGAGGGCAACATCTGCGATAATTAGTGTTCACCCCATTAACAGAGTTGACTATGCAGTACCCGATTAACGAGATGTTCCAGACCCTGCAAGGCGAGGGTTACTTTACCGGCGTTCCCGCTATTTTTATTCGTTTACAGGGATGCCCGGTTGGCTGCGCCTGGTGTGATACCAAACATACGTGGGATAAACTCGCAGATCGGGAAGTGTCGCTGTTTAGCATTCTGGCGAAAACCAAAGAGAGCGATAAGTGGGGCGCGGGCAACGCGGAAGATCTGCTGGCTATCATCGGCCGTCAGGGCTGGACGGCACGCCATGTGGTGATCACCGGCGGTGAACCCTGCATTCACGACTTAATGCCGTTGACCGAACTGCTTGAGAAGAACGGCTATAGCTGCCAGATCGAAACCAGCGGTACCCATGAAGTTCGCTGCTCTCACACGACCTGGGTCACGGTCTCGCCGAAGGTAAACATGCGCGGCGGATACGACGTGCTGTCTCAGGCGCTGGAGCGCGCGGATGAGATTAAACATCCGGTTGGCCGCGTGCGGGATATCGAAGCCCTGGACGAACTGCTGGCGACGCTGACGGATGAAAAACAGCGCATCATTGCGCTACAGCCCATCAGCCAGAAAGAGGATGCCACACGCCTGTGCATCGAAACCTGCATTGTGCGTAACTGGCGTCTGTCTATGCAAACGCATAAGTACCTGAATATTGCTTAAAAAAAAGCCCGGTGGCGCTAGCGCTTACCGGGTCTGTTTTGTAGGCCGGATAAGACGCTTTGCGTCGCCATCCGGCACTTAGCTTCACTCGCCGCGATAGATACAGCCTGCCGTGCAGGTCTCTTTGATCATCACCGCGCTGAGCAGCGGCACCAGCGGTTTCACCTGATCCCAAATCCACTTTGCCAGCACTTCGCTGGTCGGGTTTTCAAGGCCCGGAATATCGTTCAGATAGTAGTGATCCAGACGATCGTACGTCGGTTTGAACGCCGCTTTCAGCTCGGCGAAATCCATGATCCAACCGGTATGCGGATCGACTTCACCTGTGATTTCAAGACGCACCATGAAAGAGTGCCCGTGCAGACGGCCACATTTGTGCCCGGCGGGAACGTGTGGAAGATGGTGTGCGGCTTCGAAGATGAAATCTTTAAACAGTGTGGTGGACATCATGAACTCTCAAATAATGCGGAAAAAACCGCCGCATAGTACCGGAAAGCACATTTTTTAGCATTAACTAAAACGGCCTTTACAGTGACGGCTGCAAAAAGTGACCCAAATTATGGTTTTTATTTTTCTATATCAGTAACTTAATTAATCGCTTTTATCGTTAAGAACGATAACTAAAATAGGTTAGTTCATTTGGTTATTAATTATTTCCATCCCTTCTTTAATTGTTATTATCCTCGCCGTTAACCTTATCTTCAGTTTGGATTTATTCGCTTAAGGTCCGCTTTGCTACTGGAACATAACGACGCATGACAACACAGGCCCCACCTTCAAACTTGCTTCCGCTAAACCCGGAGCAACTGGCGCGCCTTCAGGCCGCGACCACTGATTTTTCACCCACACAGCTCGCCTGGGTCTCCGGCTATTTCTGGGGAATGTTGAACCAGCAGCCTGGTGCTGTGGCGACGGCGCCTGCTGCTGTCGCACAACCCCCGGCCATTACCCTGATTTCCGCCTCGCAGACGGGTAACGCGCGCCGCGTGGCAGAGCAGCTTCGCGATGATCTGCTGGCAGCCAAACTGAACGTGAACCTGGTGAATGCCGGGGAGTATAAATTCAAACAAATCGCGTCGGAAAAACTGCTGGTGGTGGTGGCCTCTACCCAGGGTGAAGGTGAACCCGCTGAAGAAGCGGTAGCGTTGCATAAGTTCTTGTTCTCGAAGAAAGCCCCTAAGCTTGAGGGTACCGCCTTTGCCGTGTTCGGCCTGGGCGATACTTCCTATGAATTCTTCTGCCAGTCCGGAAAAGATTTCGACAGCAGGCTGGCGGAACTGGGCGCAGAACGTCTGCTGGATCGCGTGGATGCGGATGTGGAATACCAGCCCGCGGCGGCCGAGTGGCGTGCACGTATTGTTGACGTGTTGAAATCGCGCGTCCCGCAAGAGTCCCCAGCCCAGGCGGCGGTTACCGCCGCTGGCGCAGTGAACGATATTCACACCAGCCCGTATACCAAAGAAGAGCCGCTGACGGCGAGCCTCTCCGTTAATCAGAAAATTACCGGTCGCGACTCTGAAAAAGACGTTCGCCATATCGAAATCGATCTCGGCGACTCTGGCCTGCGCTACCAGCCGGGCGATGCGCTGGGCGTCTGGTATCAAAACGACCCTGCGTTAGTGAATGAGCTGGTGGAGTTGCTGTGGCTGAAGGGCGATGAACCCGTCACCCTGGACGGCAAAACGCTGCCGCTTGCCGAAGCACTGCAGTGGCATTTTGAGCTGACGGTGAATACCGCCAATATCGTTGAGAACTACGCCACCTTAACGCGCAGCGAATCGCTGCTGCCGCTGGTGGGCGATAAAGCGAAGCTGCAGCATTACGCGGCGACCACGCCGATTGTCGATATGGTGCGTTTTTCTCCGGCACAGCTGGATGCCGACGCCCTGATCGGCCTGCTGCGCCCGCTGACGCCGCGCCTATACTCCATTGCCTCCTCGCAGGCAGAAGTGGAAAACGAAGTGCACGTCACCGTGGGCGTAGTGCGTTACGACATCGAAGGCCGCGCGCGGGCTGGTGGCGCCTCGAGTTTCCTGGCCGACCGCGTGGAAGAAGAAGGCGACGTGCGCGTGTTCATTGAGCACAACGATAACTTCCGCCTGCCGGCCAACCCGGAAACGCCGGTCATTATGATTGGCCCGGGCACCGGCATCGCGCCGTTCCGCGCCTTTATGCAGCAGCGCGCGGCGGACGAGGCACCGGGCAAAAACTGGTTGTTCTTCGGCAACCCGCACTTTACCGAGGATTTCCTCTACCAGGTTGAGTGGCAGCGCTATGTCAAAGAGGGCGTGCTCTCGCGCATCGACCTGGCCTGGTCTCGCGACCAAAAAGAAAAAGTCTACGTACAAGACAAACTGCGCGAACAGGGCGCAGAGCTGTGGCGCTGGATCAATGACGGTGCCCACATTTATGTCTGCGGCGACGCCAATCGCATGGCGAAAGACGTTGAGCAGGCGTTACTGGAAGTGATTGCCGAATTCGGCGGTATGGACGTCGAAACGGCGGACGAGTTTTTAAGTGAGCTGCGCGTTGAGCGCCGTTATCAGCGAGATGTCTACTAATGAGCGAAAAACATCCTGGCCCACTGGTGGTCGAAGGCAAACTGTCTGATGCCGAGCGCATGAAGGTAGAGAGCAACTACCTGCGCGGCACCATTGCCGAAGATTTGAACGACGGTCTGACCGGCGGTTTCAAAGGCGATAACTTCCTGCTGATCCGTTTCCACGGGATGTACCAGCAGGACGACCGCGATATCCGCGCCGAGCGCGCGGAGCAGAAGCTGGAGCCGCGCCACGCGATGCTGCTGCGCTGCCGCCTGCCGGGTGGGGTGATCACCACGAAACAGTGGCAGGCGATCGACAAGTTTGCCGGTGAAAACACTATTTACGGCAGCATCCGTCTGACCAACCGTCAGACCTTCCAGTTCCACGGCATTCTGAAGAAGAACGTCAAACCGGTGCATCAGATGCTGCACTCCGTGGGCCTGGACGCGCTGGCGACCGCCAACGACATGAACCGTAACGTGCTCTGCACCTCGAACCCGTACGAGTCCGAGCTGCATGCCGAAGCCTACGAATGGGCGAAGAAGATCTCCGAACATCTGCTGCCGCGCACCCGTGCCTATGCGGAGATCTGGCTCGATCAGGAAAAAGTCGCGACCACCGACGAAGAACCGATCCTCGGCCAGACCTATCTGCCGCGTAAGTTCAAAACCACGGTGGTGATCCCGCCGCAGAACGATATCGATCTGCACGCCAATGACATGAACTTCGTGGCGATCGCTGAAAACGGCAAGCTGGTCGGCTTTAACCTGCTGGTGGGCGGTGGTCTCTCCATTGAACACGGGAATAAGAAAACCTACGCTCGTACCGCGAGTGAGTTTGGCTACCTGCCGCTGGAGCACACGCTGGCCGTCGCGGAAGCGGTGGTTACGACCCAGCGCGACTGGGGAAACCGTACCGACCGTAAGAATGCCAAAACCAAATACACCCTTGAGCGCGTGGGCGTTGAGACGTTCAAAGAGGAAGTGGAGCGTCGCGCAGGTATTAAATTTGAACCGATCCGTCCTTATGAATTCACCGGTCGCGGCGACCGCATTGGCTGGGTGAAAGGTATCGACGATAACTGGCACCTGACGCTGTTTATCGAAAATGGCCGTATCCTGGATTATCCGGGCCGTCCGCTGAAAACCGGTCTGCTGGAAATTGCAAAAATTCACCAGGGCGAGTTCCGCATTACCGCTAACCAGAACCTGATTATTGCCGGCGTGCCGGAAAGCCAGAAGGCGACGATCGAGGCGCTGGCGCGGGAACACGGATTGATGAACGCCGTCAAGCCGCAGCGCGAAAACTCGATGGCCTGCGTGTCATTCCCGACCTGCCCGCTGGCGATGGCCGAGGCGGAACGCTTCCTGCCATCGTTTACCGACAAGGTCGAAGCGATTCTGCAAAAATACGGTATCCCGGACGAGCATATTGTTATGCGCGTTACCGGCTGCCCGAACGGCTGTGGCCGTGCGATGCTGGCCGAGCTGGGGCTGGTTGGCAAAGCGCCGGGCCGCTACAACGTTCACCTTGGCGGTAACCGTATGGGGACACGTATTCCACGGATGTACCGCGAAAACATCACGGAGCCGGAAATTCTCGATTCCATTGACCAGCTTGTCGGGCGCTGGGCGAAAGAGCGCGAAGCGGGTGAAGGCTTCGGCGACTTTACGGTGCGTGCGGGCATCATCCGCCCGGTGCTCGATCCCGCACGGGATTTTTGGGAGTAACATCCCGACGGTTTAACAGGTGTTGTAGGCCGGGCATACGCCGTGCCGCCCGGCAAAACAGGCTAACGAGGTCTTTATGTCCGTACTCGATCTAAACGCGCTTAACGCATTGCCAAAAGTCGAACGTATTCTGGCTCTCGCAGAAACCAACGCGCATCTCGAAACGCTGGACGCCGAAGGGCGCGTGGCGTGGGCGCTGGAAAACCTGCCGGGTGACTATGTGCTCTCGTCGAGCTTCGGTATCCAGGCGGCGGTCAGCCTGCATCTGGTGAACCAGATCCGCCCGGACATTCCGGTGATCCTCACCGATACCGGCTACCTGTTCCCTGAAACCTACCGGTTTATTGACGAGCTGACGGACAAGCTCAAGCTGAACCTGAAGGTCTACCGCGCGACGGAAAGCGCGGCCTGGCAGGAGGCACGCTACGGCAAGCTGTGGGAGCAGGGCGTTGAGGGCATTGAGAAATACAATGAGCTTAACAAGGTCGAGCCGATGAACCGGGCGTTAAAAGAGCTGAATGCGCAAACCTGGTTTGCCGGTTTGCGTCGCGAGCAGTCCGGCAGCAGGGCCTCGCTGCCGGTACTGGCGGTGCAGCGCGGCGTGTTTAAGGTACTGCCAATCATCGACTGGGATAACCGGACGGTATATCAGTATCTGCAAAAACACGGGTTGAAATACCATCCGCTATGGGATGAAGGCTATCTGTCGGTAGGGGATACCCACACCACGCGTAAATGGGAGCCGGGCATGGCCGAAGAAGAGACGCGCTTCTTCGGGCTGAAGCGCGAATGCGGGTTGCACGAAGGGTGATCAGCTTTCAGCCCTCTCCCTGTGGTGCTGCGCTTACCGGGCCTACAGGCGATGGGTGTTTGCCCCCTCTCCCTGTGGGAGAGGGTTGGGGTGAGGGCATCTGGCCGCACGATGCTAAAAAACCTCAGGCTTTCCCTGCTTTCGCCAGCTCCTTCACCAGCGGCAGCATCACCTTCACGACGTCGCGGCTGCGGTGCTCAATCCGCTTCGGCAGGGCACTGTCAATGTGCTGCTGATTATCCAGCCTGACGTCATGCCAGCTTGTTCCATCGGGGAAGGATTTTGATTTAGCGCGCTGCTGATAGCCATCTTTTTGACCCAGCCCCCAGTTGGTGGCCTCGACGTACAGGACCGGGATCCCCGCTTTATCAAACACTTCACCGTCGTTGCAGCAGCCGGTGCCTTTAGGGTAATCCGGGTTACCGCCAGGGTTCGTAGAGGCATAGACCCCGTGACTGCGTGCAATAGCCAGCGCCCTGTCGCGCGTTAATTTACGCACGGTGCTCGGGGTGCTCTGTCCGCTATTGAAATAAAGCTTATCGCCAACGATCAAATTATCGAGGTTAATCACCAGCAGCGTATTTTTCTTCTCGTCATTGCTCATGCGCTTAAGGAGATTCTCAGCGCCGAGTTTTCCTTCCTCTTCACCGCTGGTCGCAATAAAACGAATGCCGTATTCCGTCGGGATATTTTTCAGCCGTTCGGCCAGCTCAAGCATGACGCCCAGCCCCGCCGCGTTATCGTCAATTCCCTGTAACGTCAGCCCGCCGAGATTATTATCGGTGTCGGCGTCACTCATCGGCGCAAAGGTATCGAGATGCGCCATGATGATAATCTGTTCGGCTGATTTCCCCTCATGCGCGGCAATGACGGTACTGCCGGTCACGTTGTGCCAGTTTTTCATTTTATTGCGCGAGGTATAGATATAGCGGCTGTGAAACGAGCGGATATCGCTCTGGTAGCCCATATCGGCAAACTGCTGGCGAATATAGTCGGCGGAGAGCATCTCGGCGGGCGTGCCGGTCATGCGGCCAGGAAAGACCGTCGCAATATGCCGCGCCTGCTGGTTCGCGATTTCGCCCAGCGGTGTATTTTTGGCCTGAGCCGCAAAAATAAAGCAAACGCCGAACGCCAGAGCAGCAATACGGCGGCGCGTTGCGGAAAACATAGTGAGTCCTTAAAACAGAGCAAAATTTTAACTCGCGTAGTATGAAACTGTGATCCGGTATACACAATTTGAATTGCGCTTAAATGCCCGAATTTTCGCGAGTTAAGCACTTTTTGATATTTGCTTTTCTGAGGCGTTATTCCATTGAGTAACTACTCATTCCAATTCGTAATTTCATTCGTTCTAAACCGCCCCCTATAGTCCCTCTATTCCTCATTTTTAGTTGAGCTGTCGCGTTGTGGATTACCTGCCTTTATTTGCTGCCATTAAAGATCGTCCGGTGCTGGTTGTTGGCTCGGGCGAGATCGCCGAACGCAAAATTGCCTTTTTGCGGCGGGCTGGCGCGCGCATACAGGTGATCGAAGGCGAGGATTTTCACGACTCGCTGCTCGATAACGTGGTGCTGGTGATTGCCGCCACCGACGATCGCGCGGTTAATCGCCGGGTCTTCGACGCTGCCAATGCGCGCCACCGCCTGGTCAACGTGGTGGATGACCAGCCGCTCTGCTCATTTATCTTTCCCTCGATTGTCGATCGTTCCCCGCTGCTGATTGCTATCTCCTCCGGTGGGAATGCGCCCGTGCTGGCGCGCCTGCTGCGTGAAAAGCTTGAAGCGCTGCTTCCCGCAAGCCTCGGACGGATGGCGGAGGTGGCAGGGAACTTCCGCGAGCGGCTCAAAACGCAGGTGAAAACCACCGACGGACGCCGTCGATTCTGGGATCGTGCCTTCCGGGGACGCTTCGCCAGCCTGATGGCCGCGGGCAATGAACGCGAGGCGGAGGAGGTGCTGGAAGCCTCGCTGACGCAGCCGGAGCAGGCGCAGGGGGAAATTATTCTGGTGGGTGCCGGGCCGGGCGATGCGGGGCTGTTGACCCTGCGCGGCCTGCAGGTGATCCAGCAGGCGGATGTCGTCTTTTACGATTATCTGGTCACCGACGGCGTGCGCGAGCTGATCCGCCGCGACGCAGAGCAAATCTGCGTGGGCAAACGCGCTGGTGAGCACTCGGTGGCGCAGCATGAAACCAATGCAATGCTGGTTGCGGCGGCAAAAGCGGGCAAAACCGTGGTGCGCCTGAAGGGCGGCGATCCCTTTATCTTCGGGCGCGGCGGCGAGGAGCTGCAGGCGGCGGCCGACGCGGGCGTACCGTTCCAGGTGGTGCCCGGCATTACGGCGGCGTCCGCCGTCACGGCCTACGCCGGCATTCCGCTGACGCATCGCGATTATGCCCAGAGCGTGACCTTTGTCACCGGCCATTACAAGGCCGACAGCACGCCGTTTGACTGGTCGCATCTGGCCCAGAGCCGTCAGACGCTGGCGATCTACATGGGCACCATGAAAGCGGCCGACATCAGCGAACAGCTTATTCAGCACGGTCGCGACGCCACGACGCCCGTTGCCGTGATTTCACGCGGCACGCGCGTCGATCAGCACGTCGCGACCGGCACATTACACGACCTTGCACGCCTCGCGAAAGACGCGCCCATGCCCGCCCTGATCGTGGTGGGGGAAGTGGTGCAACTGCACGACACGCTCGCCTGGTTTCAACATACAACAGACGCAGAGAACCTCCGTTCTTCTGTGGTGACTCTGGCTTAAGGAACGGTTATGGACCAAAAACGACTTACTCACCTGCGGCAGCTCGAAGCGGAAAGTATCCATATTATCCGCGAAGTGGCGGCCGAGTTCTCTAATCCGGTGATGATGTACTCCATCGGCAAAGACTCCAGCGTAATGCTGCATCTGGCGCGTAAAGCGTTTTATCCGGGCACGCTGCCGTTCCCGCTGCTGCACGTTGATACCGGCTGGAAATTCCGTGAGATGTACGCGTTCCGCGACCGTACCGCCAAAGCCTATGGCTGCGAGCTGCTGGTGCATAAAAACCCGGAAGGGGTGGCGATGGGCATTAACCCGTTCGTGCACGGCAGCGCAAAACACACTGACATCATGAAAACCGAAGGGCTGAAGCAGGCGCTGAATAAATACGGTTTTGACGCGGCCTTTGGCGGCGCGCGCCGTGATGAAGAAAAATCCCGCGCCAAAGAGCGTATCTACTCCTTCCGCGACCGTTTCCACCGCTGGGACCCGAAAAACCAGCGCCCGGAGCTGTGGCACAACTACAACGGCCAGATTAACAAAGGTGAAAGCATCCGCGTCTTCCCGCTCTCCAACTGGACCGAGCTGGATATCTGGCAGTATATCTTCCTGGAAAATATCGACATCGTTCCGCTGTACCTGGCCGCCGAACGTCCGGTGCTGGAGCGTGACGGCATGTTGATGATGATCGACGACGATCGCATCGACCTGCAGCCGGGCGAGGTGATCAAAAAACGGATGGTGCGCTTCCGGACGCTCGGCTGCTGGCCGTTGACCGGCGCGGTGGAATCCAGTGCGCAAACGCTGCCGGAGATCATCGAAGAGATGCTGGTCTCGACCACCAGTGAACGACAGGGCCGCGTGATTGACCGCGACCAGGCAGGCTCCATGGAGCTGAAGAAACGTCAGGGTTATTTCTAAGGAGCCGCCATGAACACCACGATTGCACAACAAATTGCCGATGAAGGCGGGGTTGAAGCCTACCTGCACGCGCAGCAGCATAAAAGCCTGTTGCGCTTTCTGACCTGCGGCAGCGTCGATGACGGGAAAAGTACCCTGATCGGCCGCCTGCTGCACGACACGCGCCAGATTTATGAAGATCAGCTCTCGTCGCTGCATAACGACAGCAAGCGTCACGGGACTCAGGGCGAAAAGCTCGACCTGGCGCTGCTGGTGGACGGCCTGCAGGCGGAGCGCGAGCAGGGCATCACCATCGACGTGGCCTACCGCTATTTCTCTACAGAGAAACGTAAATTTATTATTGCCGACACGCCGGGGCATGAGCAGTACACCCGCAACATGGCGACCGGCGCATCCACCTGCGACCTGGCGATCCTGCTGATGGATGCCCGTAAAGGCGTGCTGGATCAGACCCGTCGTCACAGCTTCATCTCTACGCTACTGGGGATCAAACATCTGGTGGTGGCGGTCAACAAAATGGACCTGGTGGACTACAGCGAAGAAACCTTCAACCGGATCCGTGAAGAGTATCTGACCTTTGCCGAACAGCTGCCGGGCAATCTCGATATTCGTTTCGTGCCGCTTTCCGCGCTCGAAGGGGATAACGTTGCCTCCCAGAGCGCCAGCATGCCGTGGTACACCGGCCCGACGCTGCTGGAGATGCTTGAAACCGTGCAAATTCAGCGCGTGGTTGAGACACATCCGATGCGCTTCCCGGTGCAGTACGTTAACCGGCCTAACCTCGATTTCCGCGGCTTCTCGGGCACGGTCGCCTCCGGCACCGTGCAGGTTGGCCAGCGCGTAAAAGTGCTGCCGTCCGGCGTGGAATCCACGGTTGCCCGCATCGTCACCTTCGATGGAGACCTGCCGGAAGCGGGAGCTGGCGAAGCGGTGACGCTGGTGCTGAAAGACGAAATTGATATCAGCCGCGGCGATCTGCTGGTTGACGTCAGTGAAACGCTGGCGGCGGTGCAGGGCGCGTCTGTCGACGTGGTGTGGATGGCCGAGCAACCGCTGACCGCGGGGCAAAGCTACGACATCAAAATCGCGGGCAAGAAAACCCGCGCCCGGGTGGACGGTATTCAGTATCAGGTTGATATCAACAACCTGACCCAGCGCGACGTCAATGAACTGCCGCTGAACGGTATCGGTCTGGTGGACTTCACGTTCGACGAGCCGCTGGTGCTGGATCCTTATCAGCAGAACCCGGTCACGGGCGGGCTGATCGTGATCGACAGGCTGACGAACGTCACCGTGGGTGCCGGAATGGTGCGAGAGCCAAACGCGCAGGCTGCGGTGAGCGCTGAATTCAGCGCCTTTGAGCTGGAGCTAAACGCGCTGGTGCGTAAGCACTTCCCGCACTGGGGCGCGCGCGATTTGCTGGGAGGCAAGTAATGGCCGCTCACGATGAGAACGTCGTCTGGCATCCTCATCCGGTCACCGTTGCCCAGCGCGAACAACTCCACGGCCACCGTGGGGTTGTGCTGTGGTTTACCGGGCTGTCCGGCTCGGGAAAATCGACGGTCGCGGGCGCGCTGGAAGAGGCGTTACATCAGCAGGGGGTAAGCACTTACCTGCTGGATGGTGACAACGTGCGCCACGGCCTGTGCTGTGATTTAGGGTTCAGTGATGAAGACCGCAAGGAGAATATCCGCCGTGTGGGGGAAGTTGCCAGCCTGATGGCAGATGCCGGGCTGGTGGTGCTCACCGCGTTTATCTCACCGCACCGCGCCGAGCGCCAGATGGTACGCGAGCGCGTCGGGCACCATCGCTTTATCGAAGTGTTCGTCGATACCCCGCTGGAGATTTGCGAATCGCGCGATCCGAAAGGGCTGTACAAGAAAGCGCGGGCGGGCGAACTGCGAAATTTCACCGGCATTGACGCGGTTTACGAAGCGCCTGATTCCCCAGAGATTCATCTGGATGGTCAACAATTGGTAACAAATTTAGTAAGCCAATTATTAGACCTGCTCAGGCGGGACGATATTATCAGATCCTGAGGCGGTATCGTTCGGGAGCCGATTTCCCGAACGATGAGTCACGGTCACAGGATTAGCTATGCGTAACAGTGAAAACTACATTATCACCACCGGGTCGGAGCCGTTAACCACCGACGACGAGACGACCTGGTCCTTTCCTGGGGCTTTCGTCGGCTTCGTCTCGTGGCTACTGGCGCTGGGAATTCCGTTTCTCATCTACGGCGGTAACACGCTGTTCTTCTTCCTCTACACCTGGCCTTTCTTCCTGGCGCTGATGCCTGTCGCGGTGGTGGTCGGCATTGCGCTGCACTCCCTGCTCAATGGCAAACTGCTGTACAGCACCGTTGTCACGATTGTGACGGTGGTCCTGATGTTTGGCCTGTTATTTTTGTGGCTCATGGGCTAACTTCAGCCATAATTCAAACCGTAACCAACAGTATGACGATATTGTGCAGGGCGATTCTGCAAAAAAAATGTGGTACATTTGCCCGCGATATTGCGGCATCTCTGTGACCCCGGCGTAGAGTCCAGGGGCGTTTTGGGATGAGGATGCCGTTTTTCAGGGGGCAGGATGGGTAAACTAACGCTGCTGTTGCTGGCTTTGCTGGTCTGGCTGCAATATTCGCTGTGGTTCGGTAAAAACGGACTGCACGATTACAGCCGGGTGAGCGATGACGTCGCGGCACAGCAGGCAACAAACGCCAAACTTAAGGCGCGAAACGATCAACTCTTTGCTGAAATTGACGACCTCAATGGCGGTCAGGAGGCGATTGAGGAACGCGCACGCAATGAACTCAGTATGACTAAGCCGGGCGAAACCTTTTATCGTCTGGTTCCGGATGCGTCTAAACGCAATCAGGGCTCAGCACAAAACAATCGATAATCAGGCCCAGGATTACGACATGGCAGTAACTTTTTCGGACGTATGCGCCGTGGTGCCGGCCGCAGGTTTTGGCCGGCGCATGCAGACAGAATGTCCCAAGCAGTATCTCTCAATTGGCGATAAAACGATCCTTGAGCACGCCGTGGCGGCGCTGCTGGCGCACCCGCGTGTGGCCCACGTCGTTATCGCAATCAGCCCGGGCGATGTGCGTTTTGCACAGCTGCCGCTGGCAAATCATCCGCAGATTACGGTTGTTGATGGCGGTGCCGAACGCGCCGATTCCGTGCTGGCTGGCATTCAGGCCGCCAGAAACGCGCAGTGGGTGCTGGTGCATGACGCCGCGCGCCCGTGCCTGCACCCGGACGACCTGGCGCGCCTGCTGGCGCTTAGCGAAACCAGCCGCGTCGGTGGCATTCTGGCCGCCCCGGTGCGCGACACCATGAAGCGCGCCGAACCGGGCAAGCAGGCTATCGCCCATACCGTTGAACGCGTCGATTTATGGCACGCGTTAACGCCGCAGTTTTTCCCCCGTGAATTACTCCATGACTGCCTGACGCGGGCGCTCAAAGAAGGTGCGACCATTACGGACGAAGCCTCTGCGCTGGAGTATTGCGGTTTCCACCCTGAGCTTATCGAAGGCCGCGCTGATAATATCAAAGTCACGCGCCCGGAAGATTTACGGCTCGCGGAATTTTATCTTACCCGTTCGACCCCTCAGGAGAAGGCATAATGCGAATTGGACACGGTTTTGATGTACACGCCTTTGGCGGAGAAGGCCCAATTATCATTGGCGGCGTACGCATTCCTTATGAAAAAGGTCTGCTGGCGCACTCTGATGGCGACGTCGCGCTCCATGCCCTGACGGACGCGCTGCTCGGTGCCGCTGCGCTTGGCGATATCGGCAAACTGTTCCCGGACACCGATCCGGCATTTAAAGGGGCGGACAGCCGCGAGCTGCTGCGCGAAGCCTGGCGTCGCATCCAGGCCAGGGGATATACCCTCGGCAACGTTGACGTGACCATTATCGCCCAGGCCCCTAAAATGCTGCCGCATATTCCACAGATGCGCGTGTTTATCGCCGAAGATCTCGGCTGCCACATGGATGATGTCAACGTCAAAGCGACCACCACCGAGAAGCTCGGCTTTACCGGTCGCGGCGAAGGCATTGCCTGTGAAGCGGTGGCGCTGCTGGTGAAGGCGGCAAAATGACCGACTTCGATAACCTGACCTGGCTGCACGGAAAACCCGAGGGCCACGGCCTGCTGAAAGCCAGTCCGGAAGATTTTGTGGTGGTGGAAGACCTCGGTTTTGAGCCGGACGGCGAGGGTGAGCATATTCTGGTTCGCATCCTGAAAAACGGCTGCAATACCCGTTTCGTCGCCGATGCGCTGGCAAAATTCCTGAAAATTCACGCCCGTGAAGTGAGCTTCGCCGGGCAGAAAGACAAACATGCCGTTACTGAACAGTGGATCTGCGCCCGTGTGCCGGGCAATGCCATGCCCGATTTAAGCCAATTTGAGCTTGAAGGCTGTAAAGTGCTGGAGTACGCCCGCCACAAGCGCAAGCTGCGGCTGGGCGCGCTGAAAGGCAATGCGTTCACGGTGATTTTACGCGAAGTTACAAACCGCGATGACGTGGAAAAACGGCTGAACGCCATCCGCGAGCAGGGCGTGCCGAACTACTTTGGCGCGCAGCGCTTTGGCATTGGCGGCAGCAACCTGCAGGGCGCACTGCGCTGGGCGCAAAGCGATGCGCCGGTACGCGACAGGAATAAACGCAGTTTTTGGTTGTCTGCGGCCCGCAGTGCGTTGTTTAATCAGATGGTGAGCGAGCGGTTGAAAAAACCGGACGCGAATCAAGTTGTTGTCGGCGATGCGCTACAATTAGCGGGGCGCGGGAGCTGGTTTGTGGCAACGGCTGAAGAGCTGGCCGATGTCCAGGCGCGCGTGGACGCCAAAACGCTGATGATTACCGCAGCCTTGCCCGGCAAGGGCGACTGGGGAACGCAGGAGAGCGCGCTGGCCGCAGAACAGGCTGCCGTCGCGGATGCGCCGGAATTACAATCCTTGCTGGTGCGGGAAAAGGTCGAGGCAGCACGCCGTGCGATGCTGCTCTATCCGCAACAGCTGAGCTGGAACTGGTGGGATGACGTAACCGTTGAGTTGCGCTTCTGGCTGCCGGCAGGCAGTTTTGCCACCAGTGTTGTCAGGGAACTTATCAACACGTCGGGTGATTATGCGAATATTGCTGAGTAACGATGACGGGATCCATGCGCCAGGTATTCAGACGCTGGCGAAGCACCTCCGCGAATTTGCGGATGTGCAGGTCGTGGCTCCCGATCGTAACCGCAGTGGCGCGTCTAACTCTTTAACGCTGGAATCGTCGCTTCGGACGTTTACCTTTGATAACGGCGATATTGCCGTGCAGATGGGCACGCCGACCGACTGCGTCTTTCTGGGGGTGAACGCGCTGATGCGCCCACGTCCGGATATCGTGGTATCGGGTATCAATGCCGGGCCTAATCTCGGCGATGACGTTATCTACTCCGGTACCGTCGCGGCGGCAATGGAAGGGCGTCATCTGGGGTTCCCGGCGCTGGCGGTGTCGCTGAATGGCTATACCCATTACGACACGGCGGCGGCGGTGACCTGCTCCATTCTTCGCGCACTTGGCCGCGAACCGCTGCGCACCGGGCGCATCCTCAACATCAATGTCCCTGATTTGCCTCTCGACGAGATCAAAGGCATCCGCGTGACGCGCTGCGGCAGCCGCCATCCGGCTGATAAGGTGATCCCGCAGGAAGATCCGCGCGGGAACACGCTGTACTGGATTGGACCGCCTGGCGACAAGTGCGACGCGGGACCCGATACCGACTTCGCGGCCGTTGATGAAGGGTATGTTTCCGTTACCCCTTTGCACGTAGATTTAACCGCTTACAGCGCGCATGATGTGGTATCGGACTGGCTGGATCGGGTCGGAGTGAACGCGCAATGGTAAGCAAACGTGTACAAACTCTTCTGGAACAGTTACGCGCTCAGGGGATCGCGGACGAGCATGTGCTTGAGGCGCTTGCTCAGGTTCCCCGTGAGAAGTTTGTCGACGAGGCGTTTGAACATAAAGCCTGGGAAAACGTGGCGTTGCCTATCGGACAAGGCCAGACGATTTCGCAGCCCTACATGGTGGCCCGCATGACGGAACTTCTGGAGTTGACGCCAGAATCACGCGTGCTGGAGATTGGCACCGGGTCGGGATATCAAACGGCCATTCTGGCGCACCTTGTGCACCATGTTTGCTCCGTTGAGCGCATTAAAGGGTTGCAGTGGCAGGCGCGTCGTCGCCTGAAACAACTTGATTTACATAATGTTTCGACACGACACGGTGATGGCTGGCAGGGTTGGAAGGCTCGCGCCCCGTTCGACGCCATTATCGTTACGGCAGCACCGCCTGAAATTCCCGCCGCGCTTCTGTCGCAGCTGGATGAAGGCGGGATTCTTGTCTTGCCCGTCGGGGACGAACATCAGCTTTTAAAGCGCGTTCGTCGACGCGGCGGCGAGTTTATTATCGATACCGTGGAAGCCGTGCGCTTCGTGCCTCTTGTGAAAGGGGAGCTGGCCTGAGACTCGGAAATTTCCAGGTTTATTAAGGCAAATACAGCGTATGGTGTGGCGCGAAAGGTTCGTGCCGTCACGGTTATTTTTCGTCACTAAAAGTCATTACATTCCTGGGGGATAAATGAGCGCGGGAAGCCCTAAATTCACCATCAGCCGTGTTGCGGCATTATCACTGGTTTCGCTCTGGCTGGCGGGCTGTTCAAATTCAAATAATCCACCTGCACCTGTTTCCTCCGTGGGCGGCAGCAGCGGCTCGGGCAACACGTCCAGCGGAATGTTGATCACGCCACCGCCTAAGATGGGCAATACGGCGGCGCAGCAAACACCACAAATTCAGCCGGTTCAGACGCCTGTTACGCAGCCAACGCAGATTCAGCCAGTACAACAGCCTGTGCAGACCGAAAATGGCCGCATAGTGTATAACCGCCAGTATGGGAACATTCCGAAAGGAAGCTATACCGGCGGCAGCACCTACACCGTGAAGCGCGGTGATACGCTGTTCTATATTGCCTGGATCACCGGGAACGATTTCCGCGATCTGGCACAGCGCAATAACGTCCAGGCCCCGTATGGACTGGAAGTGGGCCAAACGCTGCAGGTCGGCAATGCAACCGGCAAACCGTTAACGCCGGGTAATACCGTTTCTGCTGCAGACGTAACGGCGCAAAATAACAGTGTTAAACCTGCACAAAAAACCAGCACGGTAGTTGCTTCGCAACCGGTAATTACGTATTCTGAGGACTCAGGTGATCAGAGTGCTAACAAAATGTTGCCGAATAATAAAGGTACTGCGACGGTTGTCACAGCACCGGTAACGGCACCTGTGGTTAGCTCTACCGAACCGACTGCCAGCAGTATGACGTCCAGTTCGCCTATCTCAGCATGGCGCTGGCCGACTGATGGCAAGATTATCGAGAACTTTGCCACCTCAGAGGGGGGTAACAAAGGGATCGATATCGCAGGAAGTAAGGGACAGGCTATCATCGCGACCGCAGACGGACGCGTTGTGTATGCCGGTAACGCGCTGCGCGGTTACGGTAATCTTATTATCATAAAACATAACGATGATTATCTGAGTGCCTACGCCCATAACGACACTATGCTGGTCCGGGAACAACAAGAAGTTAAGGCGGGGCAAAAAATCGCTACCATGGGTAGCACCGGAACCAGTTCTACACGCTTGCATTTTGAAATTCGTTACAAGGGGAAATCCGTAAACCCGCTGCAGTATTTGCCGCAGCGATAAATTGACGAGGCATGCAAGCCAGGGTGTCTCGTCCAGGGATCACGGGTAGGAGCCACCTTATGAGTCAGAATACGCTGAAAGTTCATGATTTAAATGAAGATGCGGAATTTGATGAGAACGGAGCAGAGGCTTTTGACGAAAAAGCCTTAGTAGAAGAGGAACCCAGTGATAACGATTTAGCTGAAGAAGAGCTGTTATCGCAGGGTGCCACACAGCGTGTGCTGGACGCGACTCAGCTTTACCTTGGGGAGATTGGTTATTCCCCTTTGTTAACGGCCGAAGAAGAAGTCTATTTCGCACGTCGTGCTTTGCGTGGTGATGTTGCCTCGCGCCGTCGCATGATTGAAAGTAACTTGCGTCTGGTCGTGAAAATTGCTCGCCGTTACGGCAATCGTGGTCTGGCTTTGCTTGACCTGATTGAAGAGGGCAACTTAGGTCTCATCCGCGCAGTTGAGAAGTTTGACCCGGAACGCGGGTTCCGTTTCTCAACCTACGCAACCTGGTGGATTCGTCAGACCATCGAACGGGCTATTATGAACCAAACCCGTACGATTCGACTGCCGATCCACATCGTCAAAGAGTTGAACGTATATCTGCGTACTGCGCGCGAGTTGTCCCATAAACTGGACCACGAGCCGAGCGCTGAAGAGATTGCCGAACAACTGGATAAACCGGTTGATGACGTAAGCCGTATGCTGCGTCTCAACGAGCGCATTACCTCCGTTGACACCCCGCTGGGTGGCGACTCCGAGAAAGCGCTGCTGGACATCCTGGCCGATGAAAAAGACAACGGCCCGGAAGACACCACGCAGGACGATGACATGAAACAGAGCATCGTCAAATGGCTGTTCGAACTGAACGCCAAACAGCGTGAAGTGCTGGCACGTCGTTTCGGTTTACTGGGGTATGAAGCTGCAACACTGGAAGACGTCGGCCGCGAAATTGGCCTGACCCGTGAACGTGTTCGTCAGATTCAGGTAGAAGGTCTGCGTCGCCTGCGTGAAATCCTGCAGGGGCAAGGTCTGAATATCGAAGCGCTGTTCCGCGAATAAGCACCCTTTCGTCAAAAAAGGCCCGTCGTGAGACGGGCCTTTTTCTTTTGCGCTACGCCTGTGCGGTTTCGTGCAGCAGCCGCCAGCTCACCGTATTTCCTTCCTGATTAAGCACCGCGGTTGACCCGCGCACGTTGACGGGGCAATCCGGACGGGTTTGCGTCTCCCGGTAGTGCAGCACCGCGCCACCGTCCCACTGCTTAACCGTGGTGAGCATGTCGATCCTTATTTTCAGGCCGGGGCGGCTACCGCGCTGGTTTTCCAGGAAGCTGACCAGCGCCGCATGATCCAGATGCGTACCGCCCGGGGGAATCATCATAAAGTCCGGGCGAAAGCGGGCGAGCAGGGCGTTAATGTCGCCTTCGCCCTCTCCCAGCCACTGTTCGAGCGCAACGTGAAGATCAATAACTTCGGTTTCGTAGGGGGTCATACGTTCTCCTGTTGAAGTTGCCTCAGCACCTTCGCATTGTTAAGACGAATAACGGCCAGCAGGGGCAGTAACGTTACGCCTGCGGCAAAAAGAAAGATACCGTGCCACGCCGTAAGTGGCGGCAGGTAGCGCTGCGCCAGGCTAAGCAGCGCGGCTAACACCAGCGCCCCCAGAAAAAAGCTCAGCTGACGATTAAGGTTCCACAGCGCACTGGCGTCCGGCATCGCATCATGCGGGATTGTCAAAAACGCGCTGCTTTGCGCCGTGCTGCTGCACAGGCTACCGCCCGCGCCCATCAGGGTAAACGCCAGCACCGGCAGCGTGAACGGGGTATCTGGCCCGATACCGATAAGAAGCCCCATCCCGATAGCCTGCAAAAGACAGCCGAGCACGATGAGCGGCCGTGGGCCGGTATGGTTGAAGTAGCGCCCCGTTACCGTGATGGCCACAAAAGAGGCCAGTGACCAGGGAAGCATCAGCGCCCCGGTTTCGGCAGGCGTCAGCCTGGCGATGCTTTGCAGGTAAAACATGCCCATCACGTTCACGCCGATGAACGTGCCGGGAACGCACAGGTAGACCAGCATGGAGAAGCGCAGCAGCGGATCCTTCAGCAGCGGGAGGTGAAGTAACCGCCTTGTCAGGGTCTGCTGCGGCTTTTCGTTGCGAAGCCACAGCCCGGCCAGGACAAATGCGAGTGCGGCAACGGGCAGGGTAGCGAAAAAAATCCATCGCCAGCCGAGCGTCTGAACCAGCACGCCGCCCAGCGCGGGCGAGCATGCCGGTGCCAGAAGGGCCACCAGCATGACCGCCGAGGAGAGCCTGGCACGTTCGTGCGGCTTAAACTGCTGCCACGCCAGCGCCTGCCCAACCGGTATCAGCAATCCGCCGCCAAGCCCCTGAATTACACGCCAGGCGATCAGGCTGTCGAGCGTCGACGCCAGGCCCGCGGCGGCAGATGCGGCGCTAAAAACAAAAAGCGAAAGCAGGATCAGGCGTTTGGCCCCAAGCAGGCGCGCCAGCATTGCGCTGAACGGGATGACCAGCGTCAGCCCGGCAATGTAGCCATTACTGACCCACGCAAGCGCGGAGGGCGTGGCGTGTAGCGCCTGGCCCATCGCAGGAAAGGCCACGCTGGCGATGAACATGTTAATCAGGTCGAGAAAAAAGCCGAGCAGAAACACAACGGCGACCCTGGTGCGATACGTCATGGGAACTCCTCCAGTGAGGGCGTATCGTAGCGGTCGGTGAGGCGCAGATAAACGCGATAAAGCGCGATATACTGTCAAAAAAATTTTGACAGTGAAAAGGCTCAGCATGTTGAATTTGCAGCGCACGGCGATGTTTGTGGCGGTGGTCGAGAGCGGAAGCTTCACTGCTGCCGCTGACGCCCTTGGGCTAACGAAAGCGGTTGTCAGTTTTAATATTCGCCAGCTTGAAGATGAGCTGGGCGTCACGCTGCTGCTGCGTTCCACCCGCCGTCTGCGCCTGACCGAAGCCGGGGAGCTGTTCTATCAGCGAAGCCTGGCGCTGCTTAAAAATGCGGAGAGTCTCGCGGATGATGTGCGCGCCAACCATGCCGGGCTGACGGGGGAACTGCGCATTACCAGCACACCGGAATATGGGGCGAAAGTGGTGGTGCCCCTGCTGGCCGAGTTTAGCCTCCTGCACCCGGAGCTGCGCGTGCGGCTGGTGTCATCCTCGCTGCACAGGGATCTTATTTCAGAACGTTTTGATGTCGCCATCCGGCTCGGGACGCTAGCAGATTCGCGCTATCACGCCGCGCTGATTTCGCACTTTGCCATCCTGCCCGTGGCGTCGCCGGCGTGGCTGCACGCCCATCCCGTGGATTCGCCAGAGGCGCTGGCGCAGGCCGAATGGATCATTCATGAACGTCTCGCTTCACCGCTGCGCTGGCAGCTGCGTAAGGCGGACGGTGAAACTGTTGTGCTGGAGATAAAAAAAGCCCCGCGCTTATACGCCGACAGCGCGCAGGCGCTGATGGCCTTTGCCCTGGCCGGCAGCGGTGTGGCGCTGTTGCCCGCGTGGCTGGTACAAAACGCGCTCGATACCGGGCAACTGGTCCCGGTGTTGCCGGAATACACTTTTGCGCTGCAGGGCATCTATGCTGTCTATCCTGATGCCCAGCATGTTTCGGCGAAGGTGCGCACGTTTATTGATTTTATGCGGGCCCGGGTGAACTAGTTGTGCATCATTTTTTTGATCAGCGCCGAGAACTGCTCCCGTTCTTCCCTGCTGAGGCGGCCTAAAAACGCCTCATCCACGTCATTCCCGACGGGCTGACAGCGCGCGAGCAGCGCCTCGCCTTCCGGTGTTAAAAAGACAAAGCGGCGACGCTTGTCGGCAGGATCGTGCTCGCGTTTTACCAGACCCCGGGACTCCATGCGGCTCAGCATCTCCGCCAGCGTCGCCTTGGTGCTCACGGCCACTTCGGTTAAGGCCACCTGCTCAATCCCCGGATGCTCGGCAATCGAACGCAACACCGCATACTGTGGCTTGGTCAGTTTCGGGAGGGCATGCTGCCACTGGGCGGTATGCTGCTGAAAAAGCTGACGTAACAGGTGAAACGCCTCTTGTCTTAGGTCCATGAACACTCCGACGAAAAAATTCTCCCCCTATGATAGCCCCGTTTGCCCGGGATTTTAACGCATCATTTTTTAGCAATTAATGTGATCGTGTGCGAACGATCTTGTCAGAAAGCCAATCCGGGAGTAGCGTAAGCATTATGTTCGTATGCGAACAAATGGTTGAGAGGTGATAAATGAGACTGATTGTTGGGATGACGGGGGCGACGGGTGCTCCACTGGGCGTGGCGCTGCTCAAGGCGCTGCGTGAGATGCCGGACGTAGAGACGCATCTGGTGATGTCGAAGTGGGCGAAAACGACGATAGAGCTGGAAACCCCCTATACCGCGCAGGACGTCGCCGCGCTGGCAGACGTCGTGCACAGCCCGGCGGATCAAGCCGCCACCATCTCCTCAGGCTCGTTTCGTACCGACGGCATGATCGTCATCCCGTGCAGCATGAAAACGCTGGCCGGGATCCGCGCGGGCTACGCCGAAGGGCTGGTCGGACGCGCGGCAGACGTGGTGCTGAAAGAGGGGCGCAAGCTGGTGCTGGTCCCGCGCGAGACGCCGCTCAGCACTATCCACCTTGAGAACATGCTCGCGCTTTCCCGCATGGGCGTCGCAATGGTCCCGCCCATGCCGGCGTATTACAACCACCCGCAGACCGCTGATGACATCACCCAGCATATTGTGACCCGCGTGCTTGACCAGTTTGGTCTGGAGCACAAAAAGGCCCGCCGCTGGAACGGTCTGCAGGAGGCGAAACACGTTTCACAGGAGAATAAAAATGGCATTTGATGATTTGAGAAGCTTCCTGCAGGCGCTCGATGAGCAAGGGCAACTGCTGAAAATAGAGGAAGAGGTTAACGCCGAACCGGATCTGGCGGCGGCCGCCAACGCCACCGGGCGCATCGGGGACGGCGCGCCCGCGCTGTGGTTCGATAACATTCGTGGCTTTAACGATGCCCGCGTGGCGATGAACACCATCGGCTCGTGGCAGAACCACGCCATTTCGCTGGGGCTTCCCCCCAATACGCCGGTGAAAAAGCAGATCGACGAATTTATCCGTCGCTGGGATAACTTCCCGGTTGCACCGGAGCGCCGCGCCAGCCCGCCCTGGGCCGAGAACACGGTGGACGGAGAAGACATTAACCTGTTCGATATTCTGCCGCTGTTTCGTCTGAACGACGGCGACGGGGGATTCTACCTGGATAAAGCCTGCGTGGTGTCACGCGATCCCCTCGACCCGGACCACTTCGGCAAACAGAACGTCGGCATTTATCGCATGGAAGTGAAGGGCAAGCGCAAGCTGGGGCTGCAGCCAGTGCCGATGCACGATATCGCGCTGCATCTGCATAAGGCGGAGGAGCGCGGCGAAGATCTGCCGATTGCGATCACCCTCGGCAACGATCCGATTATCACCCTGATGGGCGCCACGCCGCTGAAGTACGATCAGTCCGAGTACGAAATGGCGGGCGCCCTGCGCGAAAGCCCGTACCCGATCGCCACCGCACCGCTGACCGGCTTTGACGTGCCGTGGGGCTCTGAAGTGATCCTCGAGGGGGTTATTGAAGGCCGCAAGCGCGAAATCGAAGGACCGTTCGGGGAGTTCACCGGACACTACTCCGGTGGCCGCAACATGACGGTAGTGCGCATTGATAAAGTCTCTTACCGCACCAAACCGATTTTCGAATCTCTTTACCTCGGCATGCCGTGGACAGAGATTGACTATCTGATGGGCCCGGCGACCTGTGTGCCGCTCTATCAGCAACTCAAGGCGGAGTTCCCGGAAGTGCAGGCGGTGAACGCCATGTACACCCACGGCCTGCTGGCGATTATCTCTACCAAAAAACGCTACGGCGGCTTTGCCCGCGCGGTCGGATTACGCGCCATGACCACGCCGCACGGCCTCGGCTATGTGAAGATGGTCATTATGGTCGATGAAGACGTCGATCCGTTTAACCTGCCGCAGGTGATGTGGGCGCTGTCATCCAAGGTCAATCCGGCAGGCGATCTGGTGCAACTGCCGAATATGTCGGTGCTTGAACTTGACCCTGGCTCCAGCCCGGCGGGGATCACCGACAAGCTGATTATTGATGCCACCACCCCCGTCGCGCCGGATAACCGCGGCCACTATAGCCAGCCGGTACAGGATCTGCCTGAAACCAAAGCCTGGGCTGAAAAACTGACCGCGATGCTGGCCGCGCGCCAATAAGGAGGAAATGATGATTTGTCCACGTTGTGCTGATGAGCATATCGAAGTGATGGCGACATCGCCGGTGAAAGATGTCTGGACCGTTTACCAGTGCCAGCACTGCCTGTATACCTGGCGCGATACCGAACCCCTGCGCCGCACCAGTCGCGAGCATTATCCCGAAGCGTTCCGTATGACGCAGAAGGATATTGACGACGCGCCGCAGGTGCCGACGATCCCGCCGTTGTTGTAAAAATAAGCCCGGAGGCGTAACCGCTTTCCGGGCTTGAAGGTTTTGTAGGCCCGGTAAGGCGAAGCCGCCACCCGGCAATAAAAACCGAGAACTAAACCAGATTCTTCAACCGATAAATCCACTCCAGCGCCTGGCGTGGCGTCAGGGAATCCGGATCGAGGTTCTCCAGCGCTTCAACAGCCGGAGAGGTCTCTTCCGCAGGCACCAACAGCGACATCTGTGTGCCATCAATCTGCGTTGCCGCAGCATTCGGTGACAGGCTTTCCAGCTCACGCAGCTTCTGACGCGCGCGCTTAATCACCTCTTTTGGCACACCCGCCAGCGCCGCAACCGCCAGACCGTAGCTCTTGCTTGCTGCGCCATCCTGCACTGAGTGCATAAACGCAATGGTGTCCCCGTGCTCCAGCGCATCAAGGTGGACGTTTGCTACGCCTTCCATCTTTTCCGGCAACTGCGTCAGCTCGAAGTAGTGGGTGGCAAACAGCGTCATCGCCTTGATTTTATTCGCCAGGCTTTCGGCACACGCCCACGCCAGCGACAGTCCGTCATAGGTGGAGGTTCCGCGCCCAACTTCATCCATCAGCACCAGGCTATGTTCCGTCGCGTTATGCAGAATGTTGGCGGTTTCGGTCATCTCCACCATGAAGGTTGAACGACCGCTTGCCAGATCGTCCGCCGCGCCCACGCGGGTAAAGATGCGGTCTATTGGGCCAATCTCGACGTGCTGCGCCGGGACATAGCTGCCAATGTAGGCGAGCAGCGCAATCAGTGCCGTCTGGCGCATATAGGTGCTTTTACCGCCCATGTTCGGACCGGTAATGATCAGCATTCTTCTCTGCGGCGACAGGTTCAGCGGGTTAGCGATAAACGGTTCGTTCAGCACCTGCTCCACCACCGGGTGGCGGCCTTCGGTAATGCGAATGCCCGGTTTGTCGATGAAGGTCGGGCAGGTGTAGTTCAGCGTTTCCGCACGCTCTGCCAGGTTAACCAGCACATCCAGCTCTGCCAGCGCGCCCGCGCTGAGCTGCAGGTCGCCGAGATGCGGCATGAGCATGTCGAACAGTTCGTCATACAGCTGCTTTTCCAGCGCCAGCGCTTTGCCTTTCGAGGTGAGAACTTTATCTTCGTACTCTTTCAGCTCAGGAATAATGTAGCGCTCGGCGTTTTTCAGCGTCTGGCGACGTACGTAGTGGATAGGGGCCAGGTGGCTTTGCCCACGGCTGATCTGAATGAAGTAGCCGTGTACCGCGTTATAGCCGACTTTCAGGGTATCGAGGCCCAGGCGTTCGCGCTCGCGGATCTCAAGCTTGTCGAGATAGTCCGTTGCACCGTCAGCCAGCGCGCGCCATTCGTCCAGCTCCTCGTTGTAGCCCGGCGCAATGACCCCCCCGTCGCGCACCAGAACCGGCGGCGCATCGATAATGGCGCGCTCAAGCAGCTCGCGCAGCTCGGTAAATTCGCCCATCGTTTCACGGAGTTTCTGGACGGGTGCACTGTCAATGTCGCTTAACTGAGCGCGCAGTTCCGGTAACTGCTGGAAAGCATGACGCATACGCGCAAGATCGCGGGGGCGGGCGGTACGCAATGCCAGACGGGCAAGGATACGCTCAAGATCGCCCACCTGGCGCAGGACGGGCTGCAGCTCGGTGTAGCGATCCTGCAACGCGGCAATCGTCTGCTGGCGGCAGACAAGCGTATGGGTATCGCGAATGGGCATATGCAGCCAGCGTTTCAACATACGGCTGCCCATCGGCGTCACCGTATTGTCCAGCACCGAGGCGAGGGTGTTCTCGACGCCGCCCGCCAGGTTCTGGGTGATCTCAAGGTTACGGCGCGTTGCCGCGTCCATGATGATGCTGTCCTGCTGGCGTTCCATCGTAATCGAACGGATGTGCGGCAGGGCGGTACGCTGGGTGTCTTTGACGTACTGCAGCAGACAGCCTGCGGCGCACAGGCCGCGCGGTGCATTCTCAACGCCAAAGCCAATCAGGTCGCGGGTGCCAAACTGCAGATTCAGCTGCTGGCGTGCGGTATCAATTTCGAATTCCCACAGCGGGCGGCGGCGTAAGCCGCGACGACCTTCAATCAGCGAGGTCTCTGCAAAGTCTTCGGCGTACAGCAGCTCCGCAGGGTTTGTGCGCTGCAGCTCGGCCGCCATGGTTTCACGGTCGGCGGGCTCGCTCAGGCGGAAACGACCGGAACTGATGTCCAGCGTCGCGTAGCCAAACCCTTTGCCGTCCTGCCACAGGGCCGCCAGCAGGTTATCCTGGCGCTCCTGGAGCAGGGCTTCGTCACTGATGGTGCCCGGTGTGACGATGCGCACGACCTTGCGCTCAACCGGGCCTTTCGAGGTGGCCGGATCGCCAATTTGCTCGCAGATCGCGACGGATTCACCCTGGTTCACCAGCTTCGCAAGGTAGTTTTCCACGGCATGGTGCGGGATACCCGCCATCGGAATCGGCTCACCTGCCGATGCGCCACGTTTGGTCAGCGAAATGTCGAGCAACTGCGATGCACGTTTGGCATCGTCATAAAACAGCTCGTAGAAATCGCCCATACGGTAAAACAGCAGGATTTCCGGATGCTGCGCTTTCAGCTTCAGATACTGCTGCATCATCGGCGTATGTGCGTCGAAATTGTCGATTGTGCTCATGGAGTTATGATATCCATTTCTTTGATAATAATGGTCTTTACGCGGCTCGTTGGCCGTAGGTTTCCTCTATTGTCGCATGAAAAAATGGCGCGGCGCAGAAAAAAGTCGCGACTTTACGAGGCGCCTTCCTGCATCAGTTCGATGATGATTTTCCCGTGTGCCACGCCCACCCGAACCTGCGAATGGGTGGTAAATCCGGCTTTTTCCAGCCAGTCGCCCTTAAGGCTGAGGGCGGCATGGACGCTATAGCGCGTCGGGATTTTGGTTCGGCGATCCTCGTGGCGCTTTCTGAAATAGCCCACTTTTAAATGGCGATAGGGTTGGGTGATGACGATCTCTTGCATACGGCCTCCGAAAAAGTTGGGCAACGGGCGTTCTCATTGCCTGTATAAAATACCAGTGTTTGACCCGTCTGGCCGCTTTAATACTGGAAGGCGTCTTCAGAAAATAAAATGCAACGACTGAAAAACGACGCGCAAAGAGGTATTATGGATGCACTTTATATGAGGTCATTGTCCATGTCCGGTAAACGTATCGCACGAGAGAAAGAGACGATCGCCAAAATGATCGCGTTGTTTGAGAAGCAGTGCCCGCAGGCTTCTCAGGAAGAGGGGCACTATCAGGCGCTCAGGGCGTATGCCGACAAGCGTCTGGACAAGTGTGTTTTTGGTGAAGAAAAGCCTGCCTGTAAACAGTGCCCGGTACACTGCTACCAGCCTGCAAAGCGTGAAGAGATGAAGCAGATAATGCGCTGGGCCGGCCCGCGCATGTTATGGCGTCACCCCATCCTGACCGTTCGTCATCTGATTGATGATCGTCGTCCGGTGCCGGAATTACCGGAAAAGTATCGCCCGAAAAAGTGAGTCGTTCAGCGTCTTAGCGGACGGCAAATCACGTTCAGGGCCAGTGCGCTGCATAACGGGAAGAGGGCCAGCAGCAGCCAGGGGTAAATCGCCTGGGGTGAGGGCACCAGCGCGCGATCCAGCAGACTGCCAAACAACAAATTTCCCGCAAGTACCGCAATGCCTCCGGCAGTGGAGAGTGCGCCGTAGTGCGCCCCCAACGTGGACTCCTCAGCAAACCGCGGAATGAGATCTTTAGCCGAGGGTACCAGCAGCATCTGTCCCAGCGTCAGCAGCGTTACCAATGAGACTGACGGCAGTAGCCGCCACCAGCCCTCCGGCGGTTCAGTCGCCACAAACATCGCCACGCTCGCAAAGGCGGCAGACAGCAGCAAAAAGCCTACCGGCAGGATCCTCACCGCGCCCACGCGGCGGGCGAAGCGTGCCAGCGGCAGCTGTAGAGTAATGATCAACACGGAGGCGAGCATAAAAAGCGGGCCGAGATCTTTCTCGTTACCGCCAGACCGTTGGATCTCTACCGGCAGCGCCAGATAAAGCTGGTTGTAGCTTAACAGCCACGAGCTATAGGCAATGATAAAGGCGACGAAACGAGGCTGGCGGAACGTTGTCCACCAGGGCTGTATTTTCAGCGTTTGTGAACGGAGGTCAGAAGCAGGGAGGCAGAAGTAGAGCACCACTAACGCAACAATAAACACCCCGGCACCTGCCAGCGCCACCTGGCGGAAGCCAAGCCCCGTCAGCAGGGCACCAGCAACCGGGCCCAGTACCGCGCCGAGTTCCCCGCAGACCGCAAACAGCGCAAACCACTCCGCCCGGCTTCGTTTCCCTTTCGCCTCACTGTGCGTGCCCGCTTTTGCCAGCAACGCCTCAATCGAAGGGGAGAATAGTGCACCGCCGATGCCCGTCAGGCAGGCACCCAGAATGATTGGCCACAAAGTGCTCCCGAAAGCCAGCAGCAGATAACCCGAAACACGCACAATACAGCCGCTCAGGATGACCACTTTCGCGCCAAACCGGTCTGAGAGTGCGCCCCCAACGATAAACATCCCCTGCTGTGAGAAGGTGCGCAGACCCAGAATCAGCCCGATAAGCCCGCCGGAAAGCAGCATGTCGTCGCGCAGGAATATCGCAAGGAAAGGAACAACGGCGTAAAAGCCGATGTTAAAAACAAACTGGCTACCCAGTAAAACGGGCGGCCAGAGCGTGGTGGCAGGGCGAAGGGGCATTGTGGTTTACTCGCCCCTACACGATAAAGTGAATGTGCTTTTTGCCATGGAACGGCGATATCTCAATTTTGGTTTTGACTCTGAAGACATCCCAGAGCAACGACTCGGATAAAATGTCCTGCGGGGTTCCCGTCGCCACAATTTGCCCTTTCTGCATCACAATCAGCGAGTCACAGAACATCGAGGCGTGGTTGAGATCGTGGATGGCGACAATACTGGTCACGGGTAATTCGCTGATTAAATGCATCAGCTGTATCTGATGATGAATGTCCAGGTGGTTGGTGGGTTCATCCAGCAGGATTTCCGTCGGGGTCTGGGCCAGCGCACGGGCGATGTGAACGCGCTGACGCTCTCCGCCGGACAGGCTTAGCCAGCCCTGGTCGCTTTTGTCCAGCATATCCACACGTTGCAGGGCCGCGGTGACGGTGTCGTCATCCTGCTTGCTCCAGTTAGAAAAAGGGGAGTGGTGCGGAATACGCCCGAGTTTAACCACGTCGCGCACGCGCATGTTGGCGTCGGTCATCCCGTGCTGCTCAACGAATGCGACCCGGCGGGCGAGCTGCTTTTTGGCGATGCGGGAAATGTCCTGTCCGTCCAGGGTCACGCTGCCCGCATCCGGGCGACGCAGTCCCGCCAGAATACGCAACAGAGACGACTTTCCGCAGCCGTTTGGGCCCAGCAGCCCAACGGTTTCCCCCCGGGAAACCTTCAGTGACACGTCATTGACGATAACTTTTTTGCCGACCTTCCAGGTGATATTTTCAGCGCAGATACTCATCACTTATTCCTTGAACGGTAGATAATCACGGCAAAGAAAGGCACACCGACCAGCGCGGTCACTACGCCGACGGGCAGGCTTTGCGGCGCAATCAGCATGCGCGAGGCAATGTCTGCCAGCACCATCAGGATCGCCCCGGCCAGCGCGCTGGCAATCAGCAGGGTGCGATGCAGCGGCCCGAACAGGAAACGCATGACGTGCGGAACCACCAGCCCCACAAAGCCGATAGAGCCCGCCATGCTGACGATCGTCGCGGTGATCAGTGCGGTCGTGATAAACAACGCCAGGCGCACCCAGGGAACGGCAATACCCAGAGACGCGGCTGCGTCGTCACCGAACGTAAAGGCATCCAGCGCCCGGGAATAGTAAAGGCAAACGGCTAACCCTGTCAGGACGACAACCAGCACCACCTGGAATTCAGGCCAGCGTACGCCGCTGAAACTGCCCAGCAGCCAGAACATCACATCACGCGCCTGCTGTGCGCTGGCAGACGTACTGATGGTGTAGGCGGTAATGGCGTTGAACAGCTGAGAGGCTGCCACGCCTGCAAGAATGGTGCGTTCATTGCCGCCGCGCGCGCCGTTCGTCAGAAAGGCGACAAATGCAAACGCGGCGAATGCCCCCGCGAAGGCACCCGCTGAGAGCGAAACGGCCCCGGTCCCCACTCCCAGCACCACGACGGAAACCGCACCCGTTGACGCGCCGGCAGAGACGCCCAGCACGTAGGGCTCCGCCAGGGCGTTCTTCAGCAGGCTCTGCAATACGGCACCGCAAATGGCTAACCCCGCACCACAGCAGGCTGCGACCAGCGCACGGCTCAGGCGGAAGTCCCAGATTACGCTCTCATAGATGCGGTTGAGCGGAACCTCGGTGAGCCCCATTCTGTTGCTGATGGCGTAAAACATGTTATTAAGCGGGATGGACAGCTCACCGACGCTGACGCCGAGGGCGATCACCAGAAACAACAATACAACGGCAAGCAGAGCAGACGTGGTCAGGAACAGGCCCTGGCGGGCCTGAAGTACAGCGGCTGTCATCAGTTCAGCCCCAGTTTTCTGAGCTGCTCACCCACCTGTTCAGCACCGTAAATCGTACGGATCGTCGGGTTCATCGCCTGGCCGTCCATCACCACGATATGGCCTTTTTTGACGGCATCCAGCTGGCTGACGGCAGGATCGGTTTTCAGGAACTTGATTTTTTCTTCCGCGTTATCCAGCGCCCAGCGGTTGCGATCCAGGCTGGAAACCACAATCACATCCGGATTAGCGGCAATAATGCTTTCCCAGCCCACGGTGGGCCATTCGGTTTCGGAGGTGATGGCGTTGTGCCCGCCCAGCACGTTAGCAATAAAACCGGAGGCGCTGTTTTTACCGCCGACATAGGCATCAGCCGAAGGAGAGGAGCTTGAGAACCAGAAAACAAAGGAGAGGTCTTTTTTGTTTTTACCAAACTCCTGGCGCAGGTCAGCTTCACGTTTTTTGAAATCGGCAATCACCGCCTGACCGCGATCTTCCACGTTAAAGATTTTGGCGAAATCCTCAATCTCTTTATAAAGATAGGTCATGTCCCACAGCTTCTGGCGGCTGCCGTACATATCACCTGCGGCTTTTTTGGTGGCGCACATGCCCGGTGACACGTAGCTGTTCACACCGACCGTGGCCAAATCTTCACGTTTCGCCACCTTACTTTCAGGTCCGAGTAACAGGGGAAGCTGCGCAGGCACAAAATCAGGGTTTTGCGAAAGGATGGATTCAAGGGTCGGGATTTCTACCGTCAGGGTTTGGATTTTTGCGTTCTGTTCAGCCAGCTGCGGCAACACTTTGGTTGGCCAGAAGGCGCTGGCCTTCACCTTATCTTCCAGGCCGAGCAGGAGCAAAATTTCGACGGTATTCTGACCCAGGGCCACCACGCGTTCCGGCGCTTTGGTGAAGGTCTCTTTATAACCACAGTTTTCAATGGTCAGAGGATATGTGGTTGCCAGAGCAGAACTGACCGACGCAAACGCCAGGCCCAACGCGCAGATGACCTTTTTCATTAAACGCTACCCTTCATTAATATTATTTTTTGATGCAAATGAAACTCATTATTAAGGCGGAATTTTATACAGAGGAAAGGATTTTGTGTCAATGAGGGACAATTGCGCAGGGTGACGAAAGGCGGTGTCAGAGTAACACCGCCGGAGTGCGGACTTACATCAGGTTCTCTTTATCAATCCCGAGGCGCTTCATGCGCGACAGCAGGGTGGTGCGTTTTAACCCTAAACGCTGGGCTGCACCTTTCGGCCCGGCGACCACACCGTTGGTCTCTTTTAGCACGCGCAGAATAAGGTGGTATTCATCTTCTCCCTCTTTCGCCATCTCGGCTGCGCTTATGGTCGTTTCAGGCAGAGAAACCTCCGGCAGGGAGAGTTGCAGCACGTTGCCGCGCGTGAGCAGCACCGCTCGCTCAATGACGTTTTCCAGTTCGCGGACGTTACCCGGCCACTCCATCGCCGAGAGCGTGCGGAGCGTCTCTGCCGGAATGCTGTCGATGTTGCGCCCCATCCGCCGCGCAATTTTGGCGGTAAAGGCTTTCACCAGCAGAGGGATATCTTCCGGGCGCTCGCGCAGCGGGGGCAGGCAGATCGGGAAGACGTTCAGGCGATAGTAGAGATCGCTTCTGAATTCGCGGTCGGCGACCATTTTTTTAAGATCCCGGTTGGTGGCAGCAATCAGCCGCACGTCCGTCTGGATAAGCTTGTTGCTGCCGAGGCGCTCAAACTCCTGCTCCTGCAACACACGCAGCAGCTTAGGCTGCAGTTCCAGCGGCATATCGCCCACTTCGTCGAGGAACAGCGAGCTTTTATCTGCCAGCTCAAACCGGCCCAGCCGCTGGCTGCTGGCCCCGGTAAAGGCGCCGCGCTCATGACCGAAGAGGTCACTTTCCAGCAGACCCGCAGGCATGGCGGCGCAGTTCATCTTCACCATCCGGCGGCTGTTGCGGTTGCTTAAGTTGTGGATCGCCCGGGCGATCAGCTCTTTCCCGGTACCCGTCTCGCCCAGAATCAGCACCGTGCTGTCGCTCTGCGCCACCATCTCAACCTGCTTGAGGATGCTGTACATCGCATCACTGCGGCCAATGATTTCGCCAAACTCGCTGTCCACGTTATTGAGCTGCTCGGTCAGGGCGAGGTTCTCATCCACCAGCCGCTCCTTCAGGCGATGGATCTCCTGATAGGCGAGGGCGTTATCCAGGGCAATGGAGATACGTTCGGCAATCTGGCGCAGCAGCTTGAGGTTGGCGGTGGTAAATACGCCCTCATCGCACTGCGCCAGCTTCAGCACGCCAAGCATGGTATTGCCCGACATCAACGGCAGCAGGCATAGCGTCTGGATTTTATTGCCCCAGGTGTTAAACAGCATCCGCTCGTAGGGGGCCAGCACGTCACGCTCGTGCAGGTTGAGCAGCAGGATCTCTTTACTTTTGAACACCCGCTCGGACAGGGTGCCCGCTTCGTCCACTTCGCTCTGCTCGTGCGCCGGGTTGGCCTCATCCAGATAGTGCGTGGAGTAAATGTTGAGTTTTCCCTTACGATTGCCCCGAAGCGCAATGCTGATAGCGTCGATTTTGAAGTAGTGATGGATCTCTTTTGAAACCTCGCTGACCAGCTCGTCCATGTCCAGGCGCGACAGCACGGCGTTGGTGATCGCCACCAGAATACGGAAGTTGTCGCGCTCGCGGCTCAGCAGATCGTAATCCACATTATTGTTGACGCGACTCTGGATCTGCTCCGCCACCACGCCGACAATTTGCGTAAAGGTGTGCAGACGCTCATATTCCGCCTCGCTCCACGGCTGGTCAGTAGTGCGCAGAAACTCGCAGCCGCCAAAAATATGGCCTTCCACCGCCAGAGGGAGCATGCAGTAATGGCCGAAAGGCTGATAGATATTGCTATCCGCCAGCATCGGCCAGGCCTGGCGGAACTCTTCAGCGCTGCAGTGCAGGATTTCAGGACGGGAAAGAATACGCCGCACCGGGCCGTGGGCGAGGTAGGTTTCATCCTCATATTCAAAGACTTTGCCGTTATCACGCGTTGAGTAGTAGCTCGCCCGCTGGGTCCCGCTGTGCCAGAGCACGATAGCGGCGCTGTCCGCCAGCGCTGATTGCCTGACCAGCCGCGTCAGGGTATCGCTCAGCGAGCCTAAATCGGGCTGCTGTAAAAGAGTGCGTGTGATGTCAAACAGGCCCTGCTGTCCAAGATCGCTCATCGGTGTATACGGCATTATTGCTTTCCAATAGAAACTGGCAAAAAAGAGAACGTCAGCGCTGACCGCTTATGGCGCGGTTCTAGCAAATTCGGGGTAACGGTTCGGCGTGCGGCAGATCCAGCGTGCGCTTCACGCCGTAAAGCCCGGTCAAACGCACCCCTTTGCGTTCAACCACTTCACCAATAATGGCGGCCCCTTTCCCTAAAGGATGGGCGCGCAGTTCTGCCAGTACCGCGTCGGCAGCCTGGCGTTCAACGCCAATCGCCAGCTTGCCTTCATTGGCAAAGTTTAGCGGATCGAGCCCCAGCAGCTCGCAAAGCCCGCGCACGGCAGGCTTAACGGGCAGGCTGCGCTCGTTCAGTTCAATTCCACAGCCGCAGCGTGCGGCGAACTCGTGCATCACGGCATTAACGCCGCCCCGGGTGGCGTCGCGCAGGGCTTTCACCCCAGGTATTGTGCGCAGCGTCTGGATAAGGGGCGTCAGCACCGCGCAGTCGCTGCGAAGCTCACCGTCCAGCCCCAGACCTTCGCGCAGGTTAAGGATAGTCGCCCCGTGGCAGCCCAGCGTGCCGGTGACTAACAGCACGTCGCCCACGGCAAGCTGCTGTGCGCCCCAGTGAATATCCGCCGGGATCGCCCCCATTCCTGCCGTATTGATGAACAGTTTATCCGCCGCGCCGCGCTGCACGACCTTGGTATCGCCGGTGACGATAGCGATCCCCGCCTCGCGCGCGGCCTGCGCCATGCTGGCGACAACCGTTTTGAGCGTCTCCATCGGCAGCCCCTCTTCGAGGATAAATCCGCAGGAGAGGTAGCGTGGCACCGCGCCGCTGACGGCCACATCATTGGCGGTACCGCAGACAGCCAGCTTGCCGATATCTCCGCCGGGGAAGAACAGTGGATCGATGACATAGCTGTCGGTGGAGAACGCCAGCCTGTCGCCCTGGGCGGTAAGCGTGGAGAGCGCAATGCGCGCCTGATCCTCCTGCTCGGCCAGCCAGGGGTTGTTAAAGGCGTCCATAAACAGCTGATTGATGAGCTGCTGCATCGCCTGTCCGCCGCTGCCGTGCGCCATTTCGACGGTCTTCATGCTTCACTCTCCTGATTGCGATACTGATACCACGCGGCGCAGGCCCCTTCGGAGGAGACCATCAGCGCACCGAATGCGGTTTGCGGGTTACAGGTGCTGCCAAATAACGGGCACTGATGAGGTTTGCATTTGCCGGTGAGCACCTCGCCGCAGCGGGCGTCAGGATCGTCGCACACCTGCTGTGGCTGCGGGCGGAAATGCGCCTCGGCATCGAAGGAACGATACGGCGGCGTCAGGTGTACGCCGGATTCGGCAATCAGCCCCAGCCCGCGCCATTCGCTGTTGCCTTCCACCCTGAACACCTCGCGAATGGCCTGCTGCGCATGCACATTCCCCTCGTCCGGCACCACGCGGCGATACTGATTTTCGACGACGCTCAGAGCCGCTATTTTCTGCTCAACCAGCATGGTCACGCCTTGTAGTAGATCAAGTGGTTCGAAACCAGCTACCACTAATGGGCGATGGTACTCCCCGGCGATAAAACCATACGCCTCAGTACCGATCACCATGCTGACATGGCCCGGCGCGAGAAAAGCATCAATACCGTTGTCCGGCTCTTCAAGCAGGCTGCGAAGGGTGGGAATGAGCGTGATGTGCTGACAGAAAACGTAAAAATTGCCGATGTTGCGGGCTTTCGCCTGCTGGAGTGTGATGGCCGTTGCGGGCATAGTGGTTTCAAAACCCAGCCCAAAAAAGACCACTTTTCGCGTCGGATTGTCGGCCGCCAGCTTCAGTGCATCCATCGGTGAGTAAACGATGCGGATATCCGCGCCGCGCGCTCTGGCCTGCAGCAGCGAGCCATTTTTGCCCGGCACGCGCATCGCATCGCCGAAGGTGCAGAAGATCACCTCCGGATGGTGGGCAATCTCAAGGCAGCTGTCGATACGCCCCATCGGCAACACGCACACCGGGCAGCCGGGGCCGTGAATGAATTCGATGTTTTTCGGCAGCAGCTGGTCAAGGCCAAACTTAAAGATAGCGTGGGTGTGTCCACCGCAGACTTCCATGATGCGTAACGGTTTTTCGGCGGTGTACTCAAGCAATAATGCGCGGGATTGCAGATGGTCAATCAGCTGCATCACCTGTTCAGGGGCACGGTATTCATCAACGTAACGCATAGATTACCGTTCCTCACCGTACAGCAGTGCGCCCACATCCGGCTCCACGTCAAACATGTTTTGCAGCGCGTCGAGCGTATCCCGGGCCTCCGCTTCGTTAATCACGCTCATCGCAAAGCCAACGTGAACCAGCACCCACTGACCAAGCCGTGATGCGCCGGTGTCATCGGTGCTGCCCACCAGCGTCAGGTCGACATCGCGCAGAATACCGCACACGTCCACTTTGGCCTGATTGCCGTCAATGGCGTGAATTTGTCCGGGTACGCCTATGCACATCGTTCACGCTCCAGCCAGTTCAGCCAGTGTTCCATGCCCTCGCCGCGCGTGGCGGAGACCAGCAGGATCTCAATATCCGGATTCACTTCCCGGGCACAGGCCAGGCATTTCTCCACGTCGAAGTTGAGGTAAGGCAGTAAATCCACTTTGTTCAGCAGCATCAGCGAGGCGGCGGCAAACATATGCGGATATTTCAGCGGTTTGTCCTCCCCTTCGGTGACGGAGAGCACGGCCACCTTATGCCGCTCGCCCAGGTCGAAGCTCGCCGGGCAGACCAGGTTTCCGACGTTCTCGATAAACAGAATGCCGTTATCCGCCAGCGGCAGACGCGGCGCGGCGTCGGCAATCATCTGCGCATCAAGGTGGCAGCCTTTACCGGTATTAACCTGAATGGCGGGCGTGCCGGTTTCACGAATGCGCGCCGCGTCATTCACCGTCTGCTGATCGCCCTCTATTACCGCACAGGATACGCGCGCATTCAGGCGTTTGAGGGTTTCGGTAAGCAGCGTGGTTTTGCCGGAGCCGGGGCTGGAGACCAGATTCAGCACCAGCTGGTTACGCGCATCAAAGCGGGCGCGGTTGCGGGCTGCGAGCTGGTTATTTTTGTCGAGCACGTTGATCTCCACCTCCAGCATCTGGCGCTGGCTGATGCCCGGAGCATGGGTGCCGGCTGCGCCGTGTCCGTAGTGCAAATCGCCCTCAACGGACCGTTTCGGCGTGAAGGTGACTCCGGTGAATGCCGCCGCCGGGCGCGGCGCAGGGGAAAAGGGGGCTGAGCGAAACGCGGAGTGGGGACGGTGTTCATCCCCTTCAATATACAGGTTGCCTTCAGCGCAACCGCAGGTACTGCACATACTTTACTCCTTCTCAATTTCGAGGCGTTGGATCTGCATGCCGTCATCCGCCACGATGCGCAGCCCCGCACACTGGCAGAGCGGGCAGCGCTGAACCTTTGATGACAGCAGGGTGACGTACTGCTGGCACTGCTCGCACCAGCACTCCGCCTGCTGCTCCTCAATGTGAAGTTCGCAGCCTTCCGCCAGCGTGCCGCGACACACCAGTTCAAAGCAGAAGGTGAGGGCACTGGTTTCGACGCAGGAAAATGCGCCGACTTTCAGCCAGACGCCCGTCACGCGTTTGGCGTGGTTGTGTACTGCCTGCTGTTCGATAAGTTCCAGAGCCCGCTGGCAGAGGGTGATTTCGTGCATGACGCCTCCTCAATGAATTGACCCTGTAATGCAATAACAGTGCCAGCTTGATTTCCCTTAAGGGGTGACGATGTCAACGCTGTCGAAATGACACGTCGACACCGACGATGTGACAGGGCTGCCCAGATTAAAGCCTATGTAAATCAATACATTAAAAACTGGCATGGAATCTGCTTAATAGCCGAAATCTTCACTAACCGGATGCGTTTTATGACTATTTGGGAAATCAGCGAAAAAGCCGATTACATCGCACGGCGTCATCAGCAGCTGCAGGAGCAATGGCACCAGTACTGCAACTCTCTGATTCAGGGCATTACCCTGTCGAAAGCCCGTCTTCACCACGCCATGAGCTGTGCGGCGCAGGGGGATATGCGCTTTGTCCTCTTCGGCCATTTCACGATTTTCGTCACCCTGGCGAACACCTTTAACAGCCACACCATTGAGTATTACGTCGAAACAAAAGCGGGTGAAAAACAACGGATTGCACAGGCGCAGCTGATGTCCGACGGCATGATCGATGGTCACGTCTCCAACCGCGATCGCCAGCAGGTGCTGGAGCACTATCTGGAAAAAATCGAGCCGGTATACAACGGCCTGTACGCAGCGGTTGAACATGACCTGCCGGTCAACCTGAAACAGCTGGTGGCGGCAACGACGTCAACGCACGTTGCCTGATCCCCGAGTGTCGAGAAGTGTCGAGAAGACATCTTTTCGTCAAAAATGACCATCACCAGAGGATTGCCCGGTGAACCGTTTTGTAATTGCTGACTCGACGGTCTGTATTGGCTGTCGAACCTGTGAAGCGGCGTGTTCGGAAACGCACCGCCTGCATGGGCTGCAGTCCATGCCGCGCCTGCGCGTCATGCGTAATGAAAAAGAGTCTGCCCCGCAGCTCTGCCACCACTGTGAAGATGCCCCGTGCGCGGGCGTCTGCCCGGTCAACGCCATTACCCGCGTTGAGGGGGCCGTGCAGCTGAACGAAAGCCTGTGCGTGAGCTGCAAGCTGTGCGGCATCGCCTGCCCGTTCGGCGCGATTGAGTTTTCCGGCAGCCGCCCGCTGCATATCCCGGCGAATGCCAACTCGCCCAAAGCGCCGCCTGCGCCTCCCGCGCCGGCACGCGTAAGCACGCTGCTGGACTGGGTGCCCGGCGTGCGCGCCGTCGCGGTGAAGTGCGACCTGTGCAGCTTTGATGAGCAAGGCCCGGCCTGCGTACGCACCTGTCCGACCAACGCGCTGATTCTGGTCAACATCCGCGACATCGCCCGCACCAGCAGGCGTAAACGCGAGCTGACCATCAACACCGACGTGGGCGATCTTTCTCTGCTGCAGGCATTTAACGAGGGGGCACAATGAACGCCGTGACGATGATGAACACCGGCGTAGCGGTCTTTGCTGCTGCGGCCGTACTGGCGACGATCTTCTCCTTCTCTACAGCGTTCAGCGGCTGGATTGCCGGTATCGGCGGGGCCGTTGGCAGCGTGCTGACGCTGGGCGCGGGCGGCGTGGTGCTGCTCGGCGGCGGGCGCGTTCACACGATGATGCCGTTTGTCCATCACGCGGTGCAGGTCACGCCGCTGAACGCGATCTGGCTTATCACGTTCGGCCTGTGCGGGCTGTTTATCAGCGTGTTTAATATTGACTGGCACCGCCATCCGACCGCCAGCGCCAACGGGCTGCTGGTGAATCTGCTGATGGCGACGGCGGTCTGTGCGGTTACCGCCAGTAACCTTGGGGCGCTGGTGATGATGGCGGAAATCATGGCCCTGTGCGGCGTGTTCCTGACGGGCTGCACCGCCTCCGGCAAGCTGTGGTTCGCGCTGGGCCGCCTCGGTACGCTGCTGCTGGCGCTGGCCTGCTGGCTAGTGTGGCAGCGTTTTGGCTCGCTGGACTTCGCTGCGCTCGACGGCCAGACGCTGGGCAACGACGTCTGGCTGCTGGGCGTGGTGGGCTTTGGTCTGCTGGCGGGCATTATCCCGCTGCACGGCTGGGTGCCGCAGGCGCATGCCAACGCCTCTGCGCCCGCTGCCGCGCTGTTCTCGACGGTGGTGATGAAGGTTGGTCTGTTCGGCATTCTGACGCTGACGCTGACGAGCGGCCAACCGCCGCTGTGGTGGGGCGTGGTGCTGCTGTTAGCCGGGATGATCACCGCGTTCGTCGGCGGGCTTTACGCGCTGATGGAGCACAATATTCAGCGTCTGCTGGCGTACCACACCCTGGAAAACATCGGCATTATCCTGCTCGGCCTTGGCGCGGGCGTCACCGGGCTGGCGCTCAGCCAACCGGCGCTGATTGCCGCCGGGTTTATCGGCGGGCTCTACCATCTTATCAACCACAGCCTGTTTAAAAGCACCCTGTTCCTCGGGGCGGGCAGCGTCTGGTTCCGCACCGGTCATCGCGATATTGAAAAGCTCGGTGGGATCGGTAAAAAAATGCCGGTCATTTCGCTCGCCATGCTGGTGGGGCTGATGGCGATGGCCGCGCTGCCGCCGCTGAACGGTTTTGCCGGAGAGTGGGTGATTTATCAGTCCTTCTTCGCGCTCGGTCAGAGCGAGGCGTTTATCGCACGGTTGCTGGGGCCGCTGCTGGCCGTTGGGCTGGCGATCACCGGCGCGCTGGCGGTGATGTGTATGGCGAAAGTCTACGGCGTCACCTTCCTCGGTGCGCCGCGCACGCGTGAAGCGGAAACCGCCCGCGCTGCGCCCGTGCTGATGACGATAAGCGTCGTTGCCCTCGCGCTGTGCTGTATTGCGGGCGGGGTCGCTGCCCCGTGGCTGATCCCGCTGCTGGGAAGCGTTATTCCGTTGCCGCTTGCGACGGCGCACACCGGAGTTTCCCAACCGATGATCGCGCTGCTGCTGATTGCCTCTCCGCTGCTGCCGTTTGTGCTGATGCTGTTCTTCAGGCGTGACCGCCTTGGTTCCCGCGCGCGCGGCGCAGCCTGGGCCTGCGGCTATGAGCATGAGCAGTCGATGGTGATCACCGCGCACGGTTTTGCCATGCCGGTGAAAGAAAACTTTTCCGCCGTGCTGAAGCTGCGCCACTGGCTAAACCCGGCAGGACGGGTGCCCGGCTGGCAGAGCGCCGCCGCGCCCGCGCTGTTCCGCCGACTGGCGGTTATCGAGCTGGCGGTGCTGGTAGTGATTGTGATTTCACGAGGAGCCTGACATGAGTCTGTTTCTGGCAATACTTCAGGCGCTGGTGTTATTCGCCGTCGCGCCTTTGCTCTCCGGGATAAGCCGCGTGGCGCGCGCCCGGATGCACAACCGTCGCGGGCCTGGCGTGCTGCAGGAGTACCGCGATCTGTTCAAACTGCTTGCGCGTCAAAGCGTGGCCCCGGACGCCGCAGGCTGGGTGTTCCGCCTGACGCCCTTTGTGATGGTGGGCGTGATGCTGACCATCGCGACCGCGCTGCCGGTGGTGACCGTGGGGTCGCCGCTGCCGGCGCTGGGCGATCTGATCACCCTGATCTACCTCTTTGCCATCGCGCGCTTTTTCTTCGCGATTGCGGGCCTCGACACCGGTAGCCCTTTTACCGGTATCGGTGCCAGCCGTGAAGCCATGCTCGGGGTACTGGTCGAGCCGATCCTGCTGCTCGGGCTGTGGGTCGCCGCACAGGTCGCCGGCTCAACCCACATCAGCTTTATCACCGATACCGTTTATCACTGGCCGGTTGCCCGCACCATTCCGCTGGTCCTGGCGCTCTGCGCCTGCGCGTTCGCCACCTTTATTGAGATGGGCAAACTGCCTTTTGACCTCGCGGAAGCGGAGCAGGAACTGCAGGAGGGGCCGCTCACCGAATACAGCGGCTACGGCTTTGCGGTACTGAAGTGGGGCATCAGCCTTAAGCAACTGGTGGTGCTGCAGATGTTCGTTGGCGTCTTCTTCCCGTGGGGGCAGATGACGCATTTCACCGCTGGCGGCCTGGTGCTGGCCGTGGTGATTGCGGCGTTCAAACTGCTGGTTGGCGTGCTGGTGATTGCCCTGTTTGAAAACAGCATGGCGCGCCTGCGCTTTGCGGCGACGTCGCGTATCACGTGGGCCGGTTTTGGTTTTGCATTTTTAGCTTTCGTCTCCTTGCTGGTGGCGTGATTTAAGAGAGTATTTATGTCTGAAGAAAAGAAAGGTCAGCAGTATCTCGCCGCGTTGCATCAGGCTTTTCCCAGCGTGGTGCTGGAGGAGTCCTGGCAGACCAAAGACCAGATTACCGTCACCGTCAAGGTGAATTATCTGCCGGAAGTGGTGGAGTTTCTCTATTACCAGCAGGGCGGCTGGCTCTCGGTACTGTTCGGTAACGACGAGCGCCAGCTGTGCGGCAACTACGCGGTGTACTACGTGATGTCGATGGAGCAGGGTGAGAAGTGCTGGCTCACCGTGCGCGTCGAGGTTGATCCGAACAAGCCGGAGTACCCGTCGGTCACGCCGCGCGTGCCCGCCGCGGTCTGGGGCGAGCGCGAAGTGCGTGATATGTACGGTCTGGTGCCGGTGGGGCTGCCTGACGAGCGCCGTCTGGTGCTGCCGGACGACTGGCCGGACGAACTCTATCCACTGCGCAAAGACAGCATGGACTACCGCCAGCGCCCCGCGCCGACCACTGACAGCGAGACCTACGAGTTTATCAACGAGCTGGGCAGTAAAAAGAACAACGTGGTGCCGATCGGCCCTCTGCACGTGACCTCTGACGAACCCGGCCATTTCCGCCTGTTTGTTGACGGCGAGAACATTATCGACGCCGACTACCGCCTGTTTTACGTCCATCGCGGCATGGAAAAACTGGCGGAAACCCGCATGGGCTACAACGAAGTGACGTTCCTCTCCGACCGCGTGTGCGGCATCTGCGGCTTCGCCCACAGCACCGCCTACACCACCTCGGTGGAGAACGGGATGGGGATCGTGGTGCCGGAGCGCGCGCAGATGATCCGCGCCATCCTGCTGGAGGTGGAGCGTCTGCACTCGCACCTGCTGAACCTTGGCCTGGCCTGCCACTTTGTCGGTTTCGACTCCGGGTTCATGCAGTTCTTCCGCGTGCGTGAAGCGTCGATGAAGATGGCTGAAATTCTCACCGGGGCGCGTAAAACCTACGGCCTGAACCTGATCGGTGGGATCCGCCGTGACCTGCTGAAAGATGACATGATCCAGACCCGGCAACTGGCACAGCAGATGCGTCGCGACGTGCAGGAGCTGGTGGATATGCTGCTCAGCACGCCAAACATCGAGCAGCGCACCGTTGGCATTGGTCGTCTTGATCCGCAAATTGCCCGCGACTTCAGCAACGTCGGCCCGATGGTGCGCGCCAGCGGCCACGCCCGCGACACCCGCGCCGACCACCCGTTTGTTGGCTATGGCCTGCTACCGATGGAGGTGCACAGCGAGCAGGGCTGCGACGTTATCTCCCGTCTCAAAGTGCGTATCAACGAGGTATTCACCGCGCTGAACATGATCGACTTCGGTCTCGATAACCTGCCGGGCGGCCCGCTGATGGTGGAAGGCTTCACCTATATTCCAAACCGCTTTGCCCTCGGCTTTGCCGAAGCCCCGCGCGGGGACGATATCCACTGGAGCATGACCGGCGACAACCAGAAGCTATACCGCTGGCGCTGCCGTGCGGCGACCTACGCCAACTGGCCAACCCTGCGCTACATGCTGCGCGGGAATACGGTCTCCGACGCGCCGCTGATCATTGGCAGCCTCGATCCGTGCTACTCCTGCACCGACCGCATGACCGTGGTGGACGTGCGCAAGAAGAAAAGCCAGGTGGTGCCGTACAAAGAGCTTGAGCGCTACAGCATCGAGCGTAAGAACTCGCCGCTGAAATAAGGACTCGCCATGTTTACCTTTATCAAAAAAGTGATCAAAACCGGCACGCAGACCAGCCGCTATCCGCTGGAGCCGCTGCCGGTCGACAAAAACTTTCGCGGCAAGCCGGAGCATAACCCGCAGCAGTGCATCGGCTGTGCGGCCTGCGTCAATGCCTGCCCGTCGAATGCGCTGACGGTGGAAACCGACCTGAAAAGCGGCGAGCTGGCCTGGCAGTTTAACCTGGGACGCTGCATCTTCTGTGGCCGCTGCGAGGAGGTCTGCCCGACGGCGGCCATTCGTCTTTCCCAGGAGTACGAACTGGCGGTGTGGAAAAAAGAGGACTTCCTGCAGCAGTCGCGCTTTGCGCTGTGCAACTGCCGCGTCTGTAAGCGTCCGTTTGCCGTACAAAAAGAGATCGACTACGCCATTGCGTTGCTGAAACACAATGGCGATGTCCGCGCGGAACACCACCGCGAAGGCTTTGAAACCTGCCCGGAATGTAAGCGTCAGAAATGCCTGCTGCCGTCTGACCGCATCGATTTAACCCGTCACATGAGAGAGGCCAGCTGATGGAAAGTTTACTCGGCCCGCGCGACGACAACGGCATTCCGGTGCCGATGACGGTGGACGAATCCATCGCCAGCATGAAGGCGTCGCTGCTGAAAAAAATCAAACGTTCGGCCTACGTCTACCGCGTGGACTGCGGCGGCTGCAACGGCTGCGAGATTGAGATCTTCGCCACGCTGTCGCCGCTGTTTGACGCTGAACGCTTCGGGATAAAAGTGGTGCCGTCTCCGCGCCATGCGGACATCCTGCTGTTTACCGGGGCCGTCACCCGCGCAATGCGATCCCCTGCGCTGCGCGCCTGGCAGTCCGCGCCGGATCCCAAAATCTGCATCTCCTACGGGGCCTGCGGCAACAGCGGCGGCATCTTCCACGACCTGTACTGCGTCTGGGGGGGGACCGATAAAATTGTACCGGTGGATGTCTATATTCCAGGCTGCCCGCCGACGCCTGCCGCCACGCTGTACGGCTTTGCGATGGCGCTCGGCCTGCTGGAGCAGAAAATCCACGCCCGCGAACCCGGCGAGCGTGATAGCCAGCCTGCGACCATTTTGCATCCGGATATGGTGCAGCCGCTGCGCGTGAAGGTTGACCGCACCGCGCGCAGGCTGGCGGGGTATCGCTATGGCCGCCAGATTGCCGATGACTATCTGCGTCTGCTGGGGCAGGGTGACCATCAGGTTGCGCGCTGGCTGGAGGCGGAAAACGATCCACGTCTTAATGAGATCGTGGCGAACCTGAACCAGATCGTTGATGAGGCGCGTATCCGATGAGTGAAACGGTGGTGTTCAGCCAGCTGAGCCGTAAGTTTATTGATGAGAACGACGCCACGCCGGATGCGGCGCAGCAGGTGGTCTATTACAGCCTGGCGATTGGGCACCACCTTGGCGTCATCGACTGCCTGGAGGCAGCGCTGAGCTGCCCGTGGGCGGAGTATCTGGCGTGGATAGGCACGCTGGAGGAGGGCAGCGCGGCGCGGCGTAAAATGGAGGGGGTACCGAAGTACGGCGAGATCGTCATCGACGCCAACCACATTGCGATGCTCGCCAACGCCTTTGACGCCGCGCTGCGCCAGCAAACCCCGGCGCAGCAGGCATGGAGCAAAACGCTGCTTAGCATGCTGCACGACATTCATCAGGAGAGCGCCATCTACCTGATGGTGAGGAGATTACGTGGCTGACGTTTTACTGTGTGTGGGCAACAGCATGATGGGCGACGACGGTGCCGGCCCGCTGCTGGCAGAGATGTGTGCCGCAAACCCGCAGGGCAACTGGGTGGTGATTGACGGCGGCAGCGCCCCGGAAAACGACGTGGTTGCCATTCGCGAACTGCGCCCTGAAAAGCTGTTAATCGTCGATGCTACCGATATGGGGCTTAACCCCGGCGAGATCCGCCTGATTGACCCGGACGACATCGCCGGGATGTTTATGATGACCACCCACAATATGCCGTTGAACTACCTGGTCGATCAGATTAAAGACGACGTGGGCGAGGTGCTGTTTTTGGGTATTCAGCCGGACATCGTTGGGTTTTATTACCCGATGACGCCACCGGTGAAAGCGGCGGTGGAGGATGTTTACTCCCGCCTTGCGGAGTGGGTGGGGGATGGGGGTTTTGCTCCACTCTGAGCAGTGCCGGGTGACGGCTTCGCCTTACCCGGCCTACAAAACCCATCTCCCTCTCCCTGTGGGAGAGGGCTGGGGTGAGGGCAACAGGCTACGCCAAATCCCCCCCGTTGCTCGCAATCACCTTCTTATACCACCCGAACGATTTCTTGCGCGTCCGCTCCAGCGTGCCGTTACCGGCATCATCGCGATCCACGTAGACAAACCCGTAGCGCTTGCTCATCTCGCCCGTCGAGGCGGCCACCAGGTCGATACAGCCCCAGGTGGTGTACCCCATCAGCGGCACGCCGTCCTCGATCGCGTCGCCCATCGCGCGGATGTGCTCGCGCAGGTAGCTGATGCGGTAGTCGTCGTTGATCTCGCCGTTGGCGTCGATTTCGTCCTTCGCGCCGAGGCCGTTTTCCACCAGGAACAGCGGCTTCTGATAGCGGTCGTACATCATGTTCATGGTGATGCGCAGGCCCAGCGGGTCAATCCCCCAACCCCACTCGCTCACCTCAATGTGCGGGTTACGTAACGACTTCACGATGTTCGCCGCATTGGTATTGTTCGCGTTCATGTCCGCCGACGCACAGCGAGAGGCGTAATAGCTGAACGAGACAAAATCAACGGTGTTTGTCAGCAGTTCGTCGTCGCCGGGGTCTTTAACAATCACCACCCCTTTCTCGCGGAACACACGGGCAGAGTAGGCCGGATAGCGGCCGCGCGCCTGCACGTCGATAAAGAACAGGTTCTCGCGATCTTTCTCCAGCGCCATCCACACGTCTTCCGGCTTGCAGGAGTAAGGGTAGAAATTACCGCCCGCCAGCATACAGCCGACCTGGTTTTCAGGGTTAACCTCGTGGGCGATTTTGGTCGCCAGCGCGCTCGCCACCAGCTCGTGATGCGCGGCCTGGTATTTCACCTGGTCCTCGTTCTCACCCTCCTCGAACACCAGCCCCGCGCCGGAGAACGGGCTGTGTAGCATGATGTTGATTTCGTTGAAGGTCAGCCAGTATTTCACCAGGCCGTTAAACGCTTCGAAGCAGGTCCGCGCGTAGCGGGCGAAGAAATCGACCATCCTGCGGTTGCGCCACGAGCCGTATTCGGTGACCAGATGCATCGGCACGTCGAAGTGGCACAGGGTCACCAGCGGCTCGATGTTGTACTTTTTGCACTTCTCGAATACCGCGCGGTAGAAGGCGATGCCCTCCTGGTTCGGCAGCGGCTCGTCACCGTTCGGATAGAGGCGGCTCCAGGCAATTGAGGTGCGGAACACCGTGAAGCCCATCTCCGCCATCAGGGCGATGTCCTCTTTATAGCGGTGGTAAAAATCAATCGCCTCGTGGCTCGGGTAAAACTCGTCGTCCCTCAATGAAAAACGTTTTTCCTTCCCGAGTTTCACCGCCAGACGGTTCGCACCGTGGGGGATCATATCGACCGTGGTCAGCCCTTTGCCGCCCTCGCGGTACGCGCCTTCACTCTGGTTGGCGGCAAGCGCGCCGCCCCATAAAAATCCTTGTGGAAAAACCGACATTTCTACCTCGCTATACAATTATGCTCGTGCTGCGTTGGCCTGAACCGGGGCGGTTTGCAGGGCGCGTGCCTTTTCGGCGTCGTCTTCAACCGGGATATCTTCAAAACCTAATATCAGGGTCAGAACAAACGACAGCACTACCGCCAGCCCCATCACGCCGAATACCCAGATGATGGTCATCGGGTTCGCCGGGTCGAAGAACTGGACGCTGGTAAACAGCCCCGGCGCTGCCATCGAGTGGCTGGCAAGGCCTGCCACACCGGCCACCGCGCCGCAGATAAAGCCGCTGATCAGGCTCGCAATCAGCGGACGCTTCAGCCGCACCGCTACGCCGTACAGGGCCGGCTCAGAGATCCCCGCCATGATGGCAGAGGCCGCGGCCGCCAGCGCCGTCTGGCGCAGCTCCGGGTTTTTAGTTTTCCACGCCACCGCCAGCGACGAGCCGCCAAGCGACAGGTTGGCGCCGATTTCTGAGGGCATCACCATCCCTTCTTTGCCCGTTTCGGCAATGGTCTGGATGATGGTTGGCGTAAACACGCGGTGCATACCGGTCATCACCAGCAGCGGCCACAGCGCGCCCATGATGGCGACCGACAGCCAGCCCAGATAGCCGTGAATGGTGTACACCAGCGCGGAGATGGCGCTGCCGATCCAGATCCCCAGCGGCCCAATCAGCACAATGGCGAGCGGGGCGGCAATCAGCACGATCAGCATCGGCTTCAGGAAGTTTTTTGTCACCGCCGGCGTGATGCGATCCACCCAGCGTTCGATATACGACAGGCACCAGGTCATGACCAGCGCCGGGATCACGGTGTAGGTATATTTCACCGCCGTGACCGGAATTAAGGCAAATTCTACATGCTCGCCCTGCGCCGCTTTCGCCATCAGCTCGATAAAGCTCGGGTGTACCAGCACGCCCGCAATAGCGATGGCGAGCGACATATTGGTTTTGAATTTCACCGCCGCCGAAGCCGCAACCATCAGCGGCAGGAAGAAGAACGCCCCGTCGCCGATGACGGTCAGGATGGTCAGGGTCGGCGCGCCTTTCTCCAGCACGCCGGTCATCTCGAGGATCATCGCCAGCAGCTTGACCATCGAGCCGCCGATGATCGCCGGGATCAGCGGTGACATGGTGCCGATCAGCGCGTCAAGGATCCCTGCGCCTATCCGCCGCAAGGTCATTTTTTGCGGACCTTCCGGCACGGCAGGCTGGAGGTCGGTGGGTAACAGGCTGACCACTTCGCGGTAGGCCTGAGAAACGGTGTTGCCAATAATCACCTGGCACTGGTTATCGCTGCGCACCACGCCGAGCACGCCGCTGATGCTTTTCAGACGCGTGGCGTCGGTAAGGCTTTCGTCTTTCAGAACAAAGCGCAGACGCGTCATGCAGTGGGTGACGGCGACGATGTTATCTTTACCGCCGAGCGCGCTGATCACGTCGTTTGCCAGCGCGGCATAGTTTTTGGCCATCGGATGTGTTCCTGTTATCGTTGTGAGTCGTGTAGGAAACCGGTTTCACATAATCATCATGAGTTTTTCCTGATGAAACAAGATCGCTTTTTGTCCATTTTTTCGTTTCGTGACGACGATCACCCGGCGCGGAAAAAAGCGTGATGCTGCCGCTGCGACAATTTTTATGCGGTGCAGTACACTGCGAACCATCAGATTGAGAGGGAAGAACACGATGACCACGATGCTGGAAGTGGCGAAACGGGCAGGCGTTTCGAAAGCGACGGTTTCCAGGGTGCTGTCGGGCAATGGCTACGTCAGCCAGGAGACCAAAGACCGGGTGTTTCAGGCCATCGACGAAAGCGGCTATCGCCCGAATTTGCTGGCGCGCAACCTGGCGACCAGGCGCACCCAGACGCTGGGGCTGGTGGTGACCAACACCCTGTATCACGGCGTCTACTTTAGCGAACTGCTGTTCCACGCCGCGCGCATGACCGAAGAGAAAGGGCGGCAGCTGATCCTGGCGGACGGCAAGCACAGCGCCGAAGAGGAGCGCGAGGCGATCCAGTATCTGCTGGATATGCGCTGCGACGCGGTGATTATCTATCCGCGTTTTCTCAGCGTGGAGGAGATGGACGAGATCGTTGAGAAATGCGAGCAGCCGATTATGGTGCTGAACCGCCGTCTGCGCAAAAACAGCAGCCACAGCGTCTGGTCCGATCATAAATCCTCCTCTCAGGAGGCGGTGTCGCAGCTGATTGCGAAAGGGCACCGGGAGATTGCGTTTATCACCGGCTCGCTGGATTCCCCGACCGGGGTTGAGCGTCTGTCAGGTTACAAAGCCGCGCTGGCGCAGCACGGCATTGCCCTGCGCGAAGAACTGATAGCAGAAGGGAAGTGGACCCCGGCAAGCGGTTCGGCGGCCGTCGCCGGGCTGTTATCCCGCGGCGAGCGTTTTACGGCGCTGGTGGCGAGCAATGACGATATGGCGATAGGTGCCCTGAAACAGCTTCATGACAGCGGAATCGCCGCGCCGGAGGCGGTGTCGGTGATTGGGTTCGACGATGTCGCCATTGCGCCATACACCGTGCCGTCGCTCTCCAGCGTGCGCATTCCGGTGACGGAGATGATCAAAGAGACCATCAGTCGCTTAATCTTCATGCTGGATGGCGGGGAGTTCACCTCTCAGCAAACCTTCTCCGGCGAGCTGATCCTGCGCGACTCCGTCACTGACGGTCCGCATCGCTGACGTCGACAGCCGTCATCGTCAGAAGTGACGATGACGGTGCCGCTTTCGTTGTTCATTTATATATAAATCAACAGGTTAATAATTGGCACGGTTTGTGAATAGCTTCGCGCATGACTGATATGCTGGAGTAGTAGATGAACCGTTTTATGATGGCCGATGCCAGTAAGTGCATTGGTTGCCGAACCTGTGAAGTCGCCTGCGTGGTGTCCCACCAGGCGGATCAGGATTGTGCCTCCCTGACCCCGGAATCTTTCCTGCCGCGCATTCACGTTATCAAAGGCGTGGATATCTCAACGGCGGCGATCTGCCGCCAGTGTGAAGACGCGCCGTGCGCCAACGTCTGCCCTAACGGGGCAATCAAACGCGAAAAAGGATTTGTACACGTGATGCAGGAGCGCTGTATCGGCTGCAAAACCTGTGTGGTGGCCTGTCCGTATGGCGCGATGGAAGTGGTCGTTCGCCCGGTGGTGCGCAACAGCGGCGCGGGGCTGAGCGTGCGAGCGGAGAAGGCCGAAGCCAATAAATGCGACCTCTGCTACCACCGCGAAGCCGGCCCGGCCTGCATGGAAGCCTGTCCGACGCACGCGCTGGTCTGCGTGGATCGCGACAAACTCGAACAGATGAGCGCGGAAAAACGCCGTCGGGCAGCGTTCGACACGTCGTCATCTCTGCTGTTTTAAGCCGCGATGAGCAGTAACGGTGTGCAGCTGCGCATACGCGGCAGGGTGCAGGGCGTCGGTTTTCGTCCCTTCGTCTGGCAACTGGCGAACCAGCTTCAGCTGAGGGGCGATGTCTGCAATGACGCACAGGGCGTGCTGGTGCGCCTCGCGGGTGATGGGGGGGCCTTTACCGCGAGGCTGCATCAGGACTGCCCACCCCTGGCACGCATTGACCACGTTGATACGCAGCCCTTTACCTGGACGCGCGTGCCGGACGATTTTTCCATTCGCCACAGCGCGGGCGGGACCATGGACACCCAGATTGTTCCGGATGCCGCCACCTGCCCGGCGTGTCTGGCCGAAATGCGCGACCCTGCCGGGCGCCGCTACCGCTATCCCTTTATCAACTGCACCCACTGTGGCCCGCGTTTCACCATTATCCGCGCGATGCCGTATGACCGTCCGGCCACGGCAATGGCGCACTTCCCGCTGTGCACGCCCTGTGAAACGGAGTACCGCGACCCCGCCGACCGGCGTTTTCATGCCCAGCCGGTGGCGTGCCCGGACTGTGGCCCCTGGCTGGAATGGCGCGCGGGTGATAAAACCGCCGTGCGTGAAGCGGCCCTGAGCGCCGCGGTTGAGATGCTGAAAAACGGCGGCATCGTCGCCATCAAAGGGCTGGGCGGTTTTCACCTTGCCTGCGATGCCCGCCATCCGCAGGCGATAGCCACACTGCGTTTGCGCAAGCGTCGTCCGGCGAAGCCGCTGGCGGTGATCCTCCCGCAGGCGGATGGCCTGCCGGATTCAATCCAAACGCTGCTGCACTCTCCTGCTGCGCCCATCGTGTTAGTGCCGGCGTCGTGGCTACCTGACCTGCCCGACGGGATTGCTCCCGGCCTTTCGACGATTGGCGTCATGCTCCCGGCGAACCCGCTGCAGCATCTGCTGCTGATGGACTGCCAGCGTCCGCTGGTGATGACCTCCGGCAACCTCAGCGGCAGGCCGCCAGCCATGACCAACCAGCAGGCGCTGGACGATCTGAGTGACATCGCGGACGGGTTCCTGCTGCACAACCGCGACATCCTCCAGCGGATGGATGACTCCGTGCTGGATCAGGACGGCGTGATGCTGCGCCGCGCGCGCGGTTTTGTGCCGGATGCCATCACATTACCCGCAGGGTTTTGCAATATCCCCGCCATGCTGTGCACCGGTGCGGAGCTGAAAAACACATTTTGTCTGGTGCGCGGCAGCCAGGCGGTTGTGAGCCAGCACTTTGGCGATCTCAGCGAGGAGGGCGTGGAGGCGCAGTGGCGCGCGTCGCTTGACGTGATGCAGCGGATCTACGCCTTCCAGGCGGAACGCGTGGTCTGTGATGCACATCCGGGGTACCACGCCCACGCGTGGGCCAAAGAGCAGGCGTTGCCGCTCGAGACGGTGCTGCACCACCACGCGCACGCGGCGGCCTGCATGGCCGAGCACGGCTGGCCGCTGGACGGCGGGGATGTGATTGCCCTGACGCTGGACGGAATTGGTATGGGCGAGAACGGCGCGCTGTGGGGCGGTGAATGCCTGCGGGTGAACTATCTCGAATGCGAACATCTGGGCGGACTGCCCGCCGTGGCGCTGCCGGGCGGGGATCTGGCTGCCGTCCAGCCGTGGCGCAATTTGCTTGCCCACTGCCTGGCTTTTGTGCCGGCGTGGCAACGCTATCCGGAAACGCAGGCCGTGCAGCGGCAAAACTGGCCGCTGCTTTCTGCCGCCATCGCGCGCGGGATCAACGCGCCGCGGGCCTCATCCTGTGGACGGCTGTTCGACGCGGTGGCTTGCGCGCTGGGCATTGCCGCTGAAAACCAGCGCTACGAAGGGGAAGCCGCCTGCGGGCTGGAAGCGCTGGCGTCGCAGTGTGCGGGTGTGGCGCATCCGGTTACCCTGTCGGTGGAAAACCTCTCTCTCTTCTGGCAGCAGTGGCTCAACTGGCAGGCAGAACCCTGCGAGCGGGCATGGGCCTTCCATGACGCCCTGGCAAAAGGGCTGGCGGAACTTGCCGTGCGCCATGCCCGGCGTCTGTCGCTTTCAACGGTGTGCTGCAGTGGCGGCGTGTTACATAACCGTCTGCTGCGCGCGCGGCTTAGTCATTACCTTGCCGACTACCACCTTCTTTTTCCTCGTCAGCTGCCCGCAGGTGATGGGGCTATCTCCTTCGGGCAGGCGGTTGTCGCCGCCGCCCGGTCATGTTCACAAAGGACTCAAAATGTTACGACTCTTACGCAATGAACCTCGCGCGGCGTTCCTGCTGCTGGCTCTGGTAATGGCAAATCTGCTTGCCTGGGGATGGGCATGGTCAACCTTCAGCGCCAGCCCGGCACTGATGGCCGCAAGCCTGCTGGCCTGGTGCTACGGACTGCGACACGCGGTGGATGCCGACCATATTGCGGCTATCGATACCGTCACGCGTAAGATGATGCAGCAGGGCAAACGCCCGTCCGGCGTGGGGGCGTGGTTTTCGCTGGGGCACTCTACCATCGTGGTGCTGGCGTCCATTGCAATCGCGGCAACCGCCACGGCCTTCCAGAAAAACATGGCCTGGTTCCACGAGACGGGCGGGATGATTGGCACCGCCGTGTCGGCCACGTTCCTGCTGGCAATGGCGCTGGTGAATATGGTGATTTTACGCGGCGTCTGGCGCAGTTTTCAGGCGCTGAAAAAAGGGCGTTCGGCCAGCGGCGATCTTGCGCTGCCAGCGCAGGGCGGGGTGATGAACTGGCTGTTTGGCGCGACGTTCCGCCTGGTCAACAAAAGCTGGCAGATGTACCTGGTCGGCTTCCTGTTCGGACTGGGTTTTGACACCGCCACCGAGATTGGCGTGCTGGGCATCTCCGCGGCCAGCGCCTCAAAGGGGATGTCGGTGTGGGCGATCATGATCTTCCCGGCCCTGTTCGCCAGCGGCATGGCGCTGATCGACACGCTTGATAATCTGTTAATGGTGGGCGCTTACGGCTGGGCGTTTAATAAACCACAGCGCAAGCTCTACTACAACATGACCATCACCGGGACATCCGTGATAGTGGCGCTGTTCATCGGTGGGCTGGAAGCGCTGGGCCTGCTGATGGATAAATTCGCACTCAGCGGCGGCGTGTGGGAGCTGATTGGCGCGGTCAACGACAACCTCGGCAACGCCGGATTTGTCGTCGTTGGGCTGTTTGTCGCCTGCTGGCTGATCTCGATGATTAACTACCGCTGGCGCGGCTACGATGCGCTGGTCGTCCGCTCCTGAACCTGCGACGGAGGCTCGCCTGGGTAACCTCGGGCCAGCCTCCGGCTGTTAAAAATAACAGCTTTATGAAAAGGGTGATGCCCGGGAAATAAAAAATAATGCATGAGAAATGAATTTAAATTATATTTTTACGGCGAATTATTATTTAAATATACCATTCATTCTTAAATGAGATATTCCGCATTTTACACCATTAAAAAGGGTGTCATGGCCTTTGCTACTTACCCTGGTGGCAGGTTTCAGCAGGATATGCAGCCGCGCAGTGCGGGCTTCCGGGCTAAGATAAAATCAGTAAAATAAAACGGGTCGGTGTTTTTTAGTGATTTCGTATTTCAGTATTGATGGAATAAATAATAAAAGGACTGATAGCGGTGATTTATCTGATTTGTATTTATTTTATGAATAGATTGCGTAAAAAAAAGCCCCAGGACATCGGGGCTGCGGATAATAAAATCCCAAGGTTAAGTAAGCGTGGTAAAAGGCTAAGGGTTAAACGGGCAGCGATTTCAGCAGAGCGAAAGCCTCCTTCATCCGATCTTCACTGACCACGAAGGCGCGCAGATTGCCCTCATCGTCAGCACCGCGTGCCACCATCCCCTGAGACTCAAGGGTGATGTGCCAGTTAAGATCCCGGCGCTGGGTTTCACCGGCAAGGTGCAGCGGCAGCTCGGGTGTTTTCACCTTCACCAGCATCGCGGGTAATTTCAGGGGCGCACTGCCCCCAAGCAGGTTTTTCGCCAGATACATCGCGCTAAGCTGTATCGGCTGCAGGAACGGCAGAACCTGGCCGTTGATCTCCGCGCAGTCGCCCAGCGCATAGATGTCGGGCTGCGTGGTGCGCAGGTAGCTGTCTACCTTCACGCCGCGGTGGGTCTCGGCTCCGGCACGGTGAGCCAGCGCCGTTTCCGGACGCAGCCCGGTCGCAGCGATAACGACGTCTACCTCTACGCTGCGATTGCCGTCGAGCGTGGCGCGCACGCCGCCCTCGGTTTTGGTCAGACTGTGCAGCTGCGATTTCAGCAGCAGGTGCACGCCCATATCGGTCAGGCGATGCTGTAAGCGACTGCTTACTTCCGCAGGCATCAGCGCCGACAGGATGCTCGCCGCGTGGTCCACTAAGGTGACGGCTTTACCCGCCCGGCAGAAGTCCATCGCCAGCTCGGTGCCAATCAGGCCGCCGCCAACAATCATCACGCGCTGCGCATCGCGAAGCCTCGTTTCGCTGGCCTGGTACTCCTGCTGGCTGTTCAGGGTGAGCATCAGCTCGCGGCCTTCAACCGGTGGAACAAAGGCAGAAGCACCGGTAGCAAGCACTAACTTATCGTACAGCCAGCTCTGGTCTTTCGCTTTCACGACGTGGGCGGCAGCGTCGATATCGGTTACCCAGGTGTAGGGAAACAGGCGCAGGTTAAACTGTTCCGCGAACTCCCCCGCCGACTGGCGGGTGAGGTCTTCGGCACGCTGATTCTGGCTAATGACGTGGCTTAAATCAGGCTTGTTGTACTCGTCCATGCTGTCGGCGGCGATCACCGTCAACGGTACGCTGGCATCCTGTTTACGAATGTTTTTCACCAACTGGCGGGCGGCAAAGCCCGAGCCGATGATGACGATCCCGTTGCTCATTTTGCCTCCGTAGCCAGTTCGTCAAAGACGTCTTTACCAAGGGAACATTCCGGGCAGAGGAAGTTGTCCGGTACGTCACTCCACGGCGTGCCCGGGGCGACATCCTGCAGCGGCTCGCCCAGTTCCGGGTCGTAAATCCACTGGCAGACGCTGCACTGCATGCGCGGGCCGAGATCGGCAGAAGCGGCGGCACAGCTGCTGGCGGGCTGTGGTTCGGCCGGTTTTGCTACGGCTTCAGGCAGTGGAGCGAGCGCCCACTGACGTGCGATATCGCGACCGTGCTGGCGGCAGATTTCCAGTGCGTCGATGTCCGGGCGCCATTTGGCCTTGAGGCTCATGGACATTTCAAAACCGGCATCCTGCAGACGGGTTGAGAGACGGTCAACCGCGCCGCCGCTCCAGCCGTGGGAGCCAAAGGCGCTGGCGCGTTTATTGCGGAAGCGCAGGCCGGTCATCTCTTCTACCAGACCCGCAATTTTTGGCATCATCACGTTGTTCATGGTGGAGGTGCCCACCAGCACGCCTTTGGAGCGGAAGGTATTGGTCAGAATTTCGTTTTTATCGCTGCGGGCGACGTTGAAGATTTTCACCGCCACGTTCGGGTCAACTTCGTTGATACCCTGCGCGATTGCATCCGCCATCATGCGGGTGTTGTTGGACATGGTGTCGTAGAAGATGGTGATGCGATCTTCCTGGTAATCTGCCGCCCATTTCAGATACAGCTCGACAATCTGGGTTGGATTTTCACGCCATACCACGCCGTGAGAGGTGGCAATCATATCCACCGGCAGGTTAAAGCCGAGGATCTCAGTGATTTTTGGCGTTACAAGACGGCTGAACGGCGTAAGGATGTTGGCGTAGTAGCGCTGGCACTGCTCGAACAGCTCGGTCTGATCCACTTCGTCGTTGAACAGACGCTCATCGCAGTAGTGCTGGCCGAAGGCGTCGTTACTGAACAGCACCGCGTCGCCGGTCATGTAGGTCATCATGCTGTCAGGCCAGTGCAGCATAGGCGTTTCCACGAAGATCAGCTGTTTGCCGTTACCGATATCCAGGGAGTCACCGGTTTTCACAGTGTGGAAATTCCACTCCGGATGGTGATGATGGCCGTTAATGGAGTCAATCGCGTTGGTGGTGCAGTAGATTGGCGTATTCGGGATATGGGACATCAACTCGGTCAGCGCGCCGGCGTGATCTTCTTCCGCATGGTTAATAATGATGTAGTCGATGTCATTCAGGTCGATTTCGCTGCGCAGGTTCTGCACGAACTCACGGCTGAATTTGTGATCGACGGTATCAATCAGGACGTTTTTGCCTTCACGAATGAGATAGCTGTTGTAGCTGCTGCCGCGCAGCGTTTTGTATTCAGTTCCGTGGAAATCACGAACTTCCCAGTCACGTTGGCCAACCCAATGAATGTTATTTTTAACCAGAATAGACATAGCAACCTCAGTTTAATGCGACGTTTTTAAATAAGATGGTTAAGCTATATCAAGTTGCGTGCCAACTTTTTAAGCTATTGATTGTATATGGTTTTATTTTTTATTCTCCCTAATAGGTAGTCATAATGACTATGATAAATACTGTCAATATGACAATATGTATTGTCAAAATGACAGCGAGGTCAACATGAGCTTTTCTGTAGATGTACTGGCGAAGATTGCCATTGAACTGCAAACCGGAATTGGGCATCAGGACCGTTTTCAGCGGCTGATTTCCACGCTGCGCCACGTGCTGGAGTGCGATGCATCGGCGCTGCTGCGCTACGAGGGGCGGCAGTTTATCCCCCTGGCGATCGACGGGCTTGCGCAGGACGTGCTGGGGCGTCGCTTTACCCTTGAAGGCCACCCGCGCCTGGAAACCATCGCCAGGGCGGGGGACGTGGTGCGCTTTCCGGCAGACAGCGATCTGCCCGATCCCTATGACGGGTTGATCCCCGGCCAGGAGAGCCTGAAGGTGCACGCCTGCATTGGCCTGCCGCTGTTTGCCGGGCAAAACCTCATCGGCGCGCTGACGCTTGACGGCATGTCGCCGGATCAGTTCGACACGTTCAGCGACGAGGAGCTGCGGTTGATTGCCGCGCTGGCCGCCGGCGCGCTCAACAATGCGCTGCTGATTGAGCAACTGGAGAGCCAGAACATTCTTCCCGGCAGCCCGGCAGCGTTTGAGCAGGTGGCTCACACCGAGATGATCGGCCTGTCGCCGGGCATGGCGCAGCTTAAAAAAGAGATCGACATTGTGGCGGCCTCCGATTTGAACGTGCTGATTTTTGGTGAAACCGGCACCGGGAAGGAGCTGGTGGCGAAGTCGATTCACGAGGCCTCGCCGCGTGCGGTTAACCCGCTGGTCTACCTTAACTGCGCGGCGCTGCCGGAGAGCGTGGCGGAAAGCGAGCTGTTTGGTCACGTCAAAGGGGCGTTTACCGGGGCCATCAGCAACCGCAGCGGCAAGTTTGAAATGGCGGATAACGGCACGCTGTTCCTCGACGAAATTGGTGAGCTGTCGCTGTCGCTGCAGGCGAAGCTGCTGCGCGTGCTGCAGTATGGTGATATTCAGCGCGTCGGGGACGATCGCAGCCTGCGCGTCGACGTGCGCGTGCTGGCCGCCACCAACCGCGATCTGCGTGAAGCCGTGCTGGCCGGACAGTTCCGTGCCGACCTGTTTCACCGACTGAGCGTTTTCCCGCTCTCCGTGCCGCCGCTGCGCGAGCGTGGTGAAGATGTGGTGCTGTTGGCAGGCTATTTCTGCGAGCAGTGTCGTCTGAAGATGGGGCTTTCCCGCGTGGTGTTAAGCCCGGGCGCGCGCAGCCATCTGCTGAGCTACGACTGGCCGGGAAACGTGCGCGAGCTGGAACATGCCATTCACCGTGCGGTGGTGCTGGCGCGGGCCACGCGGTCAGGGGATGAGGTGGTGATCCACGCCCGTCATTTTGCCCTGCATGATGAAGCCGTTCAGACCGTGACGCAGGTTGTCCCGGAGATTGCTACCCAGAATCTGCGTGAGGCGACGGAGGCGTTTCAGCGACAGACCATCGCCCGTGCGCTGGAGCAGAATAATCGCAGCTGGGCCGCGTGCGCGCGTGCGCTGGAGACGGACGTCGCCAACCTGCACCGGCTGGCGAAGCGTCTTGGGCTTAAATAATACCGGCCTGATAGAAATCCTGCAGGTTGATGGCCCCGCACAGTCTGCCGCTGTCATCCACCACCGGTGCGGCGGTAATTTTACGCTTCATCAGCACCTCTTTAGCCTCAATGGCGCGGCTTTCGGCGTTGAGCGTTAAGCCGCCTGTGGTCATGGCGTCTGACACCTGCGATTCCAGCTTACCGCCGCCAACCAGCCAGCGGCGCAGGTCGCCGTCGGTAAAGACGCCTTTGACGAAGCCGCCGTCATCACACACGGCAACCAGCCCCAGCCCGGTACGGCTCAGCTCCAGCATTGCGTCCATCACGCTGGTATCAAGCGTGACCTGCGGCGTGGCCTCGTCGGTGCGCATCAGGTGGTGTACTTTATTGAGCAGACGCGCGCCCAGCGCCCCCGCCGGATGCGAGCGGGCAAAATCTTCTTCGTTAAACCCGCGCGCCTGCATCACCGCCATGGCCAGCGCATCGCCCATCATCAGCGTATTGACGGTGCTGGAGGTGGGGGCGAGGTGCATCGGGCAGGCTTCGCGTTCAACAGAGATATCCAGCGTGGCTTTGGCTGCCAGCGCCAGCGGCGAGCGGGGTTTGCCGGTCATCGCCAGCAGCGCTACCGATTTTTCCTGCAGGCGAGGGATGATGAGATCCAGCTCTTTAGCTGAACCGGAGTAGGAGATGAACAGCATCACGTCGCGGCTTTCAATCATCCCCAGATCGCCATGTAGCGCTTCAGCCGGATGGACGAAAAAGGCGGGCGTGCCGGTGCTGGCAAGCGTTGCGGCAATCTTTTTGCCGATATGGCCGGATTTACCAATCCCCGCCACAATCACTTTTCCTTCACACTGAATAAGGGTGTTGGCCGCGCGGACAAAATCCTCGCCCAGACGTTCCGGCAGGCGGCTTGCTTCCTGCAACTCCAGCAGCAGGGTCTGGCGGCCTGCGTTTAACAGAAAATCACTCATCACTCTCTCCGGTTTCGATCGTTTCCATTCCCTTCGCAGCGGAAGGAGGGCGCTATAGTAATCCATTCTCCTTTCGGCGATCGTGGTCAATGTCGAAAGATTTTGCTTACGGCCACAGAACCGCTTCCTTGAGGAGTTGGGGATGCTTTACCATACTGGGTTCTTATCGAACTCGTTAAATGGATGTCCCATGTTCAAGCGTCGTTATGCAGCGCTGTTGCCTGCACTTATTTTGCTGTCCGCCTGTAGTAGCAAACCAAAGACCGAAGCTGTTCAGCAGACGGCTGGCGCGCCGTCCGGGGGCTTCTTGCTGGAGCCGCAGCACAATATGATGCAAATGGGTGGCGATTTTGCGAACAACCCGGCTGCGGAAGCCTTTATTGACAAAATGGTGAGCAAGCACGGCTTTGACCGCCAGCAGCTGCACGAGATTTTGTCTCAGGCGAAACGTCTGGACTACGTGCTGCGTCTGATGGACAGGCAGGCCCCGACGGCACAGGTTCCAACCGGGCCGAACGGTGCGTGGCTGCGCTACCGCAAACAGTTTATTACCCCGGACAACGTGCAAAACGGCGTGGCGTTCTGGAACCAGTATGAAGATGCGCTCAACCGCGCGTGGCAGGTTTACGGCGTTCCGCCTGAAATCATCGTCGGGATTATCGGCGTGGAAACCCGCTGGGGCCGTGTGATGGGCAAAACCCGCATCCTCGACGCGCTGGCAACGCTCTCCTTTAACTACCCGCGCCGCGCCGAATACTTCTCGTCCGAACTGGAAACCTTCCTGCTGATGGCGCGTAACGAGCAGGACGATCCGCTGGATCTTAAAGGCTCGTTTGCCGGTGCGATGGGCTACGGCCAGTTTATGCCGTCTTCCTATAAGCAATATGCCGTCGATTTCAATGGGGATGGTCACATCAACCTGTGGGATCCGGTAGATGCTATCGGCAGCGTGGCAAACTACTTCAAAGCGCACGGCTGGACGCCGGGCGGCCAGGTGGCGGTGCAGGCCAACGGCCAGGCGTTTGGCCTGGAAAATGGCTTCAAAACCCAGTACAGCCCTGCGCAGCTGATGGCGGCAGGCTTAACGCCGACCCAGCCGCTGGGTGACGCCCAGCAGGTGAGCCTGCTGCGCCTGGATGTCGGTACGGGTTATCAGTACTGGTACGGTCTGCCTAACTTCTACACCATCACCCGCTATAACCACAGCACGCATTATGCGATGGCCGTGTGGCAGTTGGGGCTGGCGGTATCCCAGGCGCGCGTGCCGGCGGCGTCACCGTTTAGCCAGTAAGTTACCTTATTCCCCCTCTCCCGTTGGGAGAGGGGAGCCGTGTGCCCCGTTCTTCTTAGAAACATTTCGCCACACTCCCTTTACCCTTCCTTCATTTACATCATTGTCATCTTTTATTATTGTTATGTTATAACATTTAAGGTGGTGTAAAGATGTCGACTTCCTTTTTATCGCTCTCCGCTCAGGCGCGGCTTCTGCTGGCCCTGGTGCTGATGATCTTTCTCGGTCTCGCCGTGCGCTGGGCGGTGGCGCTGCCATGATCGTGATGAACGAACTTATTGCGGGCTATGACCGCCAGCCCGTCACGCGGGCGTTATCGGGGGCTATTGAGCGCGGCAGCATGACTGCCATCGTCGGTGCGAACGGCTGCGGGAAATCCACGCTGCTCAAAACGCTTGCGGGTTTTCTTCCGCCGGTAAGCGGCAGCTTTCGCTGGCAGGGAAAACGCCCGGTGATTGGCTGGCTGGCGCAGCGGCACGCGCTGGAGGCGCAATTTCCGCTGACCGTGCAGGATGTGGTGGGGATGGGCAGCTGGCCACGCGTATCACTTTTTTCCGGGTTTAGCCGTGACGCGCGTCTGCGAATTGCGGGGGCGCTTGAGCGAGTGGGGCTGGCGTCAATGGCGCTGTCGACCATCGATGCGCTCTCCGGCGGCCAGTTTCAGCGCATGCTATTTGCGCGCGTGTTAGTGCAGCAGGCGCCGCTGGTGATGCTCGATGAACCCTTTACCGGTGTCGATGAAGCGACCAGTAACGTCCTGATGGAGATCATGCTGGAGATGTACATGCAGGGGCAGACGCTGCTGGCGGTGTTACACGACAGTGAGCGCGTGTCGCGGCACTTCCCACAAACGTTGCGGCTGGATAACGATATTCCCTGCTGGACCACGGAACGGGTGAGGGTGGCATGATCTGGCACATCTTCTTTCAGCCCTTTATCGAATACGGCTTTATGCGCCGCGCGCTAGTGGTTTGCCTGGCGCTCTCCGTCAGCACGACGGCGCTGGGCGTCTTTTTGCAGCTGCGTCAGATGAGCCTGATGGGCGATGCGCTCTCCCATGCTATTTTGCCCGGCGTGGCGGTGGGGTATCTGCTTAGCGGAATGTCGCTGCTGGCGATGAGTGTGGGCGGTTTCGTGGCGGGCATTACCGTCGCGCTGGTGGCGGGCGTGGTCAGCCGCCGCACGCCGCTCAAAGAGGACGCCAGCTTCGCCGGGTTCTACCTCGGATCGCTTGCCCTCGGCGTGACTCTGGTCTCGCTGCGCGGATCGAACGTAGACCTGCTGCATCTTCTCTTCGGTTCTATTCTCGCGGTGGACAATGACGCCGCGCTGTTCGTCGCGGGCGTGTGTATGGTCACCCTTATTACGCTGGCGATTTTCTATCGTGGGCTGGTTACCGAGGCGTTTGATACCGCGTGGCTGCAGGTGAATGTCCGCTGGCTGCCCGGCCTGCTGCACGGCCTGTTTCTCGCCCTGCTGGTGCTCAACCTGGTGGCCGGTTTTCAGGTGCTCGGCACGCTGATGGCCGTTGGGCTGATGATGCTCCCGGCGGTTGCGGCGCGCTGCTGGGCCCGCACGCTACCGGGGCTGCTGGCGGTGGCGGGTCTCAGCGGTATCGGCTGTGCGTGGCTGGGATTAAGCCTCTCCTGGGCCGCAAGCTTACCTGCCGGGCCGTCCATTGTGCTGACCGCAAGCGCGCTGTTTTTTATCTCGATTTTATTAGGTTCGCGCAGCAGGCTGGCTGGCAGCCTGCGTGCGCTTTTTCAACGCAAGGGGAAATGATGAAACGTACAGGGTTAGCTATTGCGCTCGCGCTAGGAATGATGTCGCCGGGGTTGATGGCGAAAACGCTTAATGTGGTGACCAGCTTTTCCATCCTGGGTGATATTACGCAGGAAGTGGGGGGTGAACATGTGAAGGTGACTACGCTGGTGGGGCCGGATGGCGATCCGCACACCTTTGAACCGTCGCCGAAAGACAGTGCGGCGTTAAGCAAGGCAGATGTAGTGGTGGTTAACGGATTAGGGCTTGAGGGCTGGCTTGACCGTCTGGTGAAAGCCTCCGGCTTTAAAGGCCAGCTGGTGGTGGCCTCGGCGGGGGTGAAAACGCACACGCTGGAGGAAGACGGCAAAACCGTGACCGATCCCCATGCCTGGAACAGCGCGGCGAACGGGGCGCTGTATGCGCAAAATATACTGTCGGCGCTGGTGAAAGCTGACCCGGACGACAAAGCCGCGCTGGAGGCTACCGGGAAGCCGTATATCGCCCAACTGACCCAACTGGACGGCTGGGCCAAAACGCGCTTTAGCCAGATCCCGCAGGCAAAACGCAACGTACTGACCAGCCATGACGCTTTCGGCTATTTCAGCCGCGCCTACGGTGTCACCTTTATGGCGCCGCAGGGGCTATCGTCTGAGAGCGAAGCCAGCGCGGCGCAGGTGGCTGAGATCATCAACCAGATTAAAGCCGACGGCGTTAAAACCTGGTTTATGGAAAACCAGCTCGACCCGCGTCTGGTGAAGCAAATTGCCAGCGCAACAGGAGCCGAGCCTGGCGGTGAACTCTACCCGGAAGCCTTGTCGGCAAAAGGCGGCGTGGCGGATACCTACGTCAGGGCGTTCCGCCACAACGTGAATACCCTCGCCGACAGCATGAAGTAATGTTCTTTCAAGCCGATGCGCCCGCGTCGGCTTTTTTCTGAAGCTCCCTCGTAAAACCTGAAGCGCATCCCCATATTTAACGAGAAAGTGCTATCTTGTGCTGCACGTTTTTCCGAAGCCTGGAGCGAAAATGACTGACCATGAATTGATGCAGCTTAGCGAAGTGGTAGGGCTGGCATTGAAGCAGCGCGGGGCGACCATCACCACCGCCGAGTCCTGTACCGGTGGCTGGGTAGCCAAAGTGATTACTGATATTGCGGGCAGTTCCGCCTGGTTTGAACGCGGCTTTGTGACCTACAGTAATGAAGCTAAAGCCCAGATGATCGGCGTGCGTGAAGCGACGCTTGAACAGCATGGCGCGGTCAGCGAACCGGTGGTCATTGAGATGGCGATTGGTGCCCTGAAAGAGGCGCGCGCAGACTATGCGATTTCGATTAGCGGCATCGCCGGGCCGGATGGCGGCAGCGACGTGAAGCCTGTTGGCACCGTGTGGTTTGGTTTCGCAACCTCGAAAGGCGAGGGGATAACGCGCCGGGAATGCTTCAGCGGCGATCGCGAAAGCGTGCGTCGTCAGGCGACGGAATATGCGTTAAAAACGCTCTGGCAACATTTTCTACAAAATACTTGATACTGTATGACTATACAGTATAATTGCACCAACAGAACAGAAATCCACGGTGAAGCGCAGTTGCTTCTCCCGGCATGACAGGAGTAATAATGGCTATCGACGAAAACAAACAGAAAGCGTTGGCGGCAGCACTGGGCCAGATCGAAAAGCAATTCGGTAAAGGCTCCATCATGCGCCTGGGTGAAGACCGTTCCATGGATGTGGAAACTATCTCCACCGGTTCGCTTTCTCTGGATATCGCACTGGGCGCGGGCGGTTTGCCGATGGGCCGTATCGTAGAAATCTACGGGCCGGAATCCTCAGGTAAAACCACGCTGACCCTGCAGGTCGTTGCGGCGGCACAGCGCGAAGGTAAAACCTGTGCGTTTATCGATGCCGAGCACGCGCTTGACCCCGTCTACGCACGTAAGCTGGGTGTTGATATCGACAATCTGCTGTGTTCTCAGCCGGACACCGGCGAGCAAGCGCTGGAAATTTGTGACGCGCTGGCACGTTCTGGTGCGGTTGACGTTATCGTGGTTGACTCCGTTGCCGCGCTGACGCCAAAAGCCGAAATCGAAGGTGAAATCGGTGACTCTCACATGGGCCTCGCGGCACGTATGATGAGCCAGGCGATGCGTAAGCTGGCAGGTAACCTGAAACAGTCCAACACGCTGCTGATCTTCATCAACCAGATCCGTATGAAAATCGGTGTGATGTTCGGTAACCCGGAAACCACCACTGGCGGTAACGCGCTGAAATTCTACGCGTCTGTGCGTCTGGATATCCGCCGTATTGGCGCGGTGAAAGACGGTGAGAACGTGGTGGGCAGTGAAACCCGCGTGAAGGTTGTGAAGAACAAAATCGCAGCACCGTTCAAACAGGCTGAATTCCAGATCCTCTACGGCGAAGGTATCAACTTCTACGGCGAGCTGGTTGACCTGGGCGTGAAAGAGAAGCTGATTGAGAAAGCGGGTGCCTGGTACAGCTACAACGGCGATAAAATTGGTCAGGGTAAAGCCAATGCCATTTCCTGGCTGAAAGATAACCCGGCCGCGGCGAAAGAGATCGAGAAAAAGGTGCGTGAGCTTCTGCTGAACAACCAGGACTCCAAACCGGATTTCGTGGTTGATGCTGCAGATGCTGAAGAAACCAACGAAGATTTCTAATTCTTCCGTGTAGAAAATGAAGGGCTGCGAATGCGGCCCTTTTTGCATTTCTGAATTAGCAGGTTTTTTTATGAGTGAACCGACATCTCGTCGCCCTGCCTATGCGCGCCTGCTGGATCGCGCGGTACGTATTCTGGCAGTGCGTGACCACAGCGAGCAGGAGTTACGGCGTAAACTGGCGGCACCCGTGATGAGTAAAAACGGGCCGGAAGAGATCGATGCCACGGCGGAAGACTACGACCGCGTGATTGCCTGGTGCTATGAGCAGAACTATCTTGATGACGACCGTTTCGCCTCCCGGTTTCTTGCCAGCCGTGGCCGGAAAGGTTACGGCCCTGCACGTATTCGCCAGGAGCTTAACCAGAAGGGTATCTCCCGGGAATCCATTGATAAAACCCTGCGAGAGTGCGATCTCGACTGGAGTGAGATGGCGCGAGAGCAGGCGATCCGGAAATACGGAGAACCGCTGCCGCGTGAATTTTCGGAAAAAGTCAAAATTCAGCGATTTTTACTCTACCGCGGCTTCCTGATGGAAGATATTCAGGATATCTGGCGCAATTTTGTCGATTGAACGCATGCGGGATTTTACTTCCCACTAAAGAAAACTTATCTTATTCCCACTTTTTCCAGTAGCTGGTCTGTCCAACTGTAAACAGATACAGACTTGCTGCGACATTTTGTTAGCTTGATTTCAGGATAATTATGAGCAAGAGCACCGCTGAGATCCGTCAGGCGTTTCTCGATTTTTTCCATAGTAAGGGACACCAGGTTGTTGCCAGCAGCTCCCTGGTACCAAATAACGACCCGACTCTGCTGTTTACCAACGCCGGGATGAACCAGTTCAAGGACGTATTCCTTGGTCTCGACAAGCGTAATTATTCCCGCGCGACAACCTCACAGCGTTGCGTGCGTGCGGGCGGTAAACATAATGACCTGGAAAACGTCGGTTACACCGCGCGTCACCACACCTTCTTCGAAATGCTGGGTAACTTCAGCTTCGGCGACTATTTCAAACACGATGCCATTCAATATGCATGGGAACTGCTGACCGGTGAAAACTGGTTTAACCTGCCAAAAGAGCGTCTGTGGGTTACCGTCTATGAAACGGACGACGAAGCGTTCGACATCTGGGAAAAAGAAGTCGGTATCCCGCGCGAACGTATTATCCGTATTGGTGATAACAAAGGCGCACCGTTTGCTTCAGACAACTTCTGGCAGATGGGTGACACCGGTCCTTGCGGCCCGTGCACCGAGATCTTCTACGATCACGGCGACCATATCTGGGGTGGCCCGCCGGGCAGCGCAGAAGAAGATGGCGATCGCTACATTGAGATCTGGAACATCGTCTTCATGCAGTTTAACCGTCAGGCCGACGGCACCATGGAGCCACTGCCGAAACCGTCTGTGGATACCGGCATGGGTCTGGAGCGTATTGCTGCGGTTCTGCAGCACGTTAACTCCAACTACGAAATTGACCTGTTCAGCACGCTGATTAAAGCCGTTGCCGAAGTGACGGGCGCAACCGATCTGAATAACAAATCGCTGCGCGTTATCGCTGACCATATCCGATCCTGCGCATTCCTGATTGCCGACGGCGTGATCCCGTCGAATGAAAACCGTGGCTACGTGCTGCGTCGTATCATTCGTCGCGCAATTCGTCACGGCAACATGCTGGGCGCGAAAGATACCTTCTTCTATAAGCTCGTTGGGCCACTGATTGGCGTGATGGGTTCTGCCGGCGACGAACTGAAACGCCAGCAGGCGCAGGTGGAGCAGGTTCTGAAAACCGAAGAAGAGCAGTTTGCCCGTACTCTGGAGCGCGGTCTGGCGCTGCTGGACGACGAACTGTCTAAGCTCAAGGGCGACACGCTGGATGGCGAAACCGCTTTCCGCCTGTACGACACTTACGGCTTCCCGGTTGACCTGACGGCGGACGTTTGCCGTGAGCGCAACATCAAAGTTGACGAAGCCGGCTTTGAAGCCGCGATGGAAGAGCAGCGTCGTCGCGCGCGTGAATCCAGCGGTTTTGGCGCAGACTACAACGCAATGATCCGTGTTGATAGCGCCTCTGAATTTAAAGGCTACGACGCGCTGGAACTGACCGGCAACGTCACTGCACTGTTTGTTGACGGTAAAGCCGTAGACAGCCTCAGCGCGGGCCAGGAAGCCGTTGTCATCCTCGACAAAACGCCGTTCTATGCCGAATCCGGCGGTCAGGTTGGCGATAAAGGCGAACTGAAAGGCAACGGTTTCAGCTTCAGCGTGAGCGATACGCAGAAATACGGCCAGGCCATTGGTCACCAGGGCAAACTGGTTTCCGGTTCACTGAAAGTCGGTGAAGGCGTGCAGGCTAACGTCGATGAAGCTCGCCGTGCGCGCATCCGTCTGAACCACTCTGCAACACACCTGATGCACGCCGCGCTGCGCGAGGTGCTGGGCACGCACGTGGCACAGAAAGGGTCTCTGGTTAACGACAAAGTGCTGCGTTTCGACTTCTCGCATTTTGAAGCGATGAAACCGTCTGAAATCCGTGCGGTGGAAGATCTGGTGAACGCGCAGATCCGTCGTAACCTGCCAATCGAGACCAACATCATGGATCTCGAGGCCGCGAAGAACAAAGGGGCTATGGCGCTGTTTGGTGAGAAATATGACGAACGTGTTCGCGTGCTGAGCATGGGCGACTTCTCAACCGAGCTGTGCGGTGGGACTCACGCATCACGCACCGGTGATATCGGTCTGTTCCGCATCCTGTCTGAGTCAGGCACGGCGGCAGGCGTTCGTCGTATCGAAGCGGTGACGGGTGAGGCCGCTATTGCCAGCCTGCACGCGCAGAGCGACCAGCTGCACGATATCGCGCAGCTGCTGAAAGGCGATAGCCAGAATCTGGGCGAGAAAGTGCGTGTTGCGCTGGATCGTACCCGCCAGCTGGAGAAAGAGCTGCAGCAGTTGAAAGAACAGGCGGCAGCACAGGAGAGCGCAAGCCTCTCCAGCAAAGCGGTAGACATTAAGGGCGTCAAACTGCTGGTCAGCGAGCTGGCTGGCGTTGAGCCTAAGATGCTGCGCACTATGGTCGACGACCTGAAGAACCAGTTAGGTTCGGCGGTAATCGTGCTGGCGACGGTGGCAGAAGGTAAGGTTTCTCTGATTGCGGGCGTCTCTAAGGATGTGACGGATCGTGTTAAAGCAGGGGAATTGATCGGTATGGTCGCTCAGCAGGTGGGCGGTAAAGGTGGCGGTCGTCCGGACATGGCGCAAGCCGGCGGTACTGATTCGGCGGCACTTCCTGCGGCATTAGCCAGTGTTGAAAGCTGGGTAAGCGCCAAACTGTAATAACAACAAAGCACAAACAGACGCCGTAGCGGTAACGTTATGGCGTCTTGTTCACTGCGCTATCGATAACGATAAAGTCAGGTTGAGTTTGTGTATATCGGCTAAACTTACGTTTAACAGAATGTGATGCCGTGACTGCTTACACTTTACGTGTTTGTCATCGCTTACTTTTTGGCGTTATATGATGGATAATGCCGGGATACAAGAGACCCGACTCTTTTAATCTTTCAAGGAGCAAAGAATGCTGATTCTGACTCGTCGAGTTGGTGAGACCCTCATGATTGGGGATGAGGTCACCGTGACAGTTTTAGGGGTAAAGGGTAACCAGGTACGTATTGGTGTTAACGCTCCTAAAGAAGTATCTGTCCACCGTGAAGAGATCTACCAGCGTATCCAGGCTGAAAAATCCCAGCAGTCCAGTTACTGATATTATTGCGTCTCGCTGTCGGGCGAGACGCAACCCCCTCCTGTTATTCTTCCTCCATAACGTTACCGTTCTATTTCAATTGCGCTCTTTTTGACCGCTCCATAACCCTTAACGTCCGCAAAGTTCACGCTTCTCACGTGAGAATGCTGCACAGTTGCCTGCAAAATCCGCTTATAAAACACCCTCTTTGCGGGTTTTACATGCTAATTGCCTGCGATTTGTCCAAACGATAAAAGCTTTTGGAAAATTGTTTGACTTATAAGTCCCAGAAAGTAATATATGCGCCACGCAGCGACGAGAAGCTCTTAACGAGTTACTCGAAGCACTCGAAAGAGGCGTTGTGTGGTGAGGTGGCCGAGAGGCTGAAGGCGCTCCCCTGCTAAGGGAGTATGCGGTCAAAAGCTGCATCCGGGGTTCGAATCCCCGCCTCACCGCCATTTTGCATCCGTAGCTCAGCTGGATAGAGTACTCGGCTACGAACCGAGCGGTCGGAGGTTCGAATCCTCCCGGATGCACCATCTATTACTTCATATTGCTTTAGAAGTGATATGAATATCGAGTAGTACAGTAGTAAATCCCGATGCATCCGTAGCTCAGCTGGATAGAGTACTCGGCTACGAACCGAGCGGTCGGAGGTTCGAATCCTCCCGGATGCACCATTTACTATTTCATATTACCTGGTCGTGATATGAACATCGAGTAGTACAGCAGTAAATCCCGATGCATCCGTAGCTCAGCTGGATAGAGTACTCGGCTACGAACCGAGCGGTCGGAGGTTCGAATCCTCCCGGATGCACCATCTATTACTTCATATTGCTTTAGAAGTGATATGAATATCGAGTAGTACAGCAGTAAACCCTGATGCATCCGTAGCTCAGCTGGATAGAGTACTCGGCTACGAACCGAGCGGTCGGAGGTTCGAATCCTCCCGGATGCACCATATTCTCCGAGATAATAGCTACGCTATTGTTTCAAGGTCTGCGGTTTAGCTGCAAGCACCAGGGAGGATAACGTTGCTTTAGCAACGGCCCGAAGGGCAAGGCGCAGCCAGGTAATCCTCCCGGATGCACCATATTCTCCTCTTGTTTATTCCTTCGACGTTCCGTCAGTAATCCCACTCTCTTTCAGCGACAAAAACGCCCGTTTACGATAAAGTAATGCTTTGTTAATCGTTTAGCGAGAGCACGATGTACGCACAGTATGACGGTCTGATCTTTGATATGGATGGCACCCTCTTAGACACCGAGCCGACGCATCGCAAAGCCTGGGATGATGTCCTGGGTCGTTACGGTATGCGTTTCGATTTGCAGGCGATGGTTGCCCTCAACGGATCTCCCACCTGGCGTATTGCCCAGGCCGTGATTGAGCTGAATCAGGCCGATCTCGACCCGCATCAACTCGCACGCGAAAAAACCGACGCAGTGAAAGCTATGCTATTAGATACCGTACGTCCTTTGCCGTTGATTGATGTGGTGAAGGCGTGGCACGGACGTCGTCCGATGTCGGTCGGTACGGGCAGCGAAAGCGCAGTGGCGGAAGCCTTGCTGAATCATCTGGGCCTGCGCCACTATTTTTCTGCCGTGGTTGCCGCCGATCATGTTAAAAATCATAAGCCCGCACCGGACACTTTTCTGCTCTGTGCTGAACTGATGGGCGTACCCGCAGCAAAATGCGTTGTTTTCGAGGATGCCGATTTTGGTATTCAGGCTGCGCGTGATGCCGGAATGGCCGCGGTGGATGTTCGCTTACTGTGAGTGACGCGCTGTCACTTGCTTCACTGTTTGCCAGCAGTTTCTTAAGCGCTACGCTATTACCGGGCAACTCGGAAGTCGTACTGGTGGCGATGCTGTTGTCCGGCGCAAGTCAGCCCTGGTTGCTCGTGTTAATAGCAACAATGGGTAATAGCCTTGGAGGGCTGACTAACGTTATTCTTGGGCGTTTCTTTCCGCTACGCGAAAAATCGCGCTGGCAGGAAAAGGCAGTCGGCTGGCTAAAACGCTATGGCGCTGCCACGCTGTTATTAAGCTGGATGCCTGTAATAGGTGATTTGCTGTGCCTTCTGGCGGGATGGATGCGCATCTCCTGGGGGCCGGTTCTCTTTTTTTTGTGCCTTGGCAAGGCGTTACGGTATGTTCTCGTGGCATGGGTAACACTACAGGGTATGACGTGGTGGCACTAATTGGTGGAGTGAGATAGCGACCTTCAATCGTCAACCATTACAATTATGCTGAGAAACATTACTTTGACAGGCGGGAGGTCAAATTGATCCCGGACGTATCACAGGCGCTGGCCTGGCTGGAAAACCACCCTCAGGCACTGAAGGGTATTCAGCGTGGGCTGGAACGCGAAACGCTGCGCGTTAATGCGGATGGTAGCTTAGCGACAACGGGTCACCCGGAAGCGTTAGGCTCGGCGCTGACACATAAATGGATCACAACTGATTTCGCCGAAGCGCTGCTGGAGTTCATTACTCCGGTAGACGGCGATATTGATCATATGCTGAAAACGCTGCGCGATGTCCATCGCTTCACCGCCCGTAATCTGGGCGACGAGCGCATGTGGCCGCTCAGCATGCCGTGCTATATCGAGCAGGGGCAGGAGATTGAGCTGGCGCAGTACGGCACCTCTAACGTGGGTCGTCTGAAAACGCTCTACCGCGAAGGGCTGAAAAACCGCTATGGCGCGTTGATGCAGACTATCTCCGGTGTCCATTACAACTTCTCACTGCCGATGGCGTTCTGGCAGGCGAAATGCGGTGAAACGGATAAAGAGGCGATCTCTGCGGGCTATTTCCGCCTGATCCGCAACTATTACCGTTTTGGCTGGGTCATTCCTTATCTGTTTGGTGCCTCTCCGGCCATCTGCTCGTCGTTCCTGCAGGGGAAACCGACCACATTGCCGTTTGAGAAGACCGAGTGCGGTATGTACTACCTGCCGTATGCCACATCTCTGCGCCTGAGCGATCTTGGCTATACCAATAAATCGCAAAGCAATCTCGGTATTACGTTTAACGAATTGCATGAATATGTGGCAGGATTGAAGCGGGCGATCAAAACGCCGTCCGAAGAGTACGAAAAAATCGGCCTCGAAAAAGACGGCAAGCGCCTGCAAATCAACAGCAACGTGCTGCAGATTGAGAATGAACTGTATGCGCCTATTCGTCCGAAGCGCGTAACGCGCAGCGGTGAAACGCCGTCGGATGCGCTGCAGCGCGGGGGTATTGAGTATATCGAAGTTCGCTCGCTCGATATTAACCCGTTCTCACCGATAGGCGTTGATGAACAGCAGGTTCGCTTCCTCGATCTGTTTATGGTCTGGTGCGTGCTGGCGGATGCGCCGGAAATGAGTGCGGATGAGTTGCTCTGCACCCGCACGAACTGGAATCGGGTGATTCTGGAAGGGCGCAAACCGGGTCTGACGCTGGGCATTGGCTGTGAAACCGCGCAATTCCCGCTACCGAAGGTAGGCAAAGATCTGTTCCGCGATCTGAAACGTGTCGCCCAGACTCTGGACAGCGTCTATGGCGGTGAGGAGTATCAAAAAGTGTGCGACCAGCTGGTCGAAAGTTTTGATAACCCTGAACTGACGTTCTCAGCGCGTATCTTGCGTTCTATGATTGATCAGGGCATTGGCGGTACCGGGCGTTCGCTTGCAGCGGAGTACCGTGAGATGCTGATGCAGGAGCCGTTAGAGGTGCTGAGTGAAGCCGATTTTGTGGCGGAACGCGAGGCGTCTATCGTGCGTCAGAGAGAGGTCGAGGCGGCAGATACCGAGTCGTTTGAGGCGTTTCTGGCGAAGCAGGCCTGAGCCAAAAGAAAAAGGCCACATCGCTGTGGCCAAAATATACATCTCTGAATTCAGGGATGATGATAACAAATGCGCGTCTTTCATATACTCAGACGCGCATTCTGTAGAAGAGTTCAGTTTATTTTAAAAAAAATCACTATCGGAGGTGACGTATGCCGTTATTAGATAGCTTTACCGTCGACCATACCCGTATGGAAGCACCTGCTGTACGTGTGGCGAAGACCATGCACACCCCGCACGGCGACACGATCACCGTTTTCGATCTGCGCTTCTGCGTGCCGAACAAAGAAGTGATGCCTGAAAAAGGCATTCACACCCTGGAGCACCTTTTCGCCGGGTTTATGCGTGACCACCTGAACGGCAACGGCGTGGAGATCATCGATATCTCTCCAATGGGCTGCCGGACCGGTTTCTACATGAGCCTGATTGGCACGCCGGAAGAAAAACGCGTGGCGGATGCCTGGAAAGCGGCGATGCAGGACGTGCTGAAGGTAAAAGAGCAGAATCAGATCCCTGAGCTGAACGTATACCAGTGCGGTACTTACCAGATGCACTCTCTGGAAGAAGCGCAGGAGATCGCGCGCCACATCATCGAACGTGATGTCCGCGTGAACAGCAACGACGAACTGGCGCTGCCGAAAGAAAAACTGCAGGAACTGCACATCTAGTGCACCTTTTCCCTCTCCCTCAGGGAGAGGGTAGGGTGAGGGTTGTTAGCCCATGACCACAACCGCAACCTTCTCCTTTACCCATCGCCCCCTCATTCCCTTTGCGCATGATTACCTTCATGGCGATAGCGAGCCGTGGCATCAGCACGACTGCGCCCAGCTGCTGCACAGCCTGAGCGGCGTGGTGCGGGTGGACACCGCCTCCGGCTGTTGGGTTGTCCCACCGGGGCGCGGCGTCTGGCTACCGGCGGATACACCGCATTCCCTGCGTATCTCCGGCAACGTTGCTGCCCGCACGCTGTTTATCGATCCGCTGGCGCGCGCCGATCTCCCGGCCACCTGCCAGATCGTGCAGATCTCCGCGCTGTTGCGCGAGCTGATCCTCGCCTCCCTGACGCTTCCCGAGTCTTACGCGCCCGGCAGCCGCGATGAACGCGTGTATGAGTTGATTCTGGATGAAATCCGCGTGATGCCGGTGCTGCCCTTTCATCTGCCCGAACCGCAAAGTGAACCGTTACGTACGCTTAGCCTGCGTATTCGCCATTCTCCGGGTGAACCCTGGAGCAGCGCCCAGGCTGCCAACGCCCTCGGGATGAGTGAGCGCACGCTGAACCGCCATTTTCAGCAGCAGACGGGGTTACGCTACGGCGAGTGGGTGAGAAGGGCGCGTTTGCTGGAGGCGCTGGTACGGCTGGCGCAGGGCCAGCCGGTATTACGCGTGGCGCTGGATCTGGGCTATGGCAGCCACAGCGCCTTTACCGCAATGTTCCGCCGGGTGATGGGCATTTCACCCAGCGAGTATTTCAAAGACGGTTAACCGACGGCATTCAGCAGCGCCTGCAGCGAAGCGCGCGCCACGTCACTGTCGATCCCCACGCCCCAGCGGCTGCTGCCGTCCTGGAACAGGCAGCGAATATAGGCCACTGAACGGCTGTCGCTGCGCTCGCCCAGCGTGTGTTCGTGATAATCCTTGATCGCAAACGGCGCATTGATCCAGCGGCTCAGCCCGTTAACCGCGGCGGATAACAAGCCGTTTCCCTGTCCGTCCAGCTGGCGGGTTCCTCCCTCGGTCAGGATACTTGCCGTCAAGCGTAACTGCCCGTCCTGCTCGCTGTCGCTGCGATAGGACTGCAGCGCAAAGCGCGGCGTCGCCACCAGGCCGTAGCGGCTGCGGAACAGCTGCCAGAGCGCGTTCTGGGTCATCTCTTTTCCGTGACGGTCGGTTTCCTGCTGCACGTGCTGGCTAAAGTCCTGCTGCAACGCACGGGGTAATTTCAATCCATGGTTCTGCTCTATCAGCCACGCGCTCCCGCTCTTACCGGACTGGCTGTTCACGCGGATCACCGCTTCGTACGTGCAGCCAATATCCTGTGGGTCGACCGGCAGATAAGGCATCTCCCAGCGCGCGTCAGGCTTGCGGGCATCAAAACCTTTTTTAATCGCATCCTGATGCGAGCCGGAAAACGCGGTGTAGGCCAGCCGGCCGGCCCACGGATGGCGCGGATGGACCGGAAGCTGATTACAGTTTTCTACCACTTCCACCACGCGCGCCATCTCGCTGAAGTCAAGGTTCGGGCTAACGCCCTGGCTGTAGAGGTTCATCGCCAGCGTCACCAGGCAGACGTTGCCCGTGCGCTCGCCGTTACCAAACAGGCAGCCCTCCACGCGGTCGGCCCCGGCCATCACGGCCAGCTCCGCGCTGGCAACGCCGGTGCCTCGGTCGTTATGCGGGTGCACGCTGATACAAACGTCGCGGCGGCGGCTAAAGTGGCGGCAGAAATACTCAATCTGATCGGCATAGACGTTCGGCGTGTTGACTTCTACGGTGGCGGGTAAGTTGATCACCATCGGGCGTTCGGCGCACGGCTGCCAGATGTCCGTCACGGCTTCGCAAATCTCCAGGGCAAACTCCGGCTCGGTAAAACAGAAGGTTTCCGGCGAGTATTCATACTGCCAGTGAGTTTCAGGGTTAGCCTCGCAAAGCTGACGGATCAGGCGCGTGGACCGCGTGGCCAGCTCCACGACGTGCGCCTTCTCCATGCCGAACACCAGGCGACGAAACAGCGGGGCGGTCGCGTTATAGAGATGCACCGTGGCCTGTTTTGCGCCGCGCAGGGACTCAAAAGTGCGGAGGATCAGATCTTCCCTCGCCTGGGTTAACACCTGAATCGTGACGTCATCCGGAATGCGGTTCTCTTCAATCAGCTGGCGAACAAAGTTGAAGTCGGTCTGCGAGGCCGACGGAAAGGCGACCTCAATCTCTTTGAATCCACAGCTCAGCAGCAGATCCCAGAACTGCAGCTTGCGCGCGCTGTCCATCGGCTCGGCAAGCGCCTGGTTGCCATCGCGTAAGTCCGTTGAGAGCCAGCGTGGCGCATGGGTAATGCGTTGTTCAGGCCAGCGGCGGTCGGGCAATGAAACGGTAGGGTAGGGTTGGTATTTGTCGGCGGGTGTGTTCAGCATGATGCGCTCCTGTTGTCTTTTCACTATCGTGAATCGATTTCAGGTGCGCTGCTTTATCGGAACTGACAATCGCTGTCGCGTTTTGGACAAGGGTGGCGATGGTTGCCCGGTGGCGGCTACGCCTTACCGGGCCTACGGATGTGCCGGTTAACATAGGCCGGATAAGGCGTAGCCGCCGCCCGGCATCCTGCACAAAAGGTTAGTGCGCGCCGCCGCCGCCGCTACCGGCACCAAACGGTGGTCTGGCAAACCACACCAGCCCCAGCAGCACGAGGAAAATCCCTGCTGAGATCCAGAAAATCTCGTTGGCGGAGATAATCAGCCCCTGGTTGGTGATCTGCTGGGCGATCCAGCCGGACGCCTGCTGCTCCGTCATGCCCATACCCTGCAGCTGGCTGTACATCTGCTGGGCATTCGGGTTAAACGGATTCACCGCTTCCGTCAGCTGGGCATGGTGCATTGATTCACGGTTGGTCCAGAGCGTGGTGGTGATCGATGTCCCGATGGAGCCTGCCAGCGTTCGGGTAAAGTTCGACAGGCTCGACGCCGCCGCCATACGCTCAGGCGGCAAGCCGGAAAGCGTGATGGTGGTGAGCGGCATAAAGAAGCACGCCACGGCGAAGCCCTGAATAAACTGCGGCCACGCGGAGGCGCCAAAGTCCATGCCCGGTTCGAAGGTATAGGCGCGCCAGTAGAAGCACACGGCATACATAATGAAGCTGAACGTCACCAGCCTGCGCATATCGAGCTTGTGGGCGAAGCGGCCAATAATCGGCGACAGCAGCACTGGGATCAGCCCAACCGGCGCAGAGGCCAGCCCTGCCCAGGTTGCGGTGTAGCCGTATACCTCCTGCAAAAGCTGCGGCAGCAACACAATTGCGCCGAAGTAGAGCATATAGGCCAGGCTGATACACAGGCAGCCGATGGTGAAGTTTCGCGACTTAAAGAGCGAGAGATCGACAATTGGGTTATCGTCCGTCAGCTCCCAGACAATCAGGAAGCTCAGCGAGATCACCGCGACAACCGTCAGAACGATAATCTCTTTCGAGTTAAACCAGTCCAGCTCTTTACCCTGATCGAGCATCACCTGCAGGCTACCAATCCCCAGCACCAGCAGCGCCAGGCCAACGGCATCAATTCGCCGCTGCTCGGTTCGGGTTTCGCGACCGCGCAGCGTTTGCAGGGTCAACATCACCACGACCGCGCCAATCGGCACGTTGATGAAGAAGATCCAGCCCCAGTGATAGTTATCGCTGATATAGCCGCCCAGAATAGGACCGCAAATCGGGGCGACAATCACCGTCATTGACCACAGCGCCAGCGCGATAGAGCGTTTGGCGGGTGGATAGTTGTTGAGCAGCAGACTCTGCGACAGCGGAATCAAGGGCCCGGCAACGATCCCCTGGATCACGCGGAAGAAGATCAGCATGGTCAGGCTGGATGACACGCCGCACGCCCACGAGGCGAGTACAAAGGCGATAGTCGACCATAGGAACAGTTTCACCTCACCGACGCGCTTCGCCAGCCAGCCGGTGATAGGGATAGAGATGGCGTTCGCCACCCCGAACGAGGTAATGACCCAGGTTCCCTGGCTCAGCGACGAGCCAAGGTTACCGGCAATCGTTGGGATCGCCACGTTTGCGATGGTGGAGTCCAGCACCTGCATGAATGTCGCCAGCGAAAGCGCAATGGTCATAATGACCAGTTGCGCCCCTTCCAGCGGTTTTTGCGGCTTTTGCTGTTGCATAGCGCTCACCTTCGGCTTAACCGGCGTTTGCCTTCACGATGTCATCGATCAGCTTGTTGACCGGATCGAGGTTAATTTCACGGGCGTTACTTTCGTACGCCGGGCTGCTACGCACCTGGCTTGCCAGGATCTGTCCGTCGCGGTTGGCGGTATCGACCGTCACCAGCGTGGAAAGGCCAATACGCAGCGGATGATCCGCCAGCTGTTTGGCATCCAGTTCGATACGCACGGGCAGACGCTGAACCACTTTGATCCAGTTACCGGTGGCGTTCTGCGCAGGCAGCAGGCTAAATGCGCTGCCGGTACCCATATCGAGACCCACCACTTTACCGGTGTATTTCACGTCATCACCGTAGATGTCGCTGACAACGGTTGCGGTCTGGCCGATACGCATGTGGGCAAGCTGCGTCTCTTTGAAGTTGGCATCCACCCACAGGTTGTTTGCCGGAACCACCGCCATCAGCGGGGTCGTTGTGCCGATCTGCGCGCCAGGCTGAACCGAGCGGCGAGAGACGTAGCCGGTCATTGGGCTGACGATTTTGGTACGCTGCAGGGCAAGCCATGCGTTACGCACTTCGGTCGCCGCCTGTTTTACCGCAGGCTGGTTTTCCAGACTGGTGCCCAGCACCATCGCCTGGTTGGCGTTGTATTGCTGAATGGCGACATCCAACTGGGCCTGCGCGCTGGCCACGGCGTCACGCGCGTGCTGCAGCTCTTCACGGCCAATCAGGTTGGCGGTGCCGAGCGGAACGCGACGGTTCAGGTCGCTCTGGGCCTGCGCCAGTGCGGTTTTCTGCACATCGATGCTGGCCTGCAGCTGTTTACTGTTGATCATCAGCTGGCGGGTTTGACGCACGCTGGAGGCCAGCTGCGTCTGCGCTTTTTCAAACGCCTGTTGGGCGTCGGTCGGGTCGAGCGTGACCAGCACATCGCCTTTTTGCACAAAGTCGGTATTGTCAGCCCAGACTTTCGTCACGCTGCCCGACACCTGCGCCATAATTTGTACCTGGTTCCCTGCCACGTAGGCATCGTCCGTCTCTTCGACGTGACGCAATACCAAAAACCAATAAATCCCATATGCCACGGCAATAATAATAAAGAGCAAGGTCAACAGAAGAAGGGCGCCCTTACGTTTACCTTTCTTGTTGGCCGGTTGCTGCGGGTTGGTGGTCTCCGCATTTGCGCTCATTGTTGTTCTCCACAATCTTCTTATTTTCACATCGGCTGAGCCGACCTGTTGTCAGAAAGGCCAGCAGTATTACGTGCTGGCCTGTCGATTTTCTTTTTAAACTCTGGATGTTCGAGCGTGTTGTCGCGTTAGCGCAGCGCCTCAAGAACGGCGCCATCTTCATCCATCTGGTCCAGACGGGTAAGAAGTTTGCGCGTGATTTGCTCAAGCTGCTCGCGCTCGGCGGTGCTGAGGGCAGACCAAAGCTGGTGCAGGCAGTTGTGCTGAGGTGGCAGCACCTCACGCAGGAATTGGTGACCTTTATCGGTCAGTTGCAGATGCAGGCAACGACGATCGTTGTCGCTTTCACGGCGCTCAATCCAGCCGCGTTTTTCCAGCTCATCGGCAATACGGGTAGCATTGGTGCGGGACGAGCCCAGCGCGCAGCTCAGCTCAGACGGCTGAATACTGTGGTTTTCCTGAGACTCCAGCGTAATCAACGCCATAAATAACGTCTCGTTAATCCCTTGAGCTTTCAGCATCTTATTACGGTTATCCAGCAGCTTACCCTGCATGTGCATGCACAGGCGGGTCAACAGGATCTCCTGATACGGGAAGTCCTCATGACGACTGGCGCGGAATTTAAGCATTTGTTCAATGGGCGTAAACGAACTATCCATTTGGGCATAACCTCATTAATTACAGCCGATATAGTAACGATAGTGACAAATAATGTAAATGAATTATTTGTGCGGTTATATCCGCAGCATGAATGTCACCATCATAAAGCGCCGGGTAGGTCCGTGACCCGGTGAGCACAGAAAGGGCGGGGAATTTCCCAGGGAAGGAGGATGTGAGGACGGGGGTCTGAACTATTCATGCCGGTTGTAAATATGTCACCCACATTAAAATTTCTGGGATAAATGATTACGTTTACATTAACAGAGAGCAGGGCCCCTTTACACCCTAAGAGGCCCAAAGCAATGTAAAACTTAATGAATCGCGTCCTGCCGATGATAGCCGCGCCACCAGACCAGCAGGTTCAGCGTGGCGACAATGGCCCCGATGGCGCAGACACCCGTCCAGCCGGCATGCTGCCAGGCAGAGGCCGAAATCAACGACCCGGCTGCACCGCCGATAAAGTAGCTGGTCATGTAGCCCGCGGTCAGGCGGTTACGCGCTTCAGGCTTCACCCGGTAAATGACGGTCTGGTTAGTGATGTGCACGCCCTGCACGGTGAGGTCGAGCACCAGAATACCGACGATCAGCGCCAGCACGGAAACATGTCCATACCAGATAGCGGCCCACGAGAGCAGCAACAGCACTAGCCCGGCGCTGGTGGTCATGTGCGACTTGCCCTTATCGGCCAGCCCACCGGCCGGACGCGCGCCCAGGGCACCTGCCGCCCCTGCGAGGCCAAACAGGCCAATCACACCTTCGGAATAGTTAAACGGCGGCGCAGCGAGCAGGAACGCCATCGATGTCCACAGAATGCTAAAGTTGGCAAAAGTGAAACAGCCCAGAATAGCGCGGGTACGCAGCAGTTTATCCTGAGTGAACAGGCTAAAAACGGAGGCCAGAAGCTGGGGATAGTTCAGGTGGTTTTCCTGCGTCACCTTTGGCAGACCACGCCACAGCGCCAGGGCCATGATTACCATCAGCACGCTCGCCACCCAGTACACGGTACGCCATCCGCCGAGACTCGCCAGCAGCCCCGCAACGGTTCGCGCCAGCAAAATCCCCAGCAGCAGGCCGCTCATGATGGTCCCGACCACTTTGCCACGCTTTTCCGGTGCGGCAAGCGTAGCGGCGAGCGGGACCAGAATTTGCGCCACCACCGAGAACAGCCCCGTCAACGCGGTGCCGAGGATCATCATCCCCAGCGACTGGCTGCTTGCGGTAATCAGCATGCCGCCTGCGGCCAGCAGCGTCATGGAGACAATCAGCATGCGACGCTCAAACATATCACCGAGCGGGACGAGGAACAGCAGCCCTGCGGCATAGCCGAGCTGCGCGGCCGTCACAATAAAACCCGCCGAGCTGGCAGAGAGGTCAAACGCGCGGGCGATGGTGTCGAGCAGAGGCTGTGCGTAATAGTTGCTGGCGACGGCAAGGCCCGTTGCCACAGACATTAAAAGGATAAGCGCCGGGCTAAGCCCTTGAGTTGATTTGGTCATCAGGTTTGCGGATCGTCAGTTGAGTGATTATTTTTCCGGAAACCATCATACCGAATGATTGAGAATGTTGGGGAGTTGTTACGTGGTGGATTGTGCGGTTTAGGTCTCCCTTACCCTGACCCTCTCCCGGAGGGAGAGGGCAGGAGTGAAGGGACAAAGCATTACTTCTGCGCGGCCAGCGCCTCTTTCACCCAACCATCAAACTGCTGCTGGTGGGCTTTGATCCAGCCGTCGACATGGCCTTTCACGTCCGCTTCAGACGATTTGCCGTCATGCATCATGGCGTTCTGGGCGTTGATGTCCGCCAGCGGCAGTTTCATTACCGAGAACAGCTTCGCCGCCGCCGGGTTTTTCTCAGCCCAGGCTTTGTTGGCAACGATGTGCATGGTATTGACCGGGAAGCCGTAGTTCATGCCGTTCGGCAGCTTAGTGTCGATATCTTTCTGCTCGCCCGGCAGAGAAGAGAACGGCACCTGCAGCCACACCACGTCTTTACCCGGCTTCAGCACGTCGCTCACCCAGTATGGGGTCCAGGTGTAATAGATAACCGGCTTACCCTCTTTGAAGCGGGCAATGGTATCGGCCATCATCGCCGAGTAGTTGCCGTGGCTTACGTCGACGGTTTTCTCCAGATCGAAGGCTTTGTTCTGGTGGTTAATGACCGCCTCGCAGCCCCAGCCCGGTGAGCAGCCCATCATATCGGCCTTGCCGTCACCGTTGGTGTCGAACAGTTTGGCGATCTTCGGATCTTTCAGCTGTTCAATATTGGTGATGTGATACTGCTCGGCGGTTTTCTTGTCGATCAGATAACCCTGCGCCGCGCCGGTCACGAAGGTGCCTTCACGATAAAACTTCTTGTCCCCGCCCGCAGCAGCATACATGTCGTCGTGCAGTGGCTGCCAGTTAACGGCGGTGAACGTCGCATCGCCGGAGGCAATGGAGGTATAGCCCACGTTGTAATCCACTTCGCTCGGCGTGTTCACCGTGTAGCCCAGTTTTTCCAGCGCGCGGCTGACGATCAACGTCTGGAAACTCTCTTCCGAAATGGTGCTCTGCACCGGCTGTACGGTGATGCCTTTGCCCGGCAGGTCTGCCGCAAACGTGCTGGTGGAGACAAGGGTGGCAAACGCTGTGGCAAAAAGTACCTTATGTCGCATCGTTGTTCCTTATTTTGATTTCGTGAAAGGGCGGGTGATTAACCCGACAGGGCCGGTGGTATACCAGCGACGGTTGCCGCGACTGCGTGAATCACGACCGACGGCCTGGGTCAGGCGGTCAAGAATAATGGCGAGGATCACAATGCCCACGCCGCCTACGGTAGCCAGCCCCATATCGAGCCGGCCAATGCCGCGCAGCACCATCTGGCCCAGACCGCCCACGGCGATCATCGAGGCGATAACCACCATCGACAGCGCCAGCATCAGCGTCTGGTTAACGCCTGCCATGATGGTTGGCATGGCCAGCGGAAGCTGAACCTTAAACAGCATCTGACGCGGGCTTGCACCGAACGAGCGTGACGCCTCAATGAGATCGGCTGGCACCTGGTTAATCCCCAGAATGGTCAGACGAATAATCGGCGGCAGGGCGAAGATAATGGTCACCACCACGCCCGGCACGTTACCAATACCGAACAGCATGACGATAGGTACCAGGTAGACGAACGCAGGCGTGGTCTGCATGGCGTCCAGCAGCGGGCGAATGATCTTCGCCGCCCGCGGGCTTCGCGCCAGCCAGATCCCCATCGGCAGGCCGATCACCACGCAGAAGAGCAGGGCGGTTAAGACCAGCGCCAGGGTGATCATCGCCTGCGACCATGCACCAATCGCCCCGATGGCAATCAGCGAGATCAGCGTGGCGACCCCCATCCCCGCGCTGCCAAACTGCCAGGCGATCAGGGAGAACAGAATAATCGCTACCGGCGCGGGCATACCCAGCAACATCTGCTGGAAACCGTTCAGGATGTAATCCACCGGGACGCGGATCCCCTGGAATACCGGGCGGAAGTGCGTCACCACCCAGTCGATCCCTTCGGTTACCCAGCGGTCGAGCGGGATCAGCGTTTTGTGGAACGGATCCATAATATTGAAGTGTTCAGGCGCCGGTGCAGGTGCGCTGTTGAGCCAGTCCGCCGTGCCGCCATCGGTTGGCGCAGGCGTGGATGACCCCCACGCGTCGGCAGATTGTGCAGCGCTGTCCGCTGCTTCAGTGGTGCCCCACGGGTTAGATTGATCAGCCATTGTTTGTCCCCTCGCGATCTAAAGCCTGCAGCAACATGCGTTTTGAGATGATGCCGACGTACTGTTGTTCTTCACCGACGACCGGAACGGCACAGGGTGCCTGGCCAACGTGTGAGAGCAGCTCGCTAAGCGGCGTTTCGGCGTCCACGGCAAGCGGGGCGTCGATCACGGCCGCATCAATGCTCTGATTTTCAGCCAGAGCGGTTTTCAGGGAGTCGATGGAGACCACGCCAACAAATTTGTTACCGCGTTCAACCAGATAACCGTATTCACGGTCTTCATCCTGCAGCAGTTTGAGCGCGGAGCGTGGGCCGAAGCCTGGCGTTTTGCGAATGATGCCGTTCGGCGTGCGGCGCGCAATATCTTTGGCGCTAAACACCTGGCTAATATCCACACCGCGGAAGAAGGTTCGCACATAATCATTCGCCGGATTATTGAGTATTTCATCCGGTGTACCGACCTGCACGACTTCACCGTTTTGCATAATGGCAATGCGATCGCCAATACGCATGGCTTCATCAAGATCGTGAGAAATAAATACCACGGTTCGTTGATGTTTAGCCTGTAATTTTACCAGCTCATCCTGCATTTCAGTACGAATTAGCGGATCGAGCGCGGAGAAGGCTTCATCCATTAATAAAATATCGGGATTAATGGCTAATGCGCGGGCTAATCCTACGCGCTGACGCATCCCACCAGAAAGTTCATCTGGATAAGCGTGGGCATAATTTTCAAGGCCCACCTGACGTAATGCATCCAGCGCTTTTTCCTGACGTTCAGCGGCGCCTGCGCCTGCTAATTCCATGCCAAAGGCGGTATTATCTAATACCGTCATGTGTGGCATCAGCGCAAATGACTGAAAGACCATTGCAATCTTCTTTCTGCGCACCTCGCGAAGCTCAGCATCTGATATTCTGGCGATATCCACGCCATCAATCAGCACCTGTCCACGGGTGGGTTCAATCAGGCGATTGAGAAGGCGAACCATAGTGGATTTACCCGAACCGGATAATCCCATGATGACAAAAATCTCGCCTTCTTCAATGGCCAGACTGGCGTCTTTAACGCCAAGCGATAGCCCGGTTTTTTCCAGAATTTGTTCTTTCGAGAGGCCTTTCTCAATATATTTGAATGCGCGCTGCGGATGCTCGCCAAATATTTTATAAAGATTTTTCACTTCTAATTTAATTGCCATGCAATATAGAGTGTCCTGTTATTTGTTTATGTCGATATCATTACCATGGTAAATAGTTAACTGGCATTACCCTAACATACTCAGAATCTGAGACAACCCTGGGTTTGCTTATGGCACGAATTTTGCCACAGGCGAAACGGCTGAATTTCCCATGATAGAAGGGCTGAGGGCAGTTTCAATTTTTCTCAATTTTTTGTTTCTGCATCGGGAAATTTCGCCTGTATCGAAGAGATTCAGGCGAATATGACGTGGAAATTACAGTGTAGTAGCCAGGGAAATATAAGGGAGAAAATCATGGGATTTATCATAAATTAATGAACGTTAATTATCCCCTCACGCTGCCCTGAGGGGAGAGGGCAGCGTGAGGGGAATAATGATTTAAAAATCCCAATCCTCATCTTCAGTTTCAACCGCTTTGCCCATTACGTAAGACGATCCGGAGCCGGAGAAGAAATCGTGGTTTTCATCAGCATTGGGTGAAAGCGCCGCCAGAATGGCCGGGTTTACGTCCGCCATGTCCGGTGGAAACAGCGCCTCGTAGCCGAGGTTCATCAGCGCCTTATTGGCGTTGTAGCAGAGAAACGCTTTGACCTCGTCCTCCCAGCCGGAGCCGGCGTACAGCGCCTCGGTATAGCTCAGCTCGTTGTCATAGAGATCCATCAGCAGATCCAGCGCAAAGCCTTTCAGCTCCTCGCGCCGGGCTTCGCTGACGCTCTCCAGCCCTTTCTGATATTTATAGCCAATGTAATATCCGTGTACGGCTTCATCGCGAATGATCAGACGAATCAAATCGGCGGTGTTGGTCAGCTTGCCGCGGCTCGACCAGTACATCGGCAGCCAGAATCCGGAATAGAACAGGAACGATTCCAGAAATACGCTGGCGATTTTCTTCTTCAGCGGATCGTCGGCCTGATAATACTCCAGCACCAGGTTCGCCTTGCGCTGCAATGATTCGCACTCCTCACTCCAGTCGTACGCGGCGTCCACATCTTTGGTCTGACACAGGGTTGAGAAAATCGAGCTGTAGGAGCGGGCGTGAACCGCCTCCATAAAGCTGATGTTCGACATCACCGCCTCTTCATGCGGCGTCAGCGCGTCACTCATCAGCGCGGGCGCACCCACGGTATTCTGAATGGTGTCGAGCAGCGTCAGCCCGGTAAAGACGCGGATGGTCAGCTGCTGCTCGGCGTGGCTAAGCGTTTGCCAGGCCGGAATATCGTTAGATAACGGCACTTTCTCTGGCAACCAGAAGTTGCTGGTCAGGCGGTTCCACACCTCCAGGTCTTTATCGTCCTGGATCTTGTTCCAGTTAACGGCACTCACGCGTGACAGTTTCATCCTTTCTCCTTACAGCGCGCAGGACACGCAGCCTTCGATTTCGGTGCCTTCCAGCGCAAGCTGGCGCAGGCGAATGTAGTAGAGCGTCTTGATGCCTTTCTTCCAGGCATAGATCTGCGCCCGGTTGATATCGCGCGTGGTGGCGGTATCCGGGAAGAAAAGCGTCAGCGACAGACCCTGATCCACATGTTTTGTCGCCTCGGCGTAGGTATCGATGATCTTCTCCGGGCCGATCTCATACGCGTCCTGATACAGGGCCAGGTTCTCGTTGGTCATAAACGGGGCCGGGTAATAGACGCGGCCGGTTTTGCCTTCCTTGCGGATCTCAATTTTCGACACAATCGGGTGGATGCTCGACGTGGCGTGGTTGATGTAGGAGATCGACCCCGTGGGCGGCACCGCCTGCAGGTTTTGGTTATAGATGCCGTGTTGCATCACCTCATCGCGCAGTTGCTGCCACATCGCGCGCGTGGGCAGCGTGACCCCGGCGCGGGCAAACAACTGGCGCACCTTTTCGGTTTTCGGCTGCCAGTCATTTTCCAGATACTGATTAAAATACTCGCCGCTGGCGTAGCGCGACTGCTCAAAGCCCGCGAACCGCTGGCCGCGCTCGCGCGCCAGCATCATTGAAGTGTGCAGCGCGTGCCAGGTGATGGTGTAGAAATAGATATTGGTGAAATCCAGCCCTTCGGGGCTGCCGTAGGCTATTCCTTCGCGCGCCAGATAACCATGCAGGTTCATCTGCCCAAGGCCGATGGCGTGCGACGCGGCGTTGCCCGCTTCAATCGAGGGCACGCTGCGAATATGGCTCATGTCCGACACCGCCGTAAGCCCGCGTACGGCGGTCTCCACGGTGCGGCCAAAATCGGGGGAGTCCATGGTGTGCGCAATATTCAGCGACCCGAGGTTGCAGGAGATATCCTTGCCCACGTCGGCGTAATCAAGGTTTTCGTCATAGGTCGACGCCGCGTTGACCTGCAAAATTTCCGAGCACAGGTTGCTCATGTTGATGCGCCCGGCAATCGGATTGGCGCGGTTTACCGTGTCCTCGTACATGATGTACGGATAGCCGGACTCAAACTGGATCTCGGCGAGCGTCTGGAAGAAATCGCGGGCGTTTATGTACTTTTTGCGGATGCGATCGTCGGCCACGAGTTCATCGTAACGTTCGCTTATCGCCACGTCGCCAAAGGCTTTACCGTAAAGACGTTCGATATCGTAGGGTGAGAACAGCGCCATATCGGCATTCTCTTTCGCCAGTTGGAAGGTGATATCCGGGATCACCACGCCAAGTGACAGGGTTTTAATGCGAATTTTTTCATCGGCGTTTTCGCGTTTGGTATCCAGAAAACGCAGGATATCCGGGTGGTGCGCATGCAGATACACCGCCCCGGCTCCCTGACGCGCACCCAGCTGGTTAGCGTAGGAGAACGCATCCTCGAGCATTTTCATCACCGGAATAACGCCGGAGGACTGGTTTTCGATGCGCTTAATCGGCGCACCCGCTTCGCGCAGGTTGGAGAGCAGAAACGCCACGCCGCCGCCGCGTTTAGAGAGCTGTAAAGCCGAGTTCACCGCCCGGCCAATCGACTCCATATTGTCTTCGATGCGCAGCAGGAAGCAGGAGACCAGTTCGCCGCGCTGCGCTTTCCCGGCGTTGAGAAAGGTTGGGGTGGCTGGCTGGAAACGGCCCGAGAGGATCTCATCGGTGAGTTGCACGGCCAGCGCCTCATCCCCCTGCGCCAGGGTGAGTGCCACCATCACCACCCGATCCTCAAAGGTTTCGAGATAGCGTTTACCGTCGAAGGTTTTCAGGGTGTAGCTGGTGTAATACTTCCACGCCCCGAGAAAGGTCTGGAAGCGAAAACCCCTGGCGTGCGCATGCTCGAACAGCTTAACGATGGCGTCACGCCCGTAGCGGGCGAGCACGCGCTCTTCGTAGTAGCCCTCTTTGACAAGATAATCGAGACGCTGTTGGATGCTCTCAAAAGCCACGGTGTTCGGGCGAACGTGGGTGGCAAAAAAGGCGTCCACCGCATCATGGTCTTTGCCAAACTGTATGTGCCCCTCACGATCGTAGAGGTTAAGCATCGCGTTTAATGCGTGGTAATCCGGTGTCGCCTGGACTACGGGTTCTGCGGTTGTCGTTGCCAAAATTCGTTCACTCCTTTACGCACGTTTTCTACGTCCTGCTGTGTCCCCATCAGTTCAAAGCGATAGAGATACGGCACGCCGCATTTTTGAGAGATGACATCCCCGGCGCGTCCAAACGCATCGCCGAAATTACGGTTACCCGCCGCGATCACGCCGCGGATAAGCTGTCGGTTTTGAGGATCGTTAAGAAAGCGGATCACCTGCCGGGGCACGGCCCCCGCTGTTCCGCCGCCGCCATAGCTGGGCACCACCAGGATGTAGGGTTCAGTCACCTGAATCCGCTCCCGCTCGTTGAGCGGAATGCGGATCGCAGGCAACCCGACGCGCGCCATAAAGCGGAGCGTGTTTTCCGAGCTGCTGGAGAAGAAGACCAGCCCACTCATGCACGGGCGGCCTGGGCGGCAAGGCGGTTGATCATATCCGGGCGAAAGCCAGACCAGCTGGTTTCCCCGGCGATCACCACCGGCAACTGCCGGAAACCCTGCGCACGCAGAGAGTCTGCGGCGTCCGGGACCGTGTCGATATTCACCATCTCAAACGCAACGCCGCGGCTTTCCATGGCGCGTTTGGTGGCGTGGCACTGAACACAATTGTTACGAGTGTAAATAATAATGCTCATGATTCGTATTTCCATTTAGAATGAGAAAGCGGCGCGATGTATCGCGTCAGGTTGTGTGTATCTTGCTAAAGGGAATACTAGATGTAGTTGTGATAAGTTTCAACCATACAAGATATGGGAAATTTAGATTGATATCGCCACGATGATGAGCATAGCGGGGCAGGGTGTGCTGTACGGGTTTTTCAGCGCAGCAGGCAAAGAAAAGCCCCGGCGCCTGAGGCAACCGGGGCAGCGTTCACCGCGAATTACTTACGCAGGCTGAGCAATGCGCCGACAAAAATACCGACGGCGGCGACGGTTCCCAGCGCGCACATCGGTTTCTCACGCACGAAGGTGCTGGCGCAGCTCATCGCGTCGCAGGCGGCCTGTGAAGTGCGTGAACGGCCGTTCATCCGGGCACGGGTTTCACGCAGCAGAGACTGAGCCTTACGTTTCGCGGCATCTGCTTCGTCCTTCGCATCAGAACCCCAGGATTTCAGCACTTCCTCCAGCGTGTCCGCTAATTGGCTGACATCGTTACGAATATCCTGAGCGTCGTCGTTAATTTCGTTTCGGTTCGGTCTGTTAAACATACGATCCTCCTTAATTTTGCATTCCCGTTTAGTTTAGCTCATGAATTTAATATCTGAAGTCAGTCACGGCGTATTGCGCAGTTTATGGAATATTCTGAGGGCGCTGCTATTGCTCAATACGGTAAGGTTGCCGTGCAGGAAAAGATAACGAGGAATATATATGTATTTACGACCTGATGAGGTGGCGCGCGTTCTTGAAAAGGCGGGATTTACCATGGATGCGGTGACGACTAAAGCCTATGGATATCGCCGCGGTGAGAATTATGTTTACGTCAACCGTGAAGCGAGAATGGGGCGTACGGCTCTCATTATTCACCCGACACTGAAAGACAGAAGTCAGACATTTGCTGAGCCTGCCTCGGATATTAAAACCTGCGATCAGTATCAGCAATTTCCGCTCTATTTAGGCGGAGAAAGGCATGAGCATTATGGTATACCGCATGGTTTCAGTTCACGCATGGCGCTGGAACGGTTCCTGCAGGGACTGTTTGGCGACGCGCAGTAAACGTGCGACTGGCCTGCGCCAGTCGCTTACCTTCCTGCTCAGGCCTGGCTGTAGCGGCTGACCTTAAACAGGCGACGGCAGTAGTCGAGAAAATAACCGTACACCGCACCCATCAGCATCGACACCACGATATTCGAGCTGACCGCCGCGGCGATTTGCTGCCAGCTTGCTCCTACCGTCAATAAAATCACCACATATACCGGCGACTGGAAGGTCACATACGCCAGCACATCCGCCAGATTTTTTGCCCATCCACCCGGGCTAACGCGGCGGGCAAAGCGCATCACGGCGTCACGGTAAAACCCGTAAGGCCAGGCAATCAGGATATTGACCGGGATAGCCACCAGGCGCGAGGAGAGCGACTGCTCAAACGTCATGCCAGAGAGAACGATTTCAATCACCATGTTCACAACGGAACAGTAGACAACCATCGCGAACGTATCCGCTACCGCGTGGCGCAGGCGAGATTGCGGTGAGAACATGTCTGAACTCCTTGAAATGGACAAAATGACGGCATTGAGCAGCTTAAGCCAGTGCATTAGATTGGTTTGTTTATCGAGCATAGAATAAGTCTCTGGCTATAAACTAACAACTAGTGATAAATTTTTATTTGCAGGCGTTTTGTCCACAAAATTCTCTAAAATTGGTTATTTCTTACGCGCTGCGTTATTTTCTCTCTCTTACCCGCATTTATTACTGCAAATCAATGTGTTGAGCTAACAGTGTGCCGAAACCTGCCTTTCATCCGGGGAAGCATTGATTGATGGGATGATTAATACGCCGGAACGCTATCCATGTGCTGAGGGGATATATGAATAATATGTTTTCAAAATATTTACAATAATGTCAAAAAGGGTCCATGGGTGGATATTGCGATAAAAATGAATTATTCTTGCAGCTTAATTTTCAATTTACCCCTCTGAAAAGGTTTTTAATTTATATGTCTTTGACGTTACAGAATCTTAATAATATCCGTACGCTTCGTGCGCTGGCGCGTGAATTATCCCTGGAAGTTCTGGAAGACGTGCTGGAAAAAGTCAGGATCGTGACTGAGGAAAAACGCACCGAGCAGGCGGAATTGGAACGGCAGCGCGCTGAACAGCAGGAGAAAATTAATGCGCTGCTGGAGCTGATGAAAGCCGACGGTATTTCCCCGAGCGATTTGCTCGGCAATGACCTGATCAATGCGGGCCAGCCGGCGAAAAAACGTAAAACGCGCGAACCAAAATATCGCTTTACCGACGCCAACGGTGAGGTGAAAACGTGGACCGGCCAGGGCCGCACGCCGAAGCCTATTGCGACTGCACTGGCAAACGGTAAGAGCCTGGATGATTTCCTGATCTAATCCGTGAATCGGGCGGCAGAGTCCGCCCGGTTATTGACTTAGCAGACGCCGAAGTCACCTTCTTCGGTATACAGCACAACGTCCGCCGCTTTCAGGGTATATTTCTCGCCCTGCTCATCGCTGGCCTGTACGGCCACAATGCTTTCACCCTTCACGTCGAGCACTTTTAATTTAGGACCGCCCTGACGCGGTTGGACATAATCGCCGACAGAAAACATAGCACCTCCTCATCATTGTAATGATCTTCACCATAGCCCACGTCCCGGACGGGGTACAGTCTAATCTGTCTGTTACTGCTTATGAGGTACGGCGGTTCCACGGCATCACTTTCAGCAATCGCGCCATGCCGCAAAAACCGGTTACGCCAGCGAACAGCAGTCCGGCCCCCACAAATCCGCTCAGTAGGAAAAAGAGGCTGGAGACGCCGTAACCCAGCAACACGCCGCAAAGGATCAGCAGCCCGGCGGCGATCTGCACCTGACGCATCAGCGGAAGCGGCTGGGTTTTGTCTTCAATGGTCGGCAGCCCGGCCTGTTTCCAGCCCTGAATTCCCCCCTCAACCACGAATGCCTGCGCAGGCGACGCCGCCAGGGCAAGACGTGCGGCATTGTTTGAGGTTCGCATCCCGGACTGACAGTGAAAAATGACCGTTTCACCGGGAGCCGGGTGTAGCTCGCCGGGTAAGGAATCCAGCGGTATGGCGCGCGCGGCCGGAATATGCTCGCGGGCATACTCGTCGGCATCGCGAATATCGACAAGTTTTGCGCCCTTATCAATCAGGGCGCGTGCCTGCTGCGGTGAAATAACAGGAAGTGACATGGCAGCTCCTCACGGACAGTAAAGGGATTTTAGGGTGCTGATAAGCTTATGCACCGCATCGTTTTTGATGGAGTAAAGAATGCGTTGCGCTTCCCGGGTGCTGTCGATAAGCCCCTCTTCACGCATACGCGCCAGATGCTGAGAGGTGGCCGAGGGGCTTAGCCCGGTGGCGCGCGCCAGATCGCCCGCGCGGGTTCCGGGGGCGTCGCACAGCGTACACAGGATCAGCAGCCGATGCGGATTGCTCATGGCTTTTAACAGCGTGGCGGCCTGCTCAGCGCTGGCCTGAAGTTGTTCGAGTTCAGTCATGGTTATTTAGCATTACCTTAATTAAGATAATGCTAAACTAATGGTATGGATTAAACCAGTGTCAAAAGCGTAAAAGAGGGTAAAAGGGTGCAAAAGTGATGGCGAGGGCAGGTAAACTGGCTACGCTTAGAGGGAATACTCTTTTTTAGATTCAACTGTTTAGCTTGCATGGAGATTTTATGGGTTTTTGGCGCATCGTCTTTACAATCATTCTTCCGCCACTGGGTGTTTTACTGGGTAAAGGCTTCGGATGGGCATTTATCCTGAATATCGTCCTGACGCTGCTGGGCTATATTCCTGGCCTGATCCACGCGTTCTGGGTGCAGACCAAAAGCTAGGCGCGCCAGAGTAAATCGCGATAAATTCCGGTCAGTACCCCCTCAGGGCCAAACTGTTGTTTAACCCAGCGGGTCACCTGACCGGTAGCCGCATGCTGTGTGGCAAGCAGCATGCGCGAATCCTGACGCGGGTTATTAATGCGCCGCGTCACCAGCAGCCCCTCTTCCACGGCCTCCCGCGCCATATACTCCGGTAAAAATCCAATCCCTTCCCCCAGGATCTGACACTGGCATTTGGTGTTGAAGTCCGGCACCAGAATCGCCTCCTGACCGTGCAGCAGCCAGCCCACCTTTTTGTTGATGGTGTGGGCCGTGTCTTCGACCATGATATTGGGGTACAGGCGCAGCTGGCTTTCGGCAATTGGCTCCGGGGTAAATGCCAGCGGGTGTTCGGGCGAGATCGCAAAGACCCAGCGAATCGCGCCGATCTCGGTGTAATCAATGCCGCCGCCGTCGAGCAGGGTGTCCGGCGCGCCGATGGCGATATTAGCCTGATTATTGATGATGGAATCCCACACCCCGTTGTAGACCTCGGTTGTCACCGTGATCTGGCAGGTCGGAAACTGTTTTTTCAGCACCTGCAGCAGCCGGGCGGTGTGGCGGGGCGTATACAAAAGCTGATTAATGCAGATCCTGACCCGCGTTTCGATGCCCTGCGAAATGGTGTCGATCCCGCGCTTGATGGCGTGAAAGTCGTTCAGCAGGTCGGTCGCCTTGCGATAAAAGTAAAACCCGGACTCGGTCAGCTCAATGTTGCGGGTGTTACGCACGAACAGCACCACGTCCAGCCCGGTCTCCATGCGCTTGATGGTGTAGCTGATGGCTGAGGTTGTCACGCCCAGCTCTTCCGCCGCCTTGCTGAAGCTGCTGTAACGCGCCGCCATGGTGAAGGCCAGCAGGTTTTCTTCGGTAAAGATGGAATTCATATCACTGCTCCCGTCCACCATTAGTTTTGAACATATTTTAACAACGCAGTTACACCGCATTTGAAGCGGATCACAATTTTGACGTGTAGCTACGTGCCGCGTGGCGCAAGGCTTTTTTAGCCATAAGCATAATGTCGCGCCGGGCGTAAAAACGCGGCGAAACATAAGAAAAAGAGTGCACACCCGCACATTTTGGCTGAACTGTTGAATTTAACTCAATAATGAATTGCCTGTCGATGAATGATTTTTAAGCGGATTCTTTTCCTGAAAGGCTGTTGCTATTCTCGGGACATCAGCAATGAAAAACCAGGGAGTGTGAATATGTCTGCAACTGAACTCGTGACTGAATTTCTGCTGGCGGCCGAGCAGGGAAACGTGGATGCGCTTAAAGCCTGCCTCGATAAAGGCGTGGATATCAACGCCACGAATCGCCAGAAAAGAACCGCCATTATTATTGCCAGCCTGAAAAAGCATTATCCGTGTGTGGAATATTTAATTGCCGCCGGCGCGGATATTGATAAACAGGATCAGACCTGCTTTAACCCTTTCCTGATTAGCTGCCTGACCAACGATCTTACTTTGCTGCGCATTGTACTTCCTGCGAATCCCGATCTCGATCGCCTTACGCGCTTTGGCGGCGTGGGGATCACCCCCGCCAGTGAAAAAGGCCACGTCGACATTGTTCGCGAGCTGCTGGAAAAAACCGATATCAACGTCAACCACACCAACTTTGTCGGCTGGACGCCGCTGCTGGAAGCCATTGTCCTCAATGACGGCGGCGCGAAGCAGCAGGAGATCGTCAGGCTGCTGTTGGAAAACGGCGCGAACCCGCACATGACCGATAAATACGGAAAATCTCCCCTCGAACTGGCCCGGGAAAAAGGCTTCGATGAAATCGCCGACCTGCTGCTTGCCGCAGGCGCGTAATTAATCCGGCCAGCCCTTTCCGGCTGGCAGCGACATAAAAAAGCATTCTACCGTCGTGCGTTTTGCACGATGGCGGCCCCCTTTTATCCGCATTCAGGAGAAACCCATGCCCACCAAAATCGTTATCAAAAAGAATACCTGGTTTGATTCCGTCTCGCTCATGTCGGTATCGACCAAAGCCAATAAATTACCGGGCGTTGAGCAGGCCGTCGTGGCCATGGCGACGGAAATGAATAAGGGCGTATTACATAACCTCGGGCTGCTTACGCCGGAATTAGCCGAGGCCAAAAACGGCGACCTGATGATCGTGATTAAAGGCGAGGCGGCGAATGATGAAACGCTGGCCGCCATTGAAGCCTTATTCACCCGCAAGGAAAGTGCAGGCTCCCATGAAGCCCGCTACGCCACTATTGCCAGCGCCAAAGCCCACCGCCCTGACGCAAACCTGGCGGTGATCTCCGTCAACGGCACCTTTGCCGCCCGCGAGGCGCGACAGGCCCTGGAGAACGATCTCAACGTGATGCTGTTCTCCGATAATGTCTCCCTCGACGACGAACTGGCGCTCAAGCAACTGGCGCACCAGAAAGGACTGCTGATGATGGGGCCGGACTGCGGCACCGCCATCATTAACGGCGCGGGGCTGTGCTTCGCCAACGCCGTGCGCCGCGGATCGATCGGCATCGTCGGGGCGTCCGGCACCGGCAGCCAGGAGCTGAGCGTGCGCATTCACGAATTCGGTGGCGGCGTGTCGCAGCTGATTGGCACCGGCGGGCGCGATCTGAGCGAAAAAATTGGCGGCCTGATGATGCTCGACGCGATCGCCATGCTGGAAGCCGACGAGAACACTCAGGCGATCGTCCTCATCTCCAAGCCGCCAGCTCCAGCGGTGGCGGAGAAAGTGCTGGCCCGCGCCCGCGCCTGCCGCAAACCGGTTGTTGCATGTTTCCTGGGGCGCAACGCACCACCCGCAGACGAGGACGGCCTGCAGTTTGCCCGCGGCACCAAAGAGGCAGCCCTTAAAGCGGTGCTGCTGACCGGCATTAAACAGGAATCCCTCGATCTACACCCGCTCAACTGGCCGCTGATTGAAGAGGTACGCGCCCGCCTGACTCCGCAACAAAAGTATATTCGCGGCCTGTTCTGCGGCGGCACGCTGTGCGATGAAGCGATGTTTGCCGCGCTGGAGAAATACGATGACGTCTACAGCAACATCCAGCCCGATCCGGCAAAGCGACTGAGCGACATCAACGTCAGCCAGGCCCACACCTTCCTGGATTTTGGCGATGACGACTTCACCCACGGCAGGCCGCACCCGATGATCGATCCGAGCAACCGCATCACCCGCCTGCTGCAGGAGGCGCGCGATCCGGAAGTGGCGGTGATCGTGATGGACTTCGTGCTCGGCTTTGGCGCACATGACGATCCGGTCGGGGTGATGATCGACGCCATACAGGAGGCGCAGGCGATAGCGAAAGCCGATAACCGTCCGCTGGTCATTCTGGGCTACGTACTCGGCACCGACCAGGATCCCCAGTCGCTGGCGCAGCAGTGCCAGCGGCTGACCGACGCTGGCGTGATTTGGGCCAGCAGCAGCACCAACACCGGCTTACTGGCCCGCGAATTTGTCTGCAAAGGGGAGAATGCATAATGACCACCTTATTTAACCAGCCGCTGAACGTGATCAACGTTGGTATTGCGATGTTCAGTGACGATCTTAAACAGCAGCACATTCCTGTCACCCACCTCGACTGGACGCCGCCGGGGCAGGGCAATATGCAGGTGGTGGAGGCGCTCGACCAGCTCACGGACGCACCGCTGGCGGAAAAAATCGCCGCCGCCAACGCCATTGCGCTGGAGCGTATTATTCAGTCCCATCCGGTGCTGGTGGGTTACGACCTGGCGATCAACGTGGTGCCGGGCATGACCCGTACCACCATTCTTCATGCCGGTCCGCCGGTTGCCTGGGAAAACATGTGCGGTGCGATGAAGGGGGCGGTCACCGGGGCGCTGGTATTCGAGGGGCTGGCGAAAGATATCGAAGACGCGGAGCGCGTCGCGGCCTCGGGCGACATCACCTTCTCGCCGTGCCACGAGCACGACTGCGTGGGTTCGATGGCGGGCGTCACCTCCGCGTCGATGTTTATGCACATCGTGGAGAATAAAACCTACGGCAACCGCGCGTTTACCAACCTCAGCGAGCAGATGGCGAAGATCCTGCGCATGGGGGCCAACGATCAGAGCGTGATCGACCGCCTGAACTGGATGCGTGACGTGCTCGGCCCGATGCTGCGCGACGCAATGAACATTCTCGGCGAAATCGATCTGCGTCTGATGCTGGCGCAGGCGCTGCATATGGGCGACGAGTGCCACAACCGCAACAACGCGGGCACCACGCTGTTGATCCAGGCGCTGACGCCGGGGCTGATTCAGGCGGGGTATCCGGTAGAGCAGCAGCGCGAGGTGTTCGAGTTTGTCGCCAGCAGCGACTACTTCTCCGGCCCGACGTGGATGGCGATGTGCAAGGCCGCGCTCGACGCCGCGCACGGTATCGAGTACAGCACCGTGGTCACCACCATGGCGCGCAACGGCTACGAGTTTGGCCTGCGCGTCTCCGGCCTGCCGGGGCAGTGGTTCACCGGCCCGGCGCAGCAGGTGATTGGCCCGATGTTCGCGGGCTACAGGCCGGAAGACTCCGGGCTGGACATCGGCGACAGCGCCATCACCGAAACCTACGGCATTGGCGGCTTCGCGATGGCAACCGCCCCGGCGATTGTGGCGCTGGTGGGCGGCACCGTAGAGGAGGCCGTCGACGTCTCCCGCCAGATGCGCGAAATCACCCTCGGGGAAAACCCCAACGTCACCATTCCGCTGCTGTCGTTCATGGGCATTCCGACCGCCATCGACATCACCAGGGTAGCGGGCAGCGGCATTTTGCCGGTGATCAACACCGCCATTGCCCACAAGGACGCCGGTATCGGCATGATTGGCGCGGGCATTGTTCACCCGCCGTTTAGCTGTTTTGAAAAGGCGCTGTTGACCTTCCGCGATCGCTACTTTTTATAAGGCATGCATCCATGAAAAACATGAAGCTGGAGTGGAAAAGAGGTGACTGGGCGGCGTATTTCGGGTTGATGACCAACAACCTGACCAATTTGCTGACCATGATGGGGCTGCTCATTTTTGTCGTCGGCATCCCGAAGGAGATTGTTTATGGACGCATTGCGCCAGCCTTCGGGCTGGCGGTTCTGGTGGCGAGCGTCTGCTACACCTGGTTTGGCCTGCAGATGGCGCGCCAGACCGGGCGTAACGACGTGACCGCGCTGCCGTCGGGCCCCAGCGCGCCGTCGATCTTCACCGTGACCTTTCTGGTGCTGATGCCGGTCTATCAGCAAACCGGCGATGCGGATTTCGCCATTCAAATTGGCCTGGTGTGGTGCTTCGTTGAGGCGCTGATCCTCGCGGGCGGCTCCTTCCTCGGGGAGACCATCCGCAGGATGATCCCGCGCACCGTGCTGCTGTCGTGCCTCTCTGGCCTTGGTTTGCTGTTGCTGGCGATGAACCCGATGCTGCAGGCCTTCGAAGCGCCGACCGTGTCGTTCATCGTACTGCTGCTGATTTTCATCAACTGGTTCGGCAAGAAGCCGATCTTTGCCCGCATTCCGACCGGCCTGCTGCTGTTGATCGCCGGTACTCTGCTGGCGTGGATCTCCGGCCTGCAAAGCCCGGAAGCGATCAGGGCCTCGATGTCGTCGTTCGGCTTTAACCCGCCATCCGTACACATCGACGGCTTTATGCAGGGTCTGCCGCACGCGCTGCCGTATCTGGCCTCCGCCGTGCCGCTGGGGCTGGCGAACTACATCTTTGACCTGGAGAACATCGAGAGCGCCCACGCGGCGGGAGATGAATACCCGACGCGTAAAGTAATGCTGGCGAACGGCCTGGCGTCAATGCTCGGCTGTCTGATGGGCAACCCGTTCCCGGTGACGGTCTACGTGGGCCACGCGGGCTGGAAGGCAATGGGGGCCAGCATCGGCTACACCCTGGCCTCCGGCGTGACCATGTTCATCGTGCCGCTGTTCGGGCTGGGGGCCTTTATGCTCGCCATCATTCCGATGACCGCCATCGTGCCGATCCTGGTGTTTATCGGCGTGGTCACCGCCAACCAGGTGGTGCGCGAAACGCCGAAGGTGGAGGTGCCCGTTATCTTCATCTGCCTGTTCCCGTGGATAGCCAACTGGGCGCTGACCATGGTGAACAGCGTGATGGGCGCGACGGGCACCAGCGCGGCGAAAATAGGGACTGACGTGCTGCACAGCAAAGGGATTTACTACGAAGGGCTGGTGCATCTCGGCAGCGGCGCGCCGCTCGCCAGCATGCTCTGGGGCTGTATCGCCATCTTCGCCATCATCAACAAACCGTTGCGCGGCGCGGTAGCTGCCGCAGGTGGCGCGCTGCTGGCGCTGTTCGGGGTGATCCACGCGCCGGTGGTCGGCTTCGCTGAGGGCAGCTCGCTGCTGTTCGTCACGGCCTACCTGATGATGGGCGGCATGTTCGTGGTGAAGCATGTGCTGGACAGCCGGGAAGCGGCAAGCGCGGCGGCACCGGTTTCTGAGTCCTGATAATGCCTGATGCCCTCACCCTAACCCTCTCCCACGGGGAGAGGGAACGTTAATCCCCCTCTCCCTGTGGGAGAGGGCCGGGGTGAGGGCACCAGAACGCACTTTTTTAAAGGAAAACAAATGAAAGAGCTCATGGTCGTCGCCATCGGCGGCAACAGCATTATCAAAGATAACGCCAGTCAATCGGTGGAACATCAGGCCCAGGCGGTAAAAGCGGTGGCTGAGTCGGTGCTGGAGATGCTGGCATCCGACTATGACATTGTGCTCACCCACGGCAACGGCCCGCAGGTGGGGCTGGATCTGCGCCGCGCCGAAATTGCCCACGAGCGTGAAGGGCTGCCGCTCACCCCGCTGGCAAACTGCGTGGCGGATACGCAGGGCGGCATCGGCTACCTGATCCAGCAGGCGCTGAACAACCGCCTGGCGGCGCGCGGCGAGCAAAAAGCGGTCACCGTTGTTACGCAGGTGGAGGTGGATAAAAACGATCCGGGCTTTACCCATCCCACCAAACCCATTGGCGCGTTCTTCAGCGAGGCGCAGCGCGATGCGCTCCAGCTTGAGCATCCGGCATGGCAGTTCGTTGAAGATTCTGGCCGGGGCTATCGTCGCGTGGTGGCCTCGCCGCAGCCGTTGCGCATTGTGGAAGCCGATGCCATTAAAACGCTGACGCAAAAAGGCTTCGTGGTGATAGGCGCGGGCGGCGGCGGTATCCCGGTCGTCCGTACGCAAGCGGGCGAGTATCAGAGCGTGGACGCGGTGATCGATAAAGATCTCTCCACCGCGCTGCTGGCGCGCGAGATCCACGCCGACGTGCTGGTCATCACCACCGGCGTAGAGAAAGTGTGCATCAACTTCGGCAAGCCGAACCAGCAGGCGCTGGACCGGATGAGCGTGGCGCAGATGACGCGCTACAGGGAGGAGGGACACTTCCCGGCGGGCAGTATGCTGCCGAAAATCGTTGCCTCTCTGGAATTCCTGCATCACGGCGGCAAACGCGTGGTGATTACCTCGCCGGACTGCCTGGCCGCGGCGCTGCGCGGCGAAACCGGTACCCATATTGTTAATGAAGGAAGATAAGATGAAAGAGAATAAAAGCCGCCGCGAGTTTATTAGCCAGAGCGGCAAAATGGTCACCGCCTGCGCGCTGTTTGGCGCGACCGGTTCCGTCGCGTATGCTGCCGATAGCGCAAAGCCAACCTGCGAGACCGGCAAACCAATGAGCATCACCGCAAAACACTACTACCTGGATAACGTGCTGCTGGAGGCCGGATTTACTTTCGACGGCGGGGTGGCGACAAGCACCCGCACCGAGCTGAAAACGCTGGAGATCCGGGACGGCAAAATCGTCGCCCTGCGCGACAACCAAAGCTACGCCGACGCCACGCTGCCGCACTATGACGCGGGCGGTAAACTGATGCTCCCGGCGATGCGCGATATGCATATCCACCTCGATAAAACCTTTTACGGCGGCCCGTGGCGCTCGCTTAACCGCCCGGCGGGCACCACCATTCAGGATATGATCCGCCTTGAGCAAAAGCTGCTCCCGGAGCTGCAGCCCTACACTCAGGCGCGGGCAGAAAAGCTGATCGACCTGATTCAGTCGAAAGGTTCCACCATCGCCCGTAGCCACTGCAACATCGAGCCGGTATCCGGCCTGAAAAATCTCGAAAACCTGCAGGCGGTGCTGGCGCGTCGCAGCGCAGGATTTGACTGCGAAATCGTGGCCTTCCCGCAGCACGGCCTGCTGTTATCTAACTCTGAAAAGCTGATGCGCGAAGCGATGCAGGCCGGGGCGCACTACGTGGGCGGGCTGGATCCGACTAACGTTGACGGCGCCATGGAGAAGTCGCTTGATACCATGTTCCAGATTGCGCTGGACTACGACAAAGGGGTGGACATCCACCTGCATGAAACCAGCCCGGCGGGCGTGGCGGCGGTGAATTACATGGTGGAGACGGTAGAAAAAACGCCTGAACTGAAGGGTAAACTGACCATCAGCCACGCCTTCGCGCTGGCGACGCTGAACGAACAGCAGGTGGACGAGATCGCCACCCGCATGGCGGCGCAGCAGGTTACCATTGCCTCCACGGTGCCAATTGGCACACTGCACATGCCGCTGAAGCAGCTGCGCGATAAGGGCGTGTTTGTCATGACCGGCACCGACAGCGTGATCGACCACTGGTCGCCGTACGGTCTGGGGGACATGCTGGAAAAAGCCAACCTTTACGCCCAGCTCTATATCCGCCCGAACGAGCAGACGCTCTCCCGGGCGTTGGGTATCGCCACCGGTGACGTGCTGCCGCTGAACGAGAAAGGCGAGCGCGTCTGGCCGAAAGCGCAGGATGCCGCCAGCTTTGTGCTGGTGGATGCCTCCTGCTCCGCCGAGGCCGTGGCGCGCATTTCACCGCGTACCGCGACGTTCCATAACGGCAACCTCGTCTGGGGGACGGTGGGCTGATGAGCATTTCTCCCTCTTCACGTGGGAGAGGGTTGGAGTGAGGGCATCAGGCCGCATCTTTTGTAGGCCGGGTAAGCGCAGCGCCACCCGGCATTCCCGATGGGGTATTAGTCGCTGCCCGTAAGGCTCAGTAACCTACCGTATATACCCGTCCGGTCTGCACCCCTTCCACGCTGCGGCGATAGGCCTGCGCCACGCGCGCAGCGGGGACGCTTTCAAAACCCGGGAAGAAACCGTCATAAGCGTCGGCGGACTCGGTGAGTACGGTCGGGCTAATCAAATTGATGCGGATCCCGCGCGGCAGTTCGCAGGCGGCAGCGCGGACGAACCCTTCCAGCGCGGCGTTCACCGTGGTGGCATTCACCCCCTGGGTAATCGGCTCGTGCGCCACAATGCCGCTGATAAGCGTGATGGAGCCCCCCTCGTTCAGGTAATGTTGCCCGGTCAACGCCAGGCGTACCTGTCCCAGCAGTTTGTCCTGTAAGCCCTGGTTGAAATCGCTGTCTTTCATGGTAGAGAGCGGGCCGAAGTGCAGACCACCGCTGGCAGAGACGATGGCATCCACCTTACCCACCGAGTCAAACAGCGCGCTGACGCTCTCCTGAGAGGTGATATCCACCTGCAGATCGCCCTGCGTGCGGCCCACGCGGATCGTCTCATGACGACGGCTCAACTCCTCCGTCACCGCCCGACCGACCGTACCGCTGGCACCAATAATCACGATTTTCATAGCCGACTCCTTATGTTGTGAGCATGCATTCTTTAATAAATAAGAAGTCGGATAAACTGGGTTAAAGTTAGAGGATTACTAACCAGAGGTTTGCAATATGGATAAGCTACGCGGCATGGAGACCTTTATCGCCGTGGTTGAAAGCGGAAGTTTTACCGGCGCGGCGTCCAGGCTTGAGATGTCGGCGGTGATGGTCGGGAAATACATCGCCCAGCTGGAATCGCGCCTTGGCACGCGCCTGCTGGAGCGCAATACCCGCCGCCAGAGTTTAACCGACGCCGGGCGCGTCTATTACGATGAGGCAAAGCGGGTGCTGGAGCAGGTCACCATTGCCGAAAGTGCGGTCGAACGGCTGCGCGCCACGCCCGCCGGAACGCTGCGCGTCACCGCCCCTACGTCGTTTGGCGGATGCGTGATAGCGCCACTCACCGCCACGTTTTTACAGCGCTACCCGCAGGTGCGCGTCGAACTCGATCTGACTAACCGCCGGGTCGATTTGGTCGAGGAAGGGGTCGATCTGGCAATTCGCATTGGGGACATGCATGCCGACGATGTTGTCGCGAAATATCTGTGCCCCTACCGGATGGTGATCTGCGCCGCGCCGGACTATCTGGCACGCTACGGTACGCCGCAAACGCCTGCCGACCTGGTGGATCATCTGTGTCTTTCCCATACGGTGTGGACCGCGCGCAACGAGTGGCGGCTGCCGGGCGTGGAAGGGGAGGTGCGCTGGAAACGCGATGCGGTGTTGCGCTGTAACGACGGCTACGGGTTACGCATGGCGGCCCGGGCGGGCGCGGGGCTGCTGCTTCAACCGGAGGTGCTGGTGGCGGAAGAACTGGCAAGCGGCGGGCTGGTTCGGGTGCTGGAGCACTACACCCCAACGCCGAGGCCGGTAAATCTGCTGTGGCGACAGGATCTACGCCCGCTGCCAAAACTGACAGAATTTATTGCACATCTTATCCGTCACGCGTTGGCCTGATATTTCTCTCCCCCGGATGGCGGGGGAGGAAATAAGGATAACGACAAGGGAAATAAGCGTAGCGTACGAACGGGATTTATTTTTGAATATGATTGACACGAACGACAGGCGGTGAGGATTTTTTATCCAGACTCCCGTTGATGGAGAGCATATTATCAGGTTCTACCGTTCGGCCATCAAATACTGCCTTTGGAATGACGAGATCTATTTCACCCGTTTTATCACGGAAACGGTATTTGTCCCCGGAGCCGTCGATCAAATTCCCGCGCAGTGAAATGGTGGCCCCGTCGTGCATCTCTTTAGCCTGCTCGACCGTCATGATACGTGCATCCTCGGCACCGCGATATCCATCGTCCAGGGCATGCGGTGGTGGCGGTGCCTCGCCTTTTTTCAATCCACCGTTATCGTCTGCCCAGGCCGTTGACATCAGCAGGCAGCAAAATAAGGGTGCGTAGGAAAATTTCATTCTTGCCTCCGGTAGCGTGTTGGCTTGACTTATTAAGCCTGGTTGCTATTGCTTAATCTGGCAAACGAGATGTGTCTTAAAAGGGCTTTTCCTTATAAATCATAAGGATGATTAATTTAATGGAATGCACGGAGTGACAAATGGCGGGATTTGATGGTGAAGAAGATACCTTACCCGGCGTAAACGAGAGTCGTCTGGCACTGAATTTTGAAGCCGCCTGTCAGCGCCTGGGGCTGGGCCTTCTTTTACTGATTATTTTATTGGCCGTGGCGGGCGTTTTCTCTAACGGCTATGTCAGCACGGCAACAAAAGAAAATACCGCCAAAACGCTGACGGTTAATTATGAGCGTTATGGGCGATTACAAACGGAATATAAGCTGGCCTTTACGGCGAAGGGGGTACAGGCAGACCATTATGAGTTTCGCCTGGGGGGCGATTTTAATAAGGCATTCCAGCCCGGCAGTATTACGCCGCAGCCGGACAGCATGTTCAGCCGGGGTAATACGCTGCACCTGATCTATAACAACGTCAGCAATAAACAGGACTTCACCGTCTGGCTGTATATCACCCCTACGCAATTCGGGAATACGGTCAGTTCGCTTGGTCTGAATAACCAGCCGGACATCACCTTCCGGCAATTTATCTACCCCTAGGAGAACGATATGGAGATGGTATTCCGTGCCCTGGCGATTTATCTGATTCTGCTGGTGGTATTTAAAATCGCCGGTCGTCGCGCATTGCTGCAGATGACCAGCTTCGATCTCATTCTGCTGCTCATTATCAGCGAAGCCACCCAGCAGGCGCTGCTGGGAAATGATTTCTCCGTCACCGGGGCCATGCTCACCATTGTCACGCTGGTGGTGGTCGATATTCTGTTTGGTATTGCGAAGAAATATTTCTCCGGTGCCGAGAATCTGCTGGATGGCACGCCGGTGATTCTGGTGGAAAACGGCATGCCTTTTACCGACAAACTTAAAAAGGTGGATGTCTCCTGCGACGATATTCTGGTCGCCGCGCGGCAAAACCAGGGGATCACCGAGTTCAGTAAAATCAAATATGCCATCCTGGAACGCAACGGCCACATCTCAATTATTCCTGTTGAAAGTTAAAAGGTGCGATATGAATCAATCAGCCTATAACGTAGCGAAAACCACCGGCGAACTGACCAAACAGGTCGCCAACGTTCTGACCGATCGCGGCCTGCGGTTAACCACGGCGGAGTCCTGCACGGGGGGCAATTTAGCCACCGCGCTTTGTGCGGAAGAGGGTACCGCGGCGTTCTATGACATTGGGGTGATCACCTTTAGCGATGAGGCCAAACAGAAGATGCTGGGCGTGCAGGCCTCAACGCTTGAGAAGTACACCGCCGTCAGCGAGCAGGCCGTCCGGGAGATGTCGGCAGGCGCGCTGGAACGTGCCGGGGCCGATATCAGCATCGCCATCAGCGGCTATGCCGGGCCGGACGGCGGAGACGATGGCACCCCCGCGGGCACCGTCTGGTTTGCGTGGAATTTCCACGGCCAGATCAAGACCGACCGCCAGCTCTTTTCAGGGGATTGTCAGGACGTGGTGGAGAAGTCGGTAAGGTACGCTCTGGCGGAACTGGTCGCCAGCCTCTATGCATGGAAAAAGAGCAAGGCATAAGCGCAGGGGTTATCAAAGCGTCAGACATATGATACTAAGAAGGAGATCATAAGAAAAAATAAGGTACCAACAGCATGTCATCCCAAAAACTCGCCACCAGCGTGCAAAGCCTGCAATCTTCCGCCATCCGCGAACTTCTGAAACATAGCAAAATGGCGGGCGTGATTTCGCTGGGCGGCGGCATTCCAAACCCTGCGCTTTTCGATCATGAAGGGCTAAAAATTGCGGCTGATGCCGTGTTATCCCAGCAGTTTGGCGAGGCATTTCAGTACGGCCTGACGGAAGGGGTTCCGGCGTTACGCGAGGGGATCCAGCAGATCTGTGCCGACAGAGGTATTCACTGTTCGGCGGATGACGTGGTTGTCACCTCCGGTTCGCAACAGTCTTTAGATGTGCTCGCCCGCGCCTTAATTAACCCAGGCGATATCGTTGTGGTCGAGCGCCCAACCTATTTAGCCGCACTGCAGGTGTTTGGCCTGGCGCAGGCGCAGTTTGAATCCGTGGGTACCGATGGCGATGGCATGATTGTCGATGAGCTGGAAACGCTGGTACAAAACAAAACCATCAAAGCGGTCTATATCGTCCCAACCTTTGGCAACCCGGGTGGCGTCACGCTGTCTGAGGCGCGGCGTAAGCAGCTGGTGGCCCTATCCCAGCGCTACGATTTTGTCATCATCGAAGACGACCCCTACAGCGAAATTAATTATACCGACGAGGTGTTCCGCCCGCTGATTGCCCATGCCAAAGCCATCGGTAATGAGGATAACGTCGTGTATACCTCCACCTTCTCGAAAATTCTCGCCCCGGGTACTCGCGTGGGCTGGGTGATTGTCCCTGAATGGCTGAAACGTGCGGTGGTTAACCTTAAGCAGACCACGGATCTCCACACCAGCACGCTCTCACAGCTGATGACCTCCGAGTACCTCAAAACCGGACGTCTGAAAGGGCAGATTGCCACCATCCGCGAAGCCTACCGTCAGAAGTATCAGCTTTTTGCCCGCGAGCTTGAAGCGGAACTGGGGGACGTGATGTCCTTCCATAAACCGAAAGGCGGGATGTTCCTGTGGGCCAACATGAACAATGGCATCAACACCACGCGCTGGCTGGAGAAAACCTTAAGCAACGGCGTGGTGTTCGTGCCGGGCGAGTTTTTCTACTGCGCTAACCCGGACCACACCACCTTGCGTATGTCATTTGTGACGCCAACGGATGAACAGCTTATTGATGCCGTTAAACGGTTGAAAGCCTCTTTATAAGCGGGTTCCTGACGTAGCCCTCTCTTAACGGGAGAGGGCTACGCGTCGCACTGCTTACCGCTCCCGCAGCGCCTCTTTCGCGCGGTTAAACGGTTTGATCATGTAATCCAGCACCGTTTTCTCACCGGTTTTGATATCCACCGTCGCAATCATCCCCGGCACAATCGAAAAATGCCGTCCCGCTTTGTTGACCAAATAATCCTGGCTGGTGCGGATGAACACCCGGTAGTAGAACACTTCTGGTTTCGCTTCGTCCTGAATGGTGTCCGGTGAAATGGTTTCCACCACCCCGTGCAGCCCGCCGTAAATGGCGTAATCGTAGGCGGTGATTTTCACCAGCGCCTCTTGGTTTGGGTGGATGAAGGCGATATCACGCGGGGAGAGGCGGGTCTCAATCAGCAGGTGGTCGTCCACCGGCACAATCTCCATCAGCTCGCCGTTCGGCGGGATCACGCCGCCGATGGTGGTGACTTTGATATTTTTCACGATGCCACGCACCGGGGATTTGACCGTCAGACGCGTGACGGAATCTTCCCGCCCCTTCAGGACCGCCGAGACCATATCCACTTCGGCATTGGCTTTGGATAACGCTTCGCGCGCCTGCACGTAATACTGCGAGCGCACGTCGGTAAGCTTGAGCTCCAGGTCGCTTTTCTGCCGCTGCAGACGCAACACTTCGACGTGGCTGGCGGCCCCGGTTTTCACCAGACGCTGGGTGATAGCCAGCTCCTTGTTGGCGAGATCGAGCGCTGCACGCAGCTCGCGCTGGGTGTCCTCCAGCTGGGCGCGACGCGAATTGTAGAGACGCGTTTCGGCGGCGATCAGATCCTTCCATTTCGCCAGCGACGGCGGGAACGTCAGCGGCAGATCGTTGACCTCGGCATACAGACGCACGCTGGAAGCCAGCGACGCGCGATAGCGGGCGGCACTTTCTCCAACGTTAGATTCCGATCGCGTGGGATCGAGACGCGCCAGGATCTGACCGGCCTGGACCTGATCGCCCTCGTGGACGTTCAGTTCAGTGAGGATCCCGCCGTCGAGCGACTGTAAAACCTGCTCGCGCGAGCTGGGGATCACTTTCCCGGTCCCGGTGGAAACTTCATCAAGCACGCCGAACCACGCCCAGATGCCGAGCGCGATAAACAGCAGCAGGGAGAAGATAACGATCCGCCGTGCGCCGGTGTAGCCGCTTTCGGAGTCGAGGGCATTGTCCAGGTCTTCCATCGCGGCGACGTCACGCTGACTGATTTTCATTTTTCCACTCCCGTCCGGTTGCCTGCTGCTGTTGCTGCATACGGCTGTTGCTCAGGGCCTGCGCTTTCGGCGCGTCCATCACCAGCATGCCCTCTTTCAGCACCACCACGCGCTCCACCAGCTCCAGCACCGGAACGCGGTGGGTGGCGACCACCAGGGTGCGGTTGCCGAGCCAGGCGCTCAGACGCTGGATAAACTCCCGCTCGGTGTGCTCGTCCAGCGAGGCCGTGGGTTCATCCATCAGCACGATATTCGGGTCCCGCAGGAGCATACGCGCCAGCAAAATGGACTGGCGCTGACCGCCGGATAACCCGACGCCGTTTTCCATAATTGGGTAGTCCAGCCCCTTCGGCAGCTTCTGGACAAAGGCCGCTGCGCCGCACATCTCCAGCACCTCGAAAATTTCTTCGTCGGTGGCGCGCGGCATGCCGAGAGTGATGTTCTCGCGCAGGGTGCCGTAAAACAGCCGCGCGTTCTGGGTCATAAAGCCGACGTTGCGCCGCACGTCCGCCACGTCGAGATGAGGCAGACTGAAGTTGTCGAGACGCAGCTCGCCGCCCGCCAGATCCATGCCGCCCGCCATCGCCTGTAGCAGCGTCGATTTCCCCGCGCCGTTGCGCCCGAGGATCGCCACCTTCTCGCCGGGTTTGATCTCCAGGCGGTTAATACGCAGCGCCATGCGCGGATCTTCCGGGTGATAGCGGAACTGCGCCTGCTCAAACAGATAATGGCCGCGCAGCACGTCCTGGCGGATCGGTGTCTCTTCCCGCTGGTTTTCCGTGGGCAGTTGCATGATGCTGTCCAGCCCTTCCTTCGCCGCTTTGACCTGCTGCCAGCGCGCCAGCACGCCGCACAGGGTGGCCATCGGCGCAATCATGCGCGAGGCCAGCATCGAGGCGGCGACCACCGAACCGGTGGTTAAGGTGCCGTCGATCACCATCGGTGCGCCGACCACGATCACCCCGGCATACACCAGGCTTTGAATGGTCATCCCCCAGTTGATCAGGTTCTGCGTCAGCTCGCGGGTGCGCAGGCCGGATTCGGCGGTGATCTGGATATAGCTGTTCCACTGCTGCAAAAAGCGGTTCTCCGCCTGCATCAGCTTGATGTCCTCCAGCCCCTGCACGCTCTCCACCAGCACCGCGTTGCGCAGGGTCGATTCATGCGCCGACTGCTTCGCCAGCGCCGCCAGTTTCTTTTGCAGCAGCAGGCCGGGCAGCACCATGATGACCGCCGCGACCGGGGCGATCCACGCCAGCTGCGGGGCGATGATCGCCAGCACCACCACGAACAGTAAGAAGAAGGGGAGATCGACAATGGTCGAAATGGTGGAGGAGGTGACCATCTCGCGGATCTGCTCCAGCTCGCGCAGCTGGGAGATAAAGCTGCCGGTAGAGCGCGGGATGGCGCTGTTGCGCAGGCGCAGGGCGTGGCCGAAGACGCGATCCGAGACGCGCAGATCCGAGCGTTTGCCCAGCAGATCCATGATGTGCCCGCGCGCCACGCGCAGCACAAAGCCAAACAGCGTGGCGATCAGCACGCCGATGGTCAGCACGTAAAGCGTGGGGTAGGACTGGGCGGGGATCACCCGGTCGTACACCTGCATCGAAAAGACAATGCCCGACAGCGACAGCACGTTGATAAACAGCGCCACCAGCATCACCCAGCTGTAGGGGCGCAGGTCGCGCATCACCAGCCGGTAGAGCCAGTCCGGACGGTATTTCGAGATATAGGCGTCCACGCGGCTGTCCTTCAGCGCGGCCAGCGGGCGCAGGGCAATAACGTGGCGGATGGCGGGCAGCATCGCGCTCAGCGACAGACGGTTGGTGTGCGTGGCGTCATCGAAGAAACTGACTTCCAGTGTGTCCTCGCCGTCGAAGTGATCGATGACGCCAATTCTCCCCTCGGTTAGCTCCACCACCACCGGCAGACGCCAGCTGTTGATAGCATGCCGATCCGCCGTCAGTAGCTGAAACGACAGCCCGGCTTCGCGGGCGAGCTGGGTAAGGGCCGGGACCCTCTGCTTGCCCTTAAGCCACGGGGCACCTGCCATCAGCGCGCCGGGCGAACAGGCCACGCGATAGCGCGTGGCAACGTAGCCAAAGGCCTGCGCCCACTGCGCCAGCGCCTCATCCGTCATGGGCTCACCCTGCGGGATATCGCGTTGCTTCATGGCTGGATCTCCACGGTCTGGATGGTGCGATTTTCAAGGTCGAACGCGTGGCGCAGGCGTCCGGTATTGTAGAGGCAGTTCAGCTGGAGCTGATGAAGCTGCCCGGCGGTTTGCTGCTGGGTGAAGCGGGCCTGATAAACTTCCTGCTCGGCGTTGAGGACGTCCAGCAACGGGCGCGATCCGAGGTCGAGATACTGCTGCTGATAGAGTTCGCGGGTGCGGGCGCTGAGCGCCTCCTGACGACCCTGAATTTGCAGCGTGCTCATCAGGCTTAACACCTGACTGCGTGCCTCCAGCAGCTTCTGCCGCACGTCGAGACGGGTGCGCTGGATTGTGGATTGCGCGGACTCCACCGCGTGTCCGGCGGCGTTGCGTCTGGCGGTCAGGCCGCCGCCCTGATAGAGCGGCATCTGTACTTTCACCCACGCGGAATACTGGGTGCGGTCCAGCGTTTGGTTGCCCGCGTAGCGATCGTTAAGGTAGTGACGCACCTCCGGCTCCAGCGAGACGGTAGGGGTCATCTGGGCGTTGGCGTAGTCGAGATTAGCCTGCGCCACGTTCGCCTGTGCCCAGGCTGCCAGTACGGCAGGCACCAGGCGATCGTCCGGCTCGGCGATATCGCAGCTGCGGGACAGGCTTTGCGGGAAGTCGTTGCTGACGGTGTTGAGGCTGTTCCAGCCGAGGAAGCTCATCAGCGTGGCGCGAGCGCTGTCGAGGCTGGCCTGATACTGCATTAGCTGCGCGCGTGCCCCTTCGATACGGGCATCGGTCTGCACCACGTCAGAAAGCGACGTTGCCCCTTCGTCGTTTCGCAGTTTGGTCAGTTTGCCGATGGAGGAGAGTGCATCAAGCTGCTCTTTGGCGGTGTCGACCATCTGCTGCATGGTTTGTACCTGTACCATGGCGATGGCGGTATCGTGCGCGATGGTATCGATGCTGACCAGCACGTTGGCCTGCTGCTGGGCCACCCCGGCGGTTTCGGCGCGGACCTGGCTGGCGACTTTGCCGAAATCGTAGAGCATCTGGGAAAGGGAGAGTACCAGCGACGGGGTAAAGCCATTGTCACCGCCGTCGTGGGTGTAGCCGTTCTCCATGCCGGCATTAACCTGCGGATAGTATTTCGATTTGGCGACGTCGACCTCTTCGCTCTGCTGGTAAAGTTTACCGACGGCTTCGCTGATGGCGGGGTGCCAGGTGACGGCGCGGTTAACGGCTTCGCCGAGCTGGAGCGTGCCGGGTGCGGCGTTTCCGACCACCGGCGCGACGCGGCCGCTTAATGAAGGTAGTTCCTGTGATTCGCTCAATTCTCCTGTATTAATCATCGCGGCGGAACTGGCAGCGATAGCGGGCACAGATATCAGGCAGCACGAGAGCCACCAGTAAGGCATCTTTATTCCCATGTCTTATCCCTAATAAAAAAGTACTGCTTTATTGTTTATGCCCGGGCGCTGTGCGCCCGGGTCATTTGGTGCAGGTGCTATCAGGTAATGATGTGTTGCTGGTTTACCAGCTCGTCGTAGGTGGTCTGAACGTTGTCCAGCGTAACGAGCGTGGTATTAGTGTAGGTGCCCCCTGCACCATCACGGTCGATGGAGATCACAGTATTGCCATTACTATTAGTGACATGCAGGTAGTTACCCAGGGTAGAGGCACTGCCGTTCCAGCCCACCAGCAGATCGCCGATGTCGATCTTGTCTCCCTGCGCCAGTGAGAAGTTGGTCCAGTGATCGCCCGCCGTGCTGTTGACGTTACCCGCCGTGGCGTTGCCCACCGTGTTGTTCAGCACCTGATAAATCAGCGTATCGCCGTAAGCCGTACCGGTGATGACGTCGTTATGCTCAGAGCTGATGAACTGCGGTGCCATGTTGATGGTCAGCGTGGCGCTGTCCGTCTTACCGGCCGCATCGGTCAGGGTGTAGTTAAAGACCTCCTTCGAGGTGATGGTGGAGAGCGACACCCCGGCGTTGAGGGTGTAGGTGTAATGGCCGTCCGCCGCAATCGCCAGCGTGCCGTAGTGACCGACGACGTTGACGGTGGCGCTGCCGGTGTACGGATCCAGCGTGGTGGTTACGCCGTTGTAGCCCGTCACGCTCAGGCGGGTATCCACCGAGTGCAGCTGATCCATTGCCCCGGCGGAATCCGTACCGTCAAAAATATTACCGTTGACGGTGTGGCCGATGGTGGCGTCGAACTGGCTCAGGGAGTAGGTGGTCCCGGTGACGCTCGGGGTGATGGTGACGCCGCCCAGCCCAAGTGCAGGCATGCTCCCCGTATAGCTCAGGGTGTAGGTGCCCGCGTTAAGATCCAGACCGGTCACGGCGATATCCGCATTGCCCCCCAGCAGCAGCCCGCCGCCGAACGATCCGGTCCGCAGGGTGGTCCCCCCCTGGGAGATCGTCCAGTTCACGGTCAGCCCGCCCAGCGTCAGCAGCGAGGCGACGTTGAAGTGCAGTACCACGTTATGCAGCGCGGTATTGGCATCGACCACGAAGGTCCCGCTGCCGCTGCCCGACGTTGGGGCCAGCAGGGCGGCGTTCCAGCTCGCCGTGCCCACCGTGGTGTCCGAGTAGGCCGAGGTATGGTGCACCGAGGTGACGTCCAGAACCTGGCTGACATCGTTCACCGCGTCCATCGCCCGAGCGGTTGGCGTGATGTTCAGCGACGCCGTATCTTTTGCGCCGCCAGGTGCGGTAATGGTGTAAACAAAGGTATCCGGGGTATCGATATGATCCGCACCGACGCCCGTTTTCAGGGTGTAGGTGTACTGCCCGGATGCGTTGATGGTCAGCGTGCCGTACTCCCCGACAATGCTGGTTACGCCGCTGTTGTTCACCGCAACGCCGTTCACGTCAGACACGACGGTGCCGGATGGGGCAATATCGTCTGCGAGCACGTTACCGGTGGTGCTGGTGCCCACGCTTGAGACGCTGTAGACGTGGTCTTCCAGCACGTTAAGCGTATAGCCCGTCAGCGCCGTGATCCCCGCGGCGGTATTCAGCAGGAACAGATACTCTCCGGACGGCAGGTTCAGCGTCAGCTGAGACGAGGTTCCGCCCAGCAGCGGCGCACGCAGCCAGCCCGGCTGAACGCGCATCTGCTCAAACGTCTGGGTCGCATCGTTGAACTTGTAGATATACAGGTCAAACACCGAGGCCAGCGCCACGCCGCCAACAGAGGCCTGGATGGTCATGGTACGGGTGGTGCCTTCCTCAACGCTGTAGATGATCGGATTGCTCAGGTCATCCAGCAGGTTCAGGCCGAGCGTATTGCCAAGGTTAACCCCCACCACGGTAAAGCCGCCCTGCGACGAGGTACCGTTATTGATCTCATGCACGGTGGTGTCGTAGGTCAGCGACGCCGTGTTATCGACGGCCACAATGCTGTTCGCGGTGGTGCCTGCACCCAGGGACAGCACCAGATTCGCCGAGGCGCTGACACCGTTATGGGTGATGGTGTAGGTGAAGTTCTCTGTCCGGCCAATCACCGAGGCGCTGGTATTGGTCAGGTTGTAGGTGTAGGTCCCGTCAAGGTTGATGGTTAACGTACCGTAGAGGCCCTGAATGACGGTGCCGTTCGCCGTGACGTTGACCGTGTCGCCCTGAGAGTTAGTGACCGCGCTAACCGTGGTTCCCGCCGGGGCGTTATCGCTGCCGGCTGTAGGATCCGTATCGAGAATCACGTTCCCGCCGAGGCTGGTTTCCCCGGTCACGGTGCCTGCGCTGGTCTCTTTCACCGCCACATCAATACTGGTGTAGGAGCCGGTCGCCAGCAGGTTGGTGTTGTAGCTCAGCACGCGATACTGACCGTTGGCAAGCCCGGCCAGGTTCAGGGAGACGCCGGTTGCGCCTAGTGTCAGCAGGTCTGCGAACTGCGGCTGTCCGGTATCCACCACCGTGGTCCAGGTGTTATTCACGCTATCGAAACGCTGCACCACCAGCTCAAGGGTGTTGAGCAGTGACAGCACCGCGCCAGTGGCGTTGGCATTGACGGAGATATCCGCGCTGCCGCCGCTTCCCACCGTGAAGCCAACCTGCGCAGTGTCATTGCCGAGCAGCGTCAGCGCGTTGCCCAGTGCGCCCACCAGCAGGAAGCCGTAGTCGTTGTACTGCGCGTTCGTCACCGTGGCCGTGGTGCTCAACTCCAGCTCTTCGACGTTAGTGCTGGCCGACAGCGGTACGACCGGCGCAAGCGCTGAACCGATCGGGGAGACGTTGCCCGCGGCATCGGTGGCGGTGATTTGCAGCGTCTGGCCTTCCGTCTGCTTATTCAGGAAGGTATAGGTAAAGTTCCCGTTGCTGTCGGCGGTAGTCGTGACCGTCGAATTATCCGCCAGACGAATGGTCACGGTGCTGCCCGCTTCGGCGTTGCCGGTCAACACGCTGCCGTCCGTATTAAAGGTGCCGGTAGGCTGAGTCGGCGCGGTAACGTCGACAATCACCGTTGTGGCGCCAGATATCGGACCGGTGCCCGTCGCGTTGGATGCCGAGGCGGTAAAGGCGTGGGAGCCTTCGCTCAGCGCCGGGGTGGTGAACGTCCAGTTCCCGGCACCGTCGGCAACCACGGTCCCCATCGCCACGCCGTTGTTATACAGAGTGACGGTAGCGTTAGGCTGCGCCGTCCCGCTCAGGGTCGGGGTGGTGTCATCGGTGGTTTTGCCGTTGGTCAGATTGCCGGTCACGGTACCGACGTTATCGTTAATGGTCGCGATCACCGGCGCGTTCGGCAGGGTGGTGAACGGCGCCGTAACCGAGGCGTTGGCACCGGCGTTACCCGCTTTATCGGTGGCAAACGCCAGCAGCGTTTCGCCCCCGGTCTGTGCCGGAGCAATGGTCACGTTAAAGTTGCCGCTGCCATCCGCCGTCGCCGTACCCAGTACCGTCCCGGTGCTGGTGGTGATGGTGACGGTGCTGCCCGCTTCGGCGGTGCCCGTTACGTGTGTACCGTTAGTAATAACAGCCAGTCCGACAGGCAGTGCTGGCGGTGTCACATCAACGGTGATCGAGGTGACAGGTGATGCCGCGCTGGTATTGCCTGCGGCATCGGTCGCCGTGGCGGTAAAGTTGTGCTGGCCTTCGGTCAGCGTGGTGCTGGTCTGCGGCAGCGTCCAGTTGCCGTTGGCATCGGCGGTGACGGTGCCAACCAGCGTGGTGCCATCGTAGATCCTCACCGTTGCGTTGGCTTCAGCGGTGCCGTTGAGCGTCGGACGGGTGTCGTTGGTCGGGTTACCGCCGGTAATGGCTCCGGTTACGGTGCCAACATCGTCCACGATGGAACTGATGACCGGCGCGGCTGGCGCGGAGGCATCCACGACGATAACAAAGCCGGTGGTTGGCGCACTGACATTACCCGCTGCGTCGGTCGCGGTGACGGTCAGGGTGTGAGAGCCGTCCCCCAGCGCGGTGGTCGGGGTAAAGCTCCAGTTCCCGCCGGTGGCGACCACGCTGCCCAGCAGGGTGGTTCCATCGTAGATGTTCACCGTTGCGCCGGCCTCTGCGGTGCCGTTGAGGGTCGGCAGAGCATCGTTGGTCACCTGGCCGTTGGTCAGGTTAACCGTCGCGCCCACGTCGTCCACCACCGAGGTGACAACAGGCACGGCTGGCGGGGTAGTGTCGATGTTAATGACAAAGTCCCCCGATGGCGTGCTGACGTTGCCCGCCGCATCGGTCGCCGTTGCGGTAATGGTATGCGGGCCGGTGGTCAGCGCCGTCGTGAGCTGAATCGTCCAGGAGCCGTCCGCCCCGGCGGTGGTCTGGCCGATCTGTATGCCGTTCTCAAACAGACGCACCACGGCGTTGGCTTCGCTGGTTCCGTTGAGCACCGGCAGCGTGTCGTCGGTGACTTGTCCGCTGCCGAAGGTGCCGGTCAGGGTGCCGACATCGTCAACGCCCTGGCTGATAATCGGCGCGACCGGCGCAACGGTATCCACTACCACTGTGAACCCGGTCGACGGCTGGCTGAGGTTGCCCGCGGCATCGGTTGCCGTCAGCGTCAGCGTGTGGCTGCCGTTGGCCAGCGTGGGTGAAAAGGTCCAGTTACCGGTCTCATCCGCGCGGGTCTGAGCGATCTCCACGCCGTTATCGTAGATGCGAATAACCGCGTTGGCTTCCGCAGTCCCGGCGAGCGTCGGCTGAGGATCGTTGGTTGCCTGGCCGTTGGTCAGGGTACCGGTCGACGGCAGCTGATCGTCGGTGACGGTGTTGAGCACCGGCGCGTTAGGGACCAGGGTATCGACCGTCAGGTTAAACAGGGTGGTGCCGGTGCTGGTATTGCCCGCCGGGTCGGTCGCCGTCAGGCCCAGAACGTGCGGCCCTTCGCCAAGCGGCGTGGTGGGGGTAAAGGTCCACGTGCCGGAGGCGTTCACCACGGCGGTACCAATCTCGACGTTGTTATCAAAGATATGGATGGTGGAACCAATTTCCCCGGTGCCGTTCAGGGTCGGTTGGGTGTCGTTGGTGGTGGAGCCGGTGACTAACGCACCGGTGCCCGGGCCAATATCATCCAGCACGCTGGTGAGGGTTGGCGCAACCGGCGGCGCGGTATCCACCGTCAGAACAAAGGCCGGTGTATTCGCCGAAACGTTGCCTGCGGCATCGCTGGCGTTGATGCGAATGCTGTGCGGCCCCTCCGGCAGGGCGGTGTCTGGCGTCCATGTCCAGGTGCCGTCGCTGCCCACCTGCACGGTGGCGATTTCCGTGCCGTTATCGAGAATATGGATCGTCTCCCCGTTATTTCCCGTGCCGGTCAGGGTTGGGGTGCTGTCGTTTGTGACTTGGCCTGACGTCAGCGCGCCATTCACGCCGCCGGGAACGTTATCCGTGACGGCGGTCAGCACAGGCGTATCGGGCACCACGGTGTCGACGATCACGGTGTACTGGTTCGATGATGAGCTGACGTTGCCCAGTGGGTCGGTGGCCGTGACGTTAAAGGTGTGGGTTCCGTCCGTCAGCGGTGACGTCGGCGTAAAGCTCCATGCGCCGCTGGCGTTGGCCAGTACGGTGCCAATCTGCGTGCCGCCTTCGAAAATGGCAATGGTGCTGTTCGCTTCGGCGGTTCCCGAGAGCAACGGCGTGGCATCGTTCGTCGTGCCGCCGCTCGGCACGTTGACGACCGTCCCGACGTTATCCTCCGCGCCCGTAATGACCGGCGTCGTCGACACGGTATCGACAATAACCACAAACGGAGCGGAGTCTGGCCCCTGATTACCCGCCGGATCCGTGGCGCGCACGGTGAGAGAGTGGGTGTCGTTGCTGAGCGCAGACGGTGGCGTAAAGCTCCACGCGCCGGTTGCGCCCACCACGACGGTGCCAAGCAGGTTGCCGTTATCGTAAACCGAAAGGGTGTCGCCAGGCGTCGCGGTACCGCTGAGGGTTGGACGGTCGTCGTTGGTTGCCTGGCCGGTGGTGAGTGGCCCGGTTCCCGGCCCCACATCATCCGTTACGGCACCGATTGTCGGTGCCGCAGGCGCGGTGGTATCGATGGTGACCGTCGCAGCCGGAGAGAGGCCGCTGGTTTGCCCGTCCACCGTCGCGGTGACCTCGAAGCGGTGTAATCCTTCCGTCAGTTCCGTGGTCGGGGTGTAGCTCCATGCGCCGGTCGTGGCGTCTGCGACCACGGAGCCCAGTAACACACCATCGAGATAAAGGGTGACGGTACTCCCGGCGACGGCGGTGCCGTTCAGGGTTGGCGTGGTGTCATCGGAGCTTCTGCCTTTCACATCGCCCGTGACCGGGCCTTCATTGTCAATCAGGGTGGCGATCACCGGGATAGCCGGCAGGTCCGGCACGTCGTCGACGGTGAACGGCGTTTCAGCGCTTACGTTACCGGCGAGGTCGGTGGCCGTGACCTCCAGCGTGGTTGGGTTGGTTTGCGCAGGCGTCAGGGCGATAGAGAAGGTCCCGTCTTGCCCCACAACCCCGGTGCCGATAACGGTGGTGCCATCGCGGACAGTGATGGTTGAACCGGCTTCACCCGTACCGGTAAGCGGCGTGCCTTGCTCCGTCAGCGCCAGGTCGGCAGGCGCGCTCGGCGGCAGATTGTCCACGTTGAGGGTAACGGTGGTCGATCCCGATAGGTTGCCTGCCGCATCGGTGGAGGTGACCACGAGAGTGTGAGAGGTGTTATTCGCCAGCGCAGGATCGGGTGACCATGTCCAGGTGCCGTCCGGCTGAACCACGGCGGTGATGGTCGATGGCGTATTGTCGATGCTGACCGTGATGGTCGCACCCGGTTCACCGGTCCCGCTCAGCGTCGGTGCCGTGTCCTGAGTGTAGTGAACGCCGCCGACCAGATTACTGTCGGAAACGCTATCCACCAGCGGTGTCGTTGGCGCAACGGTATCGATCGTCACGCTGTAGACCGGGCTGGTGCCGCTGACGTTGCCCGCCGCATCAATCGATGAAGCGGTGAGGTTCAGCGTGCCGTTTGGCAATGCGGTGTCTGGCGTGTATGTCCAGACGCCAGCGTTAACGACCACGCGCGCGATTTCGACGCCGTTATTGTAAATAATCACCTGATCGCCGGTGGTGCCCGTCCCGGAGAGGGTTGGGGTGGCATCATCGGTTGCTCCCCCGGTAGCAACGCCTGCGACATCGGTAATGACCGGCGTGACGGGTGGCGTGGTATCCACGGTAAAGGTGATATCCGAAGACGGAACAGAGACGTTACCGGCTTCATCGGTGGCGGTGGTGGTGATCGCATGCTGCGCATTGCCCAGCGGCGTGTCAGGACGCCACGTCCAGTTGCCGTCCGCCCCGACGGTGACCACCCCAATCTGCTGGGTTGCACCGCCGTTCACGCTGTCGAAGATGGTGATGACATCGTTTGGCGTGCCGGTTCCGCTCAGTACCGGACGCGGATCGTTGATGCTGTCCCCTGCGGTGACTGGCCCCGTCACCTCGTTGACGTTATCAACGACGGTTGGCGGAGTTGGTGCATCCGGTGCTTCGGTGTCAATGGTTATCGAAACCGGTTGTGACGGCGCGCTTTCGTTACCAGCCCCGTCCTTCGCGGTGACGGTCAGCGTCAGGTTATATGTGCCATCGTCTAACCCACCCGGCGGGGTCCAGGTCCAGACGCCGCCCGGCGGGATCACCACGGTGCCGAGAGCTTCGTTCCCGTTATAGATGGTGATGGTATCGCCTTCGGTGCCGGTACCAGACAGCACCGGGTTGGTATCACGGGTAATATCGCCTGAACCGAGCGTAACCTCTGAACCGTCCGGATTCACCGTGACGGCAGGGGCGTCCGGCGTATCCGGGGCCAGCGTATCCACCCGGATAACGATGGGATCCGAGGTGGTCGTTGTCCCCGCGCTGTTGGTGGCGACGACGGTCAGCGAATGTGTGCCGTCGGGCAGGGGAGAGGATGGTGTGAAGGTCCACTGGCCAGTGCCGTTCACTGTTGCAGTGCCGATAGGGTTCGCCCCGTCGAAGACGGTAATGGTGGTGCCCGGATCGGTGGTCCCCTGCAGCAGAGGCGAAGAATCGTCAGTGACTGCGCCGTCAGTCAGGCCGCCAGTCACTGGCCCAACGTCGTCGGTAATCGACTCGATCACCGGTACCGACGGTGCGTCGGTGAAAATGTTCAGGTTAAAACCTGGGGAGGCCGGGCTTTGGTTCCCGGCAGCATCGGTGGCAACCGTTGTCAGAACATAATTGCCATCAGGAATGTCGGCAGGCGGCGTAAAGACCCAAGCGCCGTTCTGCCCCACCACTGCGGTCCCGAGCGGATTACCATCGAGGAGAATGGTGATGGTCGCACCCGGCTCGCCGGAGCCGTTGAGCGTTGGGCGGTTATCGTTAGTCTGTTGACCGCTGGTCAGCGCCCCGGTCACGCCTTCGACGTCGTCCACCACGCTGCTGACCACCGGTGCGGCAGGCAGTTGGGTGTCTACCGTGATGCTCCAGCTGTTGGACAAGCCGCTGCTGTTCCCGGCCGTATCGGCTGCTGAAACGGTAAAGATGTGCCCGCCCTCGGCCAGCGCCGGTGGCGTGAAGCTCCAGTTTCCGGTTCCGTCGACCTGGACCGTATCGACAAGCCTGCCGTTATCGAAGATCGAGAGCGTCGAGCCAGCCTCGCCGGTTCCACGAAGCAGCGGGGTGTTGTCATTGGTTGTCACGCCATTGCCGAGCAGGCCCGTATTCGCTTCAACGTTATCCTCCACGGAGACAATCACCGGCACCGCTGGCGGAGTAACATCCGGTGCGTTGACCGGGGTGGAATCGCCGATATTACCGGTAGGATCCTTGGCACTAACGTCGAGGGTTTCGCCATTTTTCTGCGGCGGATTAAGGGTGACCGTGAAGTTACCCGCATCATCAACCGGGCCAGTGCCGATGGTGGTGGTGCCCTGTTTCACCGTCACCGTGGTGCCTGGCTCTGCTGTACCGGTCAGGGTGGTGCCATCCGGGCTAACGGTCAGACCCGACGGGGCATCAGGTGCCGTGGTATCCGGGGCTGTGGTTTGCGCCGGTGTGCTGATATTGCCGGTACCGTCTGTGGCCGTTACGTCGAGCACTTCGCCATTATTTTGCGCCGGGCTTAATGGAATGGTGAATGTACCATCCTGGCCGACAGGGCCTTCGCCGACCGTCGTGCCGTCTGGATCTTTAATGGTCACGGTACTGCCTGGTTCAGCGCTACCTGAAATACTTCCTCCGTCAGGCGCAACGACCACACCGGTTGGGCTGTTCGGGGCCGTGCTGTCCGGGGCTTCAACCGGGGTGGCGAGACTTCCGTTACCTGCTTTGTCTGTCGCGGTGACGTTCAGGGTTTCGCCATTTTTTTGTGCCGGGGAGATGGACACCGTAAAGCTGCCATCGTTTCCGGCGACGCCCGTGCCTATCGTCACGCCGTTAGCATCTTTTACGGTGATGGTGCTGCCTGCTTCGGCGCTGCCGGTGACCTGAGTCCCGTTCGCCACAACGTCAACATCGTCAGGCGCAACGGGAGGAACGGTATCGATAATCACGGTAAAGGAGATGGAATCACCGCTGGTGCCCGCTGGCGTGGTGGCCGTTGCGGTTATCACGTGCGTGTTATCGAGCAGGATCGGTGAGGGGAAGCTCCACTCACCGCTGCCATTCGCCAGCGCGGTGCCAAGCAGTACGCCATTGTCATACAGGGTAATGCTGGCATTCGGTGCCGACGTCCCGCTAATCAGCGGGGTGTTGTCATTGGTCGCCTGACCGAAACCGACGGAGACGGGGTCGTCTCCGTTATCATTATCCACGCGGATGATTACTGGCGTGTCCGGGAAGCCGGAATTACTGGCGGTGAAGGTCGTGGCGTTGCCGAGGTTACCGGCGGCATCTTCGGCGACGGCGGTCAGCGTTTTGCCATCGGTTTGCGCTGGCGTCACGCGAACGGAATAGCGTCCGTCCGTGCCGGCGATCCCCTGTCCAATTAACGTGGTGCCGTCATAGATAAAGACCGTGCTGCCCGCTTCCGCTATGCCGGTCACGAAGATCCCGGTATCGGCCATCGGCTCGACCTGAGGCGGCTCGGGCGGGGTGGTATCAATGACAAAGTTGATCGGCTGTGACGGCTGGCTCTGGTTGCCCGCCGGGTCGGTTTCCCGCACGGTGATGGCGTGCGGCCCTTCGGCCAGAGCGCCCGTTGGCGTGTAGCTCCAGGTTCCGTTCGCGCTGACGGGAACGGTGGCAATAGGCTGGCCGTTATCGTAGATGGTAATGGTGTCGCCCGCGGTACCTGTACCGCTCAGCCGTGGGCGCGTTTCATCCGTTAGCCCGCCGTTCTCGACCGCCCCCACGATGCTGCCGCTGGTGTCATTGACAATGACGGCCACCGGCGTGGCGGGTGGCGTGACGTCGACGGTGAAGGTAAAACTCCCGCCCGCAGCCGTGGTGTTACCCGCCGCGTCGGTGGAACGCACGGTTATCTGATGCGACCCTTCAGCGAGATCGGCCGACGGCGTGGAGGCCCATGTTCCGTTGGAAGAAACGGTCGTTTGACCCAGATAGACACCTTTGTCGTAGACGGAAATGATGGTCCCGGCTTCGCCTGTCCCGTTGAACGTCGGACGGGTGTCATCGGTTACCTGGCCGCTGGTGAGCGGGCCTTTGAGGGTGCCCACATCGTCCGTCACGCTGCTTAAAACGGGCACCGTTGGGGCGACGCTGTCTACGATCACCGTGTACGCGCCGGATGCCGCACCGGTGTTTCCGGCGGCATCGGTGGCTTTGACGGTGAACTGATGGCTGCCTTCACCCAGGGTAATGTCCGGGGTAAATGTCCATTTGCCGCTGCCATCCGCCTTCACGGTGCCAATAGCGATCCCTTTATCGTAAATGGTGACGGTGGAATTAGCTTCGGCGGTACCGGTCAGGGTTGGACGCTGATCGTTGGTGCTGCCGCCGTTACCCACAGCGCCGGTATTGGGGGAGACATCATCGGTCACGCCGGTAATGACGGGGGCCTGAGGTGCCAGGGTGTCTACGATGAACGAGACGTTTGTCGAGGCAGGGCTGGTATTTCCGGCTGCATCTGTCGCCGTGGCCGTAAGGGTATGGCTACCTTCTGCCAGCGCGGTTGCGGGCGTAAAGCTCCATTTTCCTTCGGCATCCACCTTCGTGGTGCCAATGGCTTTGCCGTTATCGTAAACGGTGATGGTCGCTCCCGCCTCACCAATGCCGCTTAGCGTAGGGGTTGCATCGTTGGTCGGCTTGCCGTTGCCGACGGGGCCAGCGTCAGAGCCAACGTTGTCATTGACCAGCACAATCTCAGGGGCGTCAGGCGCGGTGGTGTCCGGGGCGGTGGCGTGCGCCTCCTGGCTGACATTTCCGGAGGGATCGGTTGCCGTCGCAACAATTTGCTGCCCATTCGTGAGCGGCGTGTCAAGCTCAATGGTGAAGGTGCCATCGCTGTTGGTTTTACCCGTGCCGATCAGGTTACCTTCGCTGTCTTTCAACGTGATGGTACTGCCGGGTTCGGCTCTGCCCGTCACCGTTTTACCATCGCCTGAAATTTGTAGGCCGGTCGGTGCATCAGGCGGCGTGGTATCCGGATTGTTTGGGTTTCCGGGATTGCCCGGGTTACCGGGATTTGAATTATTATCGTCATCTCCGCCGCCACCACCACCGCTACTTGCCGCGATAGCCACCCCGCCAGCAGCGGCTAACCCGCCCAGCACCCAGGGCCAGACGGCTGCGCCACCGGTTTCGCTCCCCGAGGCGGCAAGCAATACGTCTGTCGACGCAATGGATTCATACGTGGCAGCCCCGGTAGGATCTTCTATCCACCACAGCGCGCCGTCGCTCTCGGAAAGCACCAGTTGGCTCACGCCTTGCGCATCTGCGACGTAAAAATTCTTGAGGGTAATCACTTCGCCGGAGTGAAGGGAAATGACCAAATCGTTGCCGTTGCGCGCGTAGTTGGCAATATCGGCTCGCTCGACATGAAGCTCCACGATCGAGGAATGACTCAGGGTAACCTGAGAGCCCTCCATTGTTGTTTCCACGCCGGTAAGTTTTGAGATAACAGAGATTTGGCTCATATTGTTATTACTCCAGAAGAGTTGTCATGGACGGCAAATAAGACATGGCCATCTCTTTGTGGAGGGACAAGCGCGCCCCCGGCAGAGCTGCTGATGTTTAATCAGCGCTTACCGTACTTTTTTCGGCGCGATCGATGCCCGCCAGCGTGAAAAGTGGCAACATCAGAATGAAACTATTTATTTAGAACAGATTACGTTGCGTGATTAATTTCCTGTAATAGGCAAAACCCTGTTATTAATAAAGGAAATAAATATTTAGGTGTAAAAATGATATAGCTACAAACGGATTAATATGCAAATTAAGCTTCTGTAAAGCTATCGAGAAACAATGAAGGGGAAATTAAATAATTTATGGCTAATAAAAAACACGCTATTTATTTGTGGGTTTTTTATCTATGTAAAACAATGAGTTGGATGATTATCTGTCTGCGTTTTCCGGCGCAAATTTTCTAGGGATTATTTAACACAGTTCTATGTTGTATGGGTGCTTAATTAATATTTAAGTTAGGGTAAAGTTATCTGCTATAGGATATATTATGTGTGTTCGCATTTTTTAAATATATTCCTGTGCATACTGTATCTTCTGCTATGGACGAAAATTTAAGCGTTAAGAAATAAAGCATAAAAACGGAAAGATTATTCGCAGAAATAAAAAAGGCCGCTGGCGCGGCCTTTTAGGTTCACAGAGAATTATTCAGTGACTTTCTTTTCTAAGTCGCTGGCACCTTGTTTGGTTTTATTCCAGCCTTTCTCGGTCCCTTCTTTAGTGGCATCCCACCCTTTCTCGGTACCTTCTTTGGTTTTGTGCCAGGCTTTCTGCGAATCTTCGCTTACCTTGCTGCCGACGCTGTCACGCTTACCTTCAGCGGCATGCTGTTGCTTCAGTTTCAGCTCTTCACCCTTGTTCTGCTCTTCATGCAGCTTTTGCTTCGCGTCGTTAGCGTTAGCATGGGCGGCCGCTACGGTATCATCTGTTGCATGTGTAGTTGCCGCTAAAACAGGGGAAGCCAGCAGAATGGCAGAAAGTGCAATAATTGTTTTTTTCATAATATCCTCATCTAACGTTTCGGTTGTGAGCGTGATTAAGGGTGACACAGACGAAACGGTGTGGCTCTAGGAAAAAACTGTAATGAGATCAAGACCCCGATCGCGCAAGTGGATCCTGAGGGCAGGGGAGGGGGTTGGGAATGGCTATCCTGAGCGAAAGTGGATAAATACCATCAATCAGAATTTTTCATTTTTATAGAGAATAATTCATCTGAGAAATAATGTTAAAAGAGAAGCGTCAGCATATGCAGATTTTTTTATCCTGCTTTTGCAGGCTGCAATCAATAAACCTTTATAATCGAACCCCGCACCTCATCGCAGCCCGATAAATGGCTAAAGGTACGGGTATCTCCTCTCTTTTGAAATATAAATAAAGAATATTAGTCTGGCGAATCAATCATTGATGGATGAAATGTGTTTTTTTAAAAGTATCTATTAGCCGGGATAGACGGTATTTTAAACCCGAATATAGTCCATTATTGGACTGTTTTAGAGTAGCGCCATACTTCAGAATCAGGTGATTATTACTTTCTTTAAAATCTTTGTTAAGTATTGATGTTGCTGGGATTGAGATTCCGTATTGATTTAAATCAATAAAAAAGACGATATTCTTTATTTATCTACTCTTTGTCTCATTTGTGGCTATTAATTCGGCATTTATGTAAAAAAGTAGTCAATATTTCTTGTATTTAATGCTATGAAAGCATGAGTTCTTGTTTACATTTAGTGGAAAATTCTTAAGAAATATCCTATTGAAGATAATCGATCTGCCAAGTTGATCTTGGGTGGTTATTTGTTCTAGTATTTGCTGTGTAAAGAAACGTCGTTCGTTTAACAATCATTCCTTAAGGAAAGGGACTGCTATGGCTGATACGTTCCAGAATGAAGTGCCTAAGGCACGCATTAATTTAAAGTTGGCTTTACACACCGGGGGCGCGCAAAAGAAAGTCGAACTGCCCCTTAAACTCCTTACCGTTGGTGATTTCAGTAATGGCAAAGAGTCCCGTCCATTATCTGAACGCGAAAAAATCAACGTCAACAAGAATAACTTCAACAGTGTGCTCTCAGAATTTTCTCCAGAGGTTAATCTGACTGTCCGTAATACGCTGGCAGGAGACGGTTCAGAAGAGAGCGTCAAATTACGTTTCTCCGATATGAAAGACTTCGAACCAGAGCAGGTTGCCCGCCAGATCCCTCAGCTTCGCGCCATGCTGGCCATGCGTAATTTATTACGCGACCTTAAATCCAATCTTCTTGATAACGCCACTTTCAGAAAAGAACTCGAGAAAATTCTTAAAGACCCGGCGCTGTCCCGGGAATTACGCGACGAAATGAGCGCGCTTGCCCCGAAATAAGCTGCGTGCACGTTTTTTAATGGATTAAAAGAGAGAATGCTGATGTCTGTTAATACTGAAACAAGCCCGGCACAGGGGCAAACCACGGTTCTTGAGAAGGACGGCGTTTACGCCTCCCTGTTTGAAAAAATCAACCTAGCCCCGGCGTCCAGCCTGGGTGATATCAACGCCTTTCTGGACGATGCCGCGCTGTCTGACGCCCCGGCGGGCGAACGTCTGACCGCGGCGATGCAGGTCTTTATGGACTGCATCCGCAAGTCCGGTCAGCAGGTTGAAAAGCTCGACAAAACGCTGATTGACCAGCACATCGCTGAACTGGACTATCAGATCAGCCGCCAGCTGGACGCGGTGATGCACCATGAAGCGTTCCAGAAGGTGGAATCCCTGTGGCGCGGCCTGCAGCAGCTGGTCGACAACACGGATTATCGCCAGAACGTGAAAACCGAAATCCTGGACGTCTCCAAAGACGATCTGCGTCAGGACTTCGAGGATGCGCCGGAGCTGGTCCAGAGCGGCCTGTACTGGCACACCTACACCGCCGAGTACGACACCCCGGGCGGCGAGCCGATCGGTTCGGTGATCTCCTCTTACGAGTTCGACGCCAGCCCGCAGGACATCGCGCTGCTGCGCAACATCTCCAAAGTCTCCGCCGCGGCACACATGCCGTTTATCGGCTCCGTCGGCCCGGCATTCTTCCTGAAAGACTCCATGGAAGAGGTGGCCGCGATTAAGGATATCGGCAACTACTTCGACCGCGCCGAATACATCAAGTGGAAATCCTTCCGCGACACCGACGATTCCCGCTACATCGGGCTGGTGATGCCGCGCGTGCTGGGGCGCCTGCCGTATGGTCCGGACACCGTGCCGGTGCGCAGCTTCAACTACGTTGAGCAGGTGAAGGGCCCGGATCACGAGAAATACCTGTGGACCAGCGCGGCGTTCTCCTTCGCCTCCAATATGGTGAAGAGCTTCATCAATAACGGCTGGTGCGTGCAAATTCGTGGCCCGCAGGCGGGCGGCGCGGTGAAAGATCTGCCTATCCATCTGTATGATCTGGGCACCGGTAACCAGGTGAAAATCCCGTCAGAGGTGATGATCCCGGAAACCCGCGAGTTCGAGTTCGCCAACCTCGGCTTTATCCCGCTGTCGTACTACAAGAACCGCGATTACGCCTGCTTCTTCTCGGCGAACTCCGCCCAGAAACCAGCGCTGTACGACACCGCCGATGCGACCGCCAACAGCCGCATCAACGCGCGTCTGCCGTACATCTTCCTGCTGTCGCGCATTGCCCACTACCTGAAGCTGATCCAGCGTGAAAACATCGGCACCACCAAGGATCGCCGCCTGCTGGAGCTGGAGCTGAACACCTGGGTGCGCGGTCTGGTGACCGAAATGACCGATCCGGGCGACGAGCTGCAGGCGTCACACCCGCTGCGCGATGCGAAGGTAGTGGTGGAAGACATCGAGGACAACCCGGGCTTCTTCCGCGTGCGTCTGTATGCGGTGCCGCACTTCCAGGTGGAAGGGATGGACGTGAACCTGTCTCTGGTCAGCCAGATGCCGAAAGCGAAAGCGTAAGGCGGTAGCAGGGATGAAAATTCATCGTCCACTGTGGAACGAGGGGGCGTTGCTGTCCCCTCAGCAGTTCCAGCAGCAGGCTGAGTGGGAGTCTTTTCGCAGTGCCGGCGTATCGGCACTGGTTTCTCCTTTTCCGTGGGGAGTGGAAAAGATCGCGTTTAACGACAGCCTTCTTTCATCGGGCCTAATCCAGATTACACAGTTACGCCTGTGGCTGGATGACGGTACGCTGATTGATGCTCAACGAAGCGATTTGCCGCCAGCTCCTCGTGAGCTGGATCCTGCTCAACTGGCGGGTCTTGATACTGTAACGGTAGTTATTGCACTACCTCATATGCAGCCTGGCGTGATTAACGTGGAACAGGAAGGGGCCACTGCCGATCGTCCACTTCGCTATCGCGAAGAGTGGGTAACCGTGCAGGATGCCTTTGGTTCTGAAGAAGAGTCCATGGCGGTTGCCCGCTTCAATTGCACGATTCGGTTTGCCCATGAAAATAATGACGCCTGGAAAGTCTGCCCGGTAGCAAGACTCATCCGTGATGGGCAAAACGCATGGCGGCAGGATCCGTCTTTCATTCCTCCTGTTGCGTCATTTGCCGCCAGCCTGGTTCTGCGTGAACGTCTCGTGCTGCTGAATCGCCAACTGCGCTCCCGACGCCAGCGGCTGATGACCATGCGACGTGAAAGTAACGAAAGGCTCGCCGACTTTGCGGTTGCCGATGTCTCTCTGTTCTGGCTTCTTAACGCGCTTAACTCGCATGCCATAGTTCTGACGGAATATGAACGGTTCCCGGAACGGCCGCCTGAACAGGTATGGGCTGAACTCGCCCGTCTGGCAGGTAGCATGCTGACCTTCTCGCTGGAACACGATCTTGACGCGATTCCGGGCTATGACCATGCAGAGCCGTCCAGTGCTTTTCCTTCACTCTTTGACTTGGTCACTGAACTGCTGGAAGCAAGCCTGCCATCCCGCGTTATCGCTCTGGAGATGTCCCGTCCGGACGGACAGACCTGGAAGGCAAACCTCCACGATATCCGTCTGCGTGAAGAGGCTGACCTTTATCTTTCCGTACGTTCAGATATCCCGGCCTGGCAGATCGCCGACAAGTTTCCTTCTCTCTGTCAGGCAGGCTCCCCTGATGACGTCAATGTCATTTATGGGGCTGCACTCAAGGGTATCCCGTTGATCCCGGTAAACAGGGTTCCTGCCGCACTGCCGGTACGTATGGAAAACCAGTACTTCGCACTTGATATGGAATGCGCGGCTGCGCATGAAATGCAGGAGCAGGGGGTGTGTATGTTCTACGTGCCCGATTTGCTGGGTGCTCTGGAGCTTGAACTGTTTGCGGTGCTGCGCTCATGAGAACGGAAATTGATATCGACCAGTTGATGACGGAGACCTGGCTCACCGTCACCATGCTGAAGAAAGGTGCCATTACCTACAATGGCAGTGCGCTTTACGATAAATGTGTAAAACAGGTTGAAAGCGTGCGTGAAGCGCTGGAGCGCGCCGGATACGACGATGCCAGCGTGGACCATATCTCTTATGCACAATGCGCATTGCTGGACGAGACGGTGATGAGCCGTAAATCCGAAAACATCGGAGAAGGTGAAGACACATTCATCGATGAAGGTCAGATGGCATGGCGCAGGGCTCCGCTACAGGCCCGCTTCTTTGGGTCTCTGCGAGCAGGTGAAGCGCTCTGGGATCGCATCGCGGAAGTTCTGCGCCAGCCAGCACCCAATATAGCTGTTCTGACCTGCTATCACCGGGTGATCGCTCTGGGATTTCAGGGGTTGTACAGCCTGAAAGCCGTTAGCCAGGCGCAGCGGGATGAGGTGGTCAAAGCCCTTTCTGAGCGCGTTTCTCCGCCAGATGCGGGTCTCTCCCTGGTTGTCCATCGGACGGGTAAACATCGCTGGAGTCCGATGCGATCCGTCTGGTTCTGGATTGTACTGGCCATCATCATGACGGGTGTGGTCTGGTGGGGAGGCCATCTGTGGCTTCAGGCGCTGCTGTCTGCGCAATTACCGGAGCTGCACGGCTAATGCGTAAATCAGTCATTTTCCCGATAGTCCTGCACACGCTTGTCGGCGTCGCCACGCTGCTGTGGTTGCTTTGGTCTTTCATTCCGGGAGGGAATGTGATGAAAGGTCTGGGCACGCTGCTGCTTGTGGGTCTGGCATGCTGGACTGTTTTAAGAAACTGCCGACGTGGGGATCCTGAATCCGACGCCAGTGCCGAAAGCGTTGATCTGCCATTACTGGACAATCAGGGGCCTGTGGTGCTGGTGTGTGGCGACCAACTGGATGCGTTATTTCAGGGAAGCCCTCTGCGTAAAACTGCGCAGGGCTGGTGGCTGAGCGCTGGCGATGTCTCTCTCTTAACTGACGTTGTCCGCAGCATTCAGGTTCAGTTCCCAAGACAGGTTGGCCAGCTCTCGGTGATGTACGTCTGCCAGCCTGATCTGCACCAGGATGAAGCCGTCCTGCGCGCTACGCTGAAAACCCTCCGCCAGCAGAGTAAACAGATACATTCGCTTACGGGATTTTCATTACCGGTTGTTGTCAGCGCCGAATTTTCCGGACCTGAAACGCCGTGGGTGCTCGTACACGGAAACAAACCGGTAGTGTATCCGGACAATGCCTCGCCGCAGGCGCTCATTGACTGGCAGCAGGAAGGTGAGAACGTCAAAGTGCTGTCTGTGCTCAGTCAGGCATTTTTATTTATCCGCAATACCCTGCTTGATGAGCTGGAGAAATCCGATCGGTTAACGCCTCCTGTTCATGCCTTTGCCGTGGCAATGCGTCTGGGTTCCGTTAATCCTGAAGTGCAGTCCGTCTGGTCAGGCTGGCTCTATTCCCGGACCTGCCTGCAGTTTCCCCGGAAGACTGCTTCGCCTGCTCCGGCCAGCCGTTTCCCGGATGCTGTTCTGCCGCTACTGGCCCCTTTCGCCTCTCTGGTGCAGGGAGGGCTGCATACCCGCCGTCTTGTTCTGCTGATGTGGCTGTGTGCCCTGACGGCCTTGGGTATTTCTGCGCTCAACAACCGGAATTTGATTCGTCAGGTGGGCACCGATTTACAGCGCTGGAACGCGATCCCGATGAACCACTATGGCCCTAAAGCCGAATCGCTGGCGGTACTCAAACAGGATGCGCTCCTGCTTGAGCGCTGGCAGCGGCAGGGAGAGCCGGTCCGTTACAGTCTGGGCTATTACCCGGGACAACGCCTGTGGCTGGCGTTGCAGCAGGCCATTGATACCTGGGTCCCACCTCCGGCACCAAAACCTGAACCGATACCCAAAATCGTCCGCCTCGACAGCATGTCGCTGTTCGACACCGGCAGATGGGCGCTGAAGCCTGGTTCCACGAAGCTGCTGGTCAACTCGCTGGTGGGCATTAAGGCGAAGCCCGGCTGGCTGATTGTGGTGGCGGGCCATACCGACAGCACCGGCGACGACAAATCCAACCAGGTGCTTTCCCTTAAGCGCGCGGAATCGGTGCGCGACTGGATGCGTGACACCGGCGACGTGCCGGAGAGCTGTTTTGCGGTGCAGGGCTACGGCGAAAGCCGTCCTGTCGCAACCAATGACACGCCGGAAGGCCGGGCGCTGAACCGCCGTGTCGAAATCAGCCTGGTGCCGCAGGCGAACGCCTGTAAGTTACCGGGCAACCCCCATGCGTCATCGCAGGATGATGGCGCATTAAAAAATGAAATGGAGAAATAACATGGCAATTCCTGTTTATCTGTGGCTGAAGGACGACGGCGGCGCGGACATCAAAGGGTCCGTGGACGTTAAGGACCGCGAGGGCAGTATCGAAGTGGTGGCGCAGGAGCATAACCTGTACATCCCGACCGACAACAACACCGGCAAGCTGACCGGCACGCGTATCCACACGCCGTTCCTGTTCACCAAGGAAATCGACTCCTCCAGCCCGTACCTGTACAAGGCGGTGACCACCGGCCAGACCCTGAAATCGGCTGAATTCAAATGGTACAAAATCAACGACGCGGGCCAGGAAGTGGAGTACTTCAACACAAAACTGGAAAACGTGAAGCTGGTGAAGGTTGCGCCAAAAATGCACGACATCAAGGACCCGGCGTTCGAGAAGCACAACCATCTGGAACAGATTGAGCTGCGCTACGAGAAAATCACCTGGACCTATAAAGACGGCAACATCATTCATTCCGATTCGTGGAACGAACGCACGACTGCCTAATTACCCGTCATCCTTCGCGCCGCAGGTGCGTTGGCTGCGTTCGCTCACCCCGGTCACATAGTTATCTATGCTCCCGGGGATTCGCGAACTTGCCGCCTTCCTGCGACACGAATGATTTAGGGTAATCGTCTTTGCGGACAGGGGCCCCTGTCCGCCGTTTTTGCTGAGCGCCTGCCCCGCGGACGCTCAGCAAAGAACACACAATCTGCCTGCCTGACCTGATGCGCTTTGGTAAGTCAACAGCGAGGGGCGGTAGCGTGCCCGGAACTGACAAAGAGAGAATCTCATGGAAAATCCAGCCATCCTGCTACGTCGTCTTAACCCTTACTGCGCCCGTGCGATGGAAGGGGCCGCCTCCCTGTGTCAGACCCGCGCGCATGCGGAAATCCTCCCCGAGCACTGGCTGCTGAAGCTGCTGGAGCAGGGCGAGGGAGACATCACGGTGATTGCCCGCCGCTATGAGTGGGACATGGAGGCGATATGGCAGGACCTGCTGGCATTCCTGGAGACACTTCCGCGTTCGGTGCGCAGCCGCCCGCAGCTCTCGGACGGTTTGCAGACCCTGATGCAGGGCGCGTGGCTGCACGCCTCGCTGGCGGGGGAGACGCACATCCGCAGCCAGCACCTGCTGATGGCGATAGTGGAAAAGCCGTCGCTCCTGCGCTGCGACGGCCTGTGGCCGCTGACCACCACCGGGCAGAGCCAGCTTGCGCGCCTGCGCGGGCTGCTGGATACGCAGTCCGACGAGCGGGAAGAAGTGCAGCAGGAAGAAGAATTAACCAAAAGTGATGAGGTTGAATTTGTGGGCCGCCCGGTGAATGCGGATATAAAAGAAGGGGAGCTCAGCCCGGCGCTGCAGAACGCCCTGGACAGGTTCACCCTCGACGTCACCGCCCGCGCCCGCGACGGTAAAATCGACCCGGTGTTCGGCCGCGACAATGAAATCCGCCAGATGGTGGACATCCTCTCACGTCGGCGCAAGAACAACCCGATTCTGGTCGGCGAGCCGGGTGTCGGCAAGACCGCCCTGGTGGAGGGGCTGGCGCTGCGCATTGCCGGAGGCAACGTCCCGGAGAGCCTGAAACCCGTCGCCGTGCGCACCCTCGACCTCGGCCTGCTGCAGGCGGGGGCGGGCGTGAAGGGGGAGTTCGAGCAGCGCCTGAAAAACATCATTGAGGCGGTGCAGCAGTCCCCGCTGCCCGTTCTCCTTTTCATCGACGAGGCCCACACCATCATCGGGGCGGGCAACCAGGCGGGCGGCGCGGATGCTGCCAACCTGCTCAAGCCCGCGCTGGCGCGCGGGGAGCTCAGGACCATCGCCGCCACCACCTGGAGCGAGTACAAGCAGTACTTCGAGCGCGACGCCGCGCTGGAGCGCCGCTTCCAGATGGTGAAGGTCGACGAGCCGGACGACGACACCGCCTGCCTGATGCTCAGGGGCCTGAAATCCCGCTACGCGCAGCACCACGGGGTGCACATCACGGATGAGGCGGTCCGCGCCGCCGTCACCCTCTCAAGACGCTACCTCACGGGCCGCCAGCTGCCGGACAAGGCGGTGGACCTGCTCGATACCGCCTCGGCGCGTGTGCGCATGAGCCTCGACACCGTCCCGGAGCCGCTGACCCGGATGAAGGCGCAGCTCACGGCGCTGGATATGGAGAAGCAGGCGCTGCTGGAAGATACCGCCATGGGCAGCCCCCTGTCCGGCGAACGTCTGGCGGCAATTGAGCAGGAGGAGAGCCGCATCACCCGCGACCTCGGTGCCCTGGAAGCCCGGTACGGGGAAGAGCTGAACCTCACAAAACAGCTCTCGGAATGCCGCCAGGACCTCTCCCGCCACGCGGACATCGCGGACCTGCAGCAGCGGCTCACCGGCGTGCAGAACGGCAGCCCGCTGCTGGGCCTGGACGTGGACGCCCGGACCGTGGCAACGGTGATTGCCGACTGGACCGGGGTCCCGCTCTCCTCGTTAATGAAGGACGAGCAGACGGAGCTGCTGAGCCTGGAGGATAACCTGGCCAGGCGCGTGGTGGGCCAGGACGCGGCGCTGAACGCCATCGCCCGGCGCCTGCGCGCCGCCAAAACCGGCCTTGCGCCGGAGAACGGCCCGCAGGGCGTGTTCCTGCTGACCGGGACCAGCGGCACCGGCAAGACCGAGACCGCGCTGGCACTGGCTGACGAGCTGTTCGGCGGCGAGAAATCGCTGATAACCATCAACCTCTCCGAGTACCAGGAGCCGCACACCGTCAGCCAGCTCAAGGGCTCCCCGCCGGGCTACGTCGGCTACGGCCAGGGCGGCATTCTTACCGAAGCGGTGCGCAAGCGCCCGTACAGCGTGGTGCTGCTTGATGAGGTCGAGAAAGCGCACCGGGACGTGATGAACCTGTTCTACCAGGTGTTTGACCGGGGCTTCATGCGCGACGGCGAGGGGCGCGAAATCGACTTCCGCAACACGGTCATACTGATGACCTCGAACCTCGGCAGCGACCACCTGATGCAGATGCTGGATGAGCAGCCGGAGGCCAGCGACGGGGACCTGCATGAGCTGCTGCGCCCCATCCTGCGTGACCACTTCCAGCCCGCGCTGCTGGCGCGCTTCCAGACGGTGATTTACCGCCCGCTGACACAGGCCGCCATGCGCACCATCGTCGGGATGAAGCTGAACCAGGTGAGCAAGCGCCTGGCGCGCCACTACGGCATAAAGACCACAATTGCCGACGGCCTGCTGGACGCACTGACCGGTGCCTGCCTGCTGCCGGACACCGGGGCGCGCAACATCGACAGCCTGCTGAACCAGCAGATACTGCCGGTGCTGAGCCAGCAGTTGCTGACGCACATGGCGGCGGGGCAGAAGCCGCAGCATCTTACCCTCGGCTGGGATGAGGAAGAGGGGATTGTGTTGGCGTTTGATGAGCATACAGAAGTGGTGGCGTCATGATCGATGCTTTGATAAGCAAGGCTGGCGACCGGATACAACAACTGCCGGGACAGTCACGCTATCGCGTTGACGTGCACGGCTGCACTGAACATCTGGACGTGCTGCGTTTCAGCGCGTTGGAATCCCTCAGCCAGCCCTGGCGCTATGACGTGGTCGTCACCTGCTCCTCTGCGGATATCGCCTGCGACAGGCTGCTGCTGAAACCGGCGTCATTTACCTTCCAGACCCCGGTGTATGACGGGACGCCGGCGCTGCCGGTCCGCACGGTTTATGGCGTGGTTGAGTCGTTTCGCCGCGTGTCCACCTCGAATGAGGATACCCGTTACGCCCTGACGCTGGTTCCCCGCATTGCGCTTCTTGGCCTGACGAAAGGCAGTGAGGTTTACCTCAACCAGTCGGTTACTGACGTGGTTGAACATGTCCTGCGTAAACACGGTCTGGAAGGCCCCGATTTTGCGTTCCGGCTCTCCCGGGAATACCCGTCCCGGGAGCTTATTACCCAGTGGCGGGAAACTGACCTGGCGTTTATCCAGCGCCTGCTGGCAGAGGTGGGCATTTACTGGCGCTTTGAAATGGACAGCCGTCTCGAACAGGACGTGGTGATATTCCAGGACAGCCAGCAGCAGTATGAAACGGGCGTCACGCTGCCGCTGCGTAACCCGGCCGGGATGAGCGACAGCGGGCAGGAGAGCATCTGGGATATCCAGACCGCATACAACGTGGTGAGCGGAAGTGTGGCCACCCGGGACTACAACTACCGCGAGGCGCTGACGCCTCAGGACAGCGCTGAGAGTATCAGCAGCAAGGACGGTATCACTGCCGGGGAAACGTACCACTACGCGGAGCCCTTCCTGACGGCAGGCGATGCGGAAAGCGCAGAGACCGGGGCATACTTCGCCCGACTGCGTCATGAACGCATCCTGAACGCGCAGTTCCGCGTCAGCGGGCATTCCTCCAGCCCGCATCTTGCCCCGGGGCAGGTGCTGGAAACGGACGGCACGTTACCCGATGCCGTGAAGGACGGTATTGTCATCACCACGGTGCGCACCAGTGGTTCACGCAAAAGCAGCTTTACGCTGACGTTTGAGGGTATCCCCTACAGCGAAACCGTCTGCTGGCGTCCGGCACTGCTTAACCGCCCGGTGATATCCGGCTCACTTCCGGCCCGGGTGGAAAGCACGCAGAAAGGCGACACCTATTCCTGGCTCGACCCGGACGGACGCTACCGGGTGAGGCTGGACTTCGACCGGAGCAGTGCTGAACAGGGCTATGCGTACCTGTGGCTGCGGCTGGCGAAACCGTACGCCGGTGATACGTACGGATTCCACTCGCCGCTTCTCGACGGTACGGAAGTCGCGGTGATGTTTGACGGCGGCGACCCTGACCGTCCGTATATCGCCTACGCCCTGCATGATTCGGAGCATCCGGACCTCGTCACCCGCGACAACCACACGCGTAACGTGTGGCGCACGCCGGCAAACAACAAGCTGCGGATGGAGGATAAGCGCGGCGAGGAGCATATCAAGCTCGCGACGGAATACGGCAAGACGCAGCTGAACATGGGCCATCTGGTCAATGGCCAGCGTGAAAAACGCGGTGCCGGGTTTGAACTGCGAACGGATGAGCATGGCGCAGTCCGTGCGGCAAAAGGGCTGTTCCTGACGGCGGATGGCCAGACCAAAGCGCAGGGCCCGGTGCTGGAGATGGCGCCTGCGATTAACCAGATAAACCAGGCCAACAGCCAGATGCAGGCCCTGAACAGCGCGGCTGAAGCTGCCGGGGCGCTGGTATCGGATATCAGCACCCAGATGAGTCTGGTGACCGACAGAATCAAAGACCTTCAGTCAGCCGTGCTGCTGGGGAGCGCCCCGCAGGGCGTGGCCCTGACTTCAGGTGAACACCTTCAGCTCAGCAGCACCCGCAATACGATGATCAATGCAGGTCAGCATCTTAATGTCGGTGCGATGAAAAATCTGTCGATAAGCGTGGAAAAGGCGCTGGGGCTGTTCGTACATAAAGAGGGGGCGAAGGTGGTGGCCAACCAGGGGGATATTGAGATCCAGGCGCAGCACAACACGATGGCTCTGTTTTCTGAAAAACAGCTGACGGTGACCAGCAGTGAAGATGAAATTATTATCAGCACGCCTGAAACACTGACGCTTAACGGTGGCGGGTCTTACCTGAGGCTGAGTAAGAACGGGATTGAGCATGGTTCTGAAGGTGAATTCATTATGAAAACGACCAGCTATTTAGTTCCGGGTACTGGCGCAAATATTCCCAACGAAACACCGAACTTCAACCTGACGGATATTATTCAGGAAAATAAAATGAGCAGCAAATCTTTTAATGACTAATAAAACTTATGGTTTAATCTGGATATTTTATGAATATTTCCAAAAGATTTTATATTCTATTGATTGCTGTGCTGTTGCTGGTAAATTTCAGTACTTGGTCCGCAATTGATAATAAAGAAAGCCCAGCACAGGTTTCTAAAGAATTTTATTCTATGTATATGGATTTTTATTTCAAAATGATTCCGCCTGACGCTGTAATATTTCAATCCATGATGAATAAATATGTCACTCCCAGGTTCAATAAAGAAATAAAGAAAAATGAAATATGTGAAGGTAGGCATGATCCAGTTTGTAAAATCGATGGTGTTGAACCTGGGTTGGGATATGTCTATATCATTAGAGCACAAGATGCTTACGATGATTGGAAAGTAATTAAAGCCGAAATGATAAAATCCGGTAAGGAACGAGCCAGCGTTAAAGTTTATTTGGGAAGGCGGGAAACACAGCAAATCATTATGGTTTCCATGATTAAAAACAATGAAAAGTGGCAAATTGATAAGGTTTCAGATTTGAGAATAGCACCCTACCGCTTCCAGTAATTGAGATGATTTTATGTGGAATAAAGACTCAGCATTATCCCATCTTAATATTAATGCACGTGCTCATAGCAAGTCTCAATGTGCAAAATATGTAAGGCAAGCAATTGAAGCTGGTGGTATTACCATAACAAGACCTGCTCCCCGTCCGGGTTTAACCTTTCCGGCAGCCGCTGATTATGGTCCACATATACAGGCAAAGAAATTTATGCCTGTTTATACATATGTCGGAGATGGTTCATCATTACCCAGTGTTACATCCATTCCAGGACAGCAGGCCGGTGATGTCGTAGTTATTCAGCCTATACCCGGCCATCCATATGGGCATATGGCAATGTTTAACGGAACCCAGTGGGTTTCAGACTTCAGACAGGAACAGCTTGGTTTTTATCCGGGACGTGCCTATCAGAATCTAAAACCTGCATTTATCATGTATCGTTTTGACGCCAAGGAGCAGCCGCAGAAGCATACCGAAAATAACGGGCATAAACAGGTAAAAATTTGCTTCCCCATCACAAAGCAAAGCGGCCAGGAGTTTTCAACGACAGAGGATATTCTGTCCCACATTGGTGGGGAATCCACTGGACAGTATACGATTGGCCGCAGCGGTATGTGGCATGGGGGTATTCATATTACCGAAGCCACCACTCCATGGTGTGCCTTGAGTGGTAAAGCTCCTCTGGAGGCTTTTGATTTCCCGGTTCCCTTTAAAGGTGAACAGGCAGTGCGATGCATGGCTGACGGGGAAGTGGTTGCTTATCGTGTCTGCAAGGATTATCTGTCGCTTGCATGGGAATCTGGTCCGCTGAGTTTTTCGGGTTCATTTGTTCTGGTAAAACACTATATCCAGCCAGGTGAGAAAGAATCCAGCGGGGTGCATTTTTATACCCTGTATATGCATTTGGCCCCGTATTCTGCCTATAGCGACACAAAGTGGGCACTTCAGGATTCGCTGCCAGCCTACGATCCTGAATGGGTGATGTCGGCCAGTACAAAGAACAAAGGTGTCAGCAACAGTTATAAAAAAGGCACGATGCCGAAGGGGGCTGTTATCGAATGGGACAAGACGAACGGAAGTCTCCATACTGTTGCGTTCAATCAGCGAGAATACGGACTTGTTACTCTCCTGGAACTCCCTGAGGATACGACGGAGAAAAAGAAAGAAAGCTCCCTGACGCCTGGTCAGGAATACTGGATACTGGTGGATAACAACAATATTTCGCCTAATCCGGCCCATCCTTCCTGGTGGCAGAAATTGATGCCTCCAGCCAAAGAGGCAATGAAATTTGACCAGGTTGTGTGCCCGACGCCTTATGCCATCAAGGCTGGTGAACCTGTTGGGCACATGGGCTACTATCAGGCACCTAAGGACGGGGGATATGAGGCGCGATATCAGGTACATATCGAGTGCATCAGCATGGATGACAATCTGGAAAAATTCCTGACTAACCCTGACAAAGTCGGCGAGAAAAATCCCCTCTGGCTGAAGTATGCTCCGGGGCTTGCTCTGTATAAAAAAGATGTCGCTACTGGAAAATTCACAAAAGATACCAGAGCGACTACCAGGAGCGGGCTTCTTTCACTAAAACAGGTGCAAACGGAAACCGACAAATCGACCAAACAGGAATACTGGCAGTTGCGACGAGAAAATGCATATGCGCTCAAAGGGCAGGCTGAACCGCAGCTTCTGTCGCAGTATGATCTGGCCAAACTGGGTTTCAGAACTGAAACAGCAGAGCCTGACAGCTTTGATTACCTTGATGGGAAAAATCAGCCCGTAGGATTCTTCCGTTGGCTCATTAATTTGCTCTACGAGGCCGCAACAGGAGATACTCGCACCAGTCATGCACTGGTAAAACATAATTATCAGCGCCTGCTGGATAAAATTGACAGTGGAAGCGACCGTTACTCACCAGGGGAATACTGGAGAGCACTTCATAATCCCGACTATCGTGACGTTATTCAGAAAACTATCGTAAAACATCCCAGCGACTGGTACTTCAAAAAAGAGGATGCTATCTGGCAACCGTTCCTGAATGCGCTCAAGAAAGATGCCCCTGAATGGAAGAAGTACAGCGAAGATTTTCTCGATAAAATGGCATGGATGCAGGATGTAAATAAAGGAAGGAAAGAAAAACTTGGACCTTCGTTATGGCATATGCATCCAATAATGTTTTTAGGCTCACTGATTAAAAGAGATGAAATTATATGGATGAAAAAATTCGCAGAAAAATTTGGTTTAGTTAAAGCTGATGCATTTAGGTCCAAGTTATTAGAAGTTTCGAAGGAATTAGGTATTGACCCGAACTACATTATGGCATGTATCGCACTAGAAACAGGAAATACATTTAGAACAGATATCAAAAACCCGGGCTCATCTGCAACGGGGCTAATTCAGTTTATGGACGATACGGCCAAAGATCTAGGAACGTCAACCCGGCAACTCCGAGCAATGGACCACGTAGAGCAAATGGAATATGTCAAGAAATACTTTCAAATGCAGGCGGACAATGTCGGGGTTCCAACAGAACAATGGACTCTTGAGGATGTATATTACTCGATATTCAGACCTAAAACGATATTGCTTGGGTCAAATGATATTGTTTATCAAAGAAGTGATGGGGACTACTATAGTAAGAACCTATATCATGACAAAAATAATGATGGTAAGATCACGAAAAATGAAATAGCAGAAAACATTAGGGTATATTACAAATTAGGCATTCCTGAGGCAGGATAATATGGTAACAAAAGTACAACACGTTACAACAGCATTATGTTTGTTAGTTATATCAATTTCAGCATATTGTGCTCATAGCAAGGATGTATTAGTCAACGCCAACGAGCTCAAGGATACAGGTTTTCAGGATGGGCAAACGGGTACTGTAAATGTTGATCTGAATAGTGATGGGTACCAAGATACTATTGAATATACTTTTTCAAGCACAACACCACCTGGCACTTGTGATCAGTCAGATTGCATGTCTAGCTTGGACAACTCTCCAATATTAACATTCCAGATAAAAATGCATGATGGTAAGTCTATCGATGGCTCATACATGTGTACTTCTCTAAGTGTGTCCAGAGAACGTCATAATGGAATGAAAGACCTATTATGTGGACCAAAGTATATTCTTCGCTGGAACGGAGAAGAATATGGTACAGACTAACCAGTACTATAAGCACCTTCTAATGAAGGTGCTAAATTCCAACTTTCAGAAAATCTAAAAATGCATGTTTGATATTATATTTCCATCAGTATCAGTTACGATGTAATATAAAGTTGGTTGTATACGCTGGAGTAGAGGTAATTGGGCTAACTGGCACTCACGAAACCCTATAATTCAAAAGCATAACAGAACTGCCATTTCTAAAATGAGGCATACTTTTGCTGATGAAATTAAAGAGGAGAGTAAATGAAAGATTATAAAAGAATGACGGCCCTATTACTTTCTTTGTTGCCGTTGTCTACGTCGCTTGCTGCAAGCCCAGAACAGTGCCACTCATATTTCACTGAATAAGTGAGGAGCAGTAACTATCCATTTAATGAATGGAATGTTAAATCTAAAGAAGTAAACTTAATAATTGATGAAGATGATGATTCAATTATTAGAGCAAAGCTAGTGGTTGATATTGATGGTACAGGCACAATAGGATGGGTTTTGTTTGATAAGAATTAAACAGAGTTGCTTAATACAACCATCGATCCAGAAAAAGCAATAAAGCTGTCCTATAACAATGAATATAAGAAAGCTCAAAAATATTTCCTTTCTGGTGAGGTTGTTTATCAAGTTCAAAGTAAGAAGCGTGAGTGTTTTTTTGAAAAAAAAACTGATTCCGGCATGAAGAAAACAAACACATTCATTGTCAATGGTGATTATGTTCAGCGATTAGAAACGCAGGGCAGTTATACCCAAGTTTCTTATCAAACGAAGTCAGGAAACAATGTAATTGGCTGGGTCAAATTGGCTTCATTGAGAAAAATTGACTTTAAAAATACTTGGTAAGAAGCGTTTATTGCATTGGCATCTTTCATGACACAGACATTTATGAGGTAAATTTATGCTTCAAATTATCCGCAAAGGCGATAAAACCACCCACGGTGGTTCGGTCATGACCGCTTCCGAAACGATGAAATTCGGCGGTATAGGTGCTGCCCGTAAAGGCGACAAAGTGTCATGCCCGGTTCCGGGGCATGGCCCGACAACCATCATAGAAGGCAATCCTAATTATCTTGATCATGGTATCCCGGTTGCATTTCATGGTCACAAATGCGCCTGTGGTTGTACGTTGATCAGTTCATTTGTCGCAGCAAAGGTTGCCTGATTATGCCCGTCTGGCTGGATGCTATTCCTGAAAAAGCCCCAAAGATAGCCCGTCCCGGCACCCGCCGCTGGCTGCTGTTCCTGGCATTTATCATGCTGGGGGGGATAGCGCTCACGCTATGGTGCTGGACGGCAGAGCGAACCGGATTTGTCTTCTGGTTCACTGCGTTGGGTCTTCCATTTTGCACCTGGGGGCTTATTTTCGGTTTACGCAGGTTTGCCTATAAAGCCGAACAGGTGGGGACCGAGTCCCGAAATGTTGAGCGAGAAGCGCTCATTGACAGTGAAATTCTGCGCGGTCAACGCTGTGCCTGGATCCTCGGTACTTATATACAGAGTCCGGCCGGAAACAAAACCGACGACCTGCTGGAGGTGATGAAGGTCGCCGCTCCCTATATCGACTTTTCGCACCCTAGAGGGTGTGACAAACCTGTCAGGTACGCGGCATTAACAGAATATCAAACGGATTTGTCGAAAGCGTTGAAAGCAGCGGTCATCAAGCTGACCGCGCGTGTGGATGTAATCGTTCAGCCACTTCCTCCAGAGCTGCCATGCTGGCTGATGCTGGACTGTGACAATGACCTGTATCCCCTGATTGAAGAGCAGCTTAAGGCTGAGCTCTCACTCAAAACAGGCAGGATATTTCGCCTGATGGCCGGTAAAGGACTAGGCGCATTTGATGCCTGGCTGGACAAGAGATGGGACAATGCGGGCATGCTGGTTGCCATCACGCTGTCATTACCGGCGTCCCCCCGGGAAGAAGACGCTGACGCTGTCTCTATGGTGGTATTCAGCAATCGTAAAGCCCACGCCTGGCCGAATGCGCTTCGCCTTCATCGGCCCGAAAGGGGAACAGAAACAACGCTCACAAAGACGCTCAACCGGGCGCTACTCTGGGCGAAGACCAAACCCAATGAACTCAAAGGAAGCTGGATCTCCGGTCCCACATTGACATCGGGCAGCGGCTGGAATAATGCCTGCGAGGCGAGCGGTGTGGAATTTAGTCTTTCTGAAGACAACTTCAGTATCGACCCGGTGCTGGGCTACACCGGCCATGCGGCTCCATGGGTTGCCATCATGCTTGCCGATGCAGCCTATGAGCAACGAGGGATGCAGGTTATCGCCGCGCAACCCGCCGCCGACAAAGACGACGTCTGGATCGCCGTCATCACCAAAGAAGAAGTTCGCAAGGAATCGCCTAAGAATGTCTAAGGTAAAAGTTAAAACACTCATCGGCTCCGTAGTGACTGTCGTATTTTTCCTGACGGTTATCGTGGCATTTTTGTTTTATGCCTTTCCGGAAAACGTCGCCTTGGCCACCGGATTCGGTCCGTATGACGGCCAGCGCATACTCACGTTCTGCGCCATGCTGGTTGCCGCGCTGTTTTTACTCGGCTGGCTGACAGAGAAGGCTTTCGACTTCGCCGGTAAATCGGGTCTGTACCTCCACTGGGGACAGAAAAAATCTCAGATTGCCGCTCCTGTAGCGGGTAGTATCGCTAGCATAGAAGACGACGAAGAACCGATCTTCAGCGAAGATGCGGTGTCCGAACACCTGTTATTTCGCTATGGTCGCCGCTGGCAGCGTAAGGTGCGCTTCCTGCTGGTTATGGGTAATCCGGACGACGTCCAGAAAGCGGCCCCGGGCCTGTGTCATGACCTCTGGCAGGAAGGCGACGGCAACGTGCTGATCTATGGCGGTGATGCGCAGTCACTCCCGGATGAGATCTTCCTTTCAAAACTGAAACGCCTGCGTTCCGGGCAACCGGTTGATGGCATCGTCCAGGTGATGAGTACCTCAGCCCTCCCGACGGATAGCGAACGGGATGCCTTCTTGCGTTGTCGCCAGAAAGCCGACCACCTGTTGGGCTGGCAGGCGCCCGTCTGGCTGTGGCTGACCGATAAAGCCACCGGTGCTCAGCAGGGCGCGGAAACGGCTGCGACAGGGGTTATATTCGGGCCGGAAGGCACCGTGAAAGGCGCAGGTGAAGCGTTTTCTACACTGGCGCTACACCTTCAAAAAACGGGTATGGCACAGATACTGAATAATCCGGAACATAACGGCCTGCTTCAGTTGTCTTCTCATCTGCGGCAAGAGCTAAAAGCCAGTTTGACCGTTTTACTCTGCGGGCTGATGCAGGGATCTGCGGCGTGGCGTTTACGCGGTGTCATGTTCAGCCCTGAACTGGTCGCTGCTGGAACGGTGCCAAACACGCGCCTTGACACGCCGACCTGGAAAGTCGTCATTGATGACTGTGATGCCGTCAGCGGCAGAAAACTGGGCTTCGACGGGCTGAAGATGCTGCGGTTAACCCTGCTTTCCCTGATTGTCCTCTGGGGGACCGGTACGCTACTGTCCCTCATCGTTAACCGTACCCAGATTTATCAGGCGCAGGAGACGGCGAGACAGGCTGCGGATACCTCGCTACCGCTGGCTGAACGGCTGCGTAATCAACTTATTCTTCAGCAATCCATTGCCCGTCTGCAGCATCGTGAAGAGACAGGTGCGCCGTGGTACACCCGATTTGGTCTTAATCAGGACGGCGACACGCTGGCCGGGCTCTGGCCACTGTATGCGAAAAATAACGCACAGCTGATGAGAGATGCCACAGCAGAGCATCTCAGGCAGCAGCTGAATGCCTTTGTGCAACTTCCTCCCGCCAGTGATGCCCGTATACAGGGCACACAGCATACCTACGACGTGCTAAAAAGTTACCTGATGATGGCCCGTCCGGACAAAGCAGACGCGGGGTGGCTGGCAAAAAACGTGATGACGGCCTGGCCAAAACGCCAGAATGTGCCGGACGGCACGTGGCGGGAAATAGCGCCGAAACTACTGGGCTTTTATGCGCAGAACCTCCCGGCACATCCGGAATGGAAAATTAAGCCCGATGCTGAATTAATCAGCACAGTACGTCAGATCCTGCTCAAACAGATTGGCCAGCGGAACGCTGAGTCCGGGCTGTACCAGGACATGCTTAAGCGCGTTGCCAGTAACTGGCCTGATTTAACGCTGGCGGACATGACCGGTGATACCGATGCCTCAACGGTATTCAGCACCGGCGACGCCGTCCCGGGCATGTTTACGCGCCAGGCCTGGGAAGAGCAGGTTCAGGATGCAATTGATGAGGTGGTCAAAACCCGTCGTGACGAAATCGACTGGGTACTGACGGATAAAACCCATCAGGCCGGGAGTGATATCTCCCCGGAAGCGCTGAAGGCCCGCCTGACGGAACGCTATTTTACCGATTTTGGCAATGCGTGGCTGAACATGGTCAACAGCATTCAGTGGCAGGAAGCCACCTCACTGTCTGAAGCGATCGCCCAGCTTAATCTAATCGGCGATGTCCGACAGTCGCCGCTGGTCGCACTTATGAACACGCTGGCCTGGCAGGGAAAAACCGGACAGAAAGGCGAGGCGCTGGCGGATTCAATAGTGGATTCAGCGAAAAAACTGGTCGGTAAGAATAAAAACGCAAAACAGTTCATTGAACAGGCGCAGGGCCCTAAAGGTCCGCTCGATGCGGTGTTTGGCCCGCTGATGGGGCTGATGGAAGGGAAAGAGGGCACCGGTAGCAACGGTAACCTCAGCTTCCAGTCGTGGCTTGCCCGCGTCACACAGGTGCGGCTGAAGCTTCAGCAGGTTACAAGCGCACCGGATCCGCAGGCCATGTCGCAGATGCTGGCCCAGACCGTGTTTCAGGGAAAAGCCATCGATCTGACCGATACCCGTGATTACGGCAGCCTGGTTGCGGCAAGCCTGGGTCAGGAGTGGAACGGGTTTGGTCAGTCGCTGTTTGTGCAACCCCTGGATCTGGCCTGGCGACAGGTGCTTGCCCCGGCTGCGGGAAGTCTCAATGCCCGCTGGCAGTCGACCATTGTCGAACAGTGGAATAAGGCTTTTGCGGGACGCTATCCGTTCAAAGCTACCGGCAGCGATGCCTCCCTGCCGCTGCTGGCGCAGTTCCTGCGCAGCGACTCGGGTCGAATCACCACCTTTCTGAAAACTAACCTGGGCGGGATCCTTCACCAGGAAGGGAATCGCTGGGTCGTTGATCCATCCGCAAGCCAGGGAATGGTGGTCGATCCCGGGTTCCTCCGTGCGATTAACCAGCTGGCGGAACTGTCCGATATCGTCTTCTCTCAGGGCGATGCGAATGTTCATTTCGAGCTGATGGCACGTCCGTCTCGTGACGTTGCTCGCGTACAGCTTTCGCTTGATGAGCAAAACCTCGACTACTTCAACCAGATGGAAAGCTGGCAGAGCTTTACCTGGCCGGGAAATACGTATTATCCGGGTGTTAGCCTCAACTGGCGCAGCGTTAACAGCGGTATGCAGCTTTACGCCAGCAACCAGGGGAACTGGGGCTTTATTCGCCTGCTGGACAAGGCACTCATCACTCCGCTTGATGCCAGCCGCACGCAGCTGGTGTGGATCACCCCTGACGGGAATCCGCTGAAGTTTGTGATGCGCAGCGAGCTTGGAGACGGTCCTCTGGCGCTACTGAAGCTTCAGGGGTTCACTCTTCCTGAAACGATCTTCGACGTCGCCGCTGACGTCGCTGACGCAGAAGGATTCCAGTGACGAAGGGCAATCGACGTCAGCGCACACCGCCAATGGGTAAAACGACGCTTCTTCGAAAGCGGTCGTGAGATTTATGAAAGAGACTAACAAACGGGAAAAACAATGAGTTCACCGGAAGAGCTGTTAACCGCCTGCGCCAACGACACAGAAGAACAGAAGCGCCTTATCGCCCGGGCAAGTGACGCCCTGGCACTCTGGGATAACTGGCTGCTCCCGTTCACCTCCGGGTCTGAAACCGGGGACGATCCCGCATACGACGATAATTTTCAGCTGATGCGTGAGGAGATCAACAAGCTCTCAGGTACCGATTCAGCGTTATTGTGCGAGCTTGCCCAGAAATGTCTTTGCGAATGCGCCAAAGACATTCGTGTCGTGACCTGGTACGTGCAGGCCCGACTCAGCCGCGACGGTGAAAAAGGGTTGTCTGAAGGCTTACTGCTTCTTGTCGCGATGCTGACCCGCTACGGGCAGGCCTGTCATCCGCTGCGTCCCGCTGCCCGGAAAGCGGCGCTGGAGTGGCTGAACAGTGCAAAAGTGATTGATGCACTGCTGTTATGGCCCGAGGTGGACAGCAATGATGCCGGTCTGACGGCTGGTGCCATAAACCTGCTTGCATCCGCTGTGGCAAACTGGCCCGATGCTGAAAAACCGTCTTTTGCAGGCCTCTGTACTGCTCTTGAAAACCGCCTGGCACGCTCAGGTGGCATGGACGCTCTGATCCCGCAGAACAGTAGCGCCCAGGAGTACGGGCGTGAATCTGCCCATTCGGATTCACCGCAATTGTCTGCGGTGAAATCGGGCCGCGATTTACTCGACCAGACCAGGCTACTTTCCCGCTGGCTGAGCGAGCAGCCGCAGGGCTGGCTGGCTTCTCACCGGCTGATTAAGACCGTGCGGTGGGATACGGTCGATCAAATCCCCCCTCTCGACAGCAGCGGTCGCACCCGCCTTGTACCGCCGAAACCTGAGTATCGCGCTCAGCTTAAGCGGCTCTGGCTTCAGAAAAACTGGACCGAGCTGGTTGAGCAGGCCAGCCAGATGTATTGCGAAGGGGTCAATCATTTCTGGCTCGATCTCCAGTGGTATCTCTGGCAGGGGCTCAGCCATGCGGGTCAGCCGTGGGATACCTGGACAGACTCCGTCCTGTTCGATCTGCGGCTGCTACTTAAGCGCCTCCCGGGCCTTGAAGGTCTGGCCTGGAATGACGGCACCCCGTTTGCTGATGAAGTCACCACCGCCTGGATTGCTGAAAAAGTGAATGAAGAAGGTCTGATGTATGGCGATGAACCCGCTACCGTCGTTAATGGTCAGGCTGATGATGTGCTGCTCCTTGAGTCCGAAGCTATGGAGAAGGGAGACTCGGAAGGGCCCGAAGCGGCTTTTGCCTGGCTCCAGTCCCGTCCGGGGATGGACACCCCGCGCCACCGCTGGCTGATACGCCTGCTGATGGCCCGGGTGGCAGAGCAGTATGGCCGAAACGAAATGGCGCTTCATCTGCTTGGCGAACTGACTATCTGTGCACCACAACTGACGCTTAAAGACTGGGAACCCGGCCTGCTGTTTGAGGTTCAGGCCCGCCGACTGAAGCTGCTACGTATGAAAGCCGGTCGCAGCGAATCGGATAAGGCCTGTCTGATGCCTGAGATGGAGTCTTTGCTCGCAGGCTTGATTGCCATCGATCCTGCCCGTGCCATGGTGCTCTGTGGCTAATTTTTTAAATACTTTCAGGGATTTTGTGCATGGATGATTTAACCCTGCGCTATTACGAAGCAGAGATGCGCTACCTGCGTGAGGCAGGTAAAGAATTTGCCCGGGCCCATCCGGACCGAGCAGCGATGCTTAATCTGGATAAAACCGGTGCTCGCGACCCTTATGTGGAGCGCCTGTTCGAAGGCTTTGCCTTCCTGATGGGCCGTCTGCGCGAAAAGCTGGATGATGACCTGCCGGAACTGACCGAAGGGCTGGTGAGCCTGCTGTGGCCGCACTATATGCGGACTATCCCGTCGCTGGCCATCGTCGAGTTCTCACCTGACTGGCGTAGCCTGCGCCAGGCCGAAATGCTGGAGGAAGGTTTCTCTGTTCTGTCGCGCCCCGTAGGGCCGCATAAAACGGCCTGCCAGTACCGGGCGACCCGTGATGTTCCGCTGCAGCCCCTGCATCTTGCGGACGCCCGTTTGCATACGGAAACCAATGGACGTTCGGCGATTCGCCTGCGCTTCGAATGCCCCGAAAAAGTGGACTGGAGCAAAGCCGGGATCGACAAGGTCGCCATCTTCCTCAACGCGGAGAGCCCGGTCAGTTCAGCATTGCATTTAGCAATGACCCGACGCGTACATGCCATGTATGCCCGTCATGCCGGGACACACACCGAACGTCATCAGTTTGACGGCTGGTGTAAACCGATGGGCTTTGACGACAATGACGGACTGTGGAAGAAAGGGGATACAGCCTTCAGCGGTTACCAGTTGCTGCTGGAGTATTTCAGCTTCCGCCAGAAGTTTATGTTTGTTGAACTGCGCGGTCTCGACGCCATCGGGCTCACTGCGGCCAGTACCTGGTTTGAAATCGACATTGTGCTCAGCGAAGCCTGGTCATCCGATCTGCCCTTTGAGACAGAAAACTTCCGGCTGCACTGTGCGCCGGTCATCAATCTCTTCACGCTGGAAGCCGACCCGCTGACGCTTGACCCGCTGGAAAATGAATACCTTCTCAGGCCGCTGCGCCTTCAGGATGGCCACACCGAAATTTACAGCGTCGATAATATCCATGGTGCGCTGAAAAATGGCAAACATCCTTATGTGCCGTTCACCAGCTTCCGCCACCGTGGCGGTATGATGCGCCACGATGCCCCTGAGCGTTACTTCCACACCCGCGTGAAACGCGGCCCGTCAGGGCTTTATGACACCTGGCTCATTCTCGGTGGGCGCTCGTTCGAGCTTGAGCAACTGTCTGAAAAACCGGAGTCACTGTCGATGCGGATAACCGGCACCAACGGTCAGCTTCCGCGTAAGGCGCTGGAAAGCACGCTGCTGGACAGGGTTGTTAAGGCAGGAAAAGTGCCTGTCAGGGTGCTGAACATCACCGCACCGACGATGCCGCTGTATCCCCCGGCAAACGATCGTTTTCACTGGCGGGTGATGAGCCATCTCGGCTCAAACTTCCTCAGCATGATGGACAACCCAGAAGTATTGCGCGGCACGCTGGCGCTGTATGACTGGACCGACGATGAGATGAACCGACGTCGGCTTGAAGCCATTGTCGCGGTGAGACACACGCTGATCCGCCGTTTTGAGAAGGGCTTTATGCTCCGGGGCGTGGACATTGAGATCACGCTAAACATGGACAACTTTGCAGGCGAAGGTGATGTGAATCTCTTCGGCGAGATGTTGCACCGGTTCTTCGGGCTCTATGCGGATATTCACCTTTTTAATCAGCTCACGCTGGTACTGCAACCGACAGGAAAACGACTGAGATGGCGCGAGAATCACAGCCAGCACGTACCGGGCTGACGCCGGCCCTTAACAAAGATATCTGGCGGGCCAATTTCTATCGTTTCTGCCAGCTGCTGGAGCAGGAAAATCCGGACGCGCCTAAACTGGGCACCACCAGCCACCCGGCCAACGACCCGGTGCGCTTCCGGCCCTGGCCCGGAATGGGGTTTCCGGTAAGCACGTTGAAAGCGGTTGAAACCGATGAAGACCATCCTGAATTGCCCCCGACCGTTCGCACTACATTCCTGGGAATGTATGGCGTGGACTCGCCCTTGCCAACCGCTTACCTGGATGATATTGCGCAGCGGCGGGAAGGATACGAGGCGGTCACCTCGTTTCTGGACATCTTTAGCCACCGCATCACCACGCAGTATTACCGAATCTGGCGAAAATACGCCTATCCGGCCACCTTCGAGGCTGGTGGACGCGATGCCACATCACAGTGTCTGCTGGGACTGGTTGGGCTTGGCATACCGGGAACGGCCGATCGGGTGGCCACACCGGTTTCCCGCTTTCTGGCCTTACTCGGTACGATGCGCTTACCCACCCGCAATGCGGAAGGCATTCGGGCTCTGGTGAGCCTGCTGGCACCGAATACCCGGGCAATCATCACCGAGCCCGATCCGGTTAAGGTCCATATCGACAACCGCAGCGGTCTGGGTAGCGAAAATCGCATCCGTCTTTCGCAGCGCGCCACGCTGGGTAAATCGGCAAAAGAGGCATGTAGCCGGGTACTCGTTACGCTGGAAACGGAAGATCCTGACGAGGCCGAAGGGTGGTTACCCGGTGGGATCCTGTATACCGATCTGCTGGTTTTAATCCGTGTTTATCTCGGCTACCGCAGTGATGCACGTCTGCGTCTGACCGTGCCCGTGCGATTGCTTCCTGAACCTCGCCTGGGTAAGGGCAGGCGTATACAGCTGGGCAGAACTGGTTTACTGGGTCTGAAGGAAGGCAAACTCAGCAATAACCGGGATAGCCTGACCGTCAATCTGGGCTGCTATGAAGGGTTGCAATGCTCTGCGTTCCCCCCCGCTGAAGACGGGCATTACCGCTTCGACTAATCATCTACTCCCTCTTTTAATAAAGGAATTTTTGCATGGCAACAGTAACCCGCTGGTGGGCGCTGACGCTTATTGCCTGTGGTCTGCTCGCAGGCTGCGGCCTGACGCAGACCGTCACGGACGGCACGGTCAGCATCACGAAATCCATCTTCTATAAGAAAATTAAAACGCTGCATCTGGATTTTATCCCGCGCACGGCTATTAATGCCGATGGCGCACAGACGCCGCTGGCGACCATGGTCAGGGTCTATCAGCTCAAAGATCGTAAAGCGGTGGATGCCGCCGATTATCAGACGTTGCTGCGCAAGGCTGATACGGTGCTGAAGGAGGACGTGCTGGCGTCAAAAGCGCTGCTGGTGATGCCCAACGGCAGCGTGACGCTCAATATGCCGATGGATGAAGACGCGCAGTTTGTGGCGGTGGTGGGGCTGTTTAACCGCCCGGATATGCAGGGCAATCGCTGGCGTCTGGTGCTGACCCGGGACGACCTCGACCCGGACAAACCCCGCACGATTGAGCTGGGAGACGGCTGGCTCAGCCTCGTGCCGGTAAAGGAGTGACGTGATGGATAAGAATAACTGGCTGGCGCTTTTTGACGGGCAGACCCGCTATTTTCTGGATATTACTGACAGCCCGGTAAAACCGGACGTCCTGCGCTTTCGCGGCAGGGAAGCACTGAGCGAGCCGTTTAAATGGGACATCGAATTTACCTCCCTGCAGGCGAACATTCCCCCGGAAGACGTGCTGATGAAATATGCCTCCTTCCGCATGCGCAGCGGCAAACACGTTCACGGTATCGTCACCCGCCTGGAATGGCTCTCCACCACCGCCGACCAGTCGCACTACCGGCTCACGCTCAGCTCCCGCCTGGCCCTGCTGGAGCACACCCGCCAGTGCCGTGTTTTTCAGAACCAGTCGGTGCCGGAGGTGGTGGAGCAGGTGCTGCGTAAACACGGGCTGGAGGGGCCGGACTTTGAGCTCCGGCTGGAACGGACTTACCCGGCGCGTGAAATTATCACCCAGTGGCGGGAAACGGACCTGGAATTTATCCAGCGCATTCTGTCCGAGGTGGGGATTTACTGGCGCACGGAGATGGATAACACCCGAGAGCTGGATACGTTTATTTTTGCCGACAGCCAGGTGAGCTACCAGTTTGATGTGCGCCTGCCGTACCGCGAGCCGTCGGGCCTGTTCGACGGCGCGGCAGAGTCTGTGTGGGACGTGCGGACCTGGTACAGGGTTGTCACGGGCTCCGTCGCGACGCGGGATTACAACTACCGCACCGCCACCACGCCAATGGATGCGGCGGTCAGCGTGCGAAGCGATGCGGTCACCACCGGGGAGCACTACCGCTACGCCGCGCCTTACCGCGAGGCGGGTGATGACACCAGCCCGGAGCCGGAAACCGAATCCGGGGCGTTCTATGCGCGAATCCATCACGAGCGGGAGCTGAACAAATCGGCCCGCATTCACCTGTTCAGCAATGCCTCTGGTCTTACGCCCGGACAGGTGCTGGAGCCGCAGGAGGATGTCATTGCTGCCCTGAAAGAAGGCGTCCTTCTGACGCTCGTGACCTTCCGGGGCGCACGCGATTCCCGTCTGCACGTGTCGGTCTGGGGGATGCCCTACACTGAACGCTACTGTTACCGTCCTGCCGAAATCCCGCGTCCTGAAATCCACGGCACCCTGCCGGCCCGGGTTGAAAGCCGGGAGATGAACGACATTTACGCTCACCTGGATGACCAGGGGCGCTACAG
>NZ_JBSKJR010000010.1:0-127000 GCF_053709675.1 Enterobacter sp. UPMP2052
CAACGCGGCTTTCGCTCACCGTTGCGAGGTCCCGTATAATACGTTTTCCTCATTCAGAGTCAAGCGTTTATTTTCGCTTTTCTCTGCCGACGTTCATCGCTGAACCCCGCTAACCCGGCGGCCTGTAAGCCGTTATTCCGTGTCAGTGGAGGCGCATTATAGGGAGTTCTCAGACGTTGACAACCCCTCTTTTAAAAAAAACGTTCAACCGTCTCTTTTTTGCTCAAAATGGGGTTACAACGGCAGTTTTTCGAGCGTTTCAAACCCATAACGCTGTAAAACGGGCAAAAGTTGCTCAGTATCGGGCGTTATCGCCAGGCAGAACGCAATATTTGGATCGGCTGATTTTGCATCCGGCGCCTCATGCTCAAGCAACCAGGCCGTACGACGCGCAATAGCCGCACCGGAATCCACCAGGCGAGTCCCCTCTGGCAATACCGCCAGGAGTTCTTCCTGTAATAGAGGGAAGTGGGTGCAGCCGAGCACGACCGTATCCGGCGGTTCAGGCATACGCAGCCACGGACGAAGAATACGGCGCAGCTCGTCAAGCGAGACCGCTTCTCCGTGCAGCTTCGCTTCCGCCATCTCCACCAGCTCAGCCGAACCCAGCATCGCAATCTGGCATTCGTTGGCAAAGCGGTCGATAAGCTCGCGCGTATAAGGACGCTTCACCGTGCCACGCGTTGCCAGCAAACCGACCACGCCGTTCGCCGTCAGACGTGCAGCAGGTTTAATAGCAGGCACCACGCCTACAACCGGGAAGGGGAATTTCTCGCGCAACGCAGGGAGGGATACCGTACTGGCCGTATTACAGGCGATAACCGCCAGCGCCAGGGGGTAACGTTGTTGAACCGCAGTAACGATTTCAACCACACGCTCAACGATAAACGTTTCACTCTTCTCTCCATAGGGGAAGGCAACGTTATCGAAGGTGTAGATGTAATGGAGATCCGGCAGGAGCTGTCGGATCTCATCATAGACCGAAAGCCCACCGACGCCGGAATCAAACACCAGCACGGTGGGACGCGGATCAGAAGGTGTAGCTGCCAGACAAGGTGTATTCCCGTCCTGCAGTTTGGTAGCCATAAACTGTCTCGTAATCTTTATCGAACAGGTTGGCTATTTTACCACGAACTGTCAGGTGAGAGGTGACCGGATATGAAACGGCGACATCCCACAGGCTTACGCCGCCCATTTTCACTTTCTGTGACGGATAGGAACCAAAATCGGTATCGTAACGCGTACCCAGGTAGTGATAAGTCAGGCTCCAGTCGAAATCATAGATCTGCGTGTCTAGCTGGTACTTCACTTGCTGCTTAGCGCGACGATCCAGCAGCGCGTTAGTTGCCGCATTGCGGGCATCAACATAATCATAACCGACGCTATGCGTAACAGGGCCTGTATCGAACGACGCCGTCGCTTCGACACCTTTTATACGTGCCTTGCCGACGTTGTAATACTCCTGAAGATTGTTATTGAAGTCGATCAGGTTATCAACGTCGTTACGATAGGCTGATACACGCCAGCTTACGCCCGACGTTAACCCTTCAAACGCACCTTCCCACTGCTTGCTCTCTTCCGGGTCGAGACGATCGTTGCCATAGAAACCATAAAGCTGGCCAAGGTTCGGGGCTTTATAGGCCGTACCATAAGAGGCAATGAAGCGGTAACCGTCAACGAATTCCCAGGCTGCACTGCTCTGCCAGGTACCATGGCGACCAAACTGAGAGTTGTCGTCGCTACGCGCGGCCCCTTCCAGGGTGACGTCACCAAACTTCTGTAAACCGGTCAGATACACGCCACTGTTACGCAGATCGTAACTCTCGGTCACATAGTTGGTACCGGGTTCGGTGCTCTGCTTCTGCCAGTCGATACCCGCGCCAATGTTGCCATGCCCGACATCAACAGAATTGGTCCACTGGACATTGTACTGCTTGATTTCATCCAGGGTCGCCGTAGAGTCATAGCGTCCGAGATGCGGATCGTAGTTGTAATCTTTGCTGTGACTGTAGCTGGAGAGCAGCTGCGAATGGAAGATGTCCTCGTTAAAGCGCAGCCCAGCATCCCAGGTCTGACTGTATAACTGGCGAGTATCCACCAGCACATCAGGCGTAAATGCGCTGTAATAGCCGTCATAAGCAGTACGGTTGCTGTAGCCATAACCGCGAACAAAACCGCTCCACTGGTCAGAGAAAGCATGCTCCAGGGCACCGTAGATCGTCTTATTCATGTAGCCGTCGCGATCGGTCTGGGCAAGACCGCCGTTATTACCGTCGGCGACAACGTCAAAACCTTTGGTATAGGTATAATCACCCGCCAGCGTCACACGCGTGCTGTCACCCAACGTTTGCTGGGTACTGCCACCATAATTCTGGTAGCCATGTGACCCTACACCAGCGTTCAGCGTTGTACCGTCCTTCGCGCGCGTTGTGATGATGTTCACCACGCCCCCAATTGCATCAGAGCCATATACCGCAGAACGTGGCCCACGGATATATTCGATGCGTTGTACCAGGGCGATCGGGAACTGGCTAAGGTCGGACGAACCGGTTACGCCCGCCTGGTTAAGACGGATCCCGTCAACGAGTATCAGGACGTGGCTGGAGTTAGTGCCACGAATGAAGAGTGAAGAGAGCTGCCCCATACCACCGTTTTGCGCGGTATCCACGCCAGGTAAACGGCGCATAACATCCAGAACCGTTGTTGACTGCCAGCGATCAATATCCGCCCGCGTCACTACCGAGGTCGGAGCTAATACGGTATTTACAGGTTGTTCAAAACGATTTGCTGTCACCACCAACGAGTCAGCGCTATCCTGCGCCCAGCCCGAAAATGCCGTGACGGACAGCGCCGTCAACAGCGATACTTTTTTAATCATTGTTAAAGCATCCACAATATAAGAAGGATGCCGCAGGCCTCATCTATAGCACGCGATGATGAAACCAAGTGCGACGTGATCCCGGCAGGTCTTCGGGCTGGGTGGCGTTATACGGATGAAGACTTCCCATTTTCACAGTGTCTACAACATTCATCCCGCCAGTCCTTACCGCTGCGCGTCAGCTCCAGATTTTCACTGGATTCCCTTTTCACTCTCAGGAGACCGGAAACAGAATGCTACAATTAGACACGTATAGATGTCCAGACAGCTATTGGCCATAAACTCTGGACATCCCCTGAACAATGCCTACAATCCCCGCGTAATTCTTTATCACTCAGGACGCATCATGACCCCCGAACACCTCCCGACAGAACAATACGACGCGCAGCTGGCCGAGAAAGTCGTCCGCCTGCAAAGTATGATGACGCCGTTCAACGCGCCCGTTCCCGAGGTGTTCCGTTCGCCGGTCAGCCACTACCGCATGCGCGCCGAGTTCCGCATCTGGCATGACGGCGATGACCTGTACCACATCATTTTCGATCAGCAGACGAAATCCCGTATTCGCGTAAACAGTTTTCCGGCGGCAAGTGAGCTTATTAACCAGCTGATGACGCTGATGATGGACGGCGTGCGCAATAATCCGGTGCTGCGCCACAAGCTGTTCCAGATTGATTACCTGACCACGCAAAGCAATCAGGCTATTGTGTCTCTGCTGTATCACAAAGCGCTGAACGACGAGTGGCGCGAGCAGGCCGAAGCGCTGCGTGATGCGCTGCGCGCACTGAACCTCAACGTTCATCTGATTGGCCGCGCGACCAAAACCAAAATCATGCTCGACCAGGATTACATCGACGAGCGTCTGCCGGTTGCGGGAAAAGAGATGATTTACCGCCAGGTGGAGAACAGCTTTACCCAGCCGAACGCTGCAATGAATGTGCAAATGCTGGAGTGGGCGCTTAATGCCACGAAAGGCTCAACGGGCGATCTGCTTGAGCTGTACTGCGGGAACGGCAACTTCTCGCTGGCGCTGGCGCGTAACTTCGAGCGCGTGCTGGCAACGGAAATCGCCAAACCGTCCGTCGCGGCGGCGCAGTACAACATTGCCGCTAACCATATCGATAATGTGCAAATCATTCGTATGGCGGCAGAAGAGTTCACCCAGGCGATGAACGGCGTGCGTGAGTTTAACCGACTGCAGGGCATCGACCTGAAAAGCTACCAGTGTGAGACGATTTTTGTCGATCCGCCGCGCAGTGGCCTGGACAGCGAAACCGAAAAGATGGTGCAGGCGTACCCGCGGATTTTGTACATCTCCTGCAACCCGAAGACGCTGTGCAAGAACCTGGAAACCTTAAGCCAGACGCACAACGTTGAACGGCTGGCGCTGTTCGATCAGTTCCCGTACACGCACCATATGGAGTGCGGCGTGTTGCTCACCGCAAAATAATCTGCTTTACGTAGGGCAGGTAAGCGAAGCGCTACCTGCCAATAAATGCCGGATGGCGCTTCGCTTATCCGGCCTGCAACGACAAACCCCTTTACTCCGGCAACCGGCTCTTACGGTTGCGCATGCGCGAACCAATCCAGAACACCAGCACCACGGACAACACCGCCGGCAGGAAGTTGGAACCGATATCCGGGTATTCCGCACGAACCACGGTACTAAACAGCAACACGCCCAGTATAAAGCAGGCGGCCGCCAGCCCCGGTAAGCCGACGGGCATGGTGCGGTTCAGATAGCGTTGATGCAGGCAGTAAACCGTCAGCACCAGCGAAATAATCGGGAAAATCGAGAACGGAACGATGGAGCTAAAAATAGCCGCAAACGTGCCGTTAATGGATAAGCCAGCGATCAATGCCAGCAACAGCGTTCCTTTATCCTGACCTGACTGTTTCATTACTCACCTTCGTCGGTTTGATGTGCCAACTTTTCTTGTTCACGGCGATACCAGTAGTACGCGCCTTTGGAAATCATCCTGAGCTGCAATACCAGTCGCTCTTCGAGTTGCTTGCGTTGTTCAATGCCCACATCCAGCGCTTCGGCACCGGCACTGAAGACTATCGTCACCATCGCTTCGGCCTGCGCTTCGGTGAACGCACGCGGCATATGGTTTTCGATTTCAAGATAGTCGGCAAGTTCCGCGATGAAATGTTGAATTTCACGCGCCACGGCGGCACGAAACGCGGCCGATGTTCCGGAACGTTCACGTAACAGCAGACGAAACGCGTTCGGGTTATTGCCAATAAACTCCATAAAGGTCGAGACGGAGGTGCGGATCACGCTGCCGCCTTTCGCGATACGCTGACGCGCCTGGCGCATCAGCTGGCGCAGCATCAGGCCGCTCTCATCGACCATGGTCAGGCCCAGTTCATCCACATCACGGAAGTGACGATAGAAGGACGTTGGCGCAATCCCGGCCTCACGGGCGACTTCGCGCAGGCTCAAACTGGCAAAACTCCGCTCAGCACTCAGTTGACTGAATGCGGCTTCCACCAGCGAACGCCGGGTTTTCTCTTTTTGTTGTGCTCTAACGCCCATCACAATAGTTGAATCCTTCCAAAGGCCTGATGGCACTATACCAGAGAATAAAATTAATCTGTTTGTGCAGCTTTGTGAATGATTGTTTACGTGCGGTTTGTGCTTCATTGACTGAAAAAAGCACAACGATAATTGGGTTACTCTGGCAATGATGTTATGATTCTGTTGCTTTTATGTATAAGAACAGGTAAGCCTTGCCATGCCACATTCCTACGATTACGACGCAATAGTTATTGGTTCCGGCCCCGGCGGCGAAGGTGCTGCTATGGGTCTGGTAAAACAGGGAGCCAGAGTAGCGGTCATTGAGCGCTACCATAATGTCGGCGGCGGTTGCACCCACTGGGGCACCATCCCTTCAAAAGCCCTCCGCCATGCCGTTAGCCGCATTATCGAATTTAACCAGAACCCTCTTTACAGCGACCATTCCCGACTTCTTCGTTCCTCTTTTGCCGACATCCTGAATCACGCTGATACCGTAATTAACCAGCAAACGCGGATGCGCCAGGGGTTCTACGAGCGTAACCACTGCGAGATTTTGCAGGGCAACGCCCATTTCGTGGATGACCACACGCTGGCGCTGGAGTGTCACGACGGAACGGTTGAAACCATCACCGCCGAGAAGTTTGTTATCGCCTGCGGTTCACGCCCGTACCATCCGGCGGACGTAGACTTTACCCACCCGCGCATCTACGACAGCGACTCCATCCTCAGCCTGCACCACGAGCCGCGCCACGTAATTATCTACGGCGCGGGCGTCATCGGCTGCGAATATGCGTCGATCTTCCGCGGCATGGAGGTCAAAGTTGACCTGATCAACACCCGCGACCGTCTGCTGGCGTTTCTCGATCAGGAGATGTCAGACTCCCTCTCCTACCACTTCTGGAACAGTGGCGTCGTGATCCGTCACAACGAGGAGTACGAGAAGATTGAAGGCTGCGACGACGGTGTAATCATGCACCTGAAGTCCGGTAAGAAGCTGAAAGCGGATTGCCTGCTGTACGCCAACGGCCGCACCGGTAATACCGATTCGCTGGCGCTGGAAAACCTCGGCCTTGAAACCGACAGCCGTGGCCAGCTGAAGGTCAACAGCATGTACCAGACCGCGCTGCCGCACGTATATGCTGTCGGCGACGTAATTGGTTACCCGAGCCTGGCGTCAGCCGCGTACGATCAGGGCCGTATTGCCGCGCAGGCGCTGGTGAAAGGTGAAGCGACGGCGCACCTGATCGAAGATATTCCGACGGGCATCTACACCATCCCGGAGATCAGTTCTGTAGGGAAAACCGAGCAGCAGCTGACGGCCATGAAGGTGCCTTACGAGGTCGGTCGTGCCCAGTTTAAACACCTGGCACGGGCGCAAATCGTGGGCATGAGCGTGGGTACGCTGAAGATTTTGTTCCACCGCGAGACGAAAGAGATCCTCGGTATTCACTGCTTTGGTGAACGCGCCGCGGAAATCATTCATATCGGCCAGGCAATCATGGAGCAAAAAGGCGGTGGCAACACCATCGAGTACTTCGTTAACACCACCTTTAACTACCCGACGATGGCGGAAGCCTATCGGGTCGCTGCGCTGAACGGCTTAAACCGCCTGTTTTAACGTGCTGTCAAAGTGGCCATCCATGGAACTGCGGATGGCCTCTGCCAGCTGCTCATAGCGGCTGCGCAGCGGTGAGCCTGGGCGATAAACCAGACCAATGGTGCGTCGCGGCTCTGGCTTAATGCACGGCAGATAGACCACGCCGTCACGCTTGCGCTCGCGCGGCACGGCCAGTGCAGGCAACAGCGTAATGCCGCTTCCCGCCGCCACCATGTTACGCAGCGTTTCCAGGCTGGTTGCGCGGAAGTGGGTATCTTCATCCGCACCCGCTTCAAAGCAGAAGCCCATCGCCTGATCGCGCAGGCAGTGTCCATCTTCCAGCATCAGCAGCTTTTCACCGGCCAGATCGGCCATCGGCACGCGATCGCGGTTCGCCCACGGGTGATCTTCATAGATCGCCAGCATCATCGGCTCGTCGAACAGCGGCACTTCGATAAAGGCTTCACTCTCTTTGACCAGCGCCAGGATCGCGCAGTCGAGCTTGCCGCTATCGAGCTGCGCCAGCAGCTGATGGGTTTGCGCTTCGTGGAGATACATTTCGAGTTTAGGGAACGTCTGATGCAGCATGGGAATAATCTGCGGCAACAGGTACGGGCCAACGGTTGGGATCAGGCCAATATGCAGCGGGCCGGACATCGTCTCCCCCTGCTGGCTTGCCATTTCCTTGAGCACTTTGACCTCGCGCAGCACGGTGCGCGCCTGATCCACCAGCAGAAGACCGGCCTGAGTGAACAGTACCTTACGGCTGGTGCGCTCAAGCAGCATCACGCCCAGCTCATCCTCCAGCTTGCGGATCTGACCGCTCAGCGTGGGCTGGCTGACGTGGCAGGAATCTGCCGCGCGGCGAAAATGACGATGCTCGGCTAACGCTACCAGGTATTCAAGATCACGAATATTCATTATTCATCCTCCGTCGCCACGATAGTTCATGGCGATAGATAGCATAGCAACGAACGATTATCCCTATCAAGCATTCTGTTGAATAATACACCACAGAGACGAGGCGGTACGTGTTTGACCCTTGACGTCCCCGCCCGTCAGCGAGTTTCTCTCAAAACTCGAAAAAATAAAGCCAACGTGAACTTTTGCGGACCCCGTGGTCCGCATTTTTTTTGCGTAAAAAAGCCCGGCGTTAAGCCAGGCTCCGTTTTTCCCTCACCCTGGCCCTCTCCCAGAGGGAGAGGGAACCAATCGAGCCCCTCTTCCCGTGGGAGAGGAGTTAGGGTGAGGGCACCAGCCCGCCCCCATCAAACCAGGCGGTTTTTCGCATCCGCAATCGCCTGTGCCACCTGCTTCGGCGACACGCCACCTTTGGCCGCACGCTTGTCCAGGCACGACTGCAGCGCCAGAATCGGGTAAACATCCTCCCCGATCACTGCACTGAATTTCTGCAGGTCAGCCAGGGGCAGATCCTCCAGCGGTTTCCCCTGACGGATCGCTTCGACCACCGCTTCGCCCACAATATGGTGCGCTTCACGGAACGGTACGCCTTTTGCTACCAGGTAATCCGCCAGCTCGGTCGAGTTGGCATAACCCTGCTGGGCCGCTTCCTGACAACGCGGACGTTTCACCTGAATGCCGTCCAGCACCAGCGCGCCCATGTGCAGGCAATCCAGCCAGGTGTCGAGCGCGTCGAACAGCCCTTCTTTGTCTTCCTGCATATCTTTGTTGTACGCCAGCGGCAGCCCTTTCAGGGTCATCATCATGCCGGTCAGCGCGCCCTGCACGCGGCCGCACTTGCCGCGGATCAGCTCCAGCGCATCCGGGTTTTTCTTCTGCGGCATCAGGGAAGAGCCGGAGGTCACGCGGTCAGACAGCTCAACGAAACCGGCTTCACCGGAGTTGAAGAAGATCAGGTCTTCGGCAAAGCGCGAGAGATGCACCATTCCGATGGATGCGTTAGACAGCAGCTCCAGCACATGGTCACGGTCAGAGACGCTGTCCAGGCTGTTACGGGTGGCGGAGGCAAAGCCCAGCCAGCCTGCCAGCTGCTCCCGGTCGATTTCATACGCCGTTCCCGCCAGCGCCCCGCAGCCCAGCGGGCTGACGTCCAGACGCTTCAGGGTATCCTGCAGACGGCTTTCGTCACGCGCCAGCATCTCCACATAGGCCAGACACCAGTGAGCAAAGGTCACCGGCTGCGCGCGCTGCAGGTGGGTATAACCCGGCATCACCGCGTCCTGGTTGTTCTGCGCGGTCTCCACCAGCGCGCCCTGCAATTGACGGTTGGCCGCCAGCAGCTCAGCCACGGTATCTTTACACCACAGCTTGAGATCGGTCGCTACCTGGTCGTTACGGCTACGCCCGGTGTGCAGCTTTTTACCCAGCTGGCCGACTTTGTCGATCAGCTTGCCTTCAACCCAGCTGTGAATGTCTTCGGCATCACTCTGGAGAATTTGCGCCGGATCCAGACGCACCTCTTCCAGCAGGTTGTTCAGCGCCTCTTCCAGCTGCAGCTGTTCGTCTGCGGTCAGCACGCCAACGGTGACCAACGCTTTGGACCAGGCCACAGAGCCGACAATATCCTGTTCGGCCAGGCGATAGTCGAAACGCAACGAGTCGTTGAACTGTTTGAACCGCAGATCCGCTGCCTGTGTAAAACGCCCACCCCAAAGTGCCATAACATGCTTCCTTTATATCTTTGAATTTCATTGCCCGGTGGCGCTACGCTTACCGGGCCTGCAAAACGGTAAATTGATTACGCCAGAATACGCGTGCCAATTGGCGTGCCGTTAAACAGCGCCGGTAGCTGTTCCGCGTGACGCCAGGAGGCGATATCCACCGGGCGGCCCAGCGTGCGGGCGGCATCCAGCGCCGCGTTCACTTTGACGATCATGCCGTCGGTAATAATGCCCTGGTCGATGAGCTGCTCGGCTTTCGCCGCCGTCATCTCCGCAATGCGCTGGCCTTTGCCGTCCAGAATACCGCTCACGTCGGAGAGCAGGATCAGGTCTGCGCCAAGCGTAGCCGCCAGCGCCGTCGCCGCCTGGTCAGCGTTGACGTTCATCAGCTCGCCCTCTTCGGTCACGCCGATAGAGCTGACGACCGGCAGGAACCCGCCGTCCAGCAAAGTGTTGATCAGCTTAGGCGAACCCGGCTGCGCCAGTCCAACGTGGCCGAGCGCTTCGTCGAGCTGGGTCACTTTTACGCTGTCGCCGTCGCCCAGATAAAGGCCCACGGAAGCAATGTGATGCTTCTTCGCCCACGCCAGCAGCGTCTTGTTCGCCGTTCCCGCCAGCGCACCGGTAATGATGTCAATCTGGTCGGCAGGCGTGACGCGCAAGCCGTTTTTCTTGGTCACCGGCAGGTTAAGCCCTTTCATCAGCTCATCCACCACGCAGCCGCCGCCGTGGACGATGACCAGCGGGCGCTGGTGCGACTCACGATAGTTCACCAGCGCGGTAAAAAGACGCTCCAGCGCTTCTTCGCTGTCCAGCAGCACGCCGCCGAGTTTGATAATTAATGGGTTCATCATCACACCTTAAATAAGAGACTGCGCTTCAGGGAAGCCGAAACGAATATTGGCGCACTGCATGGCCTGAGCGGCAGCGCCTTTCAGCAGGTTATCTTCGGCCGCCACCACAATCAGGTGCTCGCCCTGCACGGCAAAGCCGATGTCGCAGAACGGCAGACCGACCACATTTTTCAGCGCCGGGACGCCTTTGTTATACAGACGCACCAGCGGTTTATCCGCATATGCCTGGGTAAAGACCTCGCTTACCTGGTCTTGAGTAACGCCCGGCTTCAGGCGGCAGGTAATGGTTTCGAGGATCCCGCGCGGGAAGTTACCCAGATGCGGCGTAAAGATGACGTCCGCGCCCAGATGGGTCGTGATTTCAGGATGATGGCGGTGGTTAAACACGCCGTACGGTTGAAGGCTCACTTCACAGAAGCTATTGGACATTGCAGCCTTGCGGCCTGCACCGCTTACGCCGCTGGTGGCGTTGATCACCGGCCACTGGTTGAGATCCAGCAGGCCCGCATCGATCAGTGGCTTCAGGGAGAGCTGCGCCGCCGTCGGGTAGCAGCCCGGCACGGCGATCAGGTTCGCCTCTTTCAGCCGGTCCGCATTCCACTCCGCCAGACCGTACACCGCCTGTTCAAGCAGTGCCGGGTGCTGATGAGTGAAACCGTAGTATTTTTCATAGAACGCGGCGTCGTTCACGCGGAATGCACCGGAGAGGTCGAACACCACGCAGCCCGCCGCCAGAAACTGCGGTGCCAGATCGTGGCTGACCTCGTGCGCGGTGGCTAAAAACACCACGTCCACGCCGTCGGTGAACGCGCTGATATCAGACATTGGCTGCAAAGGCAGATCGACAATACCCCGGAGCTGCGGATGCAATTCAGAGATTAACTTTCCTGCATCATTGCTTTGCGCTGACACGGTCAAAGCGGTTATGGTCATATGAGGATGGCGATTCACGTAGCTTACAAGCTCTGCGCCCGCATAACCGCTAGCGCCTACAATCAGCGTATTCAACATCGGGTTCCTTTATGCTCAACGTTAATGTATTTTTATTCACATTTATTGCATGAATATTGATACTATCACGACCTAAGGTGTGTCAACAATGAAAATGAACTTACCGCCATTTATCGAGATTTACCGCGCCCTGATTGCCACACCGTCCATCAGCGCAACCGAAGAAGCGCTGGATCAGAGCAATGAGTCTTTAATCAATCTGCTGGCGGGCTGGTTTAGCGATTTGGGCTTTAACGTTGAGGTTCAGCCCGTCCCCGGCACGCGCCATAAATTTAACCTGCTCGCCAGTACCGGAACCGGTGCGGGCGGCCTGCTGCTAGCCGGCCACACCGATACCGTGCCGTTTGACGATGGCCGCTGGACGCGCGACCCGTTCACCCTGACCGAACACGACAACAAGCTGTACGGTCTGGGCACCGCCGATATGAAAGGCTTCTTCGCCTTTATCCTCGACGCGCTGCGTGACGTCGACGTGACAACGCTGAAAAAGCCGCTCTACATACTGGCGACCGCCGATGAAGAGACCAGCATGGCGGGGGCACGCTACTTCTCGGAAAACACGGCCATTCGCCCGGACTGCGCGATCATCGGTGAGCCCACATCGTTGCAACCGATTCGCGCCCATAAAGGCCATATTTCAACGGCGGTGCGCGTACTAGGCCAGTCCGGCCACTCCAGCGATCCGGCGCGCGGCGTGAACGCCATTGAGCTGATGCACGACGCCATTGGCCGCATCATGACCCTGCGTGACGATCTTAAAGAGCGCTATCACTACGAAGCCTTCACCGTACCTTACCCGACGCTGAACCTCGGCAGCCTGCACGGCGGCGACGCCTCAAACCGCATCTGCGCCTGCTGCGAACTGCACATGGATATCCGTCCGCTGCCGGGCATGACGCTGAGCGATCTCGACGGCCTGCTGAATGAAGCACTGGCCCCGGTAAGCGAGCGCTGGCCGGGCCGTCTGACCGTCTCTGAGCTGCATCCGCCGATCCCGGGCTACGAATGTCCGCCGGATCACCAGCTGGTCCAGGTGGTGGAAAAGCTGCTCGGTGAGAAAACCGACGTGGTGAACTACTGCACCGAAGCGCCGTTTATTCAGACCCTGTGCCCAACGCTGGTGCTTGGTCCGGGTTCCATCAACCAGGCCCACCAGCCGGATGAGTACCTGGAAACCCGCTTTATCAAGCCCACCCGCGAGCTGATTACTCAGGTTGTGCATCACTTCTGCTGGCATTAAAACTGACCATCGCTATCCCCTCTCCCGGTGGGAGAGGGTTAGGGTGAGAGGGAAAATTCCCGCGATCTCTATCACATTCTCATAAGCATCTCTTATCTGACGCGAAGCGAATTAAATTTCGTAAATTACCCGCATTTATTCGTTTGCTGAACCGTTTTCGCAGCAATTGACGACGGGGGTTTTACGTGGCTTTATAAGAGGAGATGACAAAATAATGTCCACCCGATTTTCGACTGGGCATAAACAAAAATGATGGGGTGACTGGGTTTTTATGAACGAACAATATTCCGCGTTGCGTAGTAATGTCAGTATGCTCGGCAAAGTGCTTGGAGATACCATCAAAGACGCGTTAGGTGAGAACATTCTCGACCGCGTTGAAACCATCCGCAAGCTGTCCAAATCTTCCCGTGCAGGTAACGAGGCTCACCGTCAGGAGCTGCTCACGACCTTGCAGAACCTCTCCAACGATGAGCTGCTGCCTGTTGCACGCGCGTTCAGCCAGTTCCTGAATCTGGCCAACACCGCCGAGCAATATCACAGCATTTCGCCCAACGGCGAAGCGGCCAGCAACCCGGAAGTCATTGCCCGAACGCTTCGTAAACTGAAAGACCAGCCCGATCTCAACGAAGACATCATTAAAAAAGCGGTGGAGTCCCTTTCGCTTGAGCTGGTACTGACCGCTCACCCTACGGAAATCACCCGTCGTACGCTGATCCACAAAATGGTGGAAGTGAACAGCTGCCTTAAGCAGTTGGATAACAAAGACATTGCCGATTACGAGCGTAACCAGCTGATGCGCCGCCTGCGCCAGCTGATTGCCCAGTCGTGGCACACCGATGAAATTCGTAAGCACCGCCCAAGCCCGGTCGACGAAGCCAAATGGGGCTTTGCGGTGGTGGAAAACAGCCTGTGGGAAGGGGTACCGAACTACCTGCGCGAGCTGAACGAACAGCTGGAAGAGAACCTTGGCTACCGCCTGCCGGTCGATTTTGTTCCGGTGCGCTTCACCTCCTGGATGGGCGGTGACCGCGACGGCAACCCGAACGTCACGGCGGAAATCACCCGCCACGTGCTGCTGCTGAGCCGCTGGAAAGCAACCGATCTGTTCCTGAAAGATATTCAGGTACTTATCTCCGAGCTGTCGATGGTGGAAGCCACGCCGGAGCTGCGCGCGCTGGCCGGCGAAGAAGGCGCCAGCGAACCGTATCGTTATCTGATGAAAAAACTGCGCGGTCAACTGATGGCCACTCAGGCCTGGCTGGAAGCGCGTCTCAAGGGCCAGCGCCTGCCTAAACCGGAAGGTCTGCTCAGCCAGAACGAGCAGCTCTGGGAGCCGCTGTACGCCTGTTACCAGTCGCTGCAGGCCTGTGGCATGGGCATCATCGCCAACGGCGAACTGCTCGACACCCTCAGGCGCGTGAAGTGCTTCGGCGTGCCGCTGGTGCGTATCGACGTGCGTCAGGAAAGCACCCGCCATACCGAAGCGCTGGGCGAACTGACCCGCTATCTCGGCATCGGCGACTATGAAAGCTGGTCAGAAGCCGACAAACAGGCGTTCCTGATCCGCGAACTGAACTCCAAGCGCCCGCTGCTGCCGCGCAGTTGGGAGCCAAGCAACGATACCCGCGAGGTGCTCAATACCTGTAAAGCGATCGTCGATGCGCCGAAAGGATCGGTGGCCGCCTACGTGATCTCAATGGCGAAAACCCCGTCCGACGTGCTGGGTGTTCACCTGCTGCTTAAAGAGGCCGGTATCGACTATGCCCTGCCGGTTGCACCGCTGTTTGAAACCCTCGATGACCTGAACAACGCCAACGACGTGATGACCCAGCTGCTGAACATCGACTGGTATCGCGGCTTCATCCAGGGCAAACAGATGGTGATGATTGGCTATTCCGACTCCGCAAAAGACGCGGGCGTGATGGCGGCGTCATGGGCACAGTACCAGGCACAGGATGCGCTGATCAAAACCTGCGAGAAAGCGGGCATTGAACTGACATTGTTCCACGGTCGCGGTGGGTCTATCGGACGTGGCGGCGCCCCTGCGCACGCGGCGCTGCTCTCCCAGCCGCCGGGCAGCCTGAAAGGCGGCCTGCGCGTGACCGAACAGGGCGAGATGATCCGCTTCAAATACGGCCTGCCGGAAGTGACCATCAGCAGCCTGTCGCTCTACACCAGCGCGATTCTGGAAGCGAACCTGCTGCCACCGCCGGAGCCGAAAGCCTCCTGGTGCCACATCATGGACGAGCTGTCGGATACCTCCTGCGATCTGTACCGCGGCTACGTGCGTGAAAACAAAGATTTCGTGCCTTACTTCCGTTCCGCCACGCCTGAGCAGGAACTGGGCAAGCTGCCGCTGGGATCGCGTCCGGCCAAACGTCGCCCGACCGGTGGCGTCGAGTCGCTGCGCGCCATTCCGTGGATCTTCGCCTGGACGCAAAACCGCCTGATGCTGCCAGCCTGGCTGGGCGCCGGTGCGGCGCTGCAGAAAGTGGTGGAAGACGGTAAGCAGAGCGAGCTGGAAAGCATGTGCCGCGACTGGCCGTTCTTCTCAACCCGTCTGGGCATGCTGGAGATGGTCTTCTCGAAAGCCGACCTGTGGCTGGCGGAATACTACGATCAGCGCCTGGTGAAACCAGAACTTTGGGCGCTCGGGAAAGAGCTGCGTGAGCTGCTGGAAGGCGACATCAAAGTGGTTCTGGATATCGCCAACGACTCGCACCTGATGGAAGATCTGCCGTGGATTGCCGAGTCTATCCAGCTGCGTAATGTCTACACCGACCCGCTGAACGTACTGCAGGCCGAACTGCTGCACCGTTCCCGTCTCGCCGAAGAGGAAGGTAAAGAGCCGGACCCTCGCGTCGAGCAGGCGCTGATGGTGACGATTGCAGGCGTTGCGGCAGGTATGCGTAACACGGGTTAATCGCGGTTCTAACACGGGCGGCTTTCGCACGTTGCTTTCACACAATGACAAAAATCCCCGCCGAAGCGGGGATTTTTTTAACCGATGTACGGGTTACTTCACGTCAAAACGGTCCAAATCCATCACTCGTGCCCAGGCTGCCACGAAGTCGCGGACAAACTTCTCGCTGGCATCGTTGCTGGCGTAAACCTCGGCCAGCGCACGAAGCACGGCGTTCGAACCGAACACCAGGTCGGCGCGCGTTGCGGTGTACTTCACTTCACCGCTGGCACGATCGCTCCCGGCAAACAGCTCGTTCGACTCGTCGGTCGCCTTCCACTGGGTATTCATATCCAGCAGATTGACGAAGAAGTCATTGCTCAGCACGCCTTCGCGGTTGGTGAACACGCCGTTCTTGCTGCCATCAAAGTTCGCCCCCAGCACGCGCAGGCCGCCGATCAGTACCGTCAGTTCCGGTGCGGTCAACGTCAGCTGCTGGGCTTTATCAATCAGCAATGACTCGGTTGTGGACACATCCACCTGCGCACGGTAGTTACGGAAGCCATCGGCAATCGGCTCGAGCAGGTTAAACATCTCGATATCCGTCTGGTCCTGACGCGCATCCACACGGCCCGGCGTAAACGGCACGGTGACATAGACACCTGCGGCTTTCGCCGCCTGCTCAACGCCGACCACGCCCGCCAGCACGATGATATCCGCCAGCGACGCCTTGTTGGTGGTACGCTGAATGGCTTCCAGCGCCGGTAACGCACGCACGGCAGCGGCGTTAACATCCCAGTCGCGCTGAGGAGCCAGCGCCAGACGTGCGCCGTTGGCACCGCCACGCTTATCGCCACCGCGGAAGGTCGATGCAGACGCCCAGGCCACAGAGACCAGTTCGCTCACGGACAAACCAGAGGCCACGATTTCCGCCTTCAGGCTTTCAATGTCTTCCGGGGTAGGATTGAACACCGGCTGCGGCAGCGGATCTTGCCAGATCAGATCTTCTTTCGGCACTTCCGGCCCCAAGTAACGCGATTTTGGTCCCATATCGCGGTGGGTCAGTTTGAACCACGCACGGGCGAAGGCTTCGTTGAAAGCCTGCGGATCGTTCAGGAAGCGACGCGAAATTTTCTCGAATTCCGGGTCGAAACGCAGCGTCAGGTCGGTGACCAGCATGGTTGGCTTACGTTTTTTCGACGGGTCGAACGGGTCCGGCATGATGTCCGGTGCATCCACGGCTTCAAACTGAATAGCGCCTGCCGGGCTGCGGGTCTGCACCCATTCGTATTTAAACAGGTTCTCGAAGAAGTAGTTGCTCCACTGGGTCGGCGTTTGTGACCAGATGACTTCCAGACCGGAGGTAATAGCGTCTGCGCCAATCCCGGTACCGTGCGTGCTGGTCCAGCCCAGGCCCTGCGCTTCAATCGGAGAGGCTTCCGGATCGGTCCCGACATGCGTGGCTTCGCCCGCGCCGTGAGTTTTACCCAGGGTGTGACCACCGGCAATCAGTGCGACGGTCTCTTCGTCGTTCATGCCCATGTTACCGAACGTCGCGCGGATGGCAGCGGCGGCAGACAGCGGATCGCCGCTGGCATTTGGCCCTTCCGGGTTCACGTAAATCAGGCCCATTTCGGTGGCGGCCAGCGGACGTTTTGCCAGCGCTTCCGGATCGCGGTGTTTCAGCCAGGTCGTTTCATCACCCCAGTTGACGTCTAAATCCGGTTCCCAGACGTCTTCACGACCTGCACCAAACCCGAAGGTGCGGAAGCCGGAATTTTCCAGCGCCACGTTACCCGCGAGGATAAACAGGTCGGCCCAGGAGATTTTTTGTCCGTATTTTTGCTTAACAGGCCACAGTAAACGACGGGCTTTATCCAGGCTCACGTTATCAGGCCAGGAGTTCAGCGGCGCAAAGCGCTGTTGCCCGCGCCCTGCACCTCCGCGTCCGTCAACGGAACGGTAAGTGCCCGCACCGTGCCAGGCCATACGAATAAACAGGCCCGCATAGCTGCCCCAGTCGGCAGGCCACCACGGTTGTGAGTCGGTCAAAAGGGCTTTGAGATCGCCTTTCAGGGCGGAGTAGTCAAGCTTGCTGAATTCTTTGCGGTAGTCGAAGTCTTCACCCAAAGGGTTAGAACGGCTGGAATGCTGATTAAGAAGGTCAATGCGGAGTTGTTTAGGCCACCACTCTTTACTGCTGGTACCCGCCCCCGCGCTATGATCGACGCCACCCTGATGGAACGGGCATTTGCCGATCGAAGCCATTTTATTGGTCTCGTCTGACGTGCTCATCGTTGTACTCCCTTTGCTGTGTTACCGTTACGATATACGCCTTAATCGATAAGGTATAGTTGGGATAATCCACAGATTCGATAGTTAATTCCGTTTAATTTCCAGTAGAAAATATGTGACTATAGAGCGTCAAAACCAGCATCGTCGAAACAACAGAGAAATAAAACCCTTAGAAATCAAAAAACCCTCCGAAGAGGGCTTTTATTTGTTACAAACCGGGTCTGACGCCAAGGGTGTGACATATCGCATAGCTCATCTCCGCGCGGTTCAGCGTATAGAAGTGGAAATCTTTCACCCCTTCGCGGCTTAAAATCTTCACCATGTCCATCGCGATATTGGCCCCCACCAGCTTGCGGGTTTCCGGGTCATCGTCCAGCCCTTCGTACATTTTTGACATCCACAGCGGGATGCGCACGTTGGTCATGTCGGCAAATTTCTTCGCCTGTTTGAAGTTGGATACCGGCAGGATGCCTGGAATAATTTCAACGTCGATGCCCGCAGAGACGCAGCGGTCGCGAAAGCGCAGATAGCTTTCCACGTCGAAGAAAAATTGCGTGATGGCGCGGTTAGCACCGGCCTCGACTTTGCGCCTCAGGTTGAGCAGATCCGCCTGGGCGCTTTTTGCCTCCGGATGCACTTCCGGGTAGGCGGCGACGGAAATATCAAAATCCGCCACGTCTTTCAGCAGCGCGACCAGGTCAGTGGCGTACATGTCCGGCTTACCGCTCCCCGGCGGCAAATCCCCGCGCAGCGCAACGATATGGCGAATGCCGTTGTTCCAGTAATCCTGGGCAATTGTCCGCAGTTCGTCAGGCGTAGCGTCGATGCAGGTCAGATGCGGTGCCGCTTCCAGACCGGTACGATCTTTAATGCCTTTAATAATACTGTGCGTACGGTCACGCTCACCAGAATTTGCGCCATAGGTGACGGAGACGAACTTCGGCTTCAGGCTGCTCAGGCGATCGATAGAGCTCCAGAGGGTTTGCTCCATTTCACTGGTGCGCGGCGGGAAAAATTCAAAAGAGACGTTAATCTGGCCATTTACTTCGGCCAGGCTCTGATTCAGGGCTTCCCGCTGGTTGGCGTGAAAAAAGCTCATACCTTACCTCATCAATCGCGTGTCGTTATGTGTTGTGTTGTGAACTTCTATACGTTTAGACGTCCAGATGTAAAAATGACGGAAAAGCGGAGTGGCGTCAACAGAAATAATCAACATTAACGGTGAGGAATGCTCAGGGGGAGTTGAGGGGAGTTCATGATGGGGTTTGGGCGTCCCCTAACCCCGGCGAGGGGGAGAAACAGCACCGAGCCGTCCCCTCTCCCCTGTGGGGAGAGGGTTAGGATTGAAACTACAGCAGTTTAGCCAGACGGTTGATGTCCGACTGGATCGCCCCGGCGGTCACATCACGCCCTGCGCCCGGACCACGGATCACCAGCGGGTTATCGCGGTACCAGCGGCTTTCAATGGCGAAGACGTTATCGCACGGCAGCAGCGCCGCCAGCGGGTGTTCAGGACGAACCGCCTCCACCCCCACGCGCGCTTTGCCGTTCGCCTCGAAGCGTGCCACGTAGCGCAGCACCAGCCCCATCTCGTTTGCCGCTTCCAGACGCTGCACCATCTGCTCGTTCAGCTCGTCGCCATTTTCGAAGAAGTGATCGACCGACCCTTCCTCGCAGCCAGAAGGCACCAGCGACTCGACGCGGACCGCGTCCGGCTCGATGTCATAGCCCGCCTCACGCGCCAGAATAACCAGCTTACGCATCACGTCTTTTCCGGCGAGGTCAACGCGCGGGTCAGGCTCGGTTAACCCCTGCTGCCACGCCTGATCCACCAGGTCGGTGAACGGCACGGTACCGTCAAACTGCAGGAACAGCCACGAGAGCGTGCCGGAGAAGATGCCGCTGATCGCCAGGATACTGTCGCCGCTGTCAATCAGATCACGCACGGTGTGGTTGACCGGCAGGCCCGCGCCGACCGTGGCGTTATACAGCCAGTGGCGACCCGTTTTCTCGAACGCATCGTGGATCTGGCGATACTTATCGGTGCTGCTCGCCCCTGCCAGTTTGTTGGCGCTGATGACGTGGAACCCGTGGCTGGCGAAATCCAGATACTGATCGGCAAGCTGTTCGCTGGCGGTCACGTCCAGCACCACCAGGTCGTCATACGGGTGCGCGCGCATCCACAGGAACAGCGACTCTTCGTCCTGTTCGACCGCTTCATCGTTAAAGAAAGCCAGCGCGCGGCTGGCGTCCAGCCCGTCGTAGTTCAGCAGGCTGCGGCGACTGTCCACCACGCCTGCGAGAATAAATTCGAATCCGGTACGCGCCGAGAGCGTGACCTGCTCGCGCGCGAACAGCTCCAGCCAGCGTGAACCAATATTACCTTTCCCGAACAGCACCAGGCCAATGCGTTTTTCCGCACGGAACAGCGAGGTATGCAGCCCCTGGATCAGGCTTTCGGTCGGCCCTTTACGCAGCACGGCCACCAGGCTGATGCCCTCTTCCGACTGCCAGGTAAATTCCACCGGCTGGCCCTTAAGCTGCTGCCAGAAACGGTGGCAATGCAGCGGGTTACGGGTGACGCCCGCCCCGACCATCGCCACCAGCGCCAGCCCCTGACGCAGACGAAGCTCGCCCGGCAGGCCCGCTTCATCCAGAATTTTCAGTGCGCTGTCCGCCACTTCAGCGGTGTAGCAGAACTGCAGCAGCTGGCGGTCGTTATGCACGCCCACGGCCAGCGGACGAACCTGCGCACGCTTGAGGATCAGGTCGATGTCCTTTTGCGCCAGTTTGAAATCCTGGCCCGCAGGCACCTGGAACTCAATCAGGCAGATGTCGTCATGGCTGGTGACAATACGCGCCCCGGTACCCGAGGCCAGCACGCGTTCAATGCGCGTAGAGCCTTGTTCAGGGGTATAGCTACAGCGCAGCTGCAGGTCGATATCGCTGCCGGACACCGGCTGCAGCGTACGGGCGTGCAGAACCGGCGCTGCCAGGCGTGCCAGTTCGCTGGCCTCGTCCAGACGCAGCAGCGGCAGCAGGCAGGCATCTTTCACCTTACGCGGGTCCGCACTGTAAACACCGGCCACGTCGCTCCAGATGGTGACGCGGGAAACGCCCGCCAGCGCGCCGATTTGCGTCGCTGAATAGTCAGAGCCGTTACGCCCCAGCAGCACGGTTTCGCCCGCGCTGCTGCGGCTGATAAAGCCTGTCACCACAATACGTTTGCCCGGATGCTGCACCAGCAGCTGTTGCAGCAGCGGATAAGATAACCCTTCGTCTACCTGCGGCTGCGCGGCGCGCTCGGCACGCAGGAAATCACGCGCATCAAGCCAGGCCGCGTCCACGCCAAGGTGTTGCAGCACGGCGGCCATCAGGCGGGCGGACCACACTTCACCGTGCCCCACCACTTCGGCATACACTGCATCGGTAATGCCGCTGTCGAGCAGGGCGGCCAGACGTTCAAGGTCGTGCGTGAACGCGCTAATCAGCCCGTCCGCCACGTCCGCTGGCAACAAACCGGCAATCAGCTCGCTCTGATAGCGGCGTAAAGACTGTTGAACCTGATGCGCAGAAAGGCGATCGGTCTGGCTCAGCTTAAGCCAGCTAATCAGCTGGTTGGTGGTGCTGCCCGCCGCGGAGACAACCATCATGTCGCCCGGCTGTGAATACTCGGTCATGATCCCTGCGACACGCAGGTAACACTTCACATCAGCAAGACTACTACCACCAAACTTGTGCAGTTGACGACCCTTCGCCCCTGCCTGCGCTATCACACTCATGATTACCCCTTGGCTGCGACCCGGAAGCCATTTTCCAGATCGGCAATTAAATCTTCAGAATCTTCAATACCGGTTGAGATACGCAGCAGCGTCTCAGAAATACCGGCGGCGGCACGGGCTTCCGGTGCCATACCTGCGTGCGTCATGGTCGCGGCGTGGGAGATCAAGCTTTCAACCCCACCTAAGGATTCCGCCAGCGTAAACAATGACAGCCCGCTCAGGAAGCGACGCAGCGTTTGCTCGTCGCCGTCCAGTTCAAAACTTAACATCGCGCCAAACCCTTTCTGCTGGCGCGCGGCAATCTCGTGGCCCTGATTTTCCGGCAGCGACGGGTGATACAGTTTCTTCACCAGCGGCTGTGTTTGCAGGAAATCCACGATCGCCTGGGCGTTACGCTGCGCCACCTCCATGCGTGGGGACAGCGTGCGAATGCCGCGTAACAGCAGGTAGCTGTCGAAGGCACCCGCGGTGACGCCAATATTATTGGCCCACCATGCCAGTTCAGTGACAACGTCGGGATCTTTTGCAATCACCACGCCCGCCACCACGTCAGAATGGCCGTTCAGATATTTAGTGCATGAATGCAATACCAGATCTGCACCCAGTGCCAGCGGGTTCTGAAGGGCCGGACTGAGGAACGTATTATCCACTACACTTATCGCTCCCGCATCCCTTGCGAGCTGACAAATTTTCGCAATATCGACAACGCGCAGCAATGGATTGCTTGGACTTTCCACCAGCACCAGCTTCGGCTGCTCTGCAAGCGCCTGTTTTAGCGCCTGTTCGTCGTTTTGATCGACAAACAGCACGCGGTAGCAGCCGCGTTTTGCCAGGCTGTCAAACAGACGATAGCTGCCGCCATAGCAGTCGTGCGGCGCAACCAGAAGGTCGCCAGGTTTCAGGAAGACGGTGGTCACCAGGTGGATCGCCGACATGCCGGTATTGGTCAGTACCGCCCCTGCGCCACCTTCCAGTTCCGCCAGCGCGCGCTGGGTAACATCGCGCGTCGGGTTGCCGCGACGCGAGTAGTCATGCGCGCGGGGTTCATTAAATCCGGTGAAATTATACGTACTGGAGAGGTGAATAGGCGGGACAACACAGCCGTACTGCTCGTCATCATTCAATCCGCTACGCACTGCGATGGTGGCCTGTTTACGCGTCATGGTGAAGGCTTCCTGGCTAATTAGGTGAAAAGTCAGGCACCAGAGTAAACATTGAAAGTATGGACGTCAATACATCTGGACATCTAAACTTCTTTGCGTATAGATTGAGCAATGCGCAAATAGCCGTTAAAATTATATGCTTTAGTGCACGCTGCAGCGGCAATATCCGTGCCACGGTATCGTCTCTACGGTAAACTACACAAGATTCCGGTTCAGAACCGTCAGTTACGGTTTTGCACCTTTAGATTAATGACTGAGAGGATTAAAGGTATCTCATGGCTGAATGGAGCGGCGAATATATCAGCCCATACGCTGAGCACGGTAAGAAGAGTGAGCAAGTAAAGAAAATTACGGTTTCCATTCCTCTGAAAGTGTTGAAGATCCTCACCGATGAACGTACGCGTCGTCAGGTGAACAACCTGCGTCACGCGACGAACAGCGAGCTGCTGTGCGAAGCATTCCTGCACGCGTTTACCGGCCAACCGTTGCCAAACGATGACGATCTGCGCAAAGAGCGTAGTGATGAAATTCCGGAAGAGGCGAAGGTGATCATGCGTGAACTGGGTATCGACCCGGATACGTGGGAATACTGATTAGCGGATACAAAAAAGGCACCTTGCGGTGCCTTTTTTTCGGGAAACTTACTTAGCGCCCGGGATGCTGAAACGCTTGTTGAAGCGGTCAACACGGCCACCGGTTGCAACATCACGCTGCTTACCAGTGTAGAACGGGTGGCATTTGCCGCACACGTCCAGGTTCAGATCGTGGCCCACGGTAGAGCGGATCTGGATAGAGTTACCGCAAGAACAGTTTGCAGTAATCATTTCGTATTTCGGGTGAATATCTTTTTTCATGGGAGAACCTCAGTTAAGGCCGCGTCGCTCTTCCAGCCCTAACGCCAGACACCACGCGATGTTGAATGTAAGTTCTTTGGCGTAAAGTACACCAAAGGCGGCGAATCATACAGAATTTAACCAGCGTATGCAAACTGATCCGCACGCCGCTTTCTCTAATGTGTATACTAACGCGCCACTTTTCAAGTCAGGAAGATTCGATGCCCGTTGCTCACGTAGCCCTGCCCGTTCCGCTTCCCCGCACCTTTGACTATCTGCTGCCCGACAGCATGAGCGCCAGAGCGGGCTGTCGCGTGACCGTGCCATTTGGCAAACAGCAGCGCACAGGCATTGTGGTTTCCGTCAGCGAAAAAAGCGAGCTGCCGCTGAATGAGCTGAAATCAGTCATAGCGGTGCTGGACAACGAACCGGTTTACTCCACCAGCACCTGGCGATTACTGCTGTGGGCGGCGGATTACTACCATCACCCAATTGGCGATGTCCTGTTTCATGCCCTGCCCATACTGCTGCGTCAGGGGAAAAACGCCTGCCACGCGCCGATGTGGTACTGGTTTGCCACCGAACAGGGCCAGGCCGTAGATATCAACAGTCTGAAGCGCTCGCAGAAACAGCAGCAGGCGCTGGCGGCGCTGCGCCAGGGGAAAATCTGGCGGCATCAGGTGAATGAACTTGAGGTCAGCGAAACCGCGCTGCAGGCACTGCGCAAGAAAGGACTGAGCGAACTTGGCAGCGAAGCGCCCGCGCAGCAAGACTGGCGGGAGAGCTTTTCCGTTTCGGGCGATCGCCTGCGCCTCAATACCGAACAGGCGACCGCGGTGGGTGCAATCCACAGTGCATCGGATCATTTCTCCGCCTGGCTGCTGGCGGGCGTCACCGGCTCCGGCAAGACCGAAGTCTACCTGAGCGTACTGGAAAACGTGCTCGCGCAGGGCAAACAGGCGCTGGTGATGGTGCCGGAAATCGGCCTGACGCCGCAAACCATCGCCCGTTTTCGCGAGCGCTTTAATGCGCCGGTTGAGGTACTTCACTCCGGTCTGAACGACAGCGAACGCCTCAGCGCCTGGCTGAAAGCCAAAAATGGCGAGGCCGCGATTGTCATCGGTACGCGTTCTTCTTTATTTACGCCGTTTAAAAATCTCGGCGTTATCGTGATCGACGAAGAGCACGACAGCTCCTATAAACAGCAGGAAGGCTGGCGCTACCACGCCCGTGACTTAGCGGTCTATCGCGCCCATAGCGAGCAGATCCCTATTATTCTGGGTTCCGCCACGCCTGCGCTCGAAACGCTGCATAACGTACGCCAGCGCAAATACCACATGCTGCGCCTGACGCGCCGCGCGGGCAATGCTCGCCCGGCCATCCAGCACGTGCTGGATTTGAAAGGTCAGCAGGTGCAGGCGGGGCTCGCCCCGGCGCTCATCACCCGCATGCGCCAGCATCTGCAGGCGGGCAACCAGGTGATCCTGTTCCTTAACCGCCGCGGATTTGCCCCTGCGCTGCTGTGTCACGACTGCGGCTGGATTGCCGAGTGTCCGCGCTGCGACCACTATTACACCTTCCACCAGGCTCAGCGTCATTTGCGCTGCCACCACTGCGACAGCCAGCGCCCGGTGCCGCGACAGTGCCCGTCGTGCGGCTCCACGCATATCGTGCCGGTCGGGCTGGGTACGGAACAGCTGGAACAGACGCTCGCCCCCTTCTTCCCTGACGTGCCTATCTCACGCATTGACCGGGACACTACCAGCCGGAAAGGGGCGCTGGAACAACAGCTGGCGGAAGTGCATCGCGGCGGCGCGCGTATCCTGATTGGCACTCAGATGCTGGCTAAAGGGCACCACTTCCCGGACGTTACGCTGGTCGCCCTGCTGGATGTCGATGGCGCGCTCTTCTCCGCGGATTTCCGCTCTGCGGAACGTTTCGCCCAGCTCTATACCCAGGTTGCCGGGCGTGCCGGACGTGCCGGGAAACAGGGGGAAGTGGTACTGCAAACGCACCATCCTGAACATCCGCTGCTGCAAATCCTGCTGCATAAAGGCTACGATGCCTTTGCCGAGCAGGCGCTGGCCGAGCGCCAGTCAATGCAGCTTCCGCCATGGACCAGCCACGTCATCATCCGTGCAGAAGATCATAACAACCAGCAGGCGCCGCTTTTCCTCCAGCAGCTGCGAAATCTCCTGCAGGCCAGCCCTCTGGTGGATAATCAGCTGTGGATTTTAGGGCCTGTTCCGGCGCTGGCCGCCAAGCGTGGCGGGCGATTCCGCTGGCAGATTTTGCTGCAACATCCCTCCCGCATCCGCTTACAGCACATCGTGAGCGCCACGCTGGCGCTGATCAACACGCTGCCGGACGCGCGTAAAGTGAAGTGGGTTCTTGACGTCGATCCGATAGAAGGCTGAATACGGATCGAAAAAATCCAACATTCCTCACACTTTTCATGAAAATTCTGTAACCGATTCCATTAACAATCTGTAAAAATGGCAAGGTGAGAAGTTCGGTGTTCATGCGAGGAGAAGACGTTGAAGTCCAGGAAAGAGGTTGCCTCGGCGACCATGAAAGACGTTGCCGAGAAAGCGCAAGTTTCTACGGCAACCGTGTCCCGCGCATTAATGAACCCGGATAAAGTCTCCCAGGCGACCCGCCATCGGGTGGAGCAGGCGGCCCTGGAAGTCGGGTATTTCCCGCAGGCGATGGGCCGTAACGTGAAGCGTAACGAATCGCGCACTATCCTGGTGATTGTCCCGGACATCTGCGATCCCTTCTTCAGCGAGATTATCCGCGGTATTGAAGTCACGGCGGCGGAACAAGGCTACCTCGTTCTGATTGGCGACTGCGCCCATCAGAACCAGCAGGAAAAGACCTTTATCGACCTTATTATCACCAAGCAGATCGACGGCATGCTGCTGCTTGGCTCGCGCCTGCCGTTTGACGCCAGCATCGAAGAACAACGCAATTTACCGCCGATGGTGATGGCTAACGAGTTTGCGCCGGAACTTGAACTGCCGACCGTGCATATCGACAACCTCACCGCCGCCTTTAATGCCGTGAACTATCTTCAGGAGCTGGGGCATAAGCGCATCGGTTGTATCGCTGGCCCGGAAGAGATGCCGCTGTGCCATTATCGCCTGCAGGGTTATGTTCAGGCGCTGCGTCGCGCCGGTGCCGTCGTCGACCCGCACTATATTGCTCGTGGGGATTTCACCTATGAAGCGGGCGGGCAGGCGCTGGAGAAACTGCTGGCGCTGCCGGAGCCACCTACCGCCGTGTTCTGTCACAGCGACGTCATGGCGCTGGGGGCCTTGTCTTATGCCAAACGCCGTGGGCTGCGTGTGCCGAAAGACTTGTCGATTATCGGCTTCGATAACATTTCGCTTTCGGAATTTTGCGATCCACCGCTCTCAACCGTTGCACAACCCCGCTACCAGATTGGCCGTGAAGCGATGCTGCTTTTGCTGGATCAGCTGCATGGTCAGACAGTTAGCAGCGGCTCGCGACTGCTCGACTGCGAGCTAATTGTGCGCGGCTCTACCCAGGCATTGACTTAAAGTAAACCTCTTTAAGACTCACTGTCTGGTCAAAGCCCCGCCGCTTAAGTAACATGGCGGGCTGACGAACGAATAAATACAGCGAAACGATAGTGGCACAACGAGATTATGTACGTCGCGGCCAGCCGGCACCTTCGCGACGCAAAAAGAGTGGCTCAAGGAACAAGCAACGTAGCCTGCCTGCTGTCTCGCCAGCGATGGTCGCTATTGCTGCGGCTGTACTGGTCGCCTTTATTGGTGGCCTGTACTTTATCACGCACCATAAGAAAGAAGAGTCCGAGGCGCTTCAGGGCAACAAAGTGGTTGGCAATGGCTTACCGCCAAAACCTGAAGAACGCTGGCGTTACATTAAAGAGCTGGAAAGCCGCCAGCCGGGCGTGCGTGCGCCTACCGAACCGTCCGCCGGTGGCGAAGTGAAGAACGCCGATCAGCTCACGGATGAACAGCGTCAGCTCTTGGCCCAGATGCAGGCCGATATGCGCCAGCAGCCAACGCAGCTGAACGAAGTCCCGTGGAATGAACAAACGCCAGCTCAACGTCAACAGACGTTGCAGTTGCAGCGTCAGCGCCAGGCTCAGATCCAACAGCAGCAGCAACAGCAACAGCAACAGCAACAGCAGCAGTGGGCGCAAACCCAGCCGGTACAGCAGCCTCGCTCGCAGCCGCGGGTGACGGAACAGCCTTATCAGCAGCCGCAGCAGCAAACGCGCACGGTACAAACTCAGCCTGCCCAGCAGCCAAAAGCGCAGCCGCAAAAGCAAGCCGCCCAGCCGTATCAGGATCTGCTGCAAACGCCGGCGCATACCACCGCGCAGCAGCCGAAAACGCAGCAGGCCGCACCGGTCACCAAAGAGACCGAGGCGCCGAAGCAAACGGCTGAGAAAAAAGATGAACGTCGCTGGATGGTGCAGTGTGGTTCGTTTAAAGGCGCAGAGCAGGCGGAAACCGTCCGTGCTCAGCTGGCGTTCGAAGGGTTTGATTCACGCATTACCACCAATAACGGCTGGAATCGCGTGGTAATTGGTCCGGTGAAAGGCAAAGAAAATGCCGATGGCACCATTTCCCGTCTGAAGGTCGCGGGCCACACAAACTGCATTCGACTCGCTTCCGGGGGTTGAAACCCCCAAAATCCCCCCCATCTATCATTCTATTCAGCCCTGAGCACAGGCTCAGGGCTTCTGTTTCCCGATTCTGTAACCAGGGGGTCTGCTCGTGACAACAATAGTAAGTGTACGCCGTAACGGCCAGGTGGTAATTGCCGGGGACGGCCAGGCCACGCTGGGTAATACCGTCATGAAAGGCAACGTGAAGAAAGTGCGTCGTCTCTATAACGACAAAGTGATCGCCGGTTTTGCAGGCGGCACTGCCGATGCCTTCACGCTGTTTGAACTGTTTGAACGCAAACTGGAAATGCACCAGGGTCATCTGGTGAAAGCCGCCGTTGAGCTGGCGAAAGACTGGCGTACCGACCGCATGCTGCGCAAGCTCGAAGCGCTGCTGGCCGTGGCCGACGAAAACGCCTCGCTGATCATCACCGGTAACGGTGACGTGATCCAGCCAGAAAACGACCTGATTGCCATCGGCTCTGGCGGCCCATACGCTCAGGCAGCTGCCCGCGCGCTGTTGGAAAATACCGACATGAACGCGCGCGATATCGCGGTGAAAGCGTTGGATATTGCAGGTGATATCTGCATCTATACCAACCACAATCACACCATCGAAGAATTACCGTCTAAAGCGTAAGGATCTCCCATGTCTGAAATGACCCCACGCGAAATTGTCAGCGAACTGAACAAACACATTATCGGCCAGGACAATGCCAAGCGTTCCGTGGCGATTGCCCTGCGTAACCGCTGGCGTCGCATGCAGCTTGATGAAGAGCTGCGCCATGAAGTGACCCCAAAAAACATTCTGATGATCGGCCCGACCGGCGTCGGTAAAACCGAAATCGCTCGTCGTCTGGCGAAGCTGGCTAACGCGCCGTTCATCAAAGTTGAAGCCACCAAGTTCACCGAAGTGGGCTATGTGGGTAAAGAAGTGGACTCCATCATCCGCGATCTGACCGATTCGGCGATCAAGATGGTGCGCGTTCAGGCTATCGAGAAGAACCGCTATCGCGCTGAAGAGATGGCCGAAGAGCGTATTCTCGACGTGCTGATCCCACCGGCTAAAAACAACTGGGGCCAGGCGGAACAGCAGGCTGAGCCGTCTGCGGCGCGTCAGGCGTTCCGCAAGAAGCTGCGCGAAGGCGAGCTGGACGACAAAGAGATTGAGATCGATCTCGCCGCTGCGCCAATGGGCGTTGAAATCATGGCCCCTCCTGGCATGGAAGAGATGACCAGCCAGCTGCAGTCCATGTTCCAGAACCTGGGTGGTCAGAAGCAGAAAGCGCGTAAGCTGAAAATCAAAGACGCGATGAAACTGCTGATCGAAGAAGAAGCGGCGAAGCTGGTGAACCCGGAAGAGCTGAAGCAGGATGCTATCGACGCGGTTGAGCAGCACGGCATCGTGTTTATCGATGAAATCGACAAAATCTGTAAGCGCGGTGAATCCTCAGGCCCGGACGTTTCCCGTGAAGGCGTTCAGCGCGACCTGCTGCCGCTGGTTGAAGGCTGCACCGTCTCCACTAAACACGGCATGGTCAAAACCGACCACATCCTGTTTATCGCCTCTGGTGCGTTCCAGGTGGCCAAACCGTCTGACCTGATCCCGGAACTGCAGGGTCGTCTGCCGATCCGCGTTGAGCTGCAGGCGCTGACCACCGAAGATTTCGAGCGCATCCTGACCGAGCCAAACGCCTCTGTGACCGTACAGTACAAAGCGCTGATGGCAACCGAAGGCGTGAACATCGAGTTCACCGAGGATGGCATTAAACGCATCGCTCAGGCGGCATGGCAGGTTAACGAAACGACCGAGAACATCGGCGCGCGTCGTCTGCACACCGTACTGGAACGCCTGATGGAAGACATCTCTTATGATGCGAGCGACCTCAATGGCGAAAGCATTACCATCAACGCAGAATATGTGGGCAAACACCTGGATGCGTTAGTGGCAGATGAAGATCTGAGCCGTTTTATCCTATAATCGCGGTTATTGCATTTTCATCACTGTTGATGGGGGCTAATGCCCCCATTTTTATTGGCTAAATAACTATGACTGATATCAGCCGTACTCAGGCGTGGCTCGAAAGTTTACGCCCTAAAACCCTTCCTTTGGCCTTCGCCGCGATCGTCGTCGGTACTGCGCTTGCCTGGTGGCAAGGGCATTTCGATCCGTGGGTGGCGGGGCTGGCGTTGATTACCGCCGGTCTGCTGCAAATCCTCTCCAACCTCGCCAACGACTATGGCGACGCGGTAAAGGGCAGCGACAAGCCTGACCGCATCGGGCCACTGCGTGGGATGCAAAAAGGGGTGATCACCCAGGCGCAGATGAAACGGGCGCTGATTATCACCGTGGCGCTGATTTGCGTGTCCGGCCTGGCGCTGGTGACGGTAGCGTCTAAAACTACCAGCGATTTTATTGGCTTCCTGGTGCTGGGCCTGCTCGCCATTATCGCGGCCATTACCTATACCGTCGGTACGCGGCCCTACGGCTATATCGGTCTGGGTGATATTTCAGTCCTGGTCTTCTTCGGCTGGCTGAGCGTGATGGGGAGCTGGTACTTACAGACGCATACGCTGATCCCTGCCCTGTTCCTGCCGGCGACCGCCTGCGGCCTGCTGGCGACGGCGGTGCTCAACATCAACAACCTGCGCGATATCGACAGCGACCGCGTAAACGGTAAGAACACGCTCGCGGTGCGCCTCGGCCCGGTAAATGCACGCCGCTACCACGTCTGCCTGCTGATGGGGGCGCTGATTTGCCTGGCGCTGTTTAACCTGATTTCACTGCACAGCATGTGGGGCTGGCTGTTTATACTCGCCGCACCGCTGCTGGTGAAACAGGCGCGCTTCGTGATGCGCGAACTTAGCCCGTCCGCCATGCCGCCGATGCTCGAACGCACGGTAAAAGGGGCGCTGTTAACTAACCTGTTGTTCGTCATCGGGATTGTCCTGAGCCAGACGCTGCGTTAACTGACAAATATCAATTAACAATTGATGATTTTGCCAACAACGCCTTTCGCACGATATACTGAACACATTCGCAGCAACTGAGCGTTAAACCTATGAAATACGATACCTCCGAGCTTTGTGACATCTACCAGGAAGATGTCAACGTCGTTGAACCGCTGTTCTCCAACTTTGGTGGACGGTCGTCGTTTGGCGGACAAATCATCACGGTGAAATGTTTCGAGGATAACGGGTTGCTGTACGATCTGCTCGAACAGAACGGCCGTGGCCGCGTTCTGCTGGTCGATGGCGGTGGTTCAGTGCGCCGCGCCCTGATCGACGCTGACCTTGCCCGTCTTGCCGCGCAAAACGAGTGGGAAGGGATTGTGGTCTACGGCTCCGTGCGCCAGGTGGACGATCTGGAAGACCTGGATATCGGCATCCAGGCTATCGCAGCCATTCCGGTGGGTGCAGCAGGTGACGGCATCGGCGAAAGCGACATCCGCGTGAATTTCGGCGGCGTGACCTTCTTCTCCGGCGACCATCTCTATGCCGACAATACCGGGATTATCCTTTCTGAGGATGCGCTGGATATTGAGTAACGATAAAGGCCATCGGCAAACCGGATGGCCTTTTTTTTATTTATCTTCACCCGATTCATAATGGGTGATACGAAGTTCATACGTTCCCTTCCGCTCCTCGACAGCAATCCCCATCTGAACACGACGGTCGGGATAGCTATCAATATAAGCGTTGAGCTTTTCAGCTATCGACTGGATTTTATCCCCTGCAATATCCGTAAACGTAAGCGTACTGATCTGCAAGCCACTTCCCTCATCGGCGTGACGGGTGAAATACCAGTGCGATGCAAGCCTGGGTGCCTGCCTGAGCGGTTCAGGTGTTAATAAATAATATTGAAGAAAATCACGTTGCGTGTATTCCTCATCCATGAAGGAACGCGTCATCAAAACACAATAAAGTATCGCCAGCGCAGAGAACGTTAATACAAGGAAATATTTCTTCATATGCGCAATTCAAGAAAAGTGTTATCGACAATATCGCTTCGTTTCGTCATCTCGCGTTCCGTGTGAGTTGTCGTATCAAGCGAGTCTATTTCGATGAAATAAAAAAGGCACGCATTTAGCGTGCCTTTTGTACGAATTCGGAATTACACTTCTTCCATACGTCCCAGAAGCGCCTGCAGACGATCCTGCCAGCCATTCTGCTGTTCGCGCAGCTGGTGGTTTTCACGCTCCAGTTCTTCGCGGCTGTGCTGAGCATTCTGAACTTCCTGTGACAGGGAGTTGTTCTTCTCTTTCAGCTCTTCAATTTCCATCTGCAGCAGGGTGATGGTGTCGATCGCCTGCTGTACTTTCGATTCCAGTTTCTCAAACACTTCTAAAGACATGATGCTACCTCTCCTGAATTGCAAGGCGACGCTTTAACGTAAACGCGCACGACATAGCGTCGATTGTATGGAGCGCGACGCTCTCTGTCCAGCGACAGACCGCGCAGATCGCGCTTTGCAACACTTTTCAGTGTCATCCTGGTGCGTTCGCGGCATATACCCCTAAATTGTTAACTCTTTAGTTAATGAAATGATTCAGCTCTCATTCCTGTCGTGATGCAAAAACGCGCTTTATGGCGCGAAAACGCTCATTTTATTGACACAGACCACACATTTTGATTTCGATATTTCTCGTTTTTGCTCGTTAACGATAAATTAACACCGTGTCTACAGGGCACCATGGCTGTCACGGGCGGTCATGCTAACAAAAAACATTCAATTTCTTCAGGATTCCGATTATGAGTCAGACATCAACCTTAAAAGGCCAGTGCATTGCCGAGTTTCTGGGTACCGGGTTGTTGATATTCTTCGGAGTGGGCTGTGTCGCAGCACTGAAAGTGGCGGGTGCCAGTTTCGGTCAGTGGGAAATCAGCATCATCTGGGGTCTGGGCGTGGCGATGGCCATCTACCTGACCGCAGGGGTTTCCGGTGCACATCTTAACCCGGCGGTGACCATCGCGCTGTGGCTGTTCGCGTGCTTCGACGGACGCAAAGTCGTACCCTTTATCCTTTCTCAATTTGCCGGCGCGTTTTGCGCAGCGGCGTTAGTTTACGGGCTTTATTACAATCTTTTCAGCGACTTCGAACAAACGCATCATATGGTTCGCGGCAGTGTCGACAGCCTGGAACTGGCTGGCATCTTCTCCACCTATCCGAACCCGCATATCAATTTTGTGCAGGCGTTCGCAGTTGAAATGGTGATTACCGCTATTCTGATGGGCGTTATCATGGCGCTGGGCGATGACGGGAACGGTATCCCGCGCGGCCCGCTGGCACCTCTGCTGATTGGCCTGCTGATCGCCGTCATCGGGGCATCTATGGGGCCTCTGACAGGCTTTGCGATGAACCCGGCGCGTGACCTGGGGCCGAAAACCTTCGCGTTCTTCGCGGGCTGGGGCGACGTTGCCTTCACCGGCGGCAAAGACATTCCTTACTTCCTGGTGCCGCTGTTCGGGCCAATCGTAGGGGCGGCGCTGGGCGCATTCGGCTATCGCAAATTAATTGGTCGCCACTTACCGTGCGACACCTGTGTGGAAGAGGAGAAAGAGACGACCTCCGCCACACAACAAAAAGCTTCGCTGTAAACTGACTACGGGACACAAACCATGACCGAAAAAAAATATATCGTTGCGCTCGACCAGGGCACCACCAGCTCCCGCGCTGTCGTAATGGATCATGACGCGAACATCGTCAGCGTGTCACAGCGCGAATTTGAACAAATCTATCCTCGTCCAGGCTGGGTAGAGCACGACCCAATGGAGATCTGGGCGTCACAAAGCTCCACTCTGGTCGAAGTGCTGGCGAAAGCCGACATCAGCTCCGACGAGATTGCCGCCATCGGCATCACCAACCAGCGTGAAACCACCGTTGTCTGGGAACGCGAAACCGGCAAACCGATTTACAACGCCATCGTCTGGCAGTGCCGCCGCACCTCGGAAATTTGCGAAAAGCTGAAACGCGACGGCATGGAAGAGTACATCCGTAGCGCCACCGGGCTGGTCATTGACCCGTACTTCTCCGGCACCAAGGTGAAGTGGATCCTCGACCACGTCGAAGGCTCACGCGAGCGCGCAAAACGCGGCGAGCTGCTGTTCGGCACCGTCGATACCTGGCTTATCTGGAAGATGACCCAGGGACGCGTGCACGTCACCGACTACACCAACGCCTCGCGCACCATGCTGTTCAACATCAACACCCTCGAGTGGGATGACAAGATGCTGGACGCGCTGGATATCCCACGCGCCATGCTGCCACAGGTACGCAAGTCCTCCGAGGTGTACGGCCAGACCAACATCGGCGGTAAAGGCGGCACGCGTATCCCTATCGCCGGTATCGCTGGCGATCAGCAGGCGGCGCTGTTCGGCCAGCTGTGCGTTAAGGAAGGGATGGCGAAGAACACCTACGGCACCGGCTGCTTTATGCTGATGAACACCGGCGAGAAGGCGGTGAAATCAGAGAACGGCCTGCTGACGACTATCGCCTGTGGCCCACGCGGCGAAGTGAACTACGCTCTGGAAGGCGCGGTATTCATGGCAGGCGCGTCTATTCAGTGGCTGCGCGACGAGATGAAGCTCATCAGCGACGCGTTTGATTCCGAATATTTCGCCACCAAGGTGAAAGACACCAACGGCGTATACGTGGTGCCTGCCTTCACCGGCCTTGGCGCTCCCTACTGGGACCCGTATGCGCGAGGTGCTATTTTCGGCCTGACGCGCGGCGTGAACTCAAACCACATCATCCGCGCGACGCTGGAATCCATTGCCTACCAGACGCGCGATGTGCTGGAAGCGATGCAGGCCGACTCCGGCATTCGTCTTCACGCCCTGCGCGTGGACGGCGGCGCGGTCGCCAACAACTTCCTGATGCAGTTCCAGTCCGACATTCTGGGCACCCGCGTGGAGCGTCCTGAAGTGCGCGAAGTTACGGCGCTTGGCGCGGCGTACCTCGCCGGTCTGGCGGTCGGTTTCTGGCAGAACCTGGACGAACTGCAGGAGAAAGCGGTCATCGAACGCGAATTCCGCCCGGGTATCGAAACCACCGAGCGCAACTACCGCTACAGCGGCTGGAAGAAAGCGGTGAAGCGCGCCCTGGCGTGGGAAGAGCACGACGAGTAATCATCTATTCCCTCTCCCATGGGGAGAGGGTCAGGGTGAGGGGCCCAGACCGCACCGGTCCCCGCACCCCATCCCACTCTGTGATAAACTTCGTGCAATTCTTTTTGATTGCACGAGTACCTCATGAAACGTGAACTTGCCATCGAGTTTTCCCGCGTCACCGAAGCCGCCGCCCTGGCTGGCTATAAATGGCTTGGCCGTGGCGACAAAAATACCGCCGACGGCGCGGCTGTCCATGCCATGCGTATTGTCCTCAACCAGGTCAACATCGACGGCACCATCGTGATTGGCGAAGGCGAAATCGACGAAGCGCCGATGCTCTACATCGGTGAAAAAGTCGGTACCGGCAAGGGCGATGCCGTGGATATCGCCGTCGACCCCATTGAAGGCACCCGCATGACGGCGATGGGCCAGGCCAACGCCCTGGCAGTGCTGGCGGTCGGCGACAAAGGTTGCTTCCTCAATGCGCCAGATATGTACATGGAAAAGCTGATCGTCGGCCCCGGCGCAAAGGGCGCAATCGACCTTAACCTGCCGCTGGAAGAGAACCTGCGCAACGTCGCCGCGGCACTCGGTAAACCACTCGGTGAACTGACCGTCACCATTCTGGCGAAACCGCGCCACGACGCCACCATCACCCAGATGCAAAAGCTCGGCGTGCGCGTCTTTGCCATCCCGGACGGCGACGTTGCCGCCTCCATCCTGACCTGCATGCCTGACAGTGAAGTGGACGTGCTTTACGGCATCGGCGGCGCGCCGGAAGGCGTGGTCTCCGCGGCGGTGATCCGCGCGCTCGACGGCGATATGCAGGCCCGCCTGCTGGCGCGTCACGACGTTAAAGGCGACAGCGAAGAGAACCGTCGCATTGGCGAGAACGAACTGGCACGCTGTGCGGCGATGGGCATTGAAGCCAACAGGGTGCTGGCGTTAAACGACATGGCGCGCAGCGATAACGTGGTCTTCTCTGCAACCGGCATCACCAAAGGCGATCTGCTGGACGGTATTACCCGCAAGGGCAATATGGCGACCACCGAAACGCTGCTGATCCGCGGAAAATCACGCACCATTCGCCGCATTCAGTCTATCCACTATCTCGATCGTAAAGACCCGGACGTGCAGACCCACATTCTGTAAAACCGTTTGATCGATTGAGCTTTCCGGCCCGAATGGGCTGGAAATCTTCACCGCAAGACCGGAAGATAGAGCAGAGAAACAGCACAGGAGAAGATCATGGCGGACTGGGTAACGGGTAAAGTCACAAAGGTACAGTTCTGGACCGATGCGCTATTTAGTCTCACCCTTCACGCTCCGGTTCATCCGTTTACCGCAGGGCAATTTGCGAAGCTGGGGCTGGATGTCGACGGCGAGCGCGTACAGCGCGCCTATTCATACGTCAACGCGCCGGATAACCCGGACCTTGAGTTCTATCTGGTTACCGTCCCGGACGGCAAGCTCAGCCCGCGCCTCGCCGCGCTGAAGCCCGGCGACGAGGTGCAGATTGTCAGCGAAGCCGCAGGCTTCTTCGTGCTGGACGAAATTCCGGACTGCGACACCCTGTGGATGCTGGCGACCGGGACCGCCATCGGCCCTTACCTCTCCATTCTGGAGTACGGCAAAGATCTTGAGCGTTTTAAGAATATCGTGCTGGTACACGCCGCGCGCTATGCCGCTGATTTGAGCTATCTGCCGCAAATGCAGGCGCTGGAGCAGCGCTATGCCGGGAAGCTGAAAATTCAGACCGTGGTCAGCCGCGAAACGGCGGCAGGCTCGCTGACGGGACGCGTGCCGGCGTTGATTGAAAGCGGTGCGCTGGAAGCGGCGGTTGGTTTACCGATGAATACGGAAACCAGCCACGTGATGCTGTGCGGTAACCCGCAGATGGTCAGAGATACGCAGCAGCTTCTGAAGGATACCCGGCAGATGACGAAGCACCTTCGCCGCCGACCGGGCCATATGACGGCTGAACACTACTGGTGATCAGCGATACTTCACCTCAAGGGTGTCTTTACCGTATTTGTTTTCGCTCTGGGTGCCGATAAACGCGCCCAGATCGATAATCATCATCACAAAGATAATGGTCGGCAACAGCAGGCCAACCACCCACGGGAGGATGGATGGCAGTATCGACCAGTCCCCTGCCACCAGCATCCACGCCAGAATAATCAGAAATGCCCATGCGCCGGAGCGGCCGCGATCGTGCAGGCGTTTTACCACCACTGCCGCCGTTGGCCACAGCAGGCACACCAGCGCAAAGGCCGCAGTTTGCGTGCTCAGCCACGCATTGAACGCCACGAAAAACAGCGCCAGCATAGCGACGATCCACGTCACTATCCATATCCAGAAGTCCCGGCGTCCGATACGCCCTTTGAATGAAAACAGCCACTGCTGTATGGTCATGTAAGGTTCCTTATTATGATATAGCGCGCATTTTACCCTGGAGTGGTGACCTTTTGACAAGCCAGGCATATATCGTTTTAATCATGACCATTGACGGCCAGGGGCAATATTGATGAAAAGTTCGGCATACTCTCTGTTACTGTGTTTAGCGATGCTGAGCGCCAGCGTCACCCTGCACGCCGCCGACACCGCCGCTCCTGCTGCCGCGCCCTATCTGCTTGCGGGCGCGCCGTCGTTCGATCGCTCCATCAGCCAGTTCCGCGAAGCCTTTAACAAAGACAACCCAACCCTGCCGCTGGATGAATTTCGCTCTATCGAGAGCGCCCGGGATACCTCGACCCTCACCCGCGCAGCCAGCAAGATTAACGAAAATCTGTATGCCTCAACCGCGCTGGAGCGTGGAACGTTAAAAATCAAAAGCATGCAGATAACCTGGCTGCCCATCCAGGGACCTGAACAGAAAGCGGCAAAAGCGAAAGCCCATGAATACATGAGCGCCGTGCTGCGCGCTTTTACCCCGGCCTTAACCAAAGCGCAGAGCCAGCAAAAGCTGCAAAAACTGCTCACTGCGGGTAAAAACAAACACTATTACGCCGAGACCGAAGGTGCCGTTCGCTATGTGGTGGCAGATAATGGCGAAAAGGGACTGACCTTCGCTGTTGAACCGATTAAGCTGGCACTATCAGACCCGCTCGGAGGGGCGAATTAATGACAAAAAGCAAAGCCTTTCGAGGGAAAATCTCTATACTGATTCACAGACCATGCCGCCCTTAAGGGTGGCCATATTCCTTAATTCGCTTATTTAGCGTGGAGAATTGAAATGCGACATCCTTTAGTGATGGGTAACTGGAAACTGAACGGCAGCCGCCACATGGTAAACGAGCTGGTTGCGAACCTGCGTAAAGAGCTGGCTGGCGTAACGGGCTGTGCGGTTGCTATCGCGCCACCGGATATGTACCTGGACCTGGCTAAACGTGCCGCTGACGGCAGCCACATCGTGCTGGGTGCTCAGAACGTTGACGTTAACCTGTCTGGCGCATTCACCGGTGAAACCTCCGCTGAAATGCTGAAAGATATCGGCGCGAAATACATCATCATCGGCCACTCTGAGCGTCGCACCTACCACAAAGAATCCGACGAGTTTATCGCGAAGAAATTCGCCGTGCTGAAAGAGCAGGGTCTGATCCCGGTTCTGTGCATCGGTGAAACCGAAGCAGAAAACGAAGCGGGTAAAACCGAAGAAGTGTGTGCTCGTCAGATCGACGCCGTACTGAAAACCCAGGGCGCGAGCGCGTTCGAAGGCGCGGTTATCGCTTACGAGCCAGTCTGGGCTATCGGTACCGGCAAATCAGCAACCCCAGCGCAGGCGCAGGCGGTTCACAAATTTATCCGTGACCACATTGCTAAAGCAGACGCGAAAGTGGCTGAGCAGGTTATCATCCAGTACGGCGGTTCCGTAAATGCAGCGAACGCCGCTGAGCTGTTCACCCAGCCGGACATCGACGGCGCGCTGGTTGGCGGCGCATCCCTGAAAGCCGACGCTTTCGCGGTGATCGTTAAAGCAGCAGAAGCCGCTAAACAGGCGTAATGCTGTTGTGGCGGGTGGCGCTTAGCTAACCCGCCCTACGGTTCTGTAGGCCCGGTAAGCGTCAGCGCCACCGGGCTTTTTAACAGCCGTCCCAGCAAGCTAAACCACAGATAATCCAGCGGCAGCAGTACCATATAGGTCGCTATCGCCAGTGCCAGACACAGCAACATTCCGGCCCTCGCAGGCACCTTTCCTAACCCCATCGCCACCACAATCGGCGACGCCTGATACGGCAGCAGCGGCGTGGAATACCCCAGCACCTGAATCATGATCACCGACAGCAGCGGGAAGCCGGTCGCATCCGCGAAGCTCTGCGCCAGCGTGGTGTACAACGCCGGAACGCCGTTGGCCGTCATGATGAAGTTGAGCGCGGTGGTGATCCCCGTCAGCGCCAGGAAACTGGCAAACGGCCTGTCTGCATCCAGCGGCATAACGTGCAGCAACGCCTCCCCCACCGCCGCACCGATACCGGTCTGCGTGACGGTAATCGCCAGCCCGAGAATGCCCGCCACATAAATGCAGGTGCGCATGTTCACTCCCGCCGAGAACTCCTCTCCGGTGATAAAGCCAATACGCGGCAGCATGACGATGACCGATGCCGCCAGACCCGTCCAGGCGGGTCCCACGCCGTGCCAGCTCTCGGTGACCCACATCACCAGCACGAACGCCAGCAGCCAGGCGAGACGCTTTTCGTCCCGCCCCATCGGCTCAGAGGGTGCCAGATCGCGCGGTGGCTTTGGGCTGCCGGGAAACAGCCAGCAGATCAGGCCGATCAGAATCAGGCCTTTGAGAATGCCCAGCACCGGCGTATGCAGCAGCAGGTACGGCACATAGTTGAGGTGGATCCCGTACGAGCCTTCCGCCGCGCCGCTCATCACCAGGTTGGGAACGTTGGCTGGCAGAATGGTCGCGGAGAGCTGGAACGTGCCGAATCCGACCGCCAGCGCCAGGCCAAACCAGGCGCGGGAGCCATCAGGAATACCGGCCCGCTTCGCCATGGCGGCGACAATTGGCATCAGCAGCGCAATACGTCCCATGTTCGACGGCATCACAAACGCCAGCGCGTAGCTGAGCAGCACCACGCTTGCCACCATCAGTACCCAGGAGTCGGTCAGTTTCGCGGACAATGCCCGCGCGGCCCTGTCCGCGAGGCCGGTTTTGCGGATCGCCACGCCCAGCACAAACCCGCTGAACACTAGCCAGAAGGCAGACGACGCAAAACCGCCGAAAATAACGTCCGGCGGGGCTATTTTGGTGGCCATCGCCGCCGTGAAAAACAGCAGCGCGGTAATGAACTCCGGCAGCAGCGACGTCGCCCAGAGCACAATGGTGACGCCAACAATTAGCGAGGGCAGAAACAGAGGGTGAGTGAACCAGAGCGACATGCCTGTCTCCTGTAGATTTTTTCAGCAAGTCTACGGCGACAGGCAGGGCGAGTAAACGCTATTTATGGTGGGGTCACTTCAGGATATCGCATTGATGATCCTGTAATTCCTCAGCCGATGCGCGGTTAAGGGTGAGCAGGTTGCGTTCGGTCGCCAGCAGAACAAATGAGCCGTCCGACTGCTGCGCCATCGCCAGCGCAAAGCGTCCCATATGGTCGCGCGCTTCCGGCAGCTCTTCCGCCAGCATCATGAACGGGCTGCGCTGTACCAGCTCGTTTTCCGTCACCCTGCGGGCGAGATATTCATGCCCTTCCAGTCCGCCGGGAAGCGGCAGCCACTGGGTACTGATCTGCCCCTGGCTGGCGTCCAGCTTTTGCCGCACGTCCGGACGCAGGCAGGAGATATGAATATGGAAATGGTTCTGCGTGCGGCCAGTCGGGGAGTTGATGGTCAGTGAGACGGCGCTGTCCGGCACGTCTGCGCCGCGCTTCTGGCTCATAAAGTTACGCGACTGCCACGCCAGCCAGAAGAAGTTAGGGGTTTGAGGCTCGGTCAGGAGCGGGCTTTCGGTGCCATTGATACGGTAGGTGGGCATCAGCAGATACTGCAGCGGACCGTTGCGGTCTTTAAACACTACGTAGCCTGCATCCGGCTTCACCTCTGCGCACGGCGCAGGGTTATCGTTTTTAAGCTGATTAGGCACGCACTGGTCGAGCACGATATGACGCAGCGCATTCGAATTACCCGCTTTTAAAAAGTACCAGCCCCCTGCGGCGAGCACGATAACAATCAAAATGAGCAAAAGTATTTTTTTCACAACGCGTTCCCTGTTTTTCATAGAGGCAAAAGAGTAACGCAAAATGATGACCAAATAAAAAACCCGGTGGATTTCTCACACCGGGTCACCGTGTCGTTCTGTGCGAAAGGCTAGCGTTTGCTGATCTGGTCGAAGGTGCCGCCATTGGAGAAATGCGTTTTCTGCGCGTTGGCCCAGCCGCCAAATTCCTCATCAATGGTGAAGAGTTTCAGTTTCGGGAAGGCGTTCTCGTACTTCTTCGCAACCGCCGGATCGCGCGGACGATAGAAGTTTTTCGCGGCAATGTCCTGGCCTTCCGGCGAGTAGAGATACTTCAGATAGGCCTCAGCCACCGCTTTGGTATCCTTTTTCTCCACCACCTTATCGACGATGGAGACAGTCGGTTCGGCGAGGATAGATTCGCTCGGGGTGACAATTTCAAACTTGTCTTTGCCCAGCTCGTTAGTCGCCAGCAGGGCTTCGTTTTCCCACGCAATCAGCACGTCACCAATGCCACGTTCCACGAAGGTATTGGTTGCGCCACGCGCGCCGGAATCCAGCACTTCAACGTTTTTATACAGCGCTTTGACGAAATCCTGGGCTTTCGCCTGGTCACCGTTGTTGTGGTGTAGTGCGTAGCCCCAGGCCGCCAGGTAGTTCCAGCGTGCGCCGCCGGAGCTTTTCGGGTTCGGGGTGATCACGGAAACGCCCGGCTTGACCAGGTCGTTCCAGTCATGGATCTGTTTCGGGTTGCCTTTACGCACCAGGAAAACGATGGTCGAGGTGTACGGCGCGGAGTTGTCCGGGAGGCGTTTGATCCAGTTCTTATCAATACGGCCACGCGCGGCAATGGCATCTACGTCGTAGGCCAGCGCCAGGGTGACGACATCGGCTTCAATGCCGTTGATGACCGAGGTTGCCTGCTTACCGGAACCGCCGTGCGACTGGCGAACCACCACGTTATCACCGGTTTCCTGCTTCCAGTGCGCCGCAAAGGCCTTGTTATATTGATCGTACAGCTCGCGCGTCGGGTCGTACGACACGTTCAGGAGCTGAATGTCCTTTGCCAGCACGCTGGTCGATGCCAGCAATAATGTTAACCCTACGCCCCACTTGTTCATCGCCCGGCTCTCTTATGCAATGTTTTGATGATTGCAGCGTGCCAGAAAGCTAACCGATGATTAAAGAATAAAAAAAGATTGGCTATAACTTTGAGGAATAAAAAAGGAGGTTGAGTGCGTAAAAAAGCCGGGTAGCGGCTACGCCTTACCCGGCCTACGAACCAAGCTTTTGTAGGCCCGGTAAGCGCAGCGCCACCGGGCAACAGAGCCGATCAGTACAGTTTTTTCGCGCAGTCCAGCCAGTCACCTTTGAACGGACGCTTCATGTTTTCAATCGCGTCGATGATGTCATGGTGAACCAGTTTTTCGTTCTGAATACCGACGCAGCGGCCACCGTGGCCCTGCAGCAGCAGATCGATCGCATACGCGCCCATGCGGGACGCCAGGATACGGTCGTATGGCCCTGGGGAGCCGCCGCGCTGGATGTGGCCGAGTACGGTTGCACGGGTTTCGCGCTTGGTTTCGGTTTCGATGTATTTCGCCAGTTCATCCACATCACAGATATGCTCGGTGATGGCCACGATCGCGTGTTTCTTACCTTTCGCGATACCGGCTTTGATTTCGTTCACCAGATCTTCACGGCTGAACTCCACTTCCGGCACCACGATGAACTCACAGCCACCCGCAATCGCCGCCGCAAGGGTCAGATCGCCACAGTAGCGGCCCATTACTTCCACGATGGAGATACGCTGGTGAGAAGAAGAGGTGTCGCGCAGACGGTCAATCGCTTCAACAACGGTACCCAGTGCGGTGAAGAAACCGATGGTGTAGTCGGTGCCTTTGATGTCGTTGTCGATGGTGCCCGGCAGGCCGATGCACGGGAAGCCCATTTCAGTCAGACGTTTTGCACCCATGTAGGAACCGTCACCGCCGATAACAACCAGCGCATCGAGGCCACGTTTTTTCATGTTTTCGATAGCCACTGCACGAACGTGTTCGTCACGGAATTCCGGGAAGCGTGCGGAGCCGAGGAAGGTGCCGCCACGGTTGATCATGTCAGACACGCTGTAACGGTCGAGCTGAACCATACGGTCTTCATACAAGCCCAGGTAACCGTCATAGACGCCAAACACTTCCAGACCTTCGGTCAGGGCTGCACGAACAACCCCACGAATTGCCGCGTTCATGCCGGGCGCATCACCGCCGCTTGTCAACACACCGATTTTCTTAATCATGACTACCTCTGAACTTAGGAATGCAAAATTGAAATCTGTTGCCGAAAGAAATTATTCCATCAACGAATACTGCAAATAGTATATCAATCTCTTCCAGCTGAATTGATTCAGGTCAGACCCTATGGCGGTAATTTATACACAAAATGCTGGCCTGGCTCACTTTTTTACACCGTATTACGAAAGCTGAACGTGTCCGGGTACAACCGAGCAGGGGTCCTGGTGAATGATGACGTCTGAACCAGGAAAACGCTGCAAAATCGCCTGCTCGACCTGCTCAGCTATGATGTGAGCCTGAACCAACGGCAGGTTGTCTTCCATTTCAATGTGAATCTGAATAAAGCGGGTCGGCCCTGACTGCCGCGTACGAAGATCGTGTGCCCCACTGACGCCGGGCCAGGAGGTCACGATGGAATATATATCATCGCGTTCTGCGTCCGGAAGCGCGCGGTCGAGAAGCGATTGCACCGCGTCATACCCCATCCGTAAAGCGCTATACAAGATATAGACGCCAATTCCTAACGCAAACAACGCGTCCGCACGATGCCAGCCATACCAGGCCAGACCGAGCGCAATAAGAATCGCCCCATTCATCATAACATCAGACTGATAATGAAGCATATCTGCCCGTACCGCCTGGCTTTGCGTTTTACGCACGACCCAGCGCTGGAACGTTACCAGAACAAGAGTGCTTATAAGTGCGATTACCGTAACAGCCACGCCGACGCCCGGATCGTTCATCGGTGTCGGCGAGGCGAGATGCTGAATGCCGGTTAAAAACAGGAACAGCGCCGAGCCGGATATAAACATGCTTTGCGCCAGCGCCGCCAGCGATTCCGCCTTTCCGTGCCCGAAGGTGTGCTCTTCATCAGCCGGTTGCAGCGAATAGCGCACCACCAGCAGGTTGGTCAGCGAGGCGGCAATATCCACCAGCGAGTCCACCAGGGCAGCCAGAATACTGACCGAGCCCGTGTACCACCACGCAAAAATTTTGATAATCAGCAAACACGACGCCATCACCGTCGCGGCTATTGCGGCCCGGCTAACCAGCCGGCCATAGGATTGATTCATAAACACTCCTGTCATGCCATGGCGCTAGTATAACGGATGGAAGAGGAGTCTAAGGATGAATAAAAGGTTAACAAACCTGAATGACGGGCAAAAAAAACCCCCACATCATGTGGGGGAAGACAGGGATGGTGTCTATGGCAAGGAAAACAGGGTTTACTGGTTACTACGGGTGCTGCTATTGCTACTGAAAAACGTTGTTTCTGAGCTTCGCTGCATCCGTGCAACCTCACGCAACTGGTCCATTCGTTGCTGATGTTTGTCGTTCAAAACCGCTTGCTGCTCGGGCGATAGCAGGTGGAACATCTGGTTGCGGACCTTCGCCATCTCTACCTGGCGGTCAACCTGTTCCTGAGCCATTTTTTCGGCCTGAGCGCGTACAGCGCTTTCGTCAAAATTTTCTGCGGTGACAAGGCGGTGCATTGTCTCCATTTCGCTAACATTAACAGGGGGCTGCTCATGTCGTGCCCTCTGCATCAGATCTCGCATCTGTTGGCGTTGATGTTCGGTTAAACTTATGCCGTCAAACATATGGCTTTGGCTGCTATTCTGCGCTGCGCCCTCCTGCGAGGAACCGGTATCGCCGATGATAGCTACAGCAGCCTGGCTAAACGCACTGAAGGCCAGCGTTGAGGCCATGACGGCAGCGGTAACTTTGCGCATCACTTGCTCCCAAAATCTTTCATGTCGCGATTCAACGAGAGACAGTCTACGATTCAGGCTGCAAACATGCGTCAGGGGGTGTAAAACAACGTAAAGTCATGGATTAGATAGCCTTGATGTCGTAATTTCTGCCTCGGAGGTATTTAAACAATGAATAAAATTCTGTTAGTTGATGATGACCGAGAGCTGACTTCCCTTTTAAAGGAGTTGCTCGACATGGAAGGTTTCAACGTTCTGGTTGCCCACGATGGTGAGCAGGCGCTGAGTCTCCTTGATGACAGCATCGATCTACTTTTGCTCGACGTTATGATGCCCAAGAAAAACGGCATTGATACGCTGAAAGAGCTTCGCCAGACGCACCAGACCCCCGTTATCATGCTGACCGCACGCGGCAGCGAACTTGACCGTGTCCTTGGCCTTGAGCTGGGTGCGGATGACTATTTACCGAAACCGTTCAACGACCGTGAACTGGTGGCCCGTATTCGCGCAATCCTGCGTCGTTCCCACTGGAGCGAGCAGCAGCAAAATACGGACAACAGCTCGCCGACGCTGGAAGTGGACTCCCTGAGCCTGAACCCGGGTCGTCAGGAAGCCAGCTTCGACGGCCAGACGCTGGAATTAACCGGCACCGAGTTCACCCTGCTTTATCTGCTGGCGCAGCATCTCGGCCAGGTGGTATCGCGTGAACACCTGAGTCAGGAAGTGCTGGGCAAACGTCTCACGCCGTTTGACCGCGCCATCGACATGCATATTTCTAACCTGCGCCGTAAATTACCGGAGCGTAAAGACGGTCACCCGTGGTTTAAAACCCTACGTGGTCGCGGTTATCTGATGGTTTCCGCTTCATGATAGGCAGCTTAACCGCCCGCATCTTCGCCATCTTCTGGCTGACGCTGGCACTGGTTTTAATGCTCGTACTGATGTTGCCAAAACTCGACTCACGCCAGATGACGGAGCTTCTCGACAGCGAGCAACGTCAGGGCGTGATGATCGAACAACATGTCGAAGCCGAGCTGGCAAACGATCCGCCAAACGATTTGATGTGGTGGCGCAGGCTGTTTCGCGCTATCGACAAGTGGGCGCCGCCCGGACAACGTCTTCTGCTGGTGACCAGCGAAGGCCGCGTCATTGGGGCCGATCGCAATGAAATGCAGATCATCCGCAACTTCATTGGCCAGGCGGATAACGCCGACCACCCTCAGAAGAAAAAATATGGCCGGGTTGAGATGGTAGGACCTTTCTCCGTCAGAGACGGGGAGGATAACTATCAGCTCTATCTGATTCGCCCTGCGAGCAGCTCCCAGACAGATTTCATCAACCTGCTGTTCGACCGCCCGCTTCTGCTGCTGATTGTGACTATGCTGCTCAGCTCGCCGCTGCTGCTCTGGCTGGCGTGGAGCCTGGCGAAACCGGCACGTAAGTTGAAAAACGCCGCCGACGAAGTGGCTCAGGGCAACCTGAGACAACATCCCGAGCTGGAAGCCGGGCCGCAGGAGTTCCTGGCCGCCGGGACCAGTTTTAACCAGATGGTGAGCGCCCTTGACCGCATGATGACCGCGCAGCAACGCCTGCTATCGGACATCTCCCACGAACTGCGCACCCCGCTCACGCGACTGCAGCTTGGCACCGCGCTGTTGCGCCGCCGCAGCGGCGAGAGCAAAGAGCTGGAGCGTATCGAAACCGAAGCGCATCGTCTGGACAGCATGATCAACGATTTGCTGGTAATGTCGCGCAACCAGCAGAAAAACGCGCTGGTGAGCGAAACGGTCAAAGCCAACCATCTGTGGCATGAGGTGCTGGATAACGCGGCATTCGAAGCCGAGCAGATGGGGAAATCGTTCACCGTTAACTTCCCGCCAGGCCCATGGCCGCTGTACGGTAACCCTAACGCACTGGAAAGCGCGCTTGAGAATATCGTGCGTAACGCCCTGCGCTACTCGCACACGAAGATTGAGGTGGCGTTCTCGGTGGATAAAGACGGGATCACCATCATCGTGGACGACGACGGCCCGGGCGTGAGTCCGGAAGATCGCGAGCAGATTTTCCGTCCGTTCTACCGTACCGACGAGGCGCGCGACCGCGAATCCGGCGGCACGGGGCTGGGGCTGGCGATTGTTGAAACCGCCATGCAGCAGCATCGTGGCTGGGTGAAAGCCGACGACAGCCCGCTGGGTGGACTGCGGTTAACGCTGTGGCTGCCGTTGTATAAGCGTTCGTAGCTGTTCGTTTTGCAGGCCCGGTAAGCGCAGCGCCACCGGGCAAATTCACGCAAGATGCCAACAAAAAAGCCGGGTGGCGGCTTCGCCTTACCCGGCTTACATTTCGCCAGAAGGGATTATCTTCCCCACAATCTTCGCGAATTATCCTCAATTTTGTTGCTTAAACGCCGCTTTTGCATCGTTCTGGTCCAGCTTGTCGATAGCCCTGCCGCTGACAGCAGGCGATGATACTGCTCATCGTCAAAGGGCATATGCCAGGCGATCGCGCAGGCGTCGTACACCGACACATCACTCACGCGTGAAACGAGCGCCAGCGGGGCATCCGCCGAAACGTTCCCCGCCAGCACCACGCGGTAGAGCCAGCCGGTTTTACCGGCGCTTTGCAGCCGGGCGGACATATCTTCAATGCCAAAATGGTAGTTCAGCTTGAAGCACGGCGAGCGCGGCTGCGTCACCTGAATCAGGGCATCGTCCCAGCGGAAGATATCGCCGATAAAGACGTTTTGCTCGGTCAGCCCCTCGGTAGAGAGGTTCTCGCCAAAGGCGGGTGCGACGAAGCGCTCCGCCTGCTCGGGGAATTCACTCATCCAGTAAGCATAATGCTCACGCGGATAGTGGCACAGCGCGCGCTCCGGCCCGCCGTGAATTTTCTTTTCGGCCTGCTCATCGCCCACAAGACCGCGCTCGGTGAGGCTCAACTCGCCGTCAACCTGCACTTTGGCGATGGCGCTCGGGCGGCTGCCTTCGTACTCCGTTACCTTGCCTGTAAACACGTTGACCGGGTAGTGCATCTCTACTCCTTCAGATACAAAAAAAGCGAGTCATCAGACTCGCTTCTCACAGGCGTCAATGCAACCTTATTTTTTCGCAGCGAAACGTGCTGCAGCTTCGTCCCAGTTCACCACGTCCCAGAAGGCTTTGATGTAGTCTGGACGACGGTTCTGGAACTTCAGGTAGTAAGCGTGTTCCCACACGTCCAGGCCCAGGATTGGGAAACCGGATGCGCCAGAGATCGCTTCACCCATCAGCGGGGAGTCCTGGTTTGCGGTAGAAACCACCGCCAGTTTGTCACCTTTCAGGACCAGCCACGCCCAGCCAGAGCCGAAACGGGTCGCAGCGGCTTTCTCGAATTCCGCTTTGAAGTTGTCTACGGAACCGAAGTCGCGCTCGATAGCCGCTTTCAGGTCGCCCTGCAGGGTGGTACCGGTTTTCAGGCCTTTCCAGAACAGGCTGTGGTTAGCGTGGCCGCCTGCGTTGTTACGCAGAACGGTTTTCTTGTCTGCTGGCAGCTGGTCCAGTTTGGTGATCAGCTCTTCAACCGGCAGGCTAGCGAACTCTGGCAGGCTTTCCAGCGCAGCGTTGGCGTTGTTCACGTAGGTCTGGTGGTGTTTAGTGTGATGGATTTCCATCGTCTGCTTGTCGAAATGCGGTTCCAGTGCGTCGTAGGCATACGGCAGGGATGGCAGTGTATAACTCATAATCCTCTCCATTAGTGTCGGGCGGCACAGCTGTTAATGCCGCGTAAGCAGTTGGTTCATTATAGTTAATTAAATGATATTGAAAATGATTATCAATGCCGTAGTTTTTATAAGGTTATTCATTTTCCCTCTCATCGCGAAATTGTGAGTCTGCTCACGCGGTTAACGTGCTGATTGCCATCCTGAACAAAAGTGCGGCAACCTTCTGAAGGTTCCCAAACCGCCTAATTTTTACACTCATCAAGTCGGCGGGAAGCCACCGACTATAAAAACGATGAGGATGTAAAAATGAATCATGCGATTACGATGGGTATTTTCTGGCATTTGATAGGCGCAGCCAGTGCAGCCTGTTTCTATGCCCCGTTTAAAAAGGTTAAACATTGGTCATGGGAAACCATGTGGTCCGTCGGCGGTACGGTGTCATGGCTGATTTTGCCGTGGACCATCAGCGCCATGCTCCTGCCCGATTTCTGGGGCTATTTCTCCTCCTTCAGCGCCTCTACCCTGCTGCCGGTCTTCCTGTTTGGCGCGATGTGGGGCATCGGCAACATCAACTATGGCCTCACCATGCGCTACCTCGGCATGTCGATGGGTATCGGCATCGCGATTGGCATTACGCTGATTGTCGGCACCCTGATGACGCCAATCCTCAACGGCAATTTCGACGTGCTGATCAATACCGAAGGCGGGCGCATGACGCTGCTGGGCGTGCTGGTCGCGGTGATCGGCGTAGGCATCGTGACCCGCGCGGGCCAGCTTAAAGAGCGCAAGATGGGCATCAAAGCCGAGGACTTCAACCTGAAGAAAGGGCTGCTGCTGGCGGTAATGTGCGGCATCTTCTCCGCCGGTATGTCCTTCGCCATGAACGCCGCCAAACCGATGCACGAAGCCGCCGCCGCGCTGGGCGTCGACCCGCTGTACGTTGCCCTGCCAAGCTACGTGGTGATCATGGGCGGCGGCGCGCTGGTCAACCTGGGCTTCTGCTTTATTCGTCTGGCAAAAGTGAAGAACCTGTCGGTAAAAGCCGACTTCTCGCTGGCAAAACCGCTGATCGTAACCAACGTGCTGCTCTCCGCGTTGGGTGGGCTGATGTGGTATCTGCAGTTCTTCTTCTACGCCTGGGGCCACGCCAGCATTCCGGCGCAGTACGATTACATGAGCTGGATGCTGCACATGAGTTTCTACGTGCTGTGTGGCGGCCTGGTAGGGCTTGTGCTGAAGGAGTGGAACAACGCCGGGCGTCGTCCGGTGGGCGTGCTGAGCCTCGGCTGCGTGGTGATTATTATCGCTGCCAACATTGTTGGCCTCGGCATGGCGAACTGATCACGCCGCCTTTCGACTACGATGACGCCACTGTACCGGCGTCATCCCCACCTCGCGGTTAAACACCACCGAAAAGTAGTTGCTGTCCTCAAAGCCGCAGCGCATCGCCACTTCACTCACCATCAGCTCCGTATGCTGGAGCAAATACTGAGCGTGGCAGATGCGCAGCTGGCGCAGATAGTGGTTCACCGTCATCCCGGTCTGGGTGCGGAACTGCTGGCGTAACGCGCGTTCGCTGCACTGCTCCTGCTCGCAGAACTTTTCCAGCACGAAACTCTTGTTCAGGCTGCCCGCAAGTTGGGTGATGAGCTTATCAAGCAGCGCCTCCTGAGTGGTGGCGGAGGGGTTGTCGGTGGCATAACGATAGCGCTTGAGGGTCATTACCAGCTGGGCAAAGAGCAGCTCCGCCATCTGGTTAGCCTCGGGATCGTTTTTCAGGCTCTCCTGTTCAAGCTGGGAAATCACCTGCCGGACCTGGGTCATGCCGTTGCTGCTTAAGCGCCAGTGCGGTGCGCCCTTCGCATCAACAAACCCCGGAATGTTTGCGGCCCAGTCGACGTTGAGTTTGAGCCTGTCCGGGCAGTAGATGACGTTCTGCAACACCAGGTCGTTCACCGAGGCGTAGGAGTGTTTGTCCTCGGCGCGAATGTAAAACAGATCCCCGCGCGTGATGCGGTAAGGCCGGTCGTTAAGGACGTGCAGGCCGTTGCCCCGCCACACCAGCACCAGCTCGCAAAATTCATGCGTGTGTTCGGCAAAGACGTTTTGCGGATAGCGATCGGCCACCGCAACGGCCTGGCCGGCGGAGGCAAAAAAATCATCTTTGCGAAGAATTAACTGAGCAGCCACACCACAACCTCACGGGCGAATAACCTGACATTATTAGCCTTTTTGCGGCGAAAAAACGGTGATTGCCCTCGCGTTACTGAAGCGACGCGTCCTTGCCCTGACGAATGTCGCGCGGCGACCAGCTGAATTCACGGCGAAACAGCGTCGAAAAGTGGTTACTGTCGCCGAAACCGCAACGATAAGCGATGTCCGTGACGCTTTCATCCGTGTGGCGCAGCAGATGCCGGGCCTTGATTAAGCGCAGGCGGTTAAGATAGCGCTGTGGGGTCAGCCCGGTGTGCTGCTTCAGCTGGCGGTGCAGGGTACGCAGCGACAGCGAGAAATCATCCGCCAGCGTTTCCCAGCAGATATCCTCAGCAAAGTGATCTTCCAGCCAGGCCATCAGCTGGTTAAGGCGCGCAGCGTTATTTTCCAGCCCCTCCACCAGGCTACTGCGGCGCAGCAGCACCAGCAGTTGCATAAAAAGAAGTTCACGCGTGGCAACGACGTGCGTCTCCAGCCCCTCCTCGCTCTGCTCCATCTGGCTCACCAGCTGGCGCACCTGCTGCAACGTGGACTGATTAACCCGCCAGTGCGACGGATAGTGCCCGTCTTTCTCCTGGGGCAAAAGCTGATTAAGCCCGGACAAAAACTGGAACGCATCCGGCGAGCGATACAGCACGTTGGTCAGACACAGGTTGTCGGTATGTTCGTACAAATGCCGGTCGTGATCGCGTACGAAGCAGACCGTGCCACCGCTGATGGTGTACGGCTGGCCGTTGAAAACGTGAATGCCCGTGCCGTGCTCAACAATCACAATCTCATGGAAATCATGATGATGTTCCGGAAACGCTGCCTGCGGGAGCCGTGGCTCAATCGCGACAGGCGACCCGCCCGAAGGAAAAAAATCCACGCTGTGTAGTACGGTCATAACGGCCCCCACCAATGAGAAAAGTTCTCAAAATAGTAATTAAGGCCCGGCGCACGCACCTTAAATTTTCAGCAGCAAACCTCGCAAAAGCTGTCCGTTTTTCAAGAAACGGGCGGAAAGATCGGGAAATGCGGTAAGCGTCACACTGCCTGAAAACCCCGTCATTACTGGAAACTGTGAACTGCCTCACGTTCACCTTTGCTTTCTTGCCAGCGCGCGATTTGCCCTGTCACTGGCGAGAAGGTGCCTTTTTCTTCCCTTTCTTACACTCACCGCTAATGACTTGAGAAAGGACGTGACCATGACTTTTCGCCATTGTGTGGCTGTCGATTTAGGCGCATCCAGCGGCCGCGTAATGCTGGCGACCTGGGACCGTAGCCAGCGCACGCTTTCGCTTCGCGAAATGCACCGTTTTGCCAACTGCCTGCAAAAGCGGGACGGCTTTGATACCTGGGACATTGACGGCCTGGAGGCGGCAATCCGTACCGGGCTTGGGAATGTCTGCAATGACGGCATCCGTATCGACAGCATCGGAATTGATACCTGGGGCGTGGATTACGTCCTGCTGGACGACGCTGGCGAACGCGTCGGCCTGCCCGTCTCTTACCGCGACAGCCGTACCGACGGCGTCATGGCGCATGCCATCGCCCAGCTGGGTAAAGAGACGATCTACGGGCGCAGCGGCATTCAGTTCCTGCCGTTTAACACCCTGTATCAGCTGCGCGCCCTGGTCGAACAGCAGCCGGAACTGGCCGCAAAGGCGGCGCACGCCCTGCTGATCCCCGACTACTTCAGCTACCGCCTGACCGGCAACCTGAACTGGGAATACACCAACGCCACCACCACCCAGCTGGTGAACATCAATTCCGATAACTGGGACGAAAACCTGCTGGCCTGGACGGGTGCCTCGCCGTCGTGGTTTGGCACGCCGACCCATCCGGGCAATGTGATTGGCGAGTGGGTCTGCCCGCAGGGCAATCCGATCCCGGTGGTGGCCGTGGCGAGCCACGATACCGCCAGCGCGGTCATCGCCGCGCCGCTTGCCGACAAAGACGCGGCGTATCTCTCTTCCGGCACCTGGTCGCTGATGGGCTTTGAGAGCAAAACGCCCTACACCAGCGACGCCGCGCTGGCGGCGAACATCACCAACGAGGGCGGCGCAGAAGGCCGTTACCGGGTGTTAAAGAACATCATGGGGCTGTGGCTGCTCCAGCGGGTGCTGAAAGAGCAGAACATCACCGACCTGGCCTCGCTGATTGCACAAACCGAAAAGCTGACGGCCTGCACCTACCTGATCAACCCCAATGATGACCGCTTTATCAACCCGGCGCACATGAGCGCCGAGATCCAGGCCGCCTGCGTCGAGGCCGGCCAGCCGGTGCCGTCCCGCCCTGCCGAGCTGGCGCGCTGTATTTTTGACAGCCTCGCCCTGCTGTATGCCGACATTCTCGACGAACTGGTGAGCCTTCGCGGCAGGCCGTTCAGCCGGTTGCACATCGTTGGCGGCGGCTGCCAGAACCAGCTGCTGAACCAGCTTTGCGCCGACGCCTGCGGGATCACCGTCGTCGCCGGGCCGGTTGAGGCCTCCACGCTCGGCAATATCGGCATTCAGCTGATGACCCTGGACGAACTGGCGAGCGTCGACGATTTCCGCTCGGTAGTGGCCGACAACTATGGCCTGACCACCTTCACTCCCCATCCCTGCCATGACATTGCCCGCTACCGGGCGCAGTTTCAGCAAAAACGACTGACTAAGGAGCTTTGCGCATGACCACTCAACTTGAACAAGCCTGGGACCTGGCTAAACAGCGTTTCGCCGCCGTCGGCGTGGATGTCGACGCGGCGCTGCGCCAGCTCGACCGTCTGCCCGTCTCTATGCACTGCTGGCAGGGCGATGACGTCGCCGGTTTCGAGAACCCAGGCGGTTCGCTGACGGGTGGCATTCAGGCAACGGGTAATTATCCGGGCAAAGCGCGCAACGCCAGCGAACTGCGTGCCGACCTGGAGCTGGCGCTGAGCCTGATCCCGGGGCCAAAACGCCTGAACCTTCACGCCATCTATCTCGAATCCGACGAGCCGGTGGCGCGTAACGAGATCAAACCGGAACACTTTACGAACTGGGTGGCGTGGGCCAAAGCCAACCGGCTGGGGCTGGACTTTAACCCGTCCTGCTTCTCGCACCCGCTGAGCGCCGATGGCTTTACCCTCGCTCACGCCAACGATGAAATCCGCCAGTTCTGGATTGACCACGTCAAAGCCAGCCGCCGCGTCTCGGCGTACTTCGGCGAGCAGCTCGGCACGCCGTCGGTGATGAACATCTGGATCCCGGACGGGATGAAGGACATCACCGTTGACCGCCTGGCGCCGCGTCAGCGCCTGCTGGCCGCACTGGATGAAGCCATCAGCGAAAAACTGGACCCGGCGCACCACATCGACGCCGTGGAGAGCAAGCTGTTCGGCATCGGCGCGGAGAGCTACACCGTCGGCTCGAACGAGTTCTACATGGGCTACGCCACCAGCCGCCAGACCGCGCTGTGCCTGGACGCCGGTCACTTCCACCCGACGGAGGTGATCTCCGACAAAATCTCCGCCGCCATGCTCTACGTGCCGCGCCTGCTGCTGCACGTCAGCCGTCCGGTGCGCTGGGACAGCGACCACGTGGTGTTGCTGGATGACGAAACTCAGGCAATCGCCAGCGAAATCATCCGCCACGACCTGTTCGACCGCGTGCACATTGGCCTCGATTTCTTTGACGCCTCCATCAACCGCATCGCGGCGTGGGTTATCGGCACCCGCAATATGAAGAAAGCCCTGCTGCGCGCCCTGCTGGAGCCAACCGCCGCGCTGAAGCAGCTGGAGGAAAACGGCGACTACACCGCCCGTCTGGCACTGCTGGAGGAGCAGAAATCCCTGCCGTGGCAGGCGGTGTGGGAGATGTACTGCCAGCGTCACGATGCCCCGGCGGGCAGCCAGTGGCTGGATAACGTGCGGGCGTATGAGAAAGACGTGTTGAGCCAGCGCGGGTAACTGCCCCCTCACCCCTGCCCTCTCCCCAAGGGGAGAGGGAGCAAACCATCCCCTCGCCCCTTTGGGGAGAGGGTTAGGGTGAGGGGAAACTCTCACCGCGATAACTGGAAATGAAAACTATGCAGACCATCACTAACGCCTGGTTCGTCCAGGGCATGATCAAAGCCACCTCCGACGCCTGGCTCAAGGGCTGGGACGAGCGTAACGGCGGCAACCTGACGCTGCGTCTGGACGACGCGGACATCGAGCCGTACGTCGCCGATTTCCACCCGCAGCCGCGCTATATCGCGCTAAGCCAGCCGATGCCGCTGCTTGCCAATACGCCGTTTATCGTCACCGGTTCCGGCAAGTTTTTCCGCAACGTGCAGCTTGATCCGCAGGCCAACCTCGGGGTGGTGAAAGTGGACAGTGACGGCGCAGGCTACCACATTCTTTGGGGGCTGACGGACGAGGCGGTGCCCACCTCTGAACTGCCTGCGCACTTCCTTTCCCACTGCGAGCGCATCAAGGCGACCCAGGGCAAAGACCGCGTGATCATGCATTGCCACGCCACCAACCTGATTGCCCTGACCTACGTGCTGGAAAACAGTTCGGATTTGATCACCCGCAAGCTGTGGGAAGGCAGTACCGAATGTCTGGTGGTCTTCCCGGACGGCGTGGGCATTCTGCCGTGGATGGTGCCGGGCACCGACGAGATCGGCCAGGCCACCGCGACGGATATGCAAAAACATTCCCTGGTGCTGTGGCCGTTCCACGGCGTATTCGGCAGCGGCCCGACGCTGGATGAAACCTTTGGCCTGATCGACACCGCCGAGAAGTCGGCTGAAGTGCTGGTGAAAGTCTACGCCATGGGCGGCATGAAGCAGACCATCACCCGTGAAGAGCTGATCGCGCTGGGCAAACGCTTCGGCGTCACCCCAATGCAGTCGGCGTTAGCATTGTACCCATAAAAACATCGCGCCCCGCTCATTGAGACGGGGCGAAAACCACCTGCAATCCCTACAACTGACTCATGTGGAGTAAAAGCAATGAAAATAAAGACAAGCTTGATCCTCACCGTTGCCGCACTGGCGTTGTCCGGTTCCGCTTTAGCAGAAGTGAAAATCGCCCTCGTGGCGAAGTCCTTAGGGAATGGATTCTTCGAGGCAGCGAACGTTGGCGCGCAGGAGGCGGCCAAAGAGTTAGGCGATGTAAAAGTGATTTATACCGGCCCGACCACCACCACGGCGGAAGCGCAGATCGAAGTGCTGAACGGGCTGATCGCCCAGGGCGTGGATGCGATCGCCATCTCGGCGAACGATCCGGATGCGGTCGTGCCGGTGCTGAAAAAAGCGATGCAGCGCGGCATCAAGGTTGTCTCGTGGGATTCCGGCGTGGCGAAGGCCGGGCGTCAAATCCACCTGAACCCGTCGAACAACGCCCTGATCGGTGAAACCAACGTCAAACTTGCCGCCGACGCGCTGAAAGCGCTGAACGTCGAGAAAGGCGACGTGGCGGTGCTGAGCGCCACGCCAACCTCAACCAACCAGAATACCTGGATTGCGGAGATGAAAAAGGTGCTGCCGAAGTACCCGTCCGTCAATCTGGTGACCGTGGCCTACGGCGACGATCTCTCTGACAAAAGCTACCGCGAAGCGGTCGGCCTGCTGAAAACCTGGCCTGACCTGAAAGTGATCGTCTCGCCGTCGTCGGTGGGCATTGTGGCCGCCGCGCAGGCGGTCAAAGACCAGGGCAAGATCGGCAAAGTGTACGTCACCGGTTTAGGTCTACCGTCTGAAATGGCGGGCGCGGTGAAATCCGGGGCAAGCAAGAGTTTTGCCATCTGGAACCCGATTGACCTTGGCTACGCTGCCACCTATCTGGCGGATGACCTGGTAAAAGGCACCGCCACCAAAGGCGAAGCCAGCATGGGCAAACTCGGCAAAGTGAAGCTGGATGCCGACGGCAACGGGGCGATGGCCGAGCCGTTCGTCTACGATGCCAGCAACATTGATAAGTTCTCGAAGATTTTCTAACCCTTTCCCCCTCTCCCTGTGGGAGAGGGGATCTAACGGAGAACTATCATGACCCCATTGCTACAGCTTTCGGGCATCACCAAGGTCTTCCCCGGCGTGCGCGCCCTTGAGAACGTGCAGCTTGCGCTGTGGCCCGGCAAAGTGACCGCACTTATCGGCGAAAACGGCGCGGGCAAATCGACGCTGGTCAAAGTGATGACCGGCATTTATCAGCCTGACGAGGGCGAAATCCTCTATAAGGCCATCCCTGTACATCTCCCGACGCCGGAATCGGCGCACAAGATCGGCATTACCGCTATTCATCAGGAAACGGTGCTATTCGATGAACTGTCGGTCACCGAAAATATTTTTGTCGGCCAGTATCTCTGTAAAGGCGTTTTCAACACCCTCGACTGGCCGGCGATGCACCGTCGGGCGCAGGCTATCCTCACGCGTCTGGAAGTGCAGATCGACCCGCGCGCAACGCTGAAAACCCTGAGCATCGCCCAGCGTCATATGGTCGCCATCGCCCGCGCGCTGTCGTTTGAGGCGCAGGTGGTGATCCTTGATGAACCGACCGCCGCGCTGTCGCAGCATGAAATTCTCGAGTTCTATCAGATAGTGGAGCGCCTGAAGCAGGAGGGAAAAGCGATCCTGTTTATCTCCCACAAGTTCGACGAGATTTTTGAGCTGGCGGATCACTACACCATTTTGCGCGACGGCGTGTTTGTCGGGGAAGGATCGATAAACACGATCACCGAGGAGCGGATGGTGTCGATGATGGTCGGGCGGGCCATTACCCAGACCTTCCCGAAAGTCGACTGCGAAAAAGGCGAGACGGTGCTGGAGGTGAAAAATCTTTGCCACCCGACCGAGTTCGCCAATATCTCGTTCTCCCTGCGCAAGGGTGAGATCCTCGGTTTTTACGGGCTGGTCGGCGCGGGGCGTACTGAGCTGATGCAGGCGCTTTCCGGCATCACCCATCCGTCCTCGGGCGAGATTGTGCTTAACGGTAAAACGCAGCATTTCCGCCAGCCGGCGGACGCCATCAACGCCGGCATTGTCTGCGTGCCGGAAGAACGCCAGAAACAGGGGGCGATTATCGCGCTGCCGATTGCGCAGAACATCAGCCTGCCGCAGCTCGGCAAACTTAACCCGAACGGCGTGCTGCATGACGAACGCGAATGGCGACTGGCTGACGAATACGCCACCCGCCTGCAGGTCAAAGCCTTTAGCTGGAAACAGGCGGTGGAAACCCTCTCCGGCGGCAACCAGCAAAAGGTGGTGATCGGCAAGTGGCTGGCGACGCATCCTGACGTGATCATCCTCGATGAGCCGACTAAAGGCATCGATATCGGCTCAAAAGCCGCCGTTCATCAATTTATGTCTGAACTGGTGGGTCAGGGGCTGGCGGTGATTATGGTCTCGTCCGAACTGCCGGAAGTGATGGGCATGGCGGACCGCATCATCGTGATGCACGAAGGGCTGATGGTGGCCGAATATCAGGCGGGCGACGCGACGGCGGAAACCATCGTCAGCGCCGCCAGCGGTGTAAAACAGGAGGCGGCGTGATGCTTAACTCACTGATGAAACACCGTGAAGCCCTGCTGGGCGCGGTCATTGTGCTGATGATTGTCGCCATCGGCAGCCGCGTGCCGTCGTTTCTCGCGCCGGGCAACCTGGTGGAGATATTCAATGACACGTCGATTCTGATCGTTCTCGCCCTCGGGCAGATGATGGTGCTGCTGACCAAAGGCATCGACCTCTCCATGGCGGCCAACCTGGCGCTAACCGGGATGATCGTCGCGCTGATTAACTTCCACTACCCGGACGTGCCCGTCTGGGGGCTGCTGATGCTGGCAAGCGCGCTCGGGCTGGTAATGGGGATGATTAACGGCCTGCTGGTGTGGAAACTGGGTATCCCGGCGATTGTGGTCACCCTCGGCACCATGAGCATCTACCGCGGGATTATCTTTCTGCTTTCCGGCGGCGGCTGGGTCAACGCCAACCAGATGAGCGCGGACTTCCTCGGCCTGCCGCGCGCGGCGGTGTTGGGCCTGCCGGTGCTGAGCTGGTGCGCCGTTGCCGCGCTGCTGCTGGTGGGCTACTTCCTGCGCTACAGCCGCACCGGCCGCGCGCTGTATACCGCAGGCGGCAACGCTACCGCAGCGTATTACACCGGGATCAACGTCGGAAAAATGCAGTTCGTCAGCTTCTGCCTTTCCGGTCTGCTGGCAGGCTTCTGCGGCTATCTGTGGATCTCCCGCTTTGCCGTTGCGTATGTCGACGTGGCTAACGGTTTTGAGCTGCAGGTCGTGGCAGCCTGTGTGATTGGCGGGATCAGCACCATGGGCGGCACCGGGCGCGTGCTCGGCTGTCTGTTCGGCGCGCTGTTCCTCGGCGTCATCAATAACGCCCTGCCGGTAATCGGCGTCTCGCCGTTCTGGCAAATGGCGATTTCCGGCACGGTGATCGTCATTGCGGTGTTGCTCAACGAACGCGGCAACAAACGTAAAGGCAGGCTGATCCTGCGCGACGCGGCGCTGGCGCGTCAGAAACTGGCGGTGAAATCATGAGCAAAATGATGACCACTGAAGAGATCAAAAACGTGCCTGCTGCGCCGGGCCTGCTCCAGCGCCTGCTGTGCTGGGAAGGTTTCCTGCTGGCCGTTACGCTGGCGGTGTTCGTGGGCAACGCCCTCGCCTCGCCTTACTTCCTCAACGTCTGGAACCTCTCCGACGCGACGTTCAACTTCACCGAGAAGGCGATCATCGTCCTGCCGATGGCGATGCTGATTATCGCCCGTGAGATTGACCTGTCGGTGGCCTCGACCATCGCGCTCAGCTCTACGGCGATGGGTTTTTGCGCGACGGCGGGCATGGATACGCCCCTGCTGGTGTGCGTGGGATTAGGCGTCGGGCTGCTGTGCGGGCTGTTCAACGGCATTCTGGTGACGCGCTTTAACCTGTCGTCCATCGTCATCACCATCGGCACCATGAGCCTGTACCGCGGGATCACCTACATCCTGCTGGGTGATCAGGCGCTGAACAGCTACCCGGAGAGCTTCGCGTGGCTGGGGCAAGGCTACGTCTGGGGCGCGCTGTCGTTTGAGTTTGCGCTGTTTATCGTGCTGGCAGCCGTGTTTGCCTTTGTGCTGCACCGCACCAACTTTGGTCGCCGCACGTACGCCATCGGCAATAACCCGACCGGCGCGTGGTACGCCGGGATCAACGTTAAACGCCACAACCTGATCCTGTTTGCGCTGGTGGGGCTGATGGCGGGCCTAGCCTCGGTGCTGCTCACCTCGCGCCTGGGCAGCACGCGCCCGACGATTGCGATGGGCTGGGAACTGGCGGTGGTGACGATGGCGGTGCTCGGCGGCGTCAATATTTTAGGCGGGTCCGGCAGCATGGTCGGCGTGATTATCGCCGCCTTCCTGATGGGGCTGGTGACCTTTGGCCTGAGCCTGCTAAACGTGCCCGGCATCGTGATGTCAGTGATCGTCGGCGCAATGCTGATCGTGGTGATTTCACTGCCGATTATCACGCGACGGATGATGCAGCGAAGACGGATTCCATAGCCGGGTGGCACTACGTTTACCCGGCCTGCGGATCGCAGGCCCGCGCAAGCGCAGCGCCGCCAGGCATAAAAATCACAGTAATTAAGGAGAATTATCATGAGCTTTATGTTGGCGCTTCCTAAAATCAGCCTGCACGGCGCGGGCGCAATCGGCGATATGGTCAACCTGGTGGCGAACAAGCAGTGGGGAAAAGCGCTGATTGTCACCGACGGCCAGCTGGTTAAACTCGGCCTGCTCGACAGCCTGTTTACCGCACTGGATGCCCACGAGATGTCGTATCACCTGTTTGATGAGGTGTTCCCGAACCCAACGGAAGCGCTGGTGCAACAGGGGTTTGCGGCATTCCGCGACGCGGAGTGTGATTACCTGATCGCCTTCGGCGGCGGCAGCCCGATCGATACCGCCAAGGCGATCAAAATTCTGACCGCTAACCCCGGCCCGTCCACTGCCTACTCCGGCGTCGGCAAGGTGAAAAACGCAGGCGTGCCGCTGGTGGCGATCAATACCACCGCCGGCACGGCGGCGGAGATGACCAGCAACGCGGTGATTATTGATTCCGCGCGTCAGGTGAAAGAGGTGATTATCGACCCGAACATCATCCCGGACATTGCCGTAGACGACGCCAGCGTGATGCTTGATATTCCGGCTTCCGTCACCGCCGCGACGGGGATGGACGCCCTGACCCACGCCATCGAAGCCTACGTTTCCGTGGGCGCGCACCCGCTCACCGACGCCAACGCGCTGGAAGCGATTCGCCTGATCACCCTGTGGCTGCCGAAAGCGGTCGACGAGGGCCATAACCTTGAAGCCCGCGAGCAGATGGCGTTCGGTCAATATCTGGCGGGCATGGCGTTTAACAGCGCCGGTCTGGGTCTGGTTCACGCCCTGGCGCATCAACCGGGCGCGACGCACAACCTGCCGCACGGCGTGTGTAACGCCATCCTGCTGCCGATCATCGAAAACTTTAACCGCCAGAACGCGGTGACGCGCTTTGCCCGCGTGGCACAGGCGATGGGTGTCGATACGCGCGGGATGAGCGATGAAGCAGCAAGTATGTCAGCCATTCAGGCGATTCGCGATCTGAGTACCCGCGTCGGCATTCCGTCCGGCTTTAGCCAGCTCGGCGTGACCAAAGCTGACATCGAAGGCTGGCTGGATAAAGCCCTCGCCGACCCGTGCGCACCTTGCAACCCGCGAACCGCCAGCCGCGATGAGGTCCGCGAGCTGTACCTGGAGGCATTATGATCCGCAAAGCGTTTGTCATGCAGGTTAACCCGGACGCGCACGAAGAGTACGCGCGCCGCCACAATCCCATCTGGCCAGAGCTGGAAGCCGTGCTGAAAGACCACGGCGCGCACCATTACGCCATCTATCTCGACAAGGAACGCCACCTGCTGTTCGCAACCGTAGAGATTGAATCCGAAGCGCGCTGGAACGCGGTAGCAAGTACCGACGTCTGCCAACGCTGGTGGAAACACATGCGCGACGTCATGCCGTCGAACCCGGACAACAGCCCTGTGAGCACGGAGTTGAAAGAGATGTTTTACCTCGACTGATAAATACTCCCCGTGGAGGTCGCTCTACGGGGAGGCATTTTTCAGAATTAAACATGCACTTCATCCGTTTACAGCATCTCTTCTTCATGTAACCATTCTAATTGACCTTAAGTTAAATCAGGTTTTAGTGATGGGTTACTCGCGAAAGCATTTCAAAGGAAAACCCCGCGTGACCAAATTATCCGATCACGTCAGATTCTCCGCATTTTGTGGCATGGTAACCCTGCCACTTACCTTTAGATGAACCATACATTTTTCCGGGCTGCCCCATTACATGGTGGTACTGAGTTAGCGTATGACACTGCTTTACGGCTTCTTGATTAACTACCCCCAACATCATGGATGAATACACAAAATGGGATTTTTCAAAGCTTATAAGAAAATTGACAATGGAATTAACCGTGGTTATGCCCGCTGGGGAAAATGGCTCTGGGGAGCGCTGATACTGCCAGTGGTGATTTATCTTGGCTGGTCGGTATGGGCTGCGGTCTGGGGACCACCGTCGGGGCCGGTAACGCTGATTATTCACAGTGAAATTGACAGGCCTATCCTGGGGTTTAGCGTAAATGGCGTGGCGGGGGCGAATGCATCAGCTTTTGGTGGAGGTGGGGCAACCTGCTGCGGCAGTATTAGCGGTGATAATGCCGAAATAATATGGACTCTAAGTACGACGCGAGAGCAATACAACGCCGGACTTCGTAAAGAAACTCGTCGCACAGAAATGCCTATGCCAGTACGGAAGCAGGGCGAAAATGATTTACACGTTCATTTCCTCCCGGGCGATAAAGTCCTTTTGGGATGGAGTGATAACGCATGGTCGCCTTATGAAAAACGGCCAGAAGCGGCACACTTCAATACAATGGACAATAATTAATGGATATAGAAAGCCTCATTTCTGCAGCAAACCGGGCACAGCAGACTGAAGATTACGGCATACACAATTGTTCACGCATCTGGCATGTGGGTTTCTTTTTCGATGGTATTCACAGGAATATTGAACAGGATGCGCCAGAGCAACGACTCAGTAATATTGCTCGTCTGTTCAGAGCTTTTCCTGATGAGCTACAAAATTCGAGTAAAGACTGTTTTTCAAAATTCTACATATCAGGCCTTGGCACACCCTTTAGCGAGGATCTTTCTACCAAACTCACTGCATTAATAGATGGTGCCAGAAGTAATGTGCAGGATGATCTCAAATCTCAGCCCGCTGAAATGGCGAAGGAAACAGGCGGAGAATTATTGAAAGGTGGAAACTGGTATGAGATCCTGAAAAATGAAGGTGCAAAGCTGCTTAAACCCGCAGAGTGGAGAAAGCTGGGGAAAAATATAGCCACGAATGCACTTAAAAAAGCCAGCATCGAAGCTACCCCCTGGATTCGTGATAACCCTGCTGTCGCAGATATGCTGGTAACAGGCGTTGATACACGTATCGCCTCGGCGAAAGTGCGCTTTGAGCAATTTTATGAGAGGGCAAAATCAGCCAACCCGGTCCCCGTCAAACTCATTTCTGTCTCCCTTTTCGGTTTTGACCTCGGCGCTACCCTGGCACGTAATTTCCTGGACAGTCTGCTGAAAGATATTTGTAAGAAAGAGGGGGATAAATACACCTACCAGGGCATACCCGTCGATATCGTCTTTACCGGCCTGTTTGACTGCTCGCGACGCACGTCGGCCAGCAACAACAACGGCGTGGATTACTTTATCTCTGCGTTTGGCGGGCCGATAAAAGGGATCAGCGTATTACTGGGGGATAAATCTATCGACCAGGATACCTCACTGCCAGAAGCGGTAAAGAAAAGCCTGCATCTGGTTGCCGCCCATGAAACCCGCGTCTGGCGCTGCCTGTACCGCACCGGCAATAACCCGGCGCACAAGGAAGAACTCTATCCCGGATGCGCGGAGGATATCGGCGGGGGCCTGAAACCGGATGAACAGAAGCCCAGTGCGGAACTCTGCCGCGTTGCGCTCCACAGGATGTACCGTGAGGCGACCATGGCAGGCGTGCCTTTCCCTGATTTTCAGTCGCTCGATAAAACAGATACGGATGTGGCTGCTTATTTCATCGTCCAGGACAACGTTAAAAACCAGTCCGTCCTGCAGTGGGCAGAGGCGTACCAGAGCGCACTACCCTTTACTTCATTAAGCACCGCATGCCAGAACCGTCATCTGGACAGCTATATCGACTGGCTGGGCCGTCAATACTATCATTACCGTACGGAATGCATGAAATATGAAAAACAGCGCGGCGATGTGCTGGCCTCTGCTGGCGCATCTGCGGGATTTGCAGGCATCACGCAGGAGGCGAAAGAGACCGCCGGGCAGTATGCAAATGAACTGGCCGTATTGCAGCAAAACTGGGGCTGGCTTGATGACGTAAAGGATACCGCCCTCAGGATGCTAAACAGTATGGAACAGGACCCCATGGACAAACGCAGGGATATCGTCCCGAACGTATATGGACCCGCACTGTGGCGTGCGAAGCGGTTTCTGGAATACTCCCACGCGGCACACCTCGGTAAACCCCGGCCATTACCTCTGGATACTGCACCACCAGAAATGTACGCATGGTTTGTACACGACCTGCAGACGGTGGACAAAGGAGCGGGTATCTCACAGGACTTTTTTGCGATCCGCTCAATGGAGATGCCTGAAGCCTAAGTCATGCTGCCACATTCGCTGCAGCACCCTTCCCTAATTCACCTCCACCGCGCCCCGGCTTGCAGCAATCTCCCGCCTGCTGCTCAGCGTAAAGGCCGACACCAGCGTAATGGTCAGCACTAAGCAGCCCAGCATCAGGTAGGTATCCTGGAAGCCGATCCGGTCATACATATTTCCGGCGAACGCGGACAGGAAAATCGCCGCCGACTGCTTGGCAAAATTGAAGCCGATAAGATAGATCGTGGCGGACAGGCGGGTGTCAAACACGCCGGTAATGTACTTGAACGCGCCCACCAGCAGGAACGGCACCTCGAGTGCGTGCAGCATCTTGAGGGCGACTACCTCAACTACGGTCGTGGCAAACGACGAGCCGATAATCCGCGTCGCCATAATCAACCCGGCAATCAGCAGCGTGTTTTTCGCACCGATGCGGTTAATAATCCACGGCGAACAGAACATGATGACGGCATTGCATATTTCCCCTGCTGTGGTGGCAAACCCAAACGCGCGGGTGCCTGCCTCCGGCGTCGCGAAGAACGATTTAAAGAAGGTCGCGAACTGCTGATCGAAGACGTCATACACGCAGGCCACGCCAATCACATAGAGAATGAACATCCACATTTTGCGCTGGCGGAACAGGTTAAAGACCGTTTTTGCGGTGATCTGCGGCTGGTTGGCACCCAACGCATTCATGACTTGCGCCGTCTGATGAGGTTTGGGTTTTGCAACCACCAGCAACAGCATCAGCAGCAGGGCAGCTCCTGACCCCATCCAGAAGACGTACGAGGGATCAATACCAAACAGGATCCCCCCCGTCGAGGCGCACAGCCCCCAACCGAGACAGCCGAACATGCGTGCCTTGCCGTATTCAAAAAAGCTGTTGCGGCTTACGCGTTCGATATAGGCCTCAATCGCTCCCGAGCCCGCCGAAAAGACAAAGCCGATATACAGCCCGCCGCTCAACGCCCCGAGCCAGATATTGGTTTTCAGCAGCGGAGCGAAAACGAACAGGAAAAACGGTGCAAACAGAAACAGCAGCACTGCGATGATCCACAGGAGATGTTTTTTCAGCCCCAGCTTGTCTGAAATCACCCCCAACACCGGCTGGAAGGCGATAGCCGACAGCGAGATACAGGAGAAAACAATGCCGGTATGAGTTTTATTCAGGCCGATGATATCCGACAGCCAGATCGGCAGGAACGGAAAGCAGGTGGCCATGATGAAGAAGTAGAGAAAGAAGAACAGCCCGAAGATCCAGAAGTTAGGGTTGTCTTTGTGGGTACAGGTGGTATTCATTATTTTTATCCTCAACGGAGGACCGGTCGCCCGGTCCGTCACCCTTACACGCGTTCAACGCCAATCAGAATGGCGGTTTCCGGATCCAGAACCGGCAGCGCAATGCCCGCCTGCATCAGCCACTCTCCGCTTGCGGTTTGCGGCGTTTCCATCCATTCCGGCAGCTTGCGCATGATGTGGCCTCCCTCACCCGTGATGCGAATATTAGGGTGATCGAGCAACGTGATACGGTAGTGCGCGCCCGGCTCCAGCCCCGGCATGCGCAGCGGCATCATCAGCGTGTAATCCGGCATCTGAAGCTGGCTGACGATAAACAGTCCCTGCGTCTTGTCCTCACTCACGATGCCCTGCGCCTGTGTCGTCGCATCCGGCATATCTACCCGCCACTGAGTGCCGTGATGAATTACGTTACGCCACCGCTTGTGCAGCGCGGCATAGTGACGATAGCCTTCACGCTCCTGCGCGTCCACGGCGAGCGGATCCAGCTCAAGCCCCATATGGCCAAACAGCGCCGTCAGGCCGCGGAACGCGATGCTGTGCTGGCGGAACGTGGCATGGCATTTATGATGACCGATGTGCGCGCCCATCACTTCCGGCGGGAAGAAGTAGCTCATGCCGCGCTGAATAGTATTGCGCTCCAGCGCATCGTTGTTATCGGATGCCCAGAAACGGTGGCAACGGGTCAGCACTTCATAATCGATACGCCCACCGCCGGAGGAGCACGATTCAAATTCGATGTGCGGGAAACGCTCGCCCAGCACGTCCAGCAGACGATAAAACTGACGCGTCTGCGCGTCGGCGGCGGCTTTGCCGTTGTGCCCCGGTTGTACCAGTTCGCGGTTCATGTCCCACTTCACATAGTCAACCGCATGCTCACCCAGAAGCCAGCTCATGCGCTCCACGAGATAATCAAAGGCCTCCGGAATGTTGAGGTTAAGCACCAGTTGGTGCCGCCCGGTGGCCTGCGGGTAGCCCGGCAGCGCCAGCACCCAGTCGGGATGGGCGCGGTAGAGATCGGCGTTCGGGTTAATCATCTCTGGCTCAATCCAGATCCCAAACTCCATACCGAGCCGCTTAACATGGTTGATCACCGGCGTCAGGCCATTCGGGTATTTTTTCTCGTCCAGATACCAGTCGCCCAGCGCAGCGCGATCGTCGTTACGTCCTTTGAACCAGCCATCGTCGATGATAAAGCGCTCCACGCCCAGCGCCGCCGCCTCATCGGCCATGCGCATGATGTAATCCGGGTCATGGTCAAAGTAGATGCCTTCCCAGGTGTTAAGGTGGACAGGGCGCGGTTTGTTTTCCGGGAAGCGAATGAGGTTGTCGCGCAGGTAGCGGTGGAACTGCTGGCTCATGCCGTTCAAACCCTTCGCGGAGTAGCTGGCAAAGAGGCGCGGCGTCCAGAGCGTTTCACCCTCGTCAATCGCCTTCTCTCCCGGCAGGTAGAGCGCCTCGGCCTGAAGATAGCGGCGTCCGTCGGTTTTGGCTTCCGCACGCAGACGGTGGTTACCGCTCCAGCCCAGATGCACGCCCCAGACGTCGCCGTGCATTTCGTTGAAGGACGACGTACCAGAAATCAGCGCCGGAAAGTGTTCATGGGAGGTTTTACCTCGACGGTTTTCAATCACAAAACTGTCGTGATCAAGCTGTACGCGGTGCGGCTGGAATTCGCGGATCCAGCGTCCGTGAAACGCCATCACCTCCCGTGCACGTTCGGCAACCGGCAGCGTGACGGCAAAGCGGTCAACCTGCCATGCCCCTGCACGAAGGTTGGTTACACCATGACGCACCGCCAGCACGCCGCTAGTATCCAGTTCGAGTTCGCTAACCAGGCGCAGTCCAGCACGTTCATCCTCAGCGGTAATCGTCAGGGTCTGCCCCTGCCGCTGAACGGCGGTTGTGATGAAAACGGGCGAGCCGTCGAGCCCCTGACGATGGCCTTCAATACCCGGCGAGCCAAACAATCCATGGCCCAGTTCGGCCATCAGCGTCACCGGGGAGTCTATGTCCAGCCTGCCGTTAGCAACCGGGCGCGAGAGACTTTGCGCATCGTGCGGGGAAAAGTGCTCAAGATGCGCCCCCCAGTAGAGAATTTCGGCGAATGGATGGGTTTTGATCACCACATCCACCGCCCTGCTTTCGAGCCGTAAAATGGAATCTTGCATCAGACATCTCCTGTCGTCGGGATGATCTGAGTGTTGATCCGAAACGTTTCGGATACAAACCAAAACGTTTCGGTTATGTGATCGGGTTTAGAAAATTGATGTTTTATGCCGTCTGGCCGGGGAAAAATTCAGGCTGCCATAAAACCTGAAGCTGCGCGATGTCCTCTCCGCCGATCAGCTGGCGCACCATGTCGGCAATCTGCTTCCCGACGCCCTGGCGGGTGGACTGAATAACCGCCGCAACGTCAATGTCGACAATGCTGTCCTGTGGCAAGCCGTCGTAGACCACCAGCGAGACGCCGTGCTCGCCGGTCAAACGCCCCATCTGCGCCAGTGCCATCGCCGCGCCGTCGCCGTGAGTATTGCCGTCGGTGATGATTGCCGTCGGCGGTTGGGGCAGGGAAAGTAACTCCATGGTCGTGGCATACCCAACGCGGCGCGACGGCGGCATAGCGCGCAGCCATTCGCTGGACAGCCCGGCCTCGCGGAGCGCGTCCAGATAGCCCTGGCGACGCTGGGTAATGAAGGCCTGGCTGTTGCTCTCGCCGAGTAGCGCGATGCGCTGATGGCCTTTGTCGATAAGCCAGCGGGTAGCGCGGTACGTGCCAGCATAGTTGTCGAAATCAAACCATGCGTACGGCTGTGGGAGCAGGCTGCGTCCGAGCGCCAGGAAGGGAAAACCGGCTTTCTGAAGCTGCTCGAGTCGCGGATCGTGATCCAGCGTATGAGCGACAATCAGCGCGTCAACGCGGCGGCTTTGCACCATCCGCATATAGCTGTGCTTGTCCGCCAGATCGTCATCGGCAATCAGGAGTAAGTCGATTTCATGTCGCCCCAGTTCGTGGCTAATTTCGCCGACCATGTCCATAAAAACGCTGTTATTGAGCGGAACGGGATGGACCGGAAATACCAGACCCACGGCATCGATTTTGCCCATCTTCAGGCGGCGGGCAAAGGTGTTGGGGCGATAGCCACGGCGCTGGGCTTCCGCTTCCACGCGAGCGCGGGTCTCGCGGGAGACGTCGTCATATCCGTTAAGGGCGCGGCTGACGGTAGTAACAGACAGCCCAAGTTCTTTGGCAATGGCTTTTAGCGACATGATTTTCCGTATCTTCGTTAATTTTGTTCCGCCACCAGCAGCGCGTGCGTGTCCGGCTCCAGCGCCTTAAAGATATGCGGCTGATCTGCCGGGTAACAGATGTAGTCCCCTTCCCCCAACTCCTCCGGGTTATCCAGTAACCCCACCTTCGCGCGACCCTGGGTCACGATAATGTGCTCTACCGATCCCGGCGGATGCGGCTGGGAAATGCGGTCTGCGCCAGGCTGGGTGAGCAGCAAATAGATATCACGCCGCGCCCCCGGCGGGCATGCCGCCAGCAAAATGGCTTCATAGTTGGCCTGCCCGGCAATTACCTTGGTTCCTTCTCCCCGGCGGATCACCTGCGTCGTGGGCAACTGCGGCTCCAGCAGACGGGCAAAGGGAATATCCAGCGCCACGCAAAGCGACCAGAGCGTTTCCAGGCTCGGGTTACCGTTGCCGGACTCAAGCTGCGAAAGCGTGGATTTCGCGATCCCGGCACGGCGGGCAATTTCCGCCAGTGAGTGCCCGGTTCGCAGGCGTTCTCGCACCAGACTTTTGGCGATCACGCTGATTGGCTGCGTCATAAACGGCCCTATACTCTGTTAAAACGAACGATTCGTTCATCTTGTAAAACATCGTTGATCCGTTCATTATAATGGAAATACGTTCGATATGGCTAAAATTGTATGACGCATCCTCTCTCTTGCCTCAAAGGTGACACGATAAAAGCGATCGTTCTGGTCTGCCTGGCGGTTGGCGTCGTCGGCATGTCTTATGGATCGCTGGCGATGGCGTACGGGTTTCCGCTCTGGGTGCCCTTTGTCCTGTCACTCACCGTGCTGGCGGGTGCATCCGAGTTTATGTTTATCGGCATAGTGGCGAGCGGCGGTAACCCGCTGGCGGCCGCGGCGGCGGGATTACTGGTTAACGCCCGCCACGTTCCGTTTGGCGTCACGGTGCGCGAGCTGGTCGGCAAACGCAGCCTGAGCTTCCTGGGCTGCCACATCATGAATGACGAAAGCGTGGTGTTTGGGCTGTCGCAAAACACGCCCGAGCAGCGTAAAGCCGCCTACTGGCTGTGCGGTCTGGGCGTGGCCATCATCTGGCCGCTTGGCGCGTTGCTGGGGGCGATGGTCGGCAAACTGCTGCCGGACCCGGAAACCATCGGCCTGGACGCGGTTTTCCCCGCCATTTTGCTGGCGTTAGTGGTACCGGCGTTTAAAAACCGCACCACGCTTATCCGCGCCTGCAGCGGCGCGGTGCTGTCGCTGGCCGCCGTGCCGTTTGCCCCGGTCGGCTTGCCGGTACTGCTCTCGTTACTGGGCCTCGCCGCGAGGAAAAAATAATGAAAAACATGACGCTATTTATTCTCGGCATCGCCATTCTCTCGGCGGGAACCTACCTCATGCGCCTTGGCGGGGCGAAGCTTGGCAGTCGGCTGGCCTTGTCCGAACGCTCTCAGGCGCTGCTGTCGGATGCGGCGACGGTGCTGCTGTTTTCCGTGGCGCTGGCGACCACCTTCTATGAAGGGGAGCATTTCGCCGGCATGGCCCGCGTGCTCGGCGTGACCTTTGCGGTGTTTTTAGCCTGGCGAAAAATGCCGCTGATCGTGGTGATTATCGCAGCGGCAATCGTGACGGCGCTGCTGCGGCTGGCCGGTATTCATTAATCCCCCTCCCTTCCTGACGATGTCATATTCGTCAGGAAAATCAATCGTCTCTGGTATGTGGCCTCGCCCACACTTTTTCGCTTCCGTTCGGTGCTGTCTTGTCACGCCCGGCTGACATTTTCACGCTCAGCCTCCTGCCGCCGCCCCCGTAGAATCAGGTCACGCAATTCTCAACGGAGTGACACGATGGCGTACCTGACAGCCGACTGTATCGACCTCAATATCCAGGGCAACACCCCCTATTCCATCCTCAAAACGCTGGCGGACATGGCCTGGCAAAATGGCTTCGTCAGCGACCGAGGTGCGTTCTTACAAACGCTTCTGTTGCGCGAAAAGCTGCACTCCACCGGTTTTGGCTCGGGCGTCGCTGTACCCCACGGCAAAAGCCCTGTGGTGAAGCAGCCCTTCGTGCTGTTTGCGCGTAACGCCCCGGGCGTCGACTGGAAAGCCAGCGACGGCGAAGCGGTAACCTGCTGGATCTGCCTTGGCGTGCCGCAACAGGGGGAAGACGGGCAGGTGAAAATGATTGGCACCCTGTGCCGGAAGATCATTCATCCGGCGTTTATTTCACAGCTCAAGCAGGGCGATCGGCACCAGATCCTGGCGCTGCTCAACCAGACGTTGAGCGAATAGGAGCGAGCGATGGAAACGACGTTACGGCTTGTCGCCATTACTAACTGTCCGGCAGGCATTGCGCACACCTATATGGTGGCCGAGGCGCTGGAGCGAAAGGCGCGTGCTTTAGGGCATACCATTCAGGTTGAGACCCAGGGTTCCAGCGGGGTGGAAAATCATCTGAGCGATGAGGCTATCCGTGAAGCGGACTACGTGATTCTGGCAACCGGTCGCGGGCTTAGCGCCGACGATCGCGCCCGTTTTGCCGGGAAACAGGTTTTCCAGATCCCGATTTCACACGCGCTGAAGAATATCGACGCTATTTTTGACAACTTATCCACGCAATCGCAGCGGTTCACTGCCGATAGCGCCGTAAAGCTGGGCAAACAGGATGTGCAGAAAGGCAGCGTGATGAGCCACCTGATGGCGGGCGTCTCAGCCGCGCTGCCGTTTGTGATTGGCGGCGGTATTCTGGTGGCACTCGCTAATATGCTTGTCCAGCTTGGCCTGCCCTATACCGATATGGCGAAAGGGGCGCCTTCATTTGCCTGGGTGGTGGAGTCCATCGGTTATCTCGGCTTTACCTTTATGATCCCGATTATGGGCGCGTACATCGCCCTGTCGATTGGCGATAAACCGGCGTTCGCACCGGCTTTTCTGGTGTGTTATCTGGCGAACGATAAAGGGCTGCTCGGCACACAGTCCGGGGCGGGTTTTCTGGGCGCGGTCGTGCTGGGACTGGCTATCGGCTATTTCGTGCTGTGGTTTCGCAAGCTCAAACTTGGCAAGGCGCTGCAGCCGCTGCTCGGCTCTATGCTGATCCCGTTTGTGACGCTTCTCGTCTTCGGTGTGCTGACTTACTACGCGATCGGCCCGTTGATGTCCGATCTGATGGGCGGCCTGCTGCACCTCCTCAATACCATTCCGCCGTCGATGAAGCTTGGCGCAGCGTTCCTCGTGGGCGCGATGCTGGCGTTTGACATGGGCGGCCCGGTCAATAAAACCGCGTGGTTTTTCTGCTTCTCGCTGCTGGAAAAACACATCTACGACTGGTACGCCATCGTCGGCGTGGTCGCGCTGATGCCGCCCGTCGCGGCGGGCATCGCAACCTATCTTGCTCCTGGGCTTTTCACCCAACAGGAGAAAGCGGCAGCCAGCAGCGCCATCGTGGTGGGTGCAACCGTAGCCACCGAACCGGCAATCCCCTACGCGCTGGCGGCGCCGCTGCCGATGCTTACCGCGAATACCCTCAGCGGCGGCATTGCGGGCATGCTGACCCTCTCGTTTGGCCTCCAGCGTCTCGCGCCGGGGCTGGGCGTGTTTGACCCGCTGATTGGCCTGATGTCTCCGGCGGGCGCGTTCTATCTGGTGCTGGGCATCGGTCTGGCGATAAACATTACGTTAATAATCGTGTTAAAGGGCTGGTGGCTGAAGCGTAAAGCCGCCCGTCAGGAGGTTGCACATGAACATTGAGTTACTGAAATCGCTCTGTGATGCCAGCGCGGTCAGCGGCGATGAGCAGGAAGTCCGCACCATTCTGATCGACGCCCTGCACCACCATGCCGACGAAATCACCTTCGACGGGCTGGGCAGCGTCATCGCCCGCAAAGGTTCACGCGGGCCAAAAGTGGCTATCGTCGGGCATATGGACGAAGTGGGTTTTATGGTCACCCACATCACCGAGGCGGGGTTTATTCGGTTTGACACCGTCGGCGGCTGGTGGAGCCAGTCAATGCTTAACCATCGGGTCACCCTCCGCACCCGCGAAGGCAAGAAAATCCCGGGTATTATCGGGTCCGTTGCGCCCCATGCGCTGAGCGAAAAGCAGAAGCAGCAGCCGATGAATATTGACGATATGTTTATCGATATTGGCGCGAACAGCCGCGAAGAGGTGGAAAAATGCGGCATCCGGATGGGTGATTTTGTCAGCCCCGAGGCCAACTTTGCCCACTGGGGAGAGGATAAAATCCTCGCCAAAGCGCTGGATAACCGCGTGGGCTGCGCCCTGATGGCCGAACTGCTGATCGGCGTCAATAACCCTAACATCCGCCTGTACGGCGTGGGCAGCGTCGAGGAGGAGGTTGGTTTACGCGGGGCGCAAACCTCCGCAGAGTGCGTCAAACCCGACGTGGTGATCGTGCTTGATACCGCCGTCGCGGGTGATGTTCCCGGCATCGACGGCGTGAAATATCCGCTGAAAGTCGGCCACGGCCCCGGCGTGATGCTGTTCGATAAACGCTATTTTGCTAATCAGAAGCTGCTCGCTTTACTCAAACAGAGCGCGGAAAACGCGCAAGCACCGCTGCAGTTCAGCACCATGAAAACCGGCGCGACCGATGGCGGGCGTTATAACGTGATGGGCGGCGGCCGGCCAGTCGTCGCACTTTGCTTGCCGACACGTTATCTGCACGCCAACAGCGGTATGATCGCTGAAAAGGATTATGACGCGGCGCTGAAGATGGTGCATAACCTGCTGATGTCCCTGGATGACAGGCAGGTCGCCGCGCTCACGGATTTTCGCTAAGGATCGGTCATGCTCAATGAACGCCAGTTGGCCTTACTCAATGCGCTGGAGTCACAGCCCGCCGCGCCGGGCACGCTGGCGCAGCAAACCGGCGTTTCCGCCCGCACCATCCTGCGGGATATCGACTACATCAATTTTACCCTCGGCGGCAAGGCGCGGATCAGCGCCTCCGGCAGCGCGGTGTGTCAACTGGATATCTTTGACAGGAAACAGTATTTCCAGCTTTTACAGCGTCATGATAATGATGACCGGTTGCTGGCGTTGCTGCTGATCCGCCCGGTCACGACCCGGGCGCAGCTGGCGGATGCGCTTAATCTTCCCGATGCCTGGATTGCGGAACGCCTGCCGCGACTCCGCCAGCGATACGCGCGCGCCTTTACCCTTGCCAGCAGGCCAGGCGCCGGGTACTTCGTCGACGTCGATCAGGACAAACGCATTATCCTGCTGGCGAACCTCTTCAAAAAAGATCCGCTGGTCTACCCGCTGCCGGGCATAAACCCGGCGGTCCTGGGCAGGCTGCACGCACGCTGCCAGACGCTCACGGCCTGGCCGGATATTCATGGCGACTATCTGGTCAGCGTCCTCCTGGCCGTTTACGCGCTGCGCCAGCACCCGATTCTTTCGACCGGTTGCCCTGACATTAACGCGCTTGAAGCGTGCTGTGAACAGGCGGGGCTTTGGCCGGGGCCTGACGTCCTGAGCGTGGTGTCCCGCAGGCTGGACCGCTTACAGCACAGTGCAAATGCGATAACCCCGCAGTACGTCGCGGACCACCTCACCACCCTGGCCTCCCCCGCCCAGCCGCAGGCGATTGATGCGCAGCTCACGGACGAACTGACCGCGCACCTGAAAAGATGCGTTGCCATGCCAAACTGGTTTCCCGAAAGCCGGCCTGGCTCGATGAATCATCTCAAAGCGGCCTGGCCTGCGGCGTTTGATATGAGCGTGAAATTTATCAATCAGCTGCGAAAGGTGATGGATATACCGCTTATCGACAGCGATCTCCCCGGCCTCTATTTTGCCTGCGCGCTTGAGCGGCACCATAGCGAATGGACGCCAATCGTTTTACTTGCCGATCAAAACGCCATTGCGACCATTAATAAAATGGCCATAGAACGGGAGGTGATGAACTGCCGGGTGGTGGTGGTGCTCACGCCCGAGGCGCTGGCGGCAGTTCAGGACGAATGCCAGCCAGCCCTGATTGTGAATAACAGCCACTATTTGCTGGATGACAGCCAGCGAGACGTGCTGCCTATCCGCAATATCATTACCGCGGCGGGTATCGAGCAGATTAAAGATTTTCTCGCGTCGGCGTTTATCCGCCAGCAGCCCGACCGTTTTTTCCCGCCTGAAGGTTCATTTCATTATACGAACGGCCCGGACGAAAGCTGGGACGAGATCATCGCCGCCGTCACCACGCAGCTGCTTGAGAAAACCGCTATTACGCAGGATGAAGCCCTGCGCATCTGTCAGCGCGAGCGGGAAGGCGAGAATCTGGTGGTGAATCATGTGGCGATCCCCCACTGCTGGAGCGAGGTGCAACGCCCCTTTCGGGGATATTTTATTACGCTTGAACGCGCGATTCGGGTGAACGGTGAAAGCGTTATGCATGTGCTTATCGCCTGTGCCAGCGCGGAGAATCGACAGGAGCTGAAAATTTTTAGCTTTTTAGCGAGCGTGTTAAGCCGCCATTCGTCGCAGCGGATTGAGAGCGTGGGGCATTACGAGGGATTTATTGCGTTACTGCACTGAGAGAGGGAACCTGTCCCGGCTCCGAAGAGCCTGGGACAGCGGCTGTACGGCTTATTTGTTCAGTTCTGCCGTCATGTGTACGCGGTTACCGGAGAACGCCTGGGTGATTTTGTAAGAGGACGCGCCCGCTTCCTGAGCCTGTGCGGCGATTTTAGCTTCTGCACCATCAAGCGTAGAGGCGGTAGCCGTCACGGATTGTGCTGCGAATGAACCAAAAGAGGTAGCCAGAGCGATAACTGCGACAAAAGTTTTGATGCTGTTCATGTGTTTAAACCCTTTCATTAAGTTGTTTAGGTAAGGCACCGTGCCTTGATGAGATAAATAATAGACCTCATCCCGACCAACTAAAAGCGGAAGGATTTGCTCACGTTATTCAAATTTATTGATTAACAAGTAGTCGCTGTTCATGGGTATAGATTGTGGCTCTTCCCGGCTTGCAGAACCCCACCAGCGTCAGGTTGCAGCGCTCCGCCACTTCCACCGCCAGCGTAGTGGCCGCCGACACGGCAAACAGAATTTCCACGCCGCACATCGCCGCTTTCTGCACCATCTCATAGCTTGCCCGGCTTGAGACCAGCGCGGCGCCCTGCTGCCAGACGTCTCTTTCGCGCGCCCGACGGCCCAATAGCTTGTCCAGCGCCACGTGGCGGCCCACGTCTTCATGTCCACCCGCAATTGTTCCGCACGGCAACACCCAGGCCGCCGCATGCGTACAGCCGCTCAGTTGCCCGATGGGCTGGACTGTGTTCAGTTGCTCCAGCGCCCTATCAAGGTGCGCCAGATCGAACGTTTGGGTGAACGGCAGCGGCGCGATGGGCTTGCCGATATCGTTGAGTTGTTCAACGCCACACACCCCGCAACCGGTACGCCCGGCCAGCGCGCGACGGCGCTCTTTCAGCCCCATAAAGCGGCGGCTGGAAAGCTCTATCTGGACTTCCAGCCCGTTGCAGGCCTGCACCACGTCCATGCCATAGATATCCTGCGGACGCGCAATAATGCCTTCCGACAGGGAAAACCCAATGGCGAACAGCTCGAGATCTTTCGGGGAGGCCATCATCACCACATGCGAAATCCCGTTGTACACCAGGGCAACGGGTACTTCTTCCGCCAGATAATCGGGCGTGGCATGGGTTATGTGGGGCGGTCTGTGTACCGACCGTTCCACAGTGCCAGCAGGCAGTGGTAACGCGTGGGCAGCACGGTTTTGTTTAAACACAACGGTATTCCTGAACAACCACAGAAGTGAGCCTGCTATTGCATCACAAACGGCAGGCCTTACGCATAGTATGGATCAACTTTTCATCACCCATTGCCCGTCAGTTTACCTACTCATTAGGGAGAGGCGCAATGCAGGCGCGGCTACACCTCTTTAACATAAATCGGGTGCCATGTGACATATATCACAATTTATAATCAATACAGTGATAATACGCTCACTTTGTTTTAACGCTATTGAAACAGGCTTACCGACATTGTGGTATTCTGACGATATCCCTCGTGGAACTGCGGGATTAACGCAAATTTTCACCTTTGCGGCGATTTTTTGACCGCAAAGCAAAACAATAAAGCAATGTCGAAATTAACGAAGGAGTGACCCATGCAGGTCAGCAGAAGGCAGTTCTTTAAGATCTGCGCTGGCGGTATGGCAGGCACTACGGCAGCGGCGCTGGGCTTTGCCCCGGGCGTAGCGCTGGCGGAAACACGGCAGTACAAACTGCTGCGCACCCGCGAAACCCGTAACACCTGCACGTATTGCTCCGTCGGCTGTGGGCTGTTGATGTATAGCCTCGGCGACGGTGCAAAAAACGCCAAAGCATCTATCTTCCACATCGAAGGCGACCCGGATCACCCGGTCAACCGTGGTGCGTTATGCCCGAAAGGGGCCGGTCTGGTGGACTTTATCCATTCAGAAAGCCGCCTCAAGTACCCAGAATATCGCGCGCCCGGCTCCGACAAATGGCAGCAAATCAGCTGGGAAGAGGCGTTTGACCGCATCGCAAAACTGATGAAAGAAGATCGCGATGCCAACTTTATTCCTCAGAACGCCGAGGGCGTAACGGTTAACCGCTGGCTCTCTACCGGTATGCTGTGCGCGTCTGCTTCCAGCAACGAAACCGGCTATTTAACCCAGAAATTCACGCGTGCACTCGGTATGCTCGCGGTCGACAACCAGGCGCGTGTCTGACACGGACCAACGGTAGCAAGTCTTGCTCCAACATTTGGTCGCGGTGCGATGACCAACCACTGGGTCGACATCAAGAACGCCAACCTTGTCGTGGTGATGGGCGGTAACGCCGCTGAAGCGCACCCTGTCGGGTTCCGCTGGGCGATGGAAGCCAAAATCCATAACGGCGCGAAATTGATTGTGATCGATCCCCGCTTTACGCGTACAGCGTCAGTGGCGGATTTCTACACCCCTATTCGTTCAGGTACTGACATTACTTTCCTGTCAGGCGTATTGCTGTACCTGATGACCAACGAAAAATATAACCGCGAGTACACCGAAGCCTATACCAACGCCAGCCTGATCGTGCGTGAGGATTACCACTTCGAAGATGGCCTGTTCAGCGGTTATGACGCCGAAAAACGCAAATACGACAAAACCAGCTGGAACTACGAGCTGGATGAGAACGGCTTTGCCAAGCGCGATAAGACCCTGCAACACTCGCGCTGCGTGTGGAACCTGCTGAAAGAGCACGTCTCCCGCTATACGCCAGAGGTGGTCGAAAACATCTGCGGAACGCCGAAAGCGGACTTCCTGAAGGTGTGCGAGCTGATCGCCGAAACCAGCGCGAAAGACAAAACCGCGTCGTTCCTGTACGCACTCGGCTGGACGCAGCACTCCATCGGCGCGCAGAACATCCGTACCATGGCGATGGTTCAGCTCCTGCTCGGCAATATGGGGATGGCAGGCGGCGGCGTGAACGCCCTGCGCGGTCACTCCAACATTCAGGGCCTGACCGACCTCGGCCTGCTGTCGCAGAGCCTGACCGGTTATATGAACCTGCCAAGCGAAAAACAGACGGATCTGCAAACCTACCTGACGGCCAGCACGCCAAAACCGCTGCTCGAAGGACAGGTGAACTACTGGGGCAACTATCCGAAGTTCTTCGTCTCGATGATGAAGGCGTTCTTCGGCGATAAAGCGACGGCGGAAAACAGCTGGGGCTTTGACTGGCTGCCGAAGTGGGACAAAGGCTACGACGTCCTTCAGTACTTCGAGATGATGCACCAGGGCAAGGTCAACGGCTACTTATGCCAGGGCTTTAACCCGGTCGCCTCGTTCCCGAACAAAAACAAGGTTGTTGAGTCGCTGTCGAAGCTGAAATTCCTGGTGACGATTGACCCGCTCAACACCGAGACGTCAACCTTCTGGCAAAACCACGGTGAATCGAACGACGTCGATCCGTCGAAGATCCAGACCGAAGTGTTCCGCCTGCCGTCTACCTGCTTTGCGGAAGAGAACGGTTCTATCGTCAACTCCGGACGCTGGCTGCAGTGGCACTGGAAAGGCGCGGACGCCCCGGGCATCGCCATGAACGACGGCGAGATCCTGGCCGGTATCTTCTTGCGCATGCGTAAGATGTACGCTGCTGAAGGCGGTGCGAACCCGGAACCGGTGCTGAACATGACCTGGAACTACTCGACGCCGGAGAACCCGTCGCCGGAAGAAGTGGCGATGGAGAGCAACGGTAAGGCGCTGGCAGACGTTATCGACCCGGCGACCGGCGCCGTGCTGGCGAAGAAAGGCGATCAGCTCAGTACCTTCGCGCACCTGCGCGACGACGGCACGACGTCCAGCGGCTGCTGGATCTTTGCCGGGAGCTGGACGCCAAAAGGCAACCAGATGGCCAACCGCGATAACGCCGACCCGTCGGGCCTCGGCAATACGCTGGGCTGGGCCTGGTCGTGGCCGCTGAACCGCCGCATCCTCTATAACCGTGCCTCCGCAGACCCGCAGGGTAATCCGTGGGATCCGAAGCGTCAGTTGCTGAAGTGGGACGGCGCGAAGTGGGGCGGCGTGGATATACCGGACTACAGCACCGCAGCACCAGGCAGCGACGTCGGGCCGTTTATCATGCAGCCTGAAGGGATGGGCCGTCTGTTCGCTATCGATAAGATGGCGGAAGGTCCGTTCCCGGAACACTACGAGCCGTTTGAAACGCCGCTGGGCACCAACCCGCTGCACCCGAACGTGGTCTCTAACCCGGCCGCGCGTATCTTCAAAGGCGACTTTGAAGCGCTGGGTAAAAAAGACAAGTTCCCGTACGTGGGCACCACTTACCGTCTGACCGAGCACTTCCACTACTGGACCAAGCACGCGCTGCTGAACGCCATTGCGCAGCCGGAGCAGTTTGTGGAGATCGGCGAGAAACTGGCGAATAAGCTCGGCATCACCCATGGCGATACCGTGAAAGTCTCCTCCAACCGCGGCTATATCAAGGCCAAGGCGGTGGTGACCAAGCGTATTCGCACGCTGAACGTACACGGTCAGGAAGTGGATACCATCGGCATCCCGATTCACTGGGGTTACGAGGGCGTGGCGAAGAAAGGGTTCATTGCGAACACCCTGACGCCGTTCGTCGGTGATGCGAACACGCAGACGCCGGAGTTTAAGGCCTTCCTCGTGAACGTGGAAAAGGTGTAACGGAGACGACCTATGGCTTATCAATCTCAAGACATTATCCGTCGTTCCGCGACTAACAGTTTCACGCCCGCGCCTCAGGCGCGGGACCACCAGCAGGAAGTGGCGAAGCTTATCGACGTGACCACCTGTATCGGATGTAAAGCCTGTCAGGTGGCCTGTTCTGAGTGGAACGACATCCGTGACGAAGTGGGTCATAACGTCGGGGTGTACGATAACCCGGCGGATCTGACCGCCAAGTCCTGGACGGTGATGCGTTTCTCGGAAGTGGAGCAGAACGACAAGCTGGAATGGCTGATCCGCAAAGACGGCTGTATGCACTGCGCGGACCCGGGCTGCCTGAAGGCGTGCCCGTCGGAAGGGGCGATCATTCAGTATGCTAACGGCATCGTCGACTTCCAGTCCGAGCAGTGTATTGGCTGCGGCTACTGCATTGCGGGCTGTCCGTTCGACGTGCCGCGTCTGAACCCGGAAGACAACCGCGTCTATAAATGTACGCTGTGCGTTGACCGCGTGAACGTCGGCCAGGAACCGGCATGCGTGAAGACCTGCCCGACCGGTGCAATCCACTTTGGCTCCAAAGAGGATATGAAAACGCTGGCGGCAGAACGCGTGGGCGAGCTGAAAACCCGTGGTTACGATAACGCAGGCCTGTACGATCCGTCCGGAGTGGGTGGGACGCACGTCATGTACGTACTGCACCACGCCGACAAGCCGAATCTGTATCACGGCCTGCCGGAGAATCCGGAAATCAGCGCTACCGTGAAGTTCTGGAAAGGCATCTGGAAACCGCTGGCAGCGGTCGGTTTTGCTGCTACCTTCGCCGCGAGCATCTTCCACTACGTCGGTGTTGGTCCGAACCGTGCGGAAGAGGAAGACGATAACCTGCATGAAGAGAAAGACGAGGTGCGCAAATGAAAAGACGTGACACCATCGTGCGCTATACCGCGCCGGAACGCATCAACCACTGGGTCACCGCCTTCTGCTTCATGCTGGCGGCGATAAGCGGGCTGGGATTCTTCTTCCCGTCCTTCAACTGGCTGATGCAGATCATGGGGACACCGCAGCTGGCGCGTATACTGCACCCGTTTGTTGGCGTCATCATGTTCGCGTCGTTCATCATCATGTTTTTCCGATACTGGCACCATAATCTAATCAATCGGGATGATATCTTTTGGGCGAAGAATATTCGTAAGATCGTCGTCAACGAGGAAGTGGGTGACACCGGGCGTTATAACTTCGGCCAGAAATGCGTATTCTGGGCGGCGATTATCTTCCTGGTCCTGTTGCTGGTCAGCGGCGTGATCATCTGGCGTCCGTATTTTGCGCCTGCTTTCTCAATCCCGGTGATCCGATTCGCGCTGATGCTGCATTCATTTGCCGCAGTGGCGTTAATTGTGGTTATCATGGTGCATATTTACGCCGCCCTTTGGGTTAAAGGCACCATTACCGCGATGGTGGAAGGATGGGTTACAAAGACGTGGGCGAAGAAACATCACCCGCGCTGGTACCGTGAAGTCCGCCAGAAACAGGAAAAGTCATCTGAATGAGTATTCGCATAATCCCGCAAGATGAGCTGGGTTCGAGCGAGAAACGCACGGCGGATTACATTCCGCCGTTGTTATTCCCCAGACTCAAGAACCTCTATAACCGCCGCGCAGAGCGTCTGCGCGAGCTGGCAGAGAATAACCCGCTGGGCGATTTTCTGCGTTTCGCCGCGCTCATCGCGCACGCACAGGAAGTGGTGCTGTACGACCACCCGCTGCAAATCGACCTGACCGCGCGCATTAAAGAAGCCAATGCGCAGGGCAAACCGCCGCTGGATATTCACGTGCTGCCGCGTGATAAACACTGGCACAGGCTGCTGCATTCGTTGATTGCCGAGCTGAAGCCGGAGATGAGCGGCACCGCGCTGGCGGTGATTGAAAACCTGGAAAAAGCCTCTGACATGGAGCTGGAAGAGATGGCGAGCGCGCTGTTTGCTTCCGACTTCTCGCAGGTCAGCAGCGACAAAGCGCCGTTTATCTGGGCTGCGCTGTCGCTCTACTGGGCACAAATGGCAAGTCTGATCCCAGGCAAAGCCCGCGCCGAATACGGCGAAGCGCGTCAGTTCTGCCCGGTGTGCGGCTCAATGCCGGTCACCAGCATGGTGCAGATCGGTACCACCCAGGGGCTGCGCTACCTGCACTGCAACCTGTGTGAAACCGAGTGGCACGTAGTGCGAGTGAAGTGCAGCAACTGCGAGCAGACCCGCGATCTCAACTACTGGTCGCTGGAAAACGAAGACGCGGCGGTGAAAGCCGAAAGCTGCGGCGACTGCGGGACGTACCTGAAGATTCTGTATCAGGAAAAAGATCCGAAAGTCGAAGCCGTGGCGGACGATCTCGCCTCGCTGATTCTGGACGCCAAAATGGAGCAGGAGGGCTTTGCCCGTAGCTCGATCAACCCGTTCCTGTTCCCGGGCGAAGGGGAGTAATCTCCTGTAGTGGCTCGTACTTTTGCGAGCCACGTTCCGTTTCCGCACTAATTCCCAGCCATTTCGCTCCATTTTCGGATTTCGTTTACCCCTCCTTACGTAGATAAATCGACCTTTCTTCGCCACTATTCCCGCCTTAACAAACTATTACAAACTGCAAGGGAATATATCGAAATGGAATTTCGATTCTTTACGCCCCATACGCGCCTTTCTTTATGCTGTGCGTTTCTCTGCCTCTCAGCGGCTGCGGCACCGGGGGATGAGCAATTTATCCTGCAACAGCAGCGTCAACAGGCGCTGGAAACCCAGCTGACGCCACAAACACCCGACGTTCGTCTGCAAATCTCTGCGAAAGGTGACGATAGCGGGAAGTTCGTCGCCGAAACGCCCTGCTTTACGATCCATGATGTCACGTTATCTGGACATGACACGCTCCCGCACTGGGTGCCGCTACAGCGCATTGCCAATCAGGCCGTGGGTAAATGCCTGGGCGCACAGGGTATTAACCACGTTATGAGCCTGCTACAAAACCGGCTTATCGCCCATGGCTGGACGACAGCACGCGTGCTGGCACCCGCGCAGGATGTAAAAAGCGGGCATTTAGCGCTGGCCGTCATCCCAGGGAAAATCCGCCACGTCTCATTAACCGACAACAGTAACCGCTGGCTGTGGCTTTATAGCGCCTTTCCGGCGCATGACGGTAATCTGCTGGATTTGCGGGATATCGAACAAGGGCTGGAGAACCTCCAGCGTCTGCCCACCGTTCAGGTCGAGATGGATATCGTTCCGGCGGAACAGCCGGGCGAGAGTGATATTGTTATCACCCGCCAGCAGAGCAAGTTCTGGCGGCTGGGTCTGTCGCTTGATGATTCAGGCACCTCATCAACGGGCCGCTATCAGGGTGGGCTAACGCTCTCGCTGGATAACCCGCTGGCGCTGAGCGATCTCTTCTGGTTTTCCATTAATCATGACCTCCAGACCGGGCCGGAAAAAGGCAACCAGAACCTTAGCGCCCACTGGTCTGTCCCCGTGGGCTGGTGGGCATTTTCAGTCACCGGCAGCGATTACCACTATCACCAGACCGTGGCGGGGCTAAACGGCGATATTCGTTACAGCGGTAAAAGCCAGAGTCTGGTGGCGCAGGCCAGCCGCGTTCTGCACCGCAGCAGCGCGCAGAAAACCACGTTCACCTGGGACGTAGAGAGCCGGACAACGCAGAACTACATCAATGACACCGAGGTTGAGGTTCAGCGTCGTCACGTATCCGCCTGGAAGGCCGGGCTTCAGCATCGTCACTACATTGGCCCTGCCACGCTCGATGCGGGCATCAGCTATCAGCGCGGCACGCGGTGGTTTGGCGCCCAGCCCGCCCCCGAGGAGGTGTTCGAAGAAGCCACGGCGCTAAGCCGCATTCTTCGCACCGATGCACGCCTGAGCCTGCCGTTTGAACTGAGTACACAGCACTTCCGCTACGACGTGGCCTGGCAGCGTCAGAGCAGCAACACGCCGCTCACCTCACAGGATCAGTTCTCCATTGGCGGGCGCTGGACGGTGCGCGGCTTTGACGGCGAACGCACGCTTAACGCCGATCGCGGCTGGCTGGTGCGAAACGATCTCTCCTGGCAGACCCCGCTTGGGGGAAGTGAATTTTATCTGGCTGCTGACTACGGCGAGGTTGCAGGCAAGGGGACGGAGTACCTCACGGGCAATCATCTGGCCGGTGGCGCAGCCGGCCTGCGCGGTGCGCTCTGGAAGGTGGGATACGACGCCTTCGCCGGCGTGCCGTTCTCCCGTCCTGACGGCTTTAAAACCAGCCCGGCGACCTTCGGCTTCAACCTGAATATGGATTTTTGACCATGCGCTATGGCGATTTGACGGTTCATTGTCCACTGCTCCACGCCGTGACGCTGAATGAAGCAGAAGTGCTTGGCGCGTCGGTCTGGCTCTGGATGCATTCACTCAACCACCGTGACGCGCCGCTGCACGTCCTGCCCGTGGTACTGCTGCCCATTATTAAACGCCAGCAGTACGTGCTGGTCGAGGAGAAAGGCCGCCCGGTCTTTTTCCTGAGCTGGGCATGGATGAGTGAAGAAGCCGAACACCGCTATCTCACCCAATCGCCGGTTGTTCTCCCGGAAGAGGACTGGTGTAACGGCGATCGGATGTGGTTTCGCGATTTTATCGCGCCGTTTGGCCACGCAGAAGCCATGTTCCACCTTCTGCGCGAGGAGATTTTCCCCCATCAAATTGCCCGCGGACTCTGGCACCGGGGCGCGGAGAAAGGCCGTCGCATCAACACGTTTTATGGCAAACGGGTCACGCGCGATGCGCTGCTGAACTGGAAAAAGATGCATCCCCTGCACGGATAAAAATAAAAGGATTTCACCATGAACAAACGTTTGTATCGCATCGTCTTTAATAAAGCCCGCGGCATGCTGATGGTCGTTTCTGAGCTTGCCCGGAGCTGTTCGGGCAGCGCATCCTACTGCGGCATCGGGCGGAGCCTTCAGCGCCTAGTCTGCCGCGTAGGTACCCTCAGCCTTGCTCTGTGGCTGGCCTCTGGTGCGATAACGGTGCAGGCTGCCGGGATTGTGGCGGACGCCTCCGCACCCGGTAAACAACAGCCCACCGTCATCAGCACCGCTAACGGCACGACGCAGGTGAATATCCAGACCCCATCGGCAGGGGGTGTATCCCGCAACACCTTCAGCCGGTTTGACGTCGGCCAGGACGGGGCCATTCTGAACAACTCCCATAAAAACACGTCAACCCAGCTCGGCGGGATGGTGACCGCCAACCCATGGCTGGCGAAAGGCGAGGCTAAAGTCATCCTCAACGAGGTGAACGCGCGCAACCCGAGCCAGCTCAACGGCTACATTGAGGTGGCTGGACAGAAGGCTGACGTGGTGATCGCCAGCCCGTCGGGCATCACCTGCAACGGCTGCGGCTTTATCAATGCCGGGCGCGCCACGCTGACGACAGGCACCGCGCAGATGCAGGATGGCCGGATAACCGGATATCAGGTGGAGCGCGGCGACGTTACCGTGAACGGCAGCGGGCTGGACTCCACCGGCCAGGAGCACACCGATATCATCGCCCGGGCGGTACAGGTGAATGCCGCCATTCACGCCCAGGATTTACGCGTCACCACCGGGCGCAACGCGGTGGATGCGGCCCACGAACAGGTTACAGCCCTCGCCGGTAACGACGCGGCGAAGCCCGTGCTGGCGCTGGATGTCTCACAGGTCGGCGGCATGTACGCCGGGAAAATCCGCCTGCTGGGAACGGAGAAAGGCGTCGGGGTGCGCAATGCAGGCAGTATCGGTGCACAAGCCGGGACAGTCACCCTCTCCGCCGACGGACGTATTGAAAACAGCGGTGCCGTCTGGGCTTCCACGGATACGACGCTTTCCAGCACGGCCTCCGTGCAAAACAGCGGTTCGATTGCCGCTGAACATAACGTCAGCCTGACCGGTACGGACATCGCCAACACCGGAACGCTGGCATCCGGGGTGCAACCAGACGGCAGAACGGGCAGCAGCGGTGACCTGACGCTAAGCGCCAGCGGCAAGCTGGAGATGCACGGCGTGAATGCAGCGGGAGGTAATATCACAGCAACAGGCCGGGGGCTGGATGCATCAGGCAGCGTGACGCAGGGTAACACCATCACCCTTAACGCCGGACAAGGCGATCTCAGCACCCACAGCGCGCAGATCGTTGCCCGGGACACGCTTCGCGCGACGACCGCAGGCACACTCAACAACAAGGGTGGCCTGCTCGCAGCCGATCAACTCACGCTCACCGCTAAACGCCTGCAAAACCAGAAAGGTCAGATTAGCCAGAGCGGCACACGTGAACTGACGCTGAACCATCAGGACGGTATTGATAACCGCGAAGGCAGCATTGCCGCCAACGCCACGGTGACTGTCAACACCGCATCGCTGGATAACCGCCAGGGCCAGATTATCGCCGCTGATACCGGCACGTTGACGATAAAAGCGGCGGGCCTGACGGATAACCGTAAGGGCGAACTGGCTGCGGCAGGCAGCATCAGCGTGGCCGCCGATGGGCTGGACAATAGCGGGGGCTTTATCAGCGCTGAAAAAGGCCGCATCGGGCTGACCAGCAGCAAAGCGCTGACTAACATCGGTGGGACCATCGCCGCCCATGAGGCATTGACGCTCGACAGCACCGGTTTGAATAACGACGAAGGTTTGATTCAGTCCGGCGCGGACATGTTCGTCGACACCCACGGCATCAGCATTTCAAACAAAGATAACCTGACGACGGGCGGCATCGTCAGCTTTGGCACACTGCACGTAAACGCTGGTAGCATTAACAACCAGCACGGCATGCTTGCCGGAGCGAAAGAGACTGCCATTTGGGCCAAAGACGTAGATAACCGCGACGGTACGCTGGCCTCTGATTCTACCCTGCAACTGAATGTGCACGCCGTTGACAACCAGCGCGGTACGCTCAGCGCGGGCAACAACCTGTCGCTGGCGCTGGTTGATAACCTGGATAACCGCGACGGTACCCTTAGCGCGACTGGCTCGCTGAATATTCATGCCGGGTCGCTGGATAACACGCAAGGCACGCTGGTATCCGGTAAAGATGCGCGTATAGACACGGCCCGGATAACCAACCAGAGAGGGATGATAGCCGCCCAGCGCGATCTCGCCATCACCGGGCAACGTCTGAATAACGACAGCGGCGGGCTGGTACAGAGCGGGGGCAATATTACCCTGGCCATTGAACATATCAGCAACCGCGACAGCGGCGATGTGGGCGGCATCGTGAGCCAGGGAAACCTGACGATGACCACGACCGATCTGCAAAATGATGCAGGCGTACTGCTCGCCGAAAAACAGGCCACACTGGACGCCGCACGCTTTAGCAATATCGCCGGAACGCTGTTTGCCCTGGATACGCTAACGCTCGCCACACACAGCGATACCGATAACCGTCAGGGGATCATTCAGGGGAGCGGGATTGTCCTGGATACACATGGCTATCAGCTGGATAACCGCGAGGGGACACTCTACAGTCTGGCGGCTATGCAGCTGGCGACCGCCGGGTTGAACAACCAGGCCGGTACGCTGGGGGCAAAGGGTGATTTCACACTGTGGGCAACCTCGCTGGATAACCGTTCCGGCGGGCGTCTGGTTGGTGAGCAGGAGATAGCCCTCACCCTCGATCGTCTTGATAACCAGGAGGGGCAGATCCAGTCTTTAAGCAACCTGGTGGTGAACGCCGTATCGGGCGCAATCGACAACACGCTGGGCCTGATACGCAGTGGCGCAACGGTGACGCTGAACGCCGCCTCTCTGATCAACCGCAATACTCAGGCCGAAGAAAAGGGCATTGAAGGGCTGGATGTGACTATCAACAGCCAGCAGTTTGATAATGCTCAGGGAACGGCGCTGGCAGGCAATACGTTAACCATCGCCAGTGCCGAAACCCTCGATAACACCGAGGGTGAGCTGTCCGCCGCTGGCGCACTGTCGCTGAGTGGGGCAGCCATGCGCCTCATCAACACCGACGGCGTGGTCATCGGTGGTGAAAACACGGATATCGACGCGTACGACATTACCGGTGACGGCCAGCTGCTGTCACTTGGTGACATGACCCTTCGCACACGCCAGGCCTTCAACAATACGGGTGATGTCATTGCCAACGGCAGCATGACCTTTACCACCCCAGGCCGCGTGACCAACTCCGGTAACCTGCTGGCTGGTACAACACTCGACTTTTCTGCCGAAAGCCTCATCAACACGGCCTCCGGTGAAATAGCTGCGGGTGCGACCAGGCTATCGGTTGCCGGTTCGCTCGACAACAATGGTCTTATCGATGGTAGCCAGACGTGGCTGCATGCCGGAACCATAACGAACGCGGGTACTGGCCGCATTTACGGTGACCATCTTTCACTTCAGGCGACAACGCTGAATAACCTGGCTCAGGGCGGAAAAGCGGCGACCATCGCCGGGCGTCAGCGCGTGGATATTGGCGCTAACACCATTAACAACCGCGATCATGCGCTAATCTACAGCGACGGTGCGCTGGCTATCGGCGGACAGGTCGATGCCAGTGGCTTTGCCACCGGCCAGGCAAAGACGCTGAACAACCACAGCGCGACCATTGAATCCGCAGGTGATATGGCGCTGTCCGTCGGCCAGATCAACAACGTCAACGATCGCTTCAGCACCGAAGTGGCGTTGATCTCCACGGAAGAGATACACGAGTATCAGCACAAGGGATCGCCTGACCGATGGGATGCCGATGCCGAAGGGGTGTTTGTCGATCATAACTCTGCCGACAGCCTGCTGAACCTCAATACCCCGGACGATACCGGGGCCAATAATGATAACTTTTACGAGTACAACTACACCCGCACCATCGAAGAAGAGGTCATTGCCGAGAGTGACCCGGGCAAAATCCTTTCCGGTGGGAACATGCTGATCGCGGCAGACCAGGTACTGAACGATAAAAGCCAGATTGTGGCGGGAGGAACGCTCGGTATCTTCGCCGATTCGGTAGATAACGTGATGCCGGAAGGCAGCCGCTGGATCACCGATGCAGGCTCGGTGACGCACTACAGCCGCAAATCTAAAAAGGGGGGCGACTCTCAGGGCAAGAGCACCTCAGACTATGTGCCGCCAGTGGTGATCCAGTCCATCTCCCTGAATCCCGGACGCATGGAAGGCAACAGCCAGGCTGAGGGCAGCGATATTACCCTCTCACCTACCACCGCACGCGGAACGGACGCCACGCTCAATGAGGCGGGCAGCCTGACGGTTAGCGTGGAGACCCGCTCACCAGGACAGGATACCTCGTCCCCTGAACTGCCTGCCGGAATGGCTCCAGGCAAATGGATCGAAACGCCCGCCAGCGATGCGCAGGACGTGGTAATCCGTGCGGCAGGGCCAGACACCCGCCTGCCGGACAGCAGCCTGTTTAATACGTTACCGGACCCGAACGCGCATTATCTGATCGAAACTGACCCACGCTTCACCAACGACAAAACATGGCTCGGCAGTGATTACATGCAGAATGCGTTCACGACGGATCCCAACAACGTGCACAAGCGGCTTGGCGACGGCTATTACGAGCAGCGACTGGTGCGCGAGCAGATCATCGCCCTCACTGGCGGGCGTTATCTGGGTGACTACCGTGATGATGAGACCCAGTTCAGGGCACTGATGGATGCGGGTATTGCTTTCGGGCAAGCGCATCAGCTGATTCCTGGCGTGGCACTCACCGCTGAACAGATGAGCCTGCTGACAGAGGACATGGTCTGGCTGGTCAACACCCGGGTGCAGCTTGCAGACGGAAGCTGGCAAACGGTCACGGTGCCGCAGGTATATGTTCGCGTACAGCCTGGCGACATTGACGGCAGCGGCGCACTGATGGGCGGCCAGAACCTGGTGATGAACCTGAACCGCGACCTGGTCAACAGCGGCACCCTTCATGGCCGCGAAGCAGTCCAGCTTAGCGCCGACAACATCACCAACAAGGCCGGGACGATTCAGGGGGCAGACGTCAGCCTGCTCGCTCGCACGGACATCAGCAACATTGGCGGCACGATTTCCGGCAACCATTCCGTTCTGGCCTCTGCCGGACGGGACATCAACATCACCACCACCACCCGTAGTGCAGAGAGCACCCCCGGGGAAAACAGCTTTGAACGAACCACCGTTGAGCGTGTGGCGGGGATATACGTTCAGGGCGATGGCGGTAAGCTGGTGTTGAACGCCGGGCGCGATCTCAGCCTGACCGGTGCGCAGGTGGTGAACAGCGGCAGCGACAGTCAGTCGGTGCTCAACGCCGGGCGGGATCTAAACCTGTCGACCGTCACCACCTCGGCCAGCGATAACCTGACCTGGGATAAAGACAACTGGCTGAAGCAATCCGCCACGCAGCAGGTGGGAAGCGAGGTCGCTGGCGCGGGCGATGTTCTGATGATGGCCGGACGCGACGTGAATGCGCAGGCGGCCTCCGTCGACGCGGGCGATCGCCTCATCGTGAGTGCCGGGCATGATCTTTCCATCACGGCCGCGACTGACAGCAGTGAATTTGAGTCGCACCATAAATCCAGCGGCAGCAGCGGCGCACTGTCGAAAAAGACCGTGACGACCCACGATGTAGTTAACCGCGAGACCGCACAGGGCGCCCTGTTCAGCGGCGACACCGTCACCCTGCAGGCGGGTAATAATCTGCTTGTTCAGGGCAGTGATATCGTTGGCGATAATGATGTCCGGTTGGCCGCGGGCAACAACCTGACCCTGACCACGGCGGAAGAGCACAGTCAGGAGAGCCATCAGCGGCAGGAGAAAAAATCGGGCCTGTCCGGCACGGGCGGCATCGGTTTCAGCTACGGTAGCCAGAGCCTGAAGGTCACCGATACCGCGCAGGACACCACCCTGCGCGGAAGCACCGTCGGCTCTGTTGACGGCAACGTCACCCTGAGCGCAGGCAGTGATCTGAACGTCCACGGCACCGACCTGATTGCCGGGCACGACATGACGCTGGCTGGCAAAAACGTCAACATCACCGCCGCCACGGAGAGCGGCACGCAGACCCACACCGTGGAGCAGAAATCCTCCGGCCTGACGCTTGCGCTGTCCGGCGCGGCGGGCGGTGCACTCGACAGCAGCGTCCACACCCTGAAGCAGGCCGGTCAGACCGATAACGACCGACTGGCCGCACTGCAGGCTGTGAAAGGCGCGCTGACCCTCGGACAGGGCGCGCAGTCCGTCCTGCTCGACCAGGCCACCGGCAACCAGAAAGGCAATGACAACACCGTCGGCATCAGCCTCTCTTACGGCAGCCAGTCGTCAACATCCACCCAGACCAGCACGCAGACCACGGCGAAAGGCAGCAGCCTCACCGCCGGGAATAACCTCACGGTGGTGGCGACGGACGGCGACGTGCTTGTCCACGGCAGCCAGCTTGACGCGAAAAACGACCTGCTGCTGCAGGCAAGCCAGGACGTGAACCTGATATCGGCGCTGAACACCGCCGGGCTGGACGGCAAAAACGAAAGCCACGGCGGCAGCGCGGGCGTCGGTATCGGCACTGGCTCCGGCGGCTGGGGTATCACCGCCTCTGCCAGCGTGAACGGCGGCAAAGGCAAGGAGAGCGGGAACGGCACCACCCACACCGAAACCACCGTGAAGGCCGGGGAGACGCTCAGCATCGTCAGCGGGCGTGACGCCACGCTCGCCGGGGCACAGGTCAGCGGCAATACCGTTGTGGCAGACATCGGCCGCAACCTGACCCTTGCCAGCGAGCAGGACACCGACCGCTACGACAGCACACAGCAGAACGCCAGCGCCGGGGGCAGCTTCACGTTCGGCTCCATGAGCGGCTCCGCCAGTGTTAATTACAGCCGGGATAAAATGTCCAGTGACTATGCCTCCGTGAAGGAGCAGACCGGCATCTTTGCAGGCAACGGCGGGTTCGATATCTCCGTGGGCAGCCACATGCAGCTCGACGGCGCGATTATCGCCTCCACCGCCACCGCGGATAAAAACCGCCTCGACACCGGGACGCTCGGCTGGCGCGATATCCACAACACCGCTGAATACGACGTGGAGCACCAGAGCGCGGGCATCAGCTCCGGGGGCAACCTCCCCGGACAGTTCACGGGGAATATGGCGAGTAACCTGCTGGTCGGGGCGGACAGCGGCGACAGCGCGGAGGGCACGACGCGCGCGGCCATTGAAAACGGCACGCTGGTGGTTCGCGACAAGGCGCGTCAGGCACAGGACGTGGCGGACCTGAGCCGCGACACGGCTAATGCAAACGGCAGCATCGACGCCATCTTCGACAGGGAGAAAGAACAGCGCAGGATGGAGGAAGCGCAGCTTGTCGGGGACATCGGCAGCCAGGTGGCGGATATTGCCCGGACGCAGGGAGAGCTGAACGCGCTGGAGGAGGCGCGCAGGGTGCATCCTGAGATGACCACCGAACAGCTGAAAGAAACCCAGGCCTACCGTGACGCGCAGGCAGAATACGGCACGGGCAGCGGCATGCAGCGCGCCATTCAGGCAGCCACCGCCGCCGCTCAGGGGCTGACGGGTGGTGACATCAGCGCCGCACTGGCCGGGGCAGCCGCACCGTATGTGGCGGAAATTATCGGACACCGTTCCGGGCTGGACGAAACGATGGAAAAAGCCGCTGCCCACGCAGTGGCGAATGCCGTGCTGGCGACGATACAGGGGAAAGATGCGCTTGCGGGTGCGGCGGGCGCCGCCGCCGGGGAGCTGGCAGGCGGTATTGCGCTGGAGATGTACGGCAAGGATGTTACTGCGTTGAGCGAAAGTGAAAAGCAGACCATCAGCGCCCTGGCAACCCTGGCCGCAGGGATTGCGGGTGGCGTCGCGGGAGACGGCACGGCCAGCGCCATTGCGGGAGCACAGGCCGGGAAGACGGTGGTTGAGAATAACTCTCTGAGCAAGGACAAAATCTTTGATATCAACCCGATGCTGAAGATGGGTGTGATAGATGAGAATGGCGATCCGCTGAAAGGTGGTGGTGGAATAGCTAAAAGTGGTAAATCTAAAGATACTCAGATTTGGACAGAAACCAAGAAAACAGAACCTGTGGGTAATGCCTATGGGCACTGGACAAAACATGGGAAAGAGTTTCCTGAGTATCAGAATGCGAAGCAATATGTGGATGCTTCGCATAACTTTGTCACAAATCCGCCAGCAGGTACGCTCACTACAACAAGGAAAAACGGTGATACGATTTATTACAACCCATCCTCCAATACATTTGCCGTTAAAAATGCAGAGGGTGTTCCTAAAACAATGTTCAGACCAGATCCCGTAGATCATGGTTATCCAACAAATTTGGACTATTTCAATGCACAAAAATAATGAGCTATATATCTGCCGAGTATGTGGTGCAGAACAATTAGATGCACCTTGGGGTGATGATGGGGAATCTCCAACATACGATATATGTGATTGTTGTGGGGTAGAGTTCGGTTACGAAGATTCCACTTTGCAAGGTATCAAGAAATACCGGGCACAATGGTTAGATAGTGGTGCTAAGTGGAGCCATAAAAAATCTGAGCCTGAAAACTGGTCCCTGGAAAAGCAGCTATCTCATATACCAGCAAGATACCTTTAGTTTTGGATCTCGGCCACCGAGCCGGGATCTTCTTTTTAACCGTCAGCCCTTCTCAAGGGCCAATCTGACTTTCACGCCCTCAAAGAACGCCAGCACTTGTTGCTGCTCTTTCGCGGGCAGGCAGGTGGAGGTCCGGGTCAGTACCTTCATCAGTGGACTCTCCATGGGAAGCGTGATGATGACCAGACAGCCGGGCATCACGCGTATATCCACCCGTTTAATAAATGCAAGGCGACTTGCGAAATTAATAAATGAAGCATTAACGATTCATTCTTAATAGATCTGCTAAATATGTTCAGGGAAAGAAACGCAGACGGAAAATAATCTGGCACTGAAACGCTCTGCCCGTCATTACATCCTCAATAACAGTACTATCGGCTCCATCAACGGAAACGTCACGCGAACGCAGGTACTAACCTGAACGTTCACAGCGCCGACCTGATTGCCGGGCAGGACATGACGCTGAATACGATGTAGAGTACCAGAGCGCGGGCATCAGTTCCGGGCGGCACAGGCTTGCCCGGCCCACAGGTGATAAGGAGCTCCCTTTCCAGCGATCCCCGAAAAATCCTGAGTATTTCGTGAAATTCACGGGCAATTTTTGCTCTGCGCAGTGGCCAGAACAGTGGCATCTGGCAGTTTCATTCCATGCTTCTCACACATTTGCGAGCCGCTTTCCAGATCTCTACACTCGCCAACGCACCTTGTTTTCATTGGTCATAAACCAGGTTATAAAACTGTTTATTCATACAGTTGAAGAGACATTTTTATGGCACTGGAAAAAGGTATCGCCACACTGGTTCAGGATTTTATTGCGGCAGGTCGCCCCTCTCCTCGTAATCAGACAATTGTTGACCGACGAGCAGGGTATGTTGCCAGCGCCATACTCGCCGGAAAAACAGAGAAACGCGTCACAGTAGAAACACTGGAACTGGAGGGCGTTACCCTGCGGCTGTTTTCACCGCACAATGCGAAGGAAACACTGCCGGCAGTTATCTATTATCACGGCGGCTGCTTTGTTAGCGGTGGATTTGATACCCATGATAATCAGCTCCGCCAACTGGCGTTTTACGGTGATTGCCGGGTTATTGCGGTTCACTACCGCCTGGCACCCGAGCATGTATTCCCGGCCGCGCATGATGATGCTGAGAAAGGCGCAAATCTGGTCTGGCATTATGCAAACAAACTGGGGGTGGATAAGAACCGGATCAGCCTGTGCGGAGACAGTGCAGGTGGGCATCTGGCACTGGTAACCGCGCTGCGCCTCAACGCTGCCGGTACCTGGCAACCTGCGCAGCTTATTCTTATCTATCCTATGCTGGACGCCACGGCCAGTTATGAAAGCTATGTCCGTAATGGGACAGATTTCGTTATCACCCGCGACACGCTACTTAGCGGCTATGAAATGTATCTGGCTGATACCGACCGCCTGCACCCTGAAGCCAGCCCGCTATGGCGAGACGATTTCAGCGGTCTGCCGCCTGTACACATTATTACGGCTGAGTGTGATCCATTATGCGATGAGGGTGAGGCGCTCCATCAGCGCATGACGGAACAGGGCGTAGAGTGTACGGCTCAGCGCTGGTTGGGTGTAATACATGGTTTCTTTCAGCTTGGCGGCATTAGCCCTTCAGCCCGAGACGTAATTCGGGATATCGCCTGGCGGACCAAAACCGCCGGGCGTTAGCCATAAAACGACTACTCTTCCTCGTTCCCGCCCTCTTCAAACGCGCCATAGGGCCTGGCGGGCAGAACGATATACGTCCCTTCAAACACCGCTCCCGGCGTATCATCGCCGAAGAGCTCGACCTGCATCTGCACGCGCGCCTTGCGGCCTCGCGCCAGGCGGTCGAGATCGCCGCCGAGGGCACCCAGGTCGGCCACCGCGCCTGGCTTACCGCTGATAGGGGCGCTGTAGCGAATATGGGCATCCGCCAGGATGATGGTGCCGCCGAGATGACGCTCGCGCAGCATCAGCCAGATCAGCCCCCAGCCGGTGAGCGTCGCCAGCGAGAACAAGCTGCCGGCAAACAGCGTGTGGTGTGGGTTCTGGTTGCCGGTTTCCGGCATGGTGGTGATGAATTTTTGTCCGGTGTACTGCTGGATACGCACGCCCATCTTTTCGCTGAGCGGAATGTGTTGATACCAGGCCTGCTGCAGCTGTCCGCACCAGTCGGCACGGTGCAGAATATCGTCCAGGGTGGCGATAGGTTTGATCATCAGAAAGTGGCGGATTGGCGTGGTTTGCGGCGCGGCGATTTCGCCCTGATTAACAAAACCGAGCTTGGCGAAGAACTCCACGGCGTCTTCGCGGGCGCTACAGGTCACGCGCTTTACCCCTTCCTGACGCGCGACGGACTCCAGGGTCATCGCCATCAGCGTTCCCAGCCCCTTGTCCTGAACGGAGGGATGTACCGCCATAAACCGGATGGAGGCCTCGTTATCAGCATTGATATACAAACGTCCGACAGCGACCAGGTTGCCCTCTTCATCAACCACCATCTGATGGTGCGCCATGGCGTCCCAGGCGTCGCGCTCTGAACCTTTCGGTTGATGTAACGGCTTGCGCAGCATTTCCCAGCGGAACTGGTAGTAGACCTCTAACTCTTCTTCCGTTTGCGGTACTCGAAGGTGATACATAGGTGTACTCTCTCTTGTTAACCGCGGCCACGCCGCCAGCTGGCTCATACCTGCAGCCAGAAGGTGACGGGGCCATCGTTCACCAGCGAGACCTGCATATCTGCAGCGAATCGTCCGGTTTGCGTATGCATATCCTGTTGGCGACAACGTTCAACAAAGTATTCATAAAGCGCTTCAGCACGATCGGGCGCAGCGCCTCTGGAAAAGCCCGGGCGCATGCCGCGTTCGGTATCAGCTGCCAGCGTAAACTGGGAAACGACCAGCACGCTGCCACCCGCCTGCTGAACGTTCAGGTTCATCTTACCTTCGGCATCGCTGAAGATGCGGTAGCCCAGCACGCGCTCGCACAGGCGATTAGCCTTTTGTTCGTCGTCATCCTTTTCGACACCTAACAACACCAAAAGTCCCGGGCCAATTTCACCCGTCACCTCATCCTCCACGGTGACGCTGGCACGGGTTACGCGTTGAATCAATGCAATCATGGTTGGTCTGCTTCTCGTTGTTTTTCAGCCAGTGCTTCTTGTTTGAGTTCGCGGTAGACCCCGAGAGTGACAGTTATTTCGGCGCCTAGCAAGACGATACACCAGGTCCAGTAAACCCAGACAAACAAAATGGGGATCACCGCCAGCACGCCGTAAATCAGCTGGTAAGACGGGAACATCGTGATGTAAAGGGCAAAGCCTTTTTTGCCCAATTCAAAGAGCACTGCCGCCACCAGCGCCCCAACAACCGCATCGCGATTTGGCACGCGCGTCGTGGGAACGACACTGTAAAGCAGCCAGAACGACAGCCACGACAAAATCAGCGGGAAGATGCGCAAAACGTTATCAATCACGGTGTTGAGATCGCTCGCCCAGCGCAGTGAAAGGAGATACGAGCTGATGGCCAGACTGGCCCCCGCCAGCAGCGGACCCAGCGTCAAAATCATCCAGTACACGGCAAAGGAGTAAACCTTGGGGCGAACCTTTTTGCTGCGCCAGATCGCGTTAAGCGCGCTATCAATGGAGTACATCAGCAGCAGCGCCGTGACGATTAGCCCGCATGCGCCGACGGCGGTCATTTTGCTGGAGTTGGCAACGAACTGCTCGATGTAGTTCTGAATCACATCGCCCGTTGCCGGAATGAAGTTCGCAAACACGAAATGGCGAAGCTGCAGGCTGACGTCCGAAAACATGGGGAAGGCGGAAAACAGCGCAAAAATAACGGCCACCAGCGGCACGAGCGAAAGCAATGACACATAGGCGAGATTACCCGCCAGCGTGGTCATGTTGTCCTCATCAATGCGGTGCCAGAGGAGTTTCAGCCACGCACGCAGCGGACGCGTGTGGTGCGTGGCTTTTTGATGAACGGTTTTTAGCATAACTGCTTCGCAAAGTAGTCCGGTATCGTCTCTTTTCCGGTCACCAGAATAGAGGTGATGCCTAGCTGGTTAGCGCCTTCTATATTATCGGCATTGTCGTCGAAAAAGACCGCATCGGCGGCAGTGAAACCTTCCGATTGCAGCACGGCCTGATAGATCCGCGCTTCCGGTTTGCGCATGCCCATCTCCTGAGACAGGTAGATTTTGTCTGCAGCAGTCTGGATCTCAGGGTACTCATCAGGCCAGAACGTGGTATGCAGGCGGTTGGTGTTCGACAGGACCACCACACGGTGCCCCTGCTCGCGCAGTTTTTGCATGATCGCGATCACTTCCGGGCGGATCGCCACAAATACCGCCTGCCAGCCGTGAGAAAACTGCTCATAGCTTAACGGCAGATCCATTTCATGGCTGAGACGCTCAGCGAACTCTTCGTCGCTGATTTCACCGCGCTCGTGCTGATGGAAAGTCTCACCCATCTTAAAATTCTGTTTTATCGTCGCCAGCGGTACACGGCTAAAATCGCTCCATGCGCCCAGCACTCGATTAAAATCGATATCGACGATTACATTTCCTAAGTCAAAGATATAAAGCATGTTTATCTCCTTTTCGCCGTGGAAAAGTAACTGTAGCGGGAAAGATAAGGTTTGGCTATGCGCCAGATTCAGCTTCGGGAAAGGCACAACCCGACCACACCGTCGGGCCGTGAAAGGAATTAACCCGGCACGTGGTCGTTAACGACCACCACCTCGACTTTGCTGGATTTGAGATAGTTTTGCAGCGCGGCACCCGGACCTTCGTCGGTGAAGAGCGCCGTCGCCTGCGCCACGTTGCCAATCTCGACCGCAGCCGAGGCGTGGTACTTGGTGTGATCGGCCGCCAGCAAAATGTGTCGGGCGTGGGCCATCATCGTTTTCACCACACTGGCCTCGTTGACATCAAACTCCATCATCGCACCGTCCTGCTCAATCGCCCCGACGCTGGTGACCAGGTAATCAGCCCGAAAGCCCGAGACGAACGCCGTGGCGGCAGCGCCGATGATGCCCCCGTTATGCGGGCGTAACGTCCCGCCCGGCACCATCACCTCAAAGCGCGGATTTTTGTAGAGAATGTGCGCCACCCGCAGGCTGTTGGTGATGATGCGCAGGTGGTTATGGTTTAACAACGCCCGCGCAACGTGCTCCACCGTTGTACCAATGGTGATAAACACGGTAGACCCATCGGGAATGTAATCAGCTATGGCTTCGGCAATGGCCCGCTTCTCTTCCGTCAGGGAGACTTCGCGCTGTTCAAAGGCCGTGTTGACCACGCTTGACGCCCGCCCCGCGCCACCGTGATGACGCGTGATCAGCCCCTGCTCGCTCAGCTTACGAATATCCCGTCGTATCGTCTGCGTCGAGACATCCAGCAGCTGCGCCAGTTCATCGATGTTCATATAGCCACGTTCGGCGATAAGCGTAAGCAGCCGATCGTGACGCGGGTTACCGGTCAATTCGGTAAGGCTCATGGGTTGTCCTTTGAAAACCATCACATTGAGCATTTTATACAAAAAGTGACAAGAAAGAGCGGGTTTGATCACAGTCAGGGATCCCCGCACGTCCGCCGGGGCGGGTACACTTCAGCGCCGCGACCGCGCTGGCAAAGCGCACGGCGTCCTGTACAGGCGCGCGCTGCGCCAGGCTGACCGCCAGCGCACCGTGAAAAACATCCCCCGCGCCCGTGGTATCCACAACGTCCACGCTGAATCCTGGCTGATGGCAAAGCTGTCCGTTCTCCAGCCAGTAGCACCCTTCACTGCCCTGCGTAACGTAGACGTGACCGTTTGTGAGCGTTTGTGCTTTATTGAGCGCCTCCTCCGTCTCCTCCCGCTGCGCTAAACGCCGCAGGCCCGGTGCGGAAAAGGCCGCATGGTCGCTTAGCGCAATCAGCTCAGCAATGTCCTGCGGCGTGATATCCGCATCAAGCAGGGTTGGCACCCCCTGCTGGCGCGCAAGGGTGAACGCCTGCTTTGCGCCGTCGTGCCAGCGCACGTCCGCCAGCACCATATCCCACTGTGAAAAATCGATATCCGCAAGCCAGTCTGCGTCTGGCGGAAGGTCAGGGCTGGGGTAGTTAGCGATAATCCGCTCCCCTTTCGCATCCACCAGAACCGCCGACTGCGAAGAACGCGCCCCCTTCACCACGCGGGTAAAACGCGTCTTCACCCCCAGGGACTCCAGCTCCGCGAGCAGTCGGTTGCCGGTATCGTCATCACCCACCCGGCCAATAAAGTCCACGCTTGCCCCGAGTTTCGCTGCCGCCACCGCCGCCGTAGCCGCCGGGCCACCGCCCACTTCCGTATAGTTTTGAGCGACATATTTCCCCCCTTCTTTCGGCAAATCATCGAGATACCAGATGCGATCCAGCACGGTAATGCCGACACAAACGATGCGAGTCATGGTCAATCCTTATGCGTTTTTGATGCTCTCATTTTAATTTCACCAAATGTTTAAAAAGTGACCCGTGTCAATTTTTTGACCATAAATTACAAATACGATCAAAAACAGACAACAAAAACGCGCAATACTTGACACGATGTGACAGGAGAGAGAGATGTCAGCAATCGCATTTATCGGTTTAGGGCAGATGGGCGCGCCAATGGCGAAGAATCTGCTGAAGCACGACCATTCGCTTCGCGTCTTCGACGTGAACCCGCAGGCCGTACAGGCGCTGGTGGACTGCGGCGCGCAGGCAGCAGAAACGCCTGAACAGGCAGCAAGAGGGGCCGAGTTTGTCATCACCATGCTGCCAAATGGCGACCTGGTGCGCTCGGTGTTGTTTGGCGAGCTGGGCGTGTGTGAAGGATTATCCCGCGACGCGCTGGTCATTGATATGTCCACTATTCACCCGCTGCAGACCGACGCCCTGATCGGCGAAATGGCTGAGTTAGGTTTCAGCATGATGGATGTTCCCGTCGGACGTACCTCCGACCATGCCATCGCCGGGACATTACTCCTGCTGGCGGGCGGCACGGCGCAGCAGGTTGAGCGCGCCACCCCGGTGCTGATGGCGATGGGCAACGAACTGGTCAACGCGGGCGGCCCGGGCATGGGGATCCGCGTGAAGCTTATCAACAACTACATGAGCATCGCCCTCAATGCGCTTTCCGCCGAGGCGGCCGTGCTGTGTGAAGCGCTCGGCCTCTCCTTCGATGTCGCGCTGAAGGTGATGAGCGGTACGCCAGCGGGTAAAGGCCACTTCACCACCTCCTGGCCGAACAAGGTGCTGAAAGGCGATCTTACGCCCGCCTTCATGATCGACCTGGCGCATAAAGATCTGGGGATCGCCCTGGATGTCGCAAACCAGCTGCACGTCCCGATGCCGCTGGGTGCCGCCTCGCGTGAGGTCTATAACCAGGCGCGCGCCGCCGGACGCGGGCGCGAAGACTGGACGGCCATTCTTGAACAGGTTCGCGCATCCGCCGGGCTGAAAAAAACACACTGACAGGAAAGGATTGAGAAATGACGACGTACACCCTGAACGATATCACCCGGCCTTCCGGCGGTTTTGCAATGCTGGCCGTTGACCAGCGCGAGGCGATGCGCCTGATGTTTGCCGCGGCGGGTGCCCCGGTGCCGGTCAGCGACCAACACCTGACCGATTTTAAGGTCAACGCGGCCAAAATTCTCTCGCCGTATGCCTCTGCGATCCTGGTCGACCAGCAGTTTTGCTATCGCCAGATTATCGAGCAGCAGGCGGTGGCCAAAAGCTGCGCAATGATTGTGGCCGCCGACGAGTTTATTCCGGGGAACGGTATTCCGGTCGACAGCGTGGTGATTGATAAAAATATCGACGCACAGGCGGTTAAACGCGACGGCGGTAAGGCGCTGAAACTGCTGGTGCTCTGGCGCAGCGACGAAGATGCGCAGCAGCGTCTGGAGATGGTGAAGGCGTTTAACCAGCTGTGTCACGACAACGGATTGCTGAGCATTATCGAGCCCGTTGTTCGCCCGCCGCGTCGCGGGGCCACCTTTAATCGCGAACAGGCGATTATCGAGGCGGCAAAAGAGCTCGGCGACAGCGGTGCCGATCTCTACAAGGTGGAGATGCCCCTGTTCGGCAAGGGTTCTCAGCAGGCGCTGCTGACCGCCTCGCAGAAGCTGAACGAGAACATCGCCATGCCGTGGGTGATCCTCTCCTCCGGCGTGGACGACAAACTCTTCCCCCGCGCGGTACAGGTTGCCATGCAGGCGGGCGCATCCGGTTTCCTCGCTGGTCGGGCCGTCTGGTCATCGGTGGTGGGTCTGCCGGACACCGAAATGATGCTTCGCGATATTTCTGTACCGAAATTGCAGCGTTTGGGTGAGATCGTCGACGAAATGATGGCTCGCCGTTAAGAAAGGACCTGAACATGAAATGGTTTAACACCCTGAGCCACAACCGCTGGCTTGAGCAAGAGACTGACCGCATTCTCGATTTCGGTAAAAACGCCGCCGTGCCGACCGGCTTCGGCTGGCTGGGCAATAACGGCCAGGTGCGTAGCGATATGGGCACCCACCTGTGGATCACTGCCCGCATGCTGCACGTTTACGCCGTAGCCGCCAACATGGGGCGTCCCGGCGCGTATGCGCTGGTTGAGCACGGCATCAACGCCCTTAACGGCCCGCTGCGCGACAGCCAGCACGGCGGCTGGTACGCCTGCGTTAACGACGAGGGCGTGGTCGACGCCTCCAAGCAGGGTTATCAGCACTTCTTCGTGTTGCTGGGTGCGGCAAGCGCCGTAACCACCGGCCACCCGCAGGCGCGCCCGCTTCTCGACGAGGCGATTGCAGTGATCGAGCGCTATTTCTGGAGCGAAGAGGAGCAGATGTGCCTCGAATCCTGGGATGAAGCATTCAGCAAGACCGAAGATTACCGCGGCGGTAACGCCAATATGCACGCCGTGGAAGCCTTCCTGATCGTCTATGACGTGACGCACGATCGTAAATGGCTCGACCGCGCCCTGCGCATTGCCTCGGTGATTATTCACGACGTGGCGCGCAAGGGAGATTATCGCGTTAACGAGCATTTCGACACTCACTGGAACCCGATCCGCGATTACAACATCGATAACCCCGCCCACCGCTTCCGCGCCTACGGCGGCACGCCGGGCCACTGGATCGAGTGGGGCCGCCTGATGCTGCACCTGCGTGCCGCGCTGGAAGCGCGCTTTGAAACACCGCCAGCGTGGCTGCTGGAAGATGCGAAAGGCTTGTTCCACGCCACCATCCGCGACGCCTGGGCGCCCGACGGGGCCGATGGTTTTGTCTACTCCGTGGGCTGGGACGGCAAGCCTATCGTGCGCGAACGCGTGCGCTGGCCGATCGTCGAGGCGATGGGCACGGCCTATGCGCTCTATACGGTCACCGGCGAGGCGCAGTACGAGACGTGGTATCAGACGTGGTGGGATTACTGCATCAAATACCTGATGGATTACGAAAACGGGTCTTGGTGGCAGGAGCTGGACATCCATAACGAAGTGACCACCAAAGTCTGGGACGGCAAGCAGGATATCTATCATCTGCTGCACTGCCTGGTGATCCCCCGCCTGCCGCTGGCACCGGGCTTAGCCCCTGCCGTAGCCGCCGGTTTGCTGGACAGCCTGGCTAAATAATAAAAACGGAGTTTATATGCGTACCCTACATGATATTGATTTAAAGAATACTGAAACAGGTTTCACCCTGCGCTGGCAGGATCGCCTGATTGTGTCCCACTCCGCCGATGCGCCCTGCCTGTGGATCGGTGCGGGTGAGGCGGACATTGAGATGTTTCGCGGCAACTTCAGCATCAAAGATAACCTCAATGAGAAGATCGCGCTGACCGAGGCTACGGTTACGCAGCAAGACGCGGGCTGGGCGATCCGCTTCACCCGCGGCGACGCGGTGAGCGCCACGCTGCGGATCGGTGTGGATGCAGAAGGTCGTCTGGAGCTAAAGCTGCAAAACGACGCCACCAGCCATAACCGCATCTGGCTGCGGCTGGCAGCGCAGCCGGAGGATCATATCTACGGCTGCGGGGAGCAGTTCTCCTACTTTGACCTGCGCGGCAAGCCGTTCCCGCTGTGGACCAGCGAGCAAGGCGTGGGCCGTAACAAGCAAACTTACGTGACCTGGCAGGCCGACTGTAAAGAGAACGCCGGGGGCGACTACTACTGGACCTTCTTCCCGCAGCCCACCTTTGTGAGCACCCAAAAGTACTACTGCCACGTCGATAACAGCTGCTACATGAATTTCGACTTCAGCGCGCCGGGCTACCATGAGCTGGCCTTCTGGGAAGATAACGCCACGCTGCGCTTCGAATGTGCAGAAACCTATGTCGATCTGCTGGAAAAACTCACCGCCCTGCTGGGCCGTCAGCCGGAACTGCCGGACTGGGTTTATGATGGCGTGACGCTCGGCATTCAGGGCGGCACCGACGTGTGTCAGCAGAAGCTCGACGCCATGCGTAACGGTGGCGTGAAGGTGAACGGTATCTGGGCGCAGGACTGGTCCGGCATTCGCATGACCTCCTTCGGCAAACGCGTGATGTGGAACTGGAAGTGGAACAGCGAGCTTTATCCGCAGCTGGATACCCACATTCCGCAATGGAAGCAGGAGGGCGTGCAGTTCCTCTCCTACATCAACCCGTACGTCGCCAGCGATCGCGACCTGTGCGAAGAAGCAGCGAAACGCGGCTATCTGACCAAAAACGCCGAGGGTAAGGATTACCACGTCGAATTCGGCGAGTTTTACGCGGGCGTTATCGACCTGACCAACCCCGAAGCCTATGACTGGTACAAAGAGGTCATCAAAAAGAACCTGATCGAACTGGGCTGCGGCGGCTGGATGGCCGATTTCGGCGAGTATCTGCCGACCGACACATTCCTGCATAACGGCGTAAGCGCGGAAATTATGCATAACGCCTGGCCTGCGCTGTGGGCGAAATGTAACTACGAGGCGCTGGAGGAGACCGGCAAGCTCGGTGAGATCCTGTTCTTTATGCGCGCGGGCTATACCGGCAGCCAGAAGCACTCGGTGATGATGTGGGCTGGCGATCAGAACGTCGACTGGAGCCTCGACGACGGCCTGGCCTCGGTTGTTCCCGCGGCGCTCTCGCTGGCGATGACCGGCCACGGCCTGCACCACAGCGATATCGGCGGTTATACCACGCTGTTCGGGATGAAGCGCAGCAAAGAGCTGCTGCTGCGCTGGTGCGATTTCAGCGCCTTCACGCCGATGATGCGTACCCACGAAGGCAATCGCCCTGGCGATAACTGGCAGTTCGACGCCGACGCCGAAACCATCGCCCACTTCGCGCGGATGACCAGGGTTTTCACCACGCTGAAGCCGTATATCAAAGCCGCGGTTGCGCAGAACGCTAAAACGGGCCTGCCGGTGATGCGCCCGCTGTTCCTGCACTACGAAGACGACGCGCGCGCCTACACGCTGAAGTATCAGTACCTGTTTGGCCGCGATCTGCTGGTGGCACCCGTTCACGAAGAGGGCCGCACCGACTGGACCCTGTACCTGCCACAGGACACCTGGGTGAATGCCTGGACGGGAGAAACCTGTCAGGGCGGTGACGTGACCGTTGAAGCCCCGCTCGGCAAACCGCCGGTGTTCTATCGCCAGCAAAGCGAATGGGCAGATCTGTTTAGCACCTTACGTCATATCTGATAAGGCTCGCCCGCAGGGAGACCTGCGGGCAGACGGAGAACAATAATGAGTCAACATACTTCTGATCCGGCAACCCTACGCCTGCCGTTTAAAGAAAAACTCGCCTACGGGATGGGCGATCTCGGCTCTAACATCCTGCTGGATATCGGCACGCTGTACCTGCTGAAATTTTACACCGACGTGCTGGGCCTGCCGGGCACCTACGGCGGCATTATCTTCCTCATCGCCAAGTTCTTTACCGCCTTTACCGATATGGGTACCGGGATCATGCTTGATTCCCGGCGCAAGATTGGGCCGAAGGGCAAATTCCGCCCGTTCGTGCTGTATGCGGCGTTTCCGGTCACGCTGCTGGCGATTGCAAACTTCGTCGGCACACCGTTTGAGATGACCGGCAAAACGGTGATGGCGACGGTGCTGTTCATGCTGTACGGCCTGTTCTTCAGCATGATGAACTGCTCTTACGGCGCCATGGTGCCCGCCATTACCAAAAACCCGGACGAGCGCGCCGCGCTGGCGGCCTGGCGTCAGGGTGGCGCGACGCTGGGCCTGCTGCTGTGTACCGTCGGCTTTGTCCCGGTGATGAACCTGATTGAAGGCAATGATCAGCTGGGCTATATCTTTGCCGCCACCCTGTTCTCGTTGTTCGGGCTGTTCTTTATGTGGTGGTGCTATAAGGGCGTGACCGAGCGCTACGTCGAGGCGCAGCCCGCTAACCCCGCTCAAAAACCGGGCCTGCTGCAGTCATTTCGCGCCATCGCCGGCAACCGCCCGCTGTTTATCCTCTGCATTGCCAACCTCTGCACGCTGGGGGCCTTTAACGTCAAACTCGCCATCCAGGTCTACTACACGCAGTACGTTTTGAACGACCCGATCCTGCTGTCGTACATGGGCTTCTTCAGCATGGGCTGTATTTTTATCGGCGTGTTTATGATGCCCGGCGCGGTGCGTCGCTTCGGTAAGAAAAAGGTCTACATCAGCGGGCTGATGATTTGGGTGGCCGGCGATCTGCTCAACTACTTCTTCGGCGGCGGCTCGGTGAGCTTTGTGGCGTTCTCATGCCTGGCGTTCTTCGGCTCCGCGTTTGTGAACAGCCTGAACTGGGCGCTGGTGTCCGATACCGTGGAGTACGGCGAGTGGCGCACCGGCGTGCGCTCCGAAGGGACGGTCTATACCGGGTTTACCTTCTTCCGTAAGGTTTCCCAGGCGCTGGCGGGCTTTTTCCCGGGGATCATGCTGACGCAAATCGGCTATGTGCCCAACGTGGTGCAGTCTGACGGAACGGTTGAAGGGCTACGGCAGCTGATATTTATCTACCCGAGCCTGCTGGCGGTCATCACCATCGTGGCGATGGGCTGCTTCTACAACCTCAACGAGAAGATGTATGTGCGCATCGTGGAAGAAATTGAACTGCGCAAACGTACGGCCTGAATGACTTGAGTGCGCGCCCTGCGGGGCGCGTTGAGGATCGACCATGACACACACTCCTGATCCGTTAACCCTGAAGCTGAGCCTGCGCGAGAAGTGCGCCTATGGGATGGGCGATTTTGGCTCGAACCTGATGCTCTGTATCGGCACGCTGTATCTGCTGAAGTTTTATACCGACGAGCTGGGTATGCCCGCCTTTTACGGCGGCATTATTTTTCTGGTTGCGAAGTTTTTTACCGCCTTTACCGACATGCTGACCGGGGTGCTGCTGGACTCCCGGCGTCATATCGGCGCGAGGGGAAAGTTCCGGCCATTCATTCTGTATGCCTCCGTACCGGTGGCGCTGGTTGCCACGGCGCAGTTTATGGCCAACGATTTTAGCCTGACGGTGAAAACGGCCCTCGCCACCGTGCTCTTTATGATGTTCGGCCTGTGCTATAGCCTGATGAACTGCTCTTACGGTGCGATGGTGCCGGCCATCACCAAAAACCCGAACGAACGTGCGCAGCTTGCGGCCTGGCGTCAGGGCGGCGCGACGGTGGGGCTGTTACTCTGCACCGTCGGCTTTATGCCCATTCAGGCGCTGTTCGTCAGCCAGCCCTCTCTCGGCTATCTGGTGGCCGCGCTGGTATTTGTCACCGGCGGCTTATTCTGCATGTGGTGGTGCTACAGCGGCGTAAAAGAGCGGTATGTCGAGATCTCGCCCGATCACCATAAGCCCGGCATCCTGAAGTCATTCTGCGCTATCTTCCGCAACCCACCGCTGCTGGTGCTGTGCATCGCGAACCTCTGCACCCTGGCGGCGTTTAACATCAAGCTGGCGATTCAGGTCTATTACACCCAGTACGTGCTCAACGATCTGCATTTGCTGTCGTGGATGGGTTTTTTCAGCATGGGCTGCATTCTGATTGGCGTGTTTCTGGTGCCCGGTGCGGTGAAGCGTTTTGGCAAGAAGCCGGTCTATCTGGGCGGGCTGGCGCTGTGGGCGATAGGCGATGTGCTGAACTTCTTCTGGGGGACCAGCTCGCTGCTGTTCGTGCTCTTTTCCTGTATGGCCTTTTTCGGCACGGCGTTTGTGAACAGCCTGAACTGGGCGCTGGTGCCGGATACGGTAGATTACGGCGAATGGAAAACGGGCATTCGCGCCGAAGGGTCGGTGTATACCGGCTATACCTTCTCGCGCAAAATCTCCGCCGCCCTCGCCGGATTCCTGCCGGGCATAATGCTGACGCAGATTGGGTATATTCCTCATGCCGTGCAGAGCGCCAGTACGCTGCTCGGCTTGCGCCAGCTAATTTTCCTCTGGCCGTGCGGCCTGGCGATTATCGCCGTCGTGACCATGGGACTCTTCTATAAACTCAACGAAGCGCGCTTCGCGTTTATTATCGAGGAGATCGGCAAACGGAAAAAAACAGCGGAAGTTATGGCCGCGTACGGTCCGGAAAAGCGGGTTTCCGCCACCAGCGTTTAGCCATAAAAAAAGCCGCTGAGGGATCAGCGGCTTTTTACTTGCCGGGTGGCGCGTACGCTTAACCCGGCCTACGGAAGACCGTATTACTCTTCTTTCGCACCGCGCATAGCACGTTTACGATCGTTCTCGGTCAGGTGACGTTTACGGATACGGATAGACAGTGGGGTCACTTCTACCAGTTCGTCGTCATCGATGAATTCCAGCGCTTGCTCCAGCGTCATCTTGATCGGTGGAACCAGAACCGTCGCTTCGTCAGTACCGGACGCACGCATGTTAGTCAGTTTCTTACCGGTCAGGCAGTTTACAGTCAGGTCGTTAGAACGACTGTGAATACCGATGATCTGGCCTTCGTAAACTTCTGCACCGTGGCCCAGGAACAGCTTACCGCGGTCCTGCAGGCTGAACAGGGCGAACGCAACCGCTTTACCCTGACCGTTGGAGATCAGAACGCCGTTGTTACGCTGACCAACTTCGCCTGGACGAACGTCGTCGTAGTGGCTGAAGGTGGAGTACAGCAGACCGGTACCAGAGGTCATGGTCATGAACTCAGAACGGAAGCCGATCAGGCCACGGCTTGGGATCACGTAGTCGAGACGTACGCGGCCTTTGCCATCTGGATTCATATTTTTCAGGTCGCCTTTACGCTCACCCAGAGCCTGCATGACAGAACCCTGATGCTGCTCTTCAACGTCCAGCGTTACGTTCTCGAACGGCTCTTGTTTACGGCCATCGATTTCGCGGAAGATAACTTTCGGACGGGAAACCGCCATCTCGAAACCTTCACGACGCATGTTTTCGATCAGAACTGACAGGTGCAGCTCACCACGACCGGAAACGCGGAAAGCGTCCGCATCTGGGGTTTCTTCAACGCGCAGCGCAACGTTGTGCACCAGCTCTTTGTTCAGGCGGTCAAGGATCTGACGAGAGGTAACGAACTTACCTTCTTTACCACAGAACGGAGAGGTGTTGACGTTGAAGAACATGGATACGGTTGGTTCATCAACGGACAGGGCTGGCAGCGCTTCAACATTCTGCGGGTCGCAGATGGTGTCGGAGATGTTCAGCTCACCCAGACCGGTGATGGCAATGATGTCGCCCGCTTCAGCGATGTCGCTATCGATACGCTCAAGACCCAGGTGAGTCAGCACTTTGCCCACTTTACCGTTACGGGTTTTGCCTTCGCTATCGATGATAGTGACCTGCTGGTTAGGCTTAACTTTACCGCGCTTGATACGACCGATGCCGATAACACCAACGTAGTTGTTGTAATCGAGCTGAGAGATCTGCATCTGCAGGGTGCCGTCGAGATCAACGTTTGGTGCAGGAACACGGTCAACAATCGTCTGATACAGCGGGGTCATGTCTTCCGCCATATCTTCGTGGTCCAGACCTGCAATACCGTTCAGCGCAGACGCGTAAACGATAGGGAAGTCGAGCTGCTCGTCGGTCGCGTCGAGGTTAACGAACAGGTCGAATACCTGGTCTACAACCCAGTCAGGACGCGCGCCCGGACGGTCAACTTTGTTGATAACGACGATTGGCTTCAGACCATGGGCAAACGCCTTTTTGGTCACAAAGCGCGTCTGCGGCATTGGGCCATCCATTGCGTCAACGACCAGCAGAACGGAGTCTACCATGGACATTACACGTTCAACTTCACCACCGAAGTCGGCGTGGCCTGGGGTATCAACGATGTTGATACGGTAGTCATTCCATTTGATGGCGGTGTTTTTGGCGAGGATGGTAATCCCACGCTCTTTCTCCAAATCGTTGGAGTCCATCACACGCTCTTGAGTTTCGGCACGAGCATCAAACGTACCGGACTGCTGCAGCAGCTTATCAACCAGGGTAGTTTTACCATGGTCAACGTGCGCGATGATGGCGATGTTACGCAATTTTTCGATCACAACTTTGCCTCAGGCATTTAGAAATAGCGCGTTATTGTACACGGATTAATCGCACTACAAAACAGGATCACAAACATCCCCCGCAAACAAGTATTGCAGAGATGCTTTGTGATCGCTTTCACGGAGCGGTAACAGGGCACTTTAACGTAAATTGCACCAATATGGTGCTCAATGTTCACATTGAAGCACTATACTGGTGCAACAAATCCATTGTAGTGCAGGTCTTTTGCACTATGGTGCGCATGATAACGCCTTTTGGGGGTGTTTTAAAAGTTGGCACAGATTTCGCTTTACAAAAATACGCCAAAAAAATGGCTCGCAGCCAGGCCAAAGCAGAATTTGAAGACCTCGTTACCACGACGACAATGACCAATCTGGAGAGTTAAGTATGTCCGCTGAACACGTTTTGACGATGCTGAACGAACATGAAGTGAAGTTTGTTGATCTGCGCTTCACCGATACCAAAGGTAAAGAACAGCACGTCACAATTCCTGCTCATCAGGTAAACGCCGAATTCTTTGAAGAAGGCAAAATGTTTGACGGCTCCTCCATTGGTGGCTGGAAAGGTATTAACGAATCCGACATGGTTCTGATGCCAGATGCCACGACTGCGCTCATTGACCCGTTCTTCGAAGAGTCTACGCTGATCATCCGTTGCGATATCCTTGAGCCAGGCACGCTGCAGGGCTATGACCGCGACCCGCGTTCCATCGCGAAACGTGCTGAAGAGTACCTGCGTTCTACCGGTATTGCAGACACCGTTCTGTTTGGGCCAGAGCCAGAGTTCTTCCTGTTTGACGACATTCGTTTCGGCGCGACCATTTCGGGTTCCCACGTGGCTATCGATGACATCGAAGGCGCATGGAACTCTTCCACCAAATACGAAGGTGGTAACAAAGGTCACCGTCCTGGCGTGAAAGGCGGTTACTTCCCGGTTCCTCCGGTCGATTCTTCACAGGACATCCGCTCTACCATGTGTCTGATCATGGAAGAGATGGGCCTGGTCGTTGAAGCGCATCACCACGAAGTGGCGACCGCTGGCCAGAACGAAATCGCGACCCGCTTCAACACCATGACCAAAAAAGCGGACGAGATTCAGATCTACAAATACGTTGTTCACAATGTGGCGCACCGTTTCGGTAAAACCGCGACCTTCATGCCAAAACCGATGTTTGGCGATAACGGTTCCGGTATGCACTGCCACATGTCTCTGTCCAAGAACGGCACCAACCTGTTCGCTGGTGACAAGTATGCCGGTCTGTCCGAGCAGGCGCTGCACTACATTGGCGGTGTGATCAAACACGCTAAAGCCATCAACGCCCTGGCGAACCCAACCACTAACTCCTACAAGCGTCTGGTCCCAGGCTACGAAGCGCCGGTCATGCTGGCCTACTCTGCCCGTAACCGTTCTGCGTCTATCCGTATCCCGGTTGTTGCGTCTCCGAAAGCGCGTCGTATCGAAGTGCGCTTCCCGGATCCAGCGGCTAACCCGTACCTGTGCTTCGCCGCGCTGCTGATGGCCGGCCTGGACGGTATCAAGAACAAGATCCACCCTGGCGAAGCCATGGACAAAAACCTGTACGACCTGCCGCCAGAAGAAGCGAAAGAGATCCCACAGGTTGCAGGCTCTCTGGAAGAAGCCCTGCAGGCGCTGGACGCAGACCGTGAGTTCCTGACCGCGGGTGGCGTGTTCACCGACGAAGCTATCGACGCTTACATCGCACTGCGCACCGAAGAAAACGACCGCGTACGCATGACGCCACACCCGGTTGAGTTCGAACTGTACTACAGCGTTTAATGAAGAATGAAAACTCTGCACGATGTGTCGTGAGAGTTTAAAAACCAATGGATTTCTTGCTACAGCAAGGCGGCAATTGAGTGAGTCCCCGGGAGCTTACATCAGTAAGTGATCGGGGTGAACGAAAGCAGCCAACGCAGCTGTCGCGAGAAAGACGCAGGTTTTAGTTGCCGTGGAAACTTTCAGCCCATCTTCGGATGGGCTTTTTTCTCCACCAACAAACTGATCTCACGCGCTTTTTTCGTCTAAAACGCTATACTGCACTAAATTAGTGCAGCCAACTCCAGGAGACTGCTGAATGGCAACTGGCACGCTGCCCGATGCTGGGCAGATCCTCAATTCTTTGATTAACAGTATTTTGCTGGTCGACGACGAGCTGGCGGTGCATTACGCCAACCCGGCGGCGCAGCAATTGCTCGCCCAAAGCGCGCGCAAACTGTTTGGTACCCCGCTTCCTGAACTGCTGAGCTATTTTTCGCTGAACATCGCACTGATGCAGGAAAGCCTGCTGGCGGGTCAGGGGTTTACCGATAATGAAGTGACGCTGGTGATCGACGGGCGCTCGCACATTCTATCGCTGACGGCGCAGCGCCTGCCTGATGGCCTTATCCTGCTGGAAATGGCCCCGATGGATAACCAACGACGCCTGAGTCAGGAGCAGCTCCAGCACGCTCAGCAAATTGCCGCTCGCGATCTGGTGCGCGGCCTGGCACATGAAATCAAAAACCCGCTGGGCGGATTACGGGGCGCAGCGCAGCTGTTAACCAAAGCGCTGCCGGACCCGGAGCTTGCCGAGTACACCAACGTCATCATTGAGCAGGCAGACCGCCTGCGTAATCTGGTTGACCGCCTGCTCGGGCCGCAACAGCCTGGCATGCATATCTCTGAAAGCATCCACAAAGTGGCTGAGCGCGTCGTGAAGCTGGTCTCGATGGAGCTGCCGAAGAACGTCACGCTGGTGCGTGATTACGACCCAAGCCTGCCGGAGCTGGCGCACGATCCGGACCAGATTGAACAGGTTCTGCTGAATATTGTACGCAACGCGCTCCAGGCGTTAGGCCCGGAGGGCGGCGAAATCATTCTGCGCACCCGCACCGCGTTCCAGCTGACGCTTCACGGCGAACGCTATCGTCTGGCGGCGCGTATCGACGTTGAAGATAACGGGCCGGGTATTCCACCGCATTTGCAGGACACCCTGTTCTACCCGATGGTCAGCGGCCGCGAGGGCGGCACCGGTTTAGGGTTATCCATTGCCCGTAATCTGATCGACCAACACTCCGGCAAAATTGAATTTACCAGTTGGCCGGGACATACCGAGTTTTCGGTTTTCCTGCCGATTAAAAAATAAAGGTGACGTTTATGCAACGAGGGATAGTCTGGGTAGTCGATGACGATAGCTCCATCCGTTGGGTGCTTGAACGCGCACTCACGGGGGCAGGATTAACCTGTACGACGTTTGAAAGCGGCAGCGACGTGCTTGATGCCCTGACCACAAAAACGCCGGACGTGCTGCTCTCCGATATTCGCATGCCGGGTATGGACGGTCTGGCGCTGTTAAAGCAGATCAAGCAGCGCCATCCTATGCTTCCGGTCATCATAATGACGGCGCACTCCGATCTGGATGCAGCCGTCAGCGCCTACCAGCAAGGGGCATTTGATTATCTGCCTAAGCCGTTTGATATTGACGAAGCGGTTGCGCTGGTTGAGCGCGCCATCAGCCACTATCAGGAGCAGCAGCAGCCCCGCAACGCGCCCGTTTTTGGCCCGACGGCGGATATTATCGGTGAAGCGCCTGCCATGCAGGATGTGTTTCGCATTATTGGCCGCCTGTCGCGATCGTCCATCAGCGTTCTGATTAACGGTGAATCGGGAACGGGTAAAGAGCTGGTCGCGCATGCGCTGCATCGCCATAGCCCGCGCGCAAAATCGCCTTTCATCGCCCTGAACATGGCGGCCATTCCAAAAGATTTGATTGAATCCGAGCTGTTCGGCCATGAAAAAGGGGCGTTTACCGGGGCGAATACCATTCGTCAGGGGCGTTTCGAACAGGCCGACGGGGGAACACTGTTCCTGGATGAAATCGGCGATATGCCGCTGGATGTTCAGACCCGCCTGCTGCGCGTGCTGGCTGACGGTCAGTTTTATCGCGTGGGCGGCTACGCTCCGGTAAAAGTGGACGTGCGCATTATTGCCGCCACCCACCAGAACCTGGAACTGCGCGTGCAGGAGGGCAAATTCCGCGAGGATTTGTTCCATCGCCTGAACGTTATCCGCGTTCATCTCCCGCCGCTGCGTGAGCGTCGGGAGGATATTCCCCGCCTGGCGCGTCACTTCCTGCAGGTCGCCGCGCGTGAACTCGGTGTGGAAGCCAAACTGCTCCATCCGGAGACCGATGCGGCCCTCACCCGGCTGGCATGGCCGGGTAACGTGCGTCAGCTGGAAAATACCTGCCGCTGGCTTACGGTGATGGCGGCGGGCCAGGAAGTCTTGATTCAGGATTTACCGGCAGAACTCTTTGAGGCCACCGCCCCAGAAAGCAACACCGGCTCTACGATTTCGGACAGCTGGGCGACGCTTCTGGCGCAGTGGGCCGACCGCGCGTTGCGTTCCGGTCATCAAAACCTGCTTTCCGAAGCGCAGCCTGAGATGGAGCGCACGCTGTTAACTACCGCGCTGCGCCATACGCAGGGACATAAACAGGAGGCGGCTCGCCTGCTGGGATGGGGCCGTAATACCCTGACGCGTAAGCTGAAAGAGCTGGGAATGGAGTGATCTTTACCGCTGTGTAAAGATTATTAATTGAGCGCAAATTGCCGTTATTTTGCGCTTTACTGTTCCGATGAGTTTTGTATGATCGTGCCCGGAAATTTGGGGGGACCATCATGCTGGAATCATTAATCACTCTGCTCTCAAGCGGAGCCGCTGAAAGCCACACGCCGCAAACCGCCGTTGCTGCCGTCCTGTGTGCAGCGCTGGTGGGGCTGCTTAGCTAGCGAGCTGGCGATGAGAATCCGGGTGACGGCTTCGCCTTACCCGGCCTACAAAAGCGTGAAACGTAGGCCGGGTAAGCGAAGCGCCACCCGGCATTGCCGCTTAAATCACCCGCGAGAACTGCTGTAAACGCGCCTTTTGCCGCAGATAGGCGTCAAAGCACATGCAGATATTACGGATCAGCAGACGCCCTTTTGGCGTAACCACAATCGCGCTGTCCGTGACGTCCACCAGCCCATCTTTTGCCAGCGGCGCAATCAGCTTCAGATCTTCCGCAAAGTAATCGCTGAACTGCAGATCCCACAGCGCTTCAATCTCGCTGAAATCGAGGCGGAAGTTGCAGATAAGCGCTTTAATCACATCCCGACGAATACAGTCGTCGCGCGTTAACGCGATGCCGCGCCACAGCGCGTTGCCGGTGTCATCCACCTGCTGATAGTACAGCTTCAGCTCTTTCTGGTTTTGCGCGTAGCAGTCGCCAATCATGCTGATGGCGGAAACGCCCATCCCGAGCAGATCGGTATCGCCCTGGGTGGTGTAACCCTGGAAATTGCGGTGCAAGACCCCTTCACGCTGGGCGATCGCCAGTTCGTCATCCGGACGGGCAAAGTGGTCCATACCGATAAACTGATAGCCGGTTTCGGTCAGCGACGCGATGGTTTCCTGCAGGATATCCAGCTTCTGCTGGGCAGAAGGCAGATCGGCATCTTTAATTTTGCGCTGAGCGGCAAACAGCGTCGGGAGATGCGCGTAGTTAAATACGCTCAGGCGATCCGGATTCAGTTCGGCCACGCGCCTGAGCGTAAAGGCAAAGCTCTCTGGCGTCTGCTTCGGCAGGCCGTAGATCAGGTCAATATTGGTCGAGGTAAAGCCGATATCGCGCGCGTGGTTGAGCAAGGCAAAGATAAATTCTTCGTCCTGCTCACGGTTCACCAGACGCTGCACCTCTTTATTGAAGTCCTGCACGCCCATGCTCAGGCGGTTGAAACCTTCTGCGCGTAAGTGATCCAGGACATCCAGCTCAATTTCGCGCGGATCGACTTCGATCGAGATTTCGGCATCGTCGTTAAACCTGAAGTTGCCGCGCAGCAGCGTCATCAAACGGCTGATTTGTGCTTTATTGAGATAGGTTGGCGTGCCGCCTCCCCAGTGCAGCTGGCTAACCTGACGGCCAGCAAACAGCGGTGCGCGGTGCAGGATTTCCTGCTCAAGCGCATCCAGATACTGGTCGGCCTTATGCTGCTGGCGGGTCACGATTTTATTGCAGCCGCAGAAATAGCAGAGCTTGTGGCAGAAAGGAATGTGGACGTAGAGCGACAGCGGGCGCTCGGGGTAGCGCGCGACGGCCTGCTGAAAATCAGCCTCACCGAAAGCGTCGGAAAACTCCAGCGCCGTGGGGTATGAGGTATAGCGCGGCCCGGAATAGTTATATTTCTGGATCAGGGCCAAATCCCAGTCGATTGATGGTACAGACATGCTCACTCCTTCCGTTGGTGTCGCGTTCGTATACGGCGGCCCGTTCTGGCCCCATTGCGGGCCATCATTCGGGTGCGCAGCCACGTCTGTCGCCGCGACAACCGCCGTAGTTTAACGAATAACCACACCAGATAACATATAACCGGAAGGGTTATAAGCAGGACGACTGTACCTGCCGGGTGCAAATGTTAGTTTCCACCCTTCAGGAGACGCATCATGTCTTCCTGCTTTTCTTCTTCCTCTTCGTCGTCTTCATCATCGTAAGACAGACCAAGCTTCTGCATCAGCTCGTCGATGCGGTCCAGTTTGGCATCCACCCAGGACTGCTCTTCTGCGGTCAGGGTTTCACCTTCTTCAAGACGTTCCAGCAGCGCGTCCAGGCGCTCGTCGTTCTCCAGCATGTCCAGCTCAGCCTGCGGTGAAAGCATAGGTTTCTCGCTCTTTGGTTTGTGCTGCTTAGTGACCGGGGTGTCTGTCACGCCCAGAGGAATGGGCGTTTTGCTGCCAATACGCGGATCTTTCTGCTGTTTGTTTTTAGCAGAAGCGCCTGCTGCACCGTCACCGCTTGTACGGCTACCCGCAGCATGACCACGATGTTTTTTATCGCGTTTGCGATCGCGCGCTTCCTGGTTCAGTTCTTCGCGCGTTTTGCGGCGTGCTTTTGCAGGGCGCTTAGCACCCGCTGCGGATGTCGGTTTTTTCATGATGTTTTATCTTAACGTCGTTTTATTCAGTATAGAATTGCGGCGAAATCTAGCAGAAAGCAAGCAAAGAAAAAAGGCGACAGAGCAATCTGTCGCCTTTTTTCCTGACTCTCAACCCTTAACGGGTTACACAATCCGTGTTTGCCTACAACAAACCCTGTTTATCCGTTGGCTGATACCGTCCGTGATACGGTTCCGTTTCCTGTTAAAACGCCTCCAGGCGCTGGTCATCCTGACAATCCTGAGTCTTCGCCTCCTGGCGCTCCTGACCCTTATCCTTAAGTCGTTATCCTGTTGGCGTCCTCGCCTTGACGCACACTTTACCTTGTTCACTTAAACTAACAAGCATCAAAAGAGTACATAAACGGATTTTCAGATAATTACTCATTACCAACTATCTGATTTTAAATGCATTACCTTTTTTCGCCTCTGCGATTTCTCTTAAATCTCCCATAGCATGGATGGCAGATCTCTTACAAACCTCATGGTTTTAGCTCACAGGCTTCTTACGATGGGAAAAGCCTTTTGCCCGCATTCAGGTATAATCCCCCCAGATTACGAATTTTGGAGACGACCACGTGACTACCTGGAACTACCAACAGACGCATTTTGTCACCAGTGCGCCCGATATCCGCCACCTGCCTTCCGATACCGGTATTGAGGTGGCATTTGCTGGCCGCTCCAATGCGGGAAAATCCAGCGCTCTGAATACGCTGACAAATCAGAAGAGCCTGGCCCGTACCTCAAAAACACCTGGCCGTACTCAGCTGATTAACCTGTTTGAAGTGGCAGAAGGCAAACGCCTGGTCGACTTGCCGGGCTACGGTTATGCCCAGGTTCCGGAAGAGATGAAGATCAAGTGGCAGCGCGCGCTGGGTGAATACCTGGAGAAACGCCTGTGCCTGAAAGGTCTGGTGGTGCTGATGGATATCCGTCACCCGCTTAAAGATCTCGATCAGCAGATGATTGCCTGGGCGGTGGAGAGTAATATTGCCGTACTGGTGCTGCTGACAAAAGCGGATAAGCTGGCAAGCGGCGCGCGTAAAGCGCAGGTGAATATGGTTCGCGAAGCGGTGCTGGCTTTCAACGGCGACGTGCAGGTTGAGCCGTTCTCTTCGCTGAAAAAGCAGGGCGTGGATAAGCTGCGTCAGAAACTCGACAGCTGGTTTAACGACCTGGAACCCGCAACCGAAGCGGAAGAAGAGTAATTTCAGGCGCGGCACAGTCCGCGCTTTTTTTTGCCCGGCATTTTCTTTGCCGCAATAAAAAACGCCCCAGTCATTACTGACTGGGGCGGCTAAAATATTCAGCCAAATCCGATTACGTGAAGTAAAAGGTCTGAAAGATAGAACATCTTACCTCTGTACCCTACGTCGTTAACTCTACCGCTTTTTTATCTGTAGAAAAAGCACTTTTCGTAGTTTTTTTTCATTCTTTACATAGGGAATTCTAATGATCGTCACAAAACGCGCGTCATTATGTTGCTTACTTACATAAAACGCGCGTTATTCCGTGAACGCTTAGTGAGCCTGATCCCAGTTTTCACCGCTTCCGACTTCCACCAGCAACGGCACGTCCAGCGTCATGCTGTTTTCCATCAGTTCGTGGATCTTGCGGGAGACCGATTCCAGATCGTCTTTGTGCACTTCGAACACCAGTTCATCGTGTACCTGCATAATCATTTTTACGCGCGGCTTCTCTTTTTCCAGCCAGGCATCCACGGCGATCATCGCGCGTTTGATGATATCCGCTGCGGTGCCCTGCATTGGGGCGTTGATCGCGGCGCGTTCAGCACCTGCGCGGCGTGCGGCGTTGCTGGATTTGATGTCCGGCAGGTAGAGACGGCGGCCGTCCAGCGTCTCGACGTAGCCCTTCTCTTTCGCCTGCGCGCGCGTACGTTCCATATATTCCAGCACGCCCGGGTAGCGCTCGAAGTAGAGATCCATATACTTCTGCGACTCTTTGCGCGGGATGTTGAGCTGACGAGAAAGACCAAAGGCGCTCATCCCGTAAATCAGACCGAAGTTGATCGCCTTCGCGCTACGGCGCTGTTCGTTGGTCACGCTCTCCAGCGGCAGGCCAAAGACTTCAGCAGCCGTTGCCCGGTGAATGTCCTGACCTTCTGCGAAGGCGGTGAGCAGGCCTTTATCACGGGACAGATGCGCCATAATGCGCAGCTCGATTTGCGAGTAGTCCGCAGAGACAATCAGATAATCGTCCGGCGCAATAAAGGCCTGACGAATACGACGCCCTTCCTCGTTGCGCACCGGGATATTTTGCAGGTTCGGATCGGTCGATGAGAGACGTCCGGTTGCCGCAACCGCCTGATGATAAGAGGTATGCACGCGGCCCGTTTTCGGGTTGATCATCAGCGGCAGCTTGTCGGTGTAGGTCGATTTCAGCTTCGCCAGCCCGCGATACTGAAGGATCACTTTTGGCAGCGGGTAATCCAGCGCCAGCTCCTCAAGCACCTCTTCAGAGGTCGACGGCGCGCCGCCAGGGGTTTTCTTCAGCGGCTTGATCCCCTGTTTTTCAAACAGAATCGTTTGCAGCTGTTTCGGTGACGAGAGGTTAAACGGCTCGCCCGCCAGCTCATGGGCTTTTTGCTCAAGCTCGGTCAGGCGCTGCGCCAGCTCGCCAGAGTGGTTATGCAGTACGGTTGGGTCGATCTTCACGCCGTTACGCTCAATGCGAGACAGCACCGGCACCAGCGGCATTTCGATATGCTGAAACACATTCAGCGGACCTTCGTGCTTCTGCAGTTTCGGCCACATTTTCAAATGCAGCTGCAGCGTTACGTCAGCATCTTCCGCCGCGTAGCGGCCCGCTTCTTCGAGGGCGATCTGGTTAAAGGTCAGCTGATTTTTGCCTTTCCCCGCAATCTCTTCAAAGGTGATGGTTTTGTGCTTCAGCCAGCGATCGGAGAGTGAATCCATATCATGACGCCCAGCCACGCTGTCCAGAATGTAGGATTCCAGCATGGTGTCGAAGGCGATCCCGCGCAGTTCAATGCCGTAGTTTTGCAGAATGCCGCGGTCAAATTTCAGGTTTTGCCCCACCTTAAGCGCCTTGTCATCTTCCAGAACAGGCTTCAACAGCTCCAGCACGCGGTCGCGCGGGATCTGATCGGGTGCATCAAGGTAGTCGTGCGCGACAGGCACGTAGGCGGCCACGCCGGGCGCAGTGGCAAAGGAGAGACCTACCATATTGGCAGAGATGTTATCGAGGCTGTCGGTTTCGGTATCAAAGGCAAATACCGGCGCTTTTTTCAGCTTTTCAATCCATTCAACCAGCTGTGATTCGTCCAGAATGGTTTCATAGTGTTCAAACGAGAGCGTGACTGCCTCTTCGTCTTCTGGTTCTTCGGCATCCACCGCAATGGTCTCTTTCACCTTCGCCGCCGGTTTAGACCCTTTAGCCTGAAGCCATTTGCCTGCTTCGACATCGGCGGTCCAGCGCTTGAATTCGTATTTCTTAAACAGGCCGAGCAGCTCTTCAGCAGCAGGCTCCTGAACATGAAGCTGCTCGCAGGTCAGTTCCAGCTCAACGTCTGTTTTAATGGTTGCCAGCTGATAGGAGAGGTAGGCAACCTCTTTGTTATCTTGCAGTTTCGTCGCCATGGTTTTTGCGCCACGGAAGGTGAGACCGGCGATTTTGTCAGACTCAGCGTATAGCGTGTCTAATCCACCGAGGCCCTGCAGCAGCGCCTGAGCGGTTTTTTCACCGACACCCGGTACGCCAGGAATGTTATCCGACGAGTCACCCATCAGGGCGAGGAAATCGATGATCAGCTCTGGCGGCACGCCATATTTAGCCACCACCTCTTCTGGCCCCAGAATGGTGTTGGTCATGGTATTAATCAGGGTGATCCCCGGCGTCACCAGCTGCGCCATGTCTTTATCGCCGGTGCTGATCAGAACGGGGCGGCCCATTTTTTCAGCTTCGCGCGCCAGCGTACCGATCACGTCATCCGCTTCGACGCCTGAAACCGCCAGTAGCGGAAGGCCCATCGCTTTTACCATGGTATGCAGCGGTTCGATCTGCGCACGCAGATCGTCAGGCATTGGCGGGCGGTGAGATTTGTAATGCTCAAACAGCTCGTCGCGGAACGTTTTGCCTTTCGCATCAAAAACGACGGCCGCGTGGGTTGGCTGATACTGGAGGATCAAACTGCGTAGCATGTTAAGCACGCCGTACATCGCGCCGGTTGGTTCCCCTGCGCTATTGGTCAGAGGAGGAAACGCATGATACGCCCGATACAGGTATGAAGAGCCGTCGACGAGAATAAGAGGGTTTTCTGGGATCTGAACCATAGTGTGCGTGCCTTTAATCAATTTATGGGTAAAGGATGCCACATAAGGATGAAAACATCAGTTATTAGCGCCTGATCCAGCAAAAGATTTTGCGATCGTGGAGATCGCTCGCAAAGATCAAACTGTGGATAAGTTTGTGAATACTTTCAATTCATTTTAAAAACAGGCGCACCGTTCGCAACATAAATCAAAATTTCATTTTTAAATTCATATAGATAAATGAAGATCGCAAATAATATGTCTTATTGCTGACTTTTTAGTCTATGTGGATATAAGAACCGTTCGCTGGATTGCGGTTGTAAATTCGGGCCTGCCCGATAAAAGCGGCGAACTTGCTGCGTGAAAGCGCCATTTTTCTGGCTGATTTCTGATAGAATCAGCGCCCAGCGCCGGATAGCCGGCTGCCCATTTAAGCTAACTATCTGAAAAAGCTCACCATGTCGAGATTACTCGCTGCGTTAACACTACTCTTAAGCGTCATTTTAACTATTCTGGTTACTGTCGCCTGTTCTGTGCCCATTATCGTCGCCGGAATAATTAAACTGCTGCTGCCCGTGCCTGGGGTCTGGCGAGCGGTTTCCACGTTTTGCAATTTTATGATGTATTGCTGGTGCGAAGGGCTGGCGATCCTGCTGCGTTTGAATCCGCATTTGAAATGGGATGTGGAAGGTCTGGAAAGCCTGAACAAAAAGAACTGGTACCTGCTTATCTGCAATCATCGCAGCTGGGCGGATATCGTGATTTTATGCGTGCTGTTTCGCAATCACATTCCCATGAATAAATATTTTCTCAAGCAGCAGCTGGCATGGGTGCCTTTTATCGGCCTGGCCTGCTGGGCGCTGGATATGCCGTTTATGAAACGCTATTCACGCAGCTATTTGATTCGTCACCCTGAGCGGCGCGGCAAGGATGTGGAAACCACGCGTCTCTCCTGCGAGAAGTTTCGCGCGCACCCGACAACCATTGTGAATTTTGTCGAAGGCTCTCGTTTTACCCACGAGAAACATTTGCAGACGCGTTCCCCCTTCCGAAATTTGCTGCCACCGAAGGCTGCCGGTATTGCGATGGCGCTTAACGTTCTGGGTGAGCAGTTCGACAAGCTACTTAACGTTACGCTTTGCTATCCGGAAAATGACAAGACGCCGTTTTACGATATGCTCAGCGGGAAACTGACGCGCATTGTGGTTCGTGTTGACATGGTTCCCATTGATACCGGGCTGCACGGCGATTACGTGAATGATAAGAACTTCAAACGTCGTTTCCAGCAGTGGCTTAATACGCTCTGGAAAAAGAAAGACGAGCAGATAGACAACATCAAAGATTCATACAAAAACGCCGGTCATTGACCGGCGTTTTGTTTTATTACTTCTTCTCGACCAGGTATTTCACGGTATCGGCGTACTGCTGTACGAAGATATCCATGCTGCTGGTATCCATACCCTGCATGTTCAGCTGGTATTTACCGTTAACAAACATCGCTGGAACGCCCTGCAGTTGCAGATCGGCAGCGGCTTTTTCCTGCTGAGCAACCAGGGATTTCACGACAAAGCTGTTCCAGGCCGCATCGTAATCTTCACCTTTCACGCCCGCATCCACGAATACTTTGCGAATATCCGCGGTGTTTTGGACGGTTTGGGTTTTCTGTACGGCTTCAAACAGTGGCGCAGTAACTTTATCTTCTACACCCAGTGCAATCGCAACCGCCCACGCCTGAGTCAGGTCTTTGCCCAGTGGGCCAAGGAACTCAACGTGGTATTTGGTCATTTTGGTGCCTTCCGGCAGCTTTTTCTTCACGTTGTCAGAAACATGAAGAACTTCCTCGAACTGATAGCAGTGCGGGCAATAGAATGAGAAGAACTCCAGCACCTGAGGCTCGCCAGCAACGGGCTTGTCCAGCGTGATGTACTGCTTGCCGTCGGTAAACTGCGCAGCAGAAGCGCTAAATGCCAGAATCATACCTGCCAGCGCCAGCCAAATTTTTTTCATGATCAACTCTCTCCTGGGTGTGTCCTATTAATACATCGGCGTTAATTGCAAAGGGGGTTCCTGTAAAACCTTAACCTGCTCGGTAAATGTGGATATCTGGTTACGCCAGTAATCCTCCCCGGTAAGCCATGGGAAATTCCGGGGAAATGCGGGGTCATCCCAACGCCTGATTAACCATGCGAGATAATAAACAAAACGCATCGCACGTAAAGGTTCAATCAAGGCAATTTCGTCTGAATCGAACGGGCTGAATTCTTCGTAAGCTTCAATGATGGTTTCAAGCTGCATTCGCTGCTCGGCTTTATCGCCGTTAAGCAGCATCCACAGATCCTGAACCGCTGGCCCCATACGGGCATCGTCGAGATCGACAAACAGCGGACCATCGCGCCAGAGGATATTCCCGGCGTGGCAATCACCATGCAGCCGCAAGGTGGGAATATCATCCCGCCAGCAGGCACTCACCGCATCAATCAGTTTATCGGTCGCATTAAGAAAATCATCTTTTAATGCTTTAGGAATAAGGGTTGAGGCAGCAAATACCTGGCGGGGTTCAAGAAGGTATTCCTGAATGCCGATTGTCGGGCGTGCAATAAACGGCATTTTGCGTCCCGTTTGATGAATGCGGCCAAGGTAGCGCGCAACCCACTCCATCTGATCGATATTATCGGCTTCAAACTGCCGTCCACCCAGGCTTGGAAATACGGCGTAGTAAAACCCCTGGTGCGTAAGCAGCGTTTGATTATCGAACATCAGCGGCGCGGCAACGGGAACATCGTCATTCAGCAGATCGTGGGCGAACTGATGTTCTTCCTGGATTTGTTCTGCAGACCATCGCTCAGGGCGATAAAACTTTACGACAAAGCGCTGACGATCTTCGTCCTGAAATTGGTAGACGCGGTTTTCATAGCTATTTAACGGGGTAAGCCCAGAATCCACCCGAATACCCTGCTCAAAGAGGGCATCCATAATGGTATCCGGGTGCAGTGTCTGGAAAGTAAAAGCCTGGTCGTTCATCCGATCATCCGGAAATTATACGAATGATTCAGGATATCATCTTGTGGCGATTTCGGTGGGGCCGCTTACAAGCTTTTACTCTTTAATTATGCCACGTGCGCGCAGCAATGCGGTTTTAAAATCTTCCTCATAATCTTTCTGAATACCAGGAATAACAGCATCTTTCGCAGAATCACGCATTTTAAGGTGGTAGATCAGGATGTCGTCAGAAAGGTCTGCCAGTTCACCGTCAAAACCTGACTCTTTCGCCAGTTTCTGTAAAAATTGCATCAGATTCAGCTCCGGCTCTTTTTGCCAGGCTGGCTGAAGGAGTTCAATAACTTCATTCAGACGTTTACATTTCATGGTCGTGCTCCTTTCATTTAGAGAGATACGTTAACAGGGTCAAACCCACAATAAAAGAGGCGATATTAGTGAATCAGAGCCAGGAAATTATTGGGGTCGTTCTGGCCGGGGGAAGAGCGACGCGTATGGGCGGAAAAGATAAGGGCCTCCAGCTTCTTAATGGAAAACCCTTATGGCAGCACGTTGCGGATGCGCTTGCGGGCCAGGTATCTGCAAGGGTACTGAGTGCTAACCGCCATATCGATATTTATCAGCGTAGCGGGCTGCCTGTCTATCAGGATACGCTGGCTGATTATCCCGGGCCGCTGGCTGGGATGCTCTCGGTCATGCAGCAGGATCGGGGGGAATGGTTTGTCTTCTGTTCATGCGATACGCCATTTATTCCCGCGTGTCTGGTTGAGCGGATGGTTCAGCAGCGCGGTGATTCCCGCGTGGTCTGGGCGCATGACGGCGAGCGCGACCACCCGACGATTGCGATGATACACAGATCGCTAATCCCAGCATTGCAGGATTATCTGGCGGCAGGCGAACGCAGGGTAATGGTCTTTATGCGCCAGTCAGGCGGCCATTCCGTTGATTTTAGCGATCTGAAATCTGCGTTTGTGAACGTCAATACGCTGGAAGATCTACAGACAATGCAGGAGAAAAAATGACGCCTGTTTTAGCTATCTCAGCCTGGAGCGGCACCGGAAAAACCACGCTGCTGAAACAACTCATACCTGCCCTGTGCGCCAGAGGTTTACGCCCCGGGCTGATTAAGCACACGCACCATAATATGGATGTCGATAAACCGGGAAAAGACAGTTATGAGTTGCGTAAGGCAGGCGCAGCACAAACGATGGTGGCGAGTCAGCAACGCTGGGCGTTAATGACGGAAACCCCTGACGAAACGCCGCTGGATCTCGCTTATCTGGTGAGCAGGATGGACCATACCACGCTGGATCTGGTGCTGGTTGAGGGGTTTAAGCATGAGGCTGTTGCAAAGATCCTGCTGTTCAGACGCGATGCCGGGCATGATATTGCCGAACTGACGCTCGACGAGCATGTGATTGCGGTGGCCAGTGATATTGCGTTGTCGCTGGACGTGCCGGTTTTGGATTTGAACAATATCGATGAGATTGCGGCGTTTATTGTGGGGTGGTGTGCGGCCTGATTGCCGGATAGTGAATTAGCCTTACCCGAACTGAATTTTATGCATCGTATAAACGCAAAAAGGCCATCCTTCCGGATGGCCTCTTT
>NZ_JBSKJR010000011.1:0-109081 GCF_053709675.1 Enterobacter sp. UPMP2052
ATATGGCTGCTGTTGTTTTTATCCACAACAGCATTGCCGCTAAATGCCTGCCCGGAGGGCGTGTTGTTCAACGCGTTAGGCAGGGTCTTCCAGTTCAGCACATCGCTGCTGACGGCATGCCCCCAGTGGACATTTCCCACCAACGCGCTTGAAGGATTATGCTGGTGAAAAAGGTGGTATTCTCCTTCGCAATAAAGCAACACATTGGGAGCATTCATAAATCCGGTGACCGGCGCATAATGAACGCGGGGTCGATAAACCGAGGTATTAATTGCTTTGGCTTCTGGCGCGGTGAAACCTGCTTTGGCACAGCCCAACAGCAGCGACGAACCTAAAATGAAATCTCTGCGATTCAAACCCCTTTTCCTCCCCGGTGGATATCTCTCGCTATTTTTTGCGTGTGCATATGTTCTGGTGGCGGATGCAGACCGTAATTTCCTTGCCTGAACAGACTGTGAAATGAAAAAAATCAGCTAGCCAACGAATTGGCTTTTAGAAAGTCGTATGGTGGATGTGGTGATATAATTCAAAGACGGCTTTGTTGAATAAATCAGAACAGCAAAATAACAATAACTCCTGCCGGTGGGGCACAACGCATGTCCTACATGGTTTCTCTTTTGTCCTCTAAGAACCTCAATGTCGTTGTGCTTCTGGATGATGAGAAGCAAAGCCGGGAGACTTCAGTTGAGCTTCAGCAGCAGGGTATGCTTAACAGAAAGAACGTGGTATTTGTGTCTGATGCACTGGAGTCAAAGCGTGAGGAGTGTGATATCGAAGATCTCTTTAATCGTGACACGTTCCTCAGGCTCGTCCATGAAAGTTATGATCTGAAGCCAGCCACGCTTAAGCTGAATGACAGTCTTTCTGCACTGACCACAGGGCCCAATAAACCGGTCCCTGGCCCGGTGATAGACTTAAGTTTCCCGGCAGCCACGCTCCCCCCCAGTACCACGCAGGCAGCTTCAGCATGGAGTCCGTATCATCCTGCTTTCGCAACTGCCGCAGAGTGAGCAACCGGCCATTGACACCAAACAGAGCGGAACTGCGCAGGAGAGAAGGTCAGAACACTCTCATTGCCCTGATATTTTTACTTCCATTCCCGCGGAGACAACGACCACCGACGCGAGCAGGCCATTCATAATGGCTTGAAGCAATAACAATGCCCCTGCCCGCGGGAAGTCCGGCAGAACATCACCATCCAGCAATGAAACCCTGCTCTTTTAGCCTAATGGGAGCGAAGCAGAAAATGCGACATTTACGTTCAGACGAATCCCGGCCACGGTGACGACCGGTCCCGGGTAAACGGGCGATATCCCTTCATAATCGCAGATATCAACTCAGCCTCATGAGGCTATGACCTGTCTTAAAAGACAGGTGGCTTAATGCGCGCTTTTCAATATACTAAAAAAGAACCTGACCAGCCCCTTCAGCGAACCGGTCAGGTAGGTCAATGACCTGCAAAGAAGTTACACCAGGGTACTCCAGTACGCTATTATCCGGCACTTAGTATAATAAGTACAGACAACAAGAAGCACTTTTTGACATAATAATAAATACTTTTGTGGCAGCAGCAGAAACTCATGCCCTGCCACCTTCCTTCTCTCACCATTCGCCAGCCTTTTGTCTAAGCACTGTCCGCCCCTTCCGTGTCTTATTTTACGCAACGATTACCTTTCTGTGCTGCTGTAGTACACTTCAGGTTCTTGTCCGATAATAATGGTTCGTTAATCGATTACTTGTAACGCAGCAAAGGATCCCTTATGTATGGCCTATTCAGGGAAGACATAGCCTCAACAGACAGACTACAACGGTTTATCGAAAAGCATCTGGTCGTGTCTGAGAACGTCAGATATGCCTATACCGTGGTCAGTAAAAGAAACCCCTCTGAAGCACTTATTATCTCCTCCTACCCTGAAGAATGGGTCACGCTCTATCGGAACGGACATCTTCAGCTCTCGGACCCGGTGGTTCTTAACGCGTTCAGATGCTCCTCCCCTTTTGCCTGGGACAAAAACATGACTCTGGTTTCAGGATTACGGCTCAGAGGACTTTTTTCACGTGCCCGGCGATACAATATCACCAGCGGCTTTACTTTTGTTCTGCATGACCACATGAACAATTTGTCGCTGCTTTCTTTCACTACCGCTGACGCAACTCCCGGACAGCGATTGTTTTCTGACCCCGCAAAAATGCAGATGCTGCTTATAGAAATTAATGCTGAAATGTATCGCCTTGCAGGCGCGGCCTCTGACTGCGGGACAGCATGTCAAGACGATACGAAAAAAAACTTCCTGACGCCCCGGGAGCACCAGGTGCTCTACTGGGCCAGCATGGGAAAAACCTATGGCGAAACTGCCACCATACTTGGCATTTCCGTCAGTACCGTAAAGTTTCACATGCGTAATATTGTCTCCAGACTGGGCGTAAGCAATGCCCGCCAGGCTATCCGGCTGAGCACGGAGCTGGAATTACTGACAAAGGCAGCACCACAGGCCAGCCAGTAATCGTATGACCCGTAACCCGGGCAAGTTTTGATGCCATCCAGGCCTGGTCTTCTGCCGTCGTCGGCAGATATAACAGGTAAATGCGTTCCTGCTCACTGAGAAACGTCTCCCGGAGCACGTCTATCTTCCACCCTGTGCGTTTCAGGATGGCCAGCATCGGCAGGCTTACAATGGTGTGAATACCGTAATACCCGTTTTTACGCGCCCAGTTAATCATTGCCACGAAAAGCGCCTGGCTCACCGGAAAAGACTTACAGGGCAACTGGCTGACACGCACTTTATCAACAAAAAAACGGCTTGACTCTACGCCCGCTGGCGGGAGCGGCACATCGCCAAAACAGGCGCTGAATGTACGATTAATCATATTTGGTCGCCCAAGATCGACAAAGCGCACGCTGCAGATAAGTTGCCCTTCGCAGATCCCGAGAATATATCGCGTTCCGTGGGTATCAAATTCATCCGACTCCATGCCCGTACTGCACCTTACATCCCACCCCAGCCGGTCACTGAATGTGATTTTTCTCAACCGGTACAGCTCATCAGCGTGTGAGGATGTCAGCATGTCATAGGTAACATCGAAAAACTCAAGCGCGCCATGGCGCACACTCTCTCCTGTATTTTCCATTTTCCTTGCCTCAGTTCATTAACTATGCTGTCTGCAATTTTCTGCGTTCACGATAAGGGTGAACGATAAGATTGCAAAGTCCACGAATGACTGAATGAACCCAGTCAGACAGTTCAGCCTACTCTGGTGGCCACCAGTTTCAGAGAACGTCATTGCTGACGGCCTCCCAGCCACATCTTTTCAGCAGCGCATCCAGCCCGTCTGACCGGCCACCAATTCTGGCAGGTGCCAGCATAACCTGCGTTCCGCGCATCATTAAAACTAATATCCAGCGCGCTTTTCAGCAGACAGATGCTGTTTACCAACACCGACGGCTGAATCTGACGTCGACCATTCCACTCACTGCCGCTGAGGACGTGATACACCCGGTCGTTCTGCTCAGACTTTTCACCGGTACAACTGCGCCAGAGATAATCCAGCTTATGTTGCAGTCGCGCACGAACGCCAGGCGTCCGGCCCTGATTAAGACATTGGTGGCCACGTCACGTGAAAAACAGCGCTGTTTCTACACCTGCACAGACCAGCGGTTGATAAAAAGGGTTTTCCTGAGAAGCCAACTACACCAGGCCCGGATGCTCCCGGGATACATCACTACAGACCTGAGCCGGTCACCCACATCCCCCGTAACGGACGAGAAAACATAGCCAGAACGGCTATAAGGCTTACTTCAATGGAGACTGACCAGCATATAGGCCAAGCAGCTCACTCCAGAATTCATAGCCATTGAGATCCCAGAGCCAGCCTGTCTGCCCGTTAAGATAAACGGGGTTTCTGAATCCCAGAGCAGGAATAAGTAAACCATGCATAACCAGAGTAATCACAATCCCGTAAGCTGCCCCATACCAGAGTCTAATTCCGGGTAAAAAGGCAGACGCCAGGACGTAAAGGCCGGCGAAAATAAAGCTAAACCCCCAGTGATAGAGCATGACCGCACCAGGAACGTTTATCCCCTGATAAACCTAATCCAGTGAGTGAGAACTGATACCCAGCGGGCCGAGCCAGGCATCAATATTTAGTGCTGGTGGAGAAACTTCTCCGGTCATACGTGGCGGCATATTAGCCTCGGTACCAGATTTGACCAGAGAACTTATGGCTCCGCCAGCGAAAGTAGCCCACAATAAAATTCGCAGATTAATTTTATTAAAAATATTCATAAAAAACTGACCTTAGAGCAGAATTTGGTACTCATTATACCTGATTATTTCTAAACGGTTCTACGTGCACGGACAGGCTGTCAGTCAGGTAATTACAGGGTATATGGGGTCTGCTGATTCTGATACCGATTTCATCCGATCGCTCATCTCCTGTTCCGCCTTATTTTAGAGGCTTTCACCCTCCAGGGATATGACATGGCATGTAAAAAAAGAACATGAGACCAGAAATGAGCATTTACCTTAATGTATTACGGATTAAGTTTAAACAGCGCCGCTCAAATCGCGTCATTGCGACCGCCCTCAGTATCAGCTGCCCGCTTCCTGTGGCAGTTCAGCGACAAGTGGATGACCGGATCCCGGCAGGAAAAGCTGGTATGGCTGCATGCGCGGATGAAGCTGACTGGCCAGCGCCGGGTGCTGAAAGAGGTTCCAAAGGATATCTAGAACAGGCCATGGTTCGAGAAAAGACGCAATGACTGGAAAAAATGGCTGGAGCTGGCAGCTAACTGCGATGTCTCCATAGTGAAGAACGTGGCTAAAACGATAGGGAAAAAGCTGTACGGTATCCTGAACACCATGCGCAACGGTATATCAAACGGAATTGCAGAGGCACTGAACAGCAAGATCAGGCTGCTGATAATAAAAGCGAGGGGTACAGCAACCGGGAATGCTTTAAGCTGGGAGTGATGTTCCACAACGGTAAACTGAATATGCCGTTCTGATCCTTCCCAACATAATCGGGTAAGGTCCATGGATATGCAGTAAAAATATTTTCAGCCTCTTTTTTTGTCAATCAACGACAGATGCCTTTTTTCCTGGATTTTGAGCGTTTCGAACCGGCGGGGTCTCCCCACCAGTCCTCTGTGGCTTTGTGCCGATCCTTCGTTGTTATCCACAGGCATATTGCCTGTTTTTCCACCGAGGCTGTGGATAATTGAGCCGCGGGTCAGGTCGGAGGGACGGCAACTGGAAGGTATAAAAAGCTGCAGCCTTATTCATTACGACGGTCGTATATGCCGGGAAAGCTCATCGCATTCCAGCATTTCATGAAGCTTAATCAGATGATAGCGTCGCAGTAAGGAACGCATTTTCCGGTGTGCCGGGTAAGTATTGCACCCAAAGTCCGGCCAGTGAGTTGATGATGGTGCCAGCCAGGCCCTGACATCCTCTTCAATCAGGCTGAACAGATGCTGCGTCAGGCTGACTATCAGACCTTCCTCTTCAGCGGCCTGGATAAACACCCCAGACGAAATACTCCTGCCGTCGGGACGCTGGTATCGCATCAGTGCTTTGGCGCCGGAGCAGGTGCCATACGCGTAGATAACAGCCACGTGCACAGGCACGCTGCTGGTCCCCCCGTGGCTATGATAATTATTTTCCCTGGGAGCTGAATCGGCAACATCGAAAATCTCATCGGCACTTTGTTGCCTGACACCGGTCACGGACGAGCAGATTACTATACCATCCCGTATAAGCCCGGTGCTGCGGATGTGAGGCATGAGTGCGCCGTTCTCCGTCATCTGCTGCAGGACGCTTTCACAGGGAAGAGCGGCGAGCCTGGTTGTTACCATGCTCGCATGGCGGGCAATGGACGTGATATGGTCGACCTGGCACATCAGTATGTCCGCCGTCACGGCCGTGTCCCTGTTCAGCTGTCGCCAGGCTATGCCTGACGACAGAGTGTAGCCAGAATTACGGGTACGAGAATTCCGGTAGCCAGCGCCCTTTTTTGTAATTTCATTATTCGTCCTGTAGGGTCTTTCCGTGAATACACTATCACTGTTTAGTGACGTTATACTCACTAATCCCTTTCCGTTTCCGGGTTATTTAAACAAGTGCATGCAGCAGGAAGTACTCTGTAATGAATACAAGCACAGGTTTTAAAAAGGGTAATGATTTTTTGAACAGGGTTGATATCGTTCTGACAGCTTCACTCATTTTCGTTATCACTGCTGAAATCTGGCTGCTTTCGGGGAGCAGGGTATGGCGGGTTGGCATGCTGATAAGTCTTTATCTGCTGCAGTGAGAATAATGCTGCCATGGACCACGAAACAGCTCTGCTTTCAGGACTATCGGGTGATTACCCTCGAAGGGAGAACTAAGCTGTGGCACTCAAAATGACCATTCTGGTCGAAAACCATCTGTCCCCGCGCACGGCCGCAGGAATGCAGTCCCGTGCAGGCCTCTCCATCCTCCTGAACGACGGAGAGAGCCGGATACTGTTTGACTCCGGCCTGGATGAAACCGTTGTTCACAACGCAAGGCTGATCAACGAGCCGCTGACAGATCTGGACGCGGTTGTATTATCACACGGGCATTACGATCACAGTGGCGGAATAGCATCCCTCAGCGCCGGGACGCGCATTATCTGCCATCCCGGCGTATTACGGCAAAGGTATGCGGGTATCAGGCTTCCCGGAAAAGTCATTCCTCTTAAGAAACTTTCGGTAGTGGAACGTTTTCGCGGTCTTAACGTGGAGTACATTAAAACCCCGAGGGTCGTGGCAGGACGTTTTGTCTGGAGTGGTGAAATCCCCGTGGAAAGCCCGGAGCCCTGGGGTTATACCGATTACAAAAACGGCACGCCTGATTATGTGTCTGATGAAGGTACGCTTATCTGGTGCTCATCGCGTGGGCTGGTCATTATGACCGGGTGTGGTCACCGTGGGCTGGAGAACACCGTTCGCTACTGCATGAACATTACGGGGGAAAACCGCGTGTACGCCCTTATTGGGGGATTTCATCTACGGGCAGCGTCACCGCTCAGGCTGATAAGGCTGAAAGCATTTTTGCGTGAGATCGCACCTGAGCAGGTTCTGGGCTGCCACTGCACCGGAAGATGGGGAACACTGTGGCTCAGGAATACGCAACCTGTCGCCTGCGGAGATACCTTTATTTTTGAAGAGTAAGTCTGTGATAAGGGCTCATCTCGTCATTCGGGATGCACCTGTCGCCGTGGTGTCATCTTACTGTCAGGCCCGTGTCGTGTACGGTGCCGACAGGAAACGCGAATATCTTAGCCGCTACCAACATATATCAGACATGATGTATATCGATGACCGTCGCAGAAAAAGTGAAAGTCCTTCGCCTGAAGAAGGCCTGGTCTCAGGAGCAACTGGCTGAAGTGGCATCGATTTCTGTCAGAACGGTCCAGCGCACTGAAAAAGGGCAGAAACTTGGTCTTGAAACGTTGAGTGCGCTTGCCTCAGCCTTTGACGTAAGCGTATCTGAGCTCTCGGAAGAGGCCGGTGACGCCGTCAACGCACTGAATGAACGTATCAGTGATGCCAGAGTCCAGGTTGCCCGGGAAATGAAGTTCTGGCAAATACTTGCAACGGCTCTTCTGACATGCACCGCAATGATGGTTATTAACTTTCTGCTTACACCGGAAAGCTACTGGTCCATTGTCGTGACAGCTATATGGGGCAGTCTGGTTATGTTCAGGGGACTCAGGGTATTTGTTATTCATAATCAGCTTAAATCCTGGCAACAGCGCAGGTTGAATAAACTCCTCCGTCCGGGCACAAAAAAAGAAAAATAGCCTGCGGGCAATCAAGTAAAAGGCTGAAACCATTCTCAACAACTAAATGTAGTCATCAATAAACGGAAAGGAAAAAACTATGAACCTGTCTGTATTTTTCAGCCATGTACCGTTCTGGGTCTGGCTCCTGCTGGTTTTTTTACTTCGTCGTGGTTTTGCCGCCATTTATGACAGGGAAATGAAAACCGGACGGCTTTTTTTACTCCCGGTACTGTTTCTTGTCTGGGGAAGCTACGGAATTATGGCTGAAACAGAAAGGGCAGGGTTAAGTTTCACTCTGATGGTCGCCGGAATATTCGCGGGGGGGCACTCGGATACTGGATGTGGCGGTCACAGCCTCTCCTAAAGGATTCAGGCAACCCGGACAGAGTTATCAGGGCCGGGACGCCGCTGACGCTGGGAATGATCGGTATAACTTTTTGTACAAAATTCATTCTCACTTCAGCCATCTTACTTCAGCCTGGACTTGCGGCATCAGCTAGCTTCTGCATGCTGATGGGTGGGCTCACCGGACTATTTGATGGTGTCTTTTGGGGAGGCACACTAAGGATATTTATACCATGGTACAACAAAAAATATCTCACTCAATTATGAATTGTACCATTCATGTATCATTATATGTCTAAGAATAACTCCTTAAATGCATTTCAAAAGGAAAAATTATGCTGTTAATTATGAATGATTTGTCGTGTACTGGAAAAAGTAATGTAGGATAAATGTGGTGCGAAAAAATTGAGCGCTGTATATCTTCGGGTTGACGCTGTAGAGCATACTATTTATTAATATTTAACTTATGTTTTATGAGAAGTAAATTCATAAGACGATGCCTCGTTGTGTCCTGAGACTGACTGAGAATACGGATTATGGTGATCACAGAATGCACTGGCACAAAATAGATCATGTGTTGTGCCACTGGTAGTGAGCAGATATTTTCTTCCGGTTACGGGCACCGGATCCCGATGTCATGTGTAGCCAGCACATAAAATACAGCAGCAATCCGGCCCATATACTCATCAGCCTGAATAACATCGAAATACCTGAAATTGTTATCCCAGATAGCCTCAAGATTCTCTTCCGCCTTTCGGATCATCTCAATCTCTTTCATTCCTCTCCCTGACTCTGACCTGTTTCAGGAATGCATCCTTATTCCATGGTTTCGCATCACCGCTGCTGATCCCTTTTCACGCAGCAAACGAAGTGCGTCCCGCATAACTTCACTCTGGGGGTGGTAATCGCCGGCCCTGACCAGGGCATCAATGAAATCACGCAACTCATCACCCACGTCTACTGTCATCGTACGGGCCATAAATTCTCCGGTTCAAAATGTGAGATTAGTTCTTACACTACCATACCAGCTTATTGCTCTGCTTAAATCTCCATCATTTGTGCCGAAGCAATGCGTTTAAATTTAAAGATCCGGCTTTGAGATGACCGGGATCCTGTTAGGGCAAGAAATCCGTAAACGCAAGACTCCTCAGGAGAAAATTGCCATTATCCAGCAGACGATGGAGCCAGGCATGAATGTTACACATGTCGCCCGCCTGCACAGTGTTCAGCCCAACCTGCTGTTTAAGTGGAAGAAGCAGTATCAGAAAGGCAGCATCACCGCTGTAGCAGCCGGAAAGGAAACCGTTCCAGCTTCTGAGCTTATGCTCTGAAACAGATCCGGGAGATCTAGCGCCTGCTGGGTAAGAAGACGACGGAAGTTGAGAGCCCCAAAGAAACCACGGAGTACGGTCAGTTGTGGAAATGGATAGCGCACGCGCCCATGTTGCCAAAGGGCGGGGAATAGGATAGCCCTGCTCAGCCGCGCCATGGGAGCGTACGCAGATGTCACTGCAGATTAACAGTTCTGCAGACTGGCAGGACGGGCGCTGTGAACGACGTAATGGCGAAGCTGATGCTGAGATACTGTCGGATATCCTCGATATCATCAGCGACATGCTCAGCTATGGTTATCGAGGTGTATGGGGGAGCCTGCGCAAGCTGCGTCGCACAGAAGGACTGTCACCGACAAATGCCAAACGGCTATACCGGATAATGAGTGAGCATAACCTGCTGCTACTGCACGGAAAACCGGAGCGACTGAAGCGTGAGCATAAGGGTAAAATCGCGGTTGCAGAAAACGACATGCGCTGGTGTTCAGACGGCTTCAAGTCTGGCTGCGACAACAATGAAAAATTGCGGGTCACGTTCTCGCTGGACTGCTGCGACAGAGAGACCATAGACTGGGCAGCCAGCGCGGGAGGCGACCGTGCAAGATGTGATTGCTGAAGTCGGTAGGAATATACGGGTCTTAAAAATATCAAAATATACCTGTATATTTCTCGCTGCCAAAAATGTAATAAAAAATTTCTTTACTTGACGGAATTTCTCCTGTCACCGCAATTTCACCATTTAAACCCATTTTTGATATTTCTTTCTTTGCCCATGAATATTAAGAATATTTTTGTATATATGCCTTAAAGCATGATCGACATTAACGATCAATCATCTGGCCATTGATTGCTTTTAACGATTAATTTCTTTTTATTGATCGTTTTTGTTGATCAGCGGCGTTTGTGTTTTAATTAGTGACTTTCCGTGACTGACTAATTAGCCAAAGTTCCTGCTTATGAACTCTGCGTAAGTTCTCTGACAGCATTGCTTCTGCTTCAGGCACTTTTTTATATTTTGGAGCCAAAAACCATGCACCCCTCAGTCCATTGCAATGTATCTCCTCTGTTAATCAAGTTATTTTCTGCTTCTCCCCTGTTTACAATTGGTATTATGAAACTGATACCTGAGGCCATATGGGATATTAACCCATTACCTGTTGATTTCAGCCTTTACCGCGCGGAACACAAGGCATATATCATTATCACTCTGGTCGATTGCTCACCGCTCGAAATATCTCGTAGCCTTCAGTGGCTACAAAGCATCTCTTATCAGTTGCACTTTCCCGCACTGTTTTTGGTGGATGAAATGACGCCCTTAATTCTTCAACAGTTCCGCGGGACTCACGCCATTGTTCTTGCTAAAGCAGGACTGCGCAGCATGCGTGAGTCAGTGTTGTTATGGATGAACGGGAAGTTACAGCCCAGGAAAGCAGATGCCAACGATATGTCTCTATGCGCGAAAGAGTGGACCGCTTTAAATCGGTATCTGTTGGTTCAGAATATGCATGGGGTGGCCGCGTGGATGAATATATCGACTAAAAATGCCTACTACTGGCGTAAACGGGCGCTTAAAAAACTGGGCTTCAAACACATCAATGAATTTTTACTTTTTACACACCACGTAGCCCATCCTCATCGTCATTAAAAACGCATCAGAATGCTGATGTGTATCTCGTTTAGATTTTAAACAACGTTACAGAGAAACTATACAGTGACTACACACTCCATTTACCCACAACATAATAAGCCAGTGATTAAGCGCCCGCGCAAGACGAAATTGATAGCATGGGTGAATATTATCGCCCAAATAGCTTTCCCGCTGGCAGGCGCATTCACACCATTAATGGCAGGCGCGGGTAACGACCGACACTTTCTGGAAAGTGCCAATAGTCGTGCGGCAGTGCCAACAAAAGTCTACACCCTGTCATCAGGAGAAAGCATAGAGTCAGTAGCAAAAAAATACAATATACCGCTGTCAGCACTGCGCCAGTTAAATCAGCTACGTACTTTTTCGCATGGCTTTGACCATCTGCAGCCGGGAGATGAACTCGACGTTCCTTATGAGCCTTTATCAAGAGATATACATCATAACATTGCATCTGATGCATCCGGCACGCCTGACGACGAAGCAGAAAATCTAAAACTGGCAGGGATGGCTTCAAAGGCAGGCACATTTCTAAGCCAGAGCCCAAACGGTGATGCGGCGGCGTCAATGGCTCGCGGGATGGCCTCCGGCGAGGTCAGTAGTGAAATTCAGCAGTGGCTAAGCCGGTTTGGTACTGCAAGAGTACAACTGGATACCAACAAACACTTCTCCCTCAAAAACTCTCAGTTTGACCTGCTGGTCCCTTTGTATGATAAAAATGACAGTCTTGTCTTCACCCAGGCCAGTCTGCACCGCACAGATGACCGCACCCAGTTAAACTTGGGTATGGGATATCGCTGGTTTACTGATTCGTGGATGCTGGGAGGGAATACTTTTTTAGACTATGACCTCTCGCGTGACCATGCTCGCATGGGGCTAGGGCTGGAGTATTGGCGCAATTTCTTAAAGTTAGGTGTAAACGGATACCAACGCCTGACTAACTGGAAAAACTCGCCAGATATTACCGATTATGAAGAACGGCCCGCTAATGGATGGGATGTCCGGGCTCAGGCCTGGCTTCCTGTGCTACCACAGTTGGGTGGAAAATTGACCTATGAACAATATTATGGCCAGGAGGTCGGACTGTTTGGCAAAGATAATCGCCAGCGAGACCCACACGCCATTACGGCGGGAGTAACCTACACACCAGTACCGTTAATTACACTCAGCGCCGAGCAACGGCAGGGTAAATCGAGTGAGAATGATACTCATTTTGGCGTCGACATTAATTACCAACCCGGAGTGCCGTGGCAACAGCAGATTAACCCTGATGCAGTGGCCGCTATGCGCAGCCTGGTGGGTAGCCGTTATAATTTCGTAGAACGCAACAATAATATTGTTCTGGAATACCGCAAAAAAGAAGTGATCCGTCTCAAAACGGCTGGTTTAGTCACTGGCTACGCCGGTGAAAGAAAATCGCTCGGGGTATCAGTAACAAGCAAATATGGGCTTGAGCATATCGACTGGTTAGCGCCGGCACTGATTGCTGCCGGAGGAAAAATTTTGCAGAGCGGCAGCGGCTGGGACGTTGTCATGCCGACATACCACTCTGGCGGGGGGGCCGTTAATAGCTACACCGTGAGCGGCGTGGCCGTGGACAAAAAAGGGAATGTCTCCAGCCCGGCCGACACTCAGGTTACCGTCACCCAGGCTGCGATCGATACAACGACCAGTTCGTTCTCGCCTTCTACCGCAACACTACCTGCTGACGGGGGGGCGCAGCAAGAGTTTGTCCTGAAGGTGAAAGACAAAAATGGGCATCCGGTTGATATTGCTGTAAAAGAAATCAGCATTGATAAAACATCTAAACTTCGTGGAAGCCATCGCGCCACCCTGTCGGCATTCTCCCGACGTGCCGCTGGAGAATATGTGATGAAAGTCACTGCTGGAACCATGCCGGAAACGTTCACGCTGACACCATCAGCCCGAAACGTCCATTTTGCATCGGCTAATGTAACGCTGACAGCAGATAACACCACCGCTCTGATTGATGCCCTGGACATAATTGAAAACAATGCCATTGCTGATGGGCAATCGCAGAACAAGTTTCGAGTAAAGGTTGTTGACGCACAAAATAATCCCGTACCCGGTCAGGCCGTCATACTGAAAGCAGACCATGGCGCGACTGTTGCAGGAACGGCTGTCACTGAGTCCGATGGCACTGTCGTTGTTCCGGTAACCTCCCTGCATTCCGGTGGAACAATCATTACGGCCAGTATTAAAGACAAGGGGAGTAAGACACTGAAACTCTCATTCCGTCCTGACCAGAATACGGCGCGGATTGAGAAAAAGAATTTCAGTGTCCTCCCTGAAGTCTCACTGGCAGATGGTAAAACACAAAAAACAGTGACAGCCCGTGTGACCGATGCACAGGGCAATGCTGTACCAGACATCCTGGTTACAATGAGTGCAGATAACGGTGCTGTACTTTCAGAAAAAACTGTTAAAACAGATGTTAAGGGCATGGTCACCACCACCCTGACCAGTACCGTTGCCGGTACTTCGCGTGTGGCAGCCAGCGTTAATGGCCGATCAGTCTCAAAAGAGACCACATTTACCGGCAATAATGCGACCGCCATCGTGACCTCTGTGGATACGACAGCGGCATCCGGTGTCGCCGACGGAGCCACTGCGGTGACATTCAGAGCGCTTATCAAAGACCAGAATGGCAACCCGCTTTCCGGTATTCCGGTAGACTGGAAATCTAACAAGGACAGCAGCATCGTATCCTTTAAACACTCACAAACCCTGACCTCTGAGCAAGGGATAGCAGAAGCAGAAGTCACCAGTACGCGAGCATACAGCGACGTAGTCGTGACCGCATCCACAAATGCGTCATCAAAATCTGCCTCTCCGTTTACCTTTATTGCTGACAAACAGAGCCCTGTTATTAAAGCACTGACAAGCAATAAACAGACACTGACGGCCAATGGTAAAGATACTGCAACACTCACTGTCAGCGTAACTGACCCCCACGGAAACCCGCTTTCCGGTGTGGAAATTGCGCTCAGCAACGGCAATAAAGCCGAAATTTCCCCTGCTCGTCCGGTAACCAACCCTGATGGCATGGCTTCAGCCTCCCTGAGAACCCGATATACAGGCCAGGTGACAGTTTCTGCCTCCTCTGGTAAAGGCTCTGAGAAAACACTGACCCTACAGGCTCTGCCTGATGAGCAGACAGCCAATGTGACTGTCGCTCCAGACAAAACGTCGGCAATGGCAGGACAAGCTCAACCTGTTGTACTGACGGCCACCGTTCTTGACGGGAACCAAAACCCCGTATCCGGCACGAGCGTGGCATGGCAAACCGATCACAATCAGTTAAGTGACACGGTCAGCCAGACCAATGAGAAAGGCCTGGCGACGGTAAAACTGTCGGGAACGCAGGCGGCGATGACGACGATCACTGCCGTACTTTATAATGGCCACAAAGGTTCGGCTCAGGTTGACTTTGGGCCCGGGGAACCTGTCGGCGAGCATAGTCAGCTTTCTGTTTCACCCCAGTCTATTACCGCTGACGGTAAGTCAAAAGCTTTTGCCTCACTTATTCTTCGGGATAAATGGGATAACCCGGTAGCAGGAAAGCGCATCGACTGGCAGGCAGACAGCCAATCAGGTATCCACTTTACCCAAGCAGAAAAGGGAGAAGGTGTCTATCAGGCGGCGGTTACCGGAACGACCGAAGGAATATGGACACTGACGGCGCAAAGCGGTGCGGTTAACCTGCAGACGCCACTGGCTCTTTTAGCAAACCAGGATTCTGCGCAGATTGACAATGTGGCGATATCCGGTGCTGACACGGCTAAGGCCGATGGACAGGAAACCGTGACAATCCGGGCACAAATTAAAGATAAAAATGGCAACACAAAACTTAAAGGCGTTGCCGTGGGCTGGACTACCACACTAGGCACGCTCTCTTCAAGCCTGAGCAGTACTGATGAGAACGGCGTGGCTGAAATCACGTTAAGTAGTCGCGTTGCGGGTACGGCGCGGGTGTCTGCTATGCTGGGTGGAGGTTCGCCTGTGAAGGCAAATAAAGTCGTCAACTTCACAGCCGGCGATATCAGTGCCGATAAATCCTCACTCAGTCTCTCCCCTTCCCGCATTACAGCAGGAAAAGAAACTGCCACTCTCAGCGTCACTGTCCGGGATGCTGAGGGCAACCTACTGACAGGTCTCAAGGATAAAATAAACGCGAATTTTACGGCAGACCTGAAGTTGAACACATCAGCCTTCAGAGAGGTGTCGACTGGAATCTACGAGGCAACTGTAACGGGCAAAAAAACGGGAACCACACTGGTCAGCGCGAATGTGAGCAATATCCGCATCAACCATACAGTTTCACTCACGCTTAATGCAGATAATAGTACGGCCAAAGTCCTAGGCAACATCAGCGCGACGCCAACATCTGCCACGGTGGGCGATTCTGTAACGTATACAGCGGTACTGACCGATGCTAACGAGAATACTCTGGGGGCTGGTATCCCGGTAACCTGGAGTGCAAACGAAGGGAGTACGCTCAGTTCACAGGTAACACGTACAGATGACTCCGGCACCGCCCGCGTCACGCTGACCCGTGCGCTCGCAGGTACTGCCAAAGTAAAACTCATTCTTCCGTCCGGCACTATAACCGCTCCTGATGTGATGTTCAGTGCCGGTGATGTGGATGAGAATCGCTCAGAACTGACACTTGTCCCTTCGACCATTGTTGCAGGAAAAGAAACTGCAACGCTGACCCTGACGTTGCGAGACAGTAATGGCAATCTCCTTGCAGGGAAAAGTGTCAGCGGTCACAGCGATAACAACAATGTTCTCGTCAGCGAAAGCCAGGAAAACAGCAACGCACCTGGCCGCTATACCATGACGGTAACCAGCAACAAAGCAGGCAGCGCCACACTTACGGCTAAAGTGGGGAATATTACGCTGAAAAAGAGTCGAACACTGACGGTGAAAGGCGATACAGACAGCTGGAAACTATCTACCGTCAGACCAGATAAAACCACACTGGTAGCCGGTGACGCAAAAGGGGTAACCTACAGCGCCACGGTCACTGACGCACAGGGGAACCTGTTAACAAATGTGGTGGTTTCCTGGCAACTTCGTGGTCAGGCGGAAGGCTATGAACCAACTTCGCGCACCAATGAAAAAGGTATCGCGACCACAACAGTGAAAAGCCACACCACGGGCCAACTTCAGATGACTGCATATCTTGATACAGATAACCACATGCAGGCAGACAACGTCACCGTGGTGGCCGGAGAGATAAAAAATGCGACCTTTGGAGCAGATAAAACCAGCATAGGCTCCGACGGAAAGGATTCGGTCAAGCTGACAGCCAGTCTTGAAGACAGCTATGGTAATCCGGTTACGGGAAAAACAGTGACAATTATGGGGGGAGACTCTCTGGCGGGCTTTAAGCTCAGCCCGGTTCAGGACCAGCAAAATGGAAAATATGTGGCGACCGGTACCGCGACAACCAAAGGATCGGTTACTCTTAATGCACAAGTTGACGGTACAACGGTTGGGAACCCCGTGACTATCACAGTAGGTGCTGTTACTCCAGACTTGCGGTTTGATAATGCTGAACAGCCAGTGACATGGACGAGAAGTTTCAATGCGTCTCAGGTGGTACGCGGTATGCCTGACGGTGTGGAGCAGACGTGGTCGAGTTCAAACCCCAGTGTGGCCACTGTTGACGGGAACGGGAAAGTCACTCTTTTGAAAGCAGGAAGCACGAGAGTTTCGGTCTATACACCGGGTAATGAGCAGTACAATCAGGCGATGGCGTCGTACACACTGGATGTGTCTAAAGCTGATCCTAAGACAACCCCTAATCAAAACGTCATTAATGCCTCGTGGGGGGAAGATTCTGCTCATACTGTCACCGTTAACTTTGGTAACCCGGATGCAAAGGGCATTCTGACAATAAAATATGAAAGTAATGATTCGAAAATCGCTACCATTGACAAAGATGGGAAAGTTACGAACGTAAAACCAGGTAACACCATCCTGATGGTGTCCACACCTGAAACAGATCAATTTAAAGCGTCGCAGGCTTCTGTGCCTTATAACCTGTCAAAAGGTGTTGTTAAACTTTCCTTTGCTGAGCCAAAAGTTGAGTTAAATGATAATGAATCTTTTACTCCCCAAAAACCTGAACAAAAACTGTCCCCTGAAGCACAGCTTAAATGGAGTTCGAGTAACGATAATGTGATTAATGTCGATAGCAACGGAAGCGTTCAGACGGCCATTAGCCACGGAACCACTCAGATTCGGTTAACGGTGGTGAATAATGATTATTATGAGGAGAGTAGTGCTGAGTATAACGTTATTGTCTATGGCAAACCAGCAATCAACTTCACTCAATTGCAACATATAAGCAAAGGAGGAATACCTACCAGCAGCGGCGACTGGACACCGATATTTGCGACGGATTACGCACAGGCTACCTGGAGTGCAGACACCAGTGACTTTACAATTAAACCCTCAAAAGTGGAGATTAATGTTCTTGATTCCAATGGAAATGTACTGAGTAATCAGCAAGCTGATAAACTAATTGGGGATGTTACGAATATTAATGCGAACAAAGTTTTTTGGGGAAAAACGCTACAAGTGAGCATTGTCGCTACAGGAATACACGGATTAAAGTCTACGGTAGAAAAAACGGTCACAGTTTCTAAACCTGGCGTTAATGACATTAAGCAATTGATAACAGGAAGCTATTATATTTTCACCTCTAATGATGAGACACCGCCAGAAAAAGAAGAAGATGATTGTGTTTGGGATTTGACACAGAGTTCTCGCAACTGGATGGTTGAAGGGTCTGTAACCCTGAGCACGGGTGACAAAACACTTTTAGCGCCAGTAAATGCTTATATTGATGCAAAAATAAACATTGTTGGTGGAGACGATGATACTAAGTATCCGGTAAAGTATGTTTCTCTCAATAATAAAGTGACAACTGATACTGCGAATACCCCCAGTTGGGCAAGTTTGACAAGACTTTACCATCATTGCTGGCATGACGATTACGGTACTGCAACGATGAGAATTTTTGCTTCGTTTGACAATTCTGAATTTGTACAAATTAAAACAGCTTCACCTTCTATAAAAGGAGCGCCAGATACTTCAGCAAATATTCGTGGAAACATAGACTGATCGATTATAACTAACTGAGGTATAAGAAGATGCGCCAGGAATCTGGAAGTGGCCAGCCAGATTCCTGATTGTATTTTAACCAGATATCTCTAGTGTTACCAACGGTGCGAGAGTTGCGTATTGCGATGATTCCGGCAATTTCAATCGCGCTTGCCGCGCTGGTTATTTCTTACTTTAGTTTTTAACCCGTATTTATCGGTTTACGTATTGATTCGTCACTGAGCTCAACGCGATGTACGTTGTGCAGAAGCTGTTCCATCAGGGCATCGGCTACCGTCGGGTTACCAACCAGTTTGTACCATTCACTCACGAATTCGAGAATGCAACAACTTATCAATGTGATCGGAGCAAATGGCGACACATTTTTACACGTTAATCTTGACTTTGCATGAAAGTGTCCTGTGTACTCTCAATCTTTGAAGATACCTCCCAAACGAAATCAATCATCGTAACCCTGCCTCGGTGGGGTTTTTGCTTTCTTTGGTAAATTCGGCTAGCTTCAGCATATTCGAACAAGGAGATCCCATGAAGAAATCAGTAATCGCCGCTTCAGTTAAGTTGGTTGCAGACTATGCTGGGACGACGCTTACTTTAATGGCAAGCTGGAGCAGAAAGTTTCATGGGCTCGCGGCGTATTCTTCAGCTGGGCTGGATTTACAAAGAGTGGTCTGGATGCATGGGGGAGGGGAAAGAAGGTCATTTGTCACCGGTTATGATCATGTTCTAATGTAAAAAAATAACATCAGTTTCAGAATGTTGATGGAAGAAAAAAACCAGACGTACAGCCGAAACAGGCAACTTATATATCAAGATTGATGAGATTTATCCTGATATTGTTAAGTGAACATCCTCTTTGAGTCCAGAACAGGAAGGAAGAAATTTGATGTCATCGCCCCCAAAACATGATGCATGTGCAGCCATAGAGCAGCATACAGCCAATAGTGGTAATATATCGGGGTCATTTGTTCAGAGCCAGCGCTGATGAAGAAGAAAAACAGCACCCCCACGCCCCACGATGCCACTTTCAGGCAGTTCCTGACGCAGCCGGACATTGCCCGTGATTTTATGGAGCTGCATCTGCCCGCAGAGTTGCGGGCCATCTGCGACCTCAGCACGCTGAAGCTGGAATCAGGCTCGTTCGTTGAGGATGATCTCCGCCAGTATTTCAGCGACGTCCTCTACAGCCTGAAAACCACTGGCGGCGACGGATATATTCATGTTCTGGTCGAGCACAAGTCAACGCCGGACAGGCATATGGCTTTTCGACTGATTCGCTATGCAGTGGCCGCCATGCAGCGCCACCTGGAGGCAGGCCATAAAAAAATGCCACTGGTAATACCGGTATTGTTCTACACAGGTAAGCGCAGCCCGTATCCGTACTCCACCCGCTGGCTAGATGAATTTGACGATCCTGCTCTGGCCAGAAAACTCTACAGCAGTGATTTCCCGCTGGTAGACGTTACGGTCATTCCGGATGATGAAATCATTACCGACACAAGACCGTAAAACACCCGCCACAACTGGGGAAACCCCTGATAAAGTCAGTCATTGTAAGGCTGTTTAATAAAAAACTCATCCCTGGAGGCATTACACATATCAAGCCGTAATGTAGCCTGCCTTTTCTTATTATCCCACTCACTCATCTTTTTATTCCTGTCAGCGACTAAATTTCTTAAGTAATCCACTTCCCTGTTGTAATCATTCACTTGAGTTCGCATGGCAGCTGTAGGAGGTATTCTTATTTTTGGTGGCTCTGCCATCTTCTTATTCAACTCGGTCCAGAACCGGTCCCTTTCCTTCACTTTCCAGCCATATACGTACTCAGCGTGGTCTCTTTCCTGCACAATGCGAGTGCGAATTTCATTTATGTCGACAGGAAGTTTTATCCCTTCCGGACCGGACAAATATGCCAGTAATGCATACTGATATTTAGCCCGGGCCCCCAGGTCATTTCCGGATGCGTAAAGCGCGTGTTTCAGGTCATTCACCTGCTGCAAAGTAATCTCCTTGCTTTCCGGCAGTGAGTTAAACGCGGACAAATAGGGCATATAAGCTGGATCACCCGGTCCCTGCGCGGTTTGTTGATTTAAAAATTCTGCCAATGCTTTTCTGAACATAGCTGGCTCGAATGTTGCAGACGTCTCAGAATTGCCCTGTAAATTAACCTGTTCTTGATTGTATAATGGTGGCACTTCATCATTTATAATTTCATCCAAGTTCCTTCCGTTTATTTTAACGTAAGGAAGTCGTGAGTAATCTAAATAACGGAAGGTAACCGAACTTTCAGGCATATTATACGACCTGACTTTCTTTTTAAAGAAAGCACACATGTCCATATACCTGGAAAAATAAGCTAAACCATAATTTGGATCATAGAAGACATACTTGACTTTACCCTTTTGGTTCACCCTGGATATCAGCATAGTATGCTCAGGGATATCAACCCTGACCGATGAATTTTCCCCTGAAAAAAGTTTTGATTCGGCATAATCCAGCTCACTCACGTTAACATCAGAGATGGCTGCGCTAAATTTAGATGCATTACCATCTGCATGTAACCCGACGAGTGACTTATACAAAGGATTATCAGCAACGTTGGGTGATGAGTAAATACTCATCAATTTTTTTGCTAACTTTGCATCTTGTCCACTCTGTAAAGCCCAACCCATGAGTACGGACTCAGGCAGGCACTCACCCGCCTGTCTTTTTAAGAAAATCCCCTGCGGTACAAGAACAACATCCGTTGCTTTATTTGCCGACGCTTTCCAGTCATCAGCGGCCTTCGCTGCTTCATATAAATTGATACTTTCAATGGCTTCATTTATTTTCCCGGCTAAAACACCCCGCGTAAATGCATCCGTATCAAGGTTATTAAACAAATCAAGTTTTTCATCAAGGGATAAGCCATTGTAATAATCATGCTGAGGTGCATGACTCATTTCCTTCCCGGCTCTGTAATCTTGTTGAATTTTTGCAATTCGTTCTGTGCTATTTGATGTCGGGGTATACGTCTTCGCTATCCGCATCATTTCATTGAATTTACCCTGACTATATTTGACTTGTTTAAATGTATATTCCCCAATAACGATTTTATTCCTGAACAACGCGGTAAGCCGTCGTCCCCCACCGGCATTCTGGAGCCTGAACGCTAACAGGTGAAGTTTGTTCCCCTTCTCCCAGGTGCGGGTATTCTCATTGAATATCTCAATTTCGCCATTCACTGCTCTGCCGAGCATCTCTCTCGAGCCTACTCTGAATGTACGCTCAACCGGTTCAGCGATGGAATACTCCGGAGCCTTATTTTGAAGTGCTTCAAGCTCTTCCAGTGACGCGCTTTCTTCTATTGTCCTGCCGAGTTTTAGCGCTGATGACATATTCCTTGTTATGTCATAGGAGTCCTTAACACTCATACCGCTGACCAAAAATGCCTGGTAGATGGCAAGAGGTTCACCCGTGTCTGCGGCTGTCTTAATGCTCCTCCCGACGATGGCCAGGTCGACAGCTTTATTGCCAATCTTGAACCCGTATTTAACAGCCTTACCGCCAATCTGGGTGAATTTTCCGACTTTAGCAGCAATTCGACCGTCAGGAATGCACCCTGTCACCAGGCCGGCAACCGCCAGTGGATCGGGATCCTTACCTTCTGTTAAATCAGCAGCAATGTCCGCTGCCGATTGTGCGGTATTGAGCACCCACCCCGCCGGCGTGAATGAGGTGATGGCCCCGACGGTAGCATCAACCCAGCTTCCTGTATATTCAGCCTGATGAACATGCAGTTCAGTTTCCTGTATCGTTTCCCCGTTAATGGAGCTGGACACTAACTGCATTTCTCCACTGAGGGTAGAGAAGGGCCTTGAAAACGACCTCAGATACTCTGCCGGTGACAAATTATCCCAGGTGAATTCGAGACGATATATTGCTTCGGATGCACTTACCCCAGGGTCAGGGATATGCGCACCGGCAATCGCTCTGGAGATTAATAATTTATTAAAGATGGGTTTTCCTTTAATCACATAATCAACCTCCATCGTATCAGCGAGTGTTGCCGAAAGCCTCGCTATATCCATCGGATCCGGATTAAAAGAATTAAAGTTCTTTTCGAAACTGCTCCTGCCGGCTTTGATATTATTAAATGTTTCAATACCACTGGGGTAAGTGATGTCTATAATATCGCCAAATATATCTATCTCCTGACGGCGCCATCGCATATGAGAATAGTAAGGAAAATCCCTTACCAAATCCTCTGAAAGGTCTTTTCCTTCATCAACATAGTAATAAGGAACTTCAGAGTCCAGCCTAATGAGCACACCCGATTTGGCGCCCGGGCTGTCAGGAAGGAATATCGTATTATTAAGCCTGCAGCCTCCTATATCAACAGGAACGAGGAGCCTGGCACCTATTCTGGCAAGCTTGGCATTCTCCCGGATTTCCTTTGTAAAGCGTTCATCATTTTCTAACTGACGCAAGACAAACTGAATGCCGTGTAAGTAAGTTTGTTTTTTCTGAGCAACAGAGAGCGCCTGATAATGAATGTCTCGATCAAAATCAAAATACCCTGACTGTAACGTCGCATCGGACGGGATATTATTATGCCACTGAGGGGTTGGCGCTGTGTTCGCCAGTGCCCGTTTACGTCTGACGCGGGGGCGGGCAGGATCCGGATCGTGTTCATCAGACAACGGCTCAGCATCCGTTTGTGACTGTAATGGCGAGCCGTGACTCACCGGCACGTCCTCTCTTTCATCTGCCGCAGCATTCTCCTGAGCAGGGTTATCATATCCGGTTGCCATTTTTTGCGCCTGTCGGGGCGTTTCTTCATTGCTTACAGCAGCTTGTTTGCTAACGAACGCATTACCGGAAATAGCGTTATTTTCACTTCGCCCTGATTGCCAGGCGCTTTGCCCCCCTTTAAAAGCGGCCGTAGTGGCAGTATCGAGTACTGCATCAAAAACCATTCCACCCACTGAGCCCATTTTTATTTTTTCACTTTGCTTTCCTTCCGCCACATGTTGATAAACCGCACTGAAGGTGTTCTCGCTGCGCCCGACATACATATTGTACAGGGCCGCACCTGCGGTTAGCCCGGCCCCGGCTGCCAGTTTGACCGCGCCAGGTACGGGCGCCGTCAGCAGATTAAAGCCAAGTTGCTTTAGTTTTTTACCCAGCAAGCCATAAATCGCCTTATAAGGCTTATCATGACCGGGCATGGTATAATTATTAACCTTATTAACATTGTACGGTATTTTTATCGAGGCCTTCAGCACCTTATAGGGGAGCCGGAAGAGGCCGGACACGTTGAACGATACCGCATTTAAAGCCTGTTCAAAGGACAGTTCAATAACAATGCGGGTGACCCCTCGCGGGATCCGTTTTTGCCCCCACTTCACAATATACTCAACAAGCCCCTTCTCCAGGGCAGCATATTGCTCCGGACTCACCGGTAATCTCAGTTCATCATGACGGGCATTTTCAAGTTCACCGGCAAGCCGGGTGGCGAAGAGATACCCGGCCGGATCGCCGGCTGAAAGGGTACCCGCTAACAGCCCCTGCGCTTTCAGGGATGCAAGCACCTGCCGTGCATCCGGCGGCGGGTAATTACCCTCGTTCTGTGCGCTGGCGAGGTTTGCCCAGTGTCTGGCAAGGCGTGTGCCCCGTGAGTGTTCATCCAGGGGCCTTTCGGTCAGTCGTGCAGATTCTGCCGACAGACTTTCCTTCACCTTTGTCGCCAGCAGCTGTGCCTTGCCTGCCTGTGCCCTGGCCCCGAAGAAATTGCGCGCTGATTTCCCGGCTGCAAGCGTGGCATCATTCAGCGCCTGTGCAGCACCAGCAAGCGCTCTGGCCATATCAGGCATGAATTTATACAGCAAATGATCAACTTTTTCCTGCAGAGAGCGGGCAATATCAGCTGGCAGCAGGGGTTCCAGCATGTCATTGACCGACATCCACTGCCTTTTAAGCGCCTTCTGAATACTGTCAGTGGTACTCCCCAGGCGAGCCAGAAGGGACTGCGCATAGTCGATATCGCCGCCCAGCAACCGTTCCAGCGTCGCCACTTTTACCGCCCGCTGGTTTTCGGGGGTTTCCTGTTCAAGACTGTCGTTCACCCATTCCCTTACCCGCGCAACCAGGTCTTCCTCACCCGACGGGCTGACAGGGGTATTGCGGCGCTCCTGTTCGCTTCCCTGGTCATCTGCCACGGAGTAAGAAGCCAGTATCCCTTCAATTTTTTTCAGCTCATCCACTTTTGACAACAGCGCTGCGCTGGCGTACTGAATTTTGATTGCCGGCTGCTGCCATTGCCATAAAATGCTTCTGATGATGGAATCAGCAACGACGTGTTCAGGGGACTTTGCCGGCGTTCCGGTGGGGTGACCATGCTGTGTAATGCGGACCAGACGGTGCGCGTGTACTTTCATTCCCGCCACGGCAGTTTGCGCCTGTAATTTTTTCTTATCAAAACCCGCCCTGATTCGCTGCGGGAGGGAATTTGAGCGCGACAAACAGGCCACCGCCTCATTAATATTCACTTGCGGTATGGCCGGGGAAATGGTGCTCAGGCCAGCGTGAATCGACGCTTTTGCCAAATCGCCGGAGAGGCGCTGAAGACAGGCAGCGACATCGCGAAAGAATTTCTGAGGTTCACCCTGAAGCTGGCGGGCTTTTGTACTGGCTTTTTCTGCTTCGTGCCGCATGGCTGCAATCATCGCACTGACGGAGGACCACTTTCCGGCCTCCCACGCTGCTGCTCGTGCCTGCATAAGAGAAACCCAGGCAGCACGGCCTGACGTCTCTGCCGTCAGGCTCTCCAGCGCCTGTATTACCGTACTTTTATCACTGGAGGAAAACGCGCCGGTCAACTCAGTGACCAGCCTGTCGTGCCGTTTTTCCGGGGTGCTGTAGTCATCCATGGCGCTCAGGGTACGGACAACGCGTATCAGCGTCTGCAGGGTCGACTCCAGCCGTCTGGCCAGCGACTGAGCCGTACGACGGCTCCCCAGCGCGGTATTCGTGGTATCCCCGTCGCTTTTGCATGGCAGCTCTTGCTCCACCCAGCGCTTTATGACGTCGTCCGAAAGCTTGCCCGTAAGACGCTCTATGTTGCCTATCCGGTTCAACCGCCACAGAGTACCCAGCGGCCCCCCAACGCTTATCTGGAGGCACAGGCGGGATTTGGCGCCGGCAAGGTCGTCACGCAGCTGCTTCAGTAATCCCCCGTCAACCCCGGGCACCTGGCTGTTATACCCTTTTTGCATGAACTCCTGAGCTTCTTCCAGGAGTGCCTCACTAATAAAGGCGAATACAGAGCCAGGATTACTTCTGACCGATAAGCCTTCCCCCTCATCAGGCGGTGAGGCATCCACGCCCCCCTGGCTGGCCCGTTGAAACAACTGACCGGCTTTCTCTCTTTCAGTTTCTTTTGCATGTAATTCTTTTTCCTCTGACTCACTGGCATAAAACATGAGACAGCCCTCTGTATTGGTTATTATTCATGTGTCTTACTCTTTTCTACAGTTATCATTCATTATCTGGCCTGGACGGGCTTCAGGAATGCCCTGCGCAGTCGCCTGGCGTACTCCTGAGGAAATGCCCAGTTGTTGTCTTCTGCTCCAGTCGTTCCGGTAATCGCGACAGGATGGCGGAGTTGTAATAAACGGTCGCGTACCCTGTCACGGTTCAGAAGTAGCCAAAGAAGGGCCAGCTACGTCGTCCCGGCAGCTTCACACAAGTCGGTTATATCAACGCCAGGATGCATAACTGCTTTGGGAGGCGGATGTTTCCTTGGCCTATTTTTGATTATGTGATCCCGAGTTGTTGCCGGTACATTTCCGGACTGACTGCACCCGGTGACATTTTTATACGGTGCTCGTTATACCATCTGATGTAATCATCGACATCTGACGAGAAGATTGCCTGAAGCCGGGCCGATCCCCCCGCAGTACATGCTGTAGCGACGCCGACGATTACGACTAACTATTTCTTTTAGAGGGGTAGCCCAGCTCACGAAACACGGGAGCAAATTTTCTGACGTATTTAAAGTAAAGCTCAATTGCGCGGATCCATTCAGCTTCGGTAAACATAAGTTTTCTCATGAGAGTCCAGGAAATCGTCCGCCCCCTCTGACCAAATAGACATGTCCGCACTACAGTCTCATCTCAGCGATCACAGCTTTCGAAAAGCGAGACTCATGACGGTATTCGGAACGAAGTTTTTCTCAATTAAAGATGTAAACTGACTCAGGATGTTATCGACCAGCGTCTCACTACACGTCTCTCGGCCTGCCAGGAAACTAGCCACCGATGCCGAGCCTCGCTGAACGAGCACTGCGTATTATCCGCGAACGTTATGCTGATTTTGGTCCGACTTTAGCCTGTGAGAAACTCGCCGAGATCCATGGATCTGTATCTGGCCAAAGAGAGGGTACGCAAGCTGATGATACAGGCTGGTTTATGGATCCCCCGCAAGTTACGGCCACCGCGTGTAGATCAACCACGTCCGCGGCGTGCCTGCTCCGGGGGGACAGTGGAAGAACCCTCGAAAAATAACGAGTTTCCCTAATTTTTTGATTTAATGAAGTGCCTGATTACTTGTTTGTTCCAGTATGGCTTCCAGTGCCTCAAGGGTCAGTGGCCAATACAAGGTTGTCGTAACCGTAACGCACCAGGCCGCTTTTGAAATTGACCTTTCAGCCTCAAGCAGCCAGCTGAAAGGTGTATTACTGTGAAGTGGCCTGCGATCCCTGTCCCGTGTTAGGAGCTACTCCATCTCCCCTCCTGGCTTTTGCCGTTGGGGAGTATGTATCGTTGCGGTCATCACCGCGCGATCATTTGCGCCTGCGGTTTTATTGCTTCAGGGAACGGCAAGACAGCATCCGCCTCCTCTGCTGTCATCTCCGCCTCTTTTGGCGCCCACGGCCTGAGTACCACCACTTTCGTCTCCGACTCCAGCCCTTCAACGCTGCCGATTTTGAGCTGTTCAATCAGCGATGCCAGCTCACGTTCCCCCTCGGGATCGCTCCCGTCGGTCTGTCCGGGCCGGGTCACCCGGATCTTCACGTAAGGCTGTTTCGATCCATTCGCCACTTCAAAATCGAATCTCTTTTTCTTGATCATTGAATTGGCTTCAGGCGGATAGCCTTTTTCAAGATGCAGCACATAGCTTTGTTCAACGCTAAACGGCGTTCCTTCAGGAAACAGCACTTCTTTCTCACCGGGAGCATTACTGATCCCTTCAACCAGCGATCCGCTGACCTCCCCCGGTTTCACCACAATCAGCGCTCCTTTCGCCATATAACTCTTGGCGACCGCCGGATCATAAGTGGTACTCATAAACCCCGGGAACCGGGCATTGTCTCCCTGCTCAAGCAACGCCTCGGCCACGGCAGCATGACTGCCGTGCCAGAGCGTACCGGAATACCGCTCAAACATCGGCGATTCAAGCGCCCCATGGAGCAGTTCAACCGTCTGGCGGTACTCACTTTTCGCCTGCGAGCGCTGGCCGGAAGTGAGGTATTGATTTCTCTTCAGCAGAGCCAGCAGGCGACTCTCCATTTCCGCCGCATTTTTTGGAGGCGCGAAACCACCGTAACCCGGGTTGATCACATTGGCCCCGTTGGCGGTGTAGAAGCGGGTGACGGCCAGCAGCATCCCTTTAAGTAAAATATCCTGATTTTGTTTACTGTCGCCAATGGCATCAAGCAGGCAACGGGCGCGCGCCTGTGGCGTCTTTTCTATTGCCACGCGATCCAGCAAATTCACAAACGGATCCTCTCCGTGATAAAACGGATCCAGCTTAAGTTGGCCAGCCAGCATATTCGTCCCCGGCAGCGTCAGAAACACCTCCCAGATATCGTTACGGTTGCCGTAATTGAACACATGACCCAGGGAGTCTTTTTGCGTGGACTCAGCCAGGAGCGAGGCCGCAGCATTGAGCATATGCGCGCGTTTAGCCTCAGGCAGAGCGTCAATCCAGGCCGTAACCGCCGCGTCTTTTTCCTCATCCAGAAAAGGCGTGCCGGAGGCGGTACGGGCAGGACGCGGCGGTAGCTCTCGCTCCTGCATATTATAGAGCTTGAGATCTTCCCTATTTTGCGGTGCATACAGGATCCGTTCTGACGCCAGCCCGGAGATATCTTCTGCTTCCCCACCCGCGGCAACTGCCTCACCTATTTTCAGCAAGTAGTCATCTGAAGCATATTGCGCCGGATATCCCCTGCCTGCGGTAATGAACTGGTCAAACTCATCCCGGCTGATGCGAACGGCACTCTGCGCCGGCAAATGGATCGCTTGCCCCTCGAGAATAAGGGTTTTGGCTTCCAGCGCAGGCAGGTCAATATCCTCGGTCACCAAATCTTCATAGGCGCGCAGCCAGTCACTGTTCTGCCGGGCTCTCCAGACCATTTTTGCATCACTGGGTACGGCCGTAGGCCCCTGCTCATCAAATTCCATGGCATAGGCATCCAGCGCCCCCATAATTTCGGTAAAACTGTGATCACGTGCCTGGATCATCCAGCCCAACAGCAGCAGCCTGAATGCCTGGGCTTCAGCAGCAGGCAGATTAAGCAAGCGGGCAATTTCATACATATAGGACGTGGTGCTGGACGGACCGGAAAACATCGGCAGTTTTTTATTCATGTTCTGCTGGCGCCAGTTCACCACCAACGGTTTTTCTGCCCCTATTGAGGTCATCGATTTATCGTTGATAACGAAACCGCCGTAGCCCGATTCATGTTCGTCGCGTTCCCTGAGGGAGAATGAATGACGTCGATACGGCGGCGGCTTTATCGCCTGCAACATGCCCTTAAACTTGAAGCCCGTCCCCTTATGCGGATCGCTGCTTGGCCTGCTGCCAATTAAATCCGGTGACGCTTTGTTGCCCAATGCTTCCGCGGCGTTCCAGTCAACATATTTTAGCCACGGCCAGCCATGAGGCTGAGTGGTGATCGGCTTAGACATGGCCGGCGGCACCCCAGCCGTTGAGCTGGCGAAAATATCCAGACGCGGGTTGGCTTCTTTGCTGTCCAGCAATGACAGATTCACTTCTCCCCCCAGCTTGCGTAGTGTCTGCGGGTTGCGAAAAGGGCGGATATAGCTGTATGCCAGACTGGTTAACACGCGGGCATTAACCTTGCTTTCATTCAGCAACGCGTTCATTTGCTTTGCCCATTCCGCATTATCGTTGCTCCACCCATCCAGGAAGCCGATCCCGGCATCCGGATTGTTTTTTACTACGGAAAAAGCAGGATCGCGAGCCTGAACAATCGCCGTCTTTTCCAGCGTACGGCGCAAAAAAGATCGAGCGATATACTCCACCGCAGGGAATTCAAGCAGATCGTTACCCAGATGATTAAACTCAAATGCCTGGTTTGCCTCAGCTATTTTTTCTACCGCCTGCGCAACCACGCTCTCTTTTAGCGATTTCTCAGCCGTAGGGAAAAGTCGCTCAACCTTATCTCGAATGATATTCTCAATATTTCCTTCATACTCTGCCGCGCGGATAATGGCTTTATTAAACTCTTCTATCGCCTGCTGTAATTGTGGGTTTTCTGTTGGCATCAATATATCTCCTTTAAGTTAAAAACGTGTATGGGAAGGGGCGTCACTGATTGATATGAAAAGATGAGCTGCATGCTCTTGAGAAACAAATAGATTTAGCAGCCAACACCTTTCTATTAAAGTAAAAATAGATTCATTATCAGGCCTTACAGAACTTGATAACACTAGGGTTTATCCATCTGATGCCGTTAACGCCAGCAATTACACTGTCGTTAAGTCAAAAATTAAATCCATGCGTCATTCTTAACGCAGCACACATCTCCCTACGTCACATTCCATAATGCATGTCGATGTCTTAATGGGAAAATCTATTCAAGATGCTCCATGAATCGCCACGGATAATCTAGACACTTCTGAGTCGTTGATAATATACGTTTTCATATTCAGCCGGTGGCATCTTCTCGCTCGAATCATGCCGACTCTTACTGTTATAAAACATTTTGATATAATCACAAATATCACTTCTGGCTTCGTCTCTCGTTCCGTAGACCCTCTTCTTAATCCGTTCGCGTTTCAGTAGCTGGAAAAAGCTTTCCGCAACCGCGTTGTCGTGGCAGTTACCGCTACGACTCATGCTGCCTTCCAGACCGTGTGATTTCAGGAAAGACTGCCCCTCATGGCTCGTGTACTGACTGTCCTGATCCGAGTGAACAAGTACCTGCTTTTGAGGATTACGCCTCCACACCGCCATAAGTAATGCGTTCAGGACAATCTCTTTTTTCATGCGGGGTTGCATTGACCAGCCGATAACTTTTCGGGAGAACAGGTCAACCACTACGGCCAGCCTTCGTGGGTTCGGATGTAGGTTATGTCCCTCACCCAACGCTTATGGAGCCTGTTGGGTGTCACGATGCTGGCTTCGCCTTTACGTGCCCGTGGGCTACGGTACCCAATCTGAGCTTTTATTCCAACACGCTTCATCAGCCGTCATACCCGGTTCGCTCCGCACTGCTGTCCGGTATCACACAGATCGAGATGGATCTTGCGATAACTATAGATACAGCCAGACTCAAGCCAGAACTGTTTGATCTGCCCGGTCAGCATCTGGTCTGTCTGGTGACGCTGTATATGTAGCTGCTGAAGCCAGAAATAAAATCCACTCGGATGGACTTCCAGAATTGGCTTGCGCATAAAATCACCTCCTGATTTTCAGGATTTTTCAGCATGGTAATCCCAGAAAGTCAGGTATTTAAATCCCCGTCAGGCCCGTATCATCAACTTCGGTAATATAAATGCGACAGCCATCGGACGTGACCGCCGCCACCTCATCCTTTTTCCACTTTTCAAAAACCGTATTCATCGGGGCGAGATATTCTGTTCGCGTCATACCGGACACCCGCAGAGACACACTGATGTCAGCCGCACTCTCGTTTGACGCGGCAACCGGTGAAGCCTCCAGATTAACGTGCGTCATCGCAAGACGGACATCATAATCACCGCCCAGCGCCACCATTAACTGCTCCCGCAGTACACCGGAAATGGCCTGTGGAGAAACGGGCGCTTTTGGCTCAACGGTAGTAGACACGGATTTCACCGGGGTCATTTCCTCGCCCTTATCACTCAGGCTAATTGGTACGGTGACACAGTAGTTGAGTGACAGGCGCGGACGATTGCCCAGCGCCTGCCAGAAATTACCGAGGCTGTTCAGATTTTCTGTGGGCGGTATCACCTGCGTATAGGCCCCGGGAATATCAGCCAGCTGACGGTTGTTAATCAACGCTGACAGAACCTGAGACATGACCTTTATGGCCTGGTTGTCGGGCTGGCTGTCCGGGTTACCGGCATCCGTGGCGGGCCCGGTTGATTCCCAGTAAGTAATGAGGTAACTGCACTTCACGTTGGCCCGGCCGGGTGAAAGCCGCCCCGTGCCGGCATTAAATCCGCGGGATCCTGCAGTACGCAGCTGCAGGTCTTCGTGGATATCATAAAGAAAAACACTTATCGCGGCATCAGACTGCGTGGCATTCACATCCGGTAAATCAAAGCGGATTGCCACGTCCTCATTCACATAGGCACGCAGCATCTTATTCATCGCGTTATTCACGTCGGGCAGGGTTTGATAATCAGACATACATGTTCCTCTGCATTAATGGTACGCCATCACTGTCCGTGATGACGGGATATTGAGCTGGCGGGTCAAATAGCCAGCCGTCCTGTTTTGGCCAGCTCACGGGTTAGCGCCGCGTCGATATGGCGGTGGCTGACTTCCTGACTGTCACTTTCTTCGGCAAAGAAGGCCGCCAGAAGGGCAATATTCCTGATACTGGCGCCAGTAATATTTGCCCGCTGCGCTAATCTCTCAAAATCCACGTCCGGTGCGATTTTGATATTATCCGGCCATATCTTTTGCCACATTTCATGCCGCAGCGTTTCATCCGGGTAAGAAAAGCGGGTTATAAAGGTAAAACGCCGGTTAAATGCACTGTCGAGATGGCTGCGGTTATTGGTGGATAAAATAACCAGCCCGGGAAATCTTTCCAGCCGTTGTAGCAGGTAAGACACTTCAATATTGGCATGCCGGTCATGCGCATCCTTGGTTTCACTGCGCTTGCCAAATAAGGCATCGGCCTCATCAAAGAACAGGATACCGGCATCCTGCTCTGCCAGATCAAAGATACGGGAGAGGTTTTTCTCGGTTTCACCAATGTATTTATTGATCACCGTGGCGAGGTCCACCTTGATTAAATCCACCCCCAGGGTATGGGCGAGCACTTCCGCCGCCATGGTTTTCCCGGTTCCCGAATCGCCGTAGAACAGCGCGCTTATCCCGACGCCATAGCCCACCTTATCTTTGAAACCCCCTGCCAGCACTTTTTCCCGATAGCGGATAGCCGTCAACATCTCCCGGAGTTGCTGCCGGAGACTCTCTGACACCAGGAGGTCGTTTAATGTCCGCTTCGGCGTAATTCTTTGCGCTAATACGCCAAAATTCTGTTGGGTGCGTAAATTAAGCGCCTGGCGAATGTCACACTGTTGTAACACATCTCCCGGGTCACGTTGCTGCCGGTACAGTTCAGCCTCCTGCATAATCAGCGGCAGGCTTTCCGGGGTAAAGGTGTAGCGCTGGCTCAGACCGTCAAGGTCCATATCCGTCGCATGTCGTTCGGGCAGGCAACCCCTGAGCAGGTGTATTTTGTCCTCCTGCGTCAGCACCGGCATCTCTGTCTGCAATACGGGCGTTTTTTTCAGCCATAACGGCGGGGCACTGGGTTCCACCAGGCATACCACCCTTAATCCCGGCTGGTTCAGTTGCTCAGACAACCTCTCCGGCAGCGACGTGCTCTTTTCCATCCGTGCCTGCAGGTTACGTATAACCATGCCCGCACCGCGCATACGGGCTTCGCGCATCAGACAGGTTAAATGTCGTAACAGCGCATCGTCGTCGCTCCCGCTGCACTTACCGATATCGACCTGCAGCGTCTGCCGGTTTACAGAGGCAAAAATGCCCGACACCGCATGGGCTCTGCCGCTGCCCGTCATGCCGCACAGTATCACCACGGGACGCGGCTCAATATCGTCAGTCAGTAACACGTCCGCCAGCGCGTGTTTCAGGCTGGCAGGATAAAAGGGTAATGCCGGAGGGGAGGCCCATTCAGCCCACGGTGCTAACGCCGGTGCCAGATAATGATGCCCGAGTAAAAAATGGTACACGCTGCTGTCGGTCATAAAGCGGGTCTGGCTCCATGCCGGATTTTTTTTATTCTCCTCAGTCGTCAACAGCTGGCAGCTCATTAACGGTGCCTGAGGCAGAAAACTGACCTGCTGTGCCCGCTTTTCCCTGTCTGAAGAGCAGAACAGCGTGAGGGCCAGTGAAAAACCGGGCAGCTGACTTTGCCTTTCCTGCTGGATCCAGGAAAACAGCTCATAATAACGGCTGTCAAAATGGGGCAGCAGTCCCAGGAGCAATGTGTCCCGTTCAAAATCGGTGAGTTCGAAACGGTGAATCAGGTCCGTCAAGCCTTCTGCCAGCAATGGCTGCCCGCTGTCCACCGGGTATACCGGCTGTGTGACAGCGGCCCAGTCAGGCCTGCCGGCAGGGTGTTGCATCCTCGCCTCCACCTCCTCTTCGCTGAGCAGAAACCCATTAAGGCCCTCGTGACGCGCTGAATGGCGGTGATAATATTGCTGTAAAAGCAGATCGATACGTTCCAGCTCGCTGAACAACAGCGACAGCTGGCAGTCACCCCGCGGAATAAACGCGGGCTGTAGTGCTGAAGAAAGCGTCATATTGATATCCGGTAAGAAGAGAAAATAGCGTATGTCTATCCTGTGAAGCCATTTAGCGGCCAGACAATGGTCAGTGGCTGTTCAGTCCACGGGAAAGACGCCAGTGTCATTGGCCACGGCCAGTCCCTGAGTAAGAAATCCCAGGGTTGCGGCCACACACTGATTTGGGGGACTGCACCTTCCGTGCTGATTTCACCTTCCCGCTGCAGGAACAGCTGCCGGATGTCTGCCGGGCTCAGTTTCTCCCAGCCAGGCAGTTGCTGGCCGATAGCGGTCAGCCAGTCATCGGTCTGTTGCAGTTGCAACAGACTCAGCGGCGTGGTCGGCGGTGCGGAGGCTGAGCACGACACCCCACATAACATCTGATTCAGCGTCAACCGCTCCTCCGCCGGGTTACCCTCTCCCCGGACCAGCCGGTCGAGAGCGTACACGGCCTGCCACCGCGCCGCATCGCTGACAAACTCCGCCTCCGCCCACAGACCCAGCTGAGAAAACAGCTGAGGCAAAAGTGGCCACAGCAGAAGCAAACCGGCGTTGCTGATCCCCTGCCCCGACGGGCGCGGTGTATCCGGCGAACGGAGGCCGTCTTTCCCGGGCCGCATTGTGCGTCGGGATGCTGCCGGTATCCCTTTACACTCCGGTAACATGGTGTTATCCCGCGATAGCGCAATCTGCCGGGCGTCGGGTTCCATTTCCCGGTCCGGAGATAACACCATATCATCTTGCGGTAGCGCGAACTGTTCGGGAACTGATTGCACCCCTTTTTCTGCCTGCATGACATCATCCTGGCGTTGTAAACAGCGACTCAGATAAGCATCCAGGCGCTGCACGCCCTGCCTGCCTTTCAGCCGGTGGATCACCTTACGCACGGCAGGTTGTCGCCATAACGGTAACAGCCAGCGCATCACGACCAGGGAGGGACAGGCCGGTTGTCCGGGCGATATGCTGTCGAAAGGCCGGTTGCCGGTCAGTAGCTGCACGACCTGTTCAGGAGGAATTTCACTCCGGGCAATGGCCTTTGCCCAGCCAGCCACCTGGCTGGCTGTGGGAGCATGCTGATACATCAGCCAGTCATGCTCCTGTTGGCCTTTGAGCAAGTACAATATGGCAGCGACCGACAACCGGTCGGCGGTCACCCGGCCATACCAGGATGCCGGCAGCATTTTCGGAGAATGCCATGCCTCCTCAAGTAACCGCTTCAGCAAATGCTGAAGCTGGTATACCGGGCTGTCCTGTAATAATGTCTTGAATGTCTGAGGGGTCAGACAACCCCGGGCAAGCCGGATGAGCTCCTCGCCATCAGGATGATATCCGCCAGGTAACATACCTGATGCAGTCGCACCGGATGTCGCCTTCCTCATCGCCTGCTGACCAGCGGCTGATGCCTGCTCACAGGCAAGGCGTTCAGCAAACGCCTGTGCCAGTCGAGGGATAAATAGCGTCTCAAACTGGGCCGCGGGAATAACGCCCAGATTAATCACCCATTTATCCACGGTTATTTCGCCAGAAATAACGATATTTTGCGCCGAAATCCTAAGAGCATTCTTAATATGACCAGCACTAAGTAAAGATGACGATGCTATTCTCTCACCTGTCTTTTGGCCTGTTGAAATAACATTACAGAACGCCTTGCAGATATTCACACTCATCATAAAAACCACACTTTTGATATGCAATCTGTGATTAAATAAAATTACATTTTCATGATAAAATAAATAATATCTTCTTTATCCACAACATCACTTGCATTTCCAATAATGGAACGGTCAAGCAAGTTCGGCGTGCCTTTATTGCCATCACATAATGCCCACCCCTCTGGCACCTCAGCAACATCCCCGGAAAACATCATCATCATCCCAGGGCTAAAAAGAGTACAACGTAAACCGTTCTCCTGATCCACTGCCAAATTACTATTGGCGGCAAGCTTGATACTCACACCGTCTGGATCAATCTGAATACCTTTACCTGCGTCTACCGACAATCCATACGAATTTAACGATAGTCCACCGGCATTACCGCTAGTGGTCCCATCACTTCCTTGCCCCCCCCCACCGTTATCAAAACTCCCTTTCGCCAGTTTTACGTGCACACCACTGCTAACCACCGCAATGCCATTCCCGGAGATAATGTGCGCGCCGCCAGGCCCTCTACTAATGCCACCATCAAAACTAACATCTAAGCTCAGTTGCCCACTAGGATCAAACTGAATACCAACCCCATCATTTATTTCGACCCCTTCAGACGTAACGATGAGGCCTTTAGCTGTATTTACCTTAACAGCCACGCCATTTGAATCGACATTAAGGCCACCATCTTCTTTACATAAGACATCCAAACCCTCTCCACCATGTTTTACCCCCAACCCCAACGGCAGATAGACGCCACTTTGATCAACACTGATACCTTTCCCGGCATTAACAGCTACACCACTGTCATTAACTATAATGCCATTCCCGGCTTTAACCCCTACACCACGGCTATCCACCGTAATGCCATTCCCGGAGATAATGTGCGCGCCGCCAGGCCCTCTATTAATGCCACCATCATCCTTAACATATAAGCTCAGTTGCCCACTAGGATCAAACTGAATACCAACCCCATCATTTATTTCTATTCCTCCAGACTTCACTTCGAGGCCTTTAGCTGTATTTACCTTAACAGCCACGCCACTATCATTAACTGTAATGCCTTCCCCGGCTTTAACACCTATACCACTGCTATCCACCGTAATGCCATTCCCGGGAATAACCGATGTGCCATCAAATCCTGTCTGTAGTCCACCATTTACTGTACAGGTAACATCCAGTCCAGCGTCGCCATACCTCAGCCCATATCCCAGCGGCAGATAGACACCGTCGTTATCAACATTCAGGCCTTTTTTCGTATTTACCTTGACAGCCACGCCGTCTTTATTAACGTTTATACCTTTGTGAGTGTTGGGTTTTAATTCCAGACGCCCCATGGAAGAGAGGGTAAACCCGTCTGCCGGGCCGGTCTGGCCTTCAGCTCCCCCCACCGCCTGGCGCCCCATATTGGCAAGATCAATCAGGTCCGCAAAATCCGTCTGCAGCGGAATACTGCCCGCCTTAAAGCGATCCTTCAGCGCACCGGCCTCGGGCAGGGCTCTGCTCTCCGGACCGCTGTTGCGCGTCGCGTCCGTTGTGCCGGCAGGGGCTGTCGGGGTATTCATCGGAATGTCTGCCTTGTTCTGTGGGGTTTTATCAGTCATCTTGCTCTCCAGATTCGTTATGATGTTAAAGGATTGTCGGTACGTCTTTCGGCACGTAGAACAGCTCTTCCTGCAGGATAACGCCTTCGTTCCACTGGCTGCCGTCTCCGACAACCTCAGTGCGTTGATCTTCGGTGGCGACGCGCATCAGGCCAATGTCCAGCCGGGTCACAGGGAGATGCCCCAGGGTCAGCATCTGCATCAGCGCAAAGGCATCATCGCCCAGCGGCATGCCGCTGTTTTGCCAGCGCGCGTAGGTCGCGCCAAAGTTGTTAAAAGTGGCGTCATCAAGCCAGTGATTAATCAGGGACACGTGGGCCGGGAACTCCGCCATAATGGTTCCCTTTACCCAGGCAACCAGCTGGTCAGGTACAATCCCGGGATTGTCAATCAGACGGCGGTTGAGGACCGCGCTGACCACAAAGGAGAACCGGTCTGTCGTCGCATAGTTCGCCTCGCTGAACGCCCACTGATAATGATAACTGGTCTCCGGTGAAGGAAACGCCTCTGTGCTCCCGGCCGCCTTTTCAATAAGTAACGTGCCCGCAATCGGATCGACCTCGATCACGGTCGCCTCAAGCTGCCAGTCCGCATCCACAAGGGAAGCGCGAAAGGCTTTCATCCCTGGCTGAGAAAACTGCAGGCCGGCCGGGCGGATGACAATGCCATCCCCGACGCTGACCATGGCGGGATACGGGGTTTGTGCGCTGCTCGCCAGTAAGCGCTGGTTATCCGGCAGTGGCTTCTCCGGCTGGCCGTAGTTCAGCCGGTAATCCATATCCTGCAGCCAGACGTTGCTGTTCTGCCAGCGCAGGTTGTGACCCGCCCAGGCCGCCTCAAGTCGCGGCAGGGTATTGTGCAGTTGCTGACTGTTTTTTGTGCTGACGGTAAAGCTGTCCCCGTCGGTCGCGGTGACCAGCAGGCGGCTGACATGCAGCCGGCTCTCCCCTTCAACCGCAATCAGGTCGATAAGCTGCCCCTGGGCCACCCTGCCGGCACTGTCCGCCTGCGTCAGGGTAACGAGAGTTTCGTCGACGCTAAACCCTGTCGGGGTCTGTTCGCTGTCAAAGGTACTGTCCGGGGTGCGGGGCAGCAGCTGACGATGCTCAATCAGGTAAAACGGCAGCTGACTCAGGTCCGGTTTATCCGCAAAGCAGCTGCTGTCCAGGCCGATGCGTGCCGCAATGCGCTTCTGCAGGGCGGAAACCTGGTCAATACGGATATTGATGCGGTCATAACCCAGGGCGGGTTGCTGCGCCAGATACGCCCGCTGCGTCGCCAGAAAATCCGGCAAATCCAGCGTCAGTGGCAGGGCAGCCCGACTGGTGCCAAAATACCCCAGCAGATACTGAAGAAATTCCAGTTCGCGGTTAAAATTGGCCCCGGGAGGCTTACCCTGCGTGAAGATAGCAGCATCCTGCTGCGCAATCGCTTTCAGCGCGTCCATGTAGGGCTGATGGACAGCCTGCTGCACCATCGCATCCGTATAGGGCCAGCGGGTCCCCCGGATGACGTCGCCCCGCTCTTTAAATGCCAGTAAGGCCGGCAGCTGCGCCAGCTCTGCCGTACCGTCGGCCAGCAGCTGGTCGACAGGCAGCAGAAACTGATGCACCGCGCGCGTCTGGTCGTCAATCACGGCGTCGGGTTGCTGCAGCTCATAGCATTCAGGCAGGCGCTGACCGACGGGTATATAGCCCGTCTGATCACGAAAGTGGCCGGCAGGTAACACCGTAGGCGACATTTCAATCAGGTCTGCCTGTGTCAGGTAGCCCGCCATCGACTTACTGTTCAGCGTGCTGCGAATACCGCCTTTCGACACCAGGGTTAACGGGCCGTTGGTCGTGGCCAGCAGCTCCAGCGGCGCCTCCCCCCACAGCAGGGGGTAATAACCGTCAGCCACCTGCCAGCGCCAGCTGTCACCCTTAACAGCCGTAATGTGGCCATCACCGGTATCGACCGACAGGGTGCTCAGGCTGGCCACCCCGGGGATCGCCAGCAACAGGTTCACCAGCGGACCGAGGTTGAGGACGTAACCTCCGGAGGTGATCTGCGAGGGTGCCGTTTTCTGCCAGCCGTGTTTCAGCATCGGCCCCTCAAAGATGACGTCACCGGTGTCACCGAGCGCGCGTCGTTGTTCCGTGGTATACCGGGCGACCACCGGGCGCAGAAACGCCTCGGTAACCTGATAAATCTGTGCCGCTACCTGGTTGATATCGCTGATGTTATCGGCCAGTTCAATCGTCATCCGCGGGCTGAAGGTCGCCGGCTGCAGCCAGGTAATGCGCGACACCGCTTCGCCGAGATTACGGTGATCGGCGAGAAAGGACGCCAGATGTTGCTCCACGACAGTCCTGTTACCGGACAACAGGGACTGGGTATAGCGGGTCGGGACCAGCGACAGCCACAGATTCCCCCTCAGGGACAGCGTCTTCTTGTCATCATCGTTGGTGACCGCCGGCTCCGTGAAGCTGTATTCACGTTTTTCCGCGTTATACCACCAGTGAAAACGATGGTCTTCAGGCTCCTGAATCAGGCTGACATCGCTGAATAAAAAATCCCCGGGGGTATTCAGCGTGTCAATATCACTGCTGTGCAGATCCAGTAAGGCCCGGCGGTAGTCCTCTGCCGTCACCGTATTGCAGGTGAGCACCTGCTCAGGACCAAACTCTTCCGGGAATAACGGGCGCTGGTCCTGACAGGTCAACAGGTCATTCAGGGGCAGCGACGCGCGATAGCTGAGGTCGGAACAGTTCCAGGTCGCGGACTGCAGCAGGGTGATGCCCGGATCGTGATCGCCGGTATCTGTCCAGACGTCACCACTGAGCGCGGTGACTACCTCGTGAGCCTGCTGCCACAGCGCATCAAACGCAATCGCGTCTTTCACCGCCGGGTACAGGGCGTTTTCTTTAGACATCAGTCTCTCCTTCCGGACATAAAATCAGGACCTCGTCATCCCTGGCGATGACGGTGCTTTGTGTTTCCACCGGGGTGGTTTTTCCCGTGTTATCGGTACTGTCGTGAATAAGGACCAGCGAGTTCACGGACTGCACCAGCGGTGACTGTTGCAGCGTGGCCAGCAGCCGGTAGTAGTCCACCTGATTGCCTGGCGTGACCGCCTGACGTCGATCGGTCGCCCAGGGCATATAGTCGTGCTGCAGCTGCGCCGCGAGCTCGCGATGACCATAATCAGGACGAATACCCGCCACGAACGTCACCCGGTAGCGGGCCGTCACATCGATATATTTCGGGTTCCTGAGCGCCGGTGCCGCCCACAGCGAGGTGTACTGCACAAGCCATTGCGCCATACGGTTCAGCCGGCCGTCACTGAGCGCCGGGCGCAGCGGGTCATCGTTGTCACCATAACGGCTGTCAGGAATAACCATCAGCGACTGCTCCACAGGTGCGGGCAGCCGGCTCAGTTTGTCCACATCGGGAAAACGAACATCAAAAATTTCCGGGTAGTGCGCCATCAGCAGGCTGCGCATATTGTTCCAGGTGATCGCCCGCTGCCGGTGAGCTATCCGGGTCGCGGCACGCTGTAACATCGCCGCCTCCGTTTCCCGTGGCTGCCCGCCGACTGAAGGCAGGGGCTGACGAACGTCGCTGATGGCGGCAACCGGCGTCACCAGCTGGTTGATGGTACCGGCCGGCAGTGGCCGGTCAAAGTGGCTGTCATCAATTGCCTGCGCCATATTCAGGGTCGCAGTCATCGCACTGGCCAGCACGGCCTGCAGTTTTGGCATCGCCCCGGAGGCCGCGTTCCCGTTCTTTGCCTCCTGCTTTTCTTTCAGCGTGCCTTTGATCCAGTAATACCCGGCCTCCTGCAGCCCGTCATTCTCTGGCGAACCCGGCTGACTGTCCGCCGGCAGACGCGCCCGCCACAGGTTGCTGACGGACAGGCCCGCCGTACCGTCCTGCAGGCCGGCATCCAGCGAGGCCCAGTCTGTACCATTGTAATAACACCATGCCAGATCCAGCACCGAGGAGGCGCGCACAGACCAGTAAACCGACAGGGTGTCCTGCGCCGACGTCCCGCTGAACCCCAGATAAAGCACGGAAGCCGGCTCCTGAGTGTTTGTCCCTTTCCCGGTTGCGGTAAAAAGACGCAGACCCTCAGCCGGTAGCGCAACGCCCGTCGCGCTGTCGATGGCGGTATACCGTTGCCATGTGTTGGTATTCTTGTCCAGGGCCGTCCAGCACAGCTTTTCCAGTTGCTGGCCGGTGATCAGCAGACTGTCATCAGTCTGATAGGTGATGTTGTTTCCGGCGCTGTCCTGACCGCCATCCAGCAGGCTGCCGGCAGGTAACGCAGTCGGGGACGCGTTTTTTTGCAGCGTAAAGCTCACCGCCACCCTGTCCGGCTGTGGGGCGTGGGGGGCAAATCCCAGTAAATCCCGGTAGTAAAGTGAACGGTGCCGTGCCGGCACCGTGTTCAGCAGGGTTCCGGGCGTTTCCAGCAAATGCAGCAGCGCCAGCAGGAATGCCTGCTGCACCGGCAGCGTTTTCTCTGCCTGTTCGGGGTGCTGACAGATGTCACTCAGCGCCTGCGGCGAGCGGCCGGCCAGCCAGAAGCGGTTCCAGTCAGCTCCGGCATGGCCGGCAAACGGCACCGTTCCGGTATATTTTGCTACCAGACTGAGCAGGTCCTTTCCTGTCCGTGGCTCCAGCAGGAAAGACTGGTCGGTTAATCCGCTGCCCAGTTTCTGTTTCAGTTGCTCCAGGTCAGACATGATGTTGTCCATTGGTTATGTGTTGATAAAGAAGACACGCAGGGTTCGTTTTCGTCCTGTCGGCAGCGCAATGGCTCACCCGGCGGTGACAAACGTCTGGCTGTTAATAAATGTGCCGGTTCCCTGCGCAGGCCCCATTTCCGGGTCCGGTTTTCCTTGCGGATCCATCGCTGGAGAACCGGGTGTAAAGCGCGCGGTAAACTGGCTGCCGACCACAATGACGGCCGTTCCTGCCGTGACGAACAGAGCCTGTTGGTCGGCGGCCAACGCAGCAATGGTTATGGTTCCCGTCCCCGGTGTGGGATGTGTGGACTTGGTATACGTAGCGGCAATAGATACCTTGCTCTCATCGCCGAGCACACAGATTTTTTTATTCGTAATATCGGCCTCCCCAGAGCCCTGAATCACGCAGGGCGCGGTTGGCGTAACCATATTGGCGCCAAAATTGGTTTCAAATTTCAGCGCATCACCGTCAATGACCACCAGGCTGCTCACAGTAACCTCAGCGTCTGCGCTTCATTGATGTTCAGCGTGCCGTCCACCGTCTCGACCAGATCCGTGCCCGAAAGAGACACGGTGATCTGCACCCGCAGACGGCTCGCGTCCTGTGTGTCCGGCTGGATAATGACGTCCCTGAGCAGCGCCCGGGGTTCATGCCGTAGAATGCTCTCTTCGATGCGGTTGTGGATACCGGCCAGCAGTTCATCGGTGATATTCTCAAAGATGAAGTCATGCATGCCCCCGCCATAGCTCTCACGCATAATGCGTTCTCCCGGCTCAGTGATAAACAGCACACGCAGACTCTGCATCACCGCCTCAACACCCGCCGTCAGGGACACGCCGTCGGGTGCAAACTGCGGCGGGAATGCCCAGCACTGCCCCAGTGTCTCTGTTAATACGTCGTTACTCATTTCAGCCTCGCCGTAATGGGTTATTGTTTCATGTTAATTTTCGCGCTGGTGATCTCCACCTGCTCTTTACTGTTGACAGACAGGTTACCGTCGGCCTGCAGTTGCAGGGCGTTCGGCGTATGCAGGGCAATGTCCCCCTCGCCGGTCAGGGTGAGAGTATTGTCACCGGCCATCAGCTTCAGCGTTTTTTCTTCGGTGTCGATCATCAGGGCCTGTGTCTGGTCGGCCTGACTCACAATCAGTCCCTTACGGTTGTTCTTTTCATCCGGTGGGAACGGCGCGATATTTTTCGGGTTGTGCATCGCACCCAGGATGATCGGGTAACGCGGATCGCTGTCGATAAACCCCACCACCACTTCATCACCGGGTTCCGGATAAAAACAGAATCCACTCGCGTGACTGGCCCAGGGTTTACTCAGACGGGCAAAAATCAGCGAGTCGGGCAGATTCAGGGCTGGCAGATGCAGGGCGATCCGATCCAGATGCAGGGGATCGGCGGTAAACTCCGCTACCGTGCCGGTATGCAGCGAACGCACCGGTGGCGCAGGCTCCAGTATGGACGTCGGCAGCCCCATCACCAGCTCGCTGCGCCAGCCATTCTCAGTGTCAAACAGCTGACTGACCCCGCTCAGTATCGCCGTACCGTCCAGCCCCGCCCCAAAGCCGCTCAGGGTGATGCTTTCACCCGCCGCGAAGTCCCGGGTTCCTGCCAGCACAATGTGCCCCTGTACGCCGGTCATTTGTTGATAGTTTAGCCAGGAGTCCGACAGTGACTGCAGCGGCGCTTCAGGCAGCATGCTGAACGCCAGGGCGTAGTCCTGCCGCCCGGCGGAAGCCCGGAAGTCCTGCCCCTCAGCAGGCTTCCAGGGACGAAATGCCCCGGCCGCGCTTTTTTGCGCCGGCGTGAGCTTTTGTGCGGCAATATCCCATCCCTGCAGCGACAGGCTGTCCGGCGTAAAGCGGTTATCAAAATTCAGATTGATTTCATACAGCGTGTAATCGTTACTGTCGCGAGCCAGCCGCCGCGAGGCCGTTGCTGCGTCGGTCAGCGGGCTGATCACCACCGCGTCGCTGGCGGCATCGGGCAGCAGCCAGCAGTTGGTGGACAGCAGCCTGCTGCGAATAAACTGCCAGTCACTGAGACGAAACTGGATCAGTTGATCGTGTCTGCTGCTCAGCTGCGCCGTCGCTTTTTGCGTCAGTTTCACCCCCGCAGACTGCAGCAGTCCCTTCAGGACGGTACTGTCATCCTGCTGACGGAATACCCGGCTGTGGGGCAAAAACGTCAGTTTCTGCAACGCGTGGCGCGCTTCCAGCCGTACGGACCACTCTTTTCCCTTCAGATGCATCTTCTTTTGCACCAGATAACCGTCGAAAAGCGGACTGTTATCCAGGGCAATCACCACACGGGCGCCAGGGCTAAAACGGCTGACTTCGCGTTGTACCGTGTTTTCCGCTGCGCCATGGTTATCCGTGGGAATACGCAGCTCCAGCTGCGCCAGCGGGATCTCATTGATCAACTGCTGTACCCGTAAGTGACGGATCCCCAGTGTGCTCGGCTCGCCCGCAATGTGCAGGGTGATGTGGCTCATGCCTCCCCCCCTTTCGTCGCCCGCAGCATGTCTCCGGACTGAAAATCATCAAGGTTATCCAGGTCGTTATCCCAGGCCAGTGATAACGGATCGACGTTGCCGGCCAGCGCCCCACTGGCGCTGAGTGCCAGCAGCGGCAGCGAGGCCAGATCCGGTACGCTGACCAGTGCCCGGTCGGGGGCGCTTTGCGCCTTAAGGGATTGCTGAATAACAAAACTCTCATCCGCCACCAGGCCTAACCGTACGGTAGCCCGCAGCGGCGTGGCGTCACGGTCAAACAGCGTGTAGGTCACCGATAAATCACGGGCGCGCCCGGCAAACCACCCTTTATTCTCCCAGCGCATCTTTCCCCAGGTGATGCGCAAAAAGTGAGGTGACCCGGTGGCCGCATCCACGGCGCAAAGGGATTTCAGCATGGCCAGCTGCGTCTCTATCGGGGTGGTATTCCCGGGCATCTGGCTGTCGAACAACAGGGTCAGGTTGAGGCCGACCGGCTCGGAAATCACATAGCGGTTGCTTTGCGACGCCGTGTTAATGGTATCTTCGGTGTCATACCGCGTCTGATAATCCAGCTGAATCGTCTCCGGGTTATACATCGCGCTCATGCTGCCCGCAGGGATTTTTCCTTCGCGATCTTTCCAGGCGTTGAGGGTCAGCTTTGACAGCCCCCGTTCAAGTAAGCTCACTGAGACCCCCTTTCAAGCAGCTGTTCCAGCACCTCCTGTTTAATTCTTTCCACCCACCGCTCGTCGTCCCACTCACGGTGCTGCGCAAACGGCAGGGACGGGGCAGAAGGGGCAGGTCCGGTAACCTCAACCTGAACGATCAACTCACGAATTTCGACGGTCATAGTTTTATCCCCAGCATGCGCATATCCTGATAGCGCAGCTCAAGTGTGTTGATGAGCACCTGATTACTGCCGGCATCCAGGTCGCCCATCTGCCAGCGCACCGGCAGGGCATGGCTCAGCGTCCAGGTGGTCACCGGTAATGACTGCTCGTTCAGCAACATGATCACCACGTTGGCCCACTGCGTACTTTCCCGGCGCAGGACACGATCAAACTGCAGCGTCAGGGGGGAGGCATTCATCACGCCCCGCTCCAGCACCAGGCTGCCGTGATCCACCTGTTCGGCCAGCCAGAGATTGCGGGCATTTTCACCCCCCTCCCGGTGCTGGCTCACGGCCAGTGTCCGCGACAACCCGGAGACACGCTGAAACGCGATGTCAAACGGACCGGGAATGTTGTTAAATAAAAAATTGACAAGAAAACGATGGGATACCGCGGGTGTATTCATCATGATAATCCTTCGGTTTTTGCGCTGGCCGTGCCGTCGCGCAGATCCAGCGTCAGGCTGACAGCAATGAATTCCGCGGGTGCCAGCAGCGCCAGACGTACCTGCAGGATCATCTTTCCCTGGCGAATATCGTCATCCGTCATGGAATCATCCAGTCCGATACTGAGCGAAAAGGCCTCATCCTCCACCGTGCCAAAAAAGGCACCGGCCAGCCATTGTTCACGCAGCCACGTCCAGACCTGACCCTTTAATTTCATCCAGGTCGGGGCCGTATTCGGCTCAAACAGGTAAGCACGCGCCAGTTTGCACAGGTAGTGCTCCACGCTGCTGACCAGCAAACGTGTCTGAATATAGCGCCAGGCCGTGTTCTCCTCATTGACCAGGGTCCGGCATCCCCACAGGCGCACACCTTTCCCGACAAAACTGCGGATCAGGTTGCAGGACACCCCGTCATGATTCAGCAATGCCTGAGATGTCAGGATACTCCGGGTCGGGCGACGGGTTCTGGCCAGCGGGATATTGGCCGGCGCCTTCCAGACGCCGTTATCGTGGGCACTGCGCTGAATGGCCGCCGCAACGGCCGGCAGGGGGGACAACACCACGGGTGCCGACATTTCATCTTCGTAACTGGTTTCCAGTCGTGGCCACCAGGCGGCCCCGCGCTGGCACAGGTCAGCGGAAAAGGACTGTCCGGTCAGCGTCACCGCCTGCGCCGGAGAGTCCGGTAACTCCAGCAGCGCAAAGCGCTGCGGGGCCTGACGACACAGCGTCAGTAACGCCTGCCAGCCCTGATACCACAGGGCATCGACGTCAGCCTCACCCATACCCGCCCCCCCGGACGTATTCACCTCATTGAGCTCACTCAGCTCCGGCACCAGGACCAGGCCGGTTTTGTCATCCGCTAACAGCGCCTCCAGCACCGGCGGTGCCTGTAATTCGGCAATCAGCGCCTGCAGACGCGCGGCCGGTTCTCCCTGCCCTGGCCCGAGGGACAGCACGTAGCACTGCCGGCCTCCGTTTTCAAAGAAGTGGCGCAGGGAGTACGCCAGCGTCCCGCGTTGTCCAAAGAGGCTGCCCGCCTGTGTCAGTGAGCCGACACTGACGGGCTGCATCGTTGTGTCCGCTTTCACTGCGCCAGAGGTATAACCAATAAACAGGGGCATCGTCACCGGATCGTCGCCTGACGCCTGCGTTAACAGTGTTTCATCGTACGAAACCCCGGGAAGAACCATTGCCATCACAGTATCCTTATAAAGAGTCGGAAAAGGGGTTTCCCCCTTTACTGAGACATGTCCTGAGTAAACTTAAGGATGATGAATTCGGCCGGGCGCACGGCGGCCATCCCTACCTGAATAATCATTTGTCCCTGGTTAATCTCGTCCTGTGTCATGGTGATACCTTTACCGACACGCACAAAATATGCCTCTTCCGCCTTATTGCCGGCCAGGGCCCCCTGTTGCCAGAGGCGGTGAAGGTAGTTATCAATCGCTGCCTGCACCCGTTTCCAGGTCGGCTGGCTGTTGGGTTCAAACACCATCGGCTGCAGCGCCTTTTTGATGTCGCGCTCTGCTGCATCGAACAGGCGGCGCACCGGGATATATCGCCAGTCATCATCATCTTTCTGCGTGCGGCTGCCCCATACGACCAGCCCGCGATCGCTGAAGTAACGAATGACGTTGATGCCTTTCGGGTTCAGATCCGCCTGTTGCTCACGGGTGACCCGGACGCTGACATCGCTGACGCCATTGAGCACCACGTTCGCCGGCGCTTTCCACACTCCGCGTTCACCGTCTGTCCTGTTGTACACCCCCGCCATCAAAGCGGAAGGCGGAAGCGACAGCGGGACATTTCGTTTTTCGGCGAGGGCTTTATCAACCGTAACGGCAAAGTCAGCGTTCACTTTACGAAGGTCGGCCAGCGTGGCAATCGTCGTGTTACTTCCGTCTTTATAACCGGTAACAGCAACCTGGCTGTCATCCAGCGTGCGGGTGTAAGGCATCACCAGGTTCGGGTAATACACCGCCACCCGGGCAGAATTACTGACCGCGCCAGGTGCCTCACCGTTGACGCTGTCGGCCAGCAGGAAGTACCCTTTGTTCTCACCCAGTGATGCAGCCAGCGCACCATACACCGCCGTGCGGTAAGCCTCATCGGGCTCCGGACAGGCCAGCAGCGTGATCGCCCCCACTTCATCGATAAGGCCCGGCAGCGCGGCCAGTGCGTCTTTATCGTCTGCCTTTTCCAGCGGACAGAGGTAGCAGGGGCCACCGCCGTTCTGGAAATAAAGCCGCAGGGCGACGGAGGCGCTGTGGTCCACGACTGCAGTATCGGTAATCTGCCAGGAATATGTCGTCGCCGCCCCACCGTCGCGTACTGCCGCTTCAGAAGGTGCCGTTTCCGGCGCGGCGCTTGCCGGAGGCGGAGTGACCTCCGTAGACTCTACGGTAACAGTGGCGGAAGAGGGCACGTTGCTGTCAAACAGGGTGGTATAGTCCAGCCAGCTGCCGATGCGGGTGATCACGCCCGCCAGTTTTTTATCGGACGGGGTAAAACGCGCGACAAATAACGGCACGGCGGTCGCTCCCGTGCTCACCGACATCGCCGGCGAGGCATCTTCTTCAATATAAACACCCGGTACAGTTGTATCTTCAGGCATGTTCTTTTCCTTCAGTGAATTATTGCGCGATATCCTGGCTGAACTGCAGGATGATGAATTCTGCCGGGCGAACCGCGGCCAGGCCGATTTTGATGATCATCTTCCCCTGATTGATATCTTCCTGAGTCATGGTGAGATCTTTACCGACCTGAACAAACCAGGCGTCGGCGGGGGTATTACCGGCCAGCGCGCCCTGCTGCCACAGACCGTTCAGATAACTGTCTACGGCGGCCTTGACGCGCTGCCAGGTCGGCTGGCTGTTGGGTTCAAACACCAGTTTATTCAGGGCTTTTTGAACATCCCGCTCAACCGCGTTGAACAGGCGACGAACCGGGATATAGCGCCAGTTATCGCTGTCCTCCAGTGTGCGGGCACCCCACACCACGGTGCCCTGGCCCGGGAACGTGCGGATCATGTTCAGCGCCTTGCCCTGGTTATACGTGCCCTGAAAATCATCGCTGACGGGGAACGCCGGGGTGACGCCATTCACGGCCTGGTTGGCCGGCGCTTTCCACACGCCACGCGTACTGTCGGTCCGGGCAATGGCAGCCGCAGCGACAGCGCTCGGCGGCACCGCCGTACCCGATGCCAGGGTGCACCACGGGTAAAACACCGCGCCATACGGGGAGGCAGGATAGGCTTTCATGACCTCATCGGGCTTAGCTGTGCCGGCAATTTTCTCTTTCGGGCCGTCAAACAGGCCAAAGATGCGGTAGCCCTGATTCACCACCGTGTTGAAGGCATCATAAACAGTGGTCGCTGTAGTGGTATCCGTCCCTGCGGCAACAATCAGCGTAATATCATCGTATTGTGCAACCGTGTCGGCGATACTGGTTTCGTTCACCAGATAACATTTACCGCCGCCGTGCATAAACCACAGGTTCAGACTGGTATAAAAAGCGTCTTCCAGCGGCGCAGGGTACTGGGTGGTAAATTCCGCCCAGTTGTGAAAAACCAGAACCGGTTTATTCGTGTTGACGGTACTATTACCGTTGTACGCAAACAGAGGCACCGCGGTGGCGACACTGTTGACCGAAAAGCCCGATACGGCATCTTCACTGAGATAAACGCCGGGGTAAGTGGTTGTCACTGTCATGGCAACATGTCCTCCTGGTTAGGCAGTCTGAATGGTCACGCGATCGGCCATGAGCGTGATTTGCTGTACCGCGATTTCGTTACTGGTTGCATCAAATGACGGGGAAGTCAGGGAGGTCGGGAAAGCGTTGCTCACATTCCAGCTGACCAGCACTTCCGTGCCGGCTTCATTGGTCAGGCTGATCATGATGTCTTTCTTTTCAACCTGATTAAGTTGAATGGAATTAATCCACTCATACATCGCGTTTTTGCCCGGGAATACCCCTTTACTCAGTGTGATATTAGGTACCTGCCGCTGTCCGGGCATTTTGTACCAGTTGCCGGTCCCGTCACGGTATTCAATAGTGTCAAAATTAATGTCCAGACCGGACGCGCTGGTAAACGGCACCTGTTCATCGCCCAGGGTCACAATAAAGCGATAGGTCGGAATGGGATACTGCACTGCAATGTCATCTGCGGTAATAGCCATGAATACAATCCTTCTTTCTACAATGGATAATGAGTGCAAATAATTCCGGTGAAATTATCTGCATGGTGTATGGATTAATTAACCCGGTATTCCCCTGAAAAAAAGCATGCTACCGCCCCTGATTTACACCAGTTGTTTTTTCATGCTTATAAATAAAGAAATATGTCTGACTGTGCTGCTTATTTCAGAAAGAGAGCGCGTTCGGCCTCTCTTCTGCGCACCAGGCCGGGCAGTGTTTTACCGCCGGCATGGATCCAGCGTCCAAATTCCCGGGCCGCGCCGTCATCATCCCCGGCATTGAGTTTTTTCAGGAGCGTTGAGGTCCGGAAATTCCCGACGCCCACGTTGAAAGTAAAGGAAACAAGCGCATCAAACTGATTTTGCGTAAGCGGAACATGCACATACTGATTAACCGCCTGCTCAGTCTCAGCCACATCCTGACGCAGAAAAAAAAGCGCGTCTTCTTCGGTGATAACATCATTCGCGCTGACACCGGTGGTATGCCCGTAACCAATGGTCCATATATCCGCCGGGCATTTATAGGCCTGAAGCCTCAGCCCTTCATACTCTGTGATGAGATTAATTCCATTAATGCCAGTTTTCATGGTAACCTCCAGGTTTGCAGGCTTATCTGACCGCTGACAGCCCGGGCAGAATGATTTTGCTGATATAGCACCACAGCCCCTCCCTGTATTTGCCAAAATAAGCAATACAAACATTACGATAATGCAAACCACTGCAACCTCTTACGTATTCCCCTTTAATGAAAGAAAAAACCTAGAAATTAAAATATAACAAATCCAGTTACGGCCACGCTTCAGTCCGCTTTTTGACAAAAGCAAATTAAGGAGAGTTATGCCAGTTCCTTACTTAGCAAAGCATATATGCGCAACCCGGGCCCGGTGAACAAAGAAAGGCTTCAGGCTCTTCAGATTATATCGCCCCCTGAACCACCGGCCTGCATTAATAAAGCAGTAAAATCTGTGCGTCTCTTTACAGCGCACCATACATAAACATTGAGACCTGAACATCAGTGACTCATGTTTTTAACTTTACCTGTTCTCACATCCTGAAATAAGTTCTGCCTTTGAGGCGGCCTGTTACTTTAGCTAGTGTTTAAAGCTATTTTCTTTTTCTAATGAACGGGCAAATCGCTTCCATAACAGGTCCAGTAAATGGCCACCCGGTGCTCCCCCTAATCCCATTTTTGTTAATATTGTAGACCTGCATAAATCGGTTCGTAACAATGGGCGCATACTGCATAATGAAACAGCTTTATATTCTTACTCCTGCAAACAAAACTGACGAATATAGCGCTGAAGATACATCACTTTTTGCTGGTCCCGGATAATGCCTTCCCGGACAGAAAGAATACGCTGTCCAGCATCTGCAGAGAGTTCGAGGGTGCCATCATGGCCCAGGCAGCAGGTTGAGGAAGAAGCCCGGTCTGAACAGGTATTTTTTCCGGAGATGAGCATCCTGCGATGGCCACGGGCAAGCTGAGTACGCAGAATCCTGTTTTCCTGAACAGCTTCATTGATTTTCTCCGTGTAGTGTTCATCTAATTCTGCAAGCCTGCGCTGCTGACGTTGCAGCACTTTTAACTGAACTTCATATCGTCTGAGTGCTGAACTGGCTTCGCCTGCTTTTTCCTGCCACCTGACAGACTGCTGAAAATAATATCGGGCTGACCAGGAAAAAGCGGCCATGACGAAGACAATTCCCCCAAAAAACACTACGCGCATTGACCTCATCTCCATCCTGATCCCGGCGTTAATCGCATGGCAGTAGTGAACAATCCCATAAAGTCATGACGCTTTAAGTGAGTTCCGGCTAAATGCCGGATGGCGATACTCACCTGGGGTCATTTCGTCTCTGAAAATGACAATACGCCTTAAACCCGCTCAGTAAAAATGGTTATTATCGATCATTCATAGTTATTTTGATAGCCTATAGCTATCAAGCCGTGAAAATTGATCGGCAAATACAATTACATCTTGTTACTTTATTATCTAAGTTATTGATTTGATTTTTTAATGGTCTGATACTAGGAGTAAGAAAATATGGCTTAACGGATGAAAGGGGCTTCCTCTCGATTTTGCTACTGTATCCATCTTCCATAACATCATGGGGGGAGCAAAAATATCACAGGGAAATAATCATGGCCGTTGTAACAGTTGGGATTGTCCTCGCCAAGAATATTTTTGGCGTTCATGGAGTTGATAAAAATGGCAATGCTGTGCTTGTTAAACCTAAAGTCTCCCGGGGCGCGTTGCCTGAACGGTAGCGCGCCTCCGGCGTGAGCGCGGCTGCCCTGCAGCCACAGCCTTTTATCCTTCCCCTTCCCCGTTTTGTACTCTGCACTATGTATATCCCGCGCCCCGCAAAATTGCTTTTCACCTTCGATTACGGCTGGAATCGCTTTCTCGATAAATTCGGCGACAGCGTCAGTGAATGGACGAAGCTCTCCGTGGAACGTATGCTCGCCTGCGGCACCTGTGCCATGGGTGTTCGCCGCTTATTGCTGTGCCTCACCCGACAGCCCCCTCCCGCTTCTTCTGCCAGAACTGCAAATCAAAAGCCTGCAGCAGTTGCGGCCTCAAAGACAGAGAGCAGTGGATTGCGACACAATAGCACATCCTCCCCGACTGCGACTGGCAGCACATCACATTCTCCATGCCTCATGTGCTCTGGCCGTTTTCAACATCAACTGGCCACTGCTCAATCACCTCTTTCACAGCGCCACCCGGTCCATGCTCCGTTTTGCACGCAAAATGGGTATCGAAATTGGCATTCTCTGCGCCCTGCACACCTATGGCCGCCAGCTCGTGCAACATCCCCACATCCACCTGTCCATCACCCGTGGTGGTCTGTGCCTGAAGCACGGCCACTGGCGTGCCCTGTTCTTCAGAAAGAAAAATGTGGAGCACATCTGGCGTATCGCCGTCACCGGACTGCATCGCAGAAGCTATGACCGCATAAACTCCGGCAGCCTGCCTGGTTTTGGTCATATCCGGGACAATAAATAGTGGAGGCGTTATCTGGAAGCTCAGTATCAGCGTCACTGGAAAGTCCATTTCGCCAAAAAGACCCGGGGAGCCTGGCGTAACGTCAAATACATTGGCCGCTATCTGAAACGCCCCCGTAAACGGGGCGCACTGCTGCCAAAAGTTTATGAAGCCCTTGATACGGTAGAAAAGAAAAAGCCAGAGAAACCCGGTTTTACGGCACTGATGAAGGGCTTTCTGGGTACCGATCCATACAAATGCATTTTGTGCGGTGACAGGCTGCATTTTGCAGGCGCACAAAGCGGAATACATCCGACAGAATTACTGGCAGAAAGGCTTCACGGGGTGGTAAAAAAACGAAGGCTGCAGACAGGATCTGTGGATCAGTGCGTCTGGAAAACAGGTTTAAGGTTAAATATGGGACTACATGGTCATTTTTCTACGAAATCCACTTCAAGTCTCTGAAATGTCAGACTACGGTCACTGTCGTTCATGGTTAAAAGACAACTAAAAAATATCGATTGAAAATCCTAACCATGAACATTTATGTATTACATATGTAATAAGGATAACCTATCCCCGGCAGGCTACCAACATAAACTGGTGGGGCAGGGTCGTATCCTGTGCCGAATCAGCCTGCCAGCCACAGCGGTTAAACAGCTTTACCACGCCCCCAACATTACCGGTCAGGCGCGTCAGCAGCGGATTTATCTGTCGCCCATCGTCGTCAACTGCCACGTCGAGGTTAGTCCGCGAGAGATAAATGCCGTTCACGCCGGCGTTCAGCGCAACGGCATACCGACCTGACCATTCCCGATCGTCAACAGTCGGTAATTCCAGCTCCTGTCTTTCGCGGTTTCCAGGGCATACGTCAGCCGGAACAGGTCGTTTTGCTCAGACAATTCGCCGGTGAAGGAGCGCCAGAGGTAATTCAGCTTGCTGGCCAGCTTCGCGCTGACGCCCAGCTGGCGTCCCTGTTTCAGAAGCCACTCGATATCGGGCGCCACATCACGCGAAAAACGTCGTTGCTTCAGCGCGGTCGCCAGCCAGCGGGTAAGAAAGAGATTTTCCTGTGCCGGTGACAGGGCATCTCCGTTCTGTCTGGCCAGCGCAAGCGCCACCAGGGCACACCATGCCAGATGGCCCGATTTTTCTGTCAGCGTCACTGAGTACTCTTTTCCTTATTCATTCTGTCCACAAAATTCTGGCGGGACCCCACCTGCTGTCAAACTGAGAGTATTTTAACCGGAACAGCAACAAAGTGGCATCCGGAACCGTCTGCATCCGCTCATCGCATGGCCCAGGCGAAGTGTTTTTCTGCATAATCGTACAGCCGGTAAGAGTTCTGCTCGTCGCCACGGATAAAAATGCCGTTATCCATTATCCCCTCCGCCAGCCGCTGTGTGTACCGGTGCGCAGCCTCATCCAGCCCTGCCCGGCTTCTCCATGCCCCCTGCTGCTTACGCCAGTTAAGCCGCACGGCTTTCAGCAGGCGGCACATCTGCTGGCAGATGAAGTAGCAGGCGACGACGTTGCGCGCATCACCCGCAAAGACCACATCGCTGTACGGCCGAATCATTTCATTCCACAGGTAGATATCGTAGCAGCCCAGCATCATGGCCACGCGTTTTGCCACGAAACTGCCGTACCAGTAATACGCGGTGCGGGGAATGTTCAGCCGACGGCTCCCGGCAATATTACCGGTATGGAATGATAGCTGGCCGGACTCAGTCACTTCCCGGACCAGCCTCTCCAGCACCCTGTGCCAGGAACCGGTTCCACTGCGCTCAGGCAGTGCTGAAAAGTACCGGCTGACAATGCCGGAAATCTGCTGTTCCGGCGCGGCGCCACCATTCTCCGTCTGAAGGGACAGTTTACGGCACAGCTCCTCGCGCTCCACCAGGGCATTAAGCATGGTCTCAGATATCACGTTCAGCGCGATGGTCAGTGACGCAACACGTTCACGCAGGTCGTCAGAGAGAAAGACGCACGCCCCGTCGGTCCCCACCGACGGTCTCTGGCCTGATTTTCAGGCCTGCCTTAAGCCAGCGGCTCAGTTCTTGGGGAAGGATATCCGGGTTGACCTTCAGAAAGCGAGCACGGTTTCCGCGCGGCGTTCCGTACACCCTTTCAATGTAGTCGGTCAGCAGCATAACGATATCCACAGAAGTGTTTATAAACACAATCGTTTATATCACATGCATACCGGACTGGCGAGCAGTGCGCAGCCGGTCCACTGAATGGCGCGAAGCGTCATGGAGGCGCTAGCTGATAGTGAATATGGCTTAGTGAGAGACTGGCGCCGTAGCCCGGCGCAGCCGGTTACATTGTTGATAGGTTCCACCAATCCACTCCTTCGCCCTGCCAGACCAAAACCCGCTAAAAGCGATACAGAAGCTTTTGTGCGTTGTCGGAGTGGTCACGACAAGGCTTAGCCGCAGTCGGGGCGTATCTCCGCGTTAGCGGGCCGTCAGGGCCGCTTACGGGCGTGTACTTAAAATCTCCAGCGAAACCACTCACAGCCACTTAGAATTCTAGTTACAACATCCATCATTAAAAGCGATGTTGTTCCGGGCCTTTGGCCCGGGGCGGCCTCGCTTTTCAGTGGTTGGGAGGAGCAGTGGGGTTTCCGATGTGCGCTGTTGGTGCCTTTAGGTGATTATTTTGTATGTTGTAACTATTAGGCCGTTTGGGGCCCGTCGCATAGCGATGGGAGCTACTTCAGGTAGTTACCGAACCGGCGCGGACGTTAGTCCGCTGCAAGGGCGGACATTCTCAGGAGCCTGTCCACAGGTCAGGCGACGAATAGGTTATATATTTATATGAATGAGATAAAAGATATTTAAAAGAAGTACAGAGCAGGTTTTTAAAGGAAACTACGCACTTTGAAAACAGGTCGCCTGGCGCTCTGTGAGCATAACGGTTGTAACTTTATGGGAAGTTCCCTTGCAGTTATTTGTAGGTAACTGAATCTGGCAACCAGATGTGGCCACTCTGATGCAATTTCTGGCCATTCTGATGGCGAAATGGTGTGAATGTCAGGAAAGACGGCCGTCATTTCGTGCAGAAAACCGTCAGCCGGGAGCAGCAGACGTGCGAAACCCTCCGGCGCCAGCCGGATTTTTCACTCAGGAAGGGTTATATGGGGACGGTGGCCAGCCGCGTGTAGTTGTTACCGCGCGACATCAGCATGCGCTCTTTCACGCGACGTTCCAGCTCGCGCTTCATCGCATCGATCCCGCCGGTAAAGCGGCCGCTGGCGTACTCACGCGTCAGCTGCTGTTTCACCAGGGTGACAATGTCCTGACGGGTTCTGCCCGCGTCACGGCGGGCACGGGCACGTTTCAGGCCATGTTGCTTACGTTCGGACTGGTAGCTGCGGAACCGTTCGCGCACAAACCGCCAGGACTTCGCTATCAGCTCGTCCATCTCCAGCGGATTCAGGTTCTGCTTTTTGCGCTGCTGATTTTCCCATCCAACGCGGCTGCGGCGTGCAGCCACAACAGCCACGTCAGAGACATCGAGCGCCGAGAACAGTGCCAGCGTGAAGGTGATATCTGTCGGTATATTGCAGCCTATCTGCGGGTCATACTCGGTCTGGTAAGTAATCAGCCCTAGCTCCGCCATGAACTTCAGCGCCCGCGTGGCGCGGGTGATGGAGAGATTGCCGTTTTTTGACTCCGTGGCCAGACCGCACTCGATGGCCAGATTGGTGATGGAGCGCTGGACGCGGTTAGCCAGCGGATCATAGTGGAAACAGAGCCCCTGAAGCAGCGCATCGATGGCTCGACGGCGCAACAATGGCGGCATGCGATGACGCTTACCCAGCGAGCGTACGAACGCCACATGGACGGAAAAGTCAAAACGGGACGTGAAGCCCTCGGCTTTCGCCATCAGCTTCCGGCAGAACGGCAGGGTCTTTTTCCCCTCTCGCGGCGTGAATTCCGGATTCGGGTTTTTAACCTGACGGTAATGGGAGAACAGGGGCTGAGCGTCAGTCACACCTTCCCGCACTTATGTTGCACGGAAGGAGTAAATGGCACAGAAACGGGTATTGCAGTTTTCTGAGCATAAAACTATACTCCCTGCATAGAGCAACAGCTTCTATACAGTTTAAGTAGGCCCCGTTAATCTTCTTCGCGTCGCCAAACAAGTCGAAGATTATCGGGGTTTTTGCTTTTCTGGTCCCAAGTTGATACCTCAGCAGAACCAGTTCCCTGCCACCTTGTGGTGTGGCCAACCAAATAATTCTGTCAAACGATCAGTAATCTAGCACTACGTATCCTAGCAAGCAAGAATGTCAGCCCATAACGCCAGTTCACTCGGCTTTATCAATTAAACGACTAAACAGTTCTGCTTGGCTGAGGCCACTCTCAGCACACATTTCCTGAAATTTACTCTTGAGCTCATTGGGCACAAGGATCTTGATTTCTTTGTGCGTTTCACGCTTACGGGCAACAAAACTTTGTTGCCGCTCTGAAGCGCTCAGCGGGTGACCTTTACGGTACGTTCGTTTTCCATTCGATGAGGAAGTAACTGCATTTTCGGCTTGTGACATCTCTGCCTCCTCAAGGATCAAACTTGGATCGTTTGCAGAGAATACTACAGATATCTGAAATCAGCGACTTAACTTTACGCGTAAGTGTGAGCCATGTTGGCGCATGGTTCACCAGGATAGATGTAGATTGCGGATCAAATGACGATGCGACTTAGTATGAAGAATGCCACTCAGTTCCCCCGTCCCAGCGCGACTGCCAGTGCTGAAGGTAGGTTTGTGCCACTTCCGGCACCTCATTAATAACCAGCACATTCTCGCTATTCCTCGATGCCGCAGAGCGAGTGTAGTTAAAGCTACCAGCCTCAACTGTATGATTATCAATAATAATGACTTTGTCGTGCATGATGGCGTAGTGGCCGTTGGTACGCAGCGGAATACCGGCATTCACCACAACGTTCATCGCCGCCTGGCTGGCTTTGCTTTTGTTTCCCTTCTCATCAAGCACAATTTTCACATCCACACCCCGGTGTTTTGCTCTGACTAGTGCGCTAACCACCTCCGGAGACGTAAATGAGTAGCCCATCAGCCGAATGTCGTGCTGTGCTGACTCAATAGTCTTAAGGACCAGCTGCAACGCGCTGCCTTCAGGTGAAAAACCGACCTGAACGGAGGGAGCAGCAACTGCGGGCTGAATACAGCTCAGCGAAAGGCAAACCAGACCGGACACGGCCAGCTGGCGAAAGGTGAACTTACGCATTAAATAACCTCAGAAATACTGTTCGGATGTGTTAACCAGAAACGCCGGAGACGGGGAAAACCTGCTTTTACCCTTCTCCGGGGTTGGACAACTGAGCACGGCGAAGGCGTCAGTATCTTTTAGCGGTATCAGGTGGCGGATGCCTGATTATTTTTTTGTATCGCCGGCTGCATGACGGATGGCCTGCTGCAGTACCTCCGCACTGGTGTATCCCGGGATAACGGTCACGTTATCAGCGCTGGCGCCGGTTGACGGGAGAACCACCAGGGCTGGCGTACCGCTGAAGCCCAGCTGCTGCGCGAGCGTGTTTATGCCATCCAGGGTTCCCTGAACGTCAGGGACTGTCTTCGCATCGAACTTCACGGCTTTTGCGGCCGCGCTGATATCACCATCGGTCAGTTTGCCCTCGTTGTGACCGGTGGCGTAAATCGCATTGTGATAGTTAAGGTAGGCGTCGGCCCCCTTCTGCTTCCAGACCTGCAGTCCGGTTTTCGCCGCACTGAGCGATGTCGGCCAGCGCTGGCCAAATATCGGGAATTCCTTGAACACAAAGCGCACGTCCGGGCTGGCTTTTATCACCTTCTCCAGCTCCGGCGCGAGGCGGGCACAGTAGATGCACTGGTAATCAAAAAACTCGACGACCGTTACTTTTGCATCGGCCGGCCCATATGACGGCGTGCCTTTATCGTTGAGCAGCGCAGCCTGATTCTGAATCACGGCGGCCGTCATCGCCTGCTGCTGCTTCTCCTGCTGTTGAGCCTGCAGTTTCTGGCTGACCTCAACCAGCACCTCCGGATGGGCCAGCAGGTAGTCTTTCGCGATTTCCCCAATGCGGGCTTCCTGCTCCGGGGTAAAGGCCGCGGCAGGTTTCTCTGCCGCCCCCGCCACGCCGCAGACCAGAAGGCCAGCGGCAAGCATGACTGAAAGGGTTTTATTCATGTTCATACTGTGTTTTTCTCTTCTCTGTTGTTATCAGTTCGTATCGTCTGCGGGCGCGGGTGCTTCCCTGATCGCCCTGCGCTGTTGTTTAGCATGCTCCTGAGCCCTGCGCTCCACGGCATACGCCGCCTCCTCCGCACTCACCGGTGCGACCGGTTCACCGGCAAGGTTTTTACGCCACGCGCCCACCGTCATGGCACCCAGATACGCATCCGAGCGGGTGACGGCAGCAAGGCAGCGCTTCAGCGTCTTCACGGAGACATCCAGCCTGCGCTGGCGAATGTCACTGACCATCGCCTCCCGGATATTGACCGCCAGGAGCTGCGGCTGGCCGTCCGTAACCAGGGCTGGCCAGCAACGTTCCAAGAGCGCGAGCGCGTCCGTAAGCGGCATGACCTTCCGGTAAACCGGCTCCGGGGCAGGTTTGCGCCTGGCCGCACGCATGGCCTCCCGCTCCTGCGCCTGTCGTTCGGCCCACAGCCGGGCTTTTTCGGCTTTTCGGGCGGCCTTCTCATCCGCCTGCGCCTTTTTCGCGCTCTCATCCACAGCCTGCTTCCTGACCTTCCAGGCGGGTGTCGCATTCACCACCACGGTCTTTTTACGCGTGACCCGGCCCGGTCCCGCACCGTCCGGTTCACTGCCGTTGTTTACGGTACGCTGACCTTCTGGCTCCGTCTTACGGCGCAGCGTCAGCGTGGGTCGCCCCTGCTCTTTCATCCTGCCTCCGGATAAATCTGTTTCACGTGTATTCCCCTGACTGACCTTATTCTGACACGGCAGATATCACATCACCATCAGTCCGATGACGGCCAGGTGTACCGCGTAGAACAGCGGGAAAAATTCGCGTGGCCAGAAGCGGGGCACCAGAGTGCAGGTCCGGCTCAGCACCGTCAGGGTTATTCCGGGTATCACCAGCCCCGCGATGGCAAAGGCGGCGCTGTCCGCAGCATTCAGCGCGAGTATCGCCAGCGCCAGACACAGCGCCAGCCCCGTGCGTGTGGCGCGCCGGCCCGTCATACAGACGCCGCAGGCCAGCATCAGCATGACTACTCCCGCCAGACCGTAACTTCCCGCCGAAAACGGCAGCCAGGCCAGGACCAGCATCAGGGACAGCGGCCACGCGCACGGCCCGTGCCGCTGCATCAGCGCCAGTGCCTGTCCGCTGACCGCAAAGGCAAACAGGATATTGCCCAGGCACGGGCGCAGCCCGGCCAGTATCCAGCCGCCCTGCGCCACCCCGGCCCATATCCAGAGCCGGTTCAGGGCGCGCTGCTGAATCTGCGGATGGCGGGCGAGGTTCATGGCCCAGACCAGGCCAAAGAGCGGAAACGCTCCCCGACCGGCAAGACGCAGCCAGTCATTATCCAGTCCGCACAGCATGCTGATGTGGTCGGCAACCATCAGGAGCAGCGCCACGGTTTTGATAAGGTCAGTCTGGCCCGGCGTCCACACAAGCAGACGCTGCAGCCAGCAGTCGGCCACCACAACAAGGGGAAACAGCGGATGGTTTTCAGCGCGCATATCAGTCGCCTCCCAGGGTCTTTTCACGTTCAAGGTCGCGCACCGTTTCGCGCTCCATCTGCTGCAGGCGGTCCCGCTGCACGTTCTCGCGCACCACCTGAGACACCGCCTCATCACGGCGGCGTTCTTCCGGCGCATCCGGCAGCGTGAGGGGAGATACCGGCGTTTCTTTCACCCGCTCCATATTCCGCACCACATCCTGGACGGCGACGTCAGCGCCCCCGGACGGCCGGTCGCCGCTGCGGGCCATCTCGCGGACCGCCTCTTCAGCCCGCTTTTCAAGCTCTTTCTGCTGCTGTGCTTCCTGCGCCTGCTGCGCCAGCAACTCCGGCGGAACCGTTTCTGCGGGCTGCGTACCGGTGCCGTCGGGCAGGCTGTCAGCCCAGATGCGTCCGCCGGTAATGGCGCCGGGATTCCACGGTCGCGCCTCGCCCCCGAGCCGCACCACCACGCCGCTCTGCGGATTCTCCCTCGCCAGCCGCACGCCCTCTTCCATATCCCGCGCCAGCAGCGACTCGCCGTTACGGCTGACCTGCAGGCCCGCAAACGCCGCGTCCCCGCTGCCCATCACGCGACCTTCGCCGCCGAGCCCCTTCAACTGCCCGTCTCCGGAGGTCAGGGCGCTCAGCCAGACGCCCGCCTGCCTGCCGTTGCGGTCGAATGCCGGGAGCGCCACGTGCGGCTGCAGATATTTACGCCCCGGCGAGATAAATTTCGCCATCGAGCCCTCAGGCTGCAGCCCGGCCTGGCGCAGGGCGGCGCGGCCGGCCGGCACCTCACCCAGCGCTTTTGCCGTCGCCGTCAGGCGGGCGGCATTCGCGACGGCACGGTCGCCGCGCGGCTCGAGAATGTCATGCGCCGTACTTTTCGCCTGCGATTTTTCCATCGCGGCCACCCACTTATCCCGGTTGTCGGTATAGACCTGCGCGTGCTGCTTCATGCGGCTCAGCGCCACGTAGGCTGACTCGAAGCTCACCATCCGCTTACGTCCGCCGTCCGTGCCCTGCAGGGAGATGGAGAAGGGTTCGCTCGCCCCCTGTGAGCCTTCAACGGTCACGGCATAGGCCAGGTCGATGTGCTGTTCTGCCTGCTCCGCTGACGGCGTGAGCGTACGGGTCTGCTTTCCATCCGACAGCGTGACGCTGTCACCTTTTATCTCACTGACCGTCCAGACGCTGTTGGCCACGAAACCCCGCTCGTTGTCGCTTTTCGAAAAGCGCATCCGGTCGCCTTCCGACACGGTGATGGTGTCCTGACGATAGAGCGTGACGCCCTCTGTCGCCGCCTGCGCGGGCGACAGGCTGCGGGTGTTGCCCTGCGCATCCTTCAGCGTCACCAGGTGCGCGTCCCCGTCCAGCGACTCAATCCTGTAATAGGTGCTGTCCAGCAGGACCAGGCTGTCGCGGGATGCCTCCCACGTTGTCATGCGCCGCAGTTCCCCGTCGCGGATATTGGCAGGCGTGAGGACCGGCAGCGTGACCTCTTTTTCGCCCACCTCGCCGGCATCCTGACGGGCGTCATGAATCATGGCGTTCACCTGGCGGCGGTCGGCGTTCAGGGCGGTGATAACGATGGTCTGCGCCTGCGCCTCTTGCATGCGCCCCGTGTAGTCCTTCACGATGGCCTCCAGCAGCGTCGCAGGCTGCCCGTCGATGAACAGGTCGCCGGCCGCCACGGCTTTCGCGACGGCCTCCTCCCGTTCGCGGCTGAACTCCATGACGGAGCTGTCCGGCTGCCAGGCATCCGCCCTGCGCGGCACCTGTGCCGGCACCACGCTCTCAATGGTCGTCAGGGCGCTGCCGATATCGCGATTAATCAGGCTGTAGACGGCGGGCTTCAGCGCCGGCGTCTGGCGGACAATCTCCTGCATCACCGCCACGTCGATGGCGCTGCGCTTCTGCAGCAGGCGGAAGGGCTGGCCCGGGGCAATGGACTGCAGCTGGTCGGCATCGCCGCTGGAGACCGCGCGACCGCCGCCCCCGGCAATCAGGCTGTATGCCTTCGCCATGTCTGCGTTACCAACCATCGAGCTTTCATCCACGAGAAACAGCACGTTGCTGAAGTCCGGTCGTTCGCCGCCGCGCAGTTGCTGCTGAGTGTAGTGAATAAAGGCGGCCAGCGTCTGCGTTTCCGGCACGCCCGCATCGCGCATCTCGCTCACCGCCCGGTGGGTGGGGGCCACGCCGATAACGCGCGGCTGCTCCCGTTCCGGCAGCGTGCCGATGGCCGACATGACCGCCCGGAACTGCGTCGTCTTGCCCACGCCCGCGTAGCCCTGAACCAGGGTAAAGCGGTCGCGGGATTCAAGTATCATGCGCGTGGCGTTCCGCTGTCCGTCGGTCAGGCCCGCCAGCTGCACGTCCGGCACGCCCGCCATCAGCGGAGTGACGGCCTCCTTTCCCTCCAGAACGTGGCGGAGGATGCTTTTCTCCGCATTGTACGACTGACGTGAGACCAGCAGCTGCAGGCCGTTTCCCGGCGATACCGGCACCGACAGCAGGGCGCCGCTGCGTATCTGCCGGTCCGCCTCCTTTTCGATGGCCTGCAGGCTGAGGCTGTCCTGCTCAAATTCTTTCGCGGCGGCCATCAGCTGCGGCTTCGTGAACGCCAGGCCGTTACCCTCCAGCACCGGAATGGCCAGATGGATAGCCTGCTGCTCCGGCGTGTGCAGACCGGCTATCTGGTGCGCCAGAGCATCATCGAGCCTGTCATGCCCCGCCGCATCCTTAATCTGTTCAGACACGACGCTCCAGGCAGACTGACGCGACAGCTTCTCCGTCGTTTTCTGCGCCGTCTGCGCGGAATAGAGCCGCACCGCCGGACCGCTGAGCGCCAGTTTGTTCAGCGTGGTGTTATCCAGCTCGCGCTGCGACAGCGAGGCAAAGACCGTGGCACTGTCGCTCACCGAGCGGCCCGGCGACTCCACCCAGCCCTGCCCCACCTTCGCGGCAGTGAACGGACTGTCGCCTGCGGGCAGGACCACGTCCGCCTTACGCCCGGGCAGGCTCACGACAAGCCCCGCCTCCCCAAGCGCCTTAACGGTCACCGTATCGCCTCCCTTTAGCCGCGTCCCCTGCGCCTGGCCCAGCACCGCCAGGCGGTCGCCTTCGGCCACCTGCAGCGTGCCGGTGCGGTACAGCGACCAGCTGCTGTTGAGTTCTGACAGGCGGGTCACCCGCGTCTCCCCCTGCGCGTTGCGCAGCGTCAGGCTGTTGTTGCGGCCCGTCACGCGGTCAATGACAAAGCGCTCCCGGCTGCGCTCCTCTGCATTCCAGCGCTCCATGACCATGCCCTCCCGGTAGTGGTCGCGCACCTGCTGATGGCGGCTGTCGAGCCAGACCGGCTCCAGCGTGGTGATGCTGACCTCCCGCTCGCCCAGCACCTTTTCCGCCTTCAGCGCCTCGCGGACAGCACCTGCGAGCACCGCCTGCTCGCGCGGACCGGAGACCTGCGCCACGCAGTGCTCGCCTGCGCGGACGCTTCGGGCAAAGTCAGCGGCCAGGCGGTCATACCGCTGCCGCCGGTCAGGCTCGCTGATAACCGAGACCCGCGTCTTCTCACCGCCCTGCCACGCGAACGTGCTCACCCCCGCCTCCTTCATGACGGTCAGGGCGCTGCCGGTTCCGGTGCGCTGGCCGCTGTCGGCAATCAGCAGCTGGACGTTATGGCGCAGCGCACCGTCGAGCAGCGTGAGCGTTTCTTTCAGGGTCAGCTTCTCCCCCTGATCAACAATCAGCGTGCTGCCGGGCGTAAAGGTCATCCCCTCCGTCAGCCCCCGCCTGTCGGTGATATGCTCGCCGCTGAGTCGTTCATCCTGCATCAGGGCGCTGCGTGAGCGCCTGTCGGCGGCGATAATCTGCACGTCACGCCCCTGTTCGCGCGCCATCATCGTCAGCTCCGCCACGCGATCACGCTGGCCGGCCGCCCCGCCCTGCCCCGAAATGATGGCCACCGGCGGACGGTCCTGAGCAAGAACGCTGACGGCATCGCTGTATGACCGGCTGCGGGGCACGCCCTTATCCGGAAAAATGTCCGCCTGACCCGTCCGCTGTAAATCGCGGGTCATGGCCGACACCGACAGCTCGTCCAGCACGTGGATGTTCGAGGTAAACAGCCCCTTCTCTTTGTCCAGCGGAATGAGCTGCTCGTTTTTTATCGCCGCATTGATGCCGTCACGCGCCATCTCCACCATGCCCGACCGCGCGGGCAGTTGCCCGAGGGTGGTGGCCAGCAGTTCGGAATACGTGAACCGCGCCCGCCGGTCGCTCAGCATCGCAATGGACTGTCCGACGCTGCTGTTAATATCAATGGCTTCAGGCGTCGTGACGGGAATATTACCCTGCATAACCCGCTGGTCCGCCGCCTCGCGGTAGGCCTGGATGTCGAACCCCGTCGCTTTCAGGGTCTGCATCCACTCGGTCATGCGCTGTTCGGGATCAACCTTCTGCTTCGACTGGCGGGTATCGAGCGCCGCCACGTCGCGGGACTTCAGGGACGCGTCGTCCCCGACCGCCTCGCTGATCGTCCTGCTGCGGCTGGAATATGGCTCCGTCGGTACGCCCTTCAGCTCCCACATACCGTGTTTGCCGACCGTCTCAGTCTCATAGCCCATCGTCGTGACGTCATCCTTCAGCGCGGCACGATACAGGCGGCCAAAGGCAATCTGGTTCGCGTAGATATTCTCTATAAACCCGGTTTTACCCACCCTGTCGCTGCTGAGTGTGCGCCACTCATCGCCATGCTGCGTGACGTTGGCCACCACGGTGTGGGTATGCAGCTGCGGCTCCTGGTCGCGGCTGGTATCGTGGTTAAACAGCGCCATCACCAGGTTGCCGGTCAGCTGCGTCTCGCTCCGGCCCTCCGTCATAACCCGCGTGGAGGCCATCGCCTCTATCTGCTTGATGGCGGTCTCTACCGCGCGGTTGTGGGCATCAATAAGACGCTTATCGCCACCGAGCATCGCCATTACGGAAACACTTTTTGGTGCGGAGAAGGTGAAGTCGTAGCCCGGACGGTGTTTGTTCGCCCCGTCCTGAGTCCGGCTGAGGTTGCTGCCGTCCGGCAGGCGTCCCTCCAGAACTTTCGTAAAAACCTTCTGGTCCACCCCGCCGATCAGTCCCAGCGCTTCAGCCCCTTTTCCGGCCCAGCGCTCGTTCATACTGCCGATAACGTAGTAGTTGTCCTTGTCGGTGTAATATTTACCCGCGCTGGCGGCGGATTTTACCGATCCGATGCTCATCATCAGATGTATCCTCCCGGTTCAAGATCCTTTTCAGGCGCCCGGTGAACGTTGATGTTAACTTCTTCACGGCGCTGCCTCTCATGAGGAGACAGTTCGTCCTGCTCCGCCTGCCACGCCTCCCATGCCGCCATATCTACCACCTCACCGCTTTCACTGATGCCGGGCGGCAGCTGCTCAGCCTCCTCCGCCTTTGTCTTCAGCTCAGGCTCCACGCCGCCAGTGCCTGCGGCACCCGCCACGGATGCCGAAGCGGATGCGGTGTCTGCAGCGTGGGGCGCAGGCGTCAGCTGCTGTGGCTGACCAGAATTCTCTGCACTGCCCTCTGGCGCAATAACGTCTGCATCCGGTTCAAAGAGCATGGCGATGCTGCGGGATTCCTGTTCACGTGCAGCCAGCGCGGCATTCAGGCGTTCCTCCGCTTTCGCGTCGATGGTGCGCGGAATGAATTCCGGTGCCACCTTTGGACGCTGCTGATACTTCAGCGCCATCTTCACGGCAGGATAAGGTCCGGGAAGCGTGACGTAGCAGGAGAGATCCGGCAACGTCTGAACATCGGAGTAACTCACAAGGGTGACGCGTTCCATGTCCTTACCGACCGAAGTACCGTCGCGTACCGGGTCCACGCCGTAGGAATACTGCTCGGATGCCTTGAGGATTTCTTTCTCACCGATTTCACCGGCGGCGAACTCAGCGATATTGCGCGACGGCGAGCGGAAGAAGGCACGGGTGTTCAGCACGTCGAACAGCGTTTCCGCCGGCTTCTGCCCGTAAATATCTTCCAACTGGGCGTAGGACTGGATGCCAATGACGTAGCAGCCGCCAAACTTACGCGCCTCCGGCAGGATCTCAACCAGGTCCGGCAGCTTGTGCAGGGTCGGCAGCTCGTCGGCGAAGATCCACACGCGCCGGTTACGGTTTTCCCCCATCGCCAGCAGCCCGCGAATGGCGATGGATAGCCACATGGAGATAACCGGCTTGAGGGAAGCGTGGGTGTCGGCATTGGAAGAGATGAACAGCCAGCCGTTTTTACCATCTTCACGCACGCCGCGCATCCAGTCGCGTATGGTGAACGACTCGCCGTTATTTTCGATGCCCTGCAGGTAGCGGATGGCCTTGACGTAGTTGGTTAGCACGGCGCGGATGGAGATGGCCGTTTTCTCGATTTTCTCTTCCACCAGGTTCGCCGCCGGGGAGTTTTTCAGGTACGAGCGCAGCTTCTCAATCTTGATGGAAAGCAGCGTGTCGACCAGCTTGCTGTAGCTGCGGTCTTTGTCGTTGCGCATCAGATAAGCGGCTTCAGCAAAGATGGTACGCCCCGAACCCTGCCAGAAGGGGTCTTCCTTCGTGCCCATCGGAATCAGTGTGTTGGAAACGTTGTCGAAGTCAGGCTGCGTCAGGCACTCCCGCCACAGGTCCCATGCGGCGCAGCGCGCATCCAGCGGGTTAAGGATTTTATCCGTGGCCGGATCATAGTAGCTTTTAACGAACTCACAGGAGCGGTCATACACGATGACCATATCGCCACGCTGGCGGGCGTAGTTCATCAGACGGCGGATAACTTCTGATTTACCGGCCCCGACGGTGCCGTGCAGACAGAAGTTCTGGATCTCCGAGTCCTTAATAAGCGGCAGCTCACCGATTTTGATGTCGGATGCGAGACCGTCGCGCCTGAGCATTTTCGCCACCGCTTTCGGGTCGTCAGTCAGCTGGCGCCCCCCCGTTATCTCGTCCTCACTCTGCTGTTTACCCTGATGGCCCAGAATCCAGGTGGTGACAAAGAAGGTAATAACGCACACCACGGCCGCGATGATGGCGGCAAGAATAAAGGCCGTCCAGACCTGGTCTGCGCACCACTGGATATATTTGTCCTGCAGTATTTGCTGCGCGTTGTACTTCAGCTCATGGCCGTAATAACGGATGGTATAGACAGGCTGGGATTTGAAAATATCGCGCATGGGGGCCAGCGTCTGACACCAGTAATAAACCATGCCATTAACAAACGTCTGCCAGGTCAGTTTAATAGACAGAGTCAGAGCAACAATTACGCCGAAGAGAATAACGAGACAGTAAACGATAATATTGGCAATTTGACTGAACATACGGATGCGCATGCTCGCGATCTGACCCCCCTGGGTCATATCCTTAGCATTAAAACTCATATTATCCTCATTGAGGTTTAGAATACGTAGACCCGGTATTCAGGATGAACATTCAGAATGGCAAGTATAAGAAACAGCCCGAACATGCGGGCTTAATTATTAAAGAGGTGTTATAAACTCAATTGCAATGACGCCACCCTTTAGGGCTTGACCAGATTATGTTATTCACATTGGTTATATCGTTAACTACAAACCCATCACCACCGTGCCAAACCAACCGCAACTGTAGTTTATTTTTCTCTTTTTTTTCCACGTATGCCTTGTAGTATGCAACCCCTGGATATTGATAAGGTTTTGCCTCGTAATCCTCTCGACATATCAAATCGCCAACACTGGCATCAACTTCAGCATTCATCTCTATAGCTTTTCTCTTTTTTTCAGCATTCTCATTGGCCAAGTCAACTTCCTTATCCATATCAATCCGTCGCTGAACCCGCTCGCTAATATATCCAAGTCTCTCCGCCGAACTCAACCATTGCTGTCTCGCCTGAGGTTTTGGCGGCTCTACTGTAGAGAAAACCCTAGATCCAAGCCCTATTTTAGTTAACGAGGTATCTGGGCTATAATTTACATGAAACAATGGCATTTTATTAACTACACACCATGTTCCTCCCTGCACCATATTTCCTTGTTTAGCGACACAATATCTTTCTATCGACTCTTCAATTGAGGCTACATAGCAACTTAGGTTTTTCCCGCCCAATTGATAGTTTAAGCCATCTGAATTTATGAATTTCCGCCCTTGAGACGAGAAAGTTGTGCCTATACAATTCGATTTTTCAAAAGTTTCACTTAAATAACTTGCCACATCCGAATATCCTTTCGGATCTATATACTCAACATCCCTGATACTGCTACACCCTGAGAGGGAGAGAATTGCACCTAATAAAATAACAGAAGTATACTTATTTAACTTCATCCTGATTTCCTTGTTATCTACTTAGTTATGTTTTCGAATATTCCTAATAACGATCTAGCCTGTAAATTACTCATCTAAATCTTCCATCCCATAGGATAATTATTTTCGCTATTGTAATTTATTCTTTCAAAAGATGGCGATACTGAATCTTGGTTAATTGAAGAAGGTTCCTCATCCTTCATTCTTTCAACCCAACCACTTAAACTAATTTTTCCTTGAGACTTGCATAAATCCCAGATCGTCCCAGCAACAAAGACCATCATTACCAATAAAGGTGAAAAGATAGCGAAAAGTGGAAATATTAATAACCAGAAAAAATTGGCGTAACCTGCACCTTTAGTAACATGTCGTCTCGTTCGAATCTTCATCATTAATAAAATAAAAAGAATTTGCCAGATAAAAACAAACGAAGCCATGAAAACTGTTTCTGGCAGTTCCCAGCCAGCGATGACACATGCAATAAGCATTGCAACGGTCACCAGACAGATCTGAAAGACACTCCTCATTTATTCCTCTCCCCATTTCCCACTAATCTTTGCGATACTTTTTCTGATACTCCTCAGCCTTTTTCATCAACTCTTCAGGGCTGTCTGCACCGGGTAAACTTTTCTGCGCGCTTACTTCAGTAGTATATTTTTTATCCTGCGCCATGTCCTCTTTTTTATGATGGTTTTTTAAGGTGCCGTACTCATTTTCAATATCTTCAGATTTTCCAGTGATTTGAACGCGCGTTCCGTCGATGCTCTGATTATTAACAGAGACCATGTTGTCCACCTTCTCTTTAACGTTGTCAGTTATTCCACTGGACCTTGTGCGTTCCTCTATTGCGTCCCGGTGGGACTGGTGGTCAGCCATAACAGTCTCTTTGTTTCCGCCCGATGAAATCCCCTGCATTGAGGTCCCAATTTCCGAACGTCCTGAGTTATATGCTGTATCAACAGCTGGCTGAACCTGCTCCTGAACGAACGACCAAGCAAGCTCTCTGCGCTTATTAGCCACTTCAGGTGAAGCCGTATCTGTCAGCAGCGTGTCGGCATCATGCGGTGCCTGTTTGCGAACGTATTGTGCAAATTGCTGGTTCAGGTCCTCATTAATCTGACCACTCATGCTTTCGGTACGGGACGCCATTTCAGCATATTCTTTGCTGCGTGCCTGGCTGGTCGAGTACTGCTCGAGACTTTGTTTTGCAGAGCTAAGTGATGCAGATAGCTGGTCGGCACGTGAGGCGGCGTTGTTATCCGTATGACTCCCGGACTCACTGACCTTGCGGCTAGTAAAGTAATCGCTGGCCTCTTTAAAGTCCTGAGAAGCTTTAGCATCTACATCATGACGGGCATCCTGACTTGAACGTGAACTACTGCTTGCTTGATGCATGTCATCATCAGTAAAATCAACACCGGTCTTAACACCAGCCTGGCCGCTTAATTCAACTCCATTCCCTAAAACCTTGAGTCCCATGCTTCCTTTAGCATTCGCATCGCCGTATAACCCAAGTGAATCGCGTGTGCTTCTGGTCGCCAACTCCTGAGTAGCCTGATCATTACTGATGTTATGCGCCTTCGCGTAGCTTTCCACCGCGCTGCGCATCTTGCTGGCCATCATGGAGTCCTGCGCGCTCATGGTACTGTCGGCACCCTGAGTCATCGAGTCGCTGCTCCCCCGGTTGGTGCCAAACTGGCTGAGGGTCTGCCACGTGCTTGACATGCTGCTACTAAAGCTCTGCATCGCGCTCTGTGACTGCGTCTGGGCCTCGCGAGCCATCTCCTGCTGCGCTGAAGCCAGTTGACGGGCAAAATTAATGCTCACGGGCAGCTTACTCGCTGCCTGGGTAGAGTCAGTCACCGTACTACCGTCGCGCATCTGTGTGGACGTCGCTCCGTTGGCAAGTTGGTGACTCATCTGGCCAAACATGGTCGAACTGTTGGTATTCCAGCTGTTGCCGCTCACGTTCTCGGTCTGCATGTTAGCGTAGGAGTAGTTCCCGTCGATTGAACCTGCCGCCGCCGTTGCCGCCGGACTGATGGCCGAGGACGCCAGGTGGCTGTAGAGATTCGAGAAGCTGGAGCCCAGACCTTTCAGCATTCCCCATGCCAGTGGCGGGATAAGCATCGACAGATAGCCCGCCGTGGTGGCCAGATCCGAGTATTTAAGTTGCACCTGCGACAGCTCAGAGAGCACAACCGGCGAGCCGTTGGCTTTCGCATAGAAGGTCATGCAGCTGTTGAGGATGGCGTAAAGCAGCGGCCAGCTCTGCACCCACATGATGGCCAGCACGTACCCCTTCAGCACGTTAAGGGTGACGGCGTTAAACATCCCGCCCAGCACCATCAGGGGGAATATCCCGATAATCAGTCCGACTATCAGCGTCTGGGACATGGGCAACGAGCGCAGGGCCACCTGCCCGACCGTTGCGTGCGCGAGCCGCTGCTTCTCCATTGATGACGTGGTGGCGATGTTGAGCAGGCTTGAGGTATCACCGTTACGGGCCGCATAGCCCATGATACCGTCGCGCAGGGCATTCATCGTCACGTTCTGGCGGATAATTTGCGAAGCGCTCTGCCCGGAGTTATAAAAATAGTTATAGCTTTCGCCGAGCATCTGGCTCAGGAGCAGGTCGGGATTCGGACGTCCGCCAAACAGCCAGCGGGCGTAGTAGCTCCAGCTTTTCCCTCCGGTCTGGGTATCAAGGCCCAGCTTCTGTTTAAGGATCACTGCGGCCTCTTCACAGGATAAAAACGCCTTTATCTCCGTTTGTCCGTTATCACCGCTGGTCGTAAACTTCTTATAGTTCTGCACCTGACGCAGCGGACTGGGTTTAGAGAAGATAATGGTGTAGGGGTCGGTGCTGTTCATCAGTTCGTCCAGGGTGTACTTCCCGTTGAGGAAAATATCGCCCATCACGCAGTTCTGCACATAGTCCGCAAAAAGCGTGGTGATTTCAGGGTTTTTTGACAAAAAGTCGGTGCTGCGCGCGACCAGATTCGCGCCGAACAGCATCCCGGTCTTGCTGTAAGTAACGCTGTCCGGCTGAGAAAAGACCATCTCATAGCCCTGCACCAGCGCGTGCCCGATAGTGGTCGTCAGCGACGCCGGCAACGCCAGTCCGACGGGCACGTTATCCACCTGATACACCTTCGTCAGATCGCTGTTGTCAATAATCTGTACCGGCGTGCGCACGCTTACCAGAAGAGACATCAGGACGATGGTACCTATCCAGCCCAGCATATCCATCACGTTGTGACGGCGTATCCAGGTGATGGCCACGACGAGCACAGACAGCGCGGTCACGATCCGGCGGATAATGACCCAGTTGTCCGTGTTCATAAAAGCCACAATGGCGTTCAGCGTCTGGCTCAGCCAGTCGCCGCCCGCGATAACGTAAATCGCCTGCATCAGCGCGCCCCCCCGAAGTGATAGTTGTTCTGATAGCGCTGCAACATCCGCGCCGAAACCTGCTGGCGCATATAGCTCATCTGGCGGTCAACAACCAGAAGCGCGTCCTGCTGCACCTGCACCTGCGCCTGGAAGGAGGCTATCTGCCGCGTGGCCTCGTTGAGGTTGTTATTGATGCTGTCGATAACGGCCTGGTCATAGTTGCCCGTTGCCATCAGGGCGCGCGCCTGCTGGACCATCTCCTGGATGTACTGCAGCAGAATGTCGTAGCCGATATAGTCCGTCAGCTGATAGACCAGGCTGTCAGAAACGCCCAGCATCATCGGGTCCACCAGGTACTTGAAAACCGGAATGGTGGTGCCGGAGATAAAGCCCTTTTCCTTCTCGGTCAGCTTTGTATCGGTTGCAGCCTTGTTCTGGATGCTGGAGAGAATGTCCTTGATCTGATTCTTCAGCGCGTTCTTTTCGGTGATGGTGACGGTCGCGTCGGCCACCACCTTCAGGCACTTCTCGCTATCGTTGCAGTGGTAAATTTTCGCCGTGCCGCCCTCCATCACTGCCTTAATAATGTCACGATCTGTGGTGCGGGCAGGCAGCGGCGTGATGTTACCCTTCTCGTCAAAAATCAGGGTGCCGGTGAGCGTCATGATGAACTCCCTGAGTTCTTTATTTCCGCTGAACATGCCGTTCTTGCCGAGCGCATTCCAGATGATATTGATGTTTTTAGTGATGCGCTCTTTATCGGCGGTACCTGCCTTGTCGCGCACCTTGTCGAGGCTGCCGCCCACGGTGCAGCCCTGACGGGATGCCGCCCAGTCTGCAAACATGTTGCTCTCACCGGCAATGTCCTGGCAGACCTTCTGCTGGGAAACCTGGGTGCGCGGAAACAGACCGCCGACAATCCCCTGCGCCGCCTGGCAGGAGCTGAGGTTCATGCTGTTAATGTCGCTGGCCATCTTCTGCAGGAAGTCCTTTGCGGTCTTGATTTCCGGTACCGTGGTCTGCAGCGCCAGATCGAAGAAGTAGCCCGCCGCGTTGGACATAATCTGCTTGGCGAAACGCTGCAGCTGATCGCTGTTAATAAAGCTGAAGGAGCCCAGATAGGCATCGATGCCGCCGCAGCCGGCGTTGATGTCGGGCAGCGTCATGGAGATAAGCTGGACGGTTTTCACCTGCGTGCGCGCGTAGAGTGAGCCGCCCGTGGCGTAGCCCGCAGCCTGCCCCTGCCAGACCTGTGGCTGGCTGGTGTTGGACGCAAAGCCCAGTTTATTAAAGAAGGTGTTCATATCACTGTTCACGTCGGCACTCACGCTCGCTGAACACGTAAGAAGGATGCCACACAGCATGGAGAGAGGTTTACGGACGAACATCGGCACCCTCCCGGCTCGCCTGCTGGGCGAGTTTTCCCATTTTTCGTTTTAGTATGAACATTTGCCCTTTCGTATAAAGCAAGTTCAGGATTGCATAAACGCCACCTGCAACGGCAAGCCCGCCGCTCAGCGCGATAAAGATCAGTGGAATGGCGTACATCAACACGTTCCACAAATCTTTCAGCTGCAGGTGACCGCTCTTGATCCAGTCACCGACGCAGGCATGGAAAACGTATGTCATAAAGACGCGCGACAGCACGCCAGCAATGAGCAATATGCCCGCCCACTCAGCATAAACGCCGAACCGTGCGTCATCTTTCCGTGCCCTGAGCGTGATTAACTCTGGCGTCGTAGCTCTCTGAAGCATCCCGGAAATCATCATGTCGTGTTCCTTTGCATTGTTCTGATCAGCCATTGTTACCCACTCCGCGCATCTGAAGGACCGTATCCATGCGGGCCATAAAGCCCTGTTCGTCGGTCGCGCCCTGCAGCAGAGGCAGGGCTTCAAGGGTGTTTACGTTGACGAGAAAGGTGGTTGGCGTGGCCACGGGCAGGTTGGGGAAAAAGGTTTTCATCACCTCCGGCGGCGCGGGCAGCGCATCGGGAAAGGACGCATCCCCCTGACCGTCGATGGTGTAGGCCATCACCCCAAACCCCACCCGTGCCGACAGCGACTTCAGGACCGGATCAAACTGGTGGCAGTACGGGCAGTGTCCCTGCATAAACAGCACGACCTTCCAGTCGGCCAGATTGACCTGGCGACCGTTGCTGAGGCGGTACCAGACCGGCTGCTTCGCCGGAAGTGGCTTAGCTTCAGGGTCTTCCGGGGATGTAGGCAGAGATCCCGACGCTCGCGCCCCCTGTGGATGCCATAACGATTTGATCTCGTCCATTGTGGAAGCCTGCGTGGTCAGGCTGAGGGTCATGAGCGCCACGGTAAACACGGTATGTCTAAGGTTCATGTCGGCATCCTCCGGCATCACGGACCTTTTCGGCCTCACGGGCGGCATCTATCCAGCGGTTGATGATGCGGTATCCCCCCCAGAGCGCCATCGAGACGCCGATTATCTGCGCCAGAAGAATGGCCATCTCCGGCTCGCGCCGGACCAGGCGGGAAACAATGTGAAACCATATCCCGAGGCTCAGCACCCATAATCCGGGCACGTCGAACTCGGGCAGGCGAAAACGGAATTTGCGCATGCGAACTCTCCCTGTATTAAAAGTTGGGGGCAAAATCTGTGGAAACGTTGAGGAACTGCTTCGCCAGGTCATCCTGGCTGATAAAGCCATACGAGACGGGTTTGACCGTCCCGCTTTTAGGGTCGGCCAGCATCAGCGCCGGGAAGTAACGAATACCCAGCCGGCTGGCCTGTCCACCGTCCATTCGGGTATCCGGCAGGAGTGGATTCACGATACCGTCCACGGAGACCGGAATGACGCTGAGGTGATACGTCTCGCGGAAGTTTTTAATGACCTGAACCAGCTGGCCGTCGATCGGGTCCTGTCCGCGGTAGAAGAACATCACGCCATAGTGCTGAGCCAGCGTTTCAATGGCGCGGCGCTGGTCGGCAAAGTCCGCCGCCAGCTGGTTGCGCACGGTACCGTTATAGTGGCTGTGCTGCAGGTTGTAGTCGAGTTCGGGGTGTTCGAGCATCGCCTTTTTGGCGCTCATCGAGAACAGCCCGGCCTGCTGCGTCCAGTAGTTCTGCAGGCGGAAGTAGCGGGTAAAGTTCTCCACACCCGGATACAGAATGGCCTCGTACATCGCCCGCTTCGTGGCCTGCTGGAGCGTGGCGAGCTTATCCATGATGTCCGGCGAGGCCTGCTGAGGCTGTGTTGAAGAGGATTTGTCATCCTCCGGCGTTCTGTGCGATTCGTTGTACCACTGCCAGCCTGCATCTTTTCCTGTGGCGGAAAAAACGCTGCCAAGAAGCAGCAGCGCTAACGCTGTCTTTCTCTTTTTCACTGGAACCTTCCTTATCCCGAAGCAGGTCGGTTATCTTTTAAAAAGCGGGTTTAACAGCCACGCCAGCAGAACTCCCGCCACGAAAAGCACAACCATCAGTGCCATAAAAAACACATCGATGCGGGTTGTTTCATCAACGATATTTCCGCACCAGTAAAGCACCGGCGAGGCGACAATCAGGCTGATGATAAGGCGGACGATAAATCCTTTAATTTTCATGATGGAGAGTCCTGAGTGAGTGATGAGTGGCTTACTGTTTGTTCTTCAGCTGCGCGGCGATTTCCTCGCGGACGCGCTTCGTCAGGGTGTCGTTATCCGGGATTTTCTTGTTCTTCTGCAGATCGTCGAAAAAGTTCGAGAAGTCGAGCGCTTCAAAATTAATTTGCTGCAGCTCGGTCTGGGTGATGCCGCGACAGTCCGGGCTGCTGGCCTTGCCAAAGCCGATGTGAAGCTGACCGTTACGCCCCTGCTGCTGCACAATCTGGGCAAGCTTAGAGTCAAACTGACAGTAGCTGCGCTTCTTCTCGAGACAGACGCCGAGCACTTTTTTTGAACAGAACTCACCGATACTGACCGTGAGCTTATTCTCTTTGGCCTTGCCCAGCGCTTTCTCCTCGCTGCTGCACCTGGCAAGCCCGACGTCCTGGCCCCAGCCGCCGTCCTTACAGCAGTTGCTGAATCCTGCCGCAAACTTCTTGCAGAACTTCGCGCTGCCGGTAAAGGCGCGCACGTTAACGCTGTTAATGGCGGTCACGTCCTTGCCCGCAGCGGCCAGCGCGGCGAGTGCCGAAACGACAGGTGCAAAATCGTTATTTTTACCGTTCTGCGCCCGCTCACAGTCACCATCAAGACAGAAGGTGTCGCCGCCGCATATCATCACCTGGCCGGAAGTACGAGTTTCACAGGAGTACGTCGCGTATTCATGCAGGCAGCCGCTGCCGTCTTCTGCCGTGAAGGCGCAGGTGCGTGAGGCAAGCGTACAGGCCGGATTGTTCATATAGGTTTTGCAGGTGCCATTGTCAGCAGCCTGGGTCATATATGTGTCTTTGTACTTCCAGCAGGCCTGCGTGACCGGGTATGACACGCCGTCAACCACCACCGTTTTTGTGCTCCCCGGCTCAATACATTCGGTCTTTTTGAGCGTACCCTCGCTCTTGCTGAACGGGCAGGATTCGTTCCAGACAACGTCCGGCACCCATTTTTTGGCGGGAATTTCAATCTGGAGCGTAACGGTGAAGCTGTAGCGCATATTGCTGTGCTTCCAGATTGAATCTGTAGTGGGGTTGTTTCTCCTAGTACGAATGGAAAACACCATCCCGGCACCTTTCTTCAGTTGCATGCCACCACTCAGCGCCAGGCTACCAGTATCGTTATCCATGGAAATCAACCCGAAAGGCGTGGTTACCCGCATAAACCAGTTAGGATTACTGAACGCCAGACGTTTATTCCAGGAATAGGTAGCTGTTGCAGCAACAACCTTCCCTGTCACCGGGGCAGTCCATGTTCCTGTGTATCCTGCTTCGGAGGAAGCAAACGAAATATTCTGAGACTGGATAACAATCTGTTTTGTTTCAGATGTATCTTCATAGTGGCCGGTAATGCTGGCCGTGCGCGTACAGGCCTGTTCAACCAGCAGGTCGCGCTCGCAGGTATAGTTGGTGAACTCACTGCGGCTGATGTTCTGCGCTTCACACTGCGTCTGCCCCGTTTTTCCGATGATGGTATCGGCGCGGGACTGAACATCCTGGCTGGTCTTAATAAACGGCGCGTCGGGTGAAATAGGCTCCTTCGGGTTGTTAACAAACGAGTCAGTGACGGCTTTTGTCGCCTCATTAGTAGTCCAGCCCGTGGTACCGTCCGCTTTCAGCGCACCGTCACCGGTCGCCGTCACGCCGCCATAGTACTTTTTCTCACCGGGTGAGGCGGTATAGTTAGGGATGGACGCTGAGGGGTTGAAGTTTTTCAGGCTGCTCTCCCCCTGCCCCTGTACCTGACGGGCAAAATCAGCCCCCGCCCTGTACTGCGCGTCAGCATCGGCAAATGCATTCACGCCCGCCATCGTGGTGGCGATAGCCAGCACCGGCATCAGTATTGCTCTTTTCATCGGGCCTCTCCTTTATTAAGCAGCTGTTGCGCCTCATCCCTGCACTCGCCCTTCTCCACCACCTTTTCCAGCGCCTGCTTCAGATGAAGATTTCCACGGATAACGTCATGGCCACGTTCGCAGTACACCACCAGTGACGGCACGCCGGTGATCCCGTACTCGCGAAAGCGGGTCGGGTCGATGGCCACGCCGCTGGCTGAATCATCCTGAACAAGCGCCATCACGGCGGTTGCCGTCGTTTTCATGTCGTTGTTGACCATGCCCCGCAGGGTGGCGGGAATGTCGTATCGGCGGGCCTCGGTCAGCATGCGCTTAAGCCCCGCCTGCGGGATGGCAAAGGAGATGAAATACAGCGCGCCGTGCGTGGGCTTATCCTGCTGAGCCTCCTGCTGGCGCTGTTTCAGTTCCCCGATAAAGCGCGCGTCGTCTGCCGAAAGAGGGTTCTGGCGCACCTGCTGCTCCAGCATCTGGCGCAGCGGCGCGTTGTCCTGCCCCCTCAGCTGCTGGCTGAAAGACTCCTGCTGACGAATAAAATCGCGGTTCGCATCATCAGCCCCTGACGCCAGCGCAGTGCAACAATATGCTGACAGCAGCAGCGCCGCCGTCAGACCGGACAGAGTTTTCATTGAAGGTTCCTTTTCTCAGAGGAAGACGCAGTTACGCTTGCGCCAGAGCAGATAGCCGTAGTTTTTCTTCGTATTCGGCGGGTTGCGCCCCGTTTCCCAGCGCATGACCGTGCGGCCGAAGGGGTGGCACTGCGCCACGTCCGGATACATATTCACCATCTGATAGCGCCAGCGCGTTTTGGGAATAATGGGTGACGGATACTCGAAGCAGACCTTCTTGTCCTCCCCGATACTCTCCATTATCTGACCCTGACGGTGCAGCTTGAACGCCATGCGCTCGCTGACCAGAACGGAGGACTGCAGGGGGCTGGACTCATTGCTGACCCAGCCGTTAAAGGGGTACATTGACCCCTGCGACCCTGCGCACCAGAACAGCGCGTCAACCGACGTTTTTGCAGCACTGGCCACCGTGTCGGCCGCACATGCGCCCTGCGCGATGGGGTTGGCAAAAATGACCGCCTCCGGATTCAGAATGGAGGTCAGGGCGCTGTCCCCCCATGTCGGGTCGATTTCAGACAGGTATCCGATATCCAGGTCACCGCCCTGCAGGCACCCGAGGGAGGTGATGATATTGAGCCAGTACGTCAGCGGATATTTGTACCAGTGCACGTGGTAGAACGCGCCACTGACCTGTTTATCATCTTTTTTGGCGGTGCCCATTCCCATTTTTCCGAGATTAATGGTGAATCCGCCCAGGTTCACCATGCAGCCCGGGGAACGCGCCACATCGGTCATGGCCATCGGCTCCCAGTACCCTATTGCCAGGCCAATGCGCGCCACCGGCGTCATCGGGCAAATCTGGATGGGACTTCCGGGATTGGACGTGTCCGGTAAATCCCCGCCCGTGACTTTTGTGCTGCCGAGCGACAGGGGGAACATGCAGCGCCAGCAGATATCGGTGATCGGATTGACGAAACGCCCTTCGCAGGCGGCGTCCGCCGCCGCCATGTGGCTGTTACCCCACAGAAGCAGCCCGAACAGAGAAATGGTCAGCATTTTCACCGGGCACCTCCTGCGTCATGCTGCGCCATATCGGGCGGAATGATTTCCACCTGCAGGCGCTTTCCGCTGGGTGCCGCTGTCACCCGCGCCGGCACCTGGCTTATGCCGAACCGGGCGGTCAGCACCCCGTTCTGGTCGAAGAAAATGCGGCTGTCGAGCGCCTCCGACGTCTGCGGAATATTGCCCTGCACCAGAATAATGCGGGTGATCAGGGTGTCAGGCTTCTGTCGCTGTACCCACGCGAGCTGATCCGCATCGTCGCCGTTGATAAACAGCAGCGTTTCGTTGAACGGCACCACATCAAGAGGATTAAAGTCCTGCCCCGCCTGAGCAAACACATTGCCCTTCTCGTCGGCAAGCGCCTTGTCCACCCGCACGCTCGGGTCAAACCAGCGCCGCTCGTAGCGCACCGCGCGGGTTATTCCCTCAACGGCAGGCGGACGCTGGCTGTTGCGCACCACGCGCGCCTTAAACTCCGCCATTTTTTTGTCCATCTCGCCGGACTGCGACAGCGCCTGCAGCCGGCTTTCGATAACGGTCAGCATATCCGGCTCCGCCACCGGCCAGAGATCGCCCCACGTCCCGAGGTCAGCGGCCGTCACGCTGCCGGTCAGCAGCGTCAGGCTCAGGGCAAGGGTGGTTTTCATGAGCCCGCCTTCATGCGCCGGGCAACGTCCTGCTGTATCTCCCGGGTAATATCCGGTGCCCCCTGCACCACGGCAGGTGCGACAAGGATGAGGGCACGATGGCGGATCTGCCAGTCCCGGAGGCTGGCCTCCAGTGACGCGTTAAAGCGGTCTGAGAGTGCTTTCGTCTGCGCCTCGTCCAGCGAACGGCGACCGGCGCTGTCAAAGAAGGCATCCACCGTGGATTTCATGTTGAAGGCCACAACCACAGGACGGTTCAGCTGGCAGACCAGCCAGCTGACGCCTGCGCTAGCAGCCAGCGTGCCGGCAATCAGCGCGGCGTTAATGAGTACGTGTTTTTTCATGAGATGGTCTTCCCTTCATGCTCGTGAAGCCAGCGCTCCAGCGCGGCCATTTCCGGCCCGGATTTTTTCCACGCCAGCTCCCAGACGGCTTCGTGAATACTCAGCCCCTCCCGGCGTCGCTGCTGCAGAAACTCAAAGTCCGGACCGTCCGAGGAGTACATTGCCCGGCTGAGCGGATCGACGAACAGGCGATGCCAGGACGTCAGGTGCTCAACCGACAGCATAAAGCTGCTGAACCAGTTGTCCTTCGCGCTGCCGAAACCTTTAATCATGTCGCGCTGCAGCTGCGAATACTGGTCCGGGTACAGCTGGTTGTACTTGGCGAACTCTTTAGCCGACTGCTTGAGGATAATTTTGTAGGACGAGTTACCCCATGCCGCGCGGGCGGCGCTGGAAGCTGTTTCCGAGTCAAAGTCGACGATGTTCTGCGTAATGGTGATGTACGAACCGGTATGGCGGCGGGCGGTACGGTAGCCCTTCTCGATAAACGCCCCGACCTTGTTGTTCTTGAAGTCCAGCAGGCGCCAGCCTTCGTCTATCACGTTAAGCTTCTTCAGGCTGCGCGGCGTGCGGTACATGCGGTTCTCAATGTAGAGAATGAGCGAGAACATCACCGCCACCAGGAGGGACGGCCTGTCCTCCAGTCCGCCGAGCTCAAGCACCACCATCCGGGCTTCGTCCTTCAGGGACGGCTCGTCGGAGTTGAAGTAGCTGCCGTACACCCCGTCGCGGGTGTACTGAGTCAGCAGCACCACCATCTCATCGAGGCGGCTGCGGATGGTCGGCGATCCGCTGTATTCTTCGCTGTCACGGGCCATCATCAGGTAGTCCACCACGTCGTCAATGCGCGCCTGGTTTTTCTTCGTAAGCCAGGTGGCCTTCACCGCCTTAAGCAGCAGACCTTCGTGCACCTCGTCCAGGTTGCCGTTGGGGCTGGCCATCACGGACAGCTGGTCCCGCAGGCGTTCGGCCATCTCATCGATGGTATCGTCAGTAACGTTAGCGAACGGGTTAAACTTCAGCGTCTCGCCGTCGAGGTAGACCCCGCCCATGTTCTCGCACAGGGACTTGTAGCCGTCTCCCATGTCGAACACCACGGCGAAGCCGCCGGAGTCGATGACGCTGCGTATCAGGGGCTGGATAAGCCCGGTTTTCCCGGCACCGGAGGTCCCGCAGACCGCCATATTGAAGTTGGTGTTACCCATGCCGCGGCTGAACAGGTCGATAAACGCCAGCTGGTTGCGGTAGGTCGGAGCCAGCAGGCCGGAAGTGGCCAGCGGGCTGTCCGCCACCACCGGCATCAGATTGGCGACGTTAAAGCTCTCGGCACGCTGTACCACGCCGGACTCGCGCAGCTGTTTAAAGAGGCCGCCGCCCGCCATAAACGGCAGGTTCACGAGAAAGTTGCGCATATGGTTAAAGCGCGGGGAAATCAGCTCGAAGCCATTTTTACGGAAGCTGTTCAGCACGTCCTGCTCGACCTTCAGCGCGGTTTCCTGGTCATCGCGGCAGAAGAGGGTCACGTTCAGAAAATAGCTCACCAGCGAGGACTGCCCGGACGACAGGCGCTGGCGCAGATCGCCCCACTCTTTCGCCTCCTGCGCCACGCCCGGGAAGAACTTGGCGTAGCTGGTCTTGGACTTCTTCTCAAGATCCATGAACTTCAGGTTGGCCTCGTTCTGCGCCTTCACCTGGTCTTCCACGCTGAGGACGAGCGTCAGGATAAACGGGCACGAAACGGACAGTTCCGGGTTGAGAAGGTTGCTGTAGTTGTCGGCCATATTCCAGAGGAAGGCCAGTTCCGGATTTTTGGTCAGCTGAAAGTTCATGATGCGCGCGGTGCTGTTGCGACCGTTACCGCGCAGCCCCAGCGTCATGTGGTCGGCCTTCACCTTCAGGTCAAAGGTATCGTCCACGCACTGGTAGTTCAGATCCTTGAGCGGGTCCAGCTCCCGTTCGGTGGGATACAGCGCATCCGGGTTGTGGTTAATCATTTCACCCGCAATGCGGATAAAGGCATCCGCGTCCACGCTGCGGGTGGCTATCTGCGCCCCCTGCAGCGAGGCGCGGATGATTTTGACCTGGTTTTCCATCTCCATCACGCTGGCCTTACTTCCGCGCTTGCGGGGGACGCAGCAGGAGATGTACACCCGGTAGTTACGCAGGGTCAGCGGCAGGTTGAGGTGATCGGGCAGCGGGAACCCTTCTTCTGCGGCCCTGAGATAGTAGGCTCGAGTGATGGCGTTGAACGTATCGGCCTTTTCCCCCGTCCAGGAGAGCTCGCGCAGGCCATACTCGATATCCTGACCCACCAGATGGCTGGACACCAGGTGAACGGCCACCGGCACTTCGCGGGGCAGCTTGGTGCGCATCAGGTTTTCCAGCGACGACACGATAGTTTCGTTTGCGCCGTTGATGGGCTGCGCTTCCAGCATAAAGCCCATCGTCTTCTCGTTCATGAAGAGGCCGGTTTCCGCATCGTAGTCGCGGTACGGCAGCACGCGGCTGAACTGCGGGAAGCGCATCTGCCCGAGGACATCGTTCGCCTCAGAGGACGCATCGGGCATCTTCAGCGCCGTCAGCAGCGAGTTGACCGTGCGGGTGACGGAGTCCAGCGGATTACTCATGATCCCCCTCCTTTTTATTGTCGGCCGTTTTTACCGCTTCCGTCGCAGGGGCCGGGCGGCTGGCGGGGATACCGTAGCGAAAACGCGCTGAGCGCATCTGACCGTACAGGCAGAAATACGGACGACATCCCATAAGCAGCGCCGCCCCTGAAAACACAATGGCCATCACAATCCACAACAACTTAAGCGGACTCAGCGCCCCGTCAACATGAGCGGCATATCCTTTAGCATCGGTGATGTCGCTGCCTCTGTCCTGGCAAACGGCAGAAGGGCCACCTGCAAAAATCTGCACAGGCTTGTCCGGCGGGGTAGCCGGTATAACGGGTTGTAAAGGTTCATCAAGGCAGGCGGCAATACGGAACTCGCCACTGCTGACGCTGTGCGTGACGGACATAATCTCCTGCGCCATCGCCTCTCCGGGCGTGGTGTTCTCCATCCACAAAAGCATGGCAACCAGCAGCATCAGCGTGGCGGCAGGCCAGACAATCAGATAGTGAAAAGCCCAGGCAAGCCATCGAAGGCAATACAGCAGAACGGACAGAAACTTAAGCATCATTCCCGTTACCTCCGGGATTCAGCGGAAACCAGACGCTGCAGTTGTTTCTGATAGCCTCCGCCAGCCTCTCCCCGTCCTCATCGCTGTACAGCGCCTTAATCTGGCTGACGTCAGATTTCGCCAGAAAAATCCGGGTCATCTGCTGTTTTGTTACGCTCATACCTGAACCTGCTTTACCCAGGAACAGACAGTGCCCACGCTGCCGTTGCATTATGTGTTGAAAAATCCCTGCCTTCCCGTCGAGGGCGGTAGCACACTGCTGAGACGCTGACAGCCAGAAGTCGCGTTCTGCGGCATTAACACAGATGACACGCATCCCCAGCGCCTCGCAGCTGGCCGCGATATCGTTAAGGTGACGGGTTTTCCCCGGACCACCGTTATCCCTGGTTGTCATGGCGCTCTCCTGAATCGTTGTCATTTTTCTCAATGCCTTTGCGCCCGCCGTCAGAACGCTGTCCTGACAGAAGCGCCTGTACCATCTGAGCGCAGAAAACCGTCTTACCGCTTCCCGTACAGCCCGGGACCATAAAATTGCCCTGCTCAGTGATTGCTTTACTCATCGGTCACCTCAGATACTGTTTTTGTCGTATTTCAAAAGCCCGCTGGCATTCCGTACAGGTCTGCACGCCCGGGATGGCCTGCTGCCGCCTGAGGGGGATGCGATTACCACAGCATTCGCACCGGTTGCGGCTTTTTCCCTGCAGGCAGGACCGCTGCCTCGCGGCCTGTATATGAAGCTGGTTCAGCAATTCGTCCTGCTGCTGCAGGAGATCGAGTTCGTCTGCCATCAACGCTCCCTGCTCACACTGTCCGGACACGCTACCGCCCATCCCTTTTCACGTTTCAGGGCACGCGTGATAACGACAGATTGTTAAAATGGGTGCCACACGCGGTGGCGGTTCAGGACTCAGTTAACGCGCGGGGCTCCCCACGCTGACGGTTTCACAACAAAAAACACCCGCGTCGGCTGGTGATAAACGTCCTGCGTATCGATATAGGGCGCGATCCACAGCCCGGCCGTCTTTTCACCGACGCGAAGCGGCCTCGGGTCCACGATGGACTCGCGCCCTGGCGGAGGCGCAACAACCGGCGTGACCGTGGAGAGCGGCGCCCGCGAGGCCGAATGCGGCTGCGGGCGGGGGAGAGTCGGTGTACCCGCCAGCGGTGTATTTCTGGATGCGACGGCATGCACCGGTTCAGCCGCCAGCGTAAGGGGCTGCACGGACTGGGTCCGGAAATTACCCTCAGCCAGGCGTGGCAGCGATGTCGCCCCCGGCTTTACCGCGCTGGCCTCCTCCAGTCGTTTGGCTTTCTCATTGGCCTGCTCGATGGTCATGCAGGTATCGGATGTCGTCGCGTTACACTCAAAATCGCTCGTTGTACCGGCACATCCCGACAGCGTCAGGAGACTGGCCAGCGTGAGCGCAACAGGCACTGTCTTGTTCATTTGCGGTTCCTTTACGTGGGGTTACTGTGAGTCGGCCTTCGGCATAAACTGGCTCTGGTTAAGTCTGCCCAGCTGGTTGAGCATCTGGTCGGTACTGAACCCATTCATGCCGCCCTGCGGGACTGACGGTGGCGGAACCGGACTGCGTTCGTCGCCCTCCGCCTTGCTTCTGTCATTCTCGTGCGCCAGCTCTTCAATGGTTTTCAGCTGAAAACCGTCCTGAAAGACAACGGTCACTTCGTTACCCGCCCCAATCGGGATGACGGGGTGGTACTGCTCTGCGCGCTTGATGTAGTAGTCGCTGAGAGTCTGGGCGGCTTTGGAGGCACCACCGCCAATCCCCATCTTCATCACGTCACCCGCGCCGAGGGATGCCGTAGCGCCGAGTCCGACCGAGGGCTGGGACGCGGTCTGCACGCCCTGACCGATGCCGTCAACAAAACCAGCGCCCCATGCCCAGCCGAGGATTTTGCCGTTTCGCATCACCACCTCGCCCTTGATGCCGTTTTTCCCCCGGAAGCTGACGTGTCCGGCAATGGGCTGGTCGATGGTGACGCCGTGCTTCAGGCAGCTGATGTTGCGGGTACGCACGATGGCGCGCTCGCTGGACACGTCGCCCCAGGCTTCAAGCCCGATGAAGCAGCCGGTGAGGTCGTAGCTTTTGCTGTTGGGCATTTCCACCCTGCCGGTAATGCGCAGCTGCATCGGCACCGTGGACTCATTACCGGTTACGGAAGCGTTGGCGTCAGCCCCCTCAATCAGCATCGATTTGGCGAAGCTGCCTGACGGGATGTACGGCAGGGACGGACCTTTGCTCTCGTCGCTGCGGGCAAAAGACTGCCGGCGCAGCTGGTTGGGCACGGGGATGGGCTGGTACTGCACCTGCGCCGGCGGCGTGACGCCGTTACCCGGGTAGAACGCCGTCGGCGGCGGGACGGCCCCCGTCTGCGGCGGGAAACCGGTCGGCTGCGGCTCACCCTCAGGACCCGGTGCAGGAGACGGCGGCTGCGGTGCCGGCTCACCCGATGCGGTGACGGGTTTTGCCCCCAGCGCGCTGACCTGAGCGGAAAGCGCCGCGTTGTCCTGGTTAAGCTTGTCTATCTGGTGCTGGTAGCCTGCCTGCCCCTTACTGAGCAGCTCAAGCTCGCGGCGCATTTCGGCATACTGCTTCTGCATTTCGGAGGCGGTAGCCTGCATCTCGGTCGTGGCATGCTGCTGTACCTTCTGGTCAAAGGTGCTGTCCACCACACCGGTCATATCGGGCGCAGGCTCGTCGGCTGCTGCCGCATCGCTGCTCCCCTCGTAACGCGCATCCGCCAGATACCAGCCGCCGCCGCCCACCACACCCACGGTCGCCAGCACAATACCCAGCCAGATAAACTGCTTGCGCTTCACCACTGAATTAATGCTGGCCATCAGCCGCACCTCCGCTGCTGATAATGAAGACCTGCAGGGCACCGCCCGCCATCAGCTGACGCGAGGCTTCACCGAACAGCACCCCGCGAATACCGCTCTGCCAGAAGTCGCTTTCCGCGATGTTACGGGCCATCCCGGTATTGTTGGTGACGCGAAAGCGCACCACCTTAAGGTGATTGCCCACCCAGACGCGCTCCGGGACTGCAGAAAGTCCGGCGGGCGCGACGAGGGCTTCATGCGTGACGGGAATAGCCTGCCAGCCGGACGGCAGCTTCCCGCCAAGCAGATGCTGGCTCAGGGAAACCAGCGTGGCCTCATAGGGAGAAGACTCCTCCCAGGTGCGCGCCGCTTCGCCCGTACCGGACAGCTCGCTGACCAGCCGGATGGTTCGCCCCGCGCCCGCACGTGGCACGGCCTGTACCGAGAAGTTGAGGCCGCGTTCGGTTTCCAGAATGAACGTGAAGGGCTTTTTGTTGAGGGTGCTGACAATCACACCGCCGCTTGCCGTCTGCTCCTGCCGCGTCAGCTCACCGTCGAGGCTGGTCAGGGCCGTCACGCGGTCACCTGCGACCGTAAAGAGGTTCGGGTCGGTGTTGCTGACCGCGATGCTGGCCTGCCCGCCGTTCGTCAGCGGAACAATCGTGGCGGAAAGCGCAGTGGGTGCGGCGACCGTCTGACCGGAAGCGAGCATCATCAACGCAAGCAGCGCACGGCGACTATTTTTGTTCATCGGTGATTTCTCCGAAGTGGCTGAGCCAGCTGATGCCGTCCTCGCGCTCAAATTTAAGAACGTACTGTTTCAGCTCGGGATACGGTTTCGAGTCGCCTATCCAGGTTTTCAGCTGACCGCGCACGTCCACGCGGCTGCTTGCCGGATAAACCTTCACGCTGGTCATATAGAAAGACGAGTTGACGTTGTTGTCCTTAATGCGCTGCGCATCCTCGGCAAGCCTGATTTTCAGCTCGTTCTGCGCCGCGGGTTTGACATAGGCCAGCAGCTGCTCATGAGAGGCATCAACGGTTTCCGGGGTGACATTCAGGCGAAGGGCGATAAGCGACAGGGCCATCTGCTGCAGGTAGGAGGCATCCGCCTGATTCTGCGACACGGCAAACGGCGCGTTGAAAAGCATTGGCGTGACGATAGACTTCTGCTCATTCTGAAGGCGGTAGTTGTTGACGGCCTGAATAACGTTGGTGGTGATACTCCCCAGAATAACCACCCCCATGGCAATAAAGCCGATGGCAATAACCCGCTGTGTACTTAATCGTGCTCCGTGTTCCATCTGATTATTCCTGTCTATTTAATCCACTGGCGGTAGCATGAGTCGGGTACATCATGGAATATCCCCCTCAGCAGTGAGGTCGGCATATACCAGTAGACCAGGTCCCGCAGCCATGAGCTGCCCCGCCCTTTCTTGAGCTTTTTTATTCCGAGATAGGCCAGTACGGCAGCGATAATTCCGGGGATATAATGCAGGGTCCAGAATCCCCACCCCAGGCAGACAATGGCCGGAATAAGTTCATCCACAGGAAGGCCAAACCAGCGGCTCTGATTCGTCAGGGTTTCAGGAAAGCGATATTTTTTGAGAGATTCATTCGCCATATATGTTCCGTCTCCGGTACAGCTGGCAGTATGGAAATACCTGCCAGCCGGATTACAGGCAAAGCCCTCCCGTGAATGCTCGTGAAGGGCATTCAGAATTAAACCGGAATTTAATAGTCGGAAGTGGCTCTGAACGGCTGTCTCTGGATATCAGTATCCTGCGACAGACATACCTACAGTGACGAATACGGACAGGATCGCAAAGCCCGCCAGGAACTTGAGGTTCTTGGTCGTCATATACATCACGGCCCCAACCAGGACTTCGGCAAGAATAACCCACTTAACCACGCTGGAATCTTTACCAAATGTTCCTTTAACGGTTGCATCGCCGCTGGACATCAGATCTTTACCCGCAGTCGAGGCCAGAACCGTTTCAGGGAAAAACGCAGCAATGGCTGCGACAGGCAGGGCAAACTTCAGCGCTTTGAGTAACGCGACTTTGCTGAATTTTTTCTTTGCAGGGGTCGCGGGTACAGCGTTAATAACAGACACATCAGTCATATTCATTAATCCTTTAATTACACCGGATAGATTTGTTGAAATAAAAATCCTAAAAACTAGTTTTGTGACTTGGGTTCAAGATTGTTTGGGATCACCTCCGCCATTTCAGAGTTATAGAAATCAGGGAATTTTTCCAGGTGGTCACGTAACCGAATCAGCGCTTCAGCTGATTTAGAACGACCACTTCTGTCTTTCGCCTTCAAAATAAGAAGATCGGTTTGTGGGTCAAGGTAGATCGACATAGTTACGGTTGGGCCACGAAGCCTGTGACGTCTAATCATGTTTTCCCTCTCAACATATTCCTGCGTCAGGATAGTGACACATTGAATACAATTTATTCAATACGCGAAAAATTCCACTATATTTTTTACATAAATTTAACATTCAAAACTTTAAGAACAACCATTCTCACCTTTCTGTATACGTCCATTCTCATGCAGTAGAATCTGAAGTCATCATAATCAGTAAAATATTTCGCAAGCTCATTCTTCACACTAGAAAGCCTGCTTGAAATTGCTTTTTCAGAGACACCTAAATATTGCGCCATCGTATGAAGTTGAAAACCAAGAATTGAAAAACACAATGTAATCATCTTTTTATTAGTCAACCCTGATAAAAAAACATCAAAATCAAACTCATCACTTTTTAGCCTATTCGAAGTATTGAATAAAGCTTGATAATCCGGGAAGTAATTAATAAACCAGAAAGCATATAATTCATTATCTACCATACGAATTTCAACACGTAACTGATAAAACTCACCGTTAAAATTAAAAGTTCTACAAATAGCTGTATCTGGCCCCATAACAAAGGCCTCCAACTCAATTGTCGACAAATCAAGCTCAACTTCATCAGGATCAAAACTGACACCTGAAAAACACTTTGATAATGGATGAAAAAAATCTAAATATGCATCATTTTTATATATGGGGTTTCTGGATTGATCTCGAATGCAAAAAGGCAAAGGTGAGTACTTATAGAGCGCATCAAAACGCTTAACAATATCATCTAGTGATTGACTTGGTTCGGAGAGATCTCTAGGATCGCGCGGGTGCATTGAAGCCTCCTTATCAGGTTTCTGTGTATAGTCGGTACACTCGGGGGTCTAGCCCGGTGTACCGGCGACCCGCCAAACAAAATGGCGGGCATCAAATTTTACTTATGTCTGCATAATATATATCAATCATTGACGCCAAAGTCACTCAAAAACAGCAGATCTAAATCCTATTTATCAAATATTTTCAGCTAATTTTCTTGAGAATCTTCCTCCTGCGGAAAGAAGTTTCCAACAATCTGTTGCACGTCCTCACGTATACACGTAACCATCTCCCTGAAATCAAATTTTTCATTTCCTGCGAGATGCGGACTCAGCGACTCCATCGCCAGAAGCTTGCTGACAATAAATTGAGTTTTCATTACATTTTCAAGTATGGTTTTATTATAGAGCGCCTGATTAAAGGCAGACTCTTTTCTTTCCATTTGCGCTTCATAAACACGAAGACCAAGTTCGAGCAGCATTGATGCAATACTCGAAAAACTTACATCTTTATCTCTCGCTCCTTCAGCGCGACGTTTTTCAGCGATTACTCTTATTTTCTCTGACACTTCATCGCTTACATAGACCTGAACTCTGGCCATAACTTTCTCCTTATTTATACATCCAAAATTTTGTACATCAGAATATTTAGGAAAGCTAAAAATGCACGACTCGGCACAGACTCTCTGCCGGAAAACAGACGACTCGAATGCCGACACAAACTGTAAAAACTCACGAGTCGAATATAGACTCGCCGTAGTCATAACTCAATGGATTTATTAAAAATAGTCACAAATGACTCTCATTAGAGTTTTTATCGAGTCGAATAAAACTCCCTACCGAGTCGTTTACACACATTAAAATAAATTATTTCACATTACTTTTTATCTAACCTACTCTTTTAGAAAGCCAATCAGCAAAATTTTAATTTTGCGTGGGGTGTGCTGCTTTTGGTGGTGAGGAGTGCATATTAGTTGAGTCTGGTTCTGGGATGGGTTAACGTATTTCCGGCATGGTGCCCGGAGGGAAGAAATGAAACGGATTGCTCTTACGTTTTTAACGCTGGCTTTTTCTGGAATGTTGAACGCTGCTGATTGTTTTGAACTGGCAGGGAGGGATTATCATATAGATCCAGATCTGCTTCGGGCAATATCCTGGAATGAATCGAACTTCCGTACAGATGTTAAAGGCTACAATCCTGTTTCGGGCTATGGCTCAGGACTTATGCAGGTGGACTCCCAGCATTTTAACGAACTGGCTCGTTATGGAATAAAACCGGAGCATCTTATTTCCGACCCATGTATGAATATCTACACAGGGGCCTACTATCTTGCAATTGCATTCAAAAAGTGGGGAGTCAACTGGCAGGCCGTGGGAGCGTATAATGCAGGTTTCCGGAAAACAGAAGAACAGGCGCAGAGAAGATATGTCTATGCCAGAAAAATTGAGGCAACATACCGGGCGATAAAGAAGAATAAAGACTCAGGGCAGACTCTCTCAAAACAATAAAAAAGACCTCGTATTGAGGTCTTTTTTCCATCCTGTCTTTAACCCGTCAATCAATAGCCCGGTAAATCAAATGAGCTTCAGGGTGTTTTATGATACTGATGTAGTCTTTCAGTGCATCCTGACGAGCGACGAGGTGTTTACAGACTTTCGCATATTCAGGCCCCATATCTGCGACCTGCCAGGACAACCAGTTCATAATCATCAGTGTGGCAATAATTCCGGCAGCATCAGCACTGACCTCTGCTTCAAAGTAATTACCAGGAACAACCATGTTATAGCGCTGTTCTCCTTCCGGTGCGATATATCCTGTTTGTGCGGTGGTGAATCTGACACAGTTCGGAGCCACGTTTCCGCCAGTGCCCTGCGGAATAATCCAGTAATTCCAGAAACCGCCATCATAATCTGAATGCTGAAGTAACCAGCTGGCAATCATGTTATCAGCATAAGGCGTAAAAAAGAGCGCAGGAATAAAATCAAGACGCTCATCGCCATCTGTAACTGAGTAGCGCTGGCGTTCATCGATTTTAAATTGTTCGGCTGATTCACGAGTGGCGGTTTTGACGTTTAATGTGTGCATTCTGGTTTTCTCCTCATTGGGTTATTACATCGTTCGACTTCATCACTGAGCGGCGAAGGGCAATGAGCAGCTGACAGAAAGGAAATAAAGGGGCGCGCAGCGTTTATATACCCCTTTATTTCCTTTCTGGCTGATGCTAAAAGCAGCCCTCCGCGAACTGATGAAATCGGGCGATAGTCACACCAGGAGAATGCACACATCCCGTAATGGAAAATCGGCGTAAGACGAATTACCGTTACGGGCTTCAGAGTGGAGGTAATTTATTACCGCCACGGTGAAAGCGGCGCATCCATTCTGGATGCAGCAAGCGTGAATTTGAATTTGCGTCAGGATGGACGCCCGAAGGGCGGAGACGGTTTACCGGCTCCGTTCACGACAGCCGTGTCCCTTCAGGGACGACGCCCGGAGAAGAAAGGATAATATCCAGAATAATAAAGACCATCGCCAGCAGGAGAATGAAGAATAGTAATCAGCTGACCAAAAGACAGGAACTTCAGACAACCTCGCGCCGGAATAACGCAGGCAGCGCGACAGCGCAGCCTGCTTGTTCTGCGCCGCAGGCGCGCGGCCTTTGATGCCACCAAAGGCAGGATACTTCCCTGCCCTTCTGGATGGTTATGCAGCTTCATTTATACCGCGCAAAAATTCGCGCATGGCACTGATACGGCGCTGATCGTCCAGCCGCTTTCCAAAGTTGTTGATGTAGTACACCGGCGTATACCGCACCCTGTTTAACTGCATCGTCAGCGTATTGCCCGTGACCACCTCGGCAGGAATACCCAGCAGGGAAAGCTGAATAAACGCCATATCGGCCGCAACAGGATCGATATCAATGCAGCTTCCGAACATATGTTCAGACGGGTTATAGCCCGCCTCCAGTAGATATTCCGCATACGCCACAATCATTCCCGCCGCACCGCTTGCCGGATCGCTGACTGTCACAAACCCCTCACGGCGTATCGTTTCGTCGACGTCCGGCATCAGCAGCCTCGCCAGCAGTGACTGGACGTGATACGGCGTGAAATACTGTCCGTTGCGGTCGTCGCCAAGCTCAAGCTCCATGAAGATCGCGCCGAGGAAGTCGTGGAATTTGGCCTCCAGTGCGCAGACCATCAGGCAGAAAAGCGTATGCAGGTTGCTGATATCGCTCTCGCTGTACTTCGCGCAGATTTTGCGGCTCTGCTCAATATTCTCCGGCGTTCTTATCCGCGCCATATCCAGCTCGCTGGCGGCCAGCGTTATAAAGTCGCTGAACACCTCCCAGCGGCGCAGGCTGCGGGCGGTATCCCTGAACACGCTGATAAACTTGCGGCGTGCCTGGTCGATTGTCATCATCCGGTGCGGTATCGGCTGCGCATTCACGGTGGGCAATAAGGGTTTAGCGGGTGTTAAGGGTGCGGCTTCTCTCGCCTGGTCAAAGAAGCTGGCAAAACTGAGTTGAGACATCGTTCCTCCTTAAATGCCGCCCCGTAAGGAGCGGCTCAGTTATCAGTTAAATGCCCGCTTCAGTTCGAGCGTGCGTAACACCTGCCCCCACTCGCTTCCGCGCATGGCAGGAATGCGAACGGCACGCCCCTTTCTGCGGCACTTTGCGATATGTCTCCCCAGCGCCCGCATTTCTGTGCTGAGTGCCTCTGGTGCGATTTCGCCGCGCTTAATCCGCACCTGCTTTTTAGGCGGCTGATTTTCCGCCTCGCAGATCTGGACATACAGGGCAGTCGGTGTAACAATCGAAACTTCACTGAATTGCATTGGTTTGTTCCTTTTGGTGAAGGCCGGATTAATCGTTCCAAGGCGTCTAATCCGGCGGGTCAAGGCAGGCGAAAGCCTGCTTTTCTCATTTCTGGCGCTGCTCTCCCTCCTTAACGCGTGCCAGAATCTCCGCGTGGTCAAGGTTGCTGTAGTCACGCATCCGGTAATAACGGATACCGATCCGCGCGTAGATTTCGGTAACATTGCCGCAGACCATTTCCGCCAGCATGAAGGTTTCACACTCGCCATTCTCACTGCTGCGCCAGTTCATCGGGTACATCAGCCCCAGTGCATCATGGAAGGCGTGAACGTCGATTTCGACGGGCGCGGTTACGTATGACCTTTCGCGGCTCAGCCAGTATTCGCGTTCCGCCTCACTGGTCGCGTAAATACCCGCTTCTGCGCTGGATTCGGTCAGATTCAAGTGCATGATTTATCTCCTTCTGGTTAATGGCGTTAATGTTTCGCCGTGGTGGTTATTCGTCGAACGTGATGCCGGAAAAATGCGCCATCAGGTGCAGCATGTCGGCAATGTCATCGACTTTCTGCTGAATGGCTGGCGTGGCTTTCAGGATGCGTGTTACAGCGGTTCTGAGTTCGCCCATATAGCGATTTGCAGACTCGCCCAGCGCCGTTTTGTCGGTATTGCTCTGGTATTTCATGAGGGCTTTACTGACGAGGTTTTGCAGGGTATCAAGCTCGCTGAGCGCGCTTTTCTCCCATGCGTCGAAGCTGAATGTGCTGTTCATGTTACCGTTGCTGATGTTCATGATGTTTCTCCGTTGTGACTGGCGGCATCCCCTGCCGCCGTGGCTGACATTTAAGGGTGCTTACTCGCAGAGCATGGCGCATTCAAAGGCCATACAGTCTTTCAGGCTCTTGTCTGCATACGCCCATGCCGCCCGTCCTGTTTCTCCGTATAACCGCACCGCCTGAGCCTTAGCCTGTAGCCAAGGCTGGACAATGTGGAATGAGAGAAGGGGCTTGTCGGTATGCCAGTCCATCACACCCTCGTTCCAGACGTTTTTGCTCATGGCACACAGGATGTTGCAGACTTCTTCCGCCTCGTCGTCCTCTGACAGTTGCAGGTTCCAGACCTGACACAGCTCCAGCAGGAATGACTTCTGCTCTGCAATAACGCAGGCCAGACGCGCTTCTGGGTCTGAACCCCATCTTTCGGAAGATTCTTTGGTGGCGGTTTTGACGTTGACGTTCAGTGTGTTCATCCTGCTTTTCCTCCTGTCTGGTGGTTAATCCATCTCTCGGTGAGTTCCCTGGCGGCAAAGGGCAAAGAAGCAACGGCGGGGCGGCAGGAGAAGGGCGGAGACAAAAGTTTTTGCGGTCCTTCGCAAAAAGTTTTGGCGGAGTTCATTTCACCCTTCGGATGACGACACGACGGTGCTACGACAAGCCCTCCGCCCGGGGACTTAACGGGAGAGGGCTCACCAGAGGTATGAGGAGAGGATGAACACACCCGACACGGCGGAACGACGGGGCGTCAGAGGACTGTCGGCAGTTTTACCGCCGACAGGGTGAAGCGGCGCGTCCGTTTACGGACGCAGCAAGCGCAGGGGGTTGACGTTGCGTCAGGATGGACGCCCGGAGGGTAGAGACAGCTTGCTGGCTCTGTTCACGACAGCCGTGTCCCGTCAGGGACGACGCCCGTGTGCTGCTGTTTCGGTGAAAACAGCCAGTTCATTAGCCAGACCCGCCAGCGTATACCGCTTTTTATCCAGCACATCAACCCGCAGCAGCAAGCTGTTAACCAGAAAAGTGTCCAGCACCGGCATTCTGCGCAGACATTTAATGATGTTATCCGAAAAGCATGTGTGCAAAAAAATCCCGACAGGTCGTCAGCCATCTTCAGCCTGCCAGCGATACAGACAGCTCAGGGACAGGTTCAGTTCATCGGCAATACTCCGCACCTTTTCACCCGTTTCGTTGCGGGTCTTCATTCTGCGCACGGCCTCCCGCCGGATCTCTGCGCTGACCCTTTTCACGGCAGGGGAGGTTTCCCATATCCGGTTTATGGTCGCCGTTCTGGAGGACGACTTTTGCTGTAGTGCTGAGGGGCTGCTTCGGTCTTTTTTCCTGGCGTACCCTTCCGCCATCATCCTGACCTGCAGGTCAGGGTCCAGTTCACCGCTCCGGATACGTCTGATAACGTTGTCCCGGCATCTGGCTGAGTGTTCGGCACTGGCAAGCGGGACATGTTTCGCTATACCCCAGCGCTCGCGATATTCGCTTACCGACATCTCATGCGTCATACGCAGATGCGGAGCCAGGAAAGAAAACGCCCTGCCGCACTCCCTGCAGACGATGTTCCCCCGCGTATTCCGTTCTGTTGCCATCACTACACCTCCCTGCCGTCGCCGTATCCCTCAGCCCAGTCGGTAATCTGCGTATCAAGTACGTCCAGCTGCTTCTCCACTTCTTCGGCCAGCATGTTGAAGTCGCACTCCAGACCACCACTCAGGCCATCCCACTCAACCGACATATCGGTGAGCTTGTTTATCATCGTCTTCAGGCGTTTACATTGACTGCGGGCAATTTTCAGCTCCTGCCCGTACGGATTTGCTCTCCTGCTCATGTCCCCTCCCGGAACGTCAGCTTGTTCGGTACCATCCAGTGCTCCAGCTGTCGTACGGGAATGGAAGCCTCATCGGTCAGCAATCCGGCCTCGAACACCATGCTCCAGAGCGGTTCGCGGGCAAATTCATCCCGATCCAGAGCCGACAGGGAAGGAAAGCGCTCACTCCAGCGCCAGAACATCTCCTCCAGGTCGTACTGGCGCAGTTCAGTCCCCGACCACCGCGCGCTCCAGCTACTGACCGTTTCCGGGGTATGAAAGGCCAGCTCAATCTCCGCCTGCCCCGCCAGCGCCTGGTACGCCCGCTCACGCTGACACTGTTCTTTTCGGCGCTGGCGGGTGTATTTTTCATCCCGCAGCGCGTCCTGACAGCGAACCCGCTCGGTCTGCTGAAAGGCCACCTCCGGAAAGAGGCGCTGACCAGCACCGACAGGAAGCGGCAGCCAGCAACACGTCCCGCGGCTTTCAATCAGCGCATCGATGGCACTGAGCCAGCTGTCCCTGCTGCCCCGCAGCTCCCGCGCAGTCAGCACCGGCGCAAAATAATGGATTTCCCTGATAGTGATGCGCGTGCTGCCCGTGAGTCGCCGGAAAAAGGCGCTGGCATACGGATACATCGTGGACACCGCGCCGCGCGACCGCCGGCGTTCAACCTCAGCGATGGCCTCCATCGCGGCGCGGCGCTCGGGGCTGAAGGGAACCAGTGACAGGTTCGCAGGTATCATGCTGCCCCCTCCGCTGCCAGAATACTGATGATGCTGGCCTGACTGTATCCGTCCGCATCGAGACGCGCCGTCAGGCTGACGGTGTGGCTGACAAGCTCCGGCTGGTAGCCGCTCAGGGTACGAATGACGGAGAACGGGCGACCGCTGGCGGGAACGAACACCACCATCCAGACGGGACTGATGGCACCGGGACTGCACACCGCAATATGATAATTGCCGTGCGAGGGGGTAAAGCGTATCTGTACGGGGAAGAACCCGCCGAACTCGCTGCGGTACTCGCCGTTCATGTCCCAGTTTTCAGGGCAGGACAGGTCACGCATCACGGCGTGGGTCAGTTCGCGGCGGTAGTCCTCGCCGCTGTCGCGCCAGTCCTCCATCTCGTCAGGGGACATGGTCTTCAGCACATCGGGGGTCAGAACAGTTTGCATGGGTATCTCCTTATTGCCGCCCCGCAGGGCGGCTCTCCGTTATCAGGCGGCGTGTGCCGTGTTGGTGGTCTCGTTGTCAGTGCTGTCGGTATCGGAAACAGCGTCGTCAGCACCGGATTCAGTCGCTGGCTCCGGTCCTTTCAGCCACGCAGGAACCCAGCGGGTGTGCTGCATAAAGTGCTCCGCATGTGCTGCGGCGTCGCCCTTCTTCATCTTATCCGCGTCACCCGCCGCGCCCGTCAGCCCCGCCTCTTTCAGGGAGGCGACAATCTGCGGATGTTTCAGGCTGCCGAAGTAATTGTCCTTCGTCGGCTGCCACCAGTCCCGCAGGTGGAAGCCGATTGCCGCCTCGACCGTATCGAGGGTACTGCGGGAGGTGTGCCCCATATCGCGGGTCTGTACCCCGTCAACGGAACAGGCCGTGCAGAAGGCCATCAGCGACATCAATACCCCGCCGTCAAGGGCAAAGAAGGTGGTGAAGTCCTTCTCCCACCCTTCCGGCAGCAGGGCTTTCAGCCTTGCCCGTTCGGTCATCAGGATGTTAAACGCTGCGCCATCCTTACCGGACGGGGCGTTCTCCGTCAGGCTGCCGTGGGACACGGTCAGGCTGATGCGGAACGGGTGCGTCGTGTTCAGACAGCCTGAAAATACGCAGGTACACATGCGCCAGACCATCAGCGCCACCGCCTTTTCTGGCTGCTGCATCAGCGCCGCCTGTACTGCCAGCGTACGCTCGGAGGTCATTTTCGTGAGCAGCGGAACGTTGATCCCCTCTGCGGCGTCGGGCTGGCGCGAGGTGAACGGCACCGTTACGCTGCTGGTTTCGGTTTCTTCCGGCATATCCGCTTTCAGGCGCACACCGCGCTGCACATACACCTGCCCTTCGTACAGGCTGACCATCACTCCCGCGCCTGACTTCATGTCGTCAGTCCACGCGCTGGCTTCTGCCGCCGCCTGAATGGCTAGGATGTCCGCTTCGATCGCATCCGACTCGTCGCAAACGCTGTCATATGTATCGTACTGCTCCCGCAGCGCATCAAGACGCTGCTGCTGCTCAGGGGTGTACACCGGATCGGGTTCAACAGGCTGCACGAACTCCTTACCGTCTTCGCCGTGGTACCAGATGCGGGCTGCGCGTCCGCGACTCCATGCCCAGCCCTCCCGCTGCTGAATGTCCTGCGCGATACGCTCCAGCTTTTCCTGCACCAGACGCTCAACCAGCACACTGTCAGCCGTACCGTCGCCCTCGTCCTGGCTGAACAGATCTTCACGGACGTAACCCCCAGCCGCCTCATACGCTTCGCGCCCGATAAACCGGAATTTGGTGTTGTCGGTGCGCATCTCGGTTTCGGTAATGGCGCGTTTAATCAGGTGTGCGGGCGCGTTCGACCAACTGGCCTTCACGCTTTCAAATATCTCAACCTGACGGGCAGGATCGTCCTCGAGACAGAGCGCCTGACACTGCTCAACGGTCAGTTCGTCCTGCGCGAGCTTCTCCATCAGGGACGGGGCGAGGTTTGCCAGCTTCAGCATGCGCTGCACGTGACGGGAGCCGAAGCCGAGCGCGTCGCCAATCTGCGCGGGGGTTTTGCCCTGCCCTGCCAGCGTACGGAAACCTGCAATCTGCTCGGCGGGATGCATGGCGGCGCGCTGCTCGTTCTCGGCGACGGAGGCAAGGGCGGCAATGTCGTCGGAAACACGCTTCACCATAACGGTATGGTCAGCAGCGAGACGCCCTTCCTGCGCCAGCAGTTGCAGGGCAGTCAGGCGGCGGCCACCTGCGGCCACGCCGGATTGTCCGTCCGCGAGGGTGTGAACAATCAGGTTCTGCAGCAGTCCGAGCGTCTCGATGGAGTCGGCCAGACCGCGAACGCTGTCCACGGAATAGGGGATGGTGCGCACGTTCAGCGGGGATTTAACGAGATCGGACAGCGGAACGTACTCGACCGCAGCGGCCTCAAGGGCGACCTTCAGGGCAGCCTCCTGTGCCTTCGTAATTTTTTTGCTGCTCGCTTTTTTGGGTGCTTTTGCTTTAACATCGGTTACTGACATAGTTGATACCTCACTGGATATTGATGATTGTCCGACCCTGCGGAGTTCGCGCTCCGGCAGGGCACCTTCTTATTTACTGCTGTTTACGAATACCGTAACGTTCGATGTAACGGTTGAGCCATTTCCCGGCATCCGCTTCAAAATTCCACGCGCGCCAGACCATTACGCCGTTCTGACGAACGACCAGACGAAAATGTGTACCCTGATCGTCCTCAATTGCCACGTTGGTGTACTGCGCCGCAACGACCTCAGCCTGTTCGCGGGTAAAGGTGTCGTCGGGTAAAACCGCCAGCGCCTCGCTCATGTTGATCCTCCTTCAGAATCTGTTTTGCTTTTAAAAAACCATCACCCGTTGAGTTGCCGGGGCCGCGGTTTTGACGTTTTGCGGGGACCTGCTGAACGCTCCCGCTGGTTGTTACCTTCACCCGTTTGAGAGCCGTTCGCCGCAGGGGCGTAAACCAGCGCGGGCGATGGCGGATGTCCAGGGCGCGGTTTACCGCGTGCCATTTACCCTGGACAACTGACAGCGACTGTGCTTGTCTCAGCCCCGGCGAAAGGACTCAGAGGGGTGAAATGACCAGGAGAAGATGAGCAGGAACCCGCCGCAACGGCGGAACGCGCGGGCGCGAAACGGCGTTGCCCCGAAGAGGCCCGGCAGCATTACCGCCGGGCTGGTGAGAGCGGCGCATCCGTTTACGGATGCCGCAAGCGTGATGTTGACCCTGCGGCAGTGCGATGGAAGCCCGACAGGGCGGAGACGGTTTACCGGCTCCGTTTACGACAGCGCCGGTTCCCGTCAGGGAAGTCGCCCACAGGCAGACACAACAGGAAGAAATACCGACAGAACAGCAATATCAGCCAGTACGCCATCGGTATGACCACTATTGGCAACGGCAACGGCAACGGCAACGGCAACGCAGAAATTATCACCGGAACAGAAATAACGCCGACCAGCTGCAGCACACCGGTATTCATGCCCTGACACCACAGGTACATCAGACACTGGCGGAGATACGCGGCGCCGCAGGCGCGGCGTACTTCGCCGGCAGGCAGAGCCTGCCAGGGTTTTGCGCGCGGACTGACAGGCGGCTGAACCGCCTGCCGGGGAAAATCAGTCACTGAAGACATAACCGTCATGGAACACATAGCCGCTGCTGAACAAATCCCGGGCATACGCCTCAAAATCGAAGTAGCTGCGCAGCGGCTCCGGCACCTCATTCAGCAGGCCGTTATCGTCAACCATCTCCTGCGCATACTCTTCCTCACTTTCCGCCTCGCCGCGATACGCATCATCAAACGCGTCATAGTCACACTCGCCGGTATACTCCGCCCAGGCGATAAACGCGGCTTCCCTGCCCTCTTCTTCGGCGCGTTTGTAAGCGGCGATAAAATCCCAGTCAATGGAGCTTTCAGAGACGAACTGCGACGGAATGCCCTCCCAGTCCTGGAACATAAATTCTGCGTCCCATTCATCGGCGTGCAGCGCCTGGCAGGCCTCGTAAAAATCCTCCCTGCCGTCAAACTCCGTCAGGTCAAACCATTTGCCAAAAATGCTGCCGCAGTTGTATTTGTGATACGTACCCACATAAACAGCCGGTGTGGTGATCGTAGTGCGCATAAAAAATCCTCCATAGTCGATGTTGTCTGAGTTCCGGCTTACGCCGTGCCGACACGACAGCCGGGCGAAAAGCGGAGGATGCAAGGGCGTCACCGAAGCCGCAGCGCAGTAAAAAAGCAGGAGCAGGCTGGACGGTTTGACGGCGAAAAATGAGCCGGAAAACGACGGGAAGACGGCGGATAACGTATGAATTAAACTGCGACCGGGTGAAGGTGACGGCGTTTACGCTTCCCTTGCATCAGCCGCGGCCCGGCTACAGTAGAGGCACGGCGTTTGCCGCAGGCCGCATCGGACACTACTCACCGCGAAGCCGGAACAACGTGGAGGAAGAGCCGTATAAGCGGAGCCAGCGACATCATTATCCTTCGATGTTGATTCAGGGGGCCGCCGCCCCCTGCTGTTCGCTACACTGGCCGGATTGCTGACAGGGCATTGCGGACAAGACTTATTTCTGCACGCGCTTCTGCCATGACCTCATGTAACAGGGTTAAATCCATCCACCGGCGCGGAGGCTCGCCCGGAATACGCTGCACATCGCACATCTGGCCACATGCCAGGATTTGATCCACTTTGTCGCTGATAACAAAGATCTCGACGCTGCTGTAGCGTGCCCCTTTGTTCAGGATGGCATCGAGCACCACCGGTAAATTGTCGTCATCGTCCAGCCAGCAGGGCATATCGTTTTCCTTCACAACCAGACGGAAATTTCGGGTCTGGCGATAAAACAGCGTTTCCCCGCGCGTGGTCAGCGCCGCCTTTATCCGGCGCGCATCCTCCCATACCTGCCGGGAGACATCCCGCACGGCGCGAGACAGGCAATCCGTTACAGCCTGAATCTCCGGCTCCGTCAGCCATTCCCCGGTCCAGGGGAACGCTATCTGTGTTCCGTCCTCCGGAAGCTGCGGCGCGTCGGCATAGCGGCTGCCGGATAAAATAATCTGCGCTGGCGTCCCGGCTATTTTTGTCATGGCACTTTGCAGCTCTGCGGGTACGTCACCGGTACAAAGCAAAGGCAGCAGATGAACAATATTTGCCGCATCCAGACGGGCATAAATGCTTATCCAGCCCGGTTTATTGACCGGATCACGCTGATCAACATCGGTATGGTCAGGCCATCCATAATCAGCAATCAAATCGCGCGCACGGCGCATCACAAGGGCGTTTAACGTGGTGGTTTCCTGCATAATGGGTCCTCTGAACGGGGTCAGTACACGCCGCCCGGGCGGCGTGCAGATTTCAGTTTTTCAGTAAGGCGCGAACTTTCGCCGCATCAGCCAGCCGACGGGTAACACTTTCCGGCAACGGATGGTTCTCATCCCGGGCGGACCATTCCCTGTGCCACAACGCCTGTTCAGCGGTTATCAGCAGGGTTTCAAGCAGGTCAGCAGGCACCATTACCGCCGGAACGGCCTGTTTCACCTGTTCAATCAGATCCATCACCGCACTGGCAGACACGCCCGACTCAAGCTGTTGTTCTTCCGGTATGGCGTCCATACGCGCCAGTACCGCCCTTGTGTCCTGTTCCGAAACGGCATATTCCATTCCGTCGGCCAGCGCTTCGATATCCGCCGGGGACCAGACAATGAGGTTCAGCGGGGTTTCTGCGGGATACAGCTCACCTAACAACCGGCAGAGGGTTTCACAGGTTCCGTACATGTTTTTCTCCTTAGTCCTTAAAGCAGGCATCCAGCTCAAGAATTTCGTTGTATGCCGCCATAAACAGGGCATTAATGCGAAAAAGGGTCTGACGGGTCAGGCGTTCGGCCAGCACATCAGAATCAAAGCGATAGCGGTGCTCCATCCCGTTCAGCGTCGCCCGCAGGTCACACATGCTGTTGGCGACTTCCGTCACTTCTGCGCGGAGTTTTTCGTGTCCTGCATAGTTCATTACGCGGCCTCCGGGAACTCGTCGTTAGCGGCCGGGTACTGCATGGCGCGCCGGACGGCGGCGAGACGTTGCTGTCCGGCACGGTGATACTGCTCCAGCAGTTCAATACCGATGTAGCGGCGGCCAGCCTGGAGGGCGGCCACGCAGGTGGAGCCACTGCCGGCAAAGGGGTCGAGCACAATCGCGCCGGGATGTGTGAAGGACTCAATCAGCGGTTGCAGGCTGGTTACGGGTTTTTCTGTCGGGTGGTGCCGGTTGCCTGAATATTTCCACGCAATCACGTCATTCAACGGGTTTTGCGGCAGGGGCGGACGGCCTTTTGCAAGGATGTAGGCGCACTCGTGGCGATAGCCCACATATGCGGCCTTCGATGTGTAGGTTTTAGGGAAAACCAGATGACCAACAACGCTGAATCCCGCATTTTTCCAGGCGGCCATAAAGCGATCGACGCGGTTCCAGCCGTAGAAGCTCACCATCAGCGCGTCTTTTTTCAGCACGCGATACATCTCATGGCAGGCAGGTTGCAGCCATTCATCGGTTTTATCGCCGGCGATGGTACGCCCCTGACGGTCACGAAAACCGACGAGATATGGCGGGTCAGTCAGAATGAAATCGACAGCATTATCCGGAAAGCCGGACATGATATGGACGCAATTACCCTGGATAAATCGGGACATGGTAGTTCTCCTTTCTCAAATGCGGCGCCAGTTACGCCGTGCCGATACGACAGCCGGGCGAAAAGCGGAGCAGACAAGGGCACCACCGCAAGCCGCAGCGCAGATAAAAGCTGACGCTGACTGGACGGTTTGACGGCGAAAATTGAGCCGGAGAACGACGGGAAGACAGCGGAAAATGCATTTTGAAATCACTGCGACCGGGTGAGGATGGTGGCGAAGCCTCCCTTTTCTGCACAGCGGCCCGGCTACAGTAGCGGCACGGCGGTCACCGTTGAACGGCATGAATGAGGAGCGCAGCGACATCGTTATTATCATCGTCGCTGTCCACAATTTCGGTGGGCAATCCTGTGTATAAAATGGGGGTATTCCGCCCAGGTCGCTACCTGCACGGATGACAGCGCACCTGATAGAGTGGTTGTTTTTTAATCACCGCGCAAACTTCACTTTTCCTGATGTGGTATGTTGGTGCTGACTGTAGACAACCGGAGCGAAAAAGGATGGACAGACAAATGCTGGCAGAGTGGCTGCGGGATATTGCCCAACATATAGAAGAAGAAAGTCCACTGATTCGTGATGTCAGTGTGGATGATGCTCTTTCCGATGAGGGGCTGGCCAGAAAGATCATCACCATCACGTTCAATGCGCCTGGTCGCGCCCCACAGCCTGAAGAGGACACCAGCAGTATCCCTCGACACTGACAGTCCGATGTACATTACTGCTTAAATGGCGGTTATTCATTTTCTTTAAGCCAACCATCTACAAGTTGGTTGATGACATCCGTTATTGAAGTTCCATTTCGCACGCAGGCGGCTTTAAATCTGGTGTGTTTATCCTCATCAAAATTGACGTTAACACGCTTAACTTTTCCTGATAGGACTGGCGCAGAAACCACCCTATCGAGGTCTCTGTTCTCACCGAATGTCATTTTTTTGCTACCACTATGGGCTTTTTCAAGTGCCATATATTTACTCCCATCATCAATTACTCATTTGAGTATATAAGTAAAAACACAATTACTCAAAAATGCTAACTATCTCTTTTGTAAGGATTTCGATTTCACCTTTAGCAGCTCCATCACTAGACTCGAACACGCTGTCACCATCAAGAATCGATTTGACGTAAATCTGACGCTGGGTAATAGCCGTGCGGAACGATTTAACTCCAGTGTCCCTGATGCTTTCTTTTAGAACACTAAGCATGGTTGCCTGTTCGATTTTTCGGGTAATGAGAAAACGAGCTTCAACTTTCCGGCTATATGCCTGCGCTTCAAGGACAGTGACAACGCTTCCTGCTGCAGAAAAATCAAGCGGGCTGGGAGTAACCGGAATGATAACAAGATCGCTGACCATTACCGCAGCAGATGTAATAACGGAAAGCGAACCGGCACCATCAACGATGACAAAATCATATTCAGTAAGGTCTTTCCTAATGCCATATACATCTTTTTCAGAAGCGGCTGTAAACACATCAAATGCAGCCTTCCCAGATTTACTCCAGGTTGTCAGGCTCATCTGAGGATCTGTATCCACAACTGCGATGTTGTATCCCGCTCGAGCCATTGCAGTACTCACATTGATTACTGCCGTGGTTTTACCTGAACCGCCTTTAGGGTTAAGAAAAGAAATCACCTTCATACTCAAAAACTCCTTTGTGTATTTACTTAATTACTCTTCTGAGTTTTTGAGTTTACCATCTCAGTTAAATGAGTAAAAGCAAAAACACACATTTACACAAAAACTCATTTACTCACTTTGACGATTGCTGAGTAAAAAACTCAAATGAGTAAAAACAACTAAAACTTACGATATATCAAAATTTGAAGGGATGTCTTGGCTATGAAAGTACGCTACAGCTTTTGCGGTTGTCTGGCAGTATTAACGGCATGTACAAAAATGACCGTTTTCGTACCCCCCTTACAGTACCTGTCCAAAACTTAGTGAAATTAGTTTCGTACATGGGTTATAATTCGTACACCCATTTCGTACAGAAGATTACGCCATGTCACGAGCTTTTGCTTATTGCCGTGTATCCACACTGGAACAGACAACTGAAAACCAGCGCAGGGAAATTGAAGCAGCCGGTTTTACCGTTAAACCCCAGCGCCTGATTGAGGAACAAATCAGCGGTTCGGTTGCCGCCAGTGAACGGCCCGGCTTTGACCGGTTACTTGACCGCATGGAAAATGGCGATGTGCTGATAGTGACCAAGCTTGATCGCCTGGGCCGTGACGCAATGGACGTGCGGAAGACCGTGGAGCAGCTGGCAGAGTCGGATATTCGCGTACACTGTCTCGCGCTGGGCGGCGTGGACCTCACCAGCGCGGCCGGAAAGATGACCATGCAGGTCATTTCGGCGGTAGCGGAGTTTGAGAAGGACCTGCTGATTGAGCGCACGCATTCCGGCCTGGCAAGGGCAAGGGCCAGGGCCGCCGGGAAACGGTTTGGTCGGCCACCGGCGCTGAATAACGAACAGCGACAGACCGCGCTTGAGCAACTGAAGGCAGGGGCCAGTATCAGCGCCGTTGCCCGCCAGTTTGGAACCTCAAGGCAGACCATCATGCGACTGCGTGACGATGCGGTCAGCCCGGTGTCACCGGAATAACAGGAGAGGGGGCCGAACCACCCCGGAACGGCCCCCTGTGAAACAGAAGGTACCAGGACCTCAGCTCCGGTATAATACTGCCAGATGACCACACTTAAACCAACGGAGACGCGGAATGTCAGGCAGAAAAGGAAAGGGCGGGAAGTCACCAGTTCCCCATGACGGGCTGTTTAAAACCTTCCTGACCCATACAGATACCGCCCGGGATTTTCTGGCTCTGCATCTGCCCGCAGAACTGCTGCAGCTGTGCGACCTGACCACCCTGCAGTTGGAGTCTGGCTCCTTTATTGAGGAAAACCTGCGAACCTATTTTGCCGACGTGCTGTACTCCCTGAAGACCACCGGGGGTGAGGGATACATTTATACGCTCATTGAGCACCAGAGCAGCCCGGACAGGCATATGGCGTTCAGACTCATGCGGTACTCCATTGCCGCCATGCAGAAACACCTGGATGCCGGTCATGAGCAGCTGCCGCTGGTTATTCCGCTGCTGTTTTCACACGGCCGTGGCAGCCCCTGGCCATATACGCTGAACTGGACGGAGCTGTTTGCCAGCCCGGGAACAGCACAAAAACTGTATACCGGTGATTTTCCCCTCATCGATGTTGGCGCTATCGATGACGATGAAATCATGAAGCACCGCCGGATGGCCCTGCTGGAACTGATGCTGAAGCACGCACAAACCCGCGACCTGGCTGAGCTGACCGAACATCTGGTCACCCTGCTGATTGCGGGTTACACTACCGATGAGCAACTGGTCACTTTGATGAACTGGATGCTGCAGACGGGAGACACGGCCAGACCCGAGGCATTCCTGCAGGAACTGGCCCGCCGGTCACCGCAACACGAGGAGATTTTAATGACTATTGCACAACGACTGGAACAGAAAGGGCTGGAGAAAGGCCTCGAGAAAGGCCTCGAGAAGGGTATCCAGCTTGGCGAACAGCGCGGCATCGAGAAAGGACGCTCTGAAGGCGAGCGCGAAGCGACCCTGAAAATTGCCCGTACGATGCTGCAGAGCGGCATCGATCGCAATAAAGTGATGGCCATGACCGGTCTGACTGAAGAAGATCTGCAGCGCATCACCCACTGACACTACCGGGTTGCCTGCTGGCGACCCGTTCTTTACTGCTCAACCAGCGCTGATGGTCACCAGTTTCTAGTGATCGTCGTTACTGACGGCCTCCCAGCCACAGCTTTTCAGTAGCGCATTAAGTCCCTCGGCGCGGCCGCCAATTCTGACCGGCACTGGCACAACCTGCGTCCCGTCATCATTAAAACCGATATCCAGCGCGCTTTTCAGCAGACAGATGCTGTTCACCGACGCCGATGGCTGTGTAGTCCCCCCAGAATTTAGTCTTACCGCTTAATAGAGTCCTCTGGTTAAAATACAACCAATGGAGGTGCGCTATGAAGAAAATACGTTTCACCGAATCCCAGATCCTGCGAGTCCTGAAAGAAGTTGAAGGCGGTCGACATGTGAAGGATGTTTGCCGTGAGAATGGGGTTTCAGAAGCCAGCTACTACAACTGGAAATCCAAATATGGCGGCATGGAGTCCTCGGATATCAAACGCATGAAAGAGCTGGAAGAGGAAAACCGGCGATTAAAGCAGATGTACGCCTCTTTGAGCCTGGACCATGAGATCCTCAAGGACGTCATCGCAAAAAAACTTTAACGGTCCCCGATAAACGCGAACTGGTGCACTATGTCATGACGGAACATCAGGCCAGCGAGCGACGCGGGTGCCGGATTATCGGTATTAGCCGAAGCCTTTTACATTATCGCCCGAATGCCGAACGGGATATTCCGGTCATCGAGGCGCTACAAAACCTGGCGCATCATTATCCGGCCTATGGATTTGGCCTGATGTTCAACAAACTGCGCCAGACGGGGTTATCGTGGAATAAGAAACGCGTTTACCGAATATATCGTTGGTTAAAACTAAACCTCAGACGCAAGGGTAAAAAACGCTTACCCAACCGGAATCCGCAGCCTCTGGCGGTCCCCGTTAACATGAATCACTGTTGGTCAGTGGATTTTATGAGTGACGCGCTGATGGATGGAAGGCGATTCAGATTGTTTAATGTCGTCGATGATTTTAATCGGGAAGCGCTGGCAGTCGAAGTGGACTTAAATATCCCGGCGCATCGCGTAGTGCGCATTCTGGAACGACTCAGCGCAGAAAGAGGTTACCCGGCGTTTATCCGAAGCGACAATGGACCGGAACTCACCGCCGCAGCCCTGTCGGAATGGGCCGAACGGCATGGAGTCATACTGGATTTTATTCAGCCGGGTAAGCCAATGCAGAACGGATTTATCGAACGGTTTAATAAGACATTACGAACGGAAATACTCGACATGTATCTGTTCCGAACGCTGTCTGAAGTGCGAGAATTAACAGAAAACTGGCGGACGGAATACAACGAGGAACGCCCACATAGTTCACTTGGCAATCTACCGCCGGTTATCTATGCAAGGCAAAAACTGGCCGGAGACTCTAACTGGCGATGGTACTAAAAACCGGAGGGACTACACAATCCCTTGGTAGCACCCTATAGCGCGGGGATACCCCCTATTTCCACAGGCAAGTCTGTTCAAAACTCAGGCTTACCGTACAGTAATTCTCTATATCCAAACCGACCCTTTATCGGTAGGCCTCCGGCCAGGCCGGTTTCCGCAAATTTTAAGACACAGTAACAAAGTTCAGCCGGCACTGATGATCTACCGGGCACAGCGTTTCATCAGTTCCCACAAGGTAACTGCCACATTAGTTGATCAACTAATGTGGCAGGAAAGCTATTTGTCAGAAAGAAAACCTAAAATGGATTTTTTGTTGAAATAGGGGTTTGGGGAGTAACGGAACAGTAAAGGCTGTTTAGCAGTCAATTTAAATGGTCATTTACTTTTTTATCAATGAATTATAAATCTAAAGTATGCTG
>NZ_JBSKJR010000012.1:0-100122 GCF_053709675.1 Enterobacter sp. UPMP2052
TTTATTTCTCTCCGTGAAACTTTCTCACCTTCCTCTTGCAGACTCGACATTCGGGCCGGATCTCGGTATCGTTAGCTGTCTGGATGTCTAAACGTTTATACGTATGCTTTGAGGATTCAACGATATGCCGATACGGGTGCAGGACGAGCTACCAGCCGTCAATTTCTTACGTGAAGAGAACGTCTTTGTCATGACGGCTTCACGCGCGACAGGTCAGGAAATTCGCCCGCTGAAGGTGCTCATTCTCAATCTGATGCCAAAGAAGATTGAAACAGAAAACCAGTTCCTGCGCCTGCTCTCCAACTCTCCGTTACAGGTTGATATCCAACTGCTGCGTATCGATGCCCGCGAGTCGCGCAACACGCCTTCTGAGCATCTGAATAACTTCTACTGCAACTTCGATGATATCCGCGATGAAAACTTCGATGGGCTGATTGTCACCGGCGCGCCGCTGGGTCTGGTGGAGTTCAATGACGTTGCCTATTGGCCGCAGATCAAACAGGTGCTGGAGTGGGCAAAAGATCACGTCACCTCCACGCTTTTCGTCTGTTGGGCGGTTCAGGCTGCACTGAATATCCTCTACGGTATTCCTAAACAAACCCGCACCGAAAAACTCTCTGGCGTATACGAACACCATATCCTGCACCCTCATGCGCTGCTGACGCGCGGTTTTGACGATTCTTTCCTCGCGCCGCACTCCCGTTACGCAGACTTCCCGGCGCAGCTGATCCGCGATTATACCGATCTTGAGATCCTCGCTGAAACGGAAGACGGGGATGCGTACCTGTTCGCCAGTAAAGACAAACGTATCGCCTTTGTCACGGGCCATCCTGAATACGATCCCGATACCCTCGCATCTGAATTTTTCCGCGATCTCGAGGCGGGCCTTAACCCGGATGTCCCGTACAACTACTTCCCAAAAAACGATCCGCAGAACACGCCCCGGGCGACCTGGCGCAGCCACGGAAATCTGCTGTTCACCAACTGGCTCAACTATTACGTCTACCAGATCACGCCATACGATCTGCGTCATATGAATCCGACGTTAGAGTAATCCGCTACCTGAAACGATCCTAAAGCGTTTCAGCTGTCCATATCAGGCACCTTCGGGTGCCTTTTTTATTTCCGAAATCCAAACCATCTATAAATAAAACTTTAATATCAATTTAATCAAGTAGTTAAGGAACTTTAAAATTAAAAATGGAAATTGTTTTTGATTTTAGAAAAATTACAGATAGTCTTAATTCTGCTGAGCGAAAACCGCACAACGATCTTTCGTTCGCATTGGGGGTGTGTTTTTTGGATCTTTAATGAGGAGCAGAATGATGACTGAGCAGGCAACCACAGCCGATGAACTGGCCTTTAACCAGCCGCAGGGTGAGCAGGAACAGCAGATATTGACCCCGGAGGCCGTCGAGTTCCTGACCGAGCTGGTGACACGCTTTGCGCCGCAGCGTAATAAACTGCTGGCGGCACGCGTTCACCAGCAGCAGGAAATTGATAACGGGAAGCTGCCTGGTTTTATTTCGGAAACTGCTTCCATTCGTCGCGGCGAGTGGACGATCCGCGGTATCCCTGACGACTTACAGGATCGTCGCGTCGAGATCACCGGCCCGGTCGAGCGCAAGATGGTGATCAATGCCATGAACGCCAACGTTAAAGTGTTTATGGCCGATTTCGAAGACTCGCTGGCTCCCGACTGGCGTAAGGTGATCGAGGGGCAGATTAACCTGCGCGACGCCGTGAATGGCACCATCAGTTACACCACCGAAGCCGGGAAAATCTATCAGCTTAAACCCGATCCAGCCGTGCTGATCTGCCGTGTACGCGGTTTACACCTGCCTGAAAAGCATGTTACCTGGCGCGGAGAAGCCATCCCGGGCAGCCTGTTCGATTTTGCACTCTATTTCTTCCACAACCATAAAAAGCTGCTGGCGAAAGGCAGCGGCCCCTATTTCTATTTGCCGAAAACGCAGGCCTGGCAGGAGGCCGCCTGGTGGAGTGAGGTGTTCAGCTATGCGGAGGATCGCTTCGACCTGCCTCGCGGCACCATCAAAGCCACGCTGCTGATCGAAACGCTGCCTGCCGTATTCCAGATGAATGAAATCCTGCACGCGCTGCGTGACCATATTGTTGGCCTGAACTGCGGGCGCTGGGACTATATCTTCAGCTATATCAAAACCCTGAAAAACCATCCCGACCGCGTGTTACCGGATCGTCAGGTCGTCACCATGGATAAACCCTTCCTGAGCGCCTACTCGCGCCTGCTGATCAAGACCTGCCACAAGCGCGGCGCCTTTGCGATGGGCGGTATGGCGGCGTTTATCCCGAGTAAAGATCCTGAGCGCAACAATCAGGTGCTCAACAAGGTAAAAGCCGATAAAGAGCTGGAAGCCCTCAATGGCCACGACGGTACGTGGATTGCCCACCCAGGCCTGGCCGATACGGCGATGGAGGTATTTAATCGCGTGCTCGGCGACAACAAAAATCAGCTGTTTGTCACCCGTGAAAACGATGCTCCCACGGCTGAAGAGCAGCTGCTCGCCCCGTGCGAGGGCGAACGCACCGAAGAGGGCATGCGTGCCAATATTCGCGTTGCCGTGCAGTACATCGAGGCGTGGATCTCCGGTAACGGCTGCGTCCCAATCTACGGCCTGATGGAAGATGCGGCTACGGCGGAGATCTCACGCACCTCTATCTGGCAGTGGATCCATCACCAAAAAACGCTCAGCAACGGTAAGCCCGTCACTAAAGAATTGTTCCGTCAGATGCTGGCTGAGGAGATGCGGGTGATCCAGGACGAGCTGGGTGAGCACCGCTTCAGCAGCGGACGCTTTAACGAGGCTGCCCGCCTGATGGAGCAAATCACCACTTCAGATGACTTAATCGACTTCCTTACCCTGCCGGGCTACCGCTTCCTGGCGTAATTCCCCACATAACAATATGGAGCATCTGCACATGAAAACCCGTACCCAACAGATCGAAGAGTTACAGAAAGAGTGGACACAACCGCGCTGGGAAGGCATCCGTCGCCCCTACAGCGCAGAGGAAGTGGTGAAATTACGCGGCTCGGTCAACCCGGAATGCACGCTCGCACAGCATGGTGCGGCAAAAATGTGGGGACTGCTGCACGGCGGTGCCAAAAAAGGCTACATCAACAGCCTGGGCGCGCTGACCGGGGGGCAGGCGCTGCAGCAGGCGAAGGCCGGGATTGAAGCCATCTATCTTTCAGGCTGGCAGGTTGCAGCAGATGCCAACCTGGCCTCCAGTATGTATCCGGATCAGTCGCTCTACCCGGCGAACTCCGTGCCGTCGGTGGTGGATCGGATCAACAACACCTTCCGCCGTGCGGATCAGATCCAGTGGGCGGCAGGTATCGAGCCAAACGATCCGCGCTTTGTTGACTACTTCCTGCCGATCGTTGCGGATGCAGAAGCCGGTTTTGGCGGCGTGCTCAACGCATTCGAGCTGATGAAATCGATGATTGAAGCCGGTGCAGCGGCCGTTCACTTCGAGGACCAGCTGGCGTCGGTGAAGAAGTGTGGGCACATGGGCGGCAAGGTGCTGGTTCCGACACAGGAAGCGATTCAGAAGCTGGTTGCAGCGCGTCTGGCAGCCGACGTGCTTGGCGTGCCCACGCTGGTAATCGCCCGTACCGATGCGGACGCGGCTGATCTCATCACCTCTGACTGTGACCCGTACGACAGCGAGTTTATTACCGGCGAGCGCACCAGCGAAGGGTTCTATCGCACCCATGCGGGTATAGAGCAGGCCATCAGCCGCGGCCTGGCCTATGCGCCTTACGCTGACCTGGTCTGGTGTGAAACCTCCACGCCGGACCTGGCGCTGGCTAAACGTTTTGCCGATGCCATCCATGCCAAATATCCGGGCAAACTGCTGGCCTACAACTGCTCGCCGTCCTTCAACTGGCAGAAGAAACTGGACGACGAGACGATCGCCAGCTTCCAGCAGCAGCTCTCGGATATGGGCTACAAATACCAGTTCATCACCCTGGCGGGGATCCACAGCATGTGGTTCAACATGTTCGACCTGGCGCACGCTTACGCGCAGGGCGAGGGCATGAAGCACTATGTTGAGAAGGTTCAGCAGCCAGAGTTCGCCGCCGGCAAAGACGGCTATACCTTTGTGTCGCACCAGCAGGAGGTGGGAACCGGCTACTTCGATAACGTCACCACCATTATCCAGGGCGGAACCTCCTCCGTCACCGCGTTAACGGGTTCAACTGAAGAAGCCCAGTTCTGATATTTCCCCTTCATCCCGGCCCTCTCCGGGCGAGAGGGTTAGGGTGAGGGGTACTGGAGGAAAATATGCCGCGTGGCCTGGAATTACTGATAGCACAGACTATTTTGCAGGGCTTCGACGCCCAGTATGGTCGTTTTCTGGAGGTCACCTCGGGCGCGCAGCAGCGCTTCGAGCAGGCCGACTGGCATGCGGTTCAGCAGGCCATGAAGCAGCGTATTCATCTCTACGATCATCACGTAGGGCTTGTGGTGGAGCAGCTGCGCTGTATCACCGACGGCAAAAGCCCAGACGCGGCGTTTCTGCTGCGCGTGAAAGAGCAATACACCCAGTTGTTGCCCGATTACCCTCGCTTCGAGATTGCAGAGAGCTTTTTTAACTCTGTTTATTGCCGGTTATTTGACCACCGCTCGTTATCTCCCGAGCGGCTATTTATTTTCAGCTCCCAGCCGGAGCGCCGATTTCGTACTATCCCGCGCCCGCTGGCGAAAGATTTTTTTCCCGATCGCGGCTGGGAACCGCTGCTCCATCGCGTGTTAACGGACCTGCCCCTGCGTTTGCCCTGGGAAAATAAAACCCGGGATATCGGCTATATCATCGCGCATCTCATCGAAACCTTTGGCGCAGAGGTGCTCAGGAACAGCTATTTACAGGTGGCCAACGAGCTTTTCTACCGCAATAAAGCGGCCTGGCTGGTCGGCAAGCTGGTTACGCCCTCCGCCACCGTGCCGTTTCTGCTGCCCATTCACCGCACCGATGAAGGTGAACTGTTTATCGATACCTGCCTGACCACCAGCGCAGAGGCCAGCATTGTGTTCGGCTTTGCCCGGTCCTATTTCATGGTATACGCTCCGCTGCCTGCGGCGCTGGTTGAATGGCTGCGCGAGATCCTGCCGGGTAAAACCACCGCCGAGCTGTACATGGCGATTGGCTGTCAGAAACACGCCAAAACCGAAAGTTACCGGGAATACCTTCACTATATCGCCAGCGCGGATGAGCAATTTATCGAAGCCCCCGGCATCCGCGGGATGGTGATGCTGGTTTTCACCCTGCCGGGCTTTGACCGCGTGTTTAAGATCATCAAAGACACATTCGCCCCGCAGAAAGAGATGACCGCCGCCCACGTCCGCGCCTGCTATCAGCTGGTGAAAGAGCACGACCGCGTCGGACGCATGGCCGATACCCAGGAGTTCGAAAATTTCGTGCTGGATAAACAGCAGATCGATCCGGCGCTGATGGCGCTGTTAATGCAGGAAGCGCCGGGGAAGATCACCGATCTGGGTGATAAAATCGTGATTGGCCACCTTTATATCGAGCGCCGCATGGTGCCGCTCAATATCTGGCTTGAGCAGTCAGAAGGCCAGGCGCTACGTGATGCGATTGAAGAGTACGGTAACGCCATCCGCCAGCTTGCCGCCGCCAATATTTTCCCTGGTGATATGCTGTTTAAAAACTTTGGCGTGACGCGCCACGGTCGGGTGGTGTTCTACGATTACGATGAAATTTGCTATATGACTGAGGTGAATTTCCGCGATATTCCACCGCCGCGCCACCCGGAGGATGAGCTGTCCGGTGAGCCGTGGTACAGCGTCTCGCCGGGCGATGTGTTTCCCGAGGAGTTTCGCCACTGGCTGTGCGCTGACCCGCGTATCAGGCCAATATTTGAGGAGATGCACGCCGACCTGTTCCGCGCCGACTACTGGCGCGAACTGCAAACGCGGATCAAGAACGGGCACGTTGAAGATGTTTACGCCTACCGCCGCAAGCAGCGGTTTAGCATCCGGTTTTCTCCAGGAGAAGGGTTCGAATGTAGGCCGGATAAGGCGTAGCCGCCACCCGGCAAACCAATCTTAACGGATCCCACCGTACGCCAGCGTCACCTCTTTCGCCGCCTTAATCACCAGCGCGCCCAGCTCCGTTACGCGGTCGTCGGTCATGCGTGAGATCGGCCCGGAAATCGAAATAGCGGCGAACGGCTCGCGATGCTCGTCAAAAATACAGGCCGCCAGGCAGCGCAGACCCAGGGCGTGCTCTTCGTCATCAAACGAATAGCCGCGCTTACGTGTCAGGGCTAAATCTTCTTTCAGGTGCACCGGCGAAACCAGGGTGGCGTGGGTGTAGGCGTGTAGTCCTTTGCGGTGCAGCAACCCCGTCACCTGCTCTTCGCTGAGCTGCGATAAAAACGCTTTTCCCGCGCCGGAGGCGTGCATCGGCAGCTTGCCGCCAATCGGGGCGGACATGCGCATCAGCTGCGTACATTGGACCTGGTCGATAATGACCGCCTGATGATCGCTCTGGTCCAGCACGGCCAGGTTCACCGTCTCGCCGGAGTCCTCCATCAGCTTGCGCAGAATAGGGTGGACAATCGCCAGCAGATTACGGCTCTGCAGGAAGCTGCTCCCCACGATAAACGCATGTGCGCCCACCGCCCAGTGCCCCAGCTCGCCGACCTGGCGGACGAAGCCCAGTTGCTGCATGGTGGTCAGCAGGCGGTGTGTGGTGGAGTTGGGAAGCCCGGCCTGCTGCGCCAGTTCCGTCAGGGCCACGCTGCCGTGCGATTCGGCTATCCATTCCAGCAGCTTCAAACCCCGCGTCAGCGATTGAACCTGTCCGCCGGGTTGCGCTGAGGGGGTGGCAGCAGGTTTTCTGCCGCGTTTAGCGGGAACGGTCGCGACCATGGGCAACTCCTTTTTCTGTATCGTGGAAATCATTTTCGTTTTATTTGGTGAATTTGCAACCGTATCCTGACTGATCGGAGGAGTGATGGTGAACATGTCTCATGTTACCGCTGAGTGACTTTTCCGCCCTGCGAGAATATGCCAGTATGGACCGCAGCCTTTTGGCCATGTTGAGCGTTGTCGGGAGCAAGTGTGAGCAGCAAAGTAGAGCAACTGCGTGCGCAGTTAAATGAACGAATTCTGGTGCTGGACGGCGGCATGGGCACCATGATCCAGGGCTATCGCCTCAGTGAAGACGATTTCCGCGGCGAACGCTTTGCCGACTGGCCATGCGATCTCAAAGGCAACAATGACCTGCTGGTGTTAAGTAAACCGCAGGTGATTGCCGATATCCACAACGCCTACTTTGAGGCGGGTGCCGATATCGTTGAAACCAACACCTTTAACTCGACAACCATCGCCATGGCGGATTACAAGATGGAATCCCTGTCGGCGGAGATTAACTTCGAGGCGGCAAAGCTGGCGCGCGCCTGCGCCGATGAATGGACCGCCCGCACGCCGGACAAACCGCGCTACGTTGCCGGTGTGCTTGGCCCGACGAACCGCACCGCGTCGATCTCACCGGATGTGAACGATCCGGCGTTTCGTAATATCACTTTTGACCAGCTGGTGGTCGCCTACCGGGAATCGACCAAAGCGCTGGTGGAAGGCGGGTCCGACCTGATCCTGATTGAAACGGTATTCGACACCCTTAACGCCAAGGCCGCCATCTACGCGGTGAAAGCGGAGTTCGAGGCGCTGGGCGTGGACCTGCCGATCATGATTTCCGGCACCATCACCGACGCCTCCGGGCGCACGCTCTCCGGCCAGACGACGGAGGCGTTCTACAACTCTTTGCGCCACGCCGACGCGCTCACTTTTGGCCTGAACTGCGCGCTGGGGCCAGACGAACTGCGCCAGTATGTGCAGGAGTTGTCCCGCATCGCGGAGTGCTACGTCACCGCGCACCCGAACGCCGGGCTGCCAAACGCCTTTGGCGAATACGATCTGGACGCCGACACTATGGCGTCGCAAATCCGCGAGTGGGCCGAGTCTGGCTTCCTGAACATCGTTGGCGGCTGCTGCGGCACCACGCCGGAGCACATCGCCGCCATGAGTAACGCGGTGGCAGGGCTACCGCCGCGTAAGCTGCCTGAGCTTCCGGTTGCCTGCCGTCTCTCCGGTCTTGAGCCGTTAACCATCGGCGACGACAGCCTGTTTGTGAACGTGGGCGAGCGTACTAACGTGACCGGTTCTGCAAAGTTCAAGCGGCTGATTAAAGAAGAAAAATACAGCGAAGCGCTGGACGTGGCGCGTCAGCAGGTGGAGAGCGGCGCGCAGATTATCGATATCAACATGGATGAGGGGATGCTCGACGCCGAAGCGGCGATGGTGCGTTTCCTGAACCTGATCGCCGGTGAGCCGGACATCGCCCGCGTGCCGATCATGATCGACTCCTCCAAATGGGACGTCATCGAAAAAGGGCTGAAGTGTATTCAGGGCAAAGGCATCGTTAACTCGATTTCGATGAAAGAGGGCGTCGAGAGTTTTATCCATCATGCGAAGCAGGTGCGTCGCTACGGCGCCGCCGTGGTTGTGATGGCCTTTGACGAAGTCGGCCAGGCCGATACCCGCGAGCGCAAAATTGAGATCTGTCGCCGCGCGTACAAAATTTTGACCGAAGAGGTGGGCTTCCCGCCGGAAGACATCATCTTCGACCCGAACATCTTCGCCGTGGCAACCGGCATTGAAGAACACAATAACTACGCGCAGGACTTTATCGGCGCGTGCGAAGACATCAAACGCGAGCTGCCGCACGCGCTGATCTCCGGCGGCGTCTCCAACGTCTCGTTCTCGTTCCGCGGTAACGACCCGGTACGCGAGGCGATCCACGCCGTGTTCCTTTACTACGCCATCCGTAACGGGATGGACATGGGCATCGTCAACGCCGGGCAACTGGCCATTTATGACGACCTGCCCGCCGAACTGCGCGACGCGGTGGAGGATGTGATCCTTAACCGTCGCGACGACGCTACCGAACGCATGCTGGATCTGGCCGAGAAATACCGCGGCAGTAAATCCGATGAGGCGGTAAACGTTCAGCAGGCCGAGTGGCGCGCCTGGGACGTGAAAAAACGTCTGGAGTATTCGCTGGTTAAAGGCATCACCGAATTTATTGAATTCGACACCGAAGAGGCCCGCCAGCAGGCAACGCGCCCGATAGAAGTGATTGAAGGCCCGCTGATGGACGGCATGAACGTGGTCGGCGACCTGTTTGGCGAAGGCAAAATGTTCCTGCCGCAGGTGGTGAAGTCCGCACGCGTGATGAAACAGGCGGTGGCCTACCTTGAGCCGTACATCGAAGCCAGCAAAGAGAAAGGCTCCAGCAACGGCAAGATGGTGATCGCCACCGTCAAGGGCGACGTGCACGACATCGGCAAGAATATCGTCGGCGTGGTTTTGCAGTGTAACAACTACGAGATTATCGACCTTGGGGTGATGGTCCCGGCGGATAAAATCCTCAAAACCGCGCGGGAAGTGAACGCCGACCTGATTGGCCTCTCCGGGCTGATTACCCCGTCGCTGGACGAGATGGTCTTTGTTGCCAAAGAGATGGAGCGTCAGGGCTTTACTATTCCGCTGCTGATCGGCGGGGCGACCACCTCAAAAGCGCACACGGCGGTGAAAATCGAACAGAACTACAGCGGGCCGACGGTGTATGTGCAGAACGCCTCGCGCACCGTGGGCGTGGTGTCCGCGCTGCTGTCCGACACCCAGCGCGATGAGTTCGTGGCGCGTACCCGAAAAGAGTACGAAACCGTGCGCATCCAGCACGGGCGCAAGAAACCGCGCACCCCACCGGTCTCGCTTAAGGCGGCGCGTGAAAACGATCTGGCATTCGACTGGTCAGCCTATACGCCGCCGGTGGCGCATCGTCTGGGCGTGCAGGACGTCACTGCCAGCATTGAAACGCTGCGCAACTACATCGACTGGACGCCGTTCTTTATGACCTGGTCGCTGGCAGGCAAATACCCGCGCATCCTAGAAGATGAGGTGGTGGGCGAAGAGGCAAAACGCCTGTTTAACGATGCCAACGACATGCTCGACAGGCTGAGCACGGAGAAAACGCTCAACCCGCGCGGCGTGGTGGGCCTGTTCCCGGCGAACCGCGTGGGGGACGATATCGAAATTTATCGCGATGAAACCCGCACCCACGTGCTGGCAGTGAGCCATCACCTGCGCCAGCAAACGGAGAAAGTGGGCTTTGCCAACTACTGCCTGGCGGATTTCGTCGCACCGAAGTTAAGTGGTAAAGCCGACTATATCGGCGCGTTTGCCGTGACCGGTGGGCTGGAAGAGGACGCGCTGGCAGAGGCGTTCGACGCGCAGCACGATGATTACAATAAAATCATGATCAAAGCGATTGCCGACCGTCTGGCGGAAGCCTTCGCCGAATATCTGCACGAGCGCGTGCGCAAGGTGCACTGGGGTTACGCGGCGAATGAAAACCTCAGCAACGAAGAGCTGATCCGCGAAAACTATCAGGGCATTCGTCCGGCACCGGGCTATCCTGCCTGCCCGGAGCACACCGAGAAGGGGACGATCTGGAAACTGCTCGACGTGGAGGCGCATACCGGGATGAAGCTCACCGAGTCCTTCGCCATGTGGCCGGGCGCGTCTGTCTCCGGCTGGTACTTCAGCCATCCGGACAGCAAATACTTTGCGGTGGCACAGCTTCAGCGCGATCAGGTAGAAGACTACGCCCTGCGCAAAGGGATGAGCGTGTCGGAAGTGGAGCGCTGGTTAGCCCCTAATCTGGGCTACGACGCAGACTGACGTCACCTTTCCTTACAACAAACAGGGCGCTCATCAGGCGCCCTGTCTCTTTCTTACATTTAAACCCTTATACTGGAAGAAGGTTCTGGCCATATTGCCCGGTGGCGCTGCGCTTACCGGTCCTGTGCGTAGGCCGGATAAGGCGTAACCGCCATCCGGCAAGACAGCGCGCAGTAAACCTCAGGAAAACAGATAACGATAAGGAGGAACACTTTCCGTGCTGACGTTGTTACATCTGCTCTCTGCAGTCGCACTGCTGGTGTGGGGCACTCATATTGTCCGCACCGGCGTGATGCGCGTGTTTGGCGCGCGTTTACGCACCGTTCTCAGCGGCAGCGTTGAGAAGAAGCCGCTCGCCTTTTGCGCGGGCATCGGCGTAACGGCGCTGGTGCAAAGCAGTAATGCGACCACCATGCTCGTCACCTCGTTTGTGGCGCAGGATCTGGTGGCGCTCGCCCCGGCGCTGGTGATTGTTCTCGGTGCCGACGTCGGGACCGCGCTAATGGCGCGCGTGCTGACCTTCGATCTCTCCTGGCTGTCGCCGCTGCTGATATTTATCGGCGTGATTTTCTTCCTGAGCCGTAAGCAGAGCCGTGCCGGGCAGCTTGGCCGCGTGGGCATTGGCCTTGGGCTAATCCTGCTTGCGCTGGAGCTGATTGTGCAGGCGGTGACGCCGATCACCCAGGCCAACGGGGTGCAGGTCATCTTTGCCTCCCTGACCGGCGATATCATGCTGGATGCGCTCATCGGCGCGGTGTTCGCCATCGTCAGCTACTCGAGCCTGGCTGCCGTGCTGCTGACCGCGACGCTTACCGCCGCAGGGGTCATTTCCTTCCCGGTGGCGCTCTGTCTGGTGATCGGTGCCAACCTTGGTTCGGGCCTGCTGGCGATGCTCAACAACAGCGCCGCCAACGCCGCCGCACGCCGCGTGGCGCTCGGCAGCCTGCTGTTTAAGCTGGTGGGCAGCCTGATTATCCTGCCGTTTGTCCATCCGCTGGCGAACCTGATGGACAACCTGCCGCTGCCGAAAGCCGAGCTGGTGATCTATTTCCACGTCTTCTACAACCTGGTGCGTTGCCTGGCGATGGTCCCCTTCGCCGCGCCGATGGCCCGTTTCTGCGAGCGCCTCATTCGGGATGAACCCGAGCTGGACGCCCGCCTGAAACCGAAGCATCTTGATACCTCCGTGCTGGATACCCCGGCGCTGGCTATTGCCAACGCCGCCCGCGAAACGCTGCGCATGGGCGATGCGATGGAAACTATGCTCGAAGGGCTGCAAAAAGTGATGCATGGCGAGCCGCGCGAGGAGAAAGAGCTGCGAAAGCTGGCGGACGACATCAACGTGCTCTATACCGCCATCAAGCTCTATCTGGCGCGCATCCCGCAGGACGAACTGGCGGAAGAGGAGTCCCGCCGCTGGGCGGAAATCATCGAAATGTCCCTCAACCTGGAGCAGGCCTCAGATATCGTCGAGCGCATGGGCAGTGAAATTGCGGATAAATCCCTTGCCGCGCGTCGCGCCTTCTCCGTAGAAGGGCTTAAGGAGCTGGAGGCACTGCATGAGCAGCTGGTCAGCAACCTGAAGCTGGCGCTGTCGGTCTTCTTCTCCAGCGACGTACCGAGCGCGCGTCGGCTGCGGCGCAACAAGCACCGCTTCCGCATTCTCAACCGCCGCTATTCGCACGCCCACGTTGAGCGTCTGCATCAGCAAAACGTGCAGAGCATTGAGACCAGCTCCCTGCACCTGGGGCTGCTGGGCGATATGAAACGTCTTAACTCGCTGTTCTGCGCGGTGGCCTACAGCGTAATGGAGCAGCCGGACGAAGATGACGAGCGGGATGAGTATTAATCTCTGAAAGCGCCTCGCAGTTTGCTTTTGTCAGGCGTGACGACATCCTTTCCCAACTGTAACGTTGCATCGCGGGTAAAGCACTTATCCGCGCTGCGACGTTTTTATGTTTTTGGGTGTATAAAATTTTATACAAGGATGTGGTATGCTTTCACAAAGGCCGGCAATGCGGCCTATCGCATGGATGGGAAGTGCGTACGACGATTTGCTCGGCTTCCCGGAAGAGATTCGAAGAGACGCGGGTTATCAACTGCACCGCCTGCAGTCTGGTCTGGAGGCCGCAGACTGGAAGCCCATGTCAGAGATTGGCAAAGGCGTTGCTGAAATTCGGCTTCGGGGAAATACAGGGGCATTTCGTATTCTTTACCTGGCCCGTTTTGACGACGCTGTGTATGTACTTCATTGCTTTAACAAGAAAACACAGCGGACATCAGGCCAGGATAAACAGATTGCAAAGGTACGTTTGCATGCGGTGCTTGATGCCCGGAGGGGTTAAAGATGGGAAAGAACATTGATACTAAAATTCGCCATGTGACGGCGGCAGACGCCAACATTTTTGCCGAGCTGGGGTTTGACAGGGATGAGGCTGAACGGTTACGGGAAAAAGCTGGCAAGGAAGTGGAGCAACTGCTGGCGATCAAGCGACAGCTTATGCTGGAAATCTCCACGTGGATCGCTGAAAACAAGCTGCGCCAGGCTGACGCAGCGGCAAGACTGAACGTCTCCCGCCCACGTATCTCCGATGTTGTGAACCTTAAAACGAGCAAGTTTACGCTTGATACGCTGGTCATGATGCTGAGTAAACTTGGAAAACCTGTCTCAGTTACCGTGGGCTAATCTTTTTACCAGCCCAAACCTAAGGTATATTTCGCCCTTCACAGGAGAAACTATGCTGCCAACTCAATCAACCCGATTAAACAAATACATTAGCGAGAGCGGGATCTGCTCACGTCGCGAGGCGGACCGTTACATTGAACAAGGTAACGTGTTCCTCAACGGCAAACGCGCCACCATCGGCGACCAGGTTGTTCCTGGCGATGTGGTCAAAGTGAATGGTCAGCTCATTGAACCGCGTGATGCAGAAGACCTGGTATTTATCGCGTTGAACAAACCGGTTGGTATCGTCAGTACCACGGAAGATGGCGAGCGGGACAATATTGTGGATTTTGTTAACCACAGCAGCCGCATCTTCCCGATTGGGCGTCTGGATAAAGACTCTCAGGGGCTGATTTTTCTCACCAACCACGGCGACCTGGTGAACAAAATTCTGCGCGCCGGTAACGATCACGAGAAAGAGTACATCGTGACGGTGAACAAGCCGGTCACGGACGAGTTCATCCGTGGTATGGGCGCGGGGGTGCCGATTCTGGGCACCGTAACGAAGAAGTGCAAGGTTAAGAAAGAAGCGCCGTTTGCGTTTCGTATTACCCTGGTGCAGGGTCTGAACCGTCAGATCCGCCGCATGTGCGAGCACTTTGGGTATGACGTGACGAAGCTGGAGCGCACCCGCATCATGAACGTGAGCCTGTCCGGCATTCCGCTGGGCGAGTGGCGTGATTTAACGGATGACGAGCTGATCGAGCTGTTCAGGCTTATCGAAAATTCGTCGTCCGAAGCGAAGCCGAAGGCCAAAGCCAAACCGAAAACCCAGGCCATTAAACGCCCGGTGGTAAAGGCTCCGCCAGCGGAAGAGAAAGGGCGAGGCAAGCCGGCGAACGGGAAACGCTTCGCGCAGCCGGGCCGTAAAAAGAAAGGGCGCTAATTAGCGCCTTCCGCGTGTCGAGGTTGTGGCAGACCAGGAAAACGTCGCCTCTTTATCGGGTTTATACGCCTGCTCTTTTTTCAGTTTGCGGGCTTTTTTTGCTTCGGCGTCGCGCTGCGCCATCAGCTTGTCGATGTACTCTTTTTTAACCTGATTGGTTTCGGCATTGGTCAGCGTGCGGCCACGCGCGATGCGGGCGCGGTCAAGAAGCGTTTTGAGTTCGCGCTGCTCGGCTTCCGTCATGTCTTTCTGGGTCAGTCGTGGTGTCGCCATTGCTGGAACCTCCTGATGGGGAGGCTCCAGTGTAAAGCATGTGACGTCAATTAACGTTGTTCCACCACATCTTTTTTCGCGGGTTCATCAATCGGCTTTCCTGACCAGTAGCCCGCCAGCAGCGAGCCGGACAGGTTATGCCAGACGGAGAACAGCGCGCCCGGCAGGGCCGCCAGCGGCGAGAAGTAAATCTTACCGAGCGCCGCCGCCAGGCCGGAGTTCTGCATCCCTACCTCGATCGCCAGCGTGCGGCAGGTCGACTCGTCAAAGCCAAACAGCTTACCGCCCCAGTAGCCGCCTAACAGGCCGATGGTGTTATGCAGCACCACCGCGATGATGACAACAAAGCCCACGGACGCAATGTGCGAGGCGGAACCGGCCACCACAGCGCTGATGATCGCCAGAATGCAGACCATCGAAAAGGCGGGAAGATACGGCTCGATCGCTTTCACTACGCGGGGGAACAGGTGGTGAATCACCAGACCCAGCGCAATCGGGATCACCACAATTTGCAGAATGCTTAGCAGCATGCCCATCACGTCAACCTGAATGTGCGCGTCCACGTACAGGCGGGTGAGCAGCGGCGTGGCAATCACCCCTACCAGCGTGGAAACGGACGAAATGGTTACCGAGAGCGCGACGTCACCTTTTGCCAGATAGATCATCACGTTGGATGCCGTACCGCTGGCGACGCTTCCCACCAGCACCATTCCAGCGGAGAGGTCGGGCGGCATCTTAAAAGCCATGGCCAGCAGCCACGCGGCGAGCGGCATCACCAGATAGTGCAGGAAAATCCCTGCGGCGACAGGGGCGGGGCGCGACAGCACGCGCTTAAAATCGTCAATTTTCAGGTGCACGCCCATGCCGAGCATAATCAGCATAAGCAGAGTGGTGACCCACGGGCCAATGCCAGTGAAGGTGCCAGGGGTGTAATACGCGAGTACAGACAGCAGCAGCGCCCATAACGGGAATAGCCGGGTGATGGCGGATAACATAATGAATTCCTTGCAGTATTGTCGTGTTGTTTAGTTATAAAAAAGCCGGGTCTGAGCCCGGCTTATCGATATTGTTTAACGTGCTAACGAATTTTATTCAAACAAATTCTGATGAAGTTTTTGCACCACCTGCTCCGCCTGATCCGCAGGCACCAGGAAGCAGAGGTTATAGCTGGACGCGCCGTAGCAAATCATGCGGATGCTGAACGGGTCGAGCACGCCGAAGACCTCTTTGCCTACGCCGCAGGCGCGGGACAGTTTGTTGCCGATGATGGCAACCAGCGCCAGATCCTCTTCTACTTCAACGCGGCACAGCTCCGACAGCTCAATCAGCAGCGACTGGGTCAGCAGGGTGTCACCGGTGGAGGTGGAGCCGGTGGTGTCCAGCGTCAGCGCGATGCTCACTTCGGAAGTGGTGATCAGGTCTACGGAGATATTATGGCGCGCCAGGATGCCGAACACTTCCGCCAGGAAACCACGGGAGTGCAGCATATTATGGCTGTGCAGCGTGACCAGCGTCTGGCGGCGACGCAGGGCCAGAGCGCGGAACAGCGGCGGGTTTTCGGTTTTTTTGCAGACCAGCGTTCCGCCCGCCTGTGGATCTTTGCTGGAGCCCACGAACACCGGAATATCGCTGCGTACCGCGGGCAGCAGGGTTGCCGGGTGCAGCACCTTCGCGCCGAAGGTCGCCATTTCGGCGGCCTCTTCAAAGGCAATGACGTCAATGCGTTTCGCAGCGGATACCACGCGCGGGTCGGTGGTGTAGATACCCGGCACGTCCGTCCAGATATCCACGCGGGTGGCATGCAGGGCTTCGCCAAGCAGGGCGGCGGTGTAGTCGCTGCCGCCACGGCCCAGAGTCGTGGTGCGGCCTTTGGCCTCGCTGCCGATAAACCCCTGAGTGATGACGATACCCTCTTCCAGACGCGGCGCAAGCTGCTGGCTGGTCAGTTCGGCCAGCGCTTCCACATCCGGCTCGGCGCGGCCAAAACGGTCGCTGGTGCGCAGTACTTTACGCACGTCAAACCACTGCGCCTGGATATTGCGCTCGCGCATGATCTCAACGAACAGCAGAGTCGACATCAGTTCGCCGTGGCTGACCAGTTCATCGGTCAGGGCGGTTGAGGTCGCCAGAGAGGCGGCTTCCGCCAGCGTGGTGATATTTTCCAGCAGGCGTTCCACTTCTTCGCGGATGACGTTCGGGTTCTGCAGACGTTCAAGAATATCGAACTGAATTTTGCGCAGCGCGTCCAGCTTCACGAACCGTTCCGTCGCTTCCAGTCCTTCAGACAGAGAAACCAGCAGGTTCGTCACGCCAGCGGAGGCAGAAAGCACCACCATGCGGGTATTCGGATCGGCCAGCACCACATCGGCGCTGCGGTTCATGGCGTCGTAATCCGCCACACTGGTGCCGCCAAACTTGGCGACCACAAAACTCGTCATAACAACCTCGTGTCAGGGAATGAATAAAGCGACCTTGGCACAAGAGTGAAACGAAAGCAGGTGCAGGCGCAAAATACGGCCCTATAAATAAAATGCGGGGGAGGTCCTGTCAATGCTGGGATTATGCGGATTTTTTATGGGGGGGTACCCCTCAGTAACAGGACTAATAACAGGGCCATATTTTATGCTTCGTTTTGCCGCAACGGGGGGCATATTTACCCACCCCAGAGGGGCCATCCAGCAGCTATACTTTTCGGGTCTTTTCACCTGCGTTTGATGCAGACCAGGGCAATGGCATAAAAACCATCACAATTTTTATTTGCAGGCGCTACAATCGACCGCAGTCACAATTCTCAAATCAGAAGAGTATTGCTAATGAAAAACATCAACCCAACGCAGACCTCTGCCTGGCAGGCATTACAGAAACATTTTGATGAAATGAAAGACGTCACCATCGCGGATCTGTTCGCGAAAGATGCCGCTCGTTTCAGTAAGTTCTCCGCGACCTTCGATGACCTGATGCTGGTGGATTTCTCCAAAAACCGCATCACCGAAGAGACGCTGGCAAAGCTGCAGGATCTGGCGAAAGAGACTGAGCTGGCTGACGCCATCAAATCCATGTTCTCCGGTGAGAAAATTAACCGTACCGAAGACCGCGCCGTACTGCACGTTGCGCTGCGTAACCGCAGCAACACGCCGATTATCGTTGATGGCAAAGACGTGATGCCAGAAGTCAACGCGGTACTGGAGAAGATGAAAACCTTCTCCGAATCCATCATCTCCGGAAGCTGGAAAGGCTACACCGGGAAAGCCATCACCGACGTGGTCAACATCGGTATCGGCGGTTCTGACCTCGGTCCGTTCATGGTGACCGAAGCGCTGCGTCCGTACAAAAACCACCTCAACATGCACTTTGTCTCGAACGTAGATGGTACCCACATTGCCGAAGTGCTGAAGACGGTTAACCCGGAAACCACGCTGTTCCTGGTGGCATCCAAAACCTTCACCACCCAGGAAACCATGACCAACGCCCACAGCGCGCGCGACTGGTTCCTGAAAACCGCGGGCGACAACAAGCACGTGGCGAAACACTTCGCAGCGCTTTCTACCAACGGTAAAGCGGTGGGCGAGTTCGGCATCGACACGGCGAATATGTTTGAGTTCTGGGACTGGGTTGGCGGCCGCTACTCTCTGTGGTCCGCGATTGGCCTGTCCATCATCCTGTCCGTTGGCTTCGACAACTTCGTTGAGCTGCTCTCCGGCGCACACGCGATGGATCAACACTTCGCCACCACCGCACCTGAGAAAAACCTGCCAGTGCTGCTGGCGCTGATTGGCATCTGGTACAACAATTTCTTCGGCGCTGAAACCGAAGCGATCCTGCCGTACGATCAGTATATGCACCGCTTTGCGGCCTATTTCCAGCAGGGCAACATGGAATCCAACGGTAAATACGTTGACCGTAACGGCAACGCGGTGGATTACCAGACTGGCCCAATCATCTGGGGCGAACCGGGCACCAACGGCCAGCACGCGTTCTACCAGCTGATTCACCAGGGCACCAAAATGGTACCGTGCGATTTCATCGCCCCGGCTATCACACACAACCCGCTGTCCGACCACCATCCAAAGCTGCTGTCTAACTTCTTCGCGCAGACTGAAGCGCTGGCGTTCGGCAAATCACGCGAGGTGGTAGAGCAGGAATACCGCGATCAGGGTAAAGATCCGGCGACGCTGGACCACGTTGTGCCGTTCAAGGTGTTCGAAGGCAACCGCCCAACCAACTCCATCCTGCTGCGCGAAATCACCCCGTTCAGCCTGGGGGCGCTGATTGCGCTGTATGAGCACAAAATCTTCACGCAGGGCGCGATCCTGAACATCTTCACCTTTGACCAGTGGGGCGTAGAGCTGGGCAAACAGCTGGCAAACCGCATTCTGCCGGAGCTGGGTGATGATAAAAACGTCGACAGCCACGACAGCTCAACGAATGGTTTGATTAACCGTTATAAAGCATGGCGTGCGTAATTAATATGTCATGAAAAAAGCCGGCGTAATGCCGGCTTTTTTATCGGATAATTCCGCATGTCTGTTAGTTAACTCAAATTCCTGCTGTGAGTTTAATCTGAAAAAGGCTGTAAACCATTTAGTTACTGCGGTTTATTTTAGGAATATACGCAGGTGCGTTATTATTGCATTAATTATATCTTCATGTTTTTAAACATTTTTATATTAGATTAATTATTCTTAACCATCCGTTTTAACCAATAATCTGAAAACCCTTCTGCTATTTCCTCATGCGGTAATCCCTCTGCTTTAGTTGTGTATACTCGATTCCGCCTGAATTTCTTTTCGGGCAAATCTCCATTCATTCATTGAAGGGAAATTGTTATGAAGAAAGTACTGTATGGCATTTTTACCATATCTGCGCTTGCGGCGACATCTGTCTATGCGGCTCCGGTTCAGGTCGGAGAAGCGGCAGGGTCGGCAGCGACGTCTGCGTCTGCGGGGAGTTCTACCGCATCCAGCACGAGCACCGTAAGTTCAGCCGTGGGTGTCGCGCTGGCGGCAACCGGTGGCGGTGATGGCTCCAATACCGGAACCACGACCACTACGACGACCAGCACCCAGTAATATCGGGTGTTTTAATCATAACCACACTTCGGTGTGGTTATTTCGCCCCTTCGGAGAAGAGTCGTGAAGCGACCTGCAATCATCCTGATTTGCCTGCTGTTGCAGGCGTGCTCGGCCACCACTAAAGGGCTGGGACATTCCCTGTGGGACAGCATGTTTGGCACGCCGGGCGTGCATCTGACCGATGACGAACTGCAAAACATGCCCTATGCCAGCCAGTACATGCAGTTAAACGATGGCCCGCAGCTGTTTGTGGTGCTCGCTTTCGATGAAAACGGGCAGCAGAAATGGGTGACGCAGGATCAGGCCACCATCGTGACGCAGCATGGCCGGATTGTGAAAACGCTGCTCGGCGGTGACAACCTGCTGGAGGTGAACAATCTCGCAGCCGATCCGCTCATCAAGCCTGACCAGGTCACCGACGGCGCAAGCTGGACGCGCACGATGGGCTGGACCGAGCACAAGCAGGTGCGCTACGCCACGGCCCGCTCTACCTTCCGCTGGGACGGTACGGACAGCGTGCAGGTGGGCAGCGACGAAACGCAGGTTCGCGTGCTGGATGAAGAGGTGAAAACCGATCAGGCGACCTGGCACAACCGCTACTGGGTGGATGAAGAGGGGCAGATCCGTCAGTCCCTGCAGTTCCTCGGCGCCGGTTTCTTCCCGGTGAAAACCACCCTGATCAAGGCGGCGAAATCATGAAAAATACCGTTATCGCCATCGTGCTGCTCGCCGGCTTTGCCGCGCCGCTGGCCTGGTCTGCGGGCACCGTGGAGGTATACACGCCGGAGAACGCGCAGCCTAAAACCTTAACCAACGCCGGACACCTGCTCGATCTCGTCGGGCAACCGAGGCTGGCCAACAGCTGGTGGCCCGGCGCGGTGATCGGCGAGCGGCAGGCGACGGTTGAGGCCGAACAAAAGCATAACGCGCTCCTCGCCCAACTGACCGGGTTAGCTGGTCAGGAAGATGGCGATGACGCCGCCGCTATCAACAGCGTACGTCAGCAGCTTCAGGCGCTGAAGGTCACCGGACGCCAGACGATAAACCTCGATCCCGATGTCGTGCGCGTGGCGGAAAAGGGGAATCCGGCGCTGGAAGGGGAATACACGCTCTGGCTGCCGACGCAACCGTCAACCGTCACCGTAATGGGGCTCATCAGCAGCCCGGGCAAAAAGCCTTTTACGCCGGGCCGCGACGTGGCGAGCTATCTCGACGAGCAAAGCCTGCTCAGCGGGGCGGATAACAGCTACGCCTGGATCGTCTATCCGGACGGGCATACCCAAAAAGCGCCCGTGGCGTACTGGAATAAGCGCCATATCGAACCCATGCCCGGCAGCGTGATTTTTGTCGGTTTTGCCGACCATTTCTGGACGAAGGCGTATGACGGGCTGAATGCCGATATCCTTCATTCCCTGACGCAGCGGATCCCGGATTAATGAAAAAAACCTATCTCTACAGCATGCTGGCACTGTGCGTCAGCGCCGCCTGCCATGCAGAAACCTGGCCCGCGCCCATCGGCCCGTCGCAATCCGACTTTGGCGGCGTCGGTTTACTGCAAACGCCTACCGCGCGGATGGCGCGTGAAGGTGAAATCAGCCTTAACTACCGCGATAACGATCAGTATCGCTACTACTCTGCGTCGGTGCAGCTGTTCCCATGGCTCGAAACCACGCTGCGCTATACCGACGTGCGCACGAAACAGTACAGCAGCGTCGACGCATTCTCCGGCGATCAAACCTATAAAGACAAAGCCTTCGATGTGAAGCTGCGCCTGTGGGAAGAGAGCTACTGGATGCCACAGGTCTCCGTCGGCGCGAAAGATATCGGCGGTACCGGCCTGTTTGATGCTGAATACGTTGTGGCCAGCAAAGCCTGGGGACCGTTTGATTTCTCACTCGGCCTCGGCTGGGGCTACCTCGGAACCAGCGGCAACGTCAAAAACCCGTTCTGCTCCTACAGCGACAAATATTGCTACAGGGATAACAGCTATAAAAAAGCCGGCTCCATCAACGGCGACCAGATGTTCCACGGCCCGGCCTCGCTGTTTGGCGGCATCGAATACCAAACGCCGTGGCAACCGCTGCGCCTGAAGCTGGAGTATGAAGGGAATAACTACAGCGAAGATTTTGCCGGGAAGATTGAGCAGAAGAGCAAGTTTAACGTCGGCGCCATTTACCGCGTCACCGACTGGGCCGACGTTAACCTCAGCTACGAGCGCGGCAATACCGTGATGTTTGGCTTCACGCTGCGCACCAACTTTAACGACATGCGTCCGCACTATAACGACAATGCCCGGCCTGCGTACCAGCCGGAGCCGCAGGACGCCATCATCCAGCACTCCGTCGTCGCCAACCAGCTGACGCTGCTGAAGTACAACGCCGGATTTGCCGATCCGAAGATCCAGACTAAGGGCGACACGCTCTACGTTACCGGCGAGCAGGTGAAATATCGCGACTCGCGCGAAGGGATCGAACGCGCTAACCGGATCGTTATGAACGATCTGCCCGAGGGGATCCGCACGATCCGCGTTACGGAAAACCGCCTTAACCTGCCGCAGGTGACCACGGAAACCGACGTCGCCAGCCTGCGTCGTCATCTTGAGGGCGAACCGCTGGGGCATGAAACCGAGCTGGTGCAAAAACGCATCGAGCCGGTCGTGCCGGAATCGACCGAGCAGGGCTGGTACATTGATAAATCGCGCTTTGATTTCCACATCGACCCGGTGCTGAACCAGTCCGTCGGCGGGCCGGAAAACTTCTACATGTACCAGCTTGGCGTGATGGCAACCGCGGATCTGTGGGTTACCGACCACCTGCTGACCACCGGCAGCCTGTTCGGCAACATTGCCAACAACTACGACAAGTTCAACTACACCAACCCGCCGAACGACTCGAAGCTGCCGCGCGTGCGTACCCGCGTGCGTGAATATGTGCAGAACAACGCCTACGTGAACAACCTGCAGGCCAACTACTTCCAGTACTTCGGCAACGGTTTTTACGGCCAGGTGTACGGCGGCTATCTGGAAACCATGTACGGCGGCGCGGGGGCGGAGGTGCTTTACCGCCCTGTCGACAGCAACTGGGCGTTCGGCATTGACGCCAACTATGTCAAACAGCGTGACTGGCGCAGCGCCCAGGACATGATGAAGTTCACCGACTACAGCGTCAAAACGGGCCATCTCACCGCCTACTGGACGCCGTCGTTCGCCCAGGATGTGCTGGTCAAAGCCAGCGTCGGCCAGTATCTGGCAGGCGACAAGGGCGGCACGCTGGACATCTCGAAACACTTCGACAGCGGCGTGGTCGTGGGCGGCTATGCCACCATCACCAACGTTTCGCCGGACGAATACGGGGAAGGGGATTTCACCAAAGGCGTGTATGTCTCGATTCCGCTGGATCTCTTCTCGTCAGGCCCAACCCGCAGCCGTGCCGCCGTGGGCTGGACGCCGCTGACGCGCGACGGGGGCCAGCAGCTTGGACGTAAGTTCCAGCTGTATGACATGACCAGCGATAAGAACATTAACTTCCGTTGATGCATGATTGCCCGGTGGCGCTGCGCTTACCGGGCCTACGATAGTTTTTTTGTAGGCCGGGCAAACGCAGTGCCGCCCGGCAGGAATGCTGCTGCGAGCCAAACATAAACAAAAAATATAGATCCCCGTCACATTTTTGCATTATACAGGAACCTCGTCCTGGAGAATGAGGTGCTGTATGACATCCCTGACTCGCCCACGCGTTGAGTTTATCTCAACCATCCTCCAGACCGTGCTGAACCTCGGTCTGCTGAGCCTTGGTCTGATTCTGGTCGTCTTTCTCGGCAAAGAGACGGTGCATCTGGCGGATGTGCTCTTCGCCCCTGAGCAAACCAGCAAGTATGCGCTGGTGGAAGGCCTGGTGGTCTACTTTCTCTACTTTGAATTTATCGCCCTGATTGTGAAGTATTTTCAGTCCGGCTTTCACTTCCCGCTGCGCTACTTTGTCTATATCGGGATCACCGCGATAGTGCGGCTGATCATCGTCGATCACAAATCCCCGCTCGACGTGCTGATCTACTCGGCGGCGATCCTGCTGCTGGTGATCACCCTCTGGCTGTGCAACTCGAAGCGGCTGAAACGCGAATAAAAAAAGGGCGCTCCGGGGAGCGCCTAACAGTCACAAGTTGGTTCAATACAATACGTCAAAGTTGAGGGTTGCAGTGGCATAACACATTGAAACTTAACCTTTCACACCGCCCGCCGTCAGGCCGTTAACCAGCCAGCGCTGTGCCAGCAGGAACACGACGGTAATCGGGATAGCGGAAAGGACGGCCGCAGCGGCAAAGTCGCCCCACAGGTAGTTTTGCGGGTTGAGGTATTGCTGCATCCCGACCGCCAGCGTGTAGCTGTTAACATCACGCAGCAGCAGGGAAGCGACCGGAACTTCGGTGATCGCGGCGATAAACGACAGAATAAACACCACCGCCAGAATCGGCACCGACAGCGGCAGAAGCACGAGGCGGAACGCCTGCCACGGGGTTGCGCCATCCAGCGCCGCCGCTTCTTCCAGCGAGCCGTCGATGGTTTCGAAATACCCTTTGATGGTCCACACGTGCAGGGCGATACCGCCGAGATAGGCGAAGATCACGCCGCCGTGGGTGTTAAGACCGATAAACGGCACGTACTGGCCCAGGCGGTCAAACAGGGCGTACAACGCCACCAGCGAAAGCACCGCGGGGAACATCTGGAAAATCAGCATCCCTTTCAGCAGCGTTGCTTTGCCCGGGAAACGCATGCGGGCAAAGGCGTAAGCACAGGTGGTGGACAGCGTCACAATACCGATTGCGGTGATGGTCGCCACTTTCACGGAGTTCCACAGCCACAGCAGCACCGGGAACGGCGGCGGCGTGACGCGGCCATCCGCGTGCTCGACGCTAAAGCCCAGCGCGAGCTTCCAGTGCTCCCAGGAGATTTCATCCGGGATCAGGCTGCCGGTTGCGAAGTTGCCCGAACGCAGGGAAATCGCGATGACCATCAGCAGCGGGAACATAATTGCCGCGATAAATATCAGCAGGCCTAAGTGCGTTGCGAAGAGGCGCAGCTTTTGAGATTTGGGTTGGACCATAGACATATTCTGTGCCCTCCTTAGTCGAATTTCATGCGTGTGGCTTTCAGGTTCACAATCGCCAGCGCGCCCACCAGCAGGAAGATCAGCGTGGCAATTGCCGCCGCCAGGCCGAAGTCCTGACCGCCGCCGCCCTCAAAGGCGATGCGGTAGGTGTAGCTCACCAGCAGGTCGGTATAGCCTGCCGGGGTGGTAGTGCCCAGGCGGTCCGGCCCACCGTTGGTCAACAGCTGAATCAGCACGAAGTTGTTAAAGTTAAAGGCAAAGCTGGCGATCATCAGCGGGGTCAGCGGCTTGATGAGCAGCGGCAGCGTAATTCTGAAGAAGTTCTGGAACGGGCCTGCGCCGTCCATCGCCGAGGCTTCGTACAGGTCGTCCGGGATAGCCTTCAGCAGCCCCATGCACAGGATCATCATGTACGGATAGCCCAGCCAGGTGTTGACGATGATAATCATCGATCGGGCGGTCGTCGGGTCGCTGAACCAGGCCGGTTTGATGCCAAACAGCGCGCTCAGCATCATGTTGATTTCACCGAAGCTCTGGTTAAACAGCCCTTTGAAAATCAGAATTGAAATAAACGACGGCACGGCGTAGGGCAGGATCAGCAGCACGCGGTAAATCGCTTTGCCCTTCAGGGATTCCCACTGCACCAGGCACGCCAGTACCATGCCCACGGCGACGGTCAGGATCACGGTCAGCACCGAGAAGACCACTGTCCAGACGAAGATGGCGAAGAACGGTTTCTGGATCCCTTCGTCGGTAAAGACGCGGGTGAAGTTATCCCAGCCGATGGTCACGGTGTAGCCCGGGCTGAGTTTGTCGTCGCCCCAGCTGCCGTCGGCATTCACCGACTGATAAAAACCGATATCGTTGTTCGGACGGTACTTCACGCCGCTCTGGTTGTTGGTCAGCGTGCCGTCATCCTCTTTGGTATAAAGCGGCTGGGTGCCGGAGAACTGGCGCAGCGAGCTCATGGTCACTTTGCTTTCATCCGGCAGTTCGGCGGTGAGCTGGGTCAGCGCCTGACGATTCTGGGTGATGATACGCAGGTTTGCACGTTCACCTTCCGGCAGGGCTGCGGCCTCTTTCAGGGGCAGCTTTTGTTCGCCGCCAAATGTGAACGCGTCGGAGATAAAGACCTTTTGGGTTTCCTGGTCAGTGAGCGCTAACTTCCACTTATTGCCTTCAGGATACAGGCCGAAGTTAAAGGTTTTACCCGCCTGATAAGAACGGTCCATCAGCACCTGCACCGCGCGTTCCTGCGCGAGCTGGTTGGTACTGCTGTAGTTGGTGAAGGCGATGGCGATGGTGCAGATCAGCGGGAACAGTACGAACAGCCCCATCCCGGCCACGCCCGGATAGACATAGCGCCAGGCGTAAGCTTTACGGTTGGCGAAAATATACAGGCCAGCAGAGCTTAAAATCAGCGTCATGATGGCGAACAGGTACTCCCCTTGTACGTACATTAAAACAACAAGGTAACCCACCAGCAGACAGAGCAGACCAATCACTGACCACTTCAGCGCGTCGCTTTGCCACCAGCGTTTCTTTTTAATGACATCCATGGGGTTCTTCCTCTACAGCGTGTGATCTTTTCTCCCTCTCCTGGGGGAGAGGGCCGGGGTGAGGGCGCGCGGATCGCGACAACCCTCACCCTAACCCTCTCCCAAAGGGAGAGGGAACTACGGCATTACTTAGTAATACGACCCTGCGCATCTTTCAGTGCTGCGTCGACGGTCTGGCGACCGCTTGCGGCGTTGATTACCGCGGTACGGGTGGCGTACCAGAATGCGGCCATCTGAGGGATGTTCGGCATGATTTCGCCTTTCTGGGCATTATCCATCGTTGCCGCGATACGCGGATCCTTCGCCAGCGTGTCCTGGAACGATTTCAGTGCCACGGCGCCCAGCGGTTTGTCCTTGTTCACTTCCTCCAGACCCTGATCGGTCAGCAGGTAGTTTTCCAGGAACTCTTTCGCCAGTTCTTTATTCGGACTGGCGGCGTTGATGCCCGCGCTCAGCACGCCAACGAACGGTTTAGACGGCTTGCCTTTGAAGGTTGGCAGCAGCGTGACGCCGTAGTTGATTTTGCTCTTGTCGATGTTGCTCCAGGCCCACGGACCGTTGATGGTCATTGCGGTTTCGCCTTTGTTGAACGCCGCTTCCGCGATGGAGTAGTCGGTATCCGCGTTCATGTGTTTGTTCTTGATCAGATCAACCAGGAAGCCCAGACCAGCTTTCGCGCCGGCGTTGTCCACGCCCACGTCTTTCACGTCGTACTTGCCGTTTTCAAACTTGAACGCGTAACCGCCGTCGGCAGCAATCAGCGGCCAGGTGAAGTACGGCTCTTGCAGATTGAACATCAGGGCGCTCTTACCTTTCGCCTTCAGTTCTTTATCCAGGGCAGGGATCTCTTCCCAGGTTTTCGGTGGGTTTGGCACCAGGTCTTTGTTGTAAATCAGCGAGAGCGCTTCAACCGAAACAGGGTAGGCGATCAGTTTGCCGTTATAACGAACCGCGTCCCAGGTGAACGGGAACAGTTTGTCCTGGAAGGCTTTGTCTGGCGTCACTTCAGCCAGCAGGCCTGATTGGGCGTAACCACCGAAACGGTCATGCGCCCAGAAGATGATGTCCGGGCCGTCGCCGGTCGCCGCAACCTGCGGGAATTTCTCTTCCAGCTTGTCCGGGTGTTCAACGGTCACTTTGATGCCGGTGTCTTTCTCGAATTTTTTACCCACTTCGGCCAGGCCGTTATAGCCTTTGTCGCCGTTAATCCAGATAACCAGCTTACCTTCTTCAATTTTGGCGAGAGCCGGTGCGGAAATCATCATTGCTGCCAGGGCGGACAATGCGAAAACGCGTGCGCCAGTCTTGATCTTCATATCTGCCATCCTTTTTGGTGATGTGCTCAGGGTACGTCTGCAGTGGTTCAACGTGACTCAGTCTCCTTATTTGACATCCTCTTTCCATCCTCCTGAGCCCTACGCCCCACCCCCTGTTAATGTGATCTCCGTTGCATAAATTTAAGTTATGAGTGCTGGCGCACACAAAAGCCCACTGATTTTTGCAGGCTGCTTCACGATTTTCGCCTAAGCCCACCGGCGCTGGTCGCAGAGCCTGCTCTCTCATCCTCCCGCCTCCTCCCCCATGAAAAAGGTGGGGGGTGGAGGATTCACGAAAGTAATGGAAGACGCATAGTGAACTTATCTTGAATGTTTCTGTCGGTGACAGGTTGTAACGAAGGGAGAAGGGCATGGCGAGCGTACAGCTGCGTAATGTAACGAAAGCCTGGGGCGACGTAGTGGTGTCAAAAGACATCAATCTGGACATCAACGAGGGCGAGTTCGTGGTGTTCGTCGGTCCATCTGGCTGTGGTAAATCGACTCTGCTGCGTATGATTGCCGGTCTTGAAACCATCACCAGCGGTGATTTGTTTATTGGTGAAAGCCGGATGAACGACATCCCGCCCGCCGAACGTGGCGTCGGCATGGTCTTCCAGTCCTATGCGCTTTATCCCCATCTGTCCGTTGCCGAAAACATGTCCTTTGGCCTGAAGCTGGCAGGGGCGAAAAAAGAGATCATCAACCAGCGCGTGACCCAGGTCGCCGAAGTATTACAGCTGGCGCACCTGCTGGAGCGTAAACCAAAAGCGCTCTCCGGTGGTCAGCGTCAGCGCGTGGCAATTGGCCGTACGCTGGTGGCGGAACCGCGCGTGTTCCTGCTGGATGAACCACTTTCTAACCTGGATGCCGCCCTGCGCGTCCAGATGCGTATCGAAATCTCCCGTCTGCACAAGCGCCTTGGCCGCACGATGATTTACGTCACCCACGATCAGGTCGAAGCGATGACGCTGGCCGACAAAATTGTGGTGCTGGACGCCGGTCGCGTCGCGCAGGTGGGCAAACCGCTGGAGCTGTATCACTACCCGGCAGACCGCTTCGTCGCGGGCTTTATTGGCTCGCCGAAGATGAACTTCCTGCCCGTTAAAGTGACCGCCACGGCGATTGAACAGGTACAGGTGGAGCTGCCAAACCGTCAGCAAGTGTGGCTGCCGGTCGACAGCGCTAACGTACAGGTCGGGGCAAATATGTCCCTCGGCATTCGTCCTGAGCATTTACTGCCAAGCCACATCGCCGATGTGACGCTGGAAGGGATTGTTCAGGTCGTCGAACAACTTGGTCACGAAACACAGATTCATATCCAGATCCCCGCCATCCGTCAGAACCTGGTTTACCGCCAGAATGACGTGGTGTTGGTAGAAGAGGGTGCCACATTCGCTATCGGTTTGCCGCCAGAGCGCTGTCATCTGTTCCGTGAAGATGGCACCGCATGTCGTCGGCTGCATAAAGAGCCAGGCGTCTAAGCAATCCCAATAATAAGCACGAAACCGACAGGTGAAGTGTTCAAAGAAAAGCAATGATCTCAGGAGATAGAACGATGATTACTCTGCGCAAAGTCCCCCTGGCAGTCGCCATTGCGGCAGGCATCCTGTCTGCCCAGGCGGGTGCCGTAGACTTTAAAGGTTATGCTCGTTCCGGCATTGGCTGGACCGGAAGTGGCGGTGAACAACAGTGTTTCCAGGCAACCGGTGCTCAAAGTAAATACCGTCTCGGTAACGAATGTGAAACCTATGCGGAACTGAAACTGGGTCAGGAAGTGTGGAAAGAAGGCGACAAGAGCTTCTACTTCGACACTAACGTTGCCTATTCCGTGTCTCAGCAGAACGACTGGGAATCCACCAGTCCGGCCTTCCGTGAAGCAAACGTGCAGGGTAAAAACCTGATTGAATGGCTGCCAGGCTCCACCATCTGGGCCGGTAAGCGTTTCTATCAGCGTCATGACGTTCACATGATCGACTTCTACTACTGGGATATCTCAGGTCCTGGTGCGGGTATCGAAAACATCGATCTGGGCTTCGGTAAACTCTCTCTGGCAGCCACCCGCTCTTCTGAAGCAGGCGGTTCTGCAACCTTCGCCGATCGTGACGCGAACGGTGACCGTGTTTATGACAACGTTGTACCAAACGACGTGTTCGACGTGCGTTTAGCCGGTATGGAAATCAACCCAGGCGGTACGCTGGAGTTGGGTGTTGACTACGGTCACACCAACATTCCTGATGACTACTACCTGCAGCCTGGCGCTTCTAAAGATGGTTGGCTCTTAACCGCCGAACATACCCAGAGCATGATGAAAGGCTTCAACAAGTTCGTTCTGCAGTACGGTACGGACTCCATGACCTCTAACGGTAAAGGCATCCCGCAAGGCGGAAGCATTGATAACGATGGTTCCATGTGGCGTGTGCTGGACCACGGTGCAATCACCCTGGCTGAGCGTTGGGACCTGATGTACGTCGGTATGTATCAGAATATCGACCGTGACAATAACAACGGTACCGAGTGGTGGACCGTGGGTGTTCGTCCAATGTACAAATGGACGCCGATCATGAGCACCTTGCTGGAAGTGGGCTACGACAACGTTAAATCGCAGAAAACCGACGACCGAAACAGCCAGTACAAAATCACCCTTGCCCAGCAGTGGCAGGCAGGCGACAGCATCTGGTCTCGTCCGGCAATCCGCGTCTTCGCAACCTACGCGAAGTGGGATGAGAAGTGGGGTTATGCAACCAACGACGACGCTGGTTACACCTCTGGCGTGGCGTATAACGATACTTCCGCGAAGACCTTCAGTCGTGGTGATAACGACGAGTGGACCTTCGGTGCCCAGATGGAAATCTGGTGGTAATTCGCAAGACCTGACGTAATGACCGAAAAGAGGGGCGCAAACCCCTCTCTCCTTAGGGCGCTGCGCGCTATTGCCTGGCCACCGCAGCGTTCACGCTATCAGAGGTAATAACAATGAAAATGAAGAAAAGTCTCGTCGCGCTGTGCCTCTCTGCGGGCCTGCTGGCTAGTGCGCCAGCCATCACCTTTGCAGATGTCAATTTCGTTCCTCAGAATACCAGTGCTGCGCCAGCGATCCCGGCGGCGGCACTTCAGCAGCTGGTGTGGACGCCGGTTGATCAATCGAAAGTACAAACCACACAGCTTTCCGCTGGCGGTCAGTCACTGAACGTGCCGGGCATCAGCGGCCCGGTTGCCGCGTTTAGCGTGCCGGCCAACATCGGTGAATTAACCCTGACGCTGACCAGCGAAGTGAACAAGCAGACCAGCGTTTTTGCCCCTAACGTGCTGATCCTCGACCAAAACATGACGCCGTCAGCGTTCTTCCCAAGCAATTACTTTAACTATCAGGAACCGGGCGTAATGAGCGCGGACCGCCTGGAAGGGGTTATGCGCCTGACGCCAGCGCTGGGGCAGCAAAAAATTTACGTGTTGGTCTTTACCACCGACAACGATCTCCAGCAAACCACGAAGCTGGTTGACCCGGCAAAAGCCTATGCAAAAGGTACCGGAAACGCGGTTCCTGATATTCCGGACCCGCTTGCCCGCCACACCACCGATGGCCTGGTCAAACTGAAAGTGTCTACGAACAGCGCGTCCAGCGTGCTCGTTGGCCCATTGTTCGGCTCGTCTGGACCAGGTCCGGTGACGGTAGGTAACACCGCGGCGCCGGTATACGCAGCGCCTGTCGCGGCAGCACCAGCGGCCGCTGCGCCAGCGCCGGCACCGGCGAAAAAAGCTGAGCCAGTACTGAACGATACCGAAACCTATTTCAACAACGCCATTAAGCAGGCGGTGAAAAATGGCGACGTCGACAAAGCGCTGAAACTGCTTGATGAAGCCGAGCGTTTAGGTTCGACCACTGCCCGTTCCACCTTTATCAGCAGTGTAAAAGGCAAGGGGTGACCGTCTCCCCACAGTGCTGATTTGTTCGTTTTAGTGCGCCTGAGTGGGCGCACTTTTTTTCGTACCGCCCGTGCTGTTGCGCCATTGTTGCGATAGTGATCGCTAAATATCGTTTGGCCGCCCTCAATCTGCTTTTCTGCGATACAATGCGATAACGTTATGTATCGGAGAGTCTGGCATGTCACACCCTGCGCTTATGCACCTGCGTGCGCTGCGCTATTTAGACCACATACCCGCGCTTGACCCGGCGCAGCTTGACTGGCTGCTGCTGGAAGATTCCATGACAAAACGTTTTGAACAACAGGGAAAAACGGTCACGGTGACGCTGATTCAGGAAGGATTTGTCTCATCTGATGAGATTGCCGATGAACTGCCGCTGCTGCCGCGTGAAGAACGCTACTGGTTACGTGAAATTTTACTGTGTGCCGACGGCGAGCCGTGGCTTGCCGGGCGGACAGTGGTGCCTGAATCAACGCTTTCCGGGCCTGAGCTCGCACTGCAACGACTGGGAAAAACGCCGCTGGGGCGCTATCTTTTTACTTCGTCCGAGTTAACCCGAGATTTTATTGAGATTGGTCGCGATGCCGATCTGTGGGGACGCCGTTCCCGTCTTCGCCTGAGTGGTAAACCGTTAATACTGACGGAGCTGTTTCTACCCGCATCGCCGTTGTACTAAGAGGAAGAAAAAAATGGAGTGGAGTCTGACGCAGGACAAGCTGCTGGCCTATCACCGCTTGATGCGTACCGATAAGCCCATTGGCGCGTTGCTGCTGCTGTGGCCAACGTTATGGGCGCTGTGGGTAGCCACCCCGGGCTTACCGCCGCTGTGGATCCTGGCGGTGTTTGTGGCAGGTGTCTGGCTGATGCGCGCCGCAGGCTGCGTGGTCAACGATTATGCCGACAGAAAATTTGACGGCCACGTTAAGCGTACGGCCAACCGCCCGCTGCCGAGTGGTCAGGTTACCGAGAAAGAGGCCCGCACGCTGTTCGTGGTGCTGATTGCGCTCTCCTTCCTGCTGGTGTTAACCCTGAACACCATGACGATCCTGCTCTCCGTGGCCGCACTGGCACTGGCGTGGGTCTATCCGTTTATGAAGCGCTATACCCATCTTCCGCAGGTGGTGCTGGGCGCGGCGTTTGGCTGGTCGATCCCGATGGCGTTTGCGGCGGTGAGCGAATCCGTACCGCTCAGCTGCTGGCTCATGTTCCTGGCCAATATTCTCTGGGCCGTGGCGTACGATACGCAATATGCGATGGTCGACCGTGACGATGACCTCAAGATTGGCATCAAATCAACGGCGATCCTGTTTGGCCGTCATGACAAGCTGATCATCGGCATTATGCAGGTCGCGGTTGTGGCCCTGATGGTCGCCATTGGTCGCCTGAACGGGCTGAACTGGGAGTTTTACTGGTCCGTGCTGGTGGCCGGACTGCTGTTTGCGTACCAGCAAAAGCTGATTGCGAAGCGTGAACGTGAAGCCTGCTTTAAGGCGTTTTTGAACAATAACTACGTTGGCCTGGTGCTGTTTATCGGGCTGGCGATGAGTTACTGGTCATAAAAAAGCCGGGTGGCGGCTTCGCCTTACCCGGCCTACGATTTAGCGGAACATGTAGGCCGGGTAAGCGTTAGCGCCACCCGGCTTTAACATCATTCGCCCTGCGTCGCACTCTCGATCGTTAAACGCACGTCTGAGGTAATCAGGTCTGCCAGCATCTGGTAGATCTTCATCGTCTCTTCCGGCTCGGCATCGCCCGTGTCGCTGATAAACCCTTCATCACGCAGCGTCAGCACCAGAGAGCTGAACACGGCCTTGTCGAAGAATTCCGGCGCGTTAATGCCGTGCAGAACGGACAGGCGCTGGGCCAGCGTCCGGCTCTCTTTTTCCAGCGTACCGCGGTTGATGGACGGGTTCGCGCTCAGCAGCCAGAAGGTAATAGCGTAGCGCTGAAGCGTCTCACGCGCGCCTGCCGCCAGCAGTTGCAGCGTCCGGGAACGTGATGGGTTGATGTTCAGCTCGTCTTCGGTGACGGTCACCAGCCCCTGACGACGCATCTCTTCCGTTAATTTATCCAGCTCTGCCGCCAGCTCATCTTTGCTCCAGCGCAGGAACAGCTCCGCTTTCAGCATCGGGTAGATGGCCGCAATATGGCGCAGCAGTTCCTGGCGAGAAATACGACGATGCTGGGTAATGATGGCAGCCATCAGCGACGGCAGCATCAGCATATGCGTGATGTTGTTGCGATAGTAGGTCATCAGCACGGCCTGCTCGCGCGGCAGAATGATGATATCGCCGATCGTATCTTTTTCGACTTCAAACTTGTTCATCTGCAGCGCATGGTCGATAAGCTCGCTGGCGGTGGCAGAAGGCACGGTAGAGTCGGTGGAGTACGGAACATTACGCATAATGTCGAGGTAGCAATCGAGCTGCTCGGTCAATTGTTCACGAGTCAGAGAACGCTGGCGCGAGGCCAGAAGCGCCGTACAGCACAGGTTCATGGCGTTCGCCGCACCTGCGTTGTTAATGCGCACCATCAGCTCCGAGGCGATGCCGTTTACCGTTGGCGTCAGCCAGGCCGGGCGTACCGCTTCGATGGGGTCGATAGATTCGCGCCACTCCGGAACGTGGTGGTTAAGGTAGGTCATCAGCGGCATTGGTTCGCCGAAGTTCACGTAGCCCTGACCGAGGTTGCGCAGTTTGCTCAGCCCACGCAGCATCTGCGGCAGGCTCTCTTTCTCTTTGGTCGCACCGCGCAGCTCTTTTGCGTAGGTGCCCACTTCCATGACGTGCTCATAGCCGATGTAGATAGGCACCAGCGTAATCGGACGCGTGCCGCCACGCAGCATCGCCTGAATGGTCATCGACAGCGTGCCGGTCTTCGGATCGAGCAGGCGACCGGTTCGGGAGCGTCCGCCTTCGACAAAGTACTCAACGGAATAACCGCGGCTGAACAGCTCGCCCAGATATTCACGGAACACGGTGGAGTAAAGCTTGTTGCCCTTAAAGGTACGGCGAATAAAGAACGCACCCAGACGGCGGAAGATCGGCCCTGCTGGCCAGAAGTTCAGGTTGATACCGGCCGCGATGTGCGGCGGCACCAGGCCCTGATGATAAAGCACGTAGGAAAGCAGCAGGTAGTCCATGTGGCTGCGGTGGCAGGGCACATAAACAATCTCGTGGCCGTCGTGTGCCAGCTGACGCACGCGCTCGGCGTTGTGGACGTTAATCCCCTGATAGAGGCGGTTCCACGTGAAGCTGAGAATACGGTCAGAAAGCCGGATCATCTCGTAAGAGAAGTTCGCGGCGATCTCTTCCATCAGTGCAATGGCGTTTTGCTGGGCTTTCTCATGCGAGATTTTCTTGCTGCGCGCTTCGTCTTCGACGGCGCGAGCAATGGCTTTTGACGCCAGAAGCTTGTTGAACAGATCCTGACGCGCCGGGAGACGCGGGCCAACCGCGGCCAGACGCTGACGCGCAAAGTGCATACGCGCCACGCGCGCCAGTTTTTGCGCAATGATTTTGTCGGTGCCGTGTTCGTCTGCCATGCGGCGCAACGAAACGGAAGGGGAGAAACGGACAAAGCTGTCGCGCCCCAGCCATGAGACGGCGAAGAATTTCTGGATGCCGTTGAGCATGCGCAGCGGCGGGTTCTCCTCGCCTTTTTCGCGGCCCGGACGACGACCAAACATCACGGAGACCGGCACCATCTGCACATCCAGGCCAGGATTGCTGCGGTGCAGGTCAAGATAGTCATGGAACAGCTTGATGGACTCTTCTTTCGGCGTGTAATAGGTGAACACGCGCGGCCCGCCGTGGATAAACACATAGCGTGGCAGCAATGTGCCATCAACTTCCAGCGGTTCTAGCGGGTCGGGAAGGTCATGCGCCAGACACTGGGCGCGAAGCGTCAGTAGGTCAGCCTTCGAGTTATAAGGCAAAACGTACATAATAGGGCGCGACGTATCGAGCCCTAATTCCAGCGCGGGTTCTGCTGGGATAGACTTACTTTTTACCAGGACGCTTAATGGTAAATTAAGTAACTTGTAGTAAATTCGTGGCCAGCCGGACATAAACGATGTAAAGCCTCTGGTTAATAATGCAATTGCGGCGCAAGGATAACAGAAAGCGCGCAAGATTTCTGTTGTTACCCGTCATACTTCAGGCTGCAGCAAAACGCGCTGCGGCTATATACACTGCATCCTTCAGGCTCGCCTGAGGCAGCATGAATGATTTTGTGTATAGTTACTGACGCTATTTCCACTATAAGGTTCTTTTAATGGCCAATAATACCACTGGGTTAACCCGAATCATCAAAGCTGCAGGCTATTCATGGAAAGGTTTCCGCGCCGCATGGATCAATGAAGCTGCTTTCCGCCAGGAAGCGGTTGCCGCGATTGTCGCGGTTATCATCGCGTGTTTCCTTGATGTTGATGCCATAACCCGCGTACTCCTCATTGGTTCCGTACTTCTGGTGATGATAGTGGAAATTATCAATAGCGCTATTGAGGCAGTGGTAGACCGAATTGGTTCAGAATTTCATGAGCTTTCGGGTCGCGCTAAAGATATGGGATCGGCTGCCGTGCTGCTGGCGATTATCATCGCAGCCATCACCTGGGTCACGCTGCTTTGGTCACATTTCCGATGAGCCTCGAGGAATAATTAAGTCCCTGGTTTTTTGTGCAGTTTTTGGTTCCAAAATCGCCTTTGACTGTATATACTCACAGCATAACTGTATATACACCCAGGGGGCGGAATGAAAGCGTTAACGACCAGGCAGCAAGAGGTGTTTGATCTCATTCGGGATCATATCGGCCAGACGGGTATGCCACCCACGCGTGCAGAAATCGCGCAGCGTCTGGGTTTCCGCTCTCCAAACGCGGCTGAGGAACACCTCAAAGCGCTGGCGCGTAAAGGCGTCATTGAGATTGTTTCTGGCGCATCACGCGGTATTCGCCTGCTTGTTGAAGAAGAGACGGGTATTCCGCTGATTGGCCGTGTTGCGGCGGGTGAACCGCTGCTGGCACAGCAGCATATCGAAAGCCACTATCAGGTGGACCCCGGTATGTTTAAGCCGAGCGCTGATTTCCTGCTGCGCGTTAGCGGGATGTCGATGAAAGACATCGGTATTCTCGATGGCGATCTGCTGGCGGTTCACAAAACGCAGGACGTACGCAACGGCCAGGTTGTGGTTGCGCGCATTGATGATGAAGTGACCGTTAAGCGCCTGAAGAAACAAGGCAATACCGTGCAGCTGCTGCCGGAAAACAACGAATTCACGCCTATTGTGGTAGACCTGCGAGAACACAGCTTCTCCATTGAAGGGCTGGCCGTTGGCGTTATCCGCAACGGCGAATGGCTGTAATCTCTTCCTGACGGGCTGCGGTTTCTCCGCGGCCCGTCTCGTTTTATCGTCCCCGGTATTCTCCCATGTCACTGCTGACTGCTTCTGATAAGGCACTCTGGCGTCTCGCGCTGCCGATGATTTTTTCCAATATTACCGTTCCTCTGCTCGGCCTGGTGGACACGGCGGTTATTGGTCATCTGGATTCCCCCGTCTATCTGGGCGGCGTGGCGATTGGCGCCACGGCAACCAGCTTCCTCTTTATGCTGCTGCTCTTTTTACGCATGAGCACCACAGGGCTGACGGCCCAGGCCTACGGCGCGAAAGATCCGCTGCGGCTGGCGCGTGCGCTGGTTCAACCTTTATTCCTGGCGCTCGGTGCAGGCGCGCTGATCGTTTTGCTGCGCACGCCGCTGATAGACCTGGCGCTGCATATCGTGGGCGGCAGCGAAGCAGTGCTGGAGCAGGCGCGGCGTTTCCTCGAAATCCGCTGGCTGAGTGCGCCCGCTTCGCTGGCAAACCTGGTTCTGCTTGGCTGGCTGCTGGGCGTGCAGTACGCCCGCGCGCCGGTGATCCTGCTGGTGGTCGGTAACCTGCTCAACATTGTGCTCGATCTCTGGCTGGTCATGGGCCTGCATATGAACGTGCGGGGGGCGGCGCTGGCAACCGCAATCGCCGAGTACGGGACATTTTTGATTGGCTTGTGGATGGTCTGGCGCGCTCTGGCGATGCGCGGGATCTCGGTTGCGCTGCTCAAAACCGCCTGGCGGGGCAATATGCGTAAGCTGCTGGCGCTCAATCGGGATATCATGCTGCGCTCGCTGCTGTTACAGCTCTGCTTCGGTGCGCTGACGGTCTTCGGGGCGCGCCTTGGGCCAGAAATTGTTGCCGTCAATGCGGTGTTAATGACGCTCCTGACCTTTACCGCCTACGCGCTGGATGGTTTTGCCTATGCGGTTGAAGCCCATTCCGGGCAGGCATACGGTGCGCGTGAAAGCGGCCAGCTTCGCGAAGTATGGCGGGCGGCGTGTCGTCAGTCGGGTTTGGTCGCACTGGCATTTGCACTGATCTACGCCTGTTTCGGTGGGCACATCATCGCGCAGCTCACCTCACTCCCGGCGCTGCGTGAACTGGCCAGCCATTACCTCATCTGGCAGGTGATCCTGCCGGTGGTGGGGGTCTGGTGTTATCTGCTGGACGGTATGTTTATTGGTGCAACGCGAGGCGCGGAAATGCGCAACAGCATGGCAGTTGCGGCGGCCGGTTTTGGTCTGACGCTCTTTACGCTGCCGTACCTGGGTAACCATGGTTTGTGGCTGGCGCTCGCGGTATTCCTCTCCCTGCGGGGCCTCTCGCTGGCCTTTATCTGGCACCGTCACTGGCGAAACAACACCTGGTTTCCTGCCCGTTCTGATATATCGTGACGGTTAAAGATTCTGAATATAAATCGGGCTGCCGAATCCCTGACTATAATAATTATCACGTCCAGCAGAAATGCACGTACCGGACGATACGAATTTACGCTTAATACGAGGACACGATTATGAATAAAGACGAAATCGGCGGCAACTGGAAGCAATTCAAAGGTAAAGCGAAAGAACAGTGGGGTAAACTCACCGATGACGACATGACCGTCATCGAAGGTAAACGTGACCAGCTGGTAGGTAAAATCCAGGAGCGTTACGGTTACGAGAAAGATCAGGCGGAAACCGAAGTCAAAGACTGGGAAACCCGTAACGACTATCGCTGGTAATTGATTACCACCCGTGCGAACACGGAAGTACTCCTGAGGGCGGCCATGAGCCGCCTTTTCTTTTGCCGCTAGCGGGGTTTTTTCTTCACCAGGATGGAGTGGTCATGCTGACATGCGTCCTGATGGCTGCAGGATTCCACTTCCACGCAGGCGGAGCATAACCCGTGTGCTTCAATGACGTTATGGCGCAGCGCGAAGCCCATTTTGGCCGCCAGCGTATGCATGATGTCTTCAACCCCTTCCGCACCTTCTTCTTTCACCGCGCCACAGCGATCGCAGATAAACATTGCGGACGTGTGGGTGGGCTGATCGAACAGGTGACACAGCACGTAGCTGTTGGTCGATTCCACCTTATGCACAAAGCCCTGCTCAAGCAGAAAATCCAGCGCGCGATAGACGGTGGGCGGTTTTGCCTGCGGTTCGCTTTCACGCAGCAGGTCAAGCAGATCGTACGCGCTGATGGCACCTTGTTGCAGGCTCATCAGACGCAGTACCTCAAGGCGCTGCGGAGTCAGGCGCACATTGCGTTGCGCGCACAGCTTTTCAGCCTGCACTAACAGCTCTGTTGTGGACTTATCCATGAAGCACCTCGGGTGTAATAGGGCGGAAAACCCTCACTTTATCATGTTCTGTTAAAAACACCGAGTTTCCCCAGGCTGTGCTATACCTGTCGCATTGCAACAGCGGACATTAACCATGAAAAGACCTGACTGCATTCGACACTGGCGCGACGTTGAAGGCCCGGACGACGCAACCTATCCCGATAGCAACGAACTGTTTTCCATCGGCGCACCGCTGGCCCGCAGGCTTGGGCTGAGCCGCATGGGTATTCATCATGAGCGTTTACCGCCGGGCCGACGCACCTCTTATCCGCATGCGGAAAGCGATGAAGAGGAGTTTGTTTACGTGCTGGAAGGCTACCCGGAAGCCTGGATCAACGGTTATCTGTGGAAGCTGGAACCGGGCGACAGCGTGGGTTTTCCTGCCGGAACCGGCGTTTGCCATACCTTTATCAACAATACCGAGGAGGAGGTACGGTTACTGGTGGTGGGAGAGGCCAATAAAAAGCACAACCGCATCTACTATCCGCTCAACCCGGTGTATGCCGCCACGCGTGAAGACCGCTGGGTTGACCATCCTCCGCAGTTTTTTGGCCCGCACGATGGAAAAGTTGGGCGAAAATAATTTCCTCTTCTATAAATATTGAGGGCCGTCACACATAACAACAGGCCCTCACGGAATTTTATTTAGGGAAAGAAATAGCGGGTCTTTTCGTTCTTATTCACAGCAATAGTTCGTTCCTGTTTGGGTGATAACAGACGGGAGTTATTTCATAACAGACTATAAGACGAGCATACTGTGAAAAAACATTTTAAATTTTCGGTGGTTAGCATCGCTGTCTCCCTGTTTATGGCAAATCAGGCGGGAGCAGCCAATACCTGGGCGGAGGCGAGAAGCGACGCAATGGGTGGAACGGGCGTCGCGGCGGGGAGCTATGGCAGCGGGGCGTTAATCAACCCGGCGTTATTAGCAAAGGCAAAACCCGAGGACGATGTTACGGTAATATTACCGTCCGTTGGCGCGCAAATTACGGATAAAGACAACCTTCAGGACGAAATTGATAACATCAACGATAAGATCAATCGCTATCAGGATGTTATTGATAATCTCACCCCCATCGACATCATTACCAATCCGTTAGGCTCAATTAATCAGTTCCAGGGCGCGGCGAAAGATCTCGCTGACGAGCTGGATTACCTTAAAGGCAAAACCGCCCGTGCTTCAGCCGGTGCAGGGATTGCCGTCAGCATTCCTAACGACGTGCTCTCCGTGGCGTTTATGGCTAAAGGTTATGCCCACGGGCGCGTCAGCTCCTCTATCGATCAGCAGGATATTGATTACCTGCGCGGGATCCAACGAAGTGATGCGGTGGCCGCAGGCGTGGCGCTGGATGCTGCGCTGAACGGTACTGACCAAATCACCAAAAACCTCAACTCCACGGCCTCTGGCCGCGCGGCGATTGTCTCCGACTACGGTATCGCCGTTGCCCGTCAGTTCGACCTGGGCGGCGTACCGGTCTCCGTGGGCGTGACGCCAAAATTGCAGAAAACCTGGGTCTATAACTACACCACATCGATTTACGATTACGACAGCAACAAGTGGAATGATAGCCGCTACCGTACGGACGACACCGGTTTTAACGTTGATGCGGGTATTGCCGCCGATTTCGGTGAACACTGGACGGTGGGCGTGAGCGGGCAGAACCTGATGTCGCGCGATATCGACACCAAAGATGTTCGCATCCGCAATGGCCGCACGGGTGAAGTGGTGAGCTACAAAGATACCTATCAGATCCGCCCGCTGGTCACCGCCGGTGCCGCCTGGCATAACGATCTGGTGACGCTGACCGCCGACGGTGACTTGACCGAAACCAAAGGCTTTAAGAGTGAAGATACCTCTCAGTACGTCGGCGTAGGTGCTGAAGTCACGCCGCTGAGTTGGCTGGCGGTGCGTGCGGGTTACCGTGCCGACGTGAAGGGTAACGACAGCAATGTCTTTACCGGCGGTCTGGGCTTTGCGCCGTTCAACACGGTCCACGTAGACCTGATGGGACTGTATGGGGAAGATGAAACCTGGGGCGCAGGCGCGCAGCTCAGCATGACCTTCTAAAGTGCACCGGAGGCACTCCGCCTCCGGTGTTTCTTTGTGCTATAGTAGCGCCCCTTTTCCACCAGATGCTTAAAACTTCGCCATGTCGTCAGAATTACAGACTGCTTTCCCCGCTCACCGTTTCTCCATAGCGCCGATGCTTGACTGGACGGACAGACACTGCCGCTACTTCCTGCGCCAGCTCTCCCGCCATACGCTGCTGTACACCGAAATGGTGACCACCGGGGCGATTATCCACGGAAAAGGGGACTATCTGGCCTACAGCGACGAAGAGCATCCGGTTGCGCTGCAGCTGGGCGGGAGCGATCCGGCGGCGCTGGCGCAGTGCGCGAAGCTTGCCGAAGCGCGCGGTTACGACGAGATCAACCTCAACGTAGGCTGCCCGTCCGATCGCGTGCAAAACGGTATGTTTGGCGCATGCCTGATGGGGAACGCGCAGCTGGTTGCCGACAGTATCAAAGCCATGCGCGACGTGGTTTCGATTCCGGTCACGGTGAAAACGCGTATCGGCATTGACGACCAGGACAGCTACGAATTCCTGTGCGATTTCATCGACACGGTCTCAGGCAAAGGGGAGTGCGAGATGTTCATCATCCACGCGCGTAAAGCCTGGCTCTCCGGCCTTAGCCCGAAAGAGAACCGTGAAATCCCCCCGCTGGACTACCCGCGCGTATACCAGCTGAAGCGTGACTTCCCGCATCTGACGATGTCGATTAACGGCGGCATAAAATCGCTTGAAGAGGCCAAAACGCATCTGGCGCATATGGACGGCGTGATGGTTGGTCGCGAGGCGTATCAAAACCCTGGCATCCTGGCGACGGTCGATCGCGAAATCTTTGGCGTCGAGGGTGCTGATACTGACCCCGTATCCGTCGTACGCGCAATGTACCCTTACATTGAACGCGAGCTGAGCAACGGAACCTGGCTCGGCCACATTACGCGTCACATGCTCGGCCTGTTCCAGGGGATTCCGGGGGCGCGCCAGTGGCGACGCTATCTCAGTGAAAATGCGCACAAAGCGGGGGCCGATATTGACGTGCTTGAGCACGCCCTGCGTCTGGTTGCCGATAAGCGATAAATTTCGCTAAAAGATAGTCAAATTCACTACGCCTCGCAAAATCCTGCGGGGCGTTTTGCTTTCAGAACAACGGGTTAGTTTTGGCACGTTTCTTGTAATGGTTAACGCATTATTCGGGAACTCGTGGGAGAGCACCATGCTGGAACTACTTTTTGTGATTGGCTTTTTTGTCATGCTGATGGTGACGGGCGTCTCGTTACTCGGCATTCTCGCGGCGCTGGTCGTCGCAACGGTGGTGATGTTTATCGGCGGGTTGTTTGCCCTGACGATCAAGCTGCTGCCGTGGCTGCTGCTGGCGGTTGCCGTCGTGTGGGCTATACGGGCCATTAAATCGCCAAAACTCCCCACTTATCAGCGTAATAACCGGTTCCGTTACTAAGGTATTGAGGGGTTCGTCACATACCTGCAACTTTTCCGGCGACGGGGCTTAGAACAGAATAGGATTTACTTATCGAATCTGTCACTATGGCTGCCGCTACAGAATTCATCGAGCTGTACCCTACATACAGCCGAACTAAAAAAAGAAAGGGCTTCCCACGGGAAGCCCAATTTCTTTTCAGGGATCAGGGAATAAGCAGACTTGACCCCTGTGTCGCCCGACTCTCCAGCACCTCGTGCGCACGCTGCGCATCGGCCAGCGGATATTTCTGCGCTTCTGCCACATCCACCTTAATCACGCCGCTGGCGATCAACGAGAACAATTCGTTGCTGGCTTCCTCCAGCTCCTCCCGGTTGGTGATGTAGCCCTGCAGGGAAGGACGCGTCACGTACAGCGACCCTTTCTGGTTCAAAATCCCAAGGTTAACGCCGGTCACGGCCCCGGAGGCGTTACCGAAGCTGACCATCAGGCCGCGGCGCTGCAGGCAGTCCAGCGACGATTCCCAGGTGTCTTTGCCTACCGAGTCATACACCACGCGCACTTTTTTGCCGCCGGTGATCTCTTTTAAACGCTCGACGAGGCTCTCTTCACGGTAGTTAATGATCTGCCACGCGCCCGCCTCTTTTGCGCGCTGGGCTTTTTGCGCGCTGCCTACGGTGCCAATCAGCTTCGCACCTAACGCCTTCGCCCACTGACAGGCGATTAACCCTACGCCCCCGGCGGCGGCGTGGAACAGGAACTGCTCGTCCGGTTTGATTTCGTAGGTTTTGCGCAGCAGGTAATAGACCGTCAGCCCTTTCAGGAATGAGGCCGCGGCCTGTTCAAAGGAGATCGCATTCGGCAGCAGGGCGGCTTTATCCGCCGGAACGTTGTGGACAGAGCTGTACGCGCCGAGCGCCGACTGGGCGTACACCACGCGATCGCCCTCTTTAAGATGCTTAACCGCGCTGCCGACGCCGATGACCACGCCCGCCGCTTCGGTTCCCAGCCCGCTCGGCATGGACGGTGGCGGATAGAGACCGCCGCGAATGTAGGTATCGATGTAGTTAATACCGATAGCTTTGTTTTCAACCTGGACTTCATTTTCGCCAGGCGCGCCGGGGGTAAACTCCACCGCTTTAAGCACCTCTGGTCCGCCATGTTTCTGGAATTCAATGCGCGTTGCCATGCTCCCTCCGTCAGAAAAATATGGTAATCTTTCGACCCACTCTTTATCTCGGTAACTCCATTCACTATGGCAGGAAACAAACCCTTCAACAAACAGACTGAACCCCGCGACCGTGATTTTCAGGTAGCCGGGTTAAAAGTCCCGCCGCACTCGATTGAAGCGGAACAGTCGGTGTTGGGCGGTTTAATGCTGGATAACGAGCGCTGGGACGATGTCGCCGAGCGCGTCGTCGCAGAGGATTTCTATACCCGCCCGCACCGCCATATCTTCACTGAAATGGCGCGCCTGCAGGAGTCCGGCAGCCCGATTGACCTGATCACGCTCGCGGAATCGCTGGAGCGCCTGGGGCAGCTGGACAGCGTCGGCGGCTTTGCTTATCTGGCAGAACTCTCGAAAAACACGCCAAGTGCGGCCAACATCAGCGCATATGCAGACATTGTGCGCGAACGTGCGGTCGTGCGCGAGATGATCTCGGTGGCGAATGAAATCGCCGAGGCCGGTTTCGATCCGCAGGGGCGCACCAGCGAAGACCTGCTCGATCTCGCCGAGTCTCGCGTTTTTAAAATCGCCGAAAGCCGCGCCAATAAAGACGAAGGCCCGAAGAACATCGCCGAGGTGCTCGATGCCACCGTCGCGCGTATTGAACAGCTTTTCCAGCAGCCGCACGATGGCGTAACCGGCGTCAACACGGGCTATGACGATCTCAATAAGAAAACCGCTGGCCTGCAGCCGTCGGATTTGATTATCGTTGCCGCGCGTCCGTCGATGGGTAAAACGACATTTGCGATGAACCTCGTCGAAAACGCGGCGATGTTGCAGGATAAACCGGTGCTTATCTTTAGTCTTGAGATGCCCTCGGAACAGATCATGATGCGTTCCCTGGCATCGCTGTCCCGCGTGGACCAGACCCGCATCCGTACCGGCCAGCTTGACGACGAGGACTGGGCGCGTATCTCCGGCACCATGGGCATACTGCTGGAAAAACGTAACATCTATATCGATGACTCCTCCGGGCTGACGCCAACGGAAGTGCGCTCCCGCGCGCGCCGTATCGCGCGTGAACATGGCGGGATCGGCCTCATCATGATCGACTACCTCCAGCTGATGCGCGTGCCGTCGCTCTCCGACAACCGTACGCTGGAGATCGCTGAAATTTCCCGATCGCTTAAGGCGTTAGCCAAAGAGTTGCAGGTGCCGGTGGTGGCGCTTTCCCAGCTTAACCGCTCTCTGGAGCAGCGTGCTGACAAGCGCCCGGTCAACTCCGACCTGCGTGAATCCGGCTCCATCGAGCAGGATGCCGACTTAATCATGTTTATCTATCGTGATGAGGTGTATCACGAGAACAGCGACCTGAAGGGGATCGCTGAAATTATTATTGGTAAGCAACGTAACGGCCCAATCGGTACGGTACGTCTGACCTTTAATGGACAATGGTCACGCTTTGATAACTATGCGGGACCGCAGTACGACGACGAATAAGGAATTCAAATGCAAGCGGCAACTGTTGTTATTAACCGCCGCGCTCTGCGACACAACCTGCAACGTCTGCGTGAACTGGCACCTGCCAGCAAGCTCGTTGCAGTCGTGAAAGCGAACGCTTACGGACACGGTCTTCTGGAGACCGCGCGAACGCTCCCCGATGCCGACGCTTTTGGCGTTGCCCGTCTCGAAGAAGCACTCCGCCTGCGCGCGGGCGGGATTACCCAGCCGATTTTACTGCTCGAAGGCTTTTTTGAAGCCGCCGATCTGCCGACCATTGCCGAACAGCATCTGCATACTTCGGTTCATAACGAAGAACAGCTGGTGGCGCTTGAAACGGCCAAGCTGAGCGAGCCGGTCACCGTGTGGATGAAGCTTGATACCGGTATGCACCGCCTCGGCGTGCGCCCGGAAGATGCAGAAACGTTCTACCAGCGCCTGTGCCAGTGCAAAAACGTCCGCCAGCCGGTGAACATCGTCAGCCACTTTGCCCGCGCCGACGAACCTGAATGCGGCGCAACCGAGCAGCAGCTTGATATCTTCAACACCTTCTGCGAAGGCAAGCCCGGCGCGCGCTCTATTGCGGCTTCCGGCGGCATTCTGCTGTGGCCGCAGTCCCATTTCGACTGGGCGCGTCCGGGGATTATTCTTTACGGCGTATCGCCGCTGGAGCATAAGCCGTGGGGGCCTGATTTTGGCTTCCAGCCGGTGATGTCGCTGGTCTCTAACCTGATCGCCGTGCGCGAGCACAAAGCCGGGGAGCCGGTGGGCTACGGCGGCACCTGGACCAGCGAGCGCGATACCCGTCTGGGTGTGGTGGCGATGGGCTACGGCGATGGCTACCCGCGCGCCGCGCCGTCCGGCACGCCTGTACTGGTTAATGGCCGCGAAGTGAAGCTGGTAGGCCGCGTGGCGATGGACATGATCTGCGTTGACCTTGGGCCAGATGCCCAGGACAAAGCGGGCGACGACGTGGTGATGTGGGGCGAGGGTCTGCCCGTCGAGCGCATCGCGGAAATGACGGGAGTAAGTGCTTACGAACTTATTACGCGCCTGACGTCACGCGTCGCGATGAAGTACATAGACTGACACCCTCAGGGGGGAGACCCGGCGCGCCTCCCCCGCAACGATAACATCCCCTCGATCTTATTCTGCTTCCGGTTTATTGTTGAATTCCCTGCCTGATAATAATCCGGAGAACCATCGCGTGTTTCAGAAAGTAGACGCCTACGCTGGCGACCCCATTCTCTCCTTGATGGAGCGTTTCAAAGAAGATCCCCGCAGCGATAAAGTGAACCTCAGCATTGGCCTTTATTACAACGAGGAGGGCATTATTCCTCAGCTGCAGGCGGTAGCCGACGCCGAAGCGCGTCTTAACGCGACACCGCATGGCGCCTCGCTTTACCTGCCGATGGAAGGGCTGAACAGCTACCGTAACACCGTCGCTCCGCTGTTGTTTGGCGACGATCATCCGGTGCTGGCGCAAAAGCGCGTGGCGACGATCCAGACGCTGGGCGGCTCGGGCGCGCTGAAGGTCGGGGCGGACTTCCTGAAAAAATACTTCCCGGATTCCGGCGTATGGGTCAGCGACCCGACGTGGGAAAACCACGTGGCCATTTTCGAAGGCGCAGGCTTTAAGGTCGAGACCTATCCGTGGTTCGACAGCGAAACCAACGGCGTGCGCGTGAATGCCCTGCTTGAAAAACTGAACACCCTGCCGGCGCGCAGCATTGTTCTGCTGCATCCGTGCTGCCACAATCCAACGGGGGCGGACCTGACCCATTCTGAGTGGGATGCGGTCATTGAGGTGCTGAAGGCGCGCGATCTCATCCCGTTCCTCGACATCGCCTATCAGGGCTTTGGCGCAGGGATGGAAGACGATGCGTACGCCATTCGCGCCGTGGCCCACGCCGGGCTGCCTGCACTTATCAGCAACTCCTTCTCTAAAATCTTCTCCCTGTACGGCGAGCGCGTGGGCGGCCTGTCGGTCGTGTGTGAAGATGCCGAAGCGGCCGGGCGCGTGCTTGGGCAGCTGAAAGCCACGGTGCGCCGCATCTACTCCAGCCCGCCGAACTTTGGGGCGCAGGTCGTCGCAACGGTGCTCGGTGACGAACAGCTGAAAGCCAACTGGCTTGCGGAAGTGGAAGCGATGCGCAAGCGTATCCTGTCGATGCGCCAGGAGCTGGTGAACGTGCTGAAAGAGGCGGTGCCGGGGCATAATTTCGACTACCTGCTGAAACAGCGCGGCATGTTCAGTTATACCGGCCTGAGCGCCGCACAGGTCGATCGTCTGCGCGAGGAGTTCGGCGTCTACCTGATCGCCAGTGGCCGCATGTGCGTGGCGGGCCTGAACGCCAATAACGTCCAGCGCGTGGCGCAGGCGTTTGCTGCTGTAATGTAAGCACTCACTACCGTTTCTCCCTCTCCCTGTGGGAGAGGGTATCAGGCCGCCGTGCAGCCTGATCGCCCGGTGGCGCTCCGCTTACCGGGCCTATGGGCTGGGTGTTCTCCCTCTCCCTGTGGGAGAGGGCCGGGGTGAGGGCATCAGGCTACTCAGGTCGATGTCTCGCTTTGTGATCGTCTTCTTTTTCTTCAGATTGATAAGCAAAAACTCCTTTTCTTCCCCTGCCGCTGGGGTTATGGTCGGATAGTTTTTTGACCACTCACACAAAATAAAACGATAACAAACTGAATATTCAGGGGAAATATGCGCAAGATCACACTGGCGCTCAGCGCCGCCTGCTTATTGTTCTCACTTAACAGTGTCGTAGTTGCACGCGCATCTGCGCCGACGCCGCTTTACACCGGCACCACCGCCGCCATCCTGGCCGAGCAAGCCCCCATTCACTGGGTCTCCGTGGCACAAATTGAAAACAGCCTGATGGGCCGGGCACCCATGGCCGTCGGCTTCGACATCGACGACACCGTGCTGTTCTCCAGCCCCGGCTTCTGGCGCGGCAAGAAAACCTTCTCGCCGGACAGCGAAGCCTATCTGCAAAACCCGGAGTTCTGGGAAAAAATGAATAACGGCTGGGACGAGTTCAGCATTCCGAAAGAGGTTGCCCGGGCGCTGATCGCCATGCACGTTAAGCGCGGCGACAGCATCTACTTCGTCACCGGTCGTAGCCAGACCAAAACCGAGACCGTCTCTAAAACCCTGCAGGACGATTTTTTGATCCCGGCGGCCAGCATGAACCCGGTGATTTTTGCGGGTGATAAAGAGGGGCAAAACACTAAAACCCAGTGGCTTGAGCAGAAAAATATCAAAGTGTTCTACGGGGATTCTGACAATGACATCACCGCCGCGCACGACGTGGGGGCCAGAGGGATTCGGGTGTTACGCGCCTCGAACTCAACCTATCGCCCGCTTCCGATGGCCGGAAAGTTTGGCGAAGAGGTGATTGTTAACTCAGAGTATTAATGGCCGCGCGGCGGACCGGATCCTTTTTTAATCAAATCTTGCCGCCGCGGGTTTTACCTTTCGCCTTCTTGCTGCACACTTAGAAAGATTCATCTTTCTTAACGGAGCAGCCAATGTGGTATCAACAGACCCTGACCCTGAGCGCAAAATCGCGCGGATTTCACCTGGTGACGGACGAAGTCGTCGGGCAAATCCGCGATTTATCGCGCGTCAAAACGGGTTTGCTGCACCTGCTGCTTCAGCACACGTCCGCCTCTCTCACGTTAAACGAAAACTGCGATCCCACCGTCCGGTCTGATATGGAACGGCATTTTCTCAAAACCGTGCCCGACAACGCCGCCTATGAGCATGACTATGAGGGGGCGGACGATATGCCTTCGCATATCAAATCCTCTTTGCTGGGGGTATCGCTGATGTTGCCGGTACACCAGGGGCGGCTGATGCTGGGCACGTGGCAAGGGATCTGGCTGGGAGAGCATCGCATTCACGGTGGTCCGCGTAAAATTATCGCTACGCTACAAGGGGAATAAAGATGACAATTTCGGAGATACTTCAGTATTGCATGAACAAATCAGGCGCGGAGCAAAGCGTCCACAACGACTGGAAAGCCACGCAGATAAAGGTCGGCGACGTGCTTTTTGCTATGGTCAAAGAGGTTGAAGGCCGCCCGGCGGCAGCGCTGAAAACCAGCCCGGAACTGGCCGATCTGCTGCGTCAGCAGCATCATGATGTGAGGCCGAGCCAGCATCTCAATAAGGCACACTGGAGCACCGTGTATCTCGACGGTTCGATTCCCGATTCACAGATTTACTACCTGGTGGATGCCTCTTATCAGCAGGCAATAGAGCTGCTGCCTGAACAGGTCAGACAGCAGCTGTCGGTATGATTACTTCAACAACGGCTTGAGGAAGCGCGCGGTGTGCGAGGCTTCGCACTCAGCAACGGTCTCTGGCGTGCCGGAGACGAGGATTTCACCGCCGCCGCTGCCGCCTTCCGGACCCAGATCGACGATCCAGTCTGCCGTCTTAATCACGTCCAGGTTGTGCTCAATCACCACGATGGTGTTGCCCTGATCGCGAAGCTGATGCAGAACGTCGAGCAGTTGCTGAATATCCGCAAAATGCAGGCCGGTGGTTGGCTCATCGAGAATGTACAGCGTCTGGCCGGTGCCGCGCTTGGACAGCTCGCGCGCCAGCTTCACGCGCTGCGCCTCACCGCCGGAGAGCGTGGTGGCAGACTGCCCAAGGCGAATATAGGTCAGGCCCACGTCCATCAACGTTTGCAGCTTACGCGCCAGCGCAGGGACGGCGTCAAAGAACTCGCGCGCCTCTTCGATGGTCATATCCAGCACTTCGTGGATGGTTTTGCCCTTGTACTTAATCTCCAGCGTTTCGCGGTTATAGCGCTTGCCTTTGCACTGGTCGCACGGCACGTAGATATCCGGCAGGAAGTGCATCTCGACCTTGATCACGCCGTCGCCCTGACAGGCCTCACAGCGACCACCGCGAACGTTAAAGCTGAAACGTCCTGGCGTATACCCGCGCGAGCGTGATTCCGGCACGCCAGCAAACAGCTCACGTACGGGCGTGAACACGCCAGTATAGGTCGCCGGGTTGGAACGCGGTGTGCGTCCAATCGGGCTCTGGTCAATGTCGATAACCTTGTCGAAATGCTCCAGCCCGTGAATCTCGCGATACGGTGCAGGCTCAGCGAGCGTCGCGCCGTTGAGCTGCGTCTGCGCAATCGGGAACAGCGTATCGTTGATAAGCGTCGATTTACCGGAACCGGACACGCCGGTAATACAGGTAAACAGGCCAACCGGCAGCGTCAGGGTCACGTCTTTCAGGTTGTTCCCGCGCGCGCCGGTCAGTTTCAGCACTTTTTCCGGGTTGGCAGGCACGCGCTGTTTCGGCACTTCAATTTTGCGCTTGCCGCTCATGTACTGGCCGGTCAGCGAGTCCGGTACCGCCATAATGTCTTTCAGCGTCCCTTCAGCCACGACCTGGCCGCCGTGCACACCCGCACCCGGACCAATATCGATAACGTGGTCAGCGGCGCGGATAGCGTCTTCGTCGTGCTCGACCACAATCACCGTGTTGCCGAGGTCGCGCAGGTGAACCAGCGTGCCAAGCAGTCGCTCGTTGTCGCGCTGGTGCAGGCCGATGGACGGCTCATCCAGCACGTACATTACGCCCACCAGGCCCGCGCCAATCTGGCTTGCCAGACGGATACGCTGCGCTTCACCACCGGAGAGCGTTTCCGCAGAGCGGGAAAGCGTCAGGTAGTTCAGGCCGACGTTCACCAGGAATTTCAGACGATCGCCAATCTCTTTCAGCACTTTTTCAGCGATTTTCGCCCGCTGGCCGGAGAGTTTCAGGTTGGTGAAGAAGTCCATCGCGTGACCGATGCTCATGTCTGAGATGGTCGGCAGCGCCGTGTTTTCGACAAACACGTGGCGCGCCTCGCGACGCAGACGGGTGCCTTCACAGGTTGCACAGGAGCGGTTGCTGATGAACTTCGCCAGCTCCTCGCGTACCGCGCTGGATTCGGTCTCTTTGTAGCGGCGCTCCATGTTGTGCAGTACCCCTTCGAACGGATGGCGGCGCACGGAGGTATCACCGCGATCGTTCATGTACTTGAACTCGATGTTCTCTTTAGCGGAACCGAACAGGATCACTTTGTGCACGTTTGCGCTCAGGCTGGCCCAGGGGGCTTCAACGTCGAACTTATAGTGCTCTGCCAGCGATTTCAGCATCTGGAAGTAGTAAAAGTTACGCTTATCCCAGCCGCGAATCGCACCGCCCGCCAGGGACAGCTCCGGGTTCTGGATCACGCGGTCCGGGTCGAAATACTGCTGCACGCCCAGGCCGTCACACGTCGGGCACGCGCCCGCCGGGTTGTTGAAGGAGAACAGGCGCGGTTCCAGTTCGCGCATGCTGTAGCCGCAGATCGGGCAGGCAAAGTTGGCGGAGAAGAGCAGCTCTTCCGCTTTGGTGTCGTCCATATCGGAGACCACCGCCGTACCGCCGGAAAGCTCCAGCGCGGTTTCAAACGACTCCGCCAGACGTGTTGCCAGATCTTCACGCACTTTAAAGCGGTCAATCACCACTTCGATGGTGTGTTTCTTCTGCAGTTCCAGCTTCGGTGGATCGGACAGATCGCACACTTCGCCATCGATACGGGCGCGGATATAGCCCTGGCTTGCCAGGTTCTCCAGCGTTTTGGTGTGCTCGCCCTTACGCTCTTTGATGATGGGCGCAAGCAGCATCAGGCGTTTGCCTTCCGGCTGAGACAGCACGTTATCGACCATCTGGCTGACGGTTTGCGCCGCCAGCGGCACGTCGTGATCCGGACAGCGCGGCTCACCCACGCGGGCATACAGCAGACGCAGGTAGTCATGAATTTCAGTAATGGTACCGACCGTTGAACGCGGGTTATGCGAGGTCGATTTTTGCTCGATGGAGATAGCCGGTGATAACCCTTCAATATGGTCAACGTCCGGTTTTTCCATCAGCGACAGAAACTGGCGCGCGTACGCGGAGAGTGATTCAACGTAGCGACGCTGCCCTTCGGCATACAGGGTGTCGAAAGCCAGTGAGGATTTGCCAGACCCCGAAAGCCCGGTCACGACGATGAGTTTGTCGCGAGGGATGACGAGGTTGATATTTTTGAGATTGTGGGTGCGAGCGCCCCGTACTTCGATCTTATCCATTCACCTTTCCCGGTAGAAACTCGGATGCCTGGTATGTTTGAAGGACAACCGGCAGAAACGGCTAATTATGACACAATTTAACCTGTCTGGATATACAGTATTGGAATGCAATTTCTGATTCACTGTGTAACAATGTCGCGTTAGCGTGAGAACTCTGGAACGTGCTACGCAACTATCAAAGTAGCGTATGGAAATGGTACACTCGCGCGTTTACACTATTAAGAAACGTATTCAGGAGACACGAACATGGCCAGCAGAGGCGTAAACAAGGTGATTCTCGTCGGTAATCTGGGCCAGGACCCGGAAGTACGCTACATGCCGAGTGGTGGCGCAGTTGCCAACATTACGCTGGCTACGTCCGAATCCTGGCGTGATAAAGCGACCGGTGAGATGAAAGAGCAGACTGAATGGCACCGCGTTGTGCTGTTTGGCAAACTGGCTGAAGTGGCTGGTGAATATCTGCGTAAGGGTTCTCAGGTCTATATCGAAGGCCAGCTGCGTACCCGCAAATGGACCGATCAGTCCGGTGCCGAGAAGTACACCACTGAAGTGGTGGTAAACGTTGGTGGCACCATGCAGATGCTGGGTGGCCGTCAGGGCGGTGGCGCACCGGCAGGTGGCGGCCAGAACCAGCAGCAGGGCGGTTGGGGTCAGCCTCAGCAGCCACAGGGTGGCAACCAGTTTAGCGGCGGCGCGCAGTCTCGTCCGCAGCAGCAGTCCGCACCGGCACCGTCTAACGAACCGCCAATGGACTTCGACGACGACATCCCGTTCTAAGCCTTTCGCGCTTAGTCGTAAAAAAAGCCCCGAAAGGGGCTTTTTTATTTCTGGCTCGCGTAGCGTTGTAAAAACCGGGTGAAGTCGCTAAAGCTGAGCGGTTTCGAGAAAAAGTAGCCCTGCAAACAGTCAATCTCATTCGCCTTGAGATAGGCCACCTGATAGTCATACTCAACGCCTTCCGCCGTCGTCAGGATATTCATCCGCTTTGCCATATCAATCACGCAGTCAATCAGCGGCGTCGCGGTGTCCTGGGAAATCTGCCGGGTAAACATGCGGTCAATCTTAATGCTGTCAGGATTAAGGTTGGTGATAAACGCCAGGTTGGAAAACCCCGTGCCAAAATCATCCAGCGCGATTTTAATGCCGCTGCGCTTAATGTGGGCAATCTTCGCCACAAGCGCATCGCTGATATCAATGTTTTCGCGCTCGGTAATCTCAAACACCAGGGTGATGCCAAGCTCCGCAAACGTGGCTGCCCAGTCATCGATAAACCGATCAAAGGAATTGTCCACCACATGCGCATGGCTGATGTTCAGGTTGAGCTTAAAGCCCGGCTGAAAGGTGGCATCACCCTGCCGCAGGTCGTGAACTACCTGTTCCAGCAAACTTTCCGTCAGGTCGATAATCAGCCCGGTGCTTTCCGCCACCGGGATGAAAACGTCAGGAGGAATAAAGCCCAGCTCGGCGTGATGCCACCTTGCCAGTACCTCTGCGCCCGCCACCGTGTTGGTTCTGGCGCAAATCAGCGGCTGATAGTGCGGGTGAATTTGATGCTGTCTGATGGCGCTGGCCAGCTGCGCGTACAGAGAATGGCGGCGGAGCGCCAGCAGCCAGGTTAGGGTCGCCATGATGGTCGACATCGACAAAATAAAGGCGATAGAGAGCCATGAGGCGGTCACGAACCCAATAATTTCACCCATCTCCGGCCTTCTCCATGCCAGCGAGTACAAGGAGGAGTGGGCCGGAAACGGTTCATAGTCGGCAAATTGTGCCGTCGCGAGCGACCCTTTTTGCAGCCCGGCGGCGTTCAGCGTTTTACCTGATACCTGAATAATCAGATCGTTGCCCATTACCTCCAGCAGAAAGCGCAGGTCGGACGCGACGTAAAGCGTTCCCTGAGGAAAATGGCTTATCAGTGAAATAACGCTAATGTCGGAGGCACTAAGGGCGTTCGACATCCACACCGTTTTATCCAGCGGAAGCCGGGAAGTGACGCTGGCGTGTTTATTCGCTAACAGAGAAGAACAGCTAATGTGCTGATTGTGAACGAAGTTTATCGAGTAAATATGCATATAGCGGCCCGGCAGCATATTCAGCGCTTTCTCGACGTTAAAATTGCAGACTTTGCCCAGCAGCGCAGACGCCTGGCGGGAGGCTTCATGCGCATCCCGCAGCATGCTGTCCAGAATCGACTGCACGTAGCGCGCCTGCTCCGCCATGCGCTTTTGATGGTTATCCAGCCCGTTAATCATCGCCAGCGTAGTGGTGACCACCAGCGTAAGCAAAAATGCGATACCGGCGGCCAGTACGCGGTTTTTGGTCTTACGCAAAAAATTTTGCTGATACATGGTGGTGCGCCTTACGCGCGTTCCGGCTGCATATACTGCTGATGGAAGGCCTCTTTGCTCACCGGGCGAGAGAACAGGAAACCCTGGCCGTATTTCACGCCGTGACGCAGCATGGTGGAGACATGGGTGTAGTTTTCGATGCCTTCAATGACCACGTCCACGTCGACATCCTCCACGTACGCCAGCATGGCGAAGGTATTGTCGAGGCGGTTTGCGGCCAGACAGCTTCTGTCGAGCTTGATGTAGTCGGGCAAATAGAGCGCCAGCCGCGACCGGAGCTTTTCCAGACAATCAATCCCGTCCCAGGCCAGGTTGATCCCCGCATCGTGCAACATATCGAGGTTCTGCTTCACCGTCTCATCAAGCTGGTCAGCGCCATCGGTGATCTCAAACACCAGATTGCGTGGCGCGAGCGGGTGCGCAGCAATCAGCGCAAGCACGCGGGCAGCAAAGTGGCTGTCCTGAAGTTGCACCCAGGAGATATTGAACGTAAAAAGCCGGTTATCAAGATGCTCGCGCGGCTGGCCGGCAAGAAATTTAAACGCCTGCGCCAGGATGTAATCCCCCATCGGCAGAATACCGCCGGTTTTTTCCAGCTCGCTGATGAACAGATGAGGCGGCACAATATTGCGCCTGTGCGTGCCTCGCACCAGCACTTCGCCGCCGATGCAGACAAACCGTGAGAGATCGAAAATCGGCTGGATAACGAAATCGATACCCGAGTCGAGTTTATTTTTTTCGACACACTGCACGACAAAATGCGTACTCTTTTCCATGCCAGCCTCGTAGCCACAACAATACAGCCTTAAACGACACAAACGCCGCCCAACTTAACCGGGCGATCAGCTGGCGATGATTTTATTTTTACCGCTTTTCTTGGCCTGATAGAGCAGTTTATCGGCACGGCCCAGGGTATCCGGCAACGAGGTGCCTCCCATCTTGCACAGCCCCGCGCTAAACGAGACGTTGAGATCGTGTTCTCTGAAAGACCGCGTATTCACCGTAATTCGCCACTTTTCGAGGTAGCTTAATGCTTTTTCAGCGCTAATTCCCTGGAACAGAACCGCAAACTCTTCTCCGCCGTAGCGGTAGAGGGTGATATTTTCCAGACCGCGCAGCCGCGAGCCCAGTTCAGCCACGGTTTTCAGCACCAGATCGCCTACCGTATGCCCCCAGGTATCGTTAATCATCTTGAAGTTATCGATATCCACCATCGCCAGATGGGTGTTCGGCTCACTGTTACAGCGCGCCGCATCGGCATCAAACGCGCGACGGTTTTTCAGCCCGGTAAGCCCGTCGGTCAGCGCCTCGTGCGCCGTTTTCTCCTGCCGCTGCTGCGAGCTGTGGATCTCTTCGAAAATCAGCTCCTCCACGCTGGCGGGCTTGATCGTGCCGCCGCGGATGCTCGCCGCAATGCGCATAAAGATGGCGTTAAGCGCGGCTCGGGTCGACCACCAGCAGAAGAGCAGGGCAATAAGCGCGCACAGCGTTCCCCAGAGCGTGCTCAGGCACTGTTGAAAGGCAAGGTTGTTTAGCTCGCTCTGCTCCACTTCGTGCACCAGCAGCCAGGACTGGGAGCCGACCGTGCGGTAGGTGTAGTAGCGGTCGTCCATCACAAAGTCGCCGCGATGCTCCCGGGCGTTCAGCGCGATAGCTTTAAGCCTCTGCGGGTCGAACTGGTAGCCCGGATTGATCACCAGCTCGCCCTGACGGTTCATCACAAAGGTCCGGCTCTTCATGGGGGGCAGCGCGGTGCTGAGGATCTCGGTGCTTTTTTCCATGTCCAGATTCAGCGCCAGAACGCCCGTATTCGACCCGTCCGAGCCGTTAATGATGGGCAACGAAATGGTAATTACGCGCTCTCTGTGAGCGAAAGGGTCCCGGCTGACGCTGTAGTGCGCCTCGTCCGAGTCTTCGATGGAAATCGAAAACCACGACTCTTTGCGTGGGTCCCATTTCTGCTCTTGATCGTCGCTAAGCGGGACATAAGGAAGGCGGATATAGCTGCCATTATTGTCCACGTGAATGATTGAGAGGGCGTCCGGCATAATGCGCAGGCGTTCGATCATCCAGTTGCGCAGCGTCCTGTCGTTTTCGTGTATTTTGTCGAATTTATGCTGATCGGCGGCGATGCGCGTCATTTCCCGCACGATACGCTCGTAACCATCCAGATATTTATCAAGGAAAGATGCGACATTGCTGATATATAGACGGTTATGTCTTTTATTCGCTTCCTGCGTGGCGGTCCATTGCGAAAGGGCAACCAGCGTACCGACCACAATAAACGTCACAGCAAGTACGGCGAAACAAATATTTAACGGCCTTCTGAAATTCAAACTGTCGATCACTGATAACTCCGGATCATTCTCGTTATACCAAACAAGAGGTATGTACTTAGCGGGATAATGGCAACTCGTTGAGGAAATGTTTAAATGCGTTGGGATAATGGCTCTGAACTACAAACAGTTAACAACGAGTAAAAATAACGCTGAAGACAAAGGGTACCTGCTCACTTTTTGATTGTCAAAGTCGATCGAATAATAAATATTGATCGATGAAATCAATCATGATTTTTTTGGAAAAAATACATAACTATTATCGATCGATATATTCACATTGATTGGTTAAAACGATCTTTATGGCCATTATTTTTTGGTTAGTATTAATATAATCAGCAAGTTGCATGATTTAGCGGGGCGAGGGAGAGGCTAAAGCGAATGCAATGCGTTCGTTATGAAATTAATGTGGGTTTTATGCCAAAAGGGCAGGAAATACCCTTTCCTGCAATAAGGAAAATCTATTTCCTGCAGAATAACAGATGTTAATTATTCGTTTCTTAAATCGTATTCAATGAGCGTCCAGTTAACGGGATAACCATTTTGCCAGGGTAATGTTTCTCCCTTTTTAACATTTACAACATTCGTTACGGCAGAATGATCGATTTGCCATAAACCACTTTGTGGGCAAATATTCCCGCTGGCGCGTTTAATCCCCAGAGGACGCCGGGTGGGATCCGTTTGGGAGCCATAGGCGGCAACCGTCGCCATGGTCAGATTACTGCTGTCTATTTTCATCGCTCATTTTTCCAGAGTTAATACATTCCGTATTAAAAATGCGACAAAATTTGTACATAACTTAACAGAATTGCTGCATTGTCCATTCATATAACTACGGTGAATGGTTTATATTGCAATAAAGCCTCTCCTTCGCCACAATAGCCGCCCTTTTGAATGAAAGTTGAACAAAAATGAAACACCGCTGCTTTAGCTTACTGTTTTTACTGACATTATTGTTTAGCGGCGGCGCGATGGCGATAAACTGCCAGCGCGCGGTCACGCCGCTGGAGAATACCATTTGCAATAATGACAATCTCCACTGGCTGAATAGCACCCTCTCCCTGATCTATAACCAGGCGATTCTGGAGGAGGGGGTAGCAGACATCGATAAAAAATATGACGAGTGGGAAAAGCTGCTGGAGAAATGTACCTCAGACACCTGCATAGAACGTGCTTACTATGCCGGCATCAGTGCGATCTCCGACACCGACCGTAATTTCAAATGGGAAGGAAAATGGTGGAACATGCTGGCGCCCAATATGAGCGGCGGCGTGATCCAGTTCAGCCGAAACGCCCAGTGGAGCGTCACCCTGGATATTCGCGCCTGGGCAGGCATCAATGAAGACGAATTTACCGCCGAAGCAAGGCGGCTGTACGGCATGCTGGCCGTTGAACGCGTGGTGGACACCAGCAACTGCAAGCTCTTGCTGATCCCCAGAAAGGACGGCTCGTTGCAGGTATACAGTAATTCCGACTGGGGATGCCGTTTATCCATGCCCACCGGGGTGTTCCTGGACGGCGCGTATAAGCTTTCCGAAACCGATCCCCGGCCAAAAGCCACCTTGCTCTCTCTCGGTATCTTCCCGGATAGCGCGTTGGATGAGAAATTCCGCGCCCTGGTGGGGGAGGATTATCAAAACTTCGTCGACAGTGCCAACGTCTATATCTACCAGAACGATATCGATAATATCGGCGCGCGCGTGCTCTCAATGTGGGTTCAGGGTGCCGCGAACAGCCGCACGGCTATCATCATGTACACGCCAAAAGGCGAGATTTGGGCAGGCCGGATCTCTCCGGTGAAAGTTGGCGGGCTGGAGCTGCGCTACTACAGCACCGACGGCAGCGACCAGCGTAAAATGCCGCGTACGCTGGCCGCCTGGAAGGTGCGTTTTCTCGACGAATAGTTACGCCAGCGTGCCGACGATGGTGAGATCGCTGTCGTCCGGCACTTCGTTGTACGACAGCACGTGCAGGTTGCTGGCAAACAGACGCCCGTAACGTGAAATCAGCGGCCGCAGCTGAGGCGTCACCAGCAGCAGCGGCGGCAGACCCTTCGCTTTCATCTGCTCCTGAATCACAGGCATCGTGTTTTGCAGCTGCGTCAGGATGTTCGGATCAACGGCAAAACTGTCCAGCGCCACCTTGCCGGTTTGCTGAGACTGGTTCAGCGCTGCCAGCAAAATATTCTCCAGCGCGTTATCAATGGTATAAGCCGCCAGCTTTTGCCGATCGCCGTTAATGGCGTGGAGGATGGCGCGGCGCAGCGCGTAACGCACGTCGGCGGTAAGCAGGATCGGATCCTTGGTCACGGCTGAGCTTTCCAGTAGCGTAGAGGCAATGGTGACAATATCCTTCAGGGACACCTGCTCCAGCAGTAGCTGCCGGTAAATGCGCAGCAGCAGGCTAAAGTTGAGCGCATTCGAGAGATCTTCCGCCAGCTTCGGCGCCTGCAGCGCCAGACGCGCGTGCAGGTGGGTGATATCGTCATAATTAAACAGCTCCGGCAGATGCTCACGCGCCACCTTGTTGACGTGCGTTGCCACCACGCTGGCGCAATCCACTACCTGATAGCCCAGGTTCAGCGCTTTGGCCTTCTGGTCAGGATCGATCCAGACGATCGCCATGCCGTAGGCCGGATCGGTATCCAGCACGCCGTCAATTTCGCCGTACAGCTCTGCGCCTGGAATGGCCATCAGCTTCTCGGCATATACTTCGCCGAGCGCCGTGCGGATGCCGTTGATGTAGATCGCGTACTGGGCGGGCTTCAGGCGGAAGTTCTCCCGGATGCGGATCTCCGGCAGCAGCACGCCACACTGTTCAGACACCACCTGACGGACGCCGCGAATACGCTGCGATAGCGGGCTTCCTTTCGCCGTATCGATCAGCGTCACCAGCTTATAGCCCAGATTCAGCCCAATCGGCTCGACGAGCGGAATACTTTCCCAGTTAATCGCAGGCGTCGCGTCCGTTGCCAGCGCGTCGCTAATGGCGTCGTAGTCGGTCTCTTCGGCGGCGGGCTTCACGACCTTGCTCTGTCGCCAGGCGGCAAACAGCAAAAGGGCGGTGAAGCACAGGAACGCGATGTGCGGCATGCCGGGAACAATCGCCAGGATGAACATGACGAAGGCGGCGGTATACAGCACCTGCGGTTTCGCCAGCAGCTGCGTTTTAATCTCATCGCTGACGTCGTCGCCGTCGCTGACGCGGGTCACGATAATCGCGGCGGCGGTGGCGAGCAGCAGGGACGGGATCTGCGCGGCCAGGCCGTCACCGATGGTCAGCAGAACGTATTGCTGGAAAGCATGGCTGGCATCGAGATTGTATTTGAAGATACCGATGCAAATCCCGCCGATGACGTTGATGACCAGCACCATGATCCCGGCGATGGCGTCACCACGCACAAACTTCGAGGCACCGTCCATCGCACCGTAAAAGTCGGCCTCTTTCGACACCTCTTTACGGCGGTCTCGCGCCTGGTTTTGGTTAATCAGCCCGGCGTTAAGGTCGGCGTCGATCGCCATCTGTTTACCCGGCAGGGCATCCAGCGTAAAGCGGGCCGACACTTCAGAAATACGTTCCGCCCCTTTGGTGACCACCACAAAGTTGATGATCATCAGGATGATAAAGACCACGAACCCGACCACGAAGTCGCCGCCAATCACCACCTGACCAAAGGCTTCGATAACCTTACCGGCCGCGCCTTCGCCCTCATGACCATGCAGCAACACCACGCGGGTAGAGGCGACGTTCAGGGTAAGTCGCATCAGCGTGGTGATCAGCAGCAGCGTCGGGAAGACGGCAAAATCCAGCGGGCGCTGCATATTGACCGCCACCAGCAGCACCACTACCGCCAGCACAATGTTGAAGGTAAATAAGATATCCAGCATCAGCGGGGACAATGGCAGCATGACCATTGCCAGCACGCACAGAAGCAGTACCGGAACGCCTATTCGCCCTTTACTGAGTATGGCAAGCGCCTGCTGTAACTTACTGTTCGCCATTGGCTTTTAAGACCTCTTTTGGAATGTTGATCTGCCTGTTCAGGCGGGGTTTTTGTTCAAGCTGGCCGGTACGCCAGGATTTAATCTGCATGACGTAGGTCAGCACATGCGCAATCGCGCGAAAAAGCTGGGCCGGAATTTGCTGGTTTACGCGGGTGGTGTGGTAAACCGCACGCGCCAGCGGTGGGAATTCGACCACTTCAATCTGGTGATGGCGGGCCACGTCCCGGATATGGAGCGCAATATCGTCCATGCCTTTTGCCACGATGTAGGGCGCTTCGGCTTTTTTCGGGTCGTATTTGAGCGCAACGGCGTAGTGCGTCGGGTTCGTGATAATCACGTCTGCCTCCGGCACGGTACGGTTGATCTGCCCCATCGCCATCTGGCGCTGAAGCTGGCGAATACGGCCTTTGATCTGCGGGTTACCGTCGTTGTTCTTGTACTCTTCTTTCACCTCTTGCTTGGTCATGCGCATTTTTTTGGTGAACATGAACTTCGCCAGCGGCACGTCGAGCAGGGCGAAGATCACAATCACCGCAATGAAATAGACCAGCACGTGATGCAGAATGCCAAATCCCTGATGAATCGCCTGACTCAGGCTCAGCCGCTGCAGGTGCAGCAGCGGGTTGAGCGAGCTGTGCACCATGGTGTAAAGCACCGCCAGAATAATGCCGCACTTGAGCATCATCTTGCCGACGTCAACGTAGTGGCTGCTGGAGAACATGCGCTTCACGCCGCTGATGGGGCTGAGTTTTTTAAAGTCGGGCTTGAGCTTTGAAACGGTGAACACCCAGCCGCCCGGGACCAGGCTTGCCACGATGCAGGCGAGGGGGATCGGTGCCAGGGTGATGATAAAGCGGATAATCACCCACACGTTCAACATCAAAAACTGGCTCAACGCCCCCTGGTCATCCAGCCGTCCCGCCATCATGCCGACCGAGGTAAAAGACTCCTCGACCAGCGTTTTGTAATAGGGAAAAAAGGTGCCCATGGTGATGAACGACGCCAGCAGGCCCACGGCCATGGTGAGATCTTTGGAACGCGGGAGATCACCCTTTTCGCGCGCTTTGCGCAGCTTTTGCGCTGTGGGTTTTTCACTTTTATCGCCACCGGCCGCCATCAGTGCGTCCTCACGGCTTCGAGCCTGGCCAGGATTTCGGTGGTCAGGTTGAGATAGTGGTCGGGAATATTGGTCATCATCATCGAAATACAGAGCAGGCCAAACAGCATGCTGATTGGAAAGCCCAGCGAGAACAGGTTGAGCGTGGGCGAGACGCGGTTAAGCAGCCCGAAGCCGCCCTGCACAATCAGCATTACAAAGGTGGTCGGGATCGCGATAAGCGTGGCCGACGACATAATCCAGCCCAAGCTCTGTACAATCAGCAGCAGGGTGGGTTTATTGATGGCCTGGCCGATGGGCCACCAGACAAAGCCTTTGTAGAGAATAGTGACCACCAGCAGGTGCCCGTCCATCACGAAAAACAGCAGGCCGCAGAAGGTGTAGATCATCTGCGAAATCACCGTGGTTGAGCTGCCGTTCACCGGGTCGTTCATCATCGCCATGCCGAGACCCATATTCATTGAAAGAATATGTCCCGCCGTTTGCAGCGCAACGAAGACCAGCTGCATCGCCATGCCAAACAGCATGCCCCACAGCAGCTGTTCACCGATGAGCAGGACAGTGCGCATCGACATCAACTCGGTGCTCAGCACTTTTTCCGGCAGCATCGGGGTGATGATTGCCGCCAGCGCCAGTGCCAGCACGGTTTTGATACGTCGGCTGAAGGCGCGGTTGTCCAGCACCGGGCAGAAGTGCAGAAACGCCAGAATGCGGAAAAACGGAAAAACCAGCGCCAGCAGCGGGTTGATCAGCGTAGAGATATCAATGCCCATTGCCCGCTATCCCACCAGCGCCGCCGCCTGCTGAAAAATATTGACGGTGAAATCCACCAGTTGGGTAAGCATCCATTTACCGCCAATAATCAGCACCGCCAGCGTGACCAGAAGGCGCGGCAGGAAGCTCAGCGTTTGTTCGTTAATTTGCGTGGTCGCCTGAAAGATACTGACGCACAGGCCGACAATCAGGCTGGGAATAATCGCTACGGCGGAGATAATCAGCACCAGCTTAATGCCGGTTGCCATGATGTCCCCGGCAATGTCCATCGTGACCATTGCTAAAGCCCCTGCACGCTGGAGGTAAGCGTACCGACAATCAGCGTCCAGCCGTCGCACAGGACAAACAGCATCAGCTTGAACGGCAGCGAAACAATCAGCGGCGAAAGCATCATCATCCCCATTGCCATCAGGATACTGGCGACAATCAGGTCAATGACCAGGAAAGGAATGTAGATCATAAAGCCTATCTGGAACGCGGTTTTCAGCTCGCTCAATAGATACGCCGGGGTCACCACCGTTAAATCCTGCTCTTTCGGATCGCCCGTCACGCCCGCAATCGTCATCATCTGCGACATGGCTTTATTGCTGGTTTGTGCCAGCATAAAGTTTTTCAGCGGCGCTTCCGCCTTGCCGAACGCCTGCTTCATGGTGATCTCGTCATTCTGAAACGGCACGATGGCGTCCTGATAAATGGTGGTCCACACCGGGCGCATCACCAGCAGCGTGAGCGCCAGCGCAATCCCGGTCAGGATTTTATTGGGTGGACTTTGTTGCAGGCCGAGCGCCTGGCGCAGGATCGCCAGCACGATGATAAAGCGCGTAAAGCAGGTCATCATCATCAGCATCACCGGGAGCAGACCCAGCAATGTCATCAGGATCAGGATTTCAATTTTGACGTTGTAATCCTGGCCGCCAGCGGTAGTGGACGAACTGAACAGGGTGATATCGCCGTTCGCCGCCAGCAGTTGCGGAGAGACCAGTAAACCGCCCAACAGCAGCCACGGCAGGGCGGTGCGCAGGTGCAACGTCATCTTGTTAACTCGCCCAGCTCTTTGCTGTTGAATTCGAGAATGCGCAGGCCGTACTTATCGTTCAGCACAACCGCTTCCGCTTTACCAAACAGGATGCCGTTGACTTTAATATCCAGCGGCTCGCCCGCCATTTTATCCAGCTCAATCACCGAGTCGTGACCGACGGTCATCAGCTCTGCCAGCGACACCTCAACGGAGGCCACTTCCAGCGTCAGCGTGACGGGAATACGGCTGAACAGCGCCATTTTGCGCAGATCGTCAATGCCTGCCGGCGATTCCGGTTCCGCCTGGATGTCCATGCGGATATTGCCCTCAACGGTCTCTTCACGCGGCATCTCGCCGAGATTCAGGTCGCCAAAATCCAGGGACTGGCTCAGGTCTTGTTGCAGATCACTCATAATGCTTCTCAATGGTTCTGTCGTTAAATTCACAGAGTAATAACTTGCCGCGATCTTCAGCGATTTTGGCGTCAAAAATCTGTTCTTTGCCGATATACACAGGAATGTTTTCGTTAATATTGACCGGGATAATATCCCCCGGCTTTATCCGAGCCAGCTGGGCCACGGTGAGGTTGAGGCTGGTCACATGGCCGTGAAGCTTCAGCGGCAGACCGTAAAAGATCCTTTCGATTTGGGCGGGCGTCGGCGGCGCTTGTCGGCTGGTGGCCTGATCGGCGTCAGGCGAGCGCAGTTTTGCCAGCAGGTGATCGACATGCGCGTTATCAAACAGCAGGGTAAAGCTGCCCTGCTCATAGCCTTCGAGGGTAAAGGTGACGCACCAGGACCACTGATTAATGACGGTGGTGTTATCACTTTTAATCTCAACGTCCTGGCCGAACGTCTCTTTGTCGATTAATAATCGCGTGAGATCCAGCCCAATTTTATTTTTCAGGCGATCTTCGGTTTTTGTCACCGGCTGATGAACGTCCAGCGATTTATTACGGCTCTCTTTTCCCAGTCCGTAATAATCGTGAAGTATTTGCAACAGCAGCGTGCGTTCAATACTAAAGGCCATTGATCCAAACGGCGTTGAAAAGAGCTGCGTATTTTTATATGTCTGGTCGATGGCAAAGGTCATCGACTGCAGCGCGACGTTGACACGCAATTTTTTCAGAAAATAAATGCTTAAACGCGCATCGAAGATATCAAAACTGTCGTTCATCATCTTGGGCAATTTATGCCACGGACGTCCAAGCTTGCTCACGTCGAGCTTTACCATATCGGGGAGCGCCTGACGTTGGTAGATTCTGATTCGCTGAGGAGCTGCTTGCATAGATCTTCCGGATAACGATCGCCGTAAGCATAAAGCAGATGTCTTTACACATTGCTTAGCGGCATAAAAATATTTAAGTTTTGTTTAACCGTGTCGCTTTGTGAGTGAGTCGGTCTGCGTCACTATAAAGCCATATTGTCGGGTGGCTTTATTAGGGATATGAATTAGACGCTGTTCGTCTGTCATAATCAAGATGCCATGGATTATTAATTCGTTATTTTAGCTCGATTAATGTGCATTAATAACTCCTGTAACTTAATGATTTTTAAGGATTAAGATTTTAATACCCATTAAAAACAAGACAATTCCTAACGGTGAGTTATAATGCGCTCCAGTCATGAATTCCCGTATTGAAAAATACCCGGTTAATTCGCTGTTATCCATATTGAATAGGCGTCTTTCTATAATGTACCTGAAAAGGTGCAGCGGGCCCGTATTCGCTCCAGGTTAACAATTAGCTTAAATGTTGGTGAGTTGTTATGAGTATTGTTATTGAACATGAAGCCCATAATGAAAATGGATTTGTTGCCCGTGCGCCAGAAAGCATAAATGTATTTTCATTAGCCCGTCGTGTTGCTAAATATAATGTGTCGGTACTCATTACAGGCGAGACGGGTACAGGCAAAGAGTGCGTTTCCCGCTACATTCATGAAAATGCCTTAGGGGCAGATGCGCCTTACGTTGGCGTCAATTGCGCGGCGATTCCGGAAAGTATGCTCGAAGCCATTTTATTCGGCTACGAAAAAGGTGCATTTACCGGTGCGGTTACCAGCGTGGCGGGTAAATTTGAACAGGCCAACGGCGGAACGCTGCTGCTGGATGAAATTGGTGATATGCCATTAGCCCTGCAGGCGAAATTATTACGCGTATTGCAGGAGCAGGAAGTCGAACGTCTGGGAAGCCATAAAAAAATCCCTCTGGATATTCGTCTGGTGGCGTCTACCAATAAAGATTTGCAGCAGGAAATTGCTGAAGGACGTTTCCGTCAGGATCTGTTCTACCGTATTTCCGTGGTGCCGATTCATATCACGCCGCTGCGCGAGCGCCGTCTGGATATTATTCCGATGGCGATGCGTTTTATCGCCAAATATAAAGCGTTTCATAAAGGCAATATTCGCTTGAGCGAAGAGGCCCGTCAGGCGCTGCTGACCTATGACTGGCCGGGCAACGTGCGCGAGCTGGAGAACGTGATTCAGCGCGGCATGATCCTGAGTAACGGTGAAGTGATCACCGCTAATGATTTTGGCCTGCCCGTTCCGGCCACGATGACGGCAACGTCCGGCGTCGATTTGATGCCCGCCTACCGCGAAGCGCAGGCTGCACCGTCGGCCATCGGCAACGTTAAGCTGCACGGGCGTATGGCGGAGTACCAGTACATCATCGAACTGCTGAAACGCCACAACGGCAATAAGTCGAAAACCGCCGCGTTTTTAGGCATCACCCCGCGCGCACTGCGCTACCGACTCGCCTCAATGCGCGAAGAAGGTATCAATATCGAGTGCTATTCCTGATGCGTGCAAGAGACTAACACCATGGACAACATTACCGCTCTCGGTATGCAGGCCCGCCAGCAGGCGATGCTGGACAGACTGCACAACACCGCCGCCGTGGCCTCCTCGGGGGGGATCGGCGCGTCGACGTTTATTGCGCCAGGTGCCGATTTCCCAGGCGTGAACAGCGCACGCGATCTCTCTTTTTCGCAGGTTCTGAATAACGCTATCGACAACGTTGATGCCATGCAGCACGCCGCAGGGGCAAAGCAAAAAGCCATTGAGCTGGGTCAGAGTGACGATCTGGCCGGGGCGATGATTGAATCGCAAAAAGCCAGCGTGGCCTTCTCCGCCATGATGCAGGTTCGTAACAAGCTCACCACTGCGCTCGACGAAGTGATGAATACTCCGCTGTAAGGTTTCCCTCGTGCTGACAAAGTTAAAAGATACATTTTCTGCCCTCCCGCTGCCGACCGGGCGCATCAAACCGCAATGGCTTATGGCGGCGGGTGGTGTGCTGCTGGTGGCGGCGATCGTTTTCTCTCTCTGGCGCAGCAATCAGGGCTATGTCGCACTGTACGGCAGCGATGAAAAACTCCCGGTGGCGCAGGTGGTTGAGGTGCTGGGCGCAGAGTCCATTGCGTATCGCATCAATCCTGACAACGGCCAGATCCTCGTTCCGGAAGATAAACTCCCGCGCGCGCGTATGGCGCTGGCGGCAAAAGGCATTACCGCCGTGATGCCGGACGGCTACGAGCTGATGGACAAAGACGAGATGCTCGGCAGCAGCCAGTTTGTGCAAAACGTTCGCTACAAGCGCAGCCTGGAGGGAGAACTGGCCCGCAGCATTATGGCGCTGGATCCGGTCGAGAATGCGCGCGTCCACCTGGGGCTGAGCGAGTCCAGCTCGTTTGTGATGACCAACAAACCCCAGAGCAGCGCCTCGGTGATGCTCCAGCTGCGCTACGGCAAGCATCTTGATGAACAGCAGGTGGCGGCCATTGTCCAGCTGGTGGCGGGGAGCGTGCCGGGTATGCAGCCGGGCAGCGTGCGCGTGGTGGATCAGGCGGGCAATTTACTCTCGGAAAATGGCCAGCAGGGCGGCACCAGCATGGCGAGCATTCGTCAGGGGCGTGACGTCATTGAGCGCATCAAAAACGAAACCACCAACAATATTGCCGCGCTGTTGTCCCCGCTGTTTGGCAACGAGAATTTCCGCATCAGCGTGACGCCGACCGTTGACATGAGCAGCGTCGAAGAGACGCAGGAGCGCCTGGGTAAAGAGCCCCAGGTCAGCGATGAAAATATCTCGCGCGAGAACACCACTAACGAGCTGGCGATGGGTATCCCCGGTTCGCTCAGCAACCGCCCGGTAAACCAGCCTGCGCCCGCTACCCCGCCGATGGCGGCTAACGCGCAGACGGCACAAACCGAGACGCAAAACCGCACGCCCAGCTCGCTCTCCAGCCGTTCGCAGGAGCAGCGTAAATATGCCTTCGACCGCGACATTCGTCATATCCGCCATCCCGGCTACAAGCTGGAGAAACTGCGCGTGGCGGTGGCGTTAAACCAGGCGGCTAAGCCGCTCGCCAGCATGACGCCGGAACAACTCACCGCCTTAACCCGGCTGGTGGAAGACGCGGCGGGCATTGAAAAAGACCGCGGTGATTCCCTGACGCTGGACCGGCTGGCCTTTATCGACAGAACGCCAGACGGCTTCCCGGAGCCGAAGTGGTGGCAGGACCCGAACATTCAGTACTGGGGGCAAAACGGCGGCATCGGCATGCTGATCCTGCTCGCGCTGCTGTTCGGCCTGCGTCCGCTGGCGCAGCGCTACGGTCGACGTGAACCTGTCGAGCTGGCGGCGATTGAAGGAAGCGCCCAGACCGAGGCGATTGAGAACGACATGGTAACCACCGAATCCGGTCTGACCGGCCTGCCTGGCCCGGCGTTCAATCAGGACACCGAACTGCCGCCGCAAAGCTCTGGCCTTGAAACCAAGGTGGAGTACCTGCAAATGCTGGCGGAAAACGAAACGGAACGTATGGCTGAAGTACTGAAACAATGGATCAACAGCAATGAGCGAACTGACAATACGTAACAGCAGTAAGGGCAGCGTCAAAACAGGACGCAGCCGACTGGAACAGGCCGCCATTTTGTTGCTCAGCGTGGGCGAAGAAGCGGCGGCGAAAGTGATGCAGAAGATGAACCGCGATGAGGTCATTCTGCTGAGCGACACCATGGCGCGTCTGCACGGCGTAAAAGTCGATCACGCCCGCCACGCGATGAACAACTTCTTTGATGACTACCGCGAGCAGAGCGGCATCAACGGCGCGTCGCGCAGCTACCTGCGCGGGATCCTCGAAAAAGCGCTGGGCGGCGAGATTGCCAGCAGCGTGATCAACGGCATTTACGGCGATGAAATCCGCCACCGTATGGCGCGCCTGCAGTGGGTGGATGTCCCGCAGCTGGCGGCGCTGATCGAGCAGGAACACCTCCAGCTTCAGGCCGTGTTCCTCGCGTTTCTGCCCCCGGACGTGGCGGCGGGCGTGCTGAGCGCGCTGTCGCCGGAGCGTCAGGATGAGATTGTCTGGCGCGTGGCGCGCCTGGACGACGTTAATCGCGACGTGATTGACGAGCTGGACCGGCTCATCGAGCGCGGCGTGGCGGTGCTTTCCGAGCACGGTTCAAAAGTGGTTGGCATCAAACACGCGGCCAACATCGTCAACCGCATTTCCGGCAACCAGCAGCAACTGCTCGACCAACTGCGCGAGCGCGATGCCGACGTGGTGGATGAGCTGGAAGAGGAGATGTACGAGTTCTTCATCCTCAGTCGTCAAACCCCGGCGACGCTGCAACGCCTGATGGAAGAAATTGCCATTGAAGAGTGGGCGATTGCGCTTAAGGGCACCGAGCCGGTGCTGCGTCAGGCCATCTTCAACGTGATGCCGAAACGCCAGGTGACGCTGCTGCAATCCACCACCACCCGTCTGGGACCGGTACCGGTGAGCCGTATCGAACACGTGCGTAAAGAGATCATGGCGACGGTGCGCCAACTGGCGGAAGAGGGCGAAATTCAGGTTCAGCTGTTCACCGAGCAGACCATGGAGTAACCCATGTACAAAAAACAAAGCTTACCGCTGAGCGCCCTGACCAACAGCCGACAGGCGGTGATTAAACCGCGTCTGCACAAATTTCCGCCGCTGCGCAAACGTCGCGTGGCCCAGAGTCTCCCCGACGAGATGCGCCACGTCCCGGACGATGCCGCCCTGCAATCCCAACTGCAGCAGGGCTTTCAGGAAGGGCTGAACAGCGGTTTCGCGCAGGGGCTGGAAGAGGGCAAAGAGGAAGGGTATCAGGAAGGATTACGCCTCGGTTTTGACGAGGGCGTGCGCAAGGGCCGCTCCGAAGGCAAAACGCAGGCGCGCCAGCAGTTCCTCGAAGCCGCGCACCCGCTGGACAGTATTATCGCCTCGATGGAAACCTTCATGGCGAATTACGAACAGCGTCGCCGGGAAGAATTATTGCAGCTGGTGGAAAAAGTGACCCGCCAGGTGATCCGCTGCGAGCTGACCCTGCATCCGACGCAAATCCTCACCCTCGTGGAGGAGGCGCTTGCCGCGCTGCCACAGCAGCCGGAGCAGGTCAAAGTGCTGCTGAACAGCGACGAGCATCGCCGCATCAGCGAAGCGGAGCCGGACAAAGCGGCGCACTGGGGGCTGACCGCAGACCCCGACCTGCCGCCCGGCGAGTGCCGGGTGATCACCAATACCACCGAGATGGACGTGGGCTGCCAGCACCGCCTCGATCAGTGTATGGACGCTCTGAAAGCTAACCTGCTGCCGGAATCGCACGATGAGTGATCACGATTTCGAGCAGGTTCTGCGCTCGCTTGAAAACATTAACCTCGCCCGCGTGGCCGGAAGGCTGGTGCGCGTGGCGGGCATTTTGCTGGAGTGCGTCGGCTGCCGTCTGGCCGTGGGCCAGCTGTGCCAGGTGGAAGGGGGCGAGGGCGAGCTGATTGACGCCCAGGTGGTCGGGTTTGACCGCGACGTCACCTTTCTGATGCCCTTCAAACAGCCTGCCGGACTGATGGCGGGCGCGCGCGTCTTTCCGATGGACAAACAGCACGGCGTGCTGATTGGCGACCAGTGGCTCGGGCGCGTGGTCAACGGCCTTGGCGAACCGATCGACGACAAAGGCAAGCTGACCGGCGATACCGTGCTGCCGCAGCAGCTCCCGCAGGTTCATCCGCTAAAACGCCAGCCGGTTGCGGAGCCGCTCGACGTTGGCGTGCGGGCGATCAACGGCCTGCTGACCATTGGCAAAGGCCAGCGTGTGGGGCTGATGGCGGGCAGCGGCGTGGGGAAAAGCGTGCTGCTCGGGATGATCACCCGCTACACCCAGGCCGAAGTGGTGGTGGTTGGGCTGATCGGCGAGCGTGGACGCGAGGTCAAAGAGTTTATCGACCACTCGCTGGGCGAGGCGGGACGCCGTAAATCGGTGATTGTCGCCGCCCCGGCGGATGAGTCGCCGCTGATGCGCATTAAAGCCACCGAGCTGTGCCATACCATCGCCAGCTACTACCGCGACAAAGGCAAGGACGTACTGCTGCTGGTCGATTCCCTTACCCGCTATGCCATGGCGCAGCGTGAGATCGCGCTCTCGCTGGGCGAACCGCCTGCCACCAAAGGCTATCCGCCGTCGGCGTTTGGCCTGATCCCGAAGCTGGTTGAAAGCGCGGGCAACAGTGAAAGCCTGGGCTCCATGACCGCTATCTACACCGTGCTGGCAGAAGGTGACGATCAGCAGGACCCGATTGTTGACTGCGCGCGCGCCGTGCTCGACGGCCATATCGTCCTCTCGCGCCATCTGGCAGAGGCCGGGCACTATCCGGCGATTGATATCGGCCAGTCCATCAGCCGCTGTATGAGCCAGGTGACGGAACAGGATCATCAACGCGCCGCCCGCACCCTCAAGCAGCTTTACGCCGAATACCAGAGCATTAAGCCGCTGATCCCGTTGGGTGGCTACGTGGCGGGAGCCGATCCCGTGGCCGACAGAGCGGTCAACCTCTCGCCGGCGATAACCCGTTTCCTGCAGCAGGAAGTGCAGAACGCGGCCCCGCTCGGCAACACCATTGCCGACCTTAACGCGCTGGCCCAGGCAGGATAATTCGCGATGAGCAAACTGATTACTACCCTTGAACAGCTACACCTGCTGCGCAACCGCGCGGTGAACGATCTCAGCGCTCGTCTGGCCTCCCAGCAGCAGCTGTGCCAGCGGCTGGAGAAGAATATTGACGCCCTGACCCACCTGGCGAACAACAGCGTGCAGGAGATGCAGGGCAGCGCAACGCTGCTGTGCAATCAGTCCGGCTATAAGCGCCATATTCAGCGCGTGATCGACTGGCAGAAGCAGGAGCAGGCGCTGGCGCACGTCGAGGCGCAAAAACTTCAGGGCAATCTGCTGGCGGAGTCTCGCCGCGAAAAAAGCCTCGAAGTGGTGCTGGAATCGCGTCGGAAAGAGCATCGTCTGGCGCAGGAGCGCCGCGATCAGAAAACCACGGACGCGGTCTCCGCCCAGTGCTGGCTGCGTCAACAACAGGCACAGCGACACCGATAAATGAGTAACCTGATGCAGACGCTGCTGAAACGCCAGCAGCAGAAAAAGACCTACGCGACCCCGTTTGTGAGCGTCGTCTGTCCGACCTGGAATCGCCGGGCGTTTTTGCCCTATCTGCTCTATATCTTCCAGTATCAGGACTACCCGGCCGACAAGCGCGAGCTGATTATTCTTGATGATTCGGAACAGAGTAACGAAGACCTGATCGCCATGATGGTCGACCCTGCGGTGGGTAACGTGCGCTACGTGCACAGCCCGGAGCGGCTCGATCTCGGTAAGAAGCGCAACATGCTGAACGAGATGGCGAGCGGCGAGTACATCCTCTGTTTTGACGATGATGACTATTATCCGCCGACCAAAATCAGCACGCAGGTGGCGGCGATGCAGCATAACAACGCGCTGTTTTCCGGTAGCGACACCATCTATATCTGGTACAGCCATCTCGATAAAATTTACCGCACGCACGCTTTTGGTGAGCGCCATGCGCTCAACGGCACGTTCGGCTATCACCGCAACTTCCTTAAAAATCACCGTTATGAAGACACGGCCACCCTCGCGGAAGAGCAGGCGTTTCTGAACAATTTCACCGCGCCGATACAGCAGATCGATCCGCGCGACGCAATTTTGTGTATCTCCCACAGCGCCAACACCTACGACAAAGATTTTGTGCTTGGCTCCTCCACGCCGGTGGACCTGACGCTGGAGGATTTTGTCACCGATCGCAACCTGCTGAGCCACTACCGGCGTCTGAGCCAGGCACCGCTGAGCACCTCGGTGGACTGGGCCGCGTTTGACAAGGTAGCGGTGATGTATGACCCGGCGCAGCCCGAGGTTCTTGCGGCGCAGCTGCAGGCGCTCTCCTCGCTGGGGCTTGATAACCACCATCTGGTGCCGTTTGCCCGCGACCCCGGCCATAGCGAGCTGGAGGCGCACATCCAGGTGCTGGACGTGGCGCAACGTGAGCAGTGGCGCAGCGTGGTGCTGCTTGATGCTCGCCTGAAGTATGTGCGCAAAGAGAACTCGCTGAAAACGGTCAATCAACTGCTGAGCCGTTTGCCGCATATCGACTGGCAGGTGGTGTTGCTGGGGGCGCGATATAACGACATCTCGCTCCTGAAAGCGTTGCCCGGCGTAGCGCGTGTGCTGAGCGCCGGTTGCGGCTGTGCCTATGCCGTTAACGGCAGCTATATCCCGACGCTGCGTGATTTTTACCAACAGGCGCACGAGCATGGCGTCAGCCTCGACGCCTGCTGGCCCATGCAGATGCAGTCTCACTGCTGGCTGGGGTTACAGCCCAGCTTTGCCTTTTTACCTGAGATCCCCGATCCCGCCAGCGGTGACGTTATCGACTGTACCCACTGGTTTTTTCGCAAAAACTTTCAATGAGTATCGCCGCCACTGTAGCGGTCTGGTGTTCTACGCCTTTAACCCGGTACTGAGCCGCACCCTGCCGCGCACGGCCAACGGGATGTTCCAGGACCGCACGCTGCGCCCGATCAAACAAGAGAAACTGCGTCGCGGCGACCTGGTCTTTTTCAACATTAGCCAGCGCCCGGGGGCCGATCACGTCGGCGTTTACCTGGGCGACGGACAATTTATCGAAGCGCCGCGCACCGGTCTGAATATCCGCGTGAGCCAGCTTTCCGACAGCTTCTGGCAGGACCACTACCTCGGTGCCCGCCGGATATTAACTGAAGAGGCCGTCCTGTAACGGCCTGACGCTGAATACCCCCTCAAGGTATGCGCCGCCAGGGATGGCCCTCCTGTATAAAGATTGACTGAGAGACTTGTATGAACCAGACGCGTAAAAAATTTGCCATTGATGATGGCTCCACCAACGTCAAAATCAGCTGGATTGAGAATGGCACGCTGAAAACCGTGGTCTCGCCCAACTCCTTCCGTAAAGACTGGAAGAGCGCGGCGCTGCTGCGCGGCCAGGCGGTGCATAACTACACCATCGGCACCACCAAATACACCTACGACGCCACCTCGGATAAGGCGCTGTCGACCACCCATATCGACTATCAGTACGACGATCTGAACCTGCTGGCGGTACACCACGCGCTGCTGCAAACCGGCGTGACCCCGTGTGACGTTGAAGTGATTGTGACGCTGCCGATCACCCAGTTCTATAACCCGGACGACTGCCAGCGCAATGAAGATCGCATTGAGGCGAAGCGTCAGAACCTGATGCGCGATATTACGCTCAACAAGGGCGAGTTGTTCCGTATCGTCGACGTTCAGGTAATGCCGGAAAGCCTGCCAGCCGCGCTGTCGCATCTGCTGAATTCCAGCGTTAACGAATTCACAAAATCGCTGGTGGTGGACTGCGGTGGCACCACCCTGGATATGGGCATCGTCGTGGGGGAGTTTGATGATGTTTCCGCCATTTACGGTAACAATGAAATTGGCGTGGCGATGGTCACGGACGCGACGCGCAAGCTGCTCGCCGCCGCCGACAGCGACTCAAGTTACCTGGTGGCGAATGAGCTGATCAAGCGCCGTCACGACCTCGACTTCGTGAAAAGCGTCATTAACGACGAATCGCGTATCGACGAGATCCTCGAAAAAATCGACATCAAGATTCAGGAGCTGGGCGATCAGGTGGCGTATGAGGCGAAGAAATTTGCCAAAAACCCGAACCGCGTTTACCTGGTGGGTGGCGGTGCGCATCTGATTGAAGGCGCGATTCGGGAAGCGTACGCCACGCTTGGCGACCGCGTGGTCACTATCGACAACCCGCAAAGCGCGCTGTCGCGCGAAATTTGCCTCTATCACTCGGACGCGGGCGCGCAGACCATCGATGAACCGTTAATGGCCGAGGTGGGCGAGGATGCATAAGGGGCAGATCCGCCGCGTTAACCTCTCCCTTCACCTGACGCCGGAACAGTCGCACGCGGATCGGCGTGCGATGCAGCAGCTGCAAAAATGGCATCAGTCGGTACACCAGGCAGACAGCGTTGACGATGCCAACATGGCTATCCGCGGTTTTCATCGTGACGTCTACCTGGCCGGTTTGCAGCTGTTTCTGTTAGATCCGGCGCTCTGCCACCATGTGGCGGAGTCGCTGGGGCGCGAAAATCTCACGCTCAGTGCGCTGCTGGGCGAGCTTCAGCCCGCGCCGGAAAAGCAGGAGGAGCCATCCGCACAGCTGATGGAACTGCAAAAAATTCGTGAGGAGGTCGCCGCGCTTAAGCCTCTGATGGAACAGCACAAACTCGCACTGCAGCAGCTACGCATGGCGGCAAAGACCGCCAGCGCGCCAGCGCCCGAACGCGATAACGTTGAAGTGAGCAAGGTTGACGCACCGGTAGAGAAAATGCAGAAGATCCGCCAGAAAGGGATCTTCTGAGGCGAGGTCCCTTTGTCTGAACATCGTCAGGGATGGGGGCAAAGGGAAACGCGGATCAGGTAATGACGACCGGCCAGTCGGGTGGGGTATGGCTCATGGCTTCTACCATCACCACTTTGACGTTTTCCCATATGGCGGCGATATCCAGCAGGGTGATGCCAAGCAGTCCCGTAGCGAACCAGCAGGCCGCGCCGACGCCCAGCAGGGTGCTGATCACCGCGAGACCGGCGTAGTCAGATTTACGAAACTGAATATTCAGCGTGCTGGCTAAAAACATCAATACCGCACTGCACAAGGGCCAGCGCAGGAGAACCATGCTGGTTGTAATGGTTGCCATAAAACCCATCCTCAAAACAGACGAACTACACTGAAACAGTGTCTTGCGTTACATAATATGTGTGAACTATATCACGTTTGTAGATTTATTCGCCAGCCTCAGGTGGGTAAAAAGCGGGTATTTATAACCAGTGAAAATATATCTTCGCAGGCGCAGCAGGCCTTTTCTCCTCCTCTTTATAATAAATTCATCAGGATAGGCAAAGCGCGGCAATAATCCGTAAGGTGTATAACGTTTACAGTATCAGACCTATGGATTATGCTTGAGTGGATAAATAAATGTACCAGCGGCAAATACGTCAGATTGATGATTTATTTGGCTTTTTTATTATTTTGTACCTTTTCATTTACACTCAGCCCTTATTTGACCATTCGGTTTATTCTTTTTCTTATCTGATTTGCTGTGGTTGCTATTTCATTAATGACCTGCGAAAAAAAGATGAAAGAAAAAAGAAACAAGATTGTTAATGACAGCATGCAGGCGCTGCACGCTCTGGCAAAACTGATCCCTCAACTTAACGCACAGTGTTCCCTGGCGGAGATGCTGAAAACCATCAACGGCGCGCTGGGCTCGACGCTCGCCTGGGTCAGCGTTGACGGGGAAGGGGTGCAGCGGGTGGTGAGCGCAGGTGAGGTCACCTGCCACCCCTTTGAAGTGGCGGATTTTCTTGCCAGCACATTGCTGCAACGCCATCATCGCGCCTGGCGCGTTATCTACTGGAAAGAAAACATTGGTCGGGCGCACTTTGCCCCGCAGCATCCGGGCTGTGCGCAATTGCAGAGCGGGGTGCTCTGCAAACTCTCAACCCGGCACGGGCAGTGCAGCGGGTATTTCTTTCTGGCGTTCGATGAAAAACTGTCTGCTTTGCCGATCCTGAAAAATATTGTGGCGCTGCTGGTCGAAAAATTAAAAGACTACTTTGAAGAGATGCTTGCCCGTGAAAAAACGGCGCAGGAAATGCAGCGGGTCGTCACACAATATAAAACCCTGTTTGAACGTGCCCCGGTGTTAATGAACGCGTTCGACAGGCATAACCGCTGCGTCTTGTGGAACGCCGAGTGTGAAAAGGTGTTCGGCTGGAGCAGGGCGGAGATTGCGGCCCATGCGGACCCGCTAACGTTGTTTTATCCCGATCCGGACGAGCGACGGCGGGTCAGAGAGTCGGTTCATCACTCGCCGCTAAAAGACATGTATGAATGGCATCCGGTACGCAAGGACGGCACGCCGCTCACCATCCTCTGGTCGAATATCCTGCTGCCGGACAACTCCATTCTCAATATTGGCCTCGACATCACCGAACGTAAAAAAGCCGAGCAGCGGCTGGCCGTGAAGGCGACCACTGACGATCTCACCGGCTGCCTTAACCGTTCCGCCATTTTGCACCAGCTGAAAATGGCGCTGGCGGTGAACTCCCGTCACGATCCTCGCAGCCATTTCTGCGTGCTGATGTTCGACCTGGATTATTTCAAGCAGATTAACGATGGGTGGGGACATCAGGTGGGCGATGCGGCGCTGCGCCATTTCTGCGACTGCATTCGCGCGCTTAGCCCGGCGGATTCACTGCTGGGGCGCGTGGGCGGTGAGGAATTTTTACTTCTGTTGGCAAGGGGCAACGGGGAGGCGGCCACGCGGTTGTCCGCCCGGTTACGGACGATGCTTAGCAGCAAACCTCTGCAGGTGGGCAATAAAAGCCTGGTGCTCTCCTTTAGCGCGGGCGTGGTCGAGGTGTGCCAGGGACAACGCGACTCGTCGGCGTTACTCACGCGAGCCGATAAAGCATTATATGATGCCAAACGTACGGGAAGAGGAAAAACCGTGGTGGCGTCAGATTATTTATAACGCAACGCATTAACGCCGTGTGCGCAAATAACGCGACATTTATGTTCAGGCTGTACTTTTTTCATGCTGACGTCAGTTGTTTTAATCAACGATCCCCGGCTGTGTTATCTTAAACGTCCTGCTTTTGGTGGATAATTATTTTCCTTAATTGAAACGGAACGAATTCCTTCAGTTTGGCTTACGGGAAAATATTATCGTCATAACGATTTTTAAGATTTTTAATACGAAAAGTCAGTTGCTAACTTCGCATGATTCATGCAACGTAATCACCTGTTTGTCAAAGCATCCGGCCTTCAGTACTACAGGCGTACAACATGCAGGGATATAGGGCGGGAAATGAATCGTAGCGCGCGGCGCAAGATGCTCAGGGTGGTAGGGATCATCATGGTAGTTATGCTGCCGGTGATGCTTGCGCTATGGTTTGCCCAGCTCAGAGCCGTGTCGGAGACCACCAGCCAGCTGCGCACCTTTGCCGAACTGGCGCTGGATAAAACCGAGCTGGTGATTCAACAGGTGGATTTAGCCCGGGACGATGCCGAAAAATATCAGGGAGAGCGGTGTACCCCTGCGCATCGTCAATATATGTTGAATGTTGTTCGCGCCCGCCTCTTCGTCGCTGATTTAATTTATGCCGAGGGGCAAAATTTTCTCTGTTCGACCGTATTAACCCCAGACCAGCCTTACGCTATCCCCACCGCCAATTTCATCCGTAAACCCGACGTCGCTATCTATTATTATCGCGATACGCCCTTTTTTCCGGGCTATAAAATGACGTATATGCAGCGGGGAAATTATGTGGTGGTGGTCAATCCGCTTTTTTACAGCGAAGTGATGTCATCCGACCATTCATTGTTGTGGGGGATGTATGACACGGTCACTAATGCATTATTTTCCGTCAGCGCAAAAGCGGATATTTCATTATTAAATTCGGTGATTGGCGATAAGGAATCGGCATTTCAAAAAGATGACCGCTTCTATACGATCGTCAAATCTGAAAAACGACCTATAGCGGCGATTGTGTCGACATCCACTGCCCGCTTTTATGAAACGCTTTATCACCAGGCAACCCTGACGCTGCCGCTGGGCATGATCTGCAGCCTGATTATTCTGCTGGTCTGGTCGCGTACCCACCGTGAATTCAACTCTCCGGGGCGATTGCTCCATCGGGCGCTGAATAAACGCCAGCTTTGCGTGCACTACCAGCCGATTATCGATATTAAAAATAATCAGTGCGTCGGTGCAGAGGCGCTGCTGCGCTGGCCGGGATTTAACGGGCAGGTGATGAGCCCGGCAGAGTTCATCCCGCTGGCTGAAAAAGAGGGGATGATCGAACGCATCACGGACTACGTCGTGGAAGAGGTCTTTAGCGATCTCGGACACTACCTGGCAAACCATCCGCAGCTGTATATCTCGATTAACCTTTCGGCATCGGACTTCCACTCCTCGCGCCTGATCGCCATGATCTCTGACAAGGCCAGATACTTCGCCGTGCGCGCGCAGCAGATCAAAATCGAGGTGACAGAGCGCGGGTTTATCGATGTGCCGAAAACCACGCCGGTGATCCAGGCCTTCCGCCAGGCGGGCTATGAGGTGGCAATCGATGATTTCGGCACCGGCTATTCCAACCTGCACAACCTCTATTCCCTGAACGTCGATATTCTGAAAATTGATAAATCCTTTATCGATACCTTAGCCACCAACAGCACCAGCCACCTGATTGCCGAGCACATCATCGAAATGGCGCAGAGCCTGCGTCTGAAAACCATTGCGGAAGGGGTGGAGACGGCAGAGCAGGTGAGCTGGCTGTTAAAGCGCGGCGTGCAGTATTGTCAGGGATGGCACTTCGCGAAAGCGATGCCGCCGCAGGAGTTTATCTCCTGGCAGCAGCAACCTCTGGGCTAACACGCCTTAGTTCAGCTGGTGGCGATAATCGCTCGGCGTGCGGTCAAATTCGCGGCGGAAGACGCGGGAAAAGGTCTGCTGCGACACGTATCCCAGATCCATCGCGATATCAAAAATGGGCCGCTGCGTAGAGCGTAGCGCCTGCGCCGCCAGCAGTAATCTGCGCTGGCGGATGTACTCACCCAGCGTCTGGTGCATGACGGTGCGGAACATTCTCTGTAAGTACCATTTTGAATAGCCCGACTTCTTTGCGACCACATCAATGTTCAACGGTTGGTCGATATGTTCATCAATCCATTCAATAAGTGTCTGAATAATTTGCTGATGCGACATAAGGTTGCCCCTCTGTAGATACATCTATCTCGGTTAATTCGTCGTTTTCTCTGCGGGGGAGTATAATTCCTCAAGTTAACTTGAGGTAAAGAGGTTTTATGGAAAAGAGATTGCCGCGAATAAAAGCGCTGTTAACCCCCGGAGAAGTGGCTAAGCGAAGCGGCGTGGCGGTATCGGCGCTCCACTTCTATGAAAGCAAAGGGTTAATTAAAAGCATCCGCAATGCGGGCAACCAGCGGCGCTACACCCGCGACGTGCTGCGCTATGTGGCGATTATCAAAATTGCGCAACGCATCGGCATCCCCCTGGCGACCATCGGCGATGCCTTTGGCGTGTTGCCAGAAGGCCACTCCCTTAGCCCAAAAGAGTGGAAGGAGCTGTCATCCCAGTGGCGGGAGGAGCTTGACCGGCGCATCCACACCCTGGTGGCCCTGCGCGATGAACTGGACGGGTGCATTGGCTGCGGGTGTCTGTCGCGCAGCGATTGCCCGTTGCGTAACCCTGGCGACAGGCTGGGCGAGCAGGGCACAGGGGCGCGATTGCTGGAGGAGGAGTGAATGCGTGCGTTCGCCGGGTGGCGCTTCGCTTACCCGGCCTGCGTTTTGCCCGCAATCCTTAATCCCGCAGCCACCACCCGGCAAATTCCCGCACGCATAAAAAAACTAAAGCGCCACAGGAGGGCGCTTTAGTTTATTCCCGGTCTTTGTCTTTCTCTCTATCCCGCTGGTTCACAGGAGGGTTTCCCCCGACATCAGCACCCCTCGTGTCGAGCAAGTTGGGTGAGGTTCCGGTTTGTGCTGACACTTTAATTCTATCCAGGCCCGGCTATTTCGCCAGCGCAGCTGAACGCTTTTTAGCCGAAATTTTTTCGCGATGTTGTTCGATTTTCTATAGTTAAAAGTGATCATTCACAGGAGAAGACGATGCTAAAGGTCCACCATCTTAACCAGTCGCGTTCACATCGGGTCATCTGGGCGCTAGAAGAACTTTCTCTGCCCTATGAGATTGTTCACTACCAGCGTGAAAAGACGATGCTGGCACCCGAGTCGCTCAAAAAAGTGCACCCGCTGGGGAAATCGCCAGTACTGGAAGATAACGGCCTGATTCTGGCGGAATCCGGCGCGATCCTCGAATACCTGCAGGAAACCTACGATGCCGATTCCCGGCTCAAGCCGCAGGATGCCGCCGACAAGGTGCAGTACCGCTTCTGGCTGCATTATGCCGAAGGCTCGCTGATGCCGCTGCTCCTGATGAAGCTGGTTTTCAACAGCCTCGGCAAACCGCCGGTGCCGTTTGGCCTGCGAACGCTGGGTAAAGCGCTGGGGCAGGGGGTACAAAAAGCCTATCTCAACCGCCAGCTGGAAACCCACGCGCGCTTTATCGAATCCCATCTTGCGCAACACAGCTGGTTTGCCGGGGAGACGCTGAGCATGGCCGATATTCAGATGAGCTTCCCGATCTTTGCCCTGCTGTCGCGAGGCGGCATTGACAACCTGCCGCACACCCGGGCGTGGAAAGCGAAAGTTGAGAACCTCCCGGCCTGGCAGAGAACCCTCGAAAAAGGCGGGCCGCTGACCCTTCCCGGTGACGCGTAACTGTTACGAAAATGCGCATCCACGGTAACGTTTGCGCATCCTCTGCTTATTTCTTCGGCGACATACGCGAAAATTAGTCCAAAACGAGAAAGTTCAGTTGAAAAGGGCGGGGATTAGGCTAGATAATCGTTTGCCTTAAATTGACCACCCGTTTTGTAAGCGCGGAGCTAAACGTTTGCTTTTTTTGTGACGCCCCTTTCGTCGCAAACGTAGCACAAGGATTTGACGTTTAGCTGGCAGTGGAGTCTCCACCACGTTTGCAGGCGATCTAAAAAAATTCTCAGGGGATGTTTTCTATGTCTACGCCATCTGCGCGTACCGGCGGTTCGCTTGACGCCATGTTTAAAATTTCTGCGCGCGGCAGCACCGTGCGTCAGGAAGTCGTTGCCGGACTGACCACGTTTCTGGCGATGGTTTACTCCGTCATCGTTGTGCCGGGCATGCTGGGCAAGGTGGGCTTCCCGCCTGCGGCTGTCTTTGTTGCCACCTGCCTCGTGGCGGGCGTTGGCTCTATCGTCATGGGCCTGTGGGCGAACCTGCCGCTGGCTATCGGCTGCGCCATATCGCTGACCGCCTTTACCGCGTTCAGCCTGGTGCTGGGTCAACACATTAGCGTACCGGTTGCCCTCGGCGCCGTGTTCCTGATGGGCGTGCTGTTTACCATTATCTCCGCAACCGGTATTCGTAGCTGGATTTTGCGCAACCTGCCGCAGGGCGTGGCGCACGGCACCGGTATCGGTATCGGCCTGTTCCTGCTGCTGATTGCCGCAAACGGCGTTGGCCTGGTGATCAAGAACCCGCTGGACGGCCTGCCGGTTGCGCTGGGCAACTTCGCCAGCTTCCCGGTGATCATGTCCCTGGTGGGGCTGGCGGTGATTATTGGTCTGGAAAAACTGAAAGTGCCTGGCGGCATTCTGCTGACCATTATCGGTGTGTCCATTGTTGGCCTGATCTTCGACCCGACCGTGCACTTCTCCGGTATTTTTGCCATGCCGTCGCTGAGCGATGACAACGGCAACTCCCTGATTGGCAGCCTGGATATCGTGGGCGCACTGAACCCGGTGATCCTGCCAAGCGTGCTGGCGCTGGTGATGACGGCGGTGTTTGATGCCACCGGGACCATCCGCGCGGTCGCCGGTCAGGCGAACCTGCTGGATAAAGACGGCCAGATTATTGATGGCGGCAAAGCGCTGACGACCGACTCTTTGAGCAGCGTCTTCTCCGGCCTGGTAGGGGCGGCCCCGGCAGCGGTGTACATTGAGTCCGCAGCGGGCACGGCGGCAGGCGGTAAAACCGGCCTGACGGCGATCACCGTGGGCGTGCTGTTCCTGCTGATCCTGTTCCTCTCTCCGCTCTCCTACCTGGTACCTGCTTACGCAACCGCACCGGCGCTGATGTACGTCGGCCTGCTGATGCTGAGCAACGTGGCGAAAATCGACTTTGCCGATTTCGTGGATGCCATGTCAGGCCTCATTACCGCGGTGTTCATCGTGCTGACCTGCAACATCGTGACCGGTATCATGATCGGCTTCGCGTCGCTGGTCATTGGTCGCCTGGTCTCCGGCGAGTGGCGCAAGCTGAACATCGGCACCGTGGTGATCGCCATCGCGCTGGTGGCGTTCTACGCGGGTGGCTGGGCCATCTGATTTGTCTTTTCCTGCGAAAACGGGTGGCTCAGGCCGCCCGTTTTTATTTTCAGAACTCATCTCGTTGCCTTTTGCGTTACTCTGGAGAGGATAGACTGAAAGGCACGACGCCTTTTGAGGTACATAAGCAACACAGCAAACAGGGAACGCATGGAAATCTTTTTCACAATACTCATCATGATCCTGGTGGTTTCGTTATCGGGGGTGGTCACACGCGTACTGCCCTTCCAGCTACCGCTTCCACTTATGCAAATTGCTATCGGCGCGCTGCTGGCGTGGCCGACGTTTGGCCTGCACGTCGAGTTCGACCCCGAACTGTTCCTCGTGCTGTTTATTCCGCCGCTGCTGTTCGCCGATGGCTGGAAAACGCCGACCCGCGAATTCCTTGAGCACGGGCGAGAGATCTTCGGCCTGGCGCTGGCGCTGGTGGTGGTCACCGTGGTCGGGATTGGCTACCTGATCTACTGGACCGTGCCGGGCATTCCGCTTATTCCGGCCTTTGCGCTGGCGGCCGTGCTCTCGCCAACCGATGCCGTGGCGCTGTCCGGCATTGTTGGCGAAGGTCGTATTCCGAAGAAAATCATGGGCATTTTGCAGGGCGAGGCGCTGATGAACGATGCCTCTGGCCTGGTCGCCCTGAAGTTTGCCGTGGCGGTCGCGATGGGGACGATGGTCTTCACCGTGGGCGGCGCGACCATGGAATTCTTTAAGGTGGCGATCGGCGGTATTCTGGCGGGCTTCGTGGTGAGCTGGCTGTATGGCCGTTCGCTGCGCTTCCTCAGCCGCTGGGGCGGCGATGAGCCGGCCACCCAGATTGTGCTGCTGTTTCTGCTGCCGTTTGCCTCTTACCTGATTGCCGAACACATTGGCGTGTCGGGCATTCTGGCGGCGGTCGCGGCGGGGATGACCATCACCCGCTCCGGCGTGATGCGCCGCGCGCCGCTGGCGATGCGTCTGCGCGCCAACAGCACCTGGGCGATGCTGGAATTTGTCTTTAACGGCATGGTGTTCCTGCTGTTGGGCCTGCAGCTGCCGGGCATTCTGGAGTCGTCGCTGGTGGCGGCAGAAGCTGACCCTAACGTCGAAACCTGGATGCTGTTCACCGATATCGTGCTGATCTACCTGGCGCTGATGCTGGTGCGTTTCGGCTGGCTGTGGACGATGAAGAACTTCAGCATGCGCTTCCTGAAGAAAAAGCCGATGGAGTTCGGTTCGTGGTCCACCCGCGAGCTGCTGATCGCCTCCTTTGCGGGCGTGCGCGGGGCGATTACCCTCGCCGGTGTGCTCTCCATTCCGCTGCTGCTGCCCACGGGCGATGTCTTCCCGGCGCGTTACGAGCTTGTCTTCCTGGCGGCGGGCGTGATCCTGTTCTCGCTGTTTGTCGGGGTGATCATGCTGCCGATGCTGCTCCAGCATATTGATGTCGGTGACTCTGGCCAGCAGCACAAAGAGGAGCGGATTGCCCGAGCGGCCACCGCCGAAGTGGCGATTGTGGCGATCCAGAAGATGGAGGAGCGCCTTGCCGCAGACAGCGAAGAGAATATTGATAACCAGCTGCTGACCGAGGTGAGTTCCCGCGTGATCGGTAATTTGCGCCGCCGCGCGGACGGACGTAACGACGTGGAAAGCTCGCTGCAGGAAGAGAACCTGGAGCGCCGGTTCCGCCTGGCGGCGCTGCGCTCCGAGCGCGCCGAGCTGTATCACCTGCGCGCCACGCGCCAGATCAGCAACGAGACGCTGCAAAAGCTGCTGCACGATCTGGATCTGCTGGAAGCGCTGTTGGTAGAGAATCAGTAGCGTTTTGCCCGGTGGCGCTGCGCTTACCGGGCCTACAAGTCCTGTAGGCCGGGTAAGGCGAAGCCGCCACCCGGCTATTCAGGCGGCATCCAACCCCCTCGCAGCATTTCAGGACGAGTAGGCCGATGTGATGGACACCTCCCACCTTACGGCATCATTAGTGCCAGACTGAGGTGTTAACTTCAGTTCCCAGGGGGAGGTGTCCACATGAATATTAAACGTATTGGCCTCGATCTCGCAAAGCTGGTTTTTCAGCTTCATGGCGTTGATCACCATGAACGCGTTGTTCTCCGTAAAACACTGCGCCGTTCACAGATGCTTGTCTTTTTCGCCCAGCTTGAGCCCTGTCTTATTGGTATCGAAGCCTGCGGCTCCTCGCATTACTGGGCCAGAGAGCTGACCCGACTCGGGCACTCTGTCCGTATTATCCCGCCCCAGTTCGTTAAGCCTTATCTGAAGGGCAACAAAAACGATGCCAATGATGCCGAAGCCATCTGTGAGGCCGTCAGCAGGCCCGGTATGCGCTATGTTGCCGTTAAATCTGAGGCGCAGCAGAGCATGCAGGCAGAGCACCGGGTTCGTGCCCGCCTGCTTCGCGACAGAACGGCGCTCAGCAACGAGATACGCGGCATGCTGGGCGAATTTGGCCTTGCGCTTCCTGTCGGGCTTGCCGCGCTCAGACGGGCCCTGCCGGAGATACTTTCTCAGCAGGAACAATGGGATAACCGCTTTATCCGCCTGCTGTGCGAGTTAGCGGAGGAATTGCAGATACTGGATGACCGACTGGCGCGTTACGACCGGCGGCTTAAACAGCTGGCGCAGGAAGATGAGCGTATCAGGCGGCTTAAGGAGATCAGCGGGATTGGCCCGGTAACCGCCAGCGCGCTGGTTGCAGCAGTGGGTGATGCAAGACAGTTTAAAAACGGGCGTGAAATGGCGGCCTGGCTGGGGCTGGTTCCCAGGCAGCACTCAAGCGGCGGAAAAAACCGGCTGGGTCACATCAGTAAGCGGGGTGACAGCTACCTGCGAACGCTGCTGATCCACGGAGCGCGTGCAGTACTGAATGCCTGCGGTAACAAGGAAGACCGTCGAAGCCAGTGGCTGCAGTCAGTGGCAGAAAGACGTAACAGGAATGTCGCAACGGTCGCCATGGCGAACAAAAATGCCCGTATCGCGTGGGCCGTGCTGAGTCGGGAAGAAGAGTATCGCGTGATGTAGGACGGAGCGTTAAGAATGAGAGAGAAGAATAATCCTGTCATGAGATTGCAGAGTCATTAAGCACAGATGTGTAACAGGTAAGACCGACCCCTGAAAACTCCGGTTTACCCGAAGGCTCCCTGCGAAGCAAAGCCGTTAGGCCGAATGGAACCAGGTGTGCAGATAACATCATGGCCAGGCACGACGGTGCCGAAAGAAAGGCCGGATATACGAAAGCATCTTACTCCCGTTACACAAAACATGATTAGTGGCTTGCATAACGGGAGGTGTCCATATACGGGTAAGGCGAAGCCGCCACCCGGCTATTCAGGCGGCATCCAACCCCCTCGCAGCATTTCAGGACGAGTAGGCCGGGTAAGGCGAAGCCGCCACCCGGCTATTCAGGTGGCATCCAAAACCCCTCGCAGCATTTCAGCCACGCCTGTGCGCTGTGCGACAAATAGACCCCTTCGCGCCAAATCATGCCCAGCTGCCAGTGCAGCTCGCTCTCCAGCGGGATCCAGCGCAGGGTGTTTTTATCCAGCCGTTCGCAAATGGGCTGCGGCAGGATCGCAATCCCCACGCCCGCCTGCACCATCGCCGCCAGAAAGTCCCACTGGCCGCTGCGCACCGCGATGCGCGGCTTGACGTTATGCTGCTGAAACAGCGCCATCAACTGGCGGCTGAGCGCGAAATCTTCGTTGTAGATCAAAAGCGGATGCTCGCCGAGCTGCTCGGGTTTCACCGAGTCGATGTGCAGCCATTCACCGGAACGTGGCACCAGCACGCACAGCGGATGGCTGAACAGGGGCAGCGTCGCCAGACCGCTCTCCTCCTCAACCGGCAGCGCCGTCATCGCCACGTCCAGTTCGCCGTTGGTCACGGCCTGCTGCACCGTCAGGCCGCCAAACTCGGCAATTTTAAGCTCCACGCCGGGGTAGCGCTGGCGAAACAGGCTGATGGGCCCGGCCATCATCATGCCGACCATCGGCGGAATGCCCAGGCGCAGCAGCCCCTTCGTCAGGTGATTGATATCACCCAGCTCCGCTTCCAGCTGGCGGAACTCCGCGAGGATCGCCAGCCCGCGCTCAAACACCACGCGCCCGGTGTCGGTCAGCAGAAGCTTGCGCCCGTCGCGGATAAGCAGGGTACAGTTCAGTTCATCTTCAAGGTTTTTTAGCATCTTGCTGATGGTGGGCTGGGTGACAAATAACTTCTCCGCTGCGCGGGTAAAACTTTGCTGGCGAACCACTTCGACAAAATAGCGCAGCGTTCTTATGTCCATGATTATTCCTCGGAACTATACCTTCGATGATTTTAATTCATTTCTGCCCGGGGCGTGCGCCCACTATACTGGCGCTCCGTCTCATTTTTGAGGATATCACCCATGGCCGTGGCGTTAAGCCGTGTTACGCCTGCCGTTGTACATCGACTCCAGGTACCGGTTCAGGTACTGCTTTATGCCGGACTCTTTGTTTTTGCTGAATATCTTGTCGGCTGGCTGCATCTGCCGCTGCCCGCCAATCTGGTGGGGATGGTGCTGATGCTGACGCTCATTCTCTGCCGCATACTTCCCCTGAACTGGGTGCGCGCCGGGGCGCGCTGGCTGCTGGCGGAAATGCTGCTGTTCTTTGTGCCGGCAGTGGTGGCGGTGGTGAACTACGCGCAGCTGCTGATGGTCGACGGCTGGCGTATTTTTGCGGTCATCGCCCTGAGCACGCTGATGGTGCTGGGTGCTACCGCGTGGGTGGTGGATAAAGTGTACCGCTTTGAAATCAGCAGGCAGAAGCATGACTAATTTTCAGATCAGCGTTTTGTGCCTGGTGGCTACCCTGGTTATCTATTTTGCTAACAAGCGGCTGTATCGTCGTTTTCACGCGCTGCCGCTGATGCCGCTGGTGTTCACGCCGATCCTGCTGGTGCTGATGCTGGTGTTCGGGCACATCTCCTGGCAGAACTACATCGGCGAATCCCACTGGCTGCTGTGGCTGCTCGGCCCGGCGACCATCGCCTTTGCGGTGCCGGTGTACGACAACCTCGCGATCATCAAACGCCACTGGATGTCGCTGAGCGCGGGGGTGATGACCGCCACGGTGGTGGCAGTGTGCAGCTCCGTCTGGCTGGCGCGGCTGTTTACCCTTTCCGATGAGATCCAGCGTAGCCTGGCCGTGCGCTCGGTCACCACGCCGTTTGCGCTGGCGGCGGCGAAACCGCTTGGCGGCCAACCGGATCTGGTGGCGCTGTTTGTGGTCGTCACGGGCGTGTTTGGCATGGCGGTTGGCGATATGCTGTTTTTGCGTCTCTCCATCCGGGAAGGGATGGCCAAAGGGGCAGGGTTTGGTGCGGCGTCGCACGGTGCAGGCACGGCGCGGTCGTATGAGCTGGGTCAGCAGGAGGGGGTTGTGGCAAGCCTGGTGATGATGCTTTCGGGCGTGGTGATGGTGCTGATCGCGCCGCTGGTGGCGTGGGTGATGTTTTAACTCCCCGGCCCTGCGGCCGGGGAGGGAGGCTTAGTGCGCGCGGCCCTGTTCTACACCCAGGCCGGTTTGTGAGCGGATAAACTGGGTGCGGAATTTCTCGCGTTCTAGGTTGCCCTCCGGTGAGTTGTCCGTCGCCGAGAACAACCAGATACCGATAAACGCCACGGCGATAGAGAACAGCGCCGGGTATTCATACGGGAAGATGGCGCTTTCGTGACCGAGGATCTGCACCCAAATCGTCGGGCCGAGGATCATCAAAATCACCGCCGTCAGCAGCCCCAGCCAACCGCCAATCATTGCCCCACGGGTGGTCAGCTTCGACCAGTACATGGAGAGCAGAATGATTGGGAAGTTACAGCTTGCCGCAATTGAGAAGGCCAGCCCCACCATAAAGGCGATGTTCTGTTTCTCGAACAAAATCCCCAGCAGGATCGCCACCACGCCCAGTACCAGCACGGTGATTTTGGACACTTTCAGCTCGTCGCGTTCGCTTGCCCCTTTGCGGATCACGTTGGCATAGAGATCGTGTGAAACCGCCGATGCCCCGGCCAACGTCAGCCCGGCGACCACCGCCAGGATGGTGGCAAAGGCCACGGCGGAGATAAAGCCGAGGAACAGGTTACCGCCCACCGCGTCGGCCAGATGCACTGCCGCCATGTTGTTACCGCCAATCAGCGCGCCCGCCGCGTCCTTGAACGCCGGATTCGCCCCCACCAGCATGATGGCGCCAAAGCCGATGATAAAGGTCAGGATATAGAAGTAGCCCATAAACCCGGTGGCGTAGAAGACGCTCTTACGCGCTTCACGCGCGTCTGCCACCGTGAAGAAGCGCATCAGGATGTGCGGCAGGCCCGCCGTACCGAACATCAACCCGAGGCCGAGCGAAAGGGCAGAGATAGGGTCTTTCACCAGCCCGCCCGGGCTCATGATCGCTTCCCCTTTCGGGTGCACCGCCATCGCTTCGGTGAACAGGTTATTGAAGCTGAAACCGACGTGCTTCATCACCATAAAGGCCATAAAGCTTGCGCCAAACAGCAGCAGCACTGCTTTGATGATCTGCACCCATGTCGTGGCGAGCATGCCGCCAAACAGAACGTACATCACCATCAGCACGCCGACCAGCACCACCGCAACGTGGTAGTTCAGGCCGAACAGCAGTTCAATCAGTTTGCCTGCGCCAACCATCTGCGCAATCAGGTACAGCGCCACGACCACCAGCGAGCCGCAGGCGGAGAGGGTGCGAATAGGCCCCTGTTTCAGGCGATACGATGCCACGTCGGCGAAGGTGTAGCGCCCGAGGTTGCGCAAACGCTCGGCAATCAGGAACAGAATGATCGGCCAGCCCACCAGGAAGCCGAGGGAGTAAATCAGGCCGTCATAGCCGGAGGTGTAAACCAGGGCAGAAATGCCAAGGAACGACGCGGCAGACATAAAGTCACCCGCAATCGCCAGCCCGTTCTGAAAACCGGTAATGTTGCCGCCCGCGGTGTAGTAATCGTTACGCGAGCGCACGCGCTTCGACGCCCAGTAGGTGATGTACAGGGTCAGCAGCACGAAGATCAGGAACATGATGATCGCCTGCCAGTTGGTCGGCTGGCGCTGCACGTCGCCGGTCAGGGCATCCGCAGCCTGGGCTGCAAAGGGAAGTGTGGCGGCAAGCGCCGTCAGGACTCGCTTCATGATGCTTTTACCTCGCGCAGAACGGCCTTGTTAAGACGATCGAATTCCCCGTTCGCGCGCCAGACGTACACGCCGGTCAGGACAAACGAAATGACAATCACGCCGATACCAATCGGAATGCCGCGCGTGACGCTGGTGCCCGCGTGCAGCGGCGTGCCGAGCCAGTGCGGGGCAAAGGCGATCAGTAAGATAAAGCCGACGTAGATAATCAGCATGATGATGGAAAGTAAGAAGGCAAACCGTTGCCGTTTTTCGACGAGCTCCCTGTAGTGCGCACTGTTCTCTATCTGCTGACAAATATCGTTATTCATCACAGAGTCTCCAAAGGTAAGGTTGGTTTGTTTTTGTCCCCTCTCCCTGAGGGAGAGGGTTAGGGTGAGGGTGAAGGAAGGAGCGGTCTGATGCCCTCACCCCCGCCCTCTCCCACGGGGAGAGGGAGAAAATTACGAAGGCATTGCGATGGCCTGCTTCTCTTCGAGCAGTTTGTCCACCACGCCAGGATCGGCAAGCGTTGAGGTATCGCCGAGGTTGCTGGTATCGCCCGCCGCAATTTTGCGCAGAATACGGCGCATGATCTTGCCGGAGCGGGTTTTCGGCAGCGAGTCGGTCCAGTGCAGAACATCCGGCGTGGCAAGCGGGCCAATCTCTTTACGCACCCAGTTGCGCACCTCGGCATACAGCTCTGGCGACGGTTCTTCGCCGTGGTTCAGCGTGACGTAGGCATAAATCGCCTGGCCCTTAATGTTGTGCGGGATCCCGACAACTGCGGCTTCAGCAATTTTCGGATGGGACACCAGCGCGGATTCGATTTCTGCCGTGCCCAGACGGTGGCCGGAGACGTTCAGCACGTCATCCACGCGCCCGGTGATCCAGTAGTAACCGTCTTCGTCACGCCGTGCGCCGTCGCCGCTGAAATACATGTTTTTAAAGGTGGAGAAGTAGGTCTGCTCGAAGCGCTCATGATCGCCAAACAGGGTGCGGGCCTGGCCAGGCCAGGAATCGGTGATCACCAGGTTGCCCTCGGTGGCGCCCTCAAGCGGGTTACCTTCGTTATCCACCAGCGCCGGCTGCACGCCGAAGAACGGACGCGTTGCCGACCCCGCTTTCAGCGGCGTGGCTCCCGGTAGCGGGGTGATCATAAACCCGCCGGTTTCGGTCTGCCACCAGGTATCCATCACCGGGCATTTCTCGTTGCCGATCTTCTTCCAGTACCACTCCCAGGCTTCCGGGTTAATCGGCTCGCCCACGGAACCCAGAATGCGCAGCGAAGAGCGGTCGGTGCCTTCAATCGCCTTATCCCCTTCCGCCATCAGGGCGCGGATCGCCGTAGGGGCGGTATAGAGAATGTTAACCTGATGTTTGTCGACCACCTGGCACATGCGCGCCGGGGTCGGCCAGTTTGGCACGCCCTCGAACATCAGGGTGGTGGCCCCGCAGGCCAGCGGGCCGTACAGCAGGTAGCTGTGGCCGGTGACCCAGCCTACGTCGGCGGTACACCAGTAAATGTCGCCCGGATGGTAATCGAACACATACTTGAAGGTGGTCGCCGCGTAAACCAGATAGCCCCCGGTGGTGTGCAGCACGCCCTTCGGCTTGCCGGTCGACCCGGAGGTATAAAGGATAAACAGCGGATCTTCCGCGTTCATCTCTTCTGGCTGATGCTGGTCGCTGGCGTTCGCCATCAGGTCGCTCCACCACAGGTCGCGTCCTTCGTGCCAGTCGATGTTGCCGCCGGTACGTTTAAACACGATAACGTTGCTGATGGTTTTAACGTTCGGGTTTTTCAGCGCCTCATCGACGTTTTTCTTCAGCGGAATGCCGCGCCCGGCGCGTACGCCTTCATCGGCGGTGATCATAAGCTTAGAGCTGGAGTCGATGATGCGCCCGGCCACTGCTTCAGGCGAAAAGCCGCCGAAAATAACGGAGTGGATCGCGCCGATACGCGCGCAGGCCAGCATCGCCACGGCCGCTTCCGGGACCATAGGCATATAAATCGCCACAACGTCGCCTTTTTTGATGCCCTGGTCCAGCAGCACGTTGGCAAAGCGGCACACGTCGCGGTGCAGTTCATTATAGGTAATGTGTTTACTCTGAGAAGCGTCGTCGCCTTCCCAGATGATGGCCGTTTCATTGCCGCGCTCGGCAAGGTGGCGATCCAGGCAGTTTGCCGCCAGGTTTAGCGTGCCGTCTTCATACCATTTAATGGAGACGTTATCCGGCGCGAAGGAGGTGTTTTTCACCTTCTGATAGGGCGTGATCCAGTCAAGAATATGACCCTGCTCACCCCAGAACGCATCCGGGCTGGTGATGGATTGCTGATACTTCTCGTGGTACTGCTCGGGGCTTATCAGGCAACGGTCCGCAATGTTTGCGGGAATGTCGTGTTTGTGTACTTGGCTCATGGCTTTTTTTCTCCTTGTAAGATGTTAATAATATGTCGCAAAAACGTTAAGAGTAGGGGCTTTACAAGCTTTGTTTAGGATTTGGGCGGCAGATCACGCATTGTCTGACCAGGTTGAAAAATGAGCGAATGACACTTTGAAGGGAAATAATTTACGCGAAAGATTATTCACATTTAGTTGGAAAAAAGCGTTTTTATAACAAAAGGTTATTTATAAGAATTATTACAAATTCGCGTCATAGACCCTTTTTGTAGTGAAAAGCCTCGTTCTTTAAGGCTTGCGCAGCATGCCGTGCAAATGATACTCATACGGCGCGTTAAAAAATCCCATAAACCAACGCAACACAATTCATACCCTTTCAGTATGTCCCCATTTTCATGCAGTTCTGATGGAGTGGAGATTTCATTGAGGAAGTCTGTTTTTATGAAAAATTTGAAAGTCAGCCTGGCCTGGCAGATCCTGCTGGCCCTTGTGCTGGGCATCTTACTGGGCAGTTACCTCCATTATCATAGCGACAGCCGCGAGTGGCTGATTGCGAACCTGCTCTCCCCGGCAGGCGACATATTTATTCATCTGATCAAGATGATTGTCGTCCCGATTGTGATCTCGACGCTGGTGGTCGGTATTGCAGGCGTGGGTGATGCGAAGCAGCTGGGCCGTATCGGCGCTAAAACCATCATCTATTTCGAAGTGATCACGACGGTCGCCATTATTCTGGGTATCACCCTGGCGAACGTGTTTCAGCCCGGCTCCGGGATTGATATGTCGCAACTGGCGACGGTGGATATTTCGAAATACCAAAGTACAACCGCTGATGTGCAGAGCCATGCCCATGGGCTGATGGGCACTATTCTTTCGCTGGTGCCAACCAACATCGTGGCGTCTATGGCGAAGGGCGAGATGCTGCCGATCATCTTCTTCTCGGTATTGTTTGGTCTGGGGCTTTCTTCCCTGCCTGCGACCCACCGTGAACCGCTGGTGACCGTCTTCCGCTCTATCTCTGAAACCATGTTCAAAGTGACCCACATGGTGATGCGCTACGCGCCGGTCGGGGTATTTGCGCTGATCGCCGTGACCGTGGCGAACTTTGGCTTCGCCTCACTGTGGCCGCTGGCGAAACTGGTGATTCTGGTGCACTTCGCGATCCTGTTCTTCGCGCTGGTGGTGCTGGGCCTCGTGGCGCGCCTGTGCGGGCTGAGCATCTGGATCCTGATCCGTATCCTGAAAGACGAGCTGATTCTGGCGTACTCTACGGCCAGCTCTGAAAGCGTGCTGCCGCGTATTATTGAGAAGATGGAGGCCTACGGTGCCCCGGCGTCTATTACCAGCTTTGTGGTGCCGACCGGTTACTCCTTTAACCTCGATGGCTCAACGCTCTATCAAAGTATTGCGGCAATCTTTATCGCGCAGCTGTACGGAATTGACCTCTCCCTGTGGCAGGAAATCGTGCTGGTGCTGACCTTAATGGTCACCTCAAAAGGTATCGCCGGTGTGCCGGGGGTGTCGTTTGTGGTGCTGCTGGCGACGCTGGGCAGCGTCGGTATTCCGCTGGAAGGCCTGGCGTTTATTGCCGGCGTCGACCGTATCCTCGACATGGCGCGTACCGCGCTGAACGTGGTGGGTAATGCGCTGGCGGTGCTGGTGATCGCCAAGTGGGAACACAAGTTTGACCGTAAGAAAGCGCTGGCGTATGAACGCGATGTGCTGGGTCGATTTGATAAGACGGCAGATCAGTAACATCCTAAGCCCGGTGGCGCTGCGCTACCGGGCCTACGGATTTGTTGGCCGGGTAAGGCGAAGCCGCCCCCGGCATTTACTCCCCGCTCAATGCATCAAACTCCTCGCATCCCGTATCAAACCCTTCAGTACAGCTCAGGTTTAACCAGTACAGCGCCTTCTGTTTGTTTGGCGTGATAAAGCCTTTTTCGCCCTGCTGGAACAGCATTCCCGCCCAGTACTCAGCGTAACCCGTCCGCGACAGCGAGGAGCTGCGCTTAAACCAGGAGGCGGCTTTAACGTCATCCTGCGCCACCTCAACGCCGTTGGCATAAATCAGCCCCAGCAGCATTTGCGCATCAACGGCCGAATCGCTTTCTATATCCCCGGTAGCACCCTCCAGAAGCTGAATCGCCTGCGGATAATCGGGTTTACCCGCCTGGATGTTCACCAGCAGACGCGCCAGCATAATCGCACCGCGTTTACTGCCCGCGATGGTGGCCTGCTGCGCCAGGGCTTTGGCCTGAGCGTATTCCCCCTGGGAAAAATGGATCTGTGACAGCAACCCCATGGCGTCGACGTCTCCGCCTTTTGCCGCTTTTTCAGCCCACAGCGCCGCCTGTGTGCTGTCGCCGGAACTGAACCAGGTGTCGGCCAGATAATACTGGGCGCGCGCGTCGCCCGCTTCGGCCTGCTGCCTGTACTGACTGCCAATCTCATCGGCATGGGCAAGCGAGGTAAATACAAGCAACAACAGTAAAATGGGTTTCATGGATTCTTATCAGTAAGGTACATAGCGCGCAGTATAATCGCGGTCACAAAAGAAAAAAACGGGTGCATTAAGACCTCAGCATCCTACAAGCCGGGCGGAACGGCTGTTCCGCCCGATGAGGTTAGCCTGAAATACAGGCTAATTTCGCCGCCACCTCCTGATGTTCACTCTTTATTGTGAGTTCGCATAACTTGCCGCGATTAATAAAGGCGAATATCACTATAGTCAGGCAAATAATTGAAACAATGCCTAACGCAGCTTTTAATGGCGTCATGCCTTTTACTCCTTGTCAAAAAAAGAATAAGAGGCTACCCTCAACTTGTTGGTAGTTGGGGAGGGTAGCCTCGGGTAAATGCAAATTTCCCGGGGCTCTCCACTTTCTGTCCCTCAACAATGCTCAAGACAGAAAGTCTTAAGCACCCGCCGCCTATCTTATCCTTATGAATTGAAATGCAAAGATGTAATTCTTTTTGGCGCAAATTACATTATTTTGCGAGACGCCTTCCGGGTTAAATATATTTAAATATAATGAGTGTATTTAAAATAAAAAGGGGATGAATATATCATCCCCTTTATTCACCGTTTAATTAACGGCTTCACCCCATCGCGCTTTCGCGCAGCCGGGCTTTCAGCTTCGTATATTCGTCAATCACATAGCGTTCAGCGGCGTGCTGATCGGCAATGGGATCTACGCGCACGGCGCAGTATTTATACTCCGGTGTTTTGGTTATCGGGCTGAGGTTCTCCGTCACCAGTTCGTTACAGGCGCCGATCCACCACTGGTAGGTCATATAGACCGCCCCTTTGTTCGGCCTGTCGCTGACCTGCGCACGGGTAATGATCCGCCCCTTACGCGAGCTTACCCACACCAGCGCTTCATCTTCAATGCCCAGACGCTCGGCGTCGGCAGTGTTGATCTGCGCATAGCCGGGCTCATCTGCCAGCGCGGCGAGCGCAGCACAGTTGCCGGTCATTGAACGGCAGGAGTAGTGGCCCACCTCACGCACCGTGGAGAGCACCATCGGATACTCGTCGGTGAGTTTATCGACAGGCGCGACCCAGTCGCAGGTGAAGAACTGCGCCAGCCCGTTCGGGGTGTCGAACTTCTCTTCAAAGAGATACGACGTGCCCTGATCGGCGTCTGACTCATCACGGCACGGCCACTGGATGTACCCCAGCTCACCCATTTTTTCATAGGTGGCACCGGTGAAGTCCGGACACAGATTTCGCAGCTCGTCCCAGATCTCCTGCGTGTTGTTGTAGTGCATTGGATAACCCATGCGGGTGGCAATTTCGCTGATGATCTGCCAGTCCGTTTTCAGGTCCCACTTTGGCTCTACCGCTTTGAAGAAGCGCTGGAAGCCGCGATCCGCTGCGGTGTAGACACCTTCATGCTCGCCCCAGGAGGTCGACGGTAAAATCACATCCGCCGCGGCCGCCGTTTTGGTCATAAAGATGTCCTGCACAATCACCAGCTCAAGATCCTCAAACCCTTTGCGCACTGCGGACAGCTCGGCGTCGGTCTGGAGCGGATCTTCGCCCATAATATAGGCCGCGCGCACTTCGCCGTGCGCCGCGCGGTGCGGCAGCTCGCTGATGCGATAGCCGGTGTGCTCAGGCAGGCTCTTCACGCCCCAGGCCTTCGCAAACTTCGCGCGGTTTTCCGGGTCTTTCACGTACTGATAGCCCGGATAGGTATCCGGCAGCGCTCCCATATCACACGCGCCCTGCACGTTGTTCTGCCCACGCACCGGGTTTACGCCGACGTGCGCTTTGCCGAGGTTGCCGGTCAGCATCGCGAGGCTGGTCAGCGAACGCACGGTTTCCACGCCCTGATAGAACTGGGTAACGCCCATGCCCCACAGGATAGCTGCGGTTTTTGCCCCCGCGTACATCCGCGCGGCCTGGCGAATTTCCTGCGCGCTGACGCCGGTTATCGCTTCAACCGACTCTGGCGTATAGCCTTCGACAATTTTCCGGTACTCTTCAAAGCCCTCTGTACGGCTGGCGACAAACGCCTGGTCGTAGAGATTTTCCTCAATGATGACGTGCCCCATCGCATTCAGCAGCGCGATATTCGAGCCGTTTTTCAGCGCGATGTGCATATCCGCGATGCGTGCAGTTTCGATTTTACGCGGATCGCAGACGATGATTTTCGCCCCGTTGCGCTTCGCGTTAATCACGTGATTGGCGACGATAGGGTGAGAATCCGCCGGGTTATAGCCAAAGATAAACACCAGATCGGTGTTATCTATTTCGTTAATCGCATTACTCATTGCGCCGTTACCGACCGACTGGTGCAGACCTGCAACCGATGGGCCGTGTCAAACGCGCGCGCAGCAGTCGACGTTATTGGTACCAATAACGGCGCGTGCGAATTTTTGCATCACATAGTTGGTTTCATTCCCTGTCCCGCGCGACGAGCCGGTGGTCTGAATGGCATCCGGACCGTACTTGGCTTTGATGGCGCTCAGGCGCGTGGCGACGTAGTCCAGCGCCTCGTCCCAGGAGACGGATTCCAGCCTGCCACCGCGCTCGCGGCGGATCATGGGGGTTTTCAGGCGCGGGGTAAGGATCTGGGTATCGTTAATAAAATCCCAGCCATAGTAGCCTTTCAGGCACAGCGTCCCCTGGTTGGTTTTCCCCTGTGCTGCCTCCGCCCGGACGATTTTGCCGTTATCGACCACCAGGTGGATCTTGCAACCTGAGGCACAATAAGGACACACCGTGACGACTTTTTTCATCAGTCTGCTCCCGTTAGTCAATTCTTTCGCAGTGACTATGCAGCTTCTATGCCATGTTTTTGATGTGGGTATTGCCTGACGCTACGGGCGATGTGTCGTCAGAACCCTGACGAAAAGCGGCCAATCGTCAAAATTGACGTGTCGAACGGGCCGTGGATGTGACATGGATAGACGTCAACTAACTGGAAAACGCCACCATCAACCTGGTGATGAACACCCGCGACGCAATGCAAGGCAAAGCGGCCTGATTAACATTCGGACTTAGACCAGCGTGTGCCCCGTAACGGCAGGATGTTTTAATTACTGCGTAAGCCGTTTACGCGGGTGCAACTGGCGCAGGCGCTGCGGAAGGTGATGGTAATGTAAGTTATTCCACACCTTTCAGAATTCAACACCTGTTTCGGCTATTTACAGTGACATTTCTCCATGCAACCATCCTGTTTAACCTTAAATTAAATCAGGTCTTTGTTATGGATAACTGGCTGGCGCTTTTTGACGGGCAGACCCGCTATTTTCTGGATATTACTGACAGTCCGGTAAAACCGGACGTCCTGCGCTTTCGCGGCAGGGAAGCACTGAGCGAGCCGTTTAAATGGGACATCGAATTTACCTCCCAGCAGGCGAACATTCCCCCGGAAGACGTGCTGATGAAATATGCTTCTTTCCGGATGCGCAGCGGCAAAACTGTTCACGGCGTTGTCACCCGCCTGGAATGGCTCTCCACCACCGCCGACCAGTCCCTCTACCGGCTCAGGCTTAGTTCCCGCCTGGCCCTGCTGGAGCACACCCGCCAGTGTCGTGTTTTTCAGAACCAGTCGGTGCCGGAGGTGGTGGAGCAGGTGCTGCGTAGACACGGGCTGGAAGGCCCTGATTTTGAGTTTCGCCTGACGCGCATCTATCCGGCGCGAGAAATTATCACTCAGTGGCGGGAAACGGACCTGGAGTTTATCCAGCGCATTCTGTCCGAGGTGGGCATTTACTGGCGCACGGAGATGGATAACACCCGCGAGCTGGATACGTTTATTTTTGCCGACAGCCAGGTGAGCTACCAGTTTGATGTGCGCCTGCCGTACCGCGAGCCGTCGGGCCTGTTCGACGGCGCGGCGGAATCGGTCTGGGATGTGCGGACCTGGTACAAGGTGATTCCCGGGACCGTCGCGACGCGGGACTACAACTACCGCACCGCCACCACGCCAATGGATGCGGCGGTTAGCGTGCGTAATGATGCGGTCACCACCGGAGAGCACTACCGCTACGCCGCCCCGTACCGCGAGGCGGGTGATGACACCAGCCCGGAGCCGGAAACCGAATCCGGGGCGTTTTATGCGCGAATCCATCACGAGCGGGAGCTGAACAAATCGGCCCGTATTCACCTGTTCAGCAATGCCTCTGGTCTCACCCCCGGGCAGGTGCTGGAGCCGCAGGGGGATGTCATTACGGCCCTGAAAGAGGGCGTCGTTCTCACCCTGGTGACATTCCGGGGCGCACGCGATTCCCGTCTGCACGTGTCGGTATGGGGGATGCCTTACACCGAACGCTGGTGCTTCCGCCCGACTGAAATCCCGCGTCCTGAAATCCACGGGACCCTTCCGGCAAGAGTCGAGAGCCGGGAAAAGAACGACATTTACGCGTACCTGGATGACCAGGGGCGCTACCG
>NZ_JBSKJR010000013.1:0-96056 GCF_053709675.1 Enterobacter sp. UPMP2052
AATAAAATCACACGCCTATGTTTTTTAACTTCTCCCCCGCCATCAGCTTGCGTTCAATGTGCTCCAGCGTCACCCCTTTGGTTTCTGGGATCAGCCAGAACGTTACGCCAATAAACGCCACGTTCAGCACCGTGTAGAGCCAGAATGTTCCTGCTGCACCAATGGCATCCAGCAGCGTCAGGAAGGTCGCACCGATAATCATGTTCGACACCCAGTTGGTGGTGGTGGAACAGGTGATACCAAAGTCGCGGCATTTTAGCGGCTGAATTTCAGAGCACAGGATCCACACCACCGGCGCGGCGCTCATTGCATAACCGGCAATGCACATCATGGTCATACCGACGGAGAGCCAGGAAAGCCCGCTCGATGCCGTGCCCTGATCAAACTGCATCAGGCAGTAGCCGAGGATCAGCGTACCGAGCGCCATCACGCTAAAGCCAATTTTCAGCGCCGGTTTACGTCCGGCTTTATCGACGGTAAATACGGCAATAAAGGTGGCGAACATAAAGGTCAGCCCGACCACCAGGGTGGCGATCATCTGCTGCTCGGTCGTGGTGAAGCCCGCCATTTTAAAGATGCGTGGAGCGTAGTACATGATGATGTTCATGCCCGTAAACTGCTGCATCGCCTGCAACAGCATTCCCAGAAACACGGCGCGGCGCACGTTGCGGTTGACCTTAAACAGCGCCCAGCCGCCCTGCTTCAACTTCAGGCTTTCGCGGATCTCGTTCAACTCTTCACGCGCTTTTTCAGAGGTGTCACGCAGCATTCGCAGCACTTCTTCCGCCTCGACGTGGCGGCCTTTTTGCGCCAGCCAGCGCGGGCTGTTCGGCAGGAAAATCACCAGCACCATCAACAACAGCGCGGGCAACGCCAGCACGCCGAGCATGGCGCGCCAGTTACCGGTGTAGCTGAACCAGGTATCGGAAAGAAACGCCAGCACGATGCCGAGCGTCACCATCAGCTGATACATGCTGATCATCTTGCCGCGCACGTTCTCGCTCGCCATTTCGGAGAGATACAGCGGCGCGGTGTAGGAGGCGATCCCCACCGCTACGCCAAGCAGCACGCGGGAGAGCAACAGCACCTCAACGCTTGTGGCAAACGCCGACCCCAGTGAACCGGCCACAAACAGGATCGCCCCGACCATCAGGCTGTACTTTCGCCCCAGACGGAACGAGAGCCAGCCGTTGAACAACGCCCCAATTGCGGCGCCCAGCATCATGCTGCTCACCACCCACTCCTGCAGGCGATGACTTAACGTGAAATGATCGGTGATAAACGGCAGCGCACCGGCGATAACGCCGATATCCAGCCCAAACAGCAGACCCGCTACGGCCGCCGCGACGGAGACAAACTGGTTCATGCGGCGGGTGTCGCGCAGCGCCGCGGGCATGAGGGTAGAGTCATTGAGAGATGTCATAGTTTCCTGCCTGAACAGCGAAATTCGTTCACTGAAATTACGAGATAGCGCGGAAAAGTGTCAGGCCGGAACTGGTGAAGATATGGATTATTTCGCTGCAAGGTAGCGTTATGTGATGGACATTACACTTTCAACTAATCCTGAATAATCCTCTATTTTTACTAATTTCTTAATTTACAACAGATTATAGTGTGACCAGCATCAACCCACGCTTTTCAATATGGATTTTTCATCTTTAGCGATATGGATAATGGGTATTTCGAGGCAAAAAAAACCTCCGCCCAAGGGCAGAGGTTATTACCGACTGGGGGATTAACGCGCCAGCCAGCCGCCGTCAACGGCCACGGTGTAACCGTTGATATAGTCAGACGCCGGGGAAGCCAGGAAGACAACCGGCCCCATCAGATCGCTCGGCAGGCCCCAGCGTCCCGCAGGGATACGCTCAAGGATAGCCGCACTACGCTCTTCATCAGCACGCAGCTGCTGGGTATTGTTAGTCGCCATGTAGCCCGGTGCAATCGCGTTGACGTTGATGTTGTGCTGCGCCCACTCGTTCGCCAGCAGGCGGGTAACGCCCATTACCGCGCTTTTAGACGCCGTGTAGGATGGCACGCGAATACCGCCCTGGAAGGAGAGCATCGACGCGATATTAATGATCTTGCCGCCGTTGCCCTGGGCAATAAAGTGCTTCGCCGCCGCCTGAGACATAAAGAACACGCTCTTGATGTTCAGGTTCATGACGTCGTCCCAGTCGCGCTCGCTAAAGCTGATCGCGTCTTCGCGACGGATCAGGCCCGCGTTGTTGACCAGAATATCGATATGTCCATACTCCGCCACCGCGCGCTCCAGCAGCTCCGGGATGACGTCAATTTGACGCAGGTCGGCGGTCAGGCTCAGGAAGCGGCGGCCCAGCGCGGTGACGCGCTCGATGGTTTCCGTTGGTTCAACGATGTTGATGCCCACGATATCGCAGCCCGCTTCCGCCAGGCCTAACGCCATCCCCTGACCCAGCCCGGTGTCACAACCGGACACGACAGCCACTTTACCCTGCAGAGAAAATGCATCCAGAATCATGTTTGTTCCTCACTCTATCAGCGCCTGTCACCAACAGGCAGGTTTAAACTTAACTGCCTGCGACTAGCGCAGATCTTTTACTGCGACGTGGTCCATGTCATCAAAGACCTGGTTTTCACCGACCATACCCCAGATAAAGGTATAGGCTTTCGTTCCCACGCCTGAATGAATCGACCAGCTCGGCGAAATGACCGCCTGTTCGTTATGCATCACGATATGACGCGTTTCCTGCGGCTGCCCCATCATGTGGAACACGCAGGCGTCGTCATCCATATTGAAGTAGAAGTAAACTTCCATGCGGCGTTCGTGGGTATGGCACGGCATGGTATTCCACAGGTTACCCGGCGCCAGCTCGGTCAGCCCCATGCTCAGCTGGCAGGTTTCCAGCACATCCGGCACAAAGTATTTGTTGATGGTGCGGCGGTTGCTGGTGAGGTCATCGCCAAGCGTGACCGGAGCCACGTCCGCCGGGGTCACTTTTTTGGTGGGATAAGAGGTATGGGCCGGGGCGCAGTTGTAGTAAAACTTCGCAGGTTTACCGCTGTCGATGCTGGCAAACACCACCTCTTTGGCCCCTTTCCCCACGTACAACGCATCGCGATGGCCGATTTCGTAGCACTGGCCGTCGACGGTAATGGTGCCCGGCCCGCCGATGTTGATCACGCCCAGCTCACGACGCTCCAGAAAATAGCTCACGCCCAGCTGCTTGCCCACTTCCCCGCCTACTGAGACGGTTTTTGCAACCGGCATGATCCCACCGACGATAATGCGGTCAATGTGGCTATACACCATGGTGTAGTTATCGGCTGTAAAAACCTGCTCAACTAAAAACTCACTGCGCAGCCCCTGGGTATCCAGCGTTTTTGCATGCGCACTGTGGATGCTTTGTCTGACGTCCACCTTAACCTCCAGAATTGATCGTGCCCGAAGGCAGAGATAATTAACGAAACGATGTTCCGTTTTGTTGATGAAGACATACTATCCCTTGAATCAGGGGTTTTCAATTACATTTAAAACAACGTTTCAATTTTTCTGTGAGTTTATAGCAAAAATGGCGTTCGGATCACGATTGTCCGCCGCCAGCGAAATGAGAGAAAGGGAACGAAATGGATATTTAGCATAAGAAACAATGCATTATGAAACCTTAAACTTTTAACGCCGACAAAAACATTTCGCGTTAAAAATCAAAGATTGCGGCTTAGCAGTTACTCTTTATTACAAAGTGCGCGGCCAGTCACACACATTGAAACGATGTTTTGATAATTTAGAGGCAAGTTTTCAATTCAACTTTTCTCTTTTAAAGGAGTGCATTATGGCTAAAGGTATGCGGGTCAAGCTGAACTATGCGGTCAGCCGCGATCCGGATACGGGCGTGGAAGTCACCCGCCTGACCCCGCCCGAGGTAACCTGTCATCGCAACTACTTCTACCAGAAGTGCTTCTTTAACGATGGCAGTCATCTGCTGTTTGCCGGGGAATTTGACGGTCACTGGAATTACTACCTGCTGGATCTGAAAAATGCAGAAGCGGTGCAGCTGACGGAAGGTGCGGGTGATAACACCTTCGGCGGGTTCCTCTCGCCGGATGACACCTCGCTCTACTATGTGAAGAACGATCGCACGCTGCTGGAGGTGAATTTAAAGACCCTGGCCGAGCGCGAAGTGTACCGCGTCCCCGATGAGTGGGTCGGCTATGGCACCTGGGTTGCCAACAGCGACTGCACCAAACTGGTGGGGATCGAAATTGACAAAGCTGACTGGACGCCGCTAAACGACTGGAAAATTTTCCACGACTTTTTCCACAAAGGGCCGCACTGCCGCCTGCTGCGCGTGGACCTGAAAACCGGCGAAAGCACGACCATTCTCGACGAGAAAATCTGGCTCGGCCATCCGATCTATCGCCCGTTTGATGACAATACCGTGGCCTTCTGCCATGAAGGCCCGCACGACCTGGTCGATGCCCGCATGTGGCTGGTTAACGAAGACGGTAGCAACGTACGTAAGGTAAAAGCGCACGCGGAAGGCGAAAGCTGCACCCACGAATTCTGGGTACCGGACGGTTCTGCGCTGATATATGTCTCTTATTTAAAAGGGCAACAGGGGCGCACCATCAGCCGCTTTAACCCGGAGAGCGGCGTGAATGAAGAGGTGATGCAGATGCCCGCCTGTTCACACCTGATGAGCAACGCTGACGGCACCCTGCTGGTAGGCGATGGCTCCGGCACGCCGGTCGATGTGAAAGACACCGGTGGCTATACCATCGATAACGATCCATATCTTTATGGCTTTAACGTGGCGGAAAAAGCCTGGTTCCGTATCGCCCGTCACGATACCTCCTGGGCGACGGTCGCGAACAGCCGCCAAGTCACCCATCCGCATCCCTCCTTTACGCCGGATGATAAGGCGGTACTGTACAGTTCCGATAAAGACGGCAAACCGGCGCTCTATATCGCGAAACTCCCCGAGCAACCCGACATGTTGCATGCATGATTTGAGTTTGTGTTTCTGTAACTGGCCTTGCCCTCCGCTACGGAGGGCTTTTTTTTAGCTGATTGCGCGATTATTTTTTGCCGGCCAGTGAAATGGAGGGAAAGAGCAGGCCGGGTAAGCGTTAGCGCCACCCGGCGGGTTTTGGGGAAGGCGTTGAATGATTAGAACGAGTACGCTACGCCTAAACGGAAACGGGTCTGACGCTCATCGGTCTCTTTCACACCCACGTTGCCAACTTCAACATACGGCGCCCAGTTTTTATCCCATTTATACGCAAGTTTGGCGTTATATTCGTTGGAGTAATCTTTATTGTTATTACGAACCATGCCTTCTGAACTTTTCGCATAAACATAGTTCAGCTCGGTACGCCAGTCGCCTAATACCCAGCCTACCCACGCATCGCCACGGTTAACTTTATCGTCTTCTTTATTTGCGCTGGACGGATAGCGGGTATATTCATAGCGGTAACGCGCAGCCACATAGAAGCCACTGTCGAAGCTATATTGCAGGTGTAGATTCGGTTTATAGATAGTTCGACTGTCATTGCTCTCAATAGTAAATGCAGGCGTCAGCGCAATATTGTCCGTGGCTTTCCAGCGCCAGCTAATTTGATCTTCATGACCGTTACCCACCATATCGGTAAATGGCCGGTCGGCCTTATCACCACCGGATTTCCATTTCGCCTCAACAGAAAAACCCAGGCCATTGGCAAAGCGATGCGAGACCGAGACGCGGTCCGCATTCGAGCCGCTATCGATGTATTCGTGGCGCAGGTCGACGGTGACGGCCTGTGCCGCGAATGACGCACCAATAAGGGAAGCAAGGACCAGAGATTGTTTAAACATGACAAAACCCTTAATTAAAATAACGCTTCGTTTTTATGAAACTGGAGTTTATTTTTTAAATAACGTTATTTTAGTGACCAGGATCGAAATTATTTGTTTCATTTTTTTTGGCAAGAATGGACGTGAAGCCCATCAACAAAACGCGGCGATTAAGGGTAAATTTCAGGAGAGAGATCACACAAAGCACTTAGCGACGTTAATTATTTCGCGCGCAAGCGTTTTTAAATACATAAGAAAGAGCTGATAAGGGTAAAAATAGATTTCCGGATGTCAAAAAAAAACCTCCCGGCAGGAGGTTTTCTCAGAGGCGGAGCCGTCAGCGTTCAATCGCCAGCGCCACCCCTTGCCCACCGCCGATACAGAGCGTTGCCAGCCCTTTGTGAGCGTTACGTTTTTTCATTTCGTGGACCAGGGAGACAAGAATGCGGCAGCCAGACGCGCCAATCGGATGACCGAGTGCGATTGCCCCGCCGTTAACGTTAACCCGCAGCGGATCCCATTCCAGCATTTTGCCCACCGAAATCGCCTGCGCCGCAAAGGCTTCGTTAACCTCTATCAGATCGACGTCGGAAAGCTGCCAGCCCGCGCGCTCAAGGCAGCGTCGGGTGGCATACACCGGGGCGATCCCCATCAGCGCAGGATCGACGCCTACGCTGGCAAAGGCTTTAATGCGCGCGAGCACAGGGAGATTCAGCTCCTGCGCTTTGCTTTCGCTCATCATCAGCACCGCCGCCGCACCGTCGTTAATGGACGAGGCATTGCCTGCGGTGACGGATCCAAGCGTTTCAAAAGCGGGATTGAGCATTGCCAGCCCTTCTGCGCTGGCGTCGGTGCGCGGCTGCTCGTCGGTGTCCACCGCAACGGCCTCGCCGTTCTGCCGCTGTGTGCTGACCGGGACGATTTCATCGCGAAAACGCCCGGAATCAATGGCTGCACGCGCCTTTTGCTGTGAACTCAGGGCGTAGGCGTCCTGAAGCTCACGGCTGATGCCGTATTCACGCGCCAGATTCTCTGCCGTTACGCCCATGTGATAGTCATTGAAGGCATCCCACAGCCCGTCATGCACCAGGCTGTCGAGCAGCTGGCTGTTGCCGAGTTGCGCGCCGGTGCGGCTGTCGGTCAGGACGTGCGGAGCGCGGCTCATGTTCTCCTGGCCTCCGGCAATCACCACCTCCGCTTCGCCACACTGAATGGCCTGAGTCGCCAGGTGGAGCGCCTTTAAGCCCGATCCACAGACATCGTTGATGGTTATCGCAGAGACGGTATTCGGCAAACCGCCCTTGAGCGCCGCCTGACGGGCAGGGTTTTGCCCCGCGCCCGCGGTCAGCACCTGGCCGAGGATCACCTCGTCTATTTCATGTGCGGCGATCCCGCTGCGTTCGACCAGCGCTTTGACCACCACGCTGCCAAGATCGACCGCAGAGTGACGCGCAAGCGCTCCCTGAAAACAGCCGATAGCCGTACGCAACGCACCCACTATAACGACATCTTTCATCACGACCTCTGTGCAAAATGACAGGACGATAGTAGAGGATTGTTATCAACAATTGATGCAATTGTTTAAAAATAGTGAGTTTAATCACAAGGATTAGCGTGCGTCCTGCAAATACTGGCGCAGCCAGCTTCCCGCGACGCCAGGTGGCGATCGTTTATTCCACAGCAGATCGATGGCTATCGATCGCGGCCAGCCCGGCACGTTGAGTTGAACCAGCGATTTTGCGGCCGCGAATTCATCCACCAGCGCACAGGGCAACGCGCACCAGCCAAAGCCCTGCACGGCCATACTCAGGAGTAACAGGTAATTCGGCGCGGACCAGACCGGACCGCGCGCCCGCGTCGCCTCCCGCTCGAGGTAGGTGCTCAGCTGAAGCTCGCGCCAGCCGTGCAGCTCATCGGCTTTCGTCTCATGCTGACCCGCCAGCGGGTGGTTCGCCGAGACGTAGATTGCCATCCGGGTCTGCATGGGAAGCCGGGTCACGCCAATATCGGTCGGGTAGCTTTCGCGCGCTTCCGTCAGGCCAATCTGCGCCCGCTCCTTCTGCAGCAGGTCGATGACATCCTCTTCCTCGCCAATCAGGCATTCGAATTCCGTATGGGGAAAACGCTGGTCGAACTGGTTCATCAGATCTTCCAGTACGTCCGGGTTGAGCGTATCGGAAAGCACGAACGTCAGGCGCGCTTCGGTCTGCGCGGTCAGCGACACCGCCAGCTCGTCCAGACGGGCGCTGGCGGCAAGAATCGACTGCACGTAGCCCAGCACCTGCTCGCCCTGGCTGGTTAACACCGGCTGGCGCGCCGAGCGGTCAAAGAGATCAAACCCGAGGTCGGCCTCCAGGTTCGCTATCGAGGTGCTGATGGTGGACTGGCTTTTGCGCAGGCGGCGCGCGGCGGCGGAAAAAGAGCCGGCGGCAACGGTTTCAACAAAGGCGGTGAGAGCTTCGGGAGAGTAACGCATGAAGTATCTACTTTATCGATGGATACCATCTTTTATATATCATCTTTAGCGATAAAAATAGGCGGCATTAACGCCCCACCTGGCGAAATAACGAGGTCTAACGCTATGCAACATCAGGATGCACTCCAACGTAAACTGCCGGAGCGGATCTTTCATGCCGTCTGTTTTGAAGGGATTGCCACGGCGATCCTCGCCCCGACGGCGGCGTATTTTATGCAGCGCTCCGTCGTTGAAATGGGCGGGTTAACCATTATTCTGGCGACCACTGCGATGCTCTGGAACATTATCTATAACTTCGGCTTCGACCGCTTCTGGCCCGTTCACCGCATCAAACGCACGGCTAAAGTGCGCGCCCTGCACGCGCTGGGGTTCGAGTGCGGGTTTATCGTCATCGGCGTCTCCATCGTTGCTGCGGTGCTGGGCGTCACGCTGTGGCAGGCGTTGTCCCTGGAGATTGGGTTCTTCCTGTTCTTCCTGCCCTACACCATGTTTTATAACTGGGCGTATGACACTCTGCGCGAGAAAATCATCAAGCGACGCCAGCAGCGACGCGCCCTGGCAAACTGATTTCCCTCAGGCCGGCTTTCATCGCCGGCCAATCTCCTTCGAAGCAACTGCGCCCTCCGCTCACAATTATGGTAAATTGCACTTCTTTTTGTTCGTTTTACAGTTGATACGTTGCTCTAATGTCGAAAATTTGGTCAAAAGAAGAGACTCTCTGGAGTTTCGCCCTCTACGGCACTGCCGTGGGCGCAGGAACGCTGTTCTTGCCCATTCAGCTCGGCTCCGCAGGCGCACTCGTCCTGCTGATTACTGCCCTCGTGGCATATCCCTTAACCTACTGGCCGCATAAAGCGCTCGCGCAGTTTATCCTGTCCTCGAAAACCACAGGCAACGAGGGCATCACCGGCGCGGTGAATCACTACTACGGCAAGAAGATCGGTAACCTGATCACCACGCTCTATTTCATTGCCTTCTTTGTGGTGGTGCTGATCTACGCGGTGGCGATCACCAACTCCTTAACCGAACAGCTGGCGAAGCGCATGGCGATTACGCTCCCGGAGCGCATGCTGGTGAGCTTTGGCGTGGTGCTGGTGTTGAATCTGATCTTCCTGATGGGCCGCCACATCACCATCAAGGTCATGGGTTTCCTCGTCTTCCCGCTGATTGCCTATTTCCTGTTTGTGTCGCTCTATCTGACCGGCAGCTGGGAGCCAACGCTTCTGACCAGCCAGATGGCGTTCGATAAACATACGCTGCATCAGGTGTGGATTTCGATCCCGGTGATGGTTTTCGCTTTTAGCCATACCCCGATTATCTCGACGTTTGCCGTTGACCGTCGCGAAAAATACGGTGACGCGGCCATGGGTAAATGCAAAAAAATCATGAAGGTGGCTTACCTGATCATCTGCCTGAGCGTGCTGTTCTTTGTGTTCAGCTGCCTGCTCTCGATCCCGCCGTCCTATATCGTCGCCGCCAAAGAGGAAGGGGTCACCATCCTCTCTGCGCTGTCGATGATGCCTTCGTCTCCGGCCTGGCTGGGGGTCTCCGGCATTATTGTGGCGATTGTCGCGATGTCAAAATCGTTCCTTGGCACCTATTTCGGGGTGATTGAAGGGGCAACGGAGATCGTCAAATCGGGCCTGAATCAGGTGGGCGTGAAGAAAAGCCGCGCCTTTAACCGCGCGATTTCCATTCTGGGCGTGTCGCTGATCACCTTTGTGGTCTGCTGCATTAATCCGAATGCCATCTCGATGATTTACGCCATCAGCGGCCCGCTTATTGCCATGATCTTGTTCATCATGCCAACGCTTTCGACCTACCTTATCCCTTCGCTCAAGCCGTACCGCTCCATCGGCAACCTGCTGACGCTGATCGTCGGCGTGCTGTGCGTATCGGTAATGTTCGTCGGTTAAACACACGGTGTTCAGCCCCCGGCTGAACACCGCTTTTTATCAGAAGCGAATTTCCCCGCCCGCAATCCAGGTTCGGCCGCGCGCCGTGGTATTCAGCGACGCCCCTTCAACGGCATTGTCCAGGCTCTGATTCATGCGGTTGAGCGCCTCGGAGTAATCACGGTTAGTGACGTTCTGCACGCCCAGACGCAGCAGGACGTTATCCGTCACCTGATAGCTACTGTAGAGATCGACGATGGTCGGAATATTAGGCATACTCTCTTTCGGGACCGTATTCGAATCAATACTGATGCCTTCGGTGCTCAGGCGTTTTGATTTCCCGGTGAATTTAAACAGGCTCCCCACCACCAGCTTTTCATCGAAAAAGCGAGCGCCAAGATCCAGCGTGGCGTAATAGTCAGGCAGATCGCTCATGTCGTCGTAGGCAAAGCTGTAGCTTGTGCTGGCGATAGAGGTAGGCTGATCCGTCTGCTGCTTGCTCCAGGTGACGTTGACATAGGCATAGCCGACATCGTATCCGGCTTCGATTTCATATCCCCGGGAAGTTACCGGGGACGGCGTATTGATGTAGATATTGGCATTGAAGCCGCTCGCCGAGTTATCAATATCCTTGCAGCGCGACCCGTCGTAGCACAGGAAAAAGGATTCGCTGTTGATGTAATCTTTAATGCGCGACTCGTAGGCCAGTGCCTTCATGTGGAACGAATCCCTTTCCGTCAGCAGCCCCTCTTTGACGATATTGACGCCCGCCTGCCAGGTATCCGCCTTCTCCGGTTTCAGGAACGGGTTCATCGACGCGCCAGCCTCGTTCGCGAAAAAGACCTCCTGCACGTTAGGCGCGCGGGAGGAGCGACTCCAGCCGACGAAAGGCTGCAGCCACGGCGTGACCTGGGCAGACAGGGTCGCGGACGGGTTGAGCGCTTTATCGTCCAGGTCGATCGTTGCCTCCCCCTGCGGGAAACATTTTTCGTTGGCGTCACAGGCCGGTTTTATGCCTGACACCTTGCTGCGGGTGTAGTTGAGGTTGAGATCGAGCTGGTAGATGCTTTTATTCAGGGTTAAGCCGGTATAAAGCGACGAAATCTTCTGCTTACCGGACGGCACAAAGGCGTTCCTGTCGGTATCGTTATCCTGCTCAAAACGGCGGGTGTATTCGGTGTCCATCAGCTTACCGCCGAACAGAAACGCGACGTCAATATCGGCGTAGCGGAACCGACTGGTGTTACTCATATCCAGCGCGTTCGATTTATTCTCCGTCGAGGCGTTATTAAAGTTGTACAGCGATTCCGGCTTGTAATCCTGCTTGGCACGGCTCGTGCTGGCCAGCAGGTTAAAATCGATCAGCTCGGTGAGCGGCGCAAAGTTGTAGCGCAGGTAATAATCGTCGCTGGTGATATCGCGTCGGGTAAAGACGTTTTGGTAGTTACGCCCGGCAAACTCGATGTGATGGTAAGGATTAGGATCAAAGTTGAGCTTATACAGCTGGGAGCGTGGCTCCTGGCGCATATACTTCACGTCTTCGCCGATAAACTCACTGCTGCTGCGCCCACCGCCGTTATCGAAGGTGGCGTAGGTCCGGCTGCCGCTGATCCCCACCAGCGCGCCAACCAGCCCGCCGTTATCAAAGGGATCGGCCTTACCGGCCACCGTCACCATCCCGGTCCGCCCCAGGCCGTTATCGCCAACCGAAAAGCGCGAGAGGACGCCGGTTTGCCTTCCCGCTTTGATCACATCATCAATGCCCAGCGTGCGCATGTTGGAGCTACCCGCCAGGGCGTTCACGCCTTGCGATCCGGCGCTGCTGCCGCGCGTGACGTCAACCCCGGCAAGAAAGTTAGGATCGATCAGCACGCCTGCGCCGTTATTTTGCCCGAAGTGATAGGTCGTGGGTGCCATACCGTAGTATGTCTGGGTCACGCCATCCACCATGGTATTAACGCGCCCCAGCCCGCTCATCCCACGGATGTTAACGTTCACCGCCCCCTGTAGCGCATCGATTTGCGTGTATGTCCCCGCCATGCTGCGCAACGAGGCGTCCAGGCTTTGCAGATTCTCGTTCAGCGTGCGCGAGCTGTAGGCACCCGGGCGCGTATAGGTTTCTGCCGACGAGCCGGGATGGTTCGTTTCTGCCTGTGCGTTATCCGTAATGGTCAATGTCGAAAATACCGATTCCCCTTCTTTCTCAGCGGAGAAGGTGGTAACGGGAACAATAAGACACCCTGTCAGCATATAGCCAACGACGTGTGTGCTTTTCAAAATACACCCCTTATTTATTTTTCTGGCTATCAACAAAAATGAGGAAACTAAACGCCTCGGCGGAGTCCTCAAGACGGGAATAACGGCCGCTGCGGCCGCTATGCCCCGAATTCATATTGACGTTCAGGAGCTGAACGTTATTTTTTTGCGTATTGGTTGCGCGCAGACGCGCGACGTACTTTGCCGCTTCCCAGTAAGGCACGCGGGAGTCATACAGCCCGGTGGTGACAAGCATCGTCGGCCAGGCGTTTGGCGTAATATTGTCGTAGGGGCTCCAGGCCCTGATGGCGTTGTAGTCTGCTGCCGTATTAGGATTGCCCCATTCGCCGTACTCCTGCTGAGTGAGCGGCAGGGTTTTATCCAGCATGGTGTTGAGCACATCGACAAACGGCACCTGCAGCACCACGGCCTGGAAAAGATCCGGTGCCTGGTTCACCGCACCCGCAAGCAGCAGGCCGCCCGCGCTGCCGCCCATGCCGTAGACGCGACGGGCGTCGCCATAGCCCTGTTTCACCAGGCCCCGCGTGGCGTCGATAACGTCGTTGAAGCTGTTCTGCTTATTGGCTTTTTTGCCCGCCTGATACCAGCCCACCCCCTTCTCGCCGCCGCCGCGCACGTGCGCCAGCGCGAAGACAAAACCGCGATCCAGCAGGCTCATGCGCGGCACGCTGAACGCCGCGTCCAGGCTCATGCCGTAAGCCCCGTAGCCGTAAACCAGCAGCGGGTTATGTCCCTGCGTAAAGCGATCTTTTCGCCAGACAAGCGACACGGGAATGGACACGCCGTCGCGCGCGGGAACGAAGATCAGCCTGCTGGTATAGGTGCCTTCCACCAGCCCGGGGACGGCTTTTTGATGGATGCGCGTGACCTTACCGCTCGCCAGATCCCAGGTGTAATACCCAAGCGGGCGGTCGAGCGAGGCGTAGATATAGTGAAAGACGGTGGCGCGACCATCGCTATTATTGCCGGTGCGCGCCATATAGGTTTGATCCGGAAAATGTAATGACTGCCAGTGGTTGTCCGCAAAATTCAATTTGCGGTAATGGGTTTTCCCGTCGTAGCGCTCTGCGACCACTACCGCACGGTTAAATAAGGTAAACCCTTCCAGCTCATAATCTTTCTCAGGTGTCAGCACCCGCTGCCAGGCCGTTTTTCCGTCCCCCTGATACAGGCCAAAGCGTTTATTTTGGTGGTTACTGCGAATATAAAAGCGGCCATTGGCGTGATCGGCGTAATATTCTGTCCCGCTGCTGCGCGGGCGTAGGAGCTGCAAAGGCGCATCCCGATGATCTAAAGAGAGATAGCGCACTTCGGAGGTATCGTTGGCGCTAAGGGTAATAAGTAAATACTTATCTGAGGCCGAACGCGCAATGCCGGTATAAAACTGGCCGTCTTTTTCCTGCCAGACGGCGTGCCTGTTTCCGGTGCTTAACTCCACGCGCATTACGTTGTCTGGCGTTAGCGTCTCGGGCTGAAGCGCCACGTAATAGAGCAGTTTGCCGTCGTTGCTGAAAACGATATCGTCAGAGGCCTGTTTAATTTGCGTTTTCAGCCATTGCCGATTCTGGCTGTCATAGACCGAAATACGGTACTGTCCGTCGCCGGTATAATCTTCCGCCAGCGCGATATAGCGGTTATCTTCACTGACGGTAAAACGCCCCGGCGCATAATAGTCGTGATTTTTGCTGCGCCCGGCGGTATCCAGCACCAGTGCCCATTCCGTCTCGCCCTCTTTCTGGCGCAGGATCCGCGGGAAATTCGCCCCGCGCTGATAGTCGACTTTATAAAGGTAATGTCCCTTACGTACCGGCTGGGTATAATTATCCTCAACCTGTCGCGCCTGCATCTCTTTATATATCTGCGTTTTTAACGGCTGCCACGTGGCGGAAATATGCTGCGTGTAGAGATTCTCCTGACGCAGATAATCCAGCACCGTTTTATTTTGCCGGGTATCGTCGCGCATCCAGGCATAGTCGTCCTGACGCGTGTCGCCAAACATTTCCGTCGCATGGGGCACTTTTTTGGCCACCGGCGGCTGCGGCAGGTTTTGGGCAATAGCCCACTGTGCCGCAAGCAGAATGCCTGCGGCCATTAACCGGAAATAGTGCATTTGTCGTCCTTTCGGTTTTAAATCCTGAGAAGCGTAAACTCCACGGGTAACGTCACGTTATGAATACCGTTGCGCAAAATACTGGCCGGCGGCTGCGGGAGCGGCTGCGCTTTTTGCAGGGCATCCAGCGCGGCGCGGTCGAGCGACAGCGTGCCGGAGGAGTCCACCAGCCGACTGGCCAGCACTTCACCCCGGCCATTCACGCTAAAGGCAATCACCACGGTGCCGGTGCGTTTGCGCCGTCGGGCATCTTCGGGGTAATTGCGCATTCGGTTGATTTTGCCTTTCACCAGCGCCTCCCAGCCGATTGTCTGGCGACTTTGCACGGCGGAGTCCGTATCAAGCGGCGCGGCGTTGCGCGTGCTGACGATAGCCTGCACGGGCGGTGCCGCGCGGCTGGTCAGGGTCGCGTTGCCCTTCTCTTCCCGCTGCTGCTGGTGAGGTGTCTTTTTCACCTCGGTTTTTTTCACCGTTTTTTGCACGGGCTTGCGCGCCACCGTCTGGAATTCCGCCTCGTCGACGACCGGCAGCACCGGCATTTCTTTACGCTGCGGCGCGTCTTCGGCGCTCATCGCCTCAACCTTCCGCTGCTGGCTGATGCCGGGGGGCAGCGTCGGTTGAAGCAGCGAGACTTCGAGCTCGGGTGACCAGGCGACCATGACCGCCGCCGGGGAGGCCACCGGCGGCGGGCTGGCGAAATGCAGGATAAACGGCAGCGCAATGGCGGCGTGCGCAATGACGCTGGTGGCCGACCCTCTTACCCAGGGCGCGCGAATATCACAGTGCAGGTTCATGGTTTGCTGGCCGGCACAAACCAGACGTAATCCGCCTGCTTCGCCGTTATCGTGGTGCCTTCAGTCGCGAGCATCAGGACGACAGGCGCGGAGCCGTTGAGATCCTGAATGTGCACTGGCACACCGATATCTTTCGCCGCATGGTAGCCACCGGCGAACAGAACGGCAGGCCTAGGCGCGTCGATCAGCGCCTGCGCCATCGCCCGATCGCGGTTTTGCTGGATAGCGACCATCGCCTGTATCTGCGCCGCCTGGATGTCGCCGCCGTGCATCAGGTAGATGATGGACGCCTGTGCGTCGCGGACAGTTTTCTGAGAGGAGTGTTCACCCGCCGGGAAAACGGGGTTTTGGTAAATTTCGCCGATCCGTTCGCGCGTAATATTGGCCGCCAGCAAAGGGTAATCGGCCTTAAGCGCGGTCATCACCAGCGCGCCGTACAGCGGCCACGGCCACCCCGCGTTCCAGCGCAGCGCCTCCTGGATCCGCGGCTCGCGCATTGCGGCCCCGTCATGCAGCGCCTGTTTAACACGGTCAACCGCAGGCTGTTGGTCTGGGGTTAACATCTCCAGCAACACGCTGCCCTGCGGGCGTTTCTTGACCATGTTTTGCAAAAGCCAAAGCTCAATGGCGTGATGATCGGCGTTGGTGTGCTCTTCACCGACGATCGCCGTCGGCGCACGGCTCAGCACCGCCAGAAGTGCATCGGGCGTAAGCGTCTTGCCCGTTTGCGCATCAATAATGCGAGAGGTGAGAGGAAGTTGCGCAGCAGGCTGCGGTGGAGTATCCATTGACTGGCAGCCAGTCAGGACCAGAGTGCTACAGAACAGCAGCCATGCCGTAATACTTTTCTTTTTCATAGTGATCAATGTCTTACCTTCTATATTTGAAGGTTTCGCCCGTAAATTGAATAAACAACGAGCAAACATTAATGCCAATGAGAATGAATATCAAGATCATTCTCATTTACAATTAATCACCATGCTAATTAACAGGTCTTTATTTTTCAGGCTGTTACATGCGGATGGGTGTTGATGACGTCCCTGTCGACGGGTCAGGCGCGAATATCGTCATACTCGCGGGTGTTATCAAACTCGTGTTTGGCAAACGGGCAGAGCGGGATGATTTTACGCTGCTCACCGCGCATTTTTTCCACCACTTTCGCCACCAGCTGTTTGCCAACGCCCTGCCCTTTCAGACTCGGGTCAACGTCGGTATGCTCAATAATGCTAAGGTGCTCGCCGGTTGGCACGAAAACAATCTCGGCAACCTTATTCCCGTTCGCATCGTTCACGTAAAACATATTATGGCCTTCCAGAATATCCATGGTTCCTCACTTATTTTTGGCGATACTTCAGCGCACCGCTTGGGCAGGTATCAATGATGCGTACAACCGTTTCAGCGTCCACTTCATCAGGCATAATCCACGGTTTACGTTTCAGGTCGAACAGCGCCGCGCTGCCGCGCACGCAGTTTCCCGAGTGTTTGCAGATGCCGGTGTTGAAATAGACATCAATTTTTTCACCGGTATAGGCCCGGTACCCCGCTTCCAGGAGCTCTTTATCCATGACATTGCCTCTTCATTATTATGATGCAGGATGAAGCATAGCCTCAGGCGATCGCTGTGGCTATAAGGTGGGTAAACGAAAAGACAGTCACAACGCTGCTCACGCCAGATGCTTCATGTTTTTGTGCATGTCATGCTCTGGTATGTTTCCTGCCTGACATTGTCAGACGGAACGAAAGGCAGGCGTCATGAAGCGATATTTGATGAAGAAAAGCGCTTTTAAACAAGGCCTGGCGCAGGCGAAGCGGGGCACCCACGGGGCGGGTTGTGAAAATGATTAGTGTATAAATAGCTAAAGCCCCTTTTCTTATTATCATAAGCGAATTATCAGTATTGCTCATACCCGATTAAAATTAGTTGCTTGTCCTGTCAGCCACTACCTTACAAAATACCCCTTCAAATCATTACCACATTAATAATCACATCTATAACAACAACCATGAAAATATACTTTGAGATTGCGGTACTCTTAGTGATGTGGCTCGTCGTCGGCTGGATTTTTTGCCGGGCATGGATGCGAGGCTGCACTGGGGTATATTGGGGATACGAAAACAGCATTTACTTGTTCACGTTGGTGACTCGCTGGCAGTCCTGCCCGTACTCCAATACGTTTGGAACGTCGGACAATGAAAAATAAAGAATTGCGGCGTGGAGTTTCAAGGTTTGATCATGTGTTCTTTCCGCTAAAATCAGATATTGGGAAATGTATTTCCTGTTGTCTCCGACCTTATTGCACGTAAAATGACCAGATACATTTAGGAAAGGAGGCTTTATGGATATCGCGCTGCTTAATAGGGGATGGAACAGAACATGGTCAGATACCATGGTGAATCTGGAAGCCCGGAAACTCGTCGAAACTGCAAACCGGCTGTCAGCATTCTATTTGCAAGATGGTCTTACACGTATCAAGTTTGTTGGAGAGATAAAACAGGTTGTAGAGAAAGAATTTGAAACAGCACGACGAGCTAAAACCGATGAAGAATGCATTGTATGCATCAAAAATCTGCGTGCTGAAACAAACAGCTTGCTTGAACAAGAGCGTCTGTTAAGAACCAAGTCCGCACAGCTTTACGCGAAGGTCGAATTTGTTAAGGAAAATAATAAAATCGTCGGCTACATGATTTCTGCTATTCACATTGTAGTTTCTGGAATGGCGATTGCTGGCGGTGCGTTGATGGTCGCTACGATGACACCTTTAGGTATGCTGGCAGGGGCTATCCTTGTAACAGATGGCATTAACGGTCTGTCAAAAGAAATCATTCCTGGTATATATGGAAAACAATATAGAACAGAGGGATTTGTGGCTGATGGCACTATGGAAGCGGCCCAATTTATGGGTTTCAAGCCTGAAACAGGACTTGCGTTTTATAACGCTATTACGTTAAGCGCAAGTGTATATAGCATCTTTGGATTAGCCAGAAGACCCGAAGCATGGAGGCTATTTAAATGGATGCCCCGTGATTTCTATCGCAAGGTCGATACGATGAGCCGTCCAAAATTAACAATGAAAATAGTAGGTTATGGACTTAAGGCCAAAGTAATATTTGACCTGCTTTCTACTGACACATCGAACCATTAGCCTCTGAATTTTCTCCAGAACCGCCAGGATTTGTAAGATAGGACTGGCGGCTGAATAAATGTAACGATGACTATTGCGATCAGAATTGATATTCCACCACCTACGACGGTTTCTTTCGCAGAAAATAACACTAAAATGATAAAAACCATCAGACATGCCGATGTTATCCATAAAACAACCCTGAATCGATTAGCCAGATCCTGAATCGCTTCCCCCAACGTTCCACCATAGCTTTCAACGTTGTTTTTTATCTTCTGCAAATCCGATGGTGTAAACCCTGAACTCAACAAAACCTCATCAGTAACATCCATATTGTCCTCTCAGCATTCCTTAACGCTTAACTGGCGATGGTATACACAATCATACTGATGAATTTTACAGCATTCCACATGATGTTTGTGCAATGTATCAGATTTCAGACAATAGCAGCATAAAGCCCTGTTAGTGGTCCAAGCAACAAGCGGAGCGTAGCGACTTCATCAGGCCAACCTGGTTGGTTTCGCTTTGCGAAAGTCACCAGTGACCAAATCAGATTGTCAGAGGGGGCACACCTTATCAGGATGCTCGTGTACCGTCAGGAGCGTGAGCGAAGCGCTGGCAGAGGCGGGCCTGTAACTACCGGATTATCACTATTCACCTGTTTATGTGGTTCATAGGGCCGCACATCGGGCTTGAAATGCATTGGATGAATCTGTCCAAAAGTAACTTACTGAGGGATAGTAAAGTATTGATATTCAGGAGACTGGAGCGGGCGAAGGGAATCGAACCCTCGTATAGAGCTTGGGAAGCTCTCGTTCTACCATTGAACTACGCCCGCTTTGAGGTGCGTAAGGCATTATAGACCTTACGCATTTTGAGACAAGCCTTCGCAACGCTAACCGGCGATAAAATAATCACTTAGCACTTCGGTTTACCGCCCGGAGCCGGGAGATAACGCTGCGGATCGATGGCGGTGGCCTTATAGCGGATCTGGAAATGAAGCTTCACCGAGTCTGTTCCGGTACTGCCCATCGTCGCGATCTTCTGCCCGGCCTTCACGTTTTGCCCGTTGTTAACCAGCATTGTGTCGTTGTGCGCATAAGCCGTGATGTAGTCTTCACCGTGCTTAATCATGATGAGATTACCGTATCCGCGCAGCTGGTTGCCGACGTAAACCACCTTCCCGGCACCGGACGCATAGACCGGGGTTCCGCGCGCTGCCGCGATATCAATGCCTTTATTGCCGCCCTCAGATAAGGAGTACGGCACGACCACTTTGCCGCTGGCTGGCCAAATCCAGCAGCGTTGCCCCACCGGCGGCCAGGAAGATTGCGGCACCGTGTAGGACGGCGTCACTTTGGCGGTTTTGCCTTTTGACGATCCCGATTTCTTTGCAGAGGAGCCGCCGTTAACCTTGAGCTTCTGCCCCACCTCAATGGTGTAAGGCGGCGAGATATTATTCAGACGCGCCAGTTCCTTCACGCTGGTACCCGTCGCACGCGAAATACGGTACAGCGTATCACCGCGCTTTACGGTATACACCGCGCCGGAATAACTGCCCATATCGGAGGATTTACTGCCGGAGCATCCCGCTAACATTAGCGCAAGCGTCAGGCAGAAAACGGCGGTGATGGGCTTTCTGGTCAGGCTTCCTGCAAACAAATCAGATCCTCGTTCAGCGTGAATGGCGCACTATGATAACAGTCGATCCTCGTTTGGGTCATGCCCTTTTCCGCTCTGCGGGTCAAACCGTTCGTATAAGAATGCCGTATAATGATTCAGCCCTTTCCGGCAATTTGGTACTGGAGCAAGAATGAGTATTCAGGAACATGTGATTTTAGTGGACAATCAGGGAAAGACGATTGGCACGCAGGAAAAGTATGCCGCGCATACGTCAAACACGCCGCTACATAAGGCCTTCTCTTCCTGGCTGTTCAATAGCCGGGGTGAATGTCTCGTCACCCGACGCGCAATGAGCAAAAAAGCCTGGCCGGGCGTCTGGACCAACTCCGTATGTGGTCATCCGCAAACGGGTGAAGAGATTGAACAGGCGATTATCCGCCGCTGCCGCTTCGAAGTGGGCGCAGAGCTCGTCGACATTACCCCCGTGGCAACGGAATTTCGCTACTGCGAAACAGACCCTTCCGGGATCGTCGAGAACGAAATTTGTCCGGTCTATGCCGCGCGCGTTATCAATGACATCGCCCTCAACGACGACGAAGTGATGGACTGTCAGTGGGTTGAACTTGAGGCGCTGTTCCGCGCACTTGATGCCGCGCCGTGGGCTTTTAGCCCGTGGATGAACATGGAGGCAACAGTCGCGCGCGACGCGCTTCGGGCCTTCGCCGCACAATAAAAAAGCCCCGGCGAACATCGCACGGGGCTTTTTTTTAGTCTTTACGACTTATTTCACCGGACGCATCGCCGGGAACAGGATCACGTCACGGATGGTGTGGCTGTTGGTGAACAGCATAACCATACGGTCGATACCAATACCCAGGCCCGCAGTAGGCGGCAGGCCGTGCTCCAGCGCGGTCACGTAGTCTTCGTCGAAGAACATCGCTTCGTCATCACCGGCTGCTTTCGCATTTACCTGGTCCTGGAAGCGCTGCGCCTGATCTTCTGCATCGTTCAGCTCGCTAAAGCCGTTGCCGATTTCACGGCCGCCGATGAAGAACTCAAAGCGATCGGTGATTTCCGGATTCTCGTCATTACGACGCGCCAGCGGAGAAACTTCAGCCGGATACTCAGTGATGAAGGTTGGCTGAATCAGGTGCGCTTCGGCCACTTCTTCGAAGATCTCGGTCACGATACGGCCCAGACCCCAGCTCTTCTCAACCTTGATACCGATGCTTTCGGCGATCGCTTTCGCCGAATCGAAGTTATCCAGATCGGCCATCTCGGTTTCCGGACGGTATTTCTTGATCGCTTCACGCATGGTCAGTTTTTCAAACGGCTTGCCGAAGTCGAAGACCTCTTCACCGTAAGGCACTTCCGTGGTGCCCAGAATATCCTGCGCCAGGGTACGGAACAGGGATTCGGTCAGCTCGATCAGGTCTTTGTAATCTGCATACGCCATATAGAGTTCCATCATGGTGAACTCTGGGTTATGACGCACGGAGATGCCTTCGTTACGGAAGTTACGGTTGATTTCGAACACGCGATCGAAACCACCCACCACCAGACGCTTCAGGTACAGTTCCGGCGCGATACGCAGGTACATGTCGAGGTCCAGGGCGTTATGATGAGTGATGAACGGACGTGCAGACGCGCCGCCAGGGATCACCTGCATCATCGGGGTTTCCACTTCCATAAAGTCGCGATTCACCATGAACTGGCGAATACCGGCCATGATCTGAGAGCGAATTTTGAAGGTCTTGCGGGATTCATCGTTAGAGATGAGATCCAGATAACGCTGACGGTAGCGCGCTTCCTGATCCTGCAGGCCGTGGAATTTATCCGGCAGCGGGCGCAGGGCTTTGGTCAGCAGACGCAGCTCGGTGCAGTGGATAGACAGCTCGCCGGTCTTGGTTTTGAACAGCTTGCCTTTCGCGCCGAGGATATCGCCGAGGTCCCACTTCTTGAACTGCTCGTTGTAGATGCCTTCCGGCAGATCGTCACGGGAAACGTACAGCTGAATACGGCCGCCCACGTCCTGCAGCGTCACGAAGGAGGCTTTACCCATAATACGGCGGGTCATCATACGGCCAGCAACGGCCACTTCGACGTTCAGCGCTTCCAGCTCTTCGTTCTCTTTCGCGTCGAAGTCAGCGTGCAGTTGGTCTGAGGTGTGGTCACGACGGAAATCGTTCGGGAACGGCACGCCCTGCTCGCGCAGTGCAGCCAGCTTCTCGCGGCGGGTTTTCAGTTCGTTGTTAAGATCGACTACCGCGTCAGCGCCCTGTGATTGTTGTTCAGACATGTTGGTTCCTCATAACCCTGCTTTCAAACTTGCTTCGATAAATTGGTCCAGGCTGCCGTCCAGCACCGCCTGCGTGTTACGGGTTTCAACCCCGGTACGCAGGTCTTTGATGCGGGAGTCATCAAGGACGTAAGAACGGATCTGGCTGCCCCAGCCGATGTCGGATTTGTTATCTTCCATCGCCTGCTTCTCAGCATTTTTCTTCTGCATTTCCAGTTCATAAAGCTTCGCTTTCATCTGCTTCATGGCCTGGTCTTTGTTCTTATGCTGGGAACGGTCGTTCTGGCACTGCGTCACCAGCCCGGTTGGGATGTGGGTAATACGCACCGCAGATTCCGTACGGTTAACGTGCTGACCACCCGCACCGGATGCGCGGTAAACGTCGATACGCAGGTCCGCCGGGTTGATTTCGATATCGATATCGTCATTCACTTCCGGGTAGACGAACGCGGAGCTGAAGGAGGTATGGCGACGGCCGCCGGAGTCAAACGGACTCTTACGCACCAGGCGGTGTACGCCGGTTTCAGTACGCAGCCAGCCGTAAGCGTAATCGCCGATGATTTTAATGGTCACGGATTTCAGACCCGCAACTTCACCTTCGGACTCTTCGATGATTTCGGTTTTGAAGCCGCGCGCTTCCGCCCAACGCAGGTACATACGCGTTAGCATGCTGGCCCAGTCCTGCGCTTCGGTACCGCCGGAACCTGCCTGAATATCGAGATAGCAGTCTGCGCTATCGTACTCGCCGGAGAACATACGGCGGAATTCAAGCTGTGCCAGCTTCTCTTCCAGAACGTCGAGTTCTGCTACGGCTTCGTTAAAGGTCTCTTCGTCGTCGGCTTCGACGGCCAGCTCCAGCAGACCGGAAACATCTTCCAGACCCTGTGCCATTTGATCCAGCGTGTCTACGATGGCTTCGAGGGAGGAACGTTCTTTACCCAGCGCCTGCGCGCGTTCAGGTTCGTTCCAGACGTCCGGCTGTTCCAGCTCGGCGTTTACTTCTTCGAGACGCTCTTTCTTGGCATCGTAGTCAAAGATACCCCCTAAGAACGTCGGAGCGCTCCGTGAGGTCCTGAATGCGGTTTTTTACCGGATTAATTTCAAACATGGTCTGTTTTCTTTTATGAGCTTGTCAGAATGCGGTGATAAGAGCGGGATTGTACCGAATCCACGCCCTTTTTTGTAGCTTTACTGACGCTAAATTGGCCAGATATTGTCGATGATGATTTGCAGGGAGCGATTACCGCGAAACTCGTTAATATCGAGCTTATAGGCCAGTTCTACCTCACGCACGCCGTTGTCCGGCCAGACGGAGGTGTCCACGTTAAACGCAATCCCGTCCAGAAGCGGGCCGCCGCCCACAGGCTCAACCATCACCTTGAGGTGACGTTCGCCGACAATGCGCTGTTGTAGCAGACGGAAGCGGCCATCGAACAGCGGTTCAGGGAACATCTGCCCCCATGGACCGGCATCGCGCAGCATCTGCGCCGTTTCCATGGTCATGTCGGCTGCCGGGAGTTCACCGTCAGAGACCACTTCACCGTGCAGCAGCGCCGGATCGATCCACGCGGTCACCAGCTCGCCAAACAGTCGCTGAAACTCGTCAAACTTCGCCTCTTCCAGCGACAGGCCCGCCGCCATCGCGTGGCCGCCGAACTTAATCATCAGATTCGGATGAAGCGTGTGAAGACGCTCCAGCGCATCGCGCATGTGCAGCCCCTGAATCGAGCGGCCCGAGCCTTTCAGCGTGCCGTCTCCCGCAGGCGCAAAGGCGATCACCGGGCGGTGGAAGCGCTCTTTAATGCGTGACGCCAGAATACCGACAACGCCCTGGTGCCACTCGGGATGATACATTGCCAGCCCGCCCGGCAGCGTGTCGCCGCTGCGCTCCAGCTTTTCGCACAGGGTCAACGCTTCGGCCTGCATCCCCTGCTCAATCTCTTTGCGGGTCTGGTTCAGGGCATCCAGCTCGTTCGCCAGCACGCGCGCTTCGCCGATGTTGTCGCACAGCAGCAGCGCCACGCCGACGGACATATCATCCAGCCGCCCCGCCGCGTTGAGACGAGGCCCAAGGGCAAAGCCGAGATCGCTGGCCGCCAGCTTGAGCGGATCGCGGTTAGAAATTTCCAGCAGCGCTTTGATCCCAGGACGGCACTTGCCCGCCCGGATGCGGCTTAAGCCCTGCCAGGTCAAAATGCGGTTGTTGGTGTCGAGCGGCACCACGTCCGCCACGGTACCGAGCGCCACCAGATCGAGATATTCCGCCAGGTTCGGCACAGCAATACCGCGCGATTCAAACCAGCCTTTATCGCGCAGCAGCGTGCGCAGCGCCAGCATCAGATAAAACGCCACGCCGACGCCTGCCAGAGATTTCGACGGGAAATCACAGTCGCGCAGATTGGGGTTAATGATGGTTTCTGCATCCGGCAGGGTATCCCCCGGCAGGTGATGATCGGTGACCAGTACCGGGATCCCCAACGCATGGGCACGATCGACGCCCGCATGGGAGGAGATCCCGTTATCCACGGTCATGATCATCTGCGCGCCGCGCGCGTGAGCCTGATCGACCACTTCCGGGCTGAGGCCGTAACCGTCTTCAAAACGGTTCGGCACCAGATACGCAACGTTATCGCAGCCCAGCGCGCGCAGACTGAGAACGCTCAGCGCGGTGCTGGTTGCGCCATCGGCGTCAAAGTCCCCTACCACCACAATCCGCGTCCCTTCACGGAACGCGTTGTAGAGCATCTCAGTCGCTTTTTCGACACCGCTGAGCTGCTGCCAGGGCAACATGCCCTTGACGCTGCGCTCAAGATCTTCTGCCGTCTTGACACCACGGCTGGCATACAGCCGCTTTAACAGCGGCGGAAGATCGGCGGGTAAACCTGTCGTGTCAGCCGCGTCGCGGCGGCGCAATGTTATCGGGGCTTTCACGCGGATTATTTACCACCAGTCTGTTTCTGGTGCGCGTCGAGGAATGCTTTCATCTCTTTTGGCCCCTGATAGCCCGGCACAACGTAGCCGTTGCTCAGCACGATCGCCGGCGTACCGCTAACGCCAAACTGCACGCCAAGCGCGTAGTGATTAGCGATGTCGATATCACAGGTGGCAGGCTTAACGCCTTTACCGTTCATGGCATCATCAAACGCTTTGTTGCGGTCTTTCGCACACCAGATGGCCTTCATATCCTGCTCCGGCTGGCTCTGTACGCCAGCGCGCGGGAAGGCCAGATAGCGCACGGTGATCCCCAGGGCGTTGTAGTCTTTCATCTCTTCATGCAGCTTGTGGCAATAGCCACAGGTGATGTCGGTGAAGACGGTAATGACGTGTTTTTCCTGCGCAGCTTTATAGACAATCATCTCTTTTTCAAGCGCGTTCAGGTTTTTCATCAGCAGCTGGTTGGTCACGTTGATCGGCTGCGCGCCGCTCACGTCGTACATTGGGCCCTGGATGATGTGTTTACCGTCTTCGGTCACGTACAGCACGCCGCTGTTGGTCAATACCGTTTTCATCCCTGCAACCGGTGCAGGCTGAATGTCGCTGCTGGTCACGCCCAGCTTGGTCAGCGATTGTTTAATGGCGGCATCGTCAGCGTGGGCAAAACCGGTAAAAGAAGCTGCCAGCAAAGTGAACAGCGCGAAAGACTTTTTCATAGTTGATCCTGTTACAATTCGTCTGCACTCACGCACGAGGGTGGTGCTGTTGGTGTAGCTGCCGCAGGCGTTCCGTCGCGACATGGGTGTAAATTTGCGTCGTTGAAAGATCGCTGTGTCCTAACAGCATCTGCACCACGCGTAAATCCGCGCCGTGGTTTAACAGATGCGTCGCGAAGGCATGACGCAAAACGTGCGGCGACAGCTTTTCACTGTCGATACCTGCCAGTGTGGCGTAATGCTTGATGCGATGCCAGAACGTTTGTCGCGTCATCTGCTGCGCGCGCTGGCTCGGGAAGAGAACATCGATAGACACGCCGTTCAGAAGCCATGGCCGACCGTGTTCCAGATAGGTCTCCAGCCAGTACACCGCCTCTTCGCCCAGCGGCACCAGACGCTCTTTGTTACCTTTACCGATGACGCGCACCACGCCCTGACGCAGGCTGATATCGCTCATCGTCAGCCCAACAAGCTCAGAGACGCGCAGGCCGGTTGCATACAATAACTCAAGCATGGCTTTATCGCGTAACTCCAGCGGCAGGTCAACCGCGGGCGACTGTAATAATCTCTCAACTTGTGCTTCGCTGAGATCTTTAGGCAGCCTCTGCGGAAGCTTGGGTGATGCCAGCAGCGCGCTGGGATCGTCCGCGCGGATCTTCTCGCGGAAAAGATGCTGGAACAGGCGACGCATGGCGCTTAACAGACGCGCGGAGCTGGTGGCTTTGTAGCCGCCGTCCACGCGCTCGCCCAGCAGCGCCTGCAGGTCGTCGTGCTGCACGGTCTCAAGTGAGAGTTTTCTGCGCGACAGCCATTCCACCAGCATGGTGAGGTCCCGTCGGTAGGCGCTGAGCGTATTTTCGGCCAGATTCTTCTCCAGCCACAGCGCATCAAGAAACTGTTCGACAAGTGCGAGATCCTTTTCCACATCGGCCCCTTTGATTCTGCAATCTTGCCATTATGCCTGATTGCCATCGGTTTCTGGTACACTACGCGCAATGTCATAGCAAGAATTGAGATAGTTACGCGATGAATATTGGTCTGTTTTACGGCTCCAGCACCTGCTACACCGAAATGGCAGCGGAAAAAATCCGCGACATCATTGGCCCGGAACTGGTGACGCTGCATAACCTGAAAGATGATGCCCCCGCGCTGATGGAGCAGTACGACGTGCTGATCCTCGGTATCCCAACCTGGGATTTCGGTGAGATCCAGGAAGACTGGGAAGCCATCTGGGACCAACTCGATACGCTCAATCTTGACGGCAAAATCATTGCGATGTACGGCATGGGCGACCAGCTGGGCTACGGCGAGTGGTTCCTGGACGCACTCGGAATGCTGCACGACAAGCTGGCACCAAAAGGGGCGAAATTTATCGGCTACTGGCCCACTGAAGGCTACGAGTTCACCAGTAAAAAGCCGATCGTCGCCGACGGCCAGCTCTTTGTCGGGCTCGCGCTGGATGAAACCAATCAGTACGATCTCAGCGACGAGCGCCTGCAAAACTGGTGCGAACAAATTTTGGGTGAAATGGCCGAGCAGTTCAGCTAGCGCGCCGTTAATCCTGCGTCGGCTGCTGCAACATCATCCGGCGCAGATCCCGCCACTCGGCAGCGTCCATACTGTCAGCCGCCAGCCACAGGTGCTGGCGACGCTCTCCATCCACGCTTCGCAAGCGCAGCATCATGCCGGAATTGAGCATCCACGGCGTACCGATGATGTCCCACTCTTTTCCCTGCCAGCGCAGGCGGGAATCCATCAGCAGTTTGATCTCACCCTGACGGGCATTAATCCGGCGCTGGCTGCGCACGCTGTCAAACACTACAAATGACAGCAGCAGCAACCACAGAGGCGTGTAGCTGAGGGGCCACGGCATCAGTAATACAAAGGCCGCCACCAGGCCGTGGAGCAATAAAGACATCCACTGCGAGCGCCATGAGACGCGAAGTTCAGATTGCCACAGGACCACGTTCCCGATTCCGTGTTTGAATTAATTGCACCATCCGTTGCAACTCGGTGTCGGCGGGTTTGCCGTGATTCATCAGCCAGTTGAATAAATCCGGATCGTCTGATTCGAGCAGGCGCACAAAGAGCCGCTTATCGTCATCGCTCAGGGTGTCGTACTCATACTCAAAGAACGGCATGATGGAGATATCAAGTTCACGCATACCGCGACGGCACGCCCAGTGAATACGGGCCTTGTTGTTAATATCCATGTTCTGTTTCCTGCATTACATTTGGCACAGTCGGTATCCCATTACAGGTGCGTTATTTCTTTGTGGGAACACTCGCTAGTGTAACGTGTTTTTGACCGTTTCTTTACTGGAATATTACGACCTGGAAGCGGGCTGCCAGATTATCCCCCACTAAGACAACGGATTACATAATTTTGCGTGGCACTACGCAGAAGTCTTCGATGGCACGAATGGCCTGCTGAAAGCACTTGCAATGCCGACAGTCTCTTTTACCATTAGGCATTATCAAAGCGTTAAGCAATTCAGGACATCCTTATGGCATTTACACCATTTTCTCCTCGCCAGCCTGCCGCCTCCGCGCGTCTGCCGCTGACGCTTATTACTCTTGATGACTGGGCACTGGCGACGCTCACCGGTGCGGACAGCGAAAAATACCTGCAGGGTCAGGTGACGGCTGACGTCGCCCAGTTGACCGAGCATCAGCATTTGCTGGCGGCGCACTGCGATCCTAAAGGCAAGATGTGGAGCAACCTGCGTCTGTTCCGTCGTCAGGACGGTTTTGCCTTTATCGAACGCCGTAGCCTGCGCGATGCCCAGCTGGCCGAACTGAAAAAGTACGCGGTCTTTTCCAAAGTCACCATCGCCCCGGATGATGAACATGTTCTGCTGGGCGTGGCGGGTTTCCAGGCGCGCGCCGCGCTGAAAAACCTGTTTGCCGCGCTTCCGGATGCTGACAAACCGCTGGTCAGCGAAGGCGTTACCTCCCTGCTGTGGTTTGAACATCCGGCCGAACGTTTTCTGCTGGTGACCGACGAGGCAACGGCTGAACGCGTTACCGAGGCCCTGCGCGGTGAAGCGCAGTTCAACAATAGCCAGCAGTGGCTGGCGCTGAATATCGAAGCGGGTCTGCCGGTAATCGACGCTGCAAACAGCGCCCAATTTATTCCGCAGGCGACTAACCTGCAGGCGCTGGGGGGCATCAGCTTTAAGAAAGGTTGTTATACCGGCCAGGAAATGGTGGCTCGCGCTAAATTCCGTGGGGCGAACAAGCGCGCGCTGTGGACCCTAGCGGGACATGCCGGACGCGTTCCACAAGCAGGTGAAGATATCGAGCTGAAGATGGGTGATAACTGGCGCCGTACCGGCACCGTATTAGCCGCCGTACAGCTGGACGACGGCCGCGTGCTGGTTCAGGTGGTCATGAATAACGATATGGAAGCCGACAGCGTATTCCGCGTGCGGGATGATGCCAATACCCTGAGCATCGAGCCGCTGCCGTATTCGCTGGAAGAGTGATGCTGTATCGCCCGGTGGCGCTGTGCTTACCGGGCCTGTGGTTTTGGTGTTCTCCCTCTCCCTGTGGGTGAGGGCAACCGCCCGGACGGTGTAAAAAACTACACCTGCCCGACATACAAATAGATCGCCAGGAAGTGGCACACGCTGCCGCCAAGCACAAACCCATGCCAGATTGCGTGGTTGTACGGAATACGCTTGCAGACGTAGAAAATCACACCCAGCGAGTAGACCACGCCGCCCACGGCCAGAAGCGTCACGCCCCCTACCGCCAGCTTGATCGCCAGCTGATACACCACAATCAGCGACAGCCAGCCCATCGTCAGATAGGTCACCAGCGACAGCACTTTAAACCGGTGCGCGATGGTCAGCTTGAACAGGATCCCCAGCAGCGCCAGGCTCCAGATAACAATCATCAGCCCGCGCGACAGCGGCGAGTTTAAGCCCACCAGCAGGAAAGGCGTGTACGTCCCTGCGATAAGCAGATAGATCGCGCAGTGGTCAAATTTCTTGAGCCAGGTTTTAGCGCGCTGATGCGGAACGGCGTGATACAGCGTCGAGGCCAGAAACAGCAGGATCATACTCCCGCCATACAGGCTGTAGCTGGTAATCGCCATCGCGCTGGCGTTGGTATCGACTGCCTGCACCAGCAGCAATATCAGTCCGACTATGCCAAACACCAGCCCGATGCCGTGGCTAATGCTGTTGGCTACTTCCTCAGCCAGTGAATATCCCTGTGCAATTGATGGTTTGCTCACCATAGGTAACTCCGGGAAAACGAAAGATGATTATTCATCGTGTAACCATGCTAACTGAGAATTTTTCCAGTGAACACCTGTTAGCTAAAATAAATGCACATTCCAGATTTATCTTTGAAAATCAGTGTAATGACAGATAATTTCACCTAACACTTGTTCTATTTATCGGTAAGCTATTGATAATCAATACCATAAAAGTGCATGTCCTCTCAGGGCTGCATGGTATGATTCTCATAAGATGTCTGAATATGAGTTTTACCATAGTGAGCATGTTTACCCACTCCGCCATAGCCAGCCTCAATAATCTTGAGATGATGGTCTACAACTATGTCATCAAAAATCGTGACAAAGTGATGTACATGACCATCCGTGAACTGGCGGATGCAGCTGGCGTATCCACGACCACCATCCTGCGTTTTTGCCGCAAGCTTAACTGTGAAGGCTACTCTGAATTCCGCGTGCGCTTTAAGCTCTATCTGGAGCAGAACGAACCGCAGCAGGCCAATTTCGGTGCCAGTGAAATCATCAGTTTCTTTAAGAGCGTAAATAACGAAGAATTCGACACCCTGTTAGATAATGCCGTGGATATTATTCTGTCATCCGAGCGTATTATATTTGTCGGGGCAGGTACCTCTGGCTCGCTGGCTAAATATGGTGCTCGCTTCTTTTCTAATATTGGCAAATTCAGCAACCATATTGACGATCCTTATTTTCCGGTCACTAACGATATGGCAAAAAATGCCCTGGCAATCGTTCTGTCCGTTTCCGGCGAAACCGAGGAGATCCTCCGCTTTGCCAGCCAGTTCAGCCTGCACCGCTGCAAAGTGCTCTCCATCACCAGCCACGAACACTCCCGGCTGGCAAAGCTCGCCGACTTTAACCTTTCATGGCATGTGCCCCAGACGCGCATCGGCGGCGTGTACGATATCACCACGCAAATTCCGGTCATCTATATTCTGGAGTCACTCGGGCGCAAACTGGCGAAGAAATTAACGCAATAAAACACCCTGTTTTTTCGCTGTGACAAATCACATTTTGCTGAAATTGTTATATCGTGACATTTAATTTCGCTTTGCTAGACTCGAATTCAGTTGTCATTTATTGAGAATAGCACCGATGAAAAAATTGACCTTACCGAAAGACTTTTTATGGGGCGGCGCGGTTGCCGCTCACCAGGTTGAAGGCGGCTGGAACAAAGGCGGCAAAGGGCCGAGCATTTGTGACGTTCTGACCGGGGGTGCCCACGGCGTGCCGCGCGAAATCACCCAGGACGTGGTGGAAGGAAAATACTATCCAAACCATGAAGCCATCGACTTCCACGGCCACTACAAAGAAGACATCAAACTGTTCGCCGAGATGGGCTTCAAATGTTTCCGCACCTCCATTGCCTGGACGCGCATCTTCCCGAAAGGGGATGAAACCCAGCCGAATGAAGAGGGGCTGAAGTTCTACGATGACATGTTCGATGAGCTACTGAAATACAACATCGAGCCGGTGATCACCCTCTCCCACTTTGAAATGCCGCTGCATCTGGTGCAGGAATACGGCGGCTGGACCAACCGTAAAGTGGTCGACTTCTTTGTACGCTTCACCGAAGTGGTGTTTGAGCGCTACAAAAATAAGGTCAAATACTGGATGACCTTCAACGAGATCAATAACCAGCGCAACTGGCGCGCGCCGCTGTTCGGCTACTGCTGCTCCGGCGTGGTCTATACCGAGCATGATAATCCGGAAGAGACCATGTACCAGGTGCTGCACCACCAGTTCGTGGCCAGCGCGCTGGCGGTGAAAGCAGCGCGACGTATTAACCCGGAAATGAAAGTCGGCTGCATGCTGGCGATGGTGGCGCTTTACCCGTTCTCATGCAAACCAGAGGACGTGATGTTTGCCCAGGAATCCATGCGCGAGCGCTATGTCTTTACCGACGTCCAGCTGCGCGGCTATTACCCGTCTTACGTGCTCAACGAGTGGGAGCGCCGCGGGTTCTCCATCAACATGGAAGCCGGCGACGAGCAGATCCTGCGCGAAGGTACCTGTGACTACTTAGGTTTCAGCTATTACATGACCAACGCGGTGAAAGCGGAAGGCGGCACGGGCGATGCCATCTCAGGTTTTGAAGGCAGCGTACCGAACCCGCACGTCAAGGCGTCTGACTGGGGCTGGCAGATTGACCCGGTGGGCCTGCGCTACTCCCTGTGCGAGCTGTATGAGCGCTACCAGAAGCCGCTGTTTATCGTGGAAAACGGCTTCGGCGCGTACGACAAGGTGGAAGAGGACGGCAGCATTAACGATGATTACCGTATCGACTACCTGCGAGCACACGTTGAAGAGATGATGAAGGCGGTCACTTACGACGGCGTCGACCTGATGGGTTACACCCCGTGGGGCTGCATCGACTGCGTCTCCTTCACCACCGGCCAGTACAGCAAACGCTACGGCTTTATCTACGTGAACAAGCACGACGACGGCACCGGCGATATGTCCCGTTCGCGTAAGAAGAGTTTTGAATGGTACAAAACCGTGATCGCCAGCAACGGCGAGCAACTTTAACGCCGTAACGCCGGGCGGCGCTACGCTTGCACCGGCCTACAAAACCTGCGAATCGTAGGCCGGGTAAGGCGAAGCCGCCACCCGGCGTTTATTTCCCGCCCGCCAGTTCAATAAAACTGCCCGTCACGTACGACGCCTTCTCGCTGAGCAGCCAGACAATCGCCTGCGCCACCTCTTCCGGCTGGCCGCCGCGCTGCATCGGCAGCATGGACTTGACCCGATCCACGCGTCCCGGCTCGCCGCCCGAGGCGTGAATATCGGTATAAATCAGGCCAGGGCGTACGCAGTTGACGCGAATGCCCTGTGCCGCCACCTCGAGCGATAAACCGGTAGTCAGCGAATCCACTGCCCCTTTGGAGGCCGCGTAATCCACATATTCACCCGGCGCGCCCAGACGCGAAGCTGCGGATGAAACATTCACTATCGCCCCGCCTTTGCCGCCATGTTTAAACGACATGCGTTTTACCGCTTCGCGACAGCAGAGAAAGTAGCCCGTCACGTTGGTGGCGAGCACGCGGTTGATGCGCTCGGCCGACAGGTTTTCGATGGTCGATTGTTCAAACAGTATGCCGGCGTTATTCACCAGCGCCATAAGCGGTTCGCCTTCGCGATCGATGCTGTCATACATGGCCAGCACCTGCGCTTCATCGCTGATGTCGGCGCGCACGGCAAAAGCTTTGCCACCCGCCTCAACAATCTGATTGACCACGTCCGTCGCGGCCTTGATGTTGTGGTGAAAGTTCACCGCCACAGTGTAGCCCTCGCTTGCCAGCTGCAGCGCGGTGGCTTTACCAATCCCGCGGCTGGCGCCGGTAACCAGTGCAATTGCCATTGTCTTCTCCCAATAAAAAAGCCGGGTGGCGGCTTCGCCTTACCCGGCCTACGTTACTACAGCAACAGAATTACTGGTATTCGCTCATCGGCACGCAGGAGCAGAACAGGTTACGGTCGCCGTAGACATCATCAAGACGCTTCACGGTCGGCCAGTATTTGTTTGCCACGCCCGCCGGGAAGACCGCCAGCTCGCGAGAGTAAGCGTGGGTCCACTCCGCCACCATCTCGTGCTGAGTGTGTGGCGCGTTGACCAGCGGGTTGTCGTCGAGCGTCCACTCGCCGTCCTGCACGCGATCGATCTCCATGCGGATGGCGAGCATCGCGTCGATGAAGCGGTCCAGCTCGGCTTTGCTTTCCGACTCCGTTGGTTCCACCATCAGCGTGCCCGCCACCGGGAAGGACATGGTTGGGGCGTGGAAACCGTAGTCGATCAGGCGTTTGGCGATATCCAGCTCGCTGATGCCCGTCGCGTCTTTCAGCGGACGAATATCAAGGATGCACTCGTGCGCCACGCGGCCATCACGGCCGGTATAGAGCACCGGGAAGGCAGATTTCAGGCGCGTGGCAATGTAGTTGGCGTTGAGGATCGCCACCTGGCTTGCCTGCTTCAGCCCTTCCGCGCCCATCATGCGGATATACATCCAGCTGATAGGCAGGATAGAGGCGCTGCCAAACGGTGCCGCAGAGACCGCGCCCTGTCGGGTCAGCATCCCTTCAATCTGCACCACGCTGTGGCCCGGCACAAACGGTGCCAGGTGCGCCTTCACGCCGATCGGTCCCATACCCGGGCCGCCACCGCCGTGCGGAATGCAGAAGGTTTTGTGCAGGTTCAGGTGCGACACGTCCGCGCCGATAAAGCCCGGCGAGGTAATGCCCACCTGGGCGTTCATGTTCGCGCCGTCGAGGTAGACCTGGCCACCGAACTGATGCACCACTTCGCACACCTCGCGGATGGTCTCTTCATACACGCCGTGGGTCGACGGGTAGGTCACCATGATGCAGGAAAGTTTCTCGCCCGCCTGCTCGGCTTTCGCCCGCAGGTCGGTGAGATCGATGTTGCCGTTTTTGTCACAGGCGACCACCACCACGTCCATACCTGCCATCTGAGCAGATGCCGGGTTGGTGCCGTGCGCGGAGCTTGGGATCAGGCAGATATCGCGATGCCCTTCGTTGCGGCTTTCATGATAATGGCGAATCGCCAGCAGACCCGCGTATTCCCCCTGCGCGCCGGAGTTAGGCTGCATGCACAGCGCGTCGTAGCCGGTCAGCTTCACCAGCCAGTCGGAGAGTTGGTTGATCATCAGGTGATAGCCTTCCGCTTGCTCAGCCGGGCAGAACGGGTGCAGTTCAGAGAACTCAGGCCAGGTGATTGGGATCATCTCGGCCGCGGCGTTCAGCTTCATGGTGCAGGAGCCGAGTGGAATCATCGCCTGGTTCAGCGCCAGATCTTTGCGCTCCAGCGAGTGCATATAGCGCATCATCTCGGTTTCGCTGTGATAGCGGTTAAAGACCGGATGCGTCAGGATGGCATCATTACGCAGCATGCTCTCCTGAATGGAGCGGCTGTCGTGCGCGACGTCTTTGTCCAGCGCGTCGATGTCCAGGCCGTGCGCATCGCCCAGCAGTACGTTAAACAGGTTAACGATATCGTCACGGGTGGTGGTTTCATCCAGCGTAATGCCGACCGCGTTGTGGATGTCGCTGCGCAGGTTGATTTCTGCAGCATCGGCACGCGCCAGCACCGCTGCTTTATCGACGACGTCAACGCACAGGGTGTCGAAATAGTGCGCGTGGCGCAGCGTCAGGCCCTTCTGCTGCAGGCCGCAGGCCAGAATGTCGGCCAGACGGTGAATGCGGCTGGCAATGCGTTTCAGCCCTGTCGGGCCGTGGAAGACGGCATACAGGCTGGCGATGTTGGCCAGCAGCACCTGTGAAGTACAGATGTTGGAGTTCGCTTTCTCGCGGCGAATGTGCTGCTCGCGGGTCTGCATCGCCATGCGCAGGGCGGTGTTACCTGCGGCGTCTTTCGACACGCCGATAATGCGGCCAGGCATGGAGCGTTTGAATTCATCTTTTGCAGCGAAGAAGGCTGCGTGCGGGCCGCCGTAGCCCATCGGCACGCCGAAGCGCTGGGCAGAGCCAAAGACAATGTCTGCGCCCTGTTTGCCCGGTGCGGTCAACAGCACCAGCGCCATAAAATCAGCCGCGACGCTGACAATCACTTTGCGGGATTTCAGCTCGGCGATCAGCGCGCTGTAGTCATGCACTTCCCCGGTGGTGCCTACCTGCTGGAACAGCACGCCAAAGACGTCCTGGTGATCCAGCACTTTATCGGCATCGTCGACAATCACGTCAAAACCGAAGGTTTCCGCACGGGTGCGCACCACGTCCAGCGTCTGCGGATGGACGTCTGCCGCCACGAAGAAGCGGTTGGCATTCTTCAGCTTGCTCACGCGTTTTGCCATCGCCATCGCTTCGGCTGCGGCAGTGGCTTCATCCAGCAGAGAAGCGGAGGCAATGTCCAGTCCGGTCAGGTCCAGGGTTACCTGCTGGAAGTTCAGCAGCGCTTCCAGACGGCCCTGAGACACTTCCGGCTGATACGGGGTGTAAGCGGTGTACCAGCCCGGGTTTTCCAGCATGTTGCGCAGGATAACCGGCGGTAACTGCACGTTGGTGTAGCCCATGCCAATATAAGACTTATAGCGCTTGTTGAGGCCGGCAATCGCCTTCAGCTCCGCCAGCGCGGCGAACTCCGTCGTGGACTCCCCCACCTGAGGCGGCGTGGCAAGCTGGATGTCTTTCGGCACGATCTGGCCGATCAGTGCGTTTAATGAATCCGCGCCAACCGTCTTCAGCATCTCCTGCTGTTGCTGAGCGTCCGGCCCAATGTGACGTTCAATGAAAGCGCCACGGTTTTCAAGCTGGCTTAAAGTCTGTGTCATGAGCGATGGTTCCTGAAACGTGCAGTGAATTTAAGTTCCCTCTCCCTTTGGGAGAGGGTTAGGGTGAGGGGAAAATGGATACCCTCACCCCGGCCCTCTCCCAAAGGGAGAGGGAGAAAAACGGTTATTCGTCTTCCAGTAATGCTTCGTACGCGGTGGCATCCAGCAGCGCGGCTACCTGCGCTTCATCGCTGGCTTTGATCTTAAAGATCCAGCCGCCTTCATACGGCTCGCTGTTCACCAGCTCCGGCGAATCGCTCAGCGCGTCGTTCACGGCGACGATTTCACCGCTTACCGGGGCATAAATATCAGAGGCCGCTTTCACGGACTCCGCCACGGCGCAGTCGTCGCCTGCGCTCACGGTGGTGCCTACGTCGGGCAGATCAACAAACACCATATCGCCCAGCAGCTCTTGCGCATGCTCGGTGATCCCTACGGTGTAAGTGCCGTCCGCCTCTTTGCGCAGCCACTCGTGTTCTTTGCTGTATTTCAGTTCTGCTGGCACATTGCTCATAAAATTTCTCCTGATAAAAAGCGTTAAGCGACCGGCTTACCGGCGCGAACAAAAATCGGTTTGGTCACGTTGACCGGCATCTCGCGGTTGCGGATCTGCGCCACCGCCGTGCTGCCAATGCCCGCCGGGACGCGCGCCAGGGCAATACTGTAGCCAAGCGTCGGGGAGAAGGACCCGCTGGTGATCACCCCCTCGCGGTGATTGCCGTCGGCATCGGTGAAACGTACCGGCAGCTCGCCGCGCAGCACGCCCTTCTCGGTCATCACCAGGCCAACCAGCTGGTCGGTGCCCTTCTCGCGCTGCATCTCCAGCGCTTCACGGCCAATAAAGTCGCGGTCAGCCGGTTCCCAGGCAATGGTCCAGCCCATGTTAGCCGCCAGCGGCGACACGCCTTCGTCCATCTCCTGACCGTAGAGGTTCATACCGGCTTCCAGACGCAGCGTATCGCGCGCGCCCAGGCCCGCAGGCTTCACGCCCGCCTCTACCAGCGCTTGCCAGAACCCTGCGGCTTTCTCATTCGGCATCGCAATTTCATAACCCGCTTCGCCGGTATAGCCAGTGGTCGCAATGAACAGATCGCCCGCCTGCACGCCGAAAAACGGCTTCATGCCTTCGGTAGCGTGGCGCTGTTCATCGGTAAACAGCGTGGCGACTTTCGCCTGCGCGTTCGGCCCCTGCACGGCGATCAGCGACAGATCGTCACGCACGGTGATGTCGATGGCGTAAGGTTCGGCGTGTTGGGAAATCCAGGAGAGGTCTTTTTCGCGGGTGGCGGAGTTTACAACGAGGCGGAAGAAATCTTCGGAGAAGTAATAGACGATTAGGTCATCAATCACGCCGCCGGAGGCATTAAGCATGCCGGTATAAAGCGCTTTGCCCGGCGTTTTTAGCTTCGCGACGTCGTTTGCCAGCAGATAACGCAAAAACTCCCGGGTGCGGCTGCCGCGCAGGTCGACAATGGTCATGTGGGATACGTCGAACATCCCGGCATCCGTGCGCACCGCGTGGTGCTCATCAATCTGCGAGCCATAGTGCAGCGGCATCATCCAGCCATGGAAATCCACCATGCGTGCGCCGCATAACACGTGTTGTTCGTACAAAGGAGTCTGTTGAGCCATCTTTTCCTCGTTGAATAAGCAGGGCTGTCTTGCGTTTCACAGGCAACAACATTGCCACGAAACCCGGCGCCGACCTCCGTTTCAGACGCCGACGCAAACGTTCTCTTTTACCTGAACTTACCACCGAAACCGGCGGTTAACCATAAGGTAAAACGGGTCATCACATTAGCTTATGACCAAAAAACGCTAAAAAGCCTACAGAGTTATTCACTGGGAAAATGCGATTAAACCCGCATAAAATTAACAATGATCTAACAGTATTTAGAAGATGGTGATATTTCGTGCGGAAAAGCGGGCCGATTTTCCGTTCCGAAAAAAACGTAAGATTAGATTATCTAATGCGAAAAACGGCGTGAAATTAGATTATTTCAAACGAGGAGATTTTCCCGGCGTCAGCGCCGGGAAAATAAAGTGTGACGGGGGTCAAAATTAGCGTTTAGCGAAGCCAGTGAGGGAGATCGTTAAGGCCCATCGCCTGACGAAGAAGCTGAGGCTTAACGCCGGGAAGCGTGTCGGCGAGTTTCAGGCCAATGTCGCGCAGCAGTTTTTTCGCCGGGTTCGCCCCGGCAAACAGCTCGCGGAAGCCCTGCATTCCCGCCAGCATCATGGCCGCGCTGTGCTTGCGGCTGCGCTCGTAGCGACGCAGATACATATGCTGACCAATATCCTTACCTTCGCGGTGCAGACGGCGCAACTCTTCAACCAGCTCGGCCGCATCCATAAAGCCCAGGTTGACCCCCTGGCCGGCCAGCGGGTGAATGGTATGCGCTGCATCACCAACCAGCGCCAGACGGTGCGCGGCAAACTGGCGGGCGTAACGGCCCGTGAGTGGGAAGACCTGACGCTCGCTTTCAAGCGTGCACAGTCCAAGGCGGTTATCAAACGCGATGCACAGCGCCTGGTTAAAGGCATCGGGCGTCGCGTCCTGCATCTGCTGAGCTTTTTCAGGCACCAGGGACCAGACAATCGAGCAGAGATGCGGATCGCTGAGCGGCAGGAAGGCCAGTATGCCGTCGTTATGGAAAATCTGACGCGCTACGCCGCCGTGCGGCTCGGTGGTGCGGATCGTGGCCACTAACGCATGGTGATGATAATCCCAGTACGTCAGCGGAATGTCAGCTTTATTGCGCAGCCAGGAGTTGGCGCCGTCGGCCCCGACCATCAGACGCGCGGTCAGCATATCGCCATTTTGCAGGGTGATAAACGCTTCGTTTTCACCCCACGCCACCTGCTGAAGCTGTGCGGTTGCAATCAGCGTAACGTCGCTACAGGCCTGCGCCTTTTGCCACAGCGCGTGGTGAACCACCGCGTTTTCGATGATATGGCCGAGATGGCTATAGCCCAGGCTTTCATCATCGAAAGTGATGTGACCAAAGCTGTCTTTGTCCCACACTTCCATACCGTGATAACAGCTGGCTCGCTGGGCCACAATATCTGACCAGACGCCAAGATGAGTCAGCAACTTCTCGCTCGCCGCATTAATGGCCGAGACGCGGAGTTCCGGCGGCGCATCCTGCGCGACGGGCTGAGGCTGATTTTGCTCAAGCACGGCCACACGCAGGCCGCTGCCCTGCAGTCCACAGGCCAGCGCCAGTCCAACCATTCCGCCGCCAACGATAGCGACATCAACATTTTGCACGGTGATAACTCCTTAACGCGCGACCCAACCAAGAGTCCGCTGCGCCAGCACGTCGCGTGCCGGAATGAACAATTCCATCGCCATCAGCCCGAGGTTACGACCCGCAACCAGCGGCCCCCAGCGATTAGCAAACAGGTGTACCAGGCCATCGGTGACGCCAATGGTCGCCTCTTTATCGGCCCGGCGGCGGTTTTGGTAATGGCTCAACACGGCATAGCCGCCGACGTCTTTTTGCTCAGACCATGCCTGCGTCAGCGATTCCGCCAGGCTCATGACGTCGCGCAGCCCCAGGTTGAAGCCCTGCCCCGCAATCGGATGCAGCGTCTGCGCGGCGTTGCCGACCAGCGCCACGCGATGCGAAATACATTGTGATGCGGTGGTTAACGATAGCGGATAAACCGCACGTTTGCCTGCATGCGTGATGCGTCCGAGTCGCCAGCCAAAGGCTTTTTGCAGCTCGTTGCAGAAACGGTCATCTGTCCAGCCGAGCACCTCGTCCGCCTTCTCCTGCGGATGGCACCACACCAGCGAGCAGCGCCCGTGCGACATCGGCAGCATCGCCAGCGGTCCGTGCTGCGTGAAGCGTTCGAACGCTCTGCCGTTGTGCGCACTCGCCGTGGAGACATTGGCAATCACGCCGACCTGCCCGTACGGCTCCTGCTGCCATTGCACGCCAAACCGGGTGGCAATGGCGGAGCGTGAACCGTCCGCCGCCACCAGCACCTGGCCTTCAAGCGTGGTACCGTTCTCTAACGTCACGCTGACCGCCTCTTCACTGCGGCTCACGTTCGCCACGCGGGCCGGGCAGTGCAAGGTTACGCCCGGCGCGTCCTGCAACAGACGGAACAGCCGCAGCCCGACGTCGTGCAGTTCGACAACCTGGCCCAGAGCATCAATGCGGTAATCATGGGCATCCAGGGTTACAAACCCGGCGTGTCCGCGGTCGCTAACGTGAACGGTCTTGATCGCTGTCGCACACTCGGCGATAGCCTGCCAGATGCCAATGCGTGACAGCTGCTGACACGTCCCCTGCGCCAGCGCAATGGCACGCGAATCAAACCCGGGGTGGTTCGTCGTCTGCGGCGCCACGGCCTCGACCAGATGCACCGGCAGCTGGCCCTGGGTCAAATGCGAAATGGCCAGCGCCAGCGTGGCGCCATTCATGCCTCCGCCAACGATAATCACGCTCATCCGCGTGCCGCCGCCATCAGCGCCTCGATGTCGTCGGCATTTTTCACGACGCTCGCGGTCAGGTTTTCGTTGCCGGTTTCGGTGATGACGATGTCATCTTCTATACGAATGCCGATCCCACGGTATGCGTCTGGCACATCGGCATCCGGTGCGATATACAGCCCCGGCTCGACGGTTAACACCATACCCGGCTCCAGCACGCGTGAACGATCCGGGCCGTATGCGCCGACATCATGAACGTCCAGCCCCAGCCAGTGGCTCAGGCCGTGCATAAAGTACGGACGATGGGCATTTTCGGTAATCAGTGTGTCCACGTCGCCTTTCAGGATGCCCAGCTTCACCAGGCCAGTAATCATGATGCGAACCACTTCCCCGGTGACCTCCTGAATAGAGGTCCCCGGACGGAACAGCGTCAGGGCGGTATTCAGTGATTCGAGCACGATATCGTAGATTTCGCGCTGCGCGGGCGAGAATTTGCCGTTCACCGGGAAGGTGCGTGTAATGTCTCCGGCATAGCCGAGGTATTCGCACCCGGCGTCGATCAGCACCAGTTCACCGTCGCGCAGTTCGCTTTCGTTTTCGGTGTAGTGCAGGATGCAGCCGTTTTCGCCGCCGCCCACGATGGTGTTATAGGACGGGAAGCGCGCGCCGTGACGGTTAAATTCGTGGTGAATTTCACCTTCGAGCTGATATTCAAACATCCCCGGACGGCATTTTTCCATCGCGCGGGTGTGCGCCAGCGCGCTGATTTCGCCGGCCCGACGCATCACGTTCAGCTCTTCTTCTGACTTAAACAGGCGCATCTCGTGCACCACCGGACGCCAGTCCGTCAGCGTGGCGGGCGCGGACAGGTTCTGACGCGCGCCCTTACGCAGCTTGTCCAGCGCGGTGAAGACGATCTCATCGGCGTAGGCGTATTCGCCCTGAGCATGGTAGAGCACGTCCAGACCGTTCAGCAGCTGGTAAAGCTGCTGGTTGATTTCGCTGAACGCCAGCGCACGGTCAACACCCAGCTTCGCAGGCGCAGCCTCCTGGCCGAGGCGGCGACCAAACCAGACTTCTGCGGTCAGATCGCGCACGCGGTTAAAAATGACGCTGTGGTTGTGGGTGTCATTGCTTTTGATCAGCACCAGTACCGCTTCCGGCTCGTTAAACCCGGTGAAGTACCAGAAATCGCTGCTCTGGCGATAGGGGTATTCGCTGTCGGCGCTGCGCGTCACTTCGGGCGCGGCAAAAATCAGCGCGGCGCTGCCCGGCTGCATGTTTGCCAGCAGCGCCTGACGACGGCGAGAATACTCTTGAGTAGACATAACCATGACACCCTCCTGTGCGTTGTTTTTCTTAATGTAAGGTTGGCTTGCGCACTTCCGGCGCGGTGGGCTGCGAGCGCGTGAAGTTGTCGTGGCACAGCAGTGACGCTACGCGAACATATTCAATGATCTCTTCGAGGGACATCTCCAGCTCTTCCTGATCTTCGTCTTCTTCGTAGCCCAGCTGCGCAATATTACGCAGATCGTCGATGGCCTCACCCGCTTCGCCGGTCACTTTATCCAGTTTAGGTTGGGTTACGCCCAGCCCCAACAGATAGTGGTTGACCCAGCCCGCGAGCGCATCGGCGCGATCGAACACGCTGACATCGTCGCCTTCAGGCAGATAAAGCTGAAAAAGGAAGCCATCGTCTTCCAGTGAATCGCTGGTTGCCGCGTGCATTTTACGCAGCGCTTCCGCCAGCTCATGACCAAAGGCCAGCCCTTCGTTCGTCAGGTCGTGGATCAGCGGCTGCCATGAGCTGTCGCTGTTTCCGCCGCACAGTATGCCACTGATCAGACCGTGCATTTCGGCAGGGGTTAAACCGACTCCCTGCTGGTTCAGTAACTGGTTTAAATCCTTGTAACCAGGCATTTCGTTCTGTATAGACATACGCATTCGTCATCAAAGGGAGGATATTCATGATATGCTACCACTTTGGACCCTGGTGATACCAGAAAAGGGCTTGTATCTTCACATCAGGGTAGCTATAGTGTCGCCCCTTCGCAGCCCCCGGGGCAGTAAGCGAAGGCAGCGCAGTCAATCAGCAGGAAGGTGGCATGTCTGCACAACCCGTCGATCTCCAGATTTTTGGCCGTTCACTGCGAGTGAATTGTCCACCTGAACAAAGGGATGCCCTGAATCAGGCTGCGGACGATTTGAATCAGCGGTTGCAAGATCTCAAAGAACGCACTAGAGTCACAAATACTGAGCAGCTGGTCTTCATCGCCGCGTTGAACATCAGCTATGAACTGACTCAGGAAAAAACGAAGACCCGCGACTACGCGGCAAGCATGGAGCAGCGCATTAAAATGCTCCAGCAGACCATTGAACAGGCGTTGCTTGATCAGGGTCGCAATCCCGAAAGACCGGGACCAAAGTTTGAATAACACTTCTCAGTTGACTATGGTAGAGTAACTGTGAAGACAAAATTTCTCTGAGATGTTCGCAAGCGGGCCAGTCCCCTGAGCCGATATTTCATACCACAAGAATGTGGCGCTCCATGGTTGGTGAGCATGCTCGGTTCGTCCGAGAAGCCTTAAAACTATGACGACACATTCACCTTGAACCAAGGGTTCAAGGGTTACAGCCTGCGGCGGCATCTCGGAGATTCCCTCTCTCTTCTCTACCGACTACCATGACACAATTCCCTGAAGTACCCGCGTCTCGCCAGGCTATTCGTCAGCTTATCCGTCAACGTCGTCGTGCGTTAACCCCCGAACAACAAGCGTTTTTTGCCCAGCAGGCCGCCGCGCGTATGATGGCGTATCCCCCTGTTGTGATGGCGCATACGGTCGCGCTGTTTCTCTCTTTTGATGGTGAACTGGATACCCAACCGCTTATCGACCAACTCTGGCGCGCCGGAAAGAAGGTGTACCTGCCTGTGCTACACCCGTTCAGCAAGGGCAACCTGCTGTTTTTGCACTACCATCCGCGCAGCGAACTGGTGGTGAATCGTCTGAAAATTACCGAACCCAAACTCGACGTCCGCGATGTGCTGCCGCTGGCAGATCTGGACGTGCTGGTCACGCCGCTGGTGGCGTTTGATGAGCAGGGTCAGCGCCTGGGTATGGGCGGGGGATTTTATGACAGAACGCTGCAAAACTGGCAGCATCATGGCTTTCAGCCGGTAGGGTATGCGCATGATTGTCAGGCTGTAGAGGCCTTGCCGGTGGAGAAATGGGATATCCCGTTGCCTGCGGTGGTGACGCCCGGCAAAACCTGGACCTGGTAGAATAAAGCCGGGTGGCGCTCACGCTTACCCGGCCTACATAACTCCCCGGACCTTCCAGGTCGGGTAAGCGTAAGCGCCACCCGACACCACAGCCCGCACTATCAGTACAGCAGACGCGCGCGGATCGTCCCCGGAATCGCCTTCATGCTCTGCAGTGCTTTCTCAGCGACATCTTCATCCGCTTCAATATCAATAACCACATAACCCATCTGCGAGTTAGTTTGCAGATACTGTGCGGCAATGTTCACGCCCTGCTCGGCGAAGATCTGGTTGATGGCAGTCAGCACGCCCGGACGGTTTTCATGGATGTGCAGCAGACGGCGGCCACCGTGCAGCGGCAGAGACACTTCCGGGAAGTTCACGGCGGAAAGCGTCGAACCGTTGTCAGAGTATTTGCTCAGCTTGCCCGCCACTTCCAGGCCGATATTCTCCTGCGCTTCCTGGGTAGACCCGCCGATATGCGGCGTCAGGATCACGTTGTCGAACTCGCACAGCGGAGAGGTGAACGGATCGCTGTTGGTCGCAGGCTCGGTCGGGAAAACGTCGATGGCAGCGCCCGCCAGGTGTTTACGCTTCAGGGCATCTGCCAGCGCCGGAATATCCACTACGGTGCCGCGCGCGGCGTTGATCAGCAGGGAGCCCGGCTTCATCAACGCCAGCTCTTCCGCCCCCATCATGTTTTTGGTTGACGCATTTTCCGGCACATGCAGGCTCACCACGTCGCTCATGTTCAGCAGATCGGACAGATGTTGTACCTGGGTAGCATTGCCGAGCGGCAGCTTGCTTTCGATATCATAGAAGAAGACGTGCATCCCCAGCGACTCAGCCAGGATCCCCAGCTGCGTGCCGATATGACCGTAGCCGATGATCCCGAGCTTCTTGCCACGCGCTTCGAATGAGCCGGACGCCAGTTTGTTCCACACGCCACGGTGCGCTTTGGCGTTCGCTTCAGGGATACCGCGCAGCAACAGCAGCAGTTCACCAATGACCAGTTCCGCCACGGAACGGGTGTTGGAGAACGGGGCGTTAAAGACCGGAATACCGCGTCTGGCGGCTGCATTCAAATCCACCTGGTTGGTACCGATGCAGAAACAGCCGATAGCCACCAGCTTTTCCGCCGCAGCAATAACGTCTTCAGTCAGGTGGGTACGGGATCGCAGGCCGATGAAATGGGCATCACGGATGGACGCTTTCAGCTCGTCGGTGTCGAGCGCCCCTTTGTGAAATTCGATATTGGTGTAGCCTGCCGCACGAAGACTATCGATGGCTTTCTGATGCACGCCCTCGACCAGCAGGAATTTAATCTTGTCTTTCTCCAGTGATACCTTTGCCATTTACCCGACCCTGTTTTTGTCTGAACTGATGTTGTGCTGGATATGCATCCGCTCCAGCCAACATATCAAAAAAAACTATTGCAGCAATATGAACGTTTGCGTCGGCACTCTGAAGAAAAGTCATACAGGGCAAAATGGCAGAGGAAAATGCTAAGGAAGATTGCGAAAGCGGCAGGATCGGCAAAACAGGCGTAAAAACGTGACACAAGTCACCGAATTTAGCGGTTCAAAATTTTTTTAGCGGGGGGAAGGCTCCCCCCGTCAGATCATTTTACGATGGTTTTCACGCCGTCAGCGGTTCCGATCAGCGCCACATCCGCGCCACGGTTGGCGAACAGCCCTACCGTCACCACGCCGGGAATGCCGTTGATGGCGTTTTCCAGCGCCACCGCATCGAGGATCTCCAGGCCGTGCACGTCGAGGATCACGTTGCCATTATCCGTCACCACGCCCTGACGATATTCCGGCCGGCCACCCAGCTTCACCAGCTCGCGCGCCACTGCGCTGCGTGCCATTGGGATCACTTCGACCGGCAGCGGGAAATTACCCAGAATATCGACCTGCTTGGACGCATCGGCAATGCAGATAAATTTGTCCGCAACGGAGGCAATGATCTTTTCACGCGTCAGCGCCGCGCCGCCGCCTTTGATCATCTGCATATGGCCATTGATTTCATCCGCGCCGTCAACGTAGATGCCGAGACGGTCCACTTCGTTCAAATCAAAAACGGTAATACCAAGGCTTTTCAGCTTTTCCGTGGAAGCATCGGAGCTTGATACCGCGCCCTCGATCTGCCCTTTCATCGTGCCAAGGGCATCGATAAAGTGTGCCGCCGTTGACCCCGTACCAACACCCACAATGGTACCTGGCTGTACGTACTGGAGAGCGGCCCATCCTACTGCTTTTTTCAGTTCATCCTGCGTCATGATCGTTTTGCCTGTGGTGTGAAAACTCAGGCCGCATTATAGAACACGCGGAATGGATTTCGTCTGTCACGAGGGGAAAATTGTGTCATAGTGCAGAATAAGTAAAATTCAGGAGTATTGACCCGCAATGAAACGTCCGGATTACAGAACATTACAGGCCCTTGATGCCGTCATTCGCGAACGTGGTTTTGAACGCGCGGCGCAAAAGCTGTGCATCACCCAATCCGCCGTGTCACAGCGTATCAAACAGCTTGAAAACATGTTCGGACAACCCCTGCTGGTGCGTACCGTGCCACCACGCCCGACCGAGCAGGGCCAAAAGTTGCTCGCCCTGCTGCGCCAGGTTGAGCTGCTGGAAGATGAATGGCTGGGTGATGAACAGACCGGTTCCACGCCGCTGCTGCTGTCACTGGCGGTGAACGCCGACAGCCTGGCAACCTGGCTGCTGCCTGCCCTTGCGCCGGTGCTGGCCGACTCCCCTATCCGGCTCAACTTGCAGGTAGAAGATGAAACCCGCACCCAGGAGCGTTTGCGTCGCGGTGAAGTGGTCGGCGCGGTCAGTATTCAGCCTCAGGCGCTGCCAAGCTGTCTGGTCGATCAGCTGGGTGCGCTGGACTACCTGTTTGTTGGCTCAAAAGCCTTTGCCGAACGCTACTTCCCGAACGGCGTAACGCGCGCCGCGCTGCTGAAAGCGCCCGCCGTGGCGTTCGACCATCTCGACGATATGCATCAGGCCTTCCTGCAGCAAAACTTCGACCTGCCGCCGGGCAGCGTGCCGTGCCACATCGTGAACTCGTCGGAGGCCTTTGTGCAGCTTGCGCGTCAGGGAACCACCTGCTGCATGATCCCGCATTTGCAGATTGAGAGAGAGTTGAAAAGCGGTGAGCTGATTGATTTAACGCCGGGGCTGTATCAGCGCCGGATGCTCTACTGGCACCGTTTTGCACCGGAAAGCCGCATGATGCGCAACGTCACCGACGCGCTGCTGGCATTTGGTCACAAGGTGTTGAGACAGGATTAATCGCCTGAATTCCCTCTCCCTGTGGGAGAGGGTCAGGGTGAGGGCAAATTACTGCGCCTTAGCCGCCTCAGTTTGCTGAGTCTGCGTTGGCTCCAGCTGGAACACCACATCAACCTGATCGTCGAACTGGATCGTCGGCTGTTCGTACGTTTCCTGCGCAGATACCGGTGCCGCATCGGCCTTCATCATACGCACCATCGGGCTTGGCTGATAGTTTGAGACGTGGTAGCGCACGCTATACACCGGGCCGAGTTTGCCTTTGAAGCCGGACGCCAACTGCTGCGCCTGGTGGATGGCATCATCAATAGCGGCTTTACGCGCTTCGTCTTTGTATTTTTCCGGTTGCGCAACGCCCAGAGAGACGGAACGGATTTCGTTCAGCCCCGCTTTCAGCGCGCCGTCCAGCAGCGAGTTCAGCTTATCCAGCTGGCGCAGGGTGACTTCCACCGTACGCACGGCGCGGTAGCCTTTCAGAATGCTTTTACCGTTCTGGTAGTCATAATCCGGCTGGGTGCGCAGGTTCGCGGAGTTGATATCTTTTTTCGCCACGCCATTCTGCTCCAGGAAGGAGAGATATTGCGCAACGCGATCGTCCGCCTGCTTCTTCGCGGACGCGGCATCTTTTGCCGCGACGTTCACTTCAATCGCCAGGGTTGCAACATCCGGTACCGCATCCACGCTTGCGGTGCCTGACGTGACGATGTGCGGACCCGCAGGCAGTTCATTCGCCTGCGCCGAAACCGCACCTAAACTCACTAACGCCGCCAGGGCTATCACGTTAAACTTCACTGTTATTCCTCCATGTTGCGAAGAGTGCCCTAACAACAGGGCTCATGCCAGCAAGCTTAGCGGGTCTTATTCAGATGTCCATAAGACAACGCTTAGTTGAACAATGCCTGAACATGGTGAACGCCCTCTTTCGCCAGCTGGAACGCGATAAACCACATCACCAGCCCGACCAGCGTATTAATGATGCGCTGAGCTTTTGCCGTACGCAGCCTCGGTGCCAACCACGCAGCCAGAATGGCGAGGCCAAAGAACCACAGGAATGACGCGCTCACGGTTCCCAGCGCAAACCAGCGCTTAGGCTCCACGTCGAGCTGTCCGCCAAGGCTACCCAGCACCACGAAGGTATCGAGGTAAACGTGGGGGTTCAGCCACGTTACGGCCAGCATGGTGGCAATAATTTTCCAGCGCCCCTGCTTCATCACCTCGGCGCTGGCGAGTTCCAGGTTGCTGCTCATCGCCGTTTTCAGCGCCCCAAACCCATACCAGAGCAGGAATGCGACGCCGCCCCAGGTCACGAGCGCCAGCAGCCATGGTGACTGCATCAGCAGTGCGCTGCCGCCAAAAATGCCGGCGCAGATCAGCAGCAGGTCGCTCACCGCACACAGCAGGGCAATCATCAGATGATACTGGCGGCGAATGCCCTGGTTCATGACAAACGCATTTTGCGGGCCGAGAGGAAGGATCATCGCCGCACCTAGCGCAAGCCCTTGAAAATAGTAAGATAACATAGCATAACTCTCATCAGGTTTTCTCTATGTGCAGACTATACTGCGAGCCTGCCATTAGAGAAAATTGATAATTTTAATGATTAATTAGAATAATTAATAAAACCCTGTGCAGGGTGCAATATTCAGATTTTATCAAGTCCCCTGCTCCATTAACCGGCGTATCCTTATGCGATCCCTGACTCACTAAACTTCTCCTGGAAAACTATGAAGCATCAAGGCCTTGCAGCGTTCGTCTATGCCACATTCGCGCTGTTATCTGCCTTTCCGGCCACCGCGAGCGCGGAAAAGATCCTGCGGTACACTGACCACGAACCGTACGGCAATATGCGCACTCAATTTATCAAACAGGTTTTCTTTCGTGAGATCGAAAAAGAGTCGCAAGGCCGCCTGAAAATTGATGCCCACTGGAACGGGGAAATATCAAGTAGCTACAATGCGTTAAGGACGTTGAGTCAAGGTAAAGAAGCTGACATCGGCATTGTCGTGCCCGAATATACGGCTGAACAACTTCCGCTGCATCAGATATTTAAAAGCTTCCCTCTGGGGCCAGATAACGGTGATGCACAGGTGACGTTCTTTCATCGCGTCTTCGGGCAACATCCACAGTTTGCCCAGGAACTGGAGCGAAATAACCTGGTAAATTTGCAGTTCTTCTTGGGTTATCCGGCAGGTTTTTTTACGCGTCAGCCAGGTGTGAAGTTAAGTCAGTTAGAGGGAACAACGTGGCGAACCGCCAGCTTCTGGCATCAGTCATTTTTACGCAACGCTGGCGCAACCACCGTGGCAATGCCCTGGAACAACAACATTACCGACGCGTTGCGCGCCGGACAGTTGAACGGGCTGATGGTCAACCTCGACAGCGGGTATGACATTCATGCTCAGCGTGAGGCACCTTATATCTACTCTTCCCCAGCGCTCTGGCTTGGACATGTCTATCTTCTGGTGATGAATAAAGATACCTGGAATGCCATGTCCGGGCAGGATCGAGAGGCTATTTATCGCGCGGCTAACATCACAGAGAAACAGCTCGGCGCGACCCTGGACAAGGGGCTGGCATCTCTGACCGCTACGCTGGAAAAGGAAGGCGCTCAGTTTCATCTTCTTAGCCGTGGCGAGCTGGAGAAATGGCAGAGAGTGACGCAGTATCAAGCGGTACAACGTGAGTGGGTGATTCAGCAGGAAAGTAAAGGTAATGCGGACGCGGGCACATTGATGCGCGAGGTAAGCCAGCTTCTTGAGGGAAGCGCGCGTAAACAGCCATAAAGCACAACGCCCGCTTTTCCGGCGGGCGTTGACTGAATCGACACGCGTTATTCGGCTTCTTTTACGCGCTTAAAGTTCACGTCCATCTGCGGATACGGGAAGCTGATGCCGTTGGCGTCAAAATCACGTTTGATGCGCTCAAGCACGTCCCAGTAAACGTTCTGCAGATCGCTGCTCTTGCTCCAGATACGCACCACGAAGTTAATTGACGATGCGCCCAGCTCGTTCAGGCGTACGGTCATTTCGCGATCTTTCAGGATACGTTCGTCAGACTCGATAATATCGGTGATGAGCTTTTTAACCAGCTCGGTATCGGAATCGTAACCCACGCCAATCACCAGTTCATTGCGGCGAACCGGCTCACGGGAGAAGTTGGTGATGTTCCCGTCGATGACTTTCTTGTTCGGCACAATAACGATTTTACCGTCCGCCGAACGCAGCGTGGTGGAGAAAATCTGCACGTTCAGCACTGTGCCCGCCGTGCCGCCCAGATCGACATATTCACCCGCGCGGAACGGACGGAAGGTGACCAGCAGAACGCCAGCCGCCAGGTTAGCGAGCGAGCCCTGAAGCGCCAGACCAACGGCCAGACCGGCGGCACCCAGCACGGCAATAACGGAGGCGGTCTGAACGCCAACCCGGCCTAATGCCGCAATGAGGGTAAATGCGATAATGCCATAGCGCACCAGCGCTGACAGGAAATCAGCAACCGTGGCGTCAATGTGGCGAGTGAGCATGACGCGATTGATGGCCCGGGAAACGGTACGGGCAACAATCATCCCCACGACAATAATGGCAATTGCCGCCGCAATATTCACAGCGTAGCTGATGAGCAGCGCCTGATTACGCACCAGCCAGGAGCCAGCGTTATTGATGCTATCTACAACACCGAGATCTTCCATTTATCTTTCCTTATGCTCTTATAAACAACAAAAACCATCCCATAGCGAGACAGGCAGGTCAGTAAAGGGTAAACAAAAAGTATGCGTATTGCCAAGCAGATCACAAAAACAGGTATTGCAGGATATTGAAAAAACATAAAAAAAGGCCCGCGATTGCGGGCCTTATAAGGCTTTCAGCAGCTCAAATTACAGAACGTCAACCGCGTTCAGTTCTTTGAATGCCTGCTCCAGACGCGTAATCATTGAAGTCTGTGCAGCACGCAGCCATACGCGTGGATCGTAGTATTTCTTGTTCGGCTGGTCTTCGCCTTTCGGGTTGCCCAGCTGGCCCTGCAGGTAAGCTTCGTTAGCTTTGTAGTAGCCCAGGATACCGTCCCATGTTGCCCACTGGGTATCGGTATCGATGTTCATTTTCACTACGCCGTAGCTGACGGAGTCTTTGATTTCCTGAGCAGAAGAACCGGAACCGCCGTGGAAGACGAAGTTCAGGCTGTTGTGCGGCAGGTTGTGTTTCTTAGACACGTATTCCTGAGAATCACGCAGGATAGTTGGCGTCAGAACCACGTTACCTGGTTTGTAAACGCCGTGTACGTTACCGAAGGACGCTGCAATGGTGAAGCGTGGGCTGATTTTGCTCAGCTCGGTGTACGCGTAATCAACATCTTCTGGCTGGGTGTACAGGGCAGAAGCGTCCATGTGGCTGTTGTCCACGCCGTCTTCTTCACCACCGGTGCAACCCAGTTCGATTTCCAGGGTCATGCCCATTTTGGCCATGCGCGCCAGGTATTTGGAGCAGATTTCGATGTTTTCGTGCAGTGACTCTTCAGACAGGTCGATCATGTGAGAAGAGAACAGTGGCTTACCGGTCGCGGCGAAGTGTTTTTCACCCGCGTCCAGCAGACCGTCGATCCACGGCAGCAGTTTCTTCGCGCAGTGGTCAGTGTGCAGGATAACTGGAACACCGTAGTGCTCAGCCATCTGGTGTACGTGATGTGCGCCAGAGATAGCACCCAGGATTGCAGCACCCTGAGGAATGTCAGTTTTCACGCCTTTACCTGCGATGAACGCAGCACCACCGTTAGAGAACTGAACGATAACCGGTGCTTTTACTTTAGCAGCGGTTTCCAGTACGGCGTTGATAGAGTCGGTACCGACGCAGTTAACTGCTGGCAGAGCAAAGTTGTTTTCTTTAGCTACCTGGAACACTTTCTGTACGTCATCACCAGTGATAACGCCAGGTTTTACGAAATCAAAAATTTTAGACATGTTGCTTAGTCCTGTATCTTCGGCCGTTAGAAAAGGTGCGTGCTCTTATAAGCGCGCTGAAAATTGGGCAGGTTTCCCTGCCCTTGAATGGCTTACTGCTTAGCGCGCTCTTCGAGCATTGCTACTGCTGGCAGAACTTTGCCTTCCACGAATTCGAGGAATGCGCCGCCACCAGTGGAGATGTAGGAAATTTTGTCAGCGATACCGAACAGGTCGATTGCTGCCAGGGTGTCACCACCGCCTGCGATAGAGAACGCTTCGCTGTCTGCGATAGCATTAGCAACGATTTCAGTCCCTTTACGGAAGTTCGGGAATTCGAACACGCCAACTGGACCGTTCCACAGGATGGTTTTTGCGTTTTTCAGGATTTCAGCCAGTTTCTGTGCAGAAACGTCGCCCAGGTCCAGAATCTGCTCGTCATCTTTGATGTCGTTGACAGATTTCAGGGTCGCGGTTGCGGTTTCAGAGAACTCGGTCGCCACGCGAACGTCAGTTGGAACCGGGATATCACAGGTGGTCAGCAGGCGTTTCGCTTCGTCAACCAGGTCTGCTTCGTACAGGGATTTACCCACGTTGTGGCCCTGAGCCGCCACGAAGGTGTTGGCGATACCGCCACCGACGATCAGCTGGTCAGCGATTTTGGACAGAGAATCCAGAACGGTCAGTTTGGTAGAGACTTTAGAACCACCGACGATAGCCACCATTGGACGTGCTGGCTCTTTCAGTGCTTTACCCAGCGCTTCCAGTTCGTCAGCCAGCAGTGGACCTGCACAAGCTACGTCTGCGAATTTACCGATACCGTGGGTAGAAGCCTGAGCGCGGTGCGCCGTACCGAATGCATCCATCACGAATACGTCACACAGCGCAGCGTATTTTTTGGACAGCGTTTCGTCGTCTTTCTTCTCGCCTTTGTTGAAGCGAACGTTTTCCAGAACAACCAGTTCACCGGCAGCAACTTCTACGCCGTCCAGGTAATCTTTTACCAGGCGAACCGGGCTGGACAGTTTGTCTTTGAGGTAATTAACAACTGGCAGCAGGGAGAACTCTTCGTTGTACTCGCCTTCAGTTGGACGACCCAGGTGGGAGGTGACCATCACTTTTGCACCTTGTTTCAGTGCCAGTTCGATGGTTGGCAGAGAAGCACGGATACGCGCATCGCTGGTCACTTTGCCATCTTTAACCGGTACGTTCAGATCGGCACGGATGAAAACGCGTTTACCTGCCAGATCCAGATCGGTCATCTTAATTACAGACATGGTGAATCCTCTCGTTGATTCTTAAAGTTTTGCAAGCGCAACGTGCGCTCTACCTGAAACCTTTCGCGGCCATTGCTAACGTGGTGTCGAGCATCCGGTTAGCAAAGCCCCATTCGTTGTCACACCAGACCAGCGTCTTGATAAGGTGTGCGCCACTGACTCGCGTTTGTGTGCCATCAACAATGGCACTGTGCGGGTCATGGTTAAAATCTACTGAGACCAACGGTAATTCCGTATAGTCAACTATACCATGAAATGAACCCTGTGCCGCTTTTTGCAGCAACAGGTTGACTTCACAGGCTTTTACCGGTTTTTTCACCGTCACGCTGAGGTCGATTGCGGTCACGTTAATGGTGGGAACACGCACGGCAATCGCTTCAAAACGGTCGTTAAACTGCGGGAAAATTCGGGTGATCCCGGCCGCCAGCTTGGTATCAACCGGAATGATGGACTGGCTCGCCGCACGGGTGCGCCGCAAATCCGGGTGATACGCGTCGATAACCTGCTGATCGTGCATAGCGGAGTGGATCGTGGTCACGGTACCGGACTCAATGCCATACGCATCGTCTAACAGTTTAATGACCGGAATAATGCAGTTGGTGGTACAGGAGGCGTTGGAGACAATGCGGTGTTCGGCCTGCAGCTCGTGCTGGTTGACGCCGAAAACGACAGTGGCATCGAGGTCGTGACTGCCGGGATGGGAAAACAGCACCTTTTTCGCGCCGGCGTTCAGATGTGCTTCACCGTGCTCACGGTTGCCGTACACGCCGGTACAGTCCAGCACGACGTCCACTCCCAACTCGCGCCAGGGTAGCGACTCAAGAGCAGGCTCATGCAGCACGCGAATGACATCGTCGCCGACAAACAGCTGCTCCCTCTCCTGGCGAACGTCCCAGGCAAAGCGCCCATGGCTGGTGTCGTATTTCAATAAATGCGCCATGCCCGCAGCATCCGCCAGTTCATTGATTGCCACCACGGTGATTTCCGCACGACGCCCGGATTCATATAAAGCACGAACCACGTTACGTCCGATGCGACCGAAGCCATTAATCGCTACGCGTACGGTCATAGATCTCCTGCAAAGCTATCCCTGGGTTTGAGGTGGCTGAAAGAGTAATCCAGCTACGTTCTGAGGGGAATCCTTGCCTGTCACAAACTGCGATTGATTGGTCATTTGTCGAACATTTAATCGACTGAAACGCTTCAGCAAGAATAAGCGAAACGGGGAATAAAAGGAACGTTCCGCCGGATAGATTCGCCATTTATCTGACTTGCGTCACATTTTCATGACCCAAAGCGCGCCGTATTATTCCATTCAGGCAAACCGGTATTCACCTGCTTCCGTCATGCGCAACAGCGCATCGGCCTGGCGACTATGGCCCAGCACGCGCTCAACATTCGGCCCATCCGTACGTAAATAAAAGGCCTGCGCCTCCTCCTGCGATAACCCCCCTGCGACCTTGCGCTGCACAAGACGCTCACGCAGCGCTGACGCAGGTGCAGTAATAAAGATGGAGAAATCACAGAACGCCCCCAGCGCCTTCCACCTATCGTCATCCAGTAAAAGCCAGTTTCCTTCGACGATAACAATGCTGGCCGTAACCGCAATCGCTGCTTCAACAGGGTCGTGTTTTTGTCGGTCATACTGAGGCCAGACTGCGGTCTCCTCGCCCAGTAGGCGCAGATTTTTTGCCAGCTTCGCCACATCGAAGGTTTCCGGTGCGCCTTTATAAGGACGCAGTTGGTTTGCAACCAGCCAGTCATTGTAATGATGGAATCCATCCATCGGGAGAGTTTGTATATCAGGCAGACCGGGCTCCCGCTGCGAGAGATATTCCCAGAACGTCGTTAATGTGGACTTGCCTGTTCCCGGCGGAGCACTGAGAAAAACAACGGTCCTTCTTTTACCGCCACGTCTGTGCAGCTTCGCGATATCCTGTAACAGAGGGAGATGGACGTTTTGTATCTCATCTTCGCCATACTGCGCTTCAACCGGTAATCCATTCACTGTCAGGCTAATTTTCACGGTTCTAATTCCTTGAGTATCGTCGTTACCGCCAGCGTCATTGCCGTCTTGACCATGCCAGTAAAGCGAACCTCAGACCATGCAGCAAAATCGGCAAATTTCATCGATTTAAGGGCATTAAATAAGGTTGCATTACGGGTAATGCTATTTACGTTGCTGATAAAATCCCAGGTGATGTCATCCGCGAACCCCGGAATATCACTCTGTTCGCTCAGATACTGACTGAACTGGGAGAAATGGGTGATATCGGCATAAAGCCATTTATCCATTTTTCCCAGCGCGTAAATCAAACGCAACGCCACGCTTATATCGTCAAGCGGCCCGCTTTGCGCGAGTAACGGCTTCACTGCATATTCCACGATCTCTTCATCATTATTCACGAACAGCGACGGCAGAAAACGTCTGATCCCCAGCAGCAAAATCTCATTTGCCGTTGTCATAAACGAAAGTAAATCCAGCTGAGCATCCAGTTGCTCAATTACGTCGTCTTCGGTTAGCGTCGTCATTCGTTTCTCGATAAATCACCATGAATGCAGGGAGTCTATTATATTACACGTTCGGTCGGCGCCGCAGATGAGCAAAGTTTGCGTGCGCACCCCCTTCGCAACCTGTTGAACACCCGTCACCAGATCGCCGCCCGTCACGCCTGTCGCGCTGAAGAGAATGTCATCTCCCTCCACCAGTTCGTTAAGGGTGTAAACACGATTGACCTCTACGCCCATCTCCGCACAGCGCCGGTGCTCCTGCTCGGCCACCAGACGGTTCTCGGGGCTTTCCCCCTTCGCTTCACAAAAATCGATCAGCGCCGCCTGCATGTCGCCGCCCAGCGCTTTTACCGCGCAGGCGGAGATCACCCCTTCTGGCGCGCCGCCGACGGTGTACATCAGATCGTAGGGATTATCCTGTAAGCAGGTCAGTACGCTGGCCGCGACATCACCATCGGGCAGAGCAAAAACTTTAACGCCCAGCTGTGTCGCCTCGGCGATAGCTGCGTGCAGGCGTGGTTTATCCAGTGTGACCATCCGTAAACGTTCAAGCGGCTTGCCCAGCGCCCGCGCAACGTTGCGGAGGTTCTCCGCCAGCGGCAGTGCAAGGTTGATTGCCCCCGCCGCCGCCGCGTTAACCACCAGTTTCTTCATATACATATCAGGCGCGTGAAACAGGCTGCCTTGCGGAGCGAATGCCATGACTGCCAGCGCATTGCTTTGCCCCATCGCCACCATTCGGGTGCCCTCAATGGGATCGACGGCAATATCCACTGCCGGGCCGATGCCGCGTCCAACCTCCTCGCCAATCCACAGCATTGGCGCATGATCGATCTCACCTTCGCCGATAACAATACGCCCGCAAATCGCTATGTCGTTCAGCGCCTCGCGCATGGCGGTGACGGCCAGCCCGTCAATCCGATTTTTATCACCGCACCCGGTTTGCGGCCAGGCAGCCAGCGCCGCCTGTGCCGTAACGCGAGAGAGCGGCCATGCCAGAGACATCATGCCGCGGCCTCCCCAATATCCACGCCAAACTGCGCCAGCAGATAGCGCTCTGCTTTTTCATTCCAGATGCCGTGCGTCTCCTCCACCAGCTTCGCCAGCTCCCGGAACAGCGGATCGGTTTTCCCTTTTTCGGCAAAATCGGCAATCGCCGTTAACGGCATGGTGACGCCGTTATAGATAAGCTTTTTGCCACCGGGAATGTCAGGCAGGTTGAGTACCGTATGCGGCACCGCATCGAGGCCGCCGATATGGGTCACCATAAACGAGGGCTGAAGCTGGCCCGTCGCACTCAGCGCAATGGCTTCTTTCATGTCATCCGTCGAGCCGCCGGAGGTGCCTACCACATGCGTACTGTTGTAATGAACATTGTAAAAATTAAACGGCACCTTGAAATTGCTGTCCGTTGGTCCGGCAAAGAAATTCAGGCACCCATCCTCGGCGAGCAGCTCGTCCGCCAGTTCGATGACCGCCGGAACCGCAGCATAGACAAACACGTCATCAAACCCGGCATTATCGGTTAATGCGCGTAGCGCAGCGGCAGGGTTCTCACTACCGGACGTATTCACATAGATAAGTTCAATGCCCTTTTGAGCGGCAAGCTCAACCGGCAGCAATTTTTTTGCCTGCGTGAGGCGTGCGTCATCAATATCCACCACCACGACGCGAGACGGCTGGATACCACCGTTAATCGCGTAATCAATGGCGCCAATTCCCATTGGCCCGGCACAGGCCAGAAGCGCAATATTGCCGCCCGGTTTAACCCCCATTCGGTGTTCATAAACATACTGCGTCGTATGATAATTAGCGTTATACGCACCAATAATGCAGCACATCGGTTCCGCCAGCGAAGCCGCGGCAAAATAAGAGCCGTGATAGGGTAAAACGCAGCTCAGATTAATTGCGACCTCCGGGATAATCATATAGGTCGCATTACCGCCAAAATATTCATAGCTGTAGCCGGCAGAATAACCGCTCGGCAATCCCATTGCCGGTTGTAAAACAAAGCGCTGACCTTTTTTATATTTATCGGTTAGGTTTTTTCCGACCTCAACAATCACCCCTGCGCATTCATGCCCGGTAATCACCGGATGATTTTCCAGATCGTCCGGCACACGTTTATGTTCACTGCCTAATGTTGCCGCTTTCCAGGTGGATAAACAGACGCTGTCGGAAATAACGCTCACCAGCAGTTCATTTTCACCTGTTTCAGGCAGATCAAATTCACGGATGCGGACATCCCGCTTGCCATAAATGGCAGCCACTTTCGTTTTCATATTTACTCCAGAAACCCGATATATTAATTCGTGGTTAAACGCTTAAAGAGATCGTCAAGCTGCGGGTCGCCGATATAGTTCTTTATCAGCACTAACGGTTTGTCACTGACTCTTTTAGCGCGCGCCTCCAGGCTGGCATGGGTAACAATAAGGTCGGCGTCGTCAGGCACATTTTCGATGGCGTAATGTTTAACATCGATAGCTCGCCCGGCTTTTTCCAGTCGTCTACGGAACGTTGTTGCGCCCATAGCGCTTGATCCCATTCCCGCGTCGCAGACAAAGGCGATACGTTTGACGTCTCCCCAGGAAAACTTACCTTCCTGTTTCATGGCTTTTACGGCTTTGGCAGAATCACTGAAGGTATCTTCCGTTTCAGCTTCGTTATTTTTTTCCAACTTTAAGATAAAGGCGGCGACAGCAAAGGTCACCAGCGTGCCCGCCGTGACGCCCGCAATGGTTGCCAGGAAAGCGCCTTTTGGCGTTAAGGCGAGGTAGGCAAAAATCGAACCCGGGCTTGGACCAGCAACCAGTCCGCCGCCTAGCAGATTAAATACCCACGTCCCGCTCATGCCGCCAGCGATCATCGCAATCAGCGTCAGCGGTTTCATCAGTACATAAGGGAAATAAAGTTCATGAATTCCGCCCAGGAAATGGATAATCATCGCGCCAGGCGCTGACTTCTTTGCCATCCCTTTACCGAAAAAAGCAAAAGCCAGCAGCAGACCTAAACCCGGCCCGGGATTAGAAGCCACCATAAAGAAGATCGACTTACCCGTCTCGGAGGCCTGCTGCATCCCCAGCGGGTAATAAACGCCCTGATCGATGGCGTTATTCAGAAACAGGATTTTTGCCGGTTCGTTAATCAGAGACAGCAGCGGCAAATAGCCTGCATGTACCAAAGATTCAATACATCCTTTGATAAAGTTATTAGCAATCGACACCGCAGGGCCAATCACCTCAAACCCCAGCAGGCAGAGGAGCATGCCAGCGATACCCAGCGAGAAGTTATTGATAACCATCTCAAAGCCCGCAGGAATGCGCTTTTCCAGCAGCCGGTCAATATGCTTGATCACCAGACCGCCGAGTGGCCCCATAATCATTGAGCCGAGGAACATTGGAATATCCGCGCCGATAATCACGCCGATAGTGCCGATCCCCCCCATCACCGCCCCACGTTTGCCACCGACCAGGTGCCCTCCCGTAGAGCCAATCATCACGGGCAATAAATAGGTTATCATCGGGCCGACAATTTTGGCGAAGTGCTCATTCGGCATCCAGCCAGTCGGAATAAATAAAGCGGTAATAAACCCCCAGGCAATAAAAGCGCCAATATTCGGGATGACCATTGCAGTCAAAAAGCCCCCAAAAGCCTGGACCTTCGCACGAGCAGACTTGTGTTCCATAATAATGTCCTGTAAAGGAAATAATAATTATGCGCGAGCGATAATATCCGCCAACTGTTTTTCTGATTTAGCGGTTAACAACGCTGTCAGCATATCCTCTTCACATAATAATTCGCTTAATGCCTGAATAGCGCCGATATGTGAATCCGCATCTGCCGCCGATAAACCAATCAGCAATTTAACCGGGTCATCGTCTTCGGCAAAGTGCACCTCCTGCTTCAGAAGCGTTAATGACATACCTGTTTTTAACGCACCGCATTCCGGGCGGGCATGGGGCATTGCAACGCCCGGCGCCAGAATATAATAGGGACCATTGGTGAGCGTCGAGGTTTTAATCGCCGCAATATAATCAGCATTAATATAATGATTGTGCAGCAAAGACGACATGGAAAAGTCAATGGCTTCCTGCCAGTTCTTTGCTGCGGGTTTTATTGAGATAGAGGATTCAGGGAAGTAATCAATCAACCGCATATATAATCCTTATTTTATTTTTAGGGTACAACGTCTCGCTAAAAACAAAATACGCCTGCGGTAAAATGAAATCAATTGGGGAGAAAATAGCGAGAGCATTAGCCTGCCATTTATTAATGCGAAGAAAAACAACTTGTTATATAGATAGAATTAAAAAGCAAGCCTGAATTTGTGATATCCATTGCATATTACGAATATAACAACATTCCGCTTTTGTGATAACAATCACCAAAAAGGCATTGTTAAAAACAGAAAAACTAGTATGGAGATATAAAAACGGGCCGCCTGTGCGACCCGTTTTGCCTCTCGGAGAGGATTACAGCAGTTCTTTAGCCTTAGCGACAACGTTCTCAACGGTGAAGCCGAACTCTTCGAACAGCAGCTCTGCCGGAGCAGATTCACCGAAGGTGGTCATACCGACGATAGCGCCGTTCAGGCCCACGTATTTGAACCAGTAGTCCGCGATACCGGCTTCCACCGCCACGCGAGCGGAAACCGCTTTAGGCAGTACGGATTCACGGTATGCCGCATCCTGCTTGTCGAACGCATCGGTAGACGGCATGGATACCACGCGCGCCTTCACGCCTTCGGCAGTCAGTTTTTCCCATGCCGCAACGGCCAGTTCAACTTCAGAGCCGGTAGCAATGAAGATCAGCTCAGGCTGGCCTGCGCAGTCTTTCAGCACGTAACCACCGCGCGCGATGTTCGCCAGCTGCTCAGGCGTACGCTCCTGCTGTGCCAGGTTCTGACGGGAGAGGATCAGCGCGGTCGGGCCGTCCTGACGCTCAACACCGTATTTCCACGCTACTGCGGATTCAACCTGGTCACATGGACGCCATGTAGACATGTTCGGGGTCACGCGCAGGGACGCTACCTGCTCAACCGGCTGGTGAGTTGGGCCATCTTCGCCCAGACCGATAGAGTCATGGGTGTAGACCATCACCTGACGCTGTTTCATCAGCGCAGCCATACGCACGGCGTTACGCGCGTACTCAACGAACATCAGGAAGGTTGAGGTGTATGGCAGGAAACCACCGTGCAGTGAGATACCGTTGGCAATCGCGGTCATACCGAATTCACGTACACCGTAATGGATGTAGTTACCGGCAGTGTCTTCGTTGATTGGCTTAGAACCAGACCACAGAGTCAGGTTAGATGGCGCCAGATCAGCGGAGCCGCCGAGGAATTCAGGCAGCAATGGACCGAACGCTTCGATCGCATTCTGGGACGCTTTACGGCTCGCGATTTTGGACGGGTTCGCCTGCAGCTTAGCGATAAACTCGTTGGCTTTCGCATCGAAGTCAGACGGCATATCGCCTTTCATACGACGGGTAAACTCAGCAGCTTCCTGTGGGAAGGCTTTCGCATAGGCAGCGAATTTCTCGTTCCACGCAGACTCTTTCGCCTGACCCATTTCTTTCGCATCCCACTGCGCATAGATTTCAGACGGGATTTCGAATGCTGGGTAGTTCCAGCCAAGTTGCTCACGGGTCAGTGCAATTTCCGCGTCGCCCAGTGGCGCACCGTGGGAATCGTGGGTGCCCGCTTTGTTCGGAGAGCCGAAGCCGATGATGGTTTTACACATCAGCAGGGACGGTTTGTCCGTTACTGCGCGTGCTTCTTCTACTGCACGTTTAATCGAGTCAGCATCGTGACCATCAACGCCACGCACCACGTGCCAGCCGTAGGCTTCGAAACGTGCAGCGGTGTCATCGGTGAACCAGCCTTCAACGTGACCGTCGATGGAGATACCGTTGTCGTCATAGAACGCAACCAGTTTGCCCAGCTTCAGGGTACCGGCAAGGGAGCACACTTCGTGGGAAATGCCTTCCATCATGCAGCCGTCGCCCATGAAGGCGTAGGTGAAGTGGTCAACGATGTCGTGACCAGGACGGTTGAACTGCGCTGCCAGCGTCTTCTCAGCAATCGCCATACCCACAGCGTTGGCAATACCCTGACCCAGCGGGCCGGTGGTGGTTTCAACGCCTGCGGTGTAACCCACTTCCGGGTGACCTGGAGTTTTAGAGTGCAGCTGACGGAAGTTTTTCAGCTCTTCAATAGGCAGATCGTAGCCGGTGAGGTGCAGCAGGCTATAGATCAGCATAGAGCCGTGGCCGTTGGACAGCACGAAACGGTCACGGTCAGCCCATGCTGGGTTCTGCGGGTTGTGGTTAAGGAAATCACGCCACAGGACTTCGGCGATGTCTGCCATGCCCATAGGGGCACCCGGGTGACCGGATTTGGCTTTCTGTACTGCGTCCATGCTCAGCGCACGAATAGCATTAGCAAGCTCTTTACGTGAGGACATTTTAACTCCAGATCGGACTGTTAAAGGCCATGCCCTTGACGACAGCGCGTTTTGGGCTACGCCGGAAAAAAGTGCCAACAATGTAACCCAAGCCGTAGGGCATGTACATGGACCATTCTTTTGCCGCTTAAGAAATCTCTGGAACATGCTCGCAAGTTGCGCAATCTTCTCGCCCGCCCCTGCAGATATTCCTTATACTTAAGCGCGACACCGGCTTCGCTGACGGTGCATTTTTCGGATTTAATTCATGTTAACGAGTACGGAAGCAACATCATGAAAATGCGTGCAATAGTGCTGGCCCTGGGAACAACGCTCCTGCTAAGCGGCTGTCAGAATATGGACTCTAACGGCCTGATGAGCTCAGGCGCAGAGGCCTTCCAGGCATATTCCCTGAGCGACGCGCAGGTGAAAGCGCTGAGCGACGAGGCCTGTAAAGATATGGATGCAAAAGCCACTATCGCCCCGGCTAACAGCACCTACACGCAGCGTCTGAACAAGATTGCTTCTGCGCTTGGTGACAACATCAACGGCCAGCCGGTGAACTACAAGGTTTACGTGGCAAAAGACGTGAACGCCTTCGCAATGGCGAACGGCTGCATCCGCGTCTATAGCGGGCTGATGGACATCATGACCGACAACGAAGTTGAAGCGGTTATCGGCCACGAAATGGGCCACGTTGCGCTCGGCCACGTCAAGAAAGGGATGCAGGTCGCGCTCGGAACCAACGCGGTTCGCGCGGCGGCAGCCTCTGCGGGCGGGATCGTCGGCAGCCTCTCCCAGTCGCAGATTGGCGATATGGGTGAAAAACTGGTGAACTCCCAGTTCTCCCAGCGTCAGGAGTCTGAGGCCGACGACTACTCCTACGATCTGTTGCGCAAACGCGGAATCAATCCATCAGGCCTGGCCACCAGTTTTGAAAAACTGGCGAAGCTGGAAGAGGGTCGTCAAAGCTCAATGTTTGACGATCACCCGGCCTCCGTTGAACGTGCGCAGCATATTCGCGACCGCATGGCGGCAGACGGAATTAAATAATCCTGAAAGGAGGCGTAATGGCCTCCTTTTTATTTCGCATGAATTGCTAATATAACCGCACGTATCGGTAACACCTCTCTACACCGCGCCACACCTGCCCTCACCCGCTGAAACGCCTGGTCACTTATTGATTGCAATCATTAACCTTTCCGGTAATTATCCAATGTGCAGCAATACAAATTAATATATCCAGACAGAGACGTTCCCTCCGTGAAAAAAGAATTATCGTTAATCGCATTAAGTTTATTTTCGGCCCTTCCCGCCGTAGCAAGCCAGCAGTCTGACAGCCAGGGTTTTATTGACGACAGCCATCTGGACCTGTTTTTCCGTAACGCGTACATCAGCCGGGACTACCATCAGGGCCAGCAGGACAAAGCTGAATGGGGTCAGGGGCTCATCACGACCTTTGAATCCGGTTATACCCAAGGGCAGGTAGGATTTGGCGTCGACGGTATCGCCCAGTACGGCGTGCGTCTCGACGGCGGGCGCGGCAAGAGCGGCGCGGGCGGTATCGACTTCTTCAGACAGGAAGACGATGGCCGGGCAAAATCCGACCTGGCAAAATTTGGCGCCACGGCAAAAATGCGTTTTTCAAATACCGTGCTGAGCTACGGCAACCAGCGCCCGGCGCTGCCGATTGTCACCGCCGACAGCTCGCGTCTGCTGTTTGAAAGCTACACCGGCACGATGTTGACCTCGAAAGAGATCGACGGCCTGGACCTGAACGCTGGCTACTTCACTGACCAGCAGCGTAAAAGCGATGACCGCCACGACAGCGGCCTGAAAAGCCTGACCTTCGGCGGCGCAAGCTACCAGTTCAACGACCAGTTCAGCGGCGCACTGTATGCCTCTCACAACGAAGAGGTGATGAATAAACAGTATCTGGGCATGAACTTCAAACAGCCGTTCAGCACCGGGCAGCAGTTGATTCTGGACTTTAACGGTTATAACTCGCGTCTGGATCAACGCTACGCGGACAGCCTCGACACCGGGCGCAGCAATACCATCTGGAGCCTGGCGGCGAGCTACATTTGGGACGTTCATACCTTTAAGGTGGCGTATCAGCAGAGCAGCGGCAGCACCGGCTACAACTACGGTGGCTATCGCGATCGCGGCGGCGTGGGCGACGGCGGTAACACCATCTGGCTGGCGAACTCCTACTGGTCTGACTTTAACGGAGAAGATGAACGCTCATGGCAGGCGTCTTACGGTCTGGACTTCGCCGGACTCGGCCTGCCGGGCCTGAGCTGGACCACGGCCTACGTGCGCGGCGATAACATCAAAACGTCTGAAACCAGCAACGGTAAAGAGCATGAGTGGTTTAACCAGGTCCAGTATCAGGTGCAGGACGGCCCGGCAAAAGACCTGACGCTGAAGCTGCGCTACTCCGTGCTGCGCGTCTCCAGCAACGCCAGCGACTATAACGTCGGCGGGGATGAGATCCGCGCTTATGTGGAATATCCGTTTAAGGTGTTCTGAGTTTGTCCCCTCACCCTAACCCTCTCCCAAAGGGAGAGGGTACGCGATCACCCTCTCCCTTTGGGAGAGGGCCGGGGTGAGGGAAAACGGTCCGCACCTCAACAAATGTAGGCCCGGTAAGCGCAGCGTCACCGGGCGATATCCACCATATCAATACAGCGACTTCTGCGGCGGCCCGGCAAACTTCAGCGCGCCAATCTGCCCCATCCGCACCTCCACCACCGATGGCCCCGGTATTGACAGCGCCTCCGTCATCACCGCGTCAAAATCCTCGGCCCGCTCCACGCTCCACGCCTGCAGGCCAATCGCCTGCGCCAGCAGGGTAAAGTCCGGCGTGTGCAGTTCGTTGTAATATTGACGACCACCGAAATACTTATCCTGGATGCCGCGCATTACGCCGTAGCCACCGTCGTTCATGATCAGCAGCGTCACGTTCGCTTTCTCCTGGGCAAGCGTTGCCAGTTCCCCCAGGTTAAGGCTCAGGCCGCCGTCGCCCACCAGCCCCACCACCTTGCGCTGCGGGTTGGCAATCGCGGTACCGATCGCCATCGGCAGCCCCATACCAATCGCCCCCGCCAGAGAGTGAATGTTCATCAGCGGACCGTTAGCGCGGAACAGACGGCTGCCCCACAGGCTGCCGGAAACGGTGATATCCCGCACCAGCAGGCCGTCGTTCGGCAAGGCCTTTTCAATCGCATCGTTGAGCTTCGCATACGCCCCGCACTGCTCGCGCAGCCCCTGCTCCGCTGTTGCCACCGCCTGCTGGACCTGCCCATCCCACTGGGCATTGCCCCATTCGCGCCCCTGCGCTTTGTTCGCCAGCGCCGCCAGTAGTGCGTAGCAGTCGGCGACCAGGGTGTTATCCATCAGATAGTTACGGCTCGCCGCCGCCGGATCGATATCAATCTGCACGCGGGGATGCGGCAGCTCGAGCGTCCATGAGCGGGTTTCGTTACTGCGCAGGCGCGAGCCTGCCACCAGCGTAAAGTCGCACCGGGCGATCAGCGCCTCGACCGACGGTGAATTATGGAACGCCCGCAGGCAAGCGCGATGGCTGTCCGGCAGCACGCCGCGCGCGTGGGTGCTGGAGATCACCGTGACGCCCGCATCCGCCAGCTTTTGCACGGCATCAGCGCTTCCCAGCGCCCCGCCGCCCAGCCACAGCAGAGGCTGTTTCGCCTGCTTAAGCTGCGCCCAGAGCGCCTCGACCACAGCGTTATCAACAGTGTCCGGCGCGGAGGATTTCACCGGTGCCGTCACCAGCGAGGCCGGGATCTTCGCCCCCTGAATATCAATCGGAATTTCCACCGAAACCGGCCCGCACGGCGGCGTCTGCGCCTCCTGAATGGCCTTATGGAGAATAGCGACCGCCTGGTGAGCATTGCTGATGCGCCAGGCCCGTTTCGAGCTGGCCTTGAGGAAGGTCAGCTGATCGCGGGTTTCGTGGATAAACCCGGTGTCAGCATCCAGCCAGGCTTTTTCAACCTGGCCGGTCAGGTGCAGCAGCGGCGTACAGGCGTTCATGGCTTCCACCAGCGCCCCCACCGCGTTGCCCGCCCCTGCGCCGGTGCTGGTCAGCGCCACGCCAAGGCCGGAAAAGCGTCCGTGGGCGTCGGCCATAGTGACAGAACCCGCTTCGCCGCGCGCGGGCACAAAGCGGATGTTGCCCCGCTGCCCCACCGCATCCGCGATGGGCAGGTTGTGGATAGAGATGACGCCGTAGATGGCCTCAACCTGATACTGCTCCAGCGTTCTGGCGATGGCGTCGCCGACGGTTATCATTTCGCTCATTGCTCACCCTTTCTCAGTCGCACCAGTGGTTGACGCTATTACCCGTCGCCAGATAAATGCTCTTTTGCTGCATCCAGGCTTTCAGCCCCTGAATGCCCTTTTCGCGGCCCAGACCGCTCTCTTTAAAGCCCCCAAACGGGGTCGAAATCGCAAACACTTTGTAGGTGTTGATCCACACGGTGCCCGTTTCCAGTTGCTCGCTCAGGCGCAGGGCGCGTCCGGTATCGCGCGTCCAGATGCCCGCCGCCAGGCCGTACACCGAGTCATTGGCCTCGCGGATCAGCGTCGCCTCGTCACTGAACGGCATCGCCACCAGCACCGGGCCGAAGATCTCCTCCTGACAGGCGCGGGCGGCGTTGGTCAGACCCTCGATGATTGTTGGCTGGAAGAAGCTTCCGCTGGCAAGCGCCGGATCGGCCGGGATCTCCCCGCCGCACAGCACGCGGCCTCCTTCGCGTTGCGCCAGCTCTACGTACGCCTGCACGCTCTGGCGATGCCTGTCGTTAATCAGCGGCCCGATATGCGTGCCGTCGGCAAACGGATGTCCGACGCGCAGGCCGCGCGTGAGCTCCAGCAGCCGCGCCATCAGCGGAGCGTAAATGCTCTCGTGGATAAACAGTCGTGAACCGGCAATGCACGCCTGCCCCGCCGAGCTGAAAATGCCGTAGCAGATCCCGCGCGCGGCCTGCTCGACGTCCGCATCTTCCAGCACGATGGTCGGGGATTTCCCGCCCAGCTCCAGCGACGCCGGGATCAGCTTTTCCGCCGCCACGTGCGCCAGATGCCGCCCCGTGGTCGTGCCGCCGGTAAAGGAAATTTTCCGCACGCGAGGGTGGCGCGCCAGCGCGTCGCCAACCACCGAGCCTTTGCCCGGCAGCACGCTCAGCAGCCCGGCGGGCAGCCCGGCCTGTTCAAAAATACGCGCCAGCTCCAGTGCCATCAGCGGCGTGGCCTCGGCAGGTTTGAGGATCACCGCATTTCCGGCGGCAATGGCCGGAGCAACCTTCTGCATTTCGCTGGCAATCGGCGAATTCCACGGCGTGATGGCCGCCACCACGCCGAGCGGCTCGTAGCGGCTCAGCGTCAGGAGCTCGGGCTGGCGCGGCGTGGGCAGTTCGCCTTCCAGCAGCTCGCAGGCGGCGGCGAAATAGCGCGCCGTGCCCGCCGCACTCATCACCAGGCCACGCGCTTCCGCCAGCGGCTTGCCGTTATCGCGGCTCTGCATCTGCGCCAGTTCATCGACGCGGGATTCAATCAGATCGGCCACCTTGTGCAGGATCTTCGCCCGCATATGCGGCAGTCGGTTGCGCCAGTCCGGATCGCGCCACGCGCGTTCGCCTGCGTCGATGGCGTCCTCCAGATCGTCCAGGCTTGCGGCGTTAAGCGTCGCGTTGATTGAGCCGTCCGCCGGGAACTGGCTCTGCATCAGGTTGCCGCCGCCGTGTCGCCAGTGGCCACCGATAAAAATCTTCAGATCGTCCATCGTGACTCCTCAGCTCAGGGCCAGCTCGCGGCAGGCGCGCACCGCGCTCAGTGCCGCCAGGGTGGAGGTTTTGGGGTTGCTGGCAAGCGGCAGGCCGCTCAGCTCCAGATGAAACTCGCCAAACAGCCCTTCGACGTGCAGCGTGTGGGTGTTGCGCGTCGTCGCCGGGTCGACCATCAGCTGCACGCGGGTGTCATCCATCCCGACGCCGCCGAGCGCCACGGTCGCCGCCACGTTGGCGTTCGCCGGGAACAGCCGCGCCGCCTCGCGGGCGCTGCCCTCAAAAAACACCTGCGCCTGCGACACCGCGTTAAGATCGATAAGCTGCTCGGCGTAGCTGCCGCGCCAGCTGGCCGGGCTTTTGCGCGACCGATAGGTAACACGCTCCAGGCCGCCCTCTTTGGCGGCGGAGAGCCCGTCGATGCCCGCCACCGCGCCGGAGAGCAGCGTGAGTTTTCCGCCCGCGCTGAGCAGACGCTGTTCCAGCGCGCTGTCCGCCAGCGCGCCGGTGGATATCACGGCCAGATGCCAGCCGCGATGCAGTATCTCTTCGCCGTACTGCGCCACCGCCTGCTGGCTGGCGCACTCCAGTACCAGGTCGGGCGCTTCAGCGCAGTCCACCGGCGAGGCCAGCGCCGCTACCGCACCGCCGAACTGCACACGAATGGCCTCGTGGTGAGCCTCGCGCGCTACGATCCAGCCAATGCTGACGCCATCAGGCAGGCGCTCAATTACCGCCTGCGCCATCGCGCCAAAGCCAATTAACATGATTTTTTTCATGATGCGTCCTTACAGGTGACGGCAGAAGCCGCCGGAAACGTCCAGCGCGGCACCGGTGGTAAACGAGGCCAGCGGCGAGGCGAGAAACAGCAGCGCCTGTGCAGGCTCCTGCGGCTTGCCGAGGCGCGCCATCGGTATGCCCCGCTTGCGCGCAATATCCGCCGTCCACGCCGGCCAGCTCTGGCTTTTATCCGCCCGGTTCTCAAAGCGGCGCTGCCACTGGCCGGACTCCACCATGCCGAGCAAAATGGAGTTGACGCGAATACCTTTGCCCACCAGCTCCTTTGAGAGCGTCAGCGTCATGTTCAGCAGCGCGGCGCGGGCGGCGGAGGTGGCGATCATGTGCTCCTCCGGCTGCAACGCCAGCAGGGAGTTGACGCAGGTGATCGAGGCGATATCGGACTGCTCCAGCAGAGGCTGAAACGCCTGCACCGGGTTGATCACCCCAAACAATTTCAGCTCGGCTTCGTGCAGCCACGCCTCGCGCGGAGTGTCGTTGAAGTGCGCCACGTAGCCCTGCCCGGCGTTATTGATCAGCATATCCGCCGCGCCAAAGCGCGCCTGAACCGCCTGCGCAAAAGCCTGCACCTCATCAGCGTTGAGCACATCGCAGCGGTAAGCGAAGATCTCCCCGTCGGGGTAGTCGTTTTGCAGCGCCGCGTGCGCGCTGGCGAGCCGGTCCGGATCGCGGCCACAGAAAGCCACTTTTGCCCCCTCGCCCAGCAGCAGGCGCAGCGTTTCAAAGCCAATGCCGGACGATCCGCCGGTGACTACCGCTACGCGTCCGTCAATGTGTGCATTCATCGCCTACCTCCTGGTGAATACGTAAAAGCTGTTGATTAAAAAACGCCGCGTTATCGAGATAGCTGGCGTGTCCGGCCTGCGGAATGGCGGTGAACGGCATGCCGTAGCGCAGCGCCAGCCCCTGCACCAGCTCGGGTTGGGTGATGGCATCCTGCTCGCCGCACCAGACTTCAAAGGTGCCCGAATAGCGCGTCAGCCAGCCGTGTATATCGTCGTGCGCCAGCATCCACGCGGCGGCGAGATAGCCTTCCGGGCGCAGGGCACGCATGCCCGTCGCAACGGTCGCGATGTCCTCCGCGCGCGCGCCGGGGCGTAACAGCTTCGCCGCGCGGGTCTGGGCGAGTATGTCGCCGCCCAGCGAGATCTGCTGCTCGCGGTTGCGCCACACCTGCTCGCGCTGCTCCGGCGCGGCCTGGCCGTAGCCCTGCGCCGCGTCCGCCAGCACCAGATGCAGCACGCGTTGCGGAAATTTCGCGGCAAAGGCGCTGGCGACCAGCGCCCCCAGCGAGTGCCCGACCAGCACCGCCTGCCAGACGCCCGCGCGATCGAGCATTGCTGCCAGCGCGTCGGCGTAATCGCCCGCCTTCGCGCGTTCGGTCGCCAGCATTGGGCTTTCGCCATAACCGGGCATGTCCCACGCCAGCACGCGAAAACCGCTCAGCGCCATCTGCTTATGCCAGGAGGCCGCGCCGGAGCTGATACCGTGCAGCAGCATCAGCGGGGTGCCGCTTCCCTGTTCGCGAAAGCCCGTCATACCGCCCCCTTACCCGCGCTTGACTTTAGAGAGCGGGTGATCGGCCGGATAGGTTGGGATTTCCGGCTTGTTGGTTCCCAGCATCACGCACATCAGCGCCTCTTCTTCGCCGTGGTTAAACAGCCCGCGGTAGATACCCGGCGGAACGGAGATCAGGTCGCGCTCGCGCAGCACGGTTTCGGTGTAGTTGTCGCCGTCCTGGATCATCAGGGTGATCTGCCCTTTGAGCATGAAGAAGACCTCTTCCACGTCGTCGTGCAGGTGCAGCGGCCCTTCGCACTTCGACGGCAATACCATGGTGGAGAAGGTGAAGTGGTCGGCCTGAACGGTATTGGTGTCGTTCGCCACGCCGGTTGCGCCGGTGCCGATATAGCGCATCTGCGCGCGGCGGTATTTCGGGTCATAGTCGGCCTGGAACTTCAGGGCGTTCCAGTCGTACTTGCGGCCTTCAAAGCGCGCAATGCGCGACTCGACCCACTCTTCCATGGTCAGATGCTCAGGCTTAACGCCCGGTTTTGCAGTTACGGTTGAATCAGTCATGACACTCTCCTCAGTAACGTCTCAGCAGCGGCAGTAACAGGACGCAGCCCACCGCCGCCATCACCGCCAGAAAAATCAGCCCGGAATCCATGCTGTGGGTGAAGGCGATAAGCGCCCCCATCACCGCGGGCGACAGCGCCCCGGCAAAGTTTCCCAGCCCGTTGAAAATGCCGCCCGCCGTCGCGCTCACCCGGGGATGGGTGGCCTTCGCCAGCAGGGCAAAAATGTTCGGCGCGCCCGTGCCCCACATAAAGGTGCTAAAGCTCATCGCCGCGATAATCGTCAGGGGCGTACTAAGGTGCATCACCGCCGTCAGCCCGACGGCTGCGCCCGCCATGGAGATAAAACAGGCCGCCGCACGCTTATCGACGCGGTCCGAGAGCCAGGCGCCAATCACCTCGCCCGCCAGCATGGCGATAAACGGCATCGACGACAGCCAGCCCGCGTGCTCCAGATGAATGCCCTTGCCCTTGATCAGGTAGCCCGGCAGCCAGCCGTTGATCCCCCACAGGTAGGTGAGAAACGCAACGTTAAAGACGCAGATTACCCAGAAGTGCGGGCTGACAAACAGCTCGCGCCGGGCCGCACGCCGCTCGTCCCGTGACGCCTGCGCGGTTGTCGGCTTCACGTCGAGACGAATACCGCGCAGGCCAATGCGCACAAAGATCAGCACCGGCACGGTGAGCATCGCCATGACAAAGAAGGTGCTTTGCCAGCCGAAGGTGTTGAGCAGCCAGAGGGAGAGCGGGAAGCCAATTGCGGCCCCCACCGGCGTGCCGAGCAGCCACAGCATGGTGGCGCGCGCCTGCAGATGCTGCGGGAAGTTATGGCGCACGATGGCGAACGCCAGCGGGAACAGCGGCCCTTCGGCGATGCCCAGCAGAATGCGCAGGACAATCATCACCGTGTAGTTATGGGTGAAGCCCATCGCCACCATCAGCACGCACCACACCGCCATCATGCCGGTGAGCAGGCGCAGCGGCGGGATTTTGTCCCCCAACCCGCTGAGCAGGACCGATGAAAAGCCGTAGCTCAGCAGGAAAGCGCTCATCAGGATGCCAAGGCGCGTGGTGTCGAAATCGATGCCCATCGCCTGCTGGAAATGGCCATCGGAAAACAGCGCCGCGATGCTGATTTTGTCGAAAAACGCCAGCAGTACACAGGCCAGCAGCGACAGCGGGATAGCCCAGCGCACCGCGTTTTCAGGCGTGCGGGTCCCCTCGCCGCTCGCCTCTGCGGGCGCGGCGTTGGTCTCGAATGTGGTCATGTCTCCCCCTACGGGTGCGGGTTAGCTATCGCAGTGACATCAGTGAAAAGGCCGGATCGCTCAGCGGCACGTCCGACAAGTCTCGTCCCGCCGCCATCCAGCGCTTCGCCAGCTTGACGGTACGCGCGTCGTTAAAGGCCACCAGCTGCGTCAACCGTCCGCCGTCGTCCAGCGAGAAGAACAGCGCGTTATCACGAACGACGGTTTTGCCGCCAGGCTGCGGAATGCCGAGGATCTGAATGTTGTGCTGATATTGATCCGACCACAGCCACGGCGCGTCGTCGTAGCCCGGCGCGTCGGGGTTAAGCATCGCTTTCGCCGTCGCCACCGCCTGATTCTGGGCGAAGGCCCACGACTGGATACACAGCCCGTAGTGGTGATGCTGCGCCACATCGCCCGCGGCAAAGATGGCCGGATCCGACGTGCGTCCCTGCGCGTCGACCACGATCCCGCGGTCGGTGTTCAGCCCGGCGTCGCGGGCCAGCTCAAGGTTCAGATCGACGCCGATCCCCACCACTACCGCATCGAAGGTTTCGCGTTTGCCGTCGCAGTGGATCACCGGCAGACCGTGGTGATCGTCAAGCTCCAGCGCGCCGCAGCCGGTGCGGATATCCACGCCCTGCTCGCGGTGGATCCGCTCCAGTTCTCGGGACACCTCGCCGCTCACCGAGCGCATGCACAGGGCTGGCTGCTGCTCGAACAGCGTGACCGCCACGCCGCTTTTGCGCGCCGAGGCGGCAATCTCCAGGCCGATCCAGCCGCCGCCGACAATCGCCAGGGTGTTGCTTTGCGCCAGACGCGTTTTCAGGCGCTGCGCGTTCTGCCAGTGGCGCAGGGTGTAGACCTGCGGATGTTTTCCCCACGCCTCGCCCGGCAGACGCGCCCGCCCACCGGTCGCAATCAAAAGGATGTTGTAACTAAGAAGCTCGCCATTGCTCAAATGCACCCTTTTCGCGGCGCGATCGATCTGCGTGGCGCGTAAGGGGCGGTACCAGGTCAGATTCAACGCCTGCTGAGCGTCTTCCGAAAACAGGCGCGGCAGCGCGGCATCGGCGTCCAGCAACGCGGCTTTCGAGAGCGGCGGACGTTCATAAAAATCCCATTCCTCTTCCGCCACCACGCAAATCTCGCCGTCGAAGCCCTCGTCGCGCAGGGTTTTCGCCGCCCAGCCGCCCGCCTGGCCGCCGCCGATGATGACAATGCGCGAGGTCATACCGCCTCCGGCTTTTTCTGCTGGCGACGCGTGTCATGGTCAATCCCGCCCTCTACCGCCCATTCGGTGAAGGAGATCAGGGAGTGCTCCAGCTCGCGCGGCTGCCAGTTTTCGGTCAGGTAGTCGTCGTTGGTGTAGTACTCAAACGCGCCGCCGGTCGGGCTGTTGACGTACCAGAAGTAGGCAGACGACACCGGATGGCGGCCCGGCCCGATAAAGGTGCTCCAGTCGTTTTTATTCATCGCAATGCCGCCGCCGATCACCTCGTGAATGTCGCGCACGGTAAAGGCGACGTGGTTCAGGCCGCGCTTGCGGTTCGGTAGCTGAAGCAGGAACAAATTGTGATGGCCGCCGCGCGGGCCACAGCGCAGGAACACGGCGCGGTTGATGTAGCGGTCGGAAACCTGGAAGCCGAGCACCTCGCGGTAGAACTGTTCTACCGCCGCCAGCTCCTCGACGAAGAACACCACGTGGCCGACGTTGATCGGCTGGGCGCGGTCATACACCGGGCTTGGCGTGTCGATGCGGCGGGCGTCGCCCCACTGGTTAATCGGCTCGACGTTCAGCTCAACCGGCACCTGCTGGCTCACCTGTACGCGCAGGGTCATGCCGTTCGGATCGCGGCACTCCAGCGCATCGCCCACCTGGCGAAAACCGGGCTGCTGCGCCAGCTTCGGGCGCAAGGCATCCAGCTCGTCCTGAGTTGTCACCGCCCAGGTCATGCGGCGCAGGGTGTTGCCCGCTTCAAACGCCGGCGGCAGGTCGGGGCTGTCAATCGGGTTTAGCTCGACGCGCGCGCCGCTCAGGGTGGTAAAACGCTGGCCGCTGGCATCGCCCGTCAGGCCAAAATCACGCATGAATTTGGCGCAGTGCGTCAGGTTGTCGACGCCAAATTCCAGCTTTTCAATTCCGGTTACACTCATCGTTCGTTGCCTCATCTGGCCCAAATTGGGCGTAAAACATGCCCGACGCAGCAAAGCGCCTGACGTTAACTCACTGATTTAACTGGCCTGTGACAAATACCCTAAGAAGCCAGAGATTTTATCCGCCGCCAGACGGACCTCGTTTTGCAGGCGCTCGCGGTCGGGCTGGGGGATCTCCTCCGACGGCACCAGAATGCTGACCACCGCAGCCACCCGTCCACTGCGGTCATACACCGGATAGACGATGGAGGAGATACCGTGACGGAAGAAAGATTCGCCGATGACAAACCCGCGGGCTTTGTCCTGCTGCACCATCTGCCACAGCGCTTCGCGGTCGTGAAGCTGCCCCGGCGTGTTGCCCGGCAGGCGCTCATGCGGGAACAGGTGTTCAAAGTCAGCGCGCGAAATGTCGGTCAGCAGCATGCGGCCAAGCGAGGTGCAGTGCACCGGCAGGCGGGTGCCAATGCTCACCTGGTTGATGCGCGAACCGGCAGCGCTGACGCGGGCGACGTAGATGATGTCGCGCCCGTCGCGGATCGCCAGATGGCTGCTGCACTGGCTGACGTCGCGCAACTGTTCGATAACCGGCTGGCCGACCTGAGCCACATCCAGCGAGGCGATGTATTCAAAGCCCAGGCGCAGCACGTTCATGCCGAGCGAGAAAGTATTGGTGCGCGCGTTGCGCTCCAGAAAGCCCATGTATTCCAGCGTCTGCACCACGCGGTAGGCGGTGGCTTTTGGCATGTCCACCAGCCGGTGCAGCTCAGCAAAGGTCAGATCGCGGTGCTGCTCGCCGAAGGCCAACAGCAGCTGGAGACCGCGCTCCAGCCCCGGCACGAGATACTTCACTTCACGATCGTTTTCCATATTCATCAGGCCTCAGTTAAAGACAAAACCGCCGTTGACCGGAATCAACTGCCCGGTAATGAACCGCGACAGATCGCTTAACAGCCAGACCACGCTGCCCGTCACATCGTCCGGCTGCTGCGCGCCGGTTAACGCGCGGCCATTTTCGTACAGCTGATGGCGTTCGGCGGGCACATACTCGGTCGCCTCGACGCGGGTTAACCCCGGCGCGATGGCATTGATGCGGATACGTTTTTCACCCAGCTCACGGGCCATCGAGCGGGTCATGGCAATCACCGCGCCCTTGCTGGCGACATAGGCCATCAGGCGCGGCGCGCCCCACAGCGCCGTGTCGGAAGCGACGTTCACAATCCCGGCCCCCTCGCGCAGCAGCGGCACGGCGGCGCGCGTCACCAGCCAGGTGCCCTTGACGTTCACGCTCATCACCCGATCCCAGAGATCCGGATCGTAATCGAGCATGTTTTTGCCCCCCACGCCGGTCGCCATGGCCGCGTTATTCACCAGCCCGTCAATCTGGCCCTGCTCGCCGATGGCGCTGAATACCTGCTCAATAGCGTGCGGATCGGCCAGATCGATAATGTGGGATTCGATCGCGTAGCCCTGCTCACGCAGCCCTTGCGCGCTTTCGGCCAGCTCGCCTTTCAGGATGTCGCACATTACCACCGCCGCCCCCTGCTCCGCGCAGGCTTTGGCGAAGTGATAGCCCAGGCCGCGCGCGGCACCGGTCACCACGATGCGTTTCCCGTTCAGCAGGCCGTTCATCAGGCGGCTCCCTGCTGTTCTTCACGCATCGCCAGCTGCTCTTTCGCCGCCTTTTGCATCATACGGCGCAGGCGGGAGAGACCGACGTCATGCTGGTACAGGTATTCATGCTCGCGGGCGTTCGGGGCGAGGCTTTCGAGCACCACGCGGTCCTGCTCGAGGACTTCCCAGTGCAGTTTCTCCAGGCGGTTGCGGTACATGAAGCGCCACATGTCGCGCTGCCAGCCCTGCACCCGGCGGATACGCCAGAAGAAGACGCGGCAGTTGTCGTTATCTTCCGGCACCACCATGCCGACGATGAAGAAGTGGCCGCCCGGCCCGAAACGCTTCTTATAAGGAATGGACAGGCGCATCCAGCAGGTGCCACTGTTGCCCAGCTCCACCCAGTCGAAGTTGATGCCGCTCTGCCCTTTTTTCTCAAAGATGAAGCCGGTTTTGGTCGGCTGCAGCACCATGTCCGCCTTGCGGTCCCCTTCCGCCATCGAGTGCGACGACGAGTGCAGATAGGTACCGTGCATCGGGTCCATCACGTTTTCCAGCGCATACTGGTAGTTGCATTTCCACCCGGCGGTGCAGAGGAAATTGCTGAAATTGTCGGTGTCGGCGAGTTCATCCGGGAAGCTCAGTTCGTCCGGCTGCTGATCAGCGGTAACGCCGAACCACAGGAAGATGGCCCCGTGTGCCTCCTGCACGTTGTAGCTGCGCACGCACTGCTGGCCGACCAGCGGGCATTTGTCCACCGCGGGCACATCTTTCACCTCGCCGTTACCCGCCACTTCCACGCCGTGATACCAGCAGGCGATGCGGTCGCCGAGATTCCAGCCCATCGACAGCCGTGCGCCGCGGTGGGGACAGCGATCTTCCAGCGCCTGTACCTGGCCGTCTTTGTTACGCCAGACCACAATCTGCTCACCGAGGCGGGTAATGCCCACCGGCGCAGACTGCACTTCCCAGCTCGCCAGAACCGGATACCAGAGGCCGCGCAGACCTTTATCAAGATAGTGTTGTACGGGAGTCGTCATCGCGTTGTCCTCAGTAGCCGTTAACCTGTAAGAATGCCTGGAAGCTGTTCTCGCTCCAGGGCTCGCCCTGCTGGTCGTGCAGGCGGACGGCGTTCAGGCCGTTCACCAGCTCCGGCAGGGTTTCTGCACCCTGCTCAAACAATTCTTCCAGGGTGGCGATAAGGTGGAGCTCCCAGTTTTCCGGCTCGCGACTGCGGGTCTGCCAGATAAGGTTCTGGTATTCACCCGGCTTGTGGATCGCGCCGTTACCGCCCTCTGCCGGAGGGGTAAACTGGCGGCTTTCCGGCAGCGCCGGGTTAAAGTTCAGGGTCTCGCTCATGCCACGGTCTCCTCGACAAAGGTAATCTGGATTTGGTTTTCAAAGACCCGAACCGGGTAGCGGTTGAGGTTGCGACCGCCGGGGCCGTGCAGGCACTGGCCGGTTTTGACGTCAAAAACCGCCTCATGCAGCGGGCACTCCACTTTGCCGTCTTCCACAAAGCCCTGGCTCAGCAGCGCGTAAGCGTGCGGACATACGTCTTCCAGCGCGTAATATTCACCGTCAATTAAATAAACGCCGATCTCTTTACCCTCGACGTTGCCGCTAAATGGGAAATCTTCCTGTACTTGTTCTGCGTCACATACGCCTATCCAGCTCATCACGATCCTCCAGGCTTTTGTTTCATATATGAAACTCTGTTTCTTATTTAATACGGCCAATATAAAAGCGATGAATCTTTCGTCAAGCGCAAATGTGACGAATTTGTTAACCGAATGGCAATTAATTAACTAAGTGTGCAAAGGATCACGAAAAAATGCAGCGATATGAAATTTTCATTATTCAGGCGTGAGGGAATACGTTTTAGTGATGGGAGGAAATGTTCTCTAAAAGATATTGACTTATTTTATCTTTGATCATTAGAAATAAATAAAAGGGACAACCTCGGTGTTTCACCGGTGAAACGATTTTTGAATTTACTGTTTATAAACAACGAGTTTCACTGGTGAACCATTTTACCTGCGTGACAATCACTTTAATAAAAAATCAATTCATAAGGCGGGCATGATGACGGCAAGATGGCAAGGTACGATGGCATTGTTATTGCTGATTATTATTTCGTATGTCGACAGGGTAAATATTTCGGTGATGATTTTAAACCCGGAATTTGCCGAACACTTTCAGTTAAATGAAAACAGAATGTTACAGGGAATGCTGATGACGTGCTTTCTCCTGGGCTATGGTTTTTCCGCGTTACTCTTAACGCCGGTTATCGAAAGCAAACTGCATTATCGGCAGGGTTTGCTGGTCAGCATTGCCATCTGGGCTGCGGTGTGCGCCATTTCACCGCTGCTCGGATCGCTGATGGGAATGCTCATCGCGCGCGTGATTTTAGGGGTTGCCGAAGGGCCGCTCTTTTCACTGAAAACGCGCTTTATTAGCGATAACTTCTGCGCAGAGGCGATCGGCAAACCCAACGCCGTGACCGCCCTGGGCGTTTCGCTGGGGCTGGCGATCGGTTTTCCGCTGGTCACCTGGCTGATGGCGCACCTCGGCTGGGCCGGATCGTTTTACGCGCTGGCGGCAATCAACCTGGTGCTGGGCGGCGGCGCGGTCTGGCGTTTTCTCCCCGCGCCGCGTGAGGTGAAGGCCACCCAAAAACCGGGTTTTATGCAGACTTTTACGCTCGCCTGGCAAACCCCGCTGCTTGGCCTGATCCTGCTGGTTGAAATCGCCACGCTGAGCTATCTCTGGGGCAGCAGCGCATGGCTCCCCGCCTGGCTGCGCGATGAGCATCACTTCTCGCTGCACGCGACCGGGCTGCTTGCCGCGGTCCCCTTCCTGTTAAGCCTTGGCTCAAAATTTCTTGGCGGCGTGCTGCTCGATAAAATGCGCCCGGAGCAGGCCCCGGTGCTGTTTGTGGTGGGTGGCTTGCTGACGGCGTTATCCGTCATCGCGCTGATGCTGAGCCACCAGCCGGTGTGGCTTGCGCTGTTTATGCTCTCGGCAAATATCTTCTGGGGGCTTCAGGGGGCGGCCATTCCTGCGGTGATCCAGCATCACGCGGCGCGGGAGGCGGTCGGCAGCGCGTACGGCATTATTAATGGCATCGGTAATCTCTGCGCCGCTTTTATTCCGCTGCTGATGGGGATGGTGATGAAATCGATGGGGTCGGTCAGCTCGGGCTTTTCGGTGCTGGTCGTGTCGCAGGCGATCACCCTGCTGGCGGGCGGCGTGTTGCTGCTGCGCATGCGTCGCGCAGCAGCACTCAGCGCGTAAAGGTTATTCGCCTTTTTTCGCGGCCTGGATGTAAAGCATTTCCAGCGCCAGGGTCGCCGCGGCCAGCGCGGTGATCTCGGACTGATCGTATGCCGGTGCAACTTCCACCACGTCCATGCCCACGATGTTCAGATCTTTCAGGCCGCGCACCAGCTTGATGGCGCGGTCAGAGGTCAGCCCGCCGATGACCGGCGTACCGGTACCCGGTGCAAACGCCGGATCCAGACAGTCGATATCAAAGGTCAGGTACACCGGCATATCGCCAACGATCTGCTTCACCTGGGCGATGATGTCGTCCACGCCGCGATCGTTCACCTGGCAGGCATCCAGCACGGTGAAACCGTTGTCTTTATCGAACTCGGTACGGATACCGATCTGCACGGAATGATTCGGGTCGATCAACCCTTCTTTCGGCGCGGTGAAGAACATGGTGCCATGATCGAATTCACAGCCGTTCGCGTAGGTGTCGGTATGCGCATCGAAGTGCACCAGCGCCATTTTACCGAAGTGTTTGGCGTGGGCGCGCAGCAGCGGCAGGGTTACGAAGTGGTCGCCGCCGAAGGAGAGCATGCGCTTACCGGCAGCCAGCAGCTTCTCGGCATGGGCCTGCAGCTTTTCGCTCATCTCACGCGCGTCACCAAAGGCATACACCAGATCGCCGCAGTCCACCACGTTCAGGCGCTCGCGCATGTCGAAGTTCCACGGGAAACGGTTGTGCTCCCAGGCCAGGTTAGTGGATACCTGACGAATTGCCGCCGGGCCGTGACGGCCACCGGCACGACCGGAGGTGGCCATGTCGAATGGAACGCCGGTGATGACCCAGTCAGCGTCGCTGTCGTACGGCTGGAAGTTCATTGGTAAACGTAAAAAACCAAACGCGTTAGATACCAGAGAGTTATCGTACTGATGACCTAAAGTGCTCATGTCCTGACCTCTTATAAAGTCGTTGCATTAGATACAGATGAAAAAAAATCCCCTCCGCGTCGTTAAACCCGACGAGGAAGGGATTGATGTCCTTACTGCTTTTGCCTAATGCTAGCCTCTGGAAGGTGAAGATTCAAGCTCACTTTTCAAAACAGAAATCAATCGTGTCACCAGACTTATACGACCTCAAAATATTCACCACACAAATAAAATTCATTTTTATAATTTATATTTTCTAAAGCCAGCCATTTATTCACATCATTTGTGCTTAAACGTCCGAAGCAAAACTTAAATCATAAATTCAATAAATATATCATTTTAAAACTAGGAATATATTTAGGCCTGGACGATAGCGGTGGAGGAGATGACCTATATACAATACCCCCCCCAATGACATGATATGGATATTTTTATGAATAAGTTGTCTAAGCTGGCAATCCTGGCCGTTCTTTCAACCATCGGTACCGCCGCGGCAGCAGAAGATGGCACTATTACTTTTGAAGGTACTATCAGCGACGCCACCTGTACTATTACCGGCGGCGACGCGCAGGGCGAATCTTCTACCCCTGATTTTACCGTTCATTTACCTTCTATTAGTGCAACCGCGCTTGCAGCGGATGGACAGCGCGCAGGCGACACACCATTCCACATTACCTTAAGTGGCGCAAACTGCACCAATGGCAAAATTGCCAACGTATTTTTCGAACTGGCGCAAAGCACCAATATTGATGCCACCACCGGTAACCTGAAAAATACCGTGGCGAAAGCGTCTGGCGGTGCGGAAAAAGTTCAGGTTGGTTTACTGGATTCTTCAAAAGCTATTCTTAACCTGAATACCGCAAACAATAACGCTAAAACCGTTACGGTTTCCGGTAATACGGCTCGCTTTGATTACTGGGCACAATATGTCGCGACGGGCGGGGCATCTACTGCCGGTCAGGTATCAACCGACGTTATTTACTCTATTAAATATCAGTAATCGCGCATTTAGCGGGATTAACCGCTGAGAGTATCACCTAAAGGATTAGGCCAGATGTTAAAAAAACTTGTTATATCTTCTGTATTCATGACGACGCTGGCCTTTTCCTTTGCGGCCAGTGCAACGATTCAAATTATGACGACCCGTGTGGCATTTAACGCCGGGGAGAAAGAACAAACGATTCGTATTAACAACGTCAGCAAAACGCCCGAACTGGTTCAGGTGTGGCTTTCCAGCACCGATAAGACTGACGGCATCGCCAAAGAAGATGTGCCTTTCTTTATCACCCCACCGGCGGCCAGAATTAACGGCCAAAAGGGGAAAGTTTTCCGCATATTCCAGACGGAAGGCGCAGCTGCGAAATATCCAAAAGATCGTGAGACGGTACTGTGGCTCAACGTCCTGGATATTCCACCTGAAATGGCAGAAGACGCGGATAAAAATCAGCTAAAAATGGCGTTCAGAACGCTGATTAAATTTTTCTATCGTCCGGTTGGCCTGAAGGGTAACCCGATGAAAGCGGCGGACGAATTAACCTGGCAATTGAAAAAAACGGTCAAAGGTTATGACGTCGTTGGAACAAATAATTCTCCTTTCCATGTAAGCATGACGAACGTCTGGCTCAGAGATGCTCAGGGCAAAGATGTCATGATTGATGGAGAGATGATCGCGCCATATAGCACGATGGTGTATCACTTCCCGCAGGTTAATGCCGTGCAGGGAAAAGGGACATTCCAATACAATTATATTACCGATCTGGGTGCCTATATTAAGCGCACGTATAACTTCTGATTAGCAAGGATATTGACCAGGACGGTGATATGTCGATGTTTTTCAAAAAAACTAACACTCTGTGGGTGATGAGTGGCTTTGTCATTTCGTTGACAATCGCGCCACCCGCAGTTTTTGCCAGTGATACCAGTAAGCCGATGACATTTTCTCATGGGTTTATGAAGTATTACGATAGCGGAATCGATCTGACGCAATTTGACGGTGTAGAAAAAATACAGCCGGGTAAATATACGCTTGAGGTTTACAGCAATCTCAAGCCTGTTGATACCTGGTCCGTCACCTTTGTGGCGGCAAATAATGAGCAGGGATTTAACGCCTGCATGACGCCCGAAATGGTCGTCCGCTTTGACGTCGACACATCAAAACTTCCCCCTGACTGGAAGCAGAATAGCTGCATTATTCTTCCTGAGCTGATTAAAGGCGCGACGGTTAATTATAACGCGGTAGAAGAACAGCTGGATGTCACTATTCCCCAGGCGATGCTGCTTAACACGCCTGCGGGTTACGTCAGCCCGGAGTTATGGGATAACGGCGTGCCGGCGCTGATGTCCTCCTATACGCTGAGCGCCACCAGTTCACGTTATCGCCCCACGCAGGATAACGCGACCTATCTCTACAGCAATTTGCACAACACCCTTGCGCTGGGGGCGTGGCGCTTTACGACTTACGACAGCCTGAGTTCCGGCAGCGACACTGAAAACACCGGCGTACAGCATATCCAGGCCTATGCAGAGCGGGCGATTGCGCCGCTGCAATCGCAGATTGTGCTGGGCGATATGAATACCACTGGGGATTTTTTCGACACCACTGCCCTGCGTGGCGTTCGTCTCGCCACGGACGATCGCATGCTTCCCGACTCCGTCCGCAACTATGCTCCGGTGGTGCGCGGCATCGCCAACAGCAATGCCACGGTGACCATCAAGCAGGCTGGCAACACTCTGTATGAAAAGGTGGTGCCGCCAGGGGAGTTCGCCATCAGCGATCTCTATGCGACCGGCTATAACGGCGATCTTGAGGTCACCGTTAAAGAGACCAACGGCAAAGAGACCTACTTCGTGGTCCCCTACTCCAGCGTGCCGCAGCTGCTGCGCGAAGGTTACTCCCGCTACTCTGTGGCTGCGGGTGAAATTCGCGATACCTGGCTGAAAGAGGACCCGAAAGCGGTTGAGGGCACGTTTCAGTACGGCTTATTCAATAACTTTACCGGATACGTTGGCGGGCAGAGCGCGTTCGAAGGCGACTACTCGGCGCTGATGACCGGTTTTGCGATTAACACCCGTCTGGGCGCGCTTGGCGTGGACGTGACGCGCTCCTTCACCCGCTTCGAGGGACAGCCGGACACCGCCGACTGCGGCACCTTCTGCAATATGAGCCTGCGCATTAGCCTGGCGAAGACGCTTCCGACCACCGGGACGAACTTCAGCCTGATTGGCTATCGCTACTCCAGCGCGAACTTCTACTCCCTGAGCGATGCGGTCAGCCTGAAGCGCTCGATTGAAGCCGATGAGGATGACTATCTCCCGGAACGCTACCGCGAGCGCCTGGAAGCCAACATCAACCAGACGCTTCCCGCCGGTTGGGGAAGCTTCTACGTCAGCGGTTTTGTGGGCAACGTCTGGAACAACGAGCAGGGCCGGAATGAAAAGTCGAACTTCGTGCTGGGCTACAACAACCAGTTTGGCATCACGACCTGGGGGATCTCCCTTGGCCGGACCAACAACGACGATGGTGGCCACGAAGATACGCTCTATCTGAACATGAGTATGCCGCTCGGCCACCACTACGAGAAGCAGGCTCGCCTGGGGGCGAACTTCAGCTATAACAGCGATGAAGCTAACTTCCGTACCTCGCTGAACGGCTCCGCCGGGGAACGCTCGCAGTTTGGCTTTGGCGGCTATTTCAGCCAGTCCAACACGCCGGAAACCAACTTCGGCATGAACCTCTCCTATACGGGCGAAAGCGCCTCGGGCGGGATGACCTACAGCCAGTCCCGGGATTCCTTTATGGGTGGGGTCAACCTGAACGGCGGCGTGGTGGTGCATGAAGGCGGCATCAACTTTGTGCCGACCCTGGCAGACACCATCGGCATCGTAGAAGCAAAAGGCGCAGAAGGCTCCCGCATCTACCCGGATTCCCAGGCCGTCATCAAAGACAACGGCTACGGCATTGTCGGGTATCTGGTGCCTTACAAGTACAACGAGGTGTACGCCGACCCGAAAGGCACCGCGTATACCGTCGAGGTAGACGATACCCGCCGAACCATCGTGCCTACCTCCGGCGCGGCCGTGCTGATCAAAATGGACACCCAGGCCAATAGCCAGAGCTTTGTGCGCTTTGTGCAGCCTTCAGGGGAGGTGATCCCCTTCGGTGCGTCGGTGCTGGATGCATCGCACAACGCCATTGGCATGGTCGGGCAAAACGGCGTGGCGATGGTGTCGCTCAAGGAAGGCCAAAACGACTTCACCCTCCAGTGGAAGAAAAATAAACAGCCCGCACAGTGCGTTGCGCGTTATGTGAAACAAGACGCTGAGGATCAGCCATCCGAGGAAGAGGCGTTTAAGGCTACTGAAATTACCTGCATCAATAACGGGGCAACACCATGAGACGGATCTTTACGGCTGCGCTGATTCTTTTATCCACGGCGTTTTTATCTTTAATGTGCACCAGCGCCAATGCGGCGTTGTGCACCCGCACGTCCCCTCTGGCGACGCTCAATATCATGGACGACATCACGCTTAACGTCATTAAGCAGCGTGAGGTCGGCAAAGTTTTATGGAGCAAAAGCTACCAGGTGCCGGACGTTAGCTACACCTGTGACGCCTCCACACAGTCCTCATGGCATTCAAGCTATTCGCGAAGCTATATCCGTTCGCAGCTTGATCATGTCTATAACACCGAAATCCCGGGGATTGGCATTCGCATGCGCTGGCCTACGCAGACCGAATCTTCCTGGCTGCCGGGTAACTCGGGTTCACCGACCACCTGCTCCACCGGCTGTGGGGTGAGAAACAGCACGGTGCTGGTGGAAATGGTCCAGACCGGTGCGATGCCTGAAGGGGAATACGTTATTCCAGCCGGTAAGGTGGCTGAAGCAATGGTGATCCCGACTGCTGATGCGAGCGAAAAGTTGCCGATCATGGCCATCAACTTTGGTGTTGCCATTAAGGTGATTACCGCCTCGTGCTCAATCTACCCCTCGGCAACAAACATCGATTTGGGTACCTATAACATCGCCGATTTTCAAAACAACGACAGTTTTCAGGGTGTTAAAAAAGATTTCAGCATCACCGTGGGTTGCCCTTCTACGGAAGATATTGGCATCACCTTCAACTCCTTAATTAACACCCCTTTAGGCGCGTTGTCCGGTGTCATCGGCGTTGAAAGCGGCGACGGTTATGCAAGCAATTTTAGTATTCGCCTTTTTGAGAAGTACGGATCCGCGATCTCGCTGGGTAATGAGAAGATCTATACCGCCTCCACGCTCACCAAAAACTATCAGGCACAAATCTTCGTTGGCAGTGGGGTCAATCGTAAGACCGCCCTCACCCCCGGCAGAGTTGTCGGCGCCGTTCAATACACCGTTCGCATTAAATAACGCTCAGGGAGAGAGAGATGCGTTGTCATTTTAAAATGAAAAAAGTCCTGTTCTTACTGCCTTTACTGCAGGTGGCCCATGCCGCCACGCTGCCCTCTGTTCAGAACAAGCAGGAGCTTGATCGCCTGGAGCGGCAGAGCAACCAGTATCTGATTGAAGAGGCGAAAAGAACGGAAGCGTTGTTGCAACAACAGCGTGCCAGTCGTGGAGAAGACGCGGAGACCGGCCTGCCGGCTGACTCATCGTGGAAGTTCAACGTAACCCACATCGAGATCCTCGACGATCACCTGTTCGACGGTTCGCCGCAGCGCGAGGAGATCGTCCAGCGCTATCTGGGTAAAGATCTGGGCAAATCTGACATTTTCACCTTAGTGAAAGAGTTAACGGATTTTTATATTTCCCGTGGCTATGCCACCACCCTGATCAGCATCGATCCCGGCAACATCAAAAGCGGTACGCTCAAGCTTCGCGTGCTGTGGGGAAAGATCAACGCTTTTAAGGTTAACGGCCAGGCGCCGGGGCTGCGTGATAGCACGCGTCTTTTTACCGCCTACCCGTTTGCCAAAGACAAGATCCTGAATATGCAGGATGTCGACCAGATGGTTGAGAACCTGATGCGGGTATCGCAGGGGGATAATATTCACGTTGAGCCCTCAATCATTAATGGTTATTCCGATCTTAACCTGATTCGTCAGCCCTCATTCCCGCTTGACGCGGCGGCGGGGTTAAATAACTCCGGGAATAAATCAGACGGCTGGCAACAATATTACGGCAGCCTGACGGCAAAGAATATTGCCGGGTTGAACGACATCTTTAATGCGTATTACTCCTGGAACGACCTGAAAAATACGAATGATAAGCAGGACTCCTGGTCATTTAGCTACAGCGTGCCGCTGGGCTATTGGGGTTTTGATACCAGCTATTACAAATCTGAATACGAAAAAGGCATCGACGGCGGTTTCGGCATTTACGATTCCGATGGTACCTCCGAACGTGCATCCCTGCGTATCAGCCGCATGCTGGTGCGTGGCGCAACGGGTAAAACCAGCGCCTGGATGAAGGTCGAACGCCGGGATAACTACAACGGCATCGAAAACGCGCGCATTGACGTTAGCTCAAAAACCTACACCTCGCTGGCGTCGGGCCTGACCTACGTTGGCGCAATGGGCGGCGGCTGGTTCTATGGCGATCTGAGCGTCACCGCGGCGGTGCCGTGGTTTGGTTCCGCCCGCGACGGCGATAAAGACCTGGAAGGTTTCGACGTCGATTACATGAAGTACAACGGCATAGCCTCCTGGACGCGCCCGCTCGCTAAGTTCGGCAGACTCGGCATGACCTATGAGCTGAACAGCGGTTTTCAGTACACGCCGGATGTGCTGGTGAGTGATGCCAAAGTCACTATCGGCGATGAATACACCGTTCGTGGTTTCAAAGACGACAACGTGATGAGCGACAACGGCGCGTGGATTGCCAACAGCCTGCAGTTTCCTTTCGATATTGGACTGGCCGGTATTTACCAGCTGACGCCTTATATTGGCTACGACTTTGGCTTTACAAAAGATAATTGCCCGAAAGGCGTCAATGTCTGCGACAGCCAATTCATGATGGGCGCATCCGTGGGTGTTAAAGCCACTGGCAGCCATTTCTCTTCCTACGTGATGGCAGGGTGGCCCGTTAAAAAACCAGACTCAATGGAAGAAGAAACCATCGATAACACGGTGGTTTATTACAAAACGGAAATTAACTTCTAACAAAGGGAAGAATAATGAAAAACAAAAACACACGCAGCGGAAAAATAACCACGCGCAATTTGCATAAGCGGCTCTGTCCTTTATATCTGTCTTTGGCAGGCATTTTCTCGGCCACCGCCGATGCGGCAACAACGCCTGATAATCGTCAGTCGAAAGGCCCGACCATGGGCCAGGCGGCCAACGGCACGCCTGTGGTCAATATTGCCGATCCTAATGCAAAAGGCATCTCCATGAATAAATTCAACGAGTTTAACGTTGAAAAACAGGGGATGATCTTTAACAACAGCATGCAGGACGGCGTGACGAAAATTGGCGGCTATGCGGTAAAAAACGCCCAGCTGCAGCACGAAGCCAGCGCCATTATCAGCGAAGTGACGGGCGCGAAAGCATCCTACATTAACGGCACGATGAAAGTTTTCGGGAAAAAGGCCGACATCATCATTGCCAACGAAAACGGCATTAGCGTGAACGGCGCAACCACCATCAATGCCAACAGCCTGACCCTCAGCACCGGTAAAGTGCAGGCAAATAACGACGGTTCCTATAAGCTGGCAGTTGAAAAAGGGGCGGTATCCGTAACCGGTCAGGGCATTAATACCGACGGGCTGGGCTACTTCGACATCGTAAGCCGCAGCGCGCAGCTGGAAGGCGAAATTGCCGGTAAAGCAGATATCAAAGTGCTGGCGGGCCAGAACGACTACGATCTTGCGACCCGTAGCCACACCGTACGTAACAAAGGCGACGGGCGGGGTCCGGCCGTTGCTATCGACGGTAGCGCGCTTGGCTCGATGTACGGCGGCAAGATCCAGCTGATCAGCACCGAATCCGGCGCGGGCGTCCGCCATGCTGGCGGCATTATCGCCAGCAGCGACCTGGACATCAGCGCGGATGGCGACATTACGCTCGCCAGCCTGTCGAGCGAGAAAAACCTGTCGCTCTCCGGCAAGAATATCACCCTGAACAAGTCCACTTCCGGCGTTCAGGCGAAAAACGACATTATCATGAACGCCCTGGCGGGCATCACGCTGAATAATGACGTGATCGCCTCAACCGGTAAAATCCGCATTGATGCCAGCTCGCTGGTGCAAAACGCCGCCTCGCTGGTGACCAACAACACCACCACTACCGTTCCGGCGATTCAGATTAACGTGGCGGGCCAGTACACCCTGAACGGCAAACTGCAGGCGCTGGACGCCAACGGTAAGGTCATTGCCGGCGGCGTAGTGACGCTGAAAAACGGCGATTTCGTCGTGAAGGTCAACGGCGCTGAAGTGCCGTTTGCCTCGCTGATCTCGGATACGCAGGTGACCAGCCACAGCGGTGATGTGCAGATTACCGCAGGCAGCATGAATAACAGCGGCGGTAGCGTCCTGGCGAAAAAAGGCACCCTGCAGTTCACCCTGAAAGAGGCCTTTGTGAACAGCGGTTCCGTCAGCGCGACGGGTGATCTGACGATTGCGTCCGGCTCACTGAAAAATGACGGCGTGCTGTACGCGTCTAACAACCAGACGCTGCGCGTCGGGAACCTGGACAACAATGGCCGCATCTTCGCGGAAAAACGGCTGGTGATGAACGCCAGCGCGCTGAACAACCGTGGAAACATCGGGGCGACCCGTGACGCACTGCAGATCACCACGACCGGCAATGTCACCAACAGCGGCACCCTCGTGGGTGATGCGGCGACCGTCAGCCTGAACGTGGGCGGCGACGTCGACAACAGCGGAAACATCATCAGCAATGAAAAAGATGTCACCCTCGCTGCCAGCGGTAAATCCATCAAGAACCAGGGCAAGATCGAGGGGAAAAACGTTACCCTGACCGCCTCCAACGCCGATGCGACGCTTGAAAACAGCGGTACGCTGAACGCCAGACAAAAAGCGCAGGTGAAGGCGGCGAAGCTGAATAACAACGGCGGCACCCTGAGCGCAGCGGGCGATATCGCGCTGAACGTCAGCAAGCAGCTGAACAACACCCACGGCGGCGCGATCCTGGCGGGCGAAAACCTCGCACTGGCCGGCGCGCATACGACCGCTCTGACCAACGACAACAGCCGGATCCAGGGGGAAAACATTTCCCTGACCAACATGGCGACGCTCAGCAACACGGGCGACGCCGTTCTGCTCGCCAACGGGGCGATGGATCTGTCCGGCGCGACAACGCTGACCAACTCGGCCTCCGGCATTCAGGCAACGTCCATCCTGCTGGATCACATCGGCACGCTGACGAACACCCGCGATGCCACTGTCTACAGCAGCGGCAATCTCACCCTGTCCAACATTGGCACCCTCACCAACGATGCGTCACAGCTGGTGGCTGACGGTGCGCTGGCGATGCTGAATATCACCAACGTCTCGAACACGAACAGCGCCGCAATGGTCGGCAGCGGCAGCGTGACGATCGACACGGTGCATACGCTCAACAACAGCAACAGCGCGGTGATCCAGTCTGAGCATGCCCTCAGCATCAAGGACGTGGGTACGCTGAACAACAGCACTGACGCGGCGATCCTCGCCTCGGGCAACATGACCCTGGACGGCGTGAATACGCTGAACAATGCCTCGGTGATCCTCAGCGACGGCAGCATTACCGTGCAGAACGGCGACACGCTGCACAATAACGGCGTGGTGCAGGCGGGCACCGATCTGATTATCCGCAATATTCGAAGCCTGGTGAACGACGGGAGCGACCATGTGCTCATGGCCCTGCGTAACCTGACGATCGAGGATGTGGATTCCCTGACCAACTCCCACCAGGCGGTGATCACGGCCAGCATGAACACGGTGCTGAACGCCGTTGGCGTGCTGACTAACCTCTCCGGCGGGGTGATTCAGGCCGTTGACGGTGCGTTAACCGTCGCGGCAAATTCCCTGCTCAACAGCGGCAGTGAAAACGGTTCAACCTCCACCCTGGTGGCGGGCGGCGATGTGACCCTGACGTCAGAAAATGTGACCAACGAGAGCGGCGCGGCCATTGTCTCGACGGATAACAACCTGACGCTGAACGTGGCGAGCAACCTGAACAACAGCGATGAAGCCGTGCTCGCCGGGGCCAAAACGACCTCGCTGAATGTACAGAAAGGCAACATTAAAAACACCACTAACGCAGTGATTGCCGGCACTAACATTGCGGTTGCGACCAAAAACCTGCAAAACGATGCCAACGCCTCCATCACCGCCGACCGGGATCTGCAGCTGACTCTCGCCAGCCTGAACAACACGGCCGGTATTCTTGAGGCCGGACGCGATCTCTCGCTCAGCGTCGACAATAGCCTGACCCTCGACGCCAATAACCAGAACATCTACGCCGGACGCGCGATGGCGATCACCACGCACGGCGACTTTACCAATAGCACCCAGATGGAAGCGATTGGCGATTTGACGTTGAATGCAGACGGTAACTTCACCAACGCCATGTCTATCGTGACCGGGGGCGATCTCAACGTCACCGCGGGCAACATCACCAACAATGCCGGTAGCCTGCTGTGGACGATGGGTGACCTGAGTCTGGATGCCCGTAACGGTAATTTCTTCAACGGCGTGTCGGGTAACGTGCTCAGCATGGGCGATATGTCGATTATCGCGAAGGAGATCTATAACCAGGCCGGGATTATTCGCGCTGAGAAGGACGTCAATTTAGACGCGGAATCCATCAGAAACGAAAGTAGCTACACCGGCGACGAAATCTCCATGACGGGGTATCAGAACGCCAGTGCGGTCTATAACACCGTTGAGCATCTCGCGACCAAATCTCAAACCCTGATTAACTTCTCAATGCCGATTGTGACCTCGGGACTGAAACTTGACCATCAGGCGGAGATCAGCGCGGGCGGCAACATTAATATCAACCAGCGCAATATCTTCGACAGAAAACAGATCACGAACAAAGGCGGTCTGATTCAGGCGGCGAAAGATATTACGGTTAGCGGTGATATCTACAACTCACCGGAATACGGTGAAATGTCCATTTATGATTATCTGCAGCTGCCGTTAGAGACGCAGGGCGGGATCACCTATCAGTGGCATTTAGGCGCCTACCATACGTCAACGTGGAATTTTGATACCCTTTATCAGTTCCTCGACTTCGAGTTTGGCAATGGCGCAGCAGCCGGTAAGTCAGGCAGTGACGATCCTGAAAAAGGGATCTGGTACAACGCCGTCGTGATGACCGGAAACGAGTCCACGCTTTTCAACAAAATGATGTCCGACATCTTCGGTGAAACCTGGCAAACCACCGACTACGGTACGATGCGTACTATCTGGGCGAGCGTCACGGCGACCAATAATGAAGCATTAAAAAACAATAAAACCTACTTCGTCCCGTCTGAAAAAGGCGAGATCACCGCTGGCGGTAACTTTACGCATAAAAGCGGCAAGCTGGATAACGGTATTGCAGGCGCCGGGGTGGTTAACAGCCACAGCAACGTGAGCGATATCGACGTGGGTGAATACACCGTGGATACGGTGATTGCCGGTTACGATGTCCAGGTCAATACCAAAAAAATTGACGAGCTGGCGATGGGCATTAGCCCGATGCCAACCATCAAGGACATGGTCTCTATTCCGGGCATGTTTGAAGTCTCGACCGACTTTAAGAAAACCGCCGAAGCAGAAAAAAATGGCACCGCTTATCCGGGGCCAGCCAACAATATCGTTCCAATCTTTGAAACGCGTCCGTCAATGATCGATCAGAGCGCGTATACCGGATCGGATTACTTCTTCGATCAGGTGGGTTATGACCCGCAGAAGCCGGTTAACGTTATTGGGGATCACTACTTCACCTCAGAATTGATCCGCCGTGAGATCAGCAGCTCAGTCGGCAGCTTCTTTGCGATCCGAGATGGTCTGGAAGGCGACGCGCTGGTGCAGGCCCTGATGGACAATGCAGGCGTGGCGGCACAGGACAGCGAGCTGGGGCTGGTTGTCGGTCAATCCCTGACCGAGGAGCAGCGCAACGGGCTGGACTCCGATATCGTCTGGTTCGTTAATCAGACGGTGAACGGCGTAGATGTGATGGTTCCGGTCGTGTACCTGTGCCCTGAAACGCTTCGTCAGATGGAGAGCGGAGACGTTAACGGCGGCACCGCGACCATTCATGCTGGCGGCGAGATGAACGTCGACGCGGACAGCATCAACAACGCCAACGGTACGATCTCATCCAAAGGCGACATGACGCTGGTCTCTGATGGCGATATCAACAACATCAGCAACGGCATGAGCGCGGGTATCTCTGCGGGCGGCGACATCAATATGTCCAGCACCAGCGGCAATATTAATAACAACGGCGCGGCGATCAACGCTGAGGGCGACGTGAACATGTCCGCGGCGGAAGGTGACATCACCATGACGGCCAGCGTAGGACGCGATGAGAGCGGCAAGCAGGTGATCCACGCCTTTGAGGACGGCGTCACCGCGGGCGGCAGCATTAACATGGAGGCCAAATCGATCACCTCCAACGCGTCGGATATTACGGCGGGCCAGGATGTGAGCATGAAGGCCACCGACGGCGACGTCACCTTCAATGACCTGCATGAAATTGACGCTACGCGCATCATTGATAACGACGTCAGAAGCGCGCTCAACTTCACGATGTCTGATACCTCAACCACCACGGGCAAAGCCATTGGCGCGAATGTTTCCGCTGGCGGCAACATGAGCATCGACGCCAAAAACGACGTGGTGATGGAAGGCGGTACTTACAACGCCCAGACCGGCAGCATTACCGCTGAAAATGACGTGACGATCAAAACGTCCCAGGATGTGGCTCACGAAGAGCAGCACAGCTCGTCACGCGAGTTTGTCATCAGCGCGGGCGTCAGCGGTGGCGGCCAGTCGGTTAACACCAGCTACGGCACCATGGACGGCGGCAGCACCGAAACCACGTCCGGCGACTATGTCAGCGCAGGGTCAGAATCCGACACCTCCGCTATCGGCAAGAAGCCTGGCCGTGCGCCGGTCAATGATACGGCTGGCTTCACGTTTGGTATGAGCACCTCCAGCGACTCGTCCGTCACCGACAGCAAAAAGAACACCAATGCCGCAATCAACTTCGGCCAGTCCGGGACAATTGAAGCAGGTAAAACCGTTGATATCGGCGGGGCAGATCTCAGCGCGGGCGACTCACTGACCATCAACGCCGAGGACGTCGCGACCACGAAATATGAAGATGAGATGAAAAACACCTCATCCCATAAAGAGACGTCGTTTGGCATCAAGGGTGAGGCCCACAGCACCATCGTGGATACCATTGATAAAGCCGGTAACCTGATAGAAAAAGGCACCGAAGGCCAGTCTGCCAATGCCGGAACAACGGCAGCGGAAGTGCTGGGCGAGGCCTCTAACCTGCTGCTCAACGATCTGGCGGGCGGTTCCGTTACCATTGGTGGCAGTTCGTCTAAATCGCACTCGACCTCCACCTCGACGGCGGAAAACATTAACCACATCAACGCGAATAACGTTTCGATCAACACCAAAAAAGACACCACGTTGAACGGGACAGACATTAGCGGCCAGAACGTTGAAATTAACGCAGGCGGCGATGTGACCATGAACGCGGCGAAATCCACAACCAGCTATAGCAACACCACCGAGGAGCACTCGGCGGGCATCACGGCTGGCGTAGGCGTGGATCTCTCCGGCGTGAGCGGCGGCGCGTCTGTTGACTATAGCGGCAGCAAAGAGACCGGAACAGGCAACAGCACCAGCTACACCAACAGCACCATTACGGCAGGCGACGTCAAAATTAAGTCCGGCGGCGACATGACCATGAGCGGTGCCAACATTGACGCCAATACTGCGGATGTAGATGTTGCAGGTGACATGACCGTTAACTCCCTCCAGGACACGGTTCACACGGATAACGAGCGTGCCAACTGGGGCGCATCCGTAGGGGTTGCCGTATCGGCTAAAGGCGTGATGCCTACCGGGGCCGTTAACGGCGGCGGCGGTTCAGAGGCTCACGACTCAGCAACCACCGCGAAGCAGTCCGGCATTCACACCACAGGCGACGTGCAGGTGAAAACCGGCGGCGACCTGAACATGGCGGGCGCCAATATCGTCTCGGACAATGGCACCGGTGAGGTCAACGTTGCGGGCAATATCAACGCCAAAGATCTGCAAGATACCGTTGAGCAGGACGGCCTGTACGGCGGTGGCGGCGTAGGTATCGGCGGTCTGCCAGGTAAAAAAGGCGGCATTCCATCGGCTAACATCTACGTGGATACGGTCGATGAGATCCACCGTAACGAAACGCAGAAATCCACCATTTCCGTGGGGGGCACCACCAGCAAAGGTACGACTGGCGAGATCAACACCAACAAGGATGAGATGTCCGTTGTCACCCGCGATGAAAAAGAAGCGGGTAACAATATCTCCTATACCCTTGCGGATCCTGGCATCGGTAAGAAGAAAAAAGGCAGCTACGACGTCGATACCCCGAACGACCACCACATTGGCGGCGGCTCGTCGAAGCATTCGAGCGATGGCACCAGGAAGAAAGAGGTTACGCCAGCGAAACCTGCGCACAGCGAAGATGTGCCAGCCGTTACGCCGTCAAAAGCCGACACTCTGAAGCCTGCGCCGAAACCGGCTGAAAGCGCGAAGAAGACAGACACCACCCCGTCTGGGACTTCGCATAGCGAAGAGGTGCCTGCCGTTAAGCCGTCGAAAGCGGATGAGGTGAAGCCTGCGCCGAAACCGGCTGACAGCACGAAGAAGACGGATACCACCCCGTCTGAAACCGCGCACAGCGAAGAGGTGCCTGCCGTTAAGCCGTCGAAGGCCGACGATCTGAAGCCTGCGCCGAAACCGGCTGACAGCACGACGAAGACGGATACCACCCCGTCTGAAACCGCGCACAGCGAAGAGGTGCCTGCCGTTAAGCCGTCGAAAGCCGACGATCTGAAGCCTGCGCCGAAACCGGCTGACAGCACCACACCGAAGAAAAAATGGGACGTTCCGAATACGAACTACCCAACGCTTTCTCCGGGTTCTGCAACCGGTAAAACCGGCAAGGATATGCCGAAAACGCCTGAGCACAGAAAGTGGAACGGTGATATGACCAACGGCGTGGCGCCGTCGAGCAATCCAAAAGGCACCGACGTTAAGCTTTCGCCAGGCTCGTCCACCGGTCAGACCGGCATGGACATGCCGAAAACGCCTGAGCACAAGCAGTGGAACGGTGATATGACCAACGGCGTGGCGCCGTCGAGCAATCCGAAAGGCACCGACGTCAAGCT
>NZ_JBSKJR010000014.1:0-92463 GCF_053709675.1 Enterobacter sp. UPMP2052
CGCGTGAAAAAGACGCTTCGCTTTGTTCCCGTAGCAGTTCTACCCGCAATAATTACCGTCCAGATTCTGGGTGTCAATTCACATATGGAGTTTGATCTTCACAACCCCAAGGTTATTGCCGCGATTATCTGCACGTTGATTAGCTTCAGGTTTGGGCTGGTTTGGGTTGTTATCAGCGGGGTCGGCTCGCTGGTTCTGTTAAACACCTTGATGTAACTGCAGAGAGATATAGTGTAATGACTGTTATCAATACAAAAAATGCCCCTGTGGCGATTGGCCCTTACGTTCAGGGTGTGAACACGGGAAACATGGTTATAACCTCCGGGCAGCTACCGGTTGATCCTCTTACCGGCATGATGTCAGCCGCGATAGAAGTTCAGACATTTCAATCCCTGGAGAATGTCAGAGCCATAGTGGAAGCTGCCGGACTGACTGTTGCGAACATCATGAAAACCACGGTATTTGTGAAAGACCTGAATGATTTTTCCGCTGTGAACGTTGTTTATGAAGCTTTCTTTACGAAGTACGGAGCACCTTTTCCAGCACGCTCCTGTGTCGAAGTCGCGCGGTTACCCAAGGATGCAAAAATAGAAATTGAGGCGATCGCTGTAGTGTAATAACTGGCTGACAGCAGTCCTGTGGGCTGCTGTCAGCATACTTTAGATTTATAATTCATTGATAAACAAGTAAATTGCCATTTAAATTGACTGCTTAACAGCGTTTACTGTTCCGTTACTCCCCAAACCCCAAGGTAGTAATCGATGATGAGAAAAGAAGTTTAAGAAGGGGACCGAACCACCCCGGAACGATCCCCTGAAGGAATGGCAATTCCGTTCACCGCCAATATTAGCTTTTTCCGGGATGTGATAACATCTCCGGGTCATTTTTCAGAGCCAGGCTGATGAAGAAGAAAAGCAGCACACCCACTCCCCACGATGCCACGTTCAGGCAGTTCCTGACGCAACCGGATATTGCCAGGGATTTCATGGAAATTCACCTGCCTGCAGAACTGCGCTCAGTCTGCGATCTCAGCACACTGAAGCTGGAGTCCGGCTCGTTCGTAGAGGAAGATCTCCGCCAGTATTTCAGTGACGTCCTCTACAGCCTGAAAACCACAGCCGGTGACGGATATATTCATGTCCTGGTCGAGCATCAGTCAACGCCGGACAAACATATGGCTTTCCGCCTGATACGCTATGCGGTAGCCGCCATGCAGCGCCACCTGGAGGCAGGGCATAAAAAGCTGCCTCTGGTGATACCGGTGCTGTTCTATACGGGTAAACGTAGCCCGTATCCGTACTCAACCCGGTGGCTGGATGAGTTTGACGATTCGGCGCTGGCAGGCAAGCTCTACAGCAGCGCTTTCCCTCTGGTAGACGTTACGGTCATTCCGGATGATGAAATCTCTGGCCATCGCAGTATGGCCGCACTGACTTTACTGCAAAAGCATATTCACCAGCGGGACTTGGCAGAACTGGTTGACCGACTGGCGCCCATCTTGCTGGCCGGATATCTGTCTTCATCACAGGTAATATCGCTGGTACACTATATAGTGCAGGCAGGCGAAACATCAGACGCCGAAGCCTTTGTACGCGAACTGGCACAGCGTGTGCCGCAACACGGAGACGCACTTATGACCATCGCACAACAGCTTGAACAGAAGGGCATCGAGAAGGGGATTCAGCTCGGTGAACAACGCGGCATTGAAAAAGGCGAGCGCGAAGCCACCCTTAAAATTGCCCGTACCATGCTGCAGAACGGCATTGACCGTAATACCGTCATGAAAATGACCGGACTGACTGAAGACGACCTGGCGCAGATCCGCCACTAATCCCCCTTTCCTGGCACTCCCTGTCTGGCCATCAGCGAATACTGGTGGGGCAGGGAGGCACCAGACTCAGGCTCTGCCTGCCAGCCACAGCGATTAAACAGCTTCATCACCCCCGCTACGTTCCCAGTCAGACGCGCTGTCAGCGGATTTATCTGTCGGCCGCTGTCGTCAAAAGCAACATCGAGGTTGGCCCGTGAGAGATAAATGCCGTTCACGCCTGCACTGAGCGCCACAGCATTCCGGCCGGACCATTCCCGATCGCTTAGCAGACGGTAGTTCCAGTGCATATCTTTCGCTGTTTCCAGGGCATACGTCAGCCGGAACAGGTCGTTCTGCTCGGACAACTCACCTGTGCAGGAACGCCAGAGGTAATTCAGCTTGCTGGCCAGCTTCGCGCTGACGCCCAGCTGGCGTCCCTGTTTCAGAAGCCATTCAATATCGGGTGTAACATCGCGCGAAAACCGACGTTGCTTAAGCGCAGTCGCAAGCCATCGGGTAAGAAAGAGATTTTCCTGTGCCGGCGAGAGAACGCCACTATCCTGTCTGGCCAGCGCAAGTGCCACCAGGGCGCACCATGCAAGATGGCCCGATTTATCTGTCAGCGTCAAGCTGGCCTACTCCCTGTATCAAAACTCGTTATACGAGGCAGCTAGCGTCGGTATTAATCCGGGCCATAGCATGCTTCCGTCAGAATAATAACCGATCGACACTGAAATTTTAAACTCCGTCGGGATTAGGGGCCTTCCAGGGATATTGTTTCAGCCGTTTGTATCGCCAGCAGATTCAGTTGTTTACCAAAATCCGGAAAGCCTGCAGCAGAGAGTACATCAGCAACAGCACTGGCTCTGGGATGGGCTCGTTCAAGCCAGGCGAGTCTGAGAGCAACACCTGCTTTCTCCGTATCATGCATGTTACGTGGCAATTCGGAATGACCAAACGGGCATTCAAAGGCATTCATTGCGTCGAAAAAGCTGCCGAAGAGTTCATCAGCCGGAACAGCAAACAGATGCCATTTCTGACGTATAGCGGAGATCATCGGCACATTTACACCGTAGCGACAGAGTCTGCCGGTTAGTGGAACCGCAATGCCTAGGCGGCATGCCTGATAGCGGGCAGCGCCAAAATGGTGTGAGCCACCGTCGTTCAGCCAGTAGAATCTCCGCTCTGCCCACGGGTATTCAGCAAACAGCATCCGGTCGAGCCGTAATTCCCAGTGACGCATATTTTTCTGCAGGTGCTCTTCAGTCACGGGTTCAGCCAGCTCACGGCATCTCAGTAAGGGAAACTCATCGATGTCCCGGATATCATGATCCATAGATTTCGAGGCCGAAATCCCCCGGATATCCGTGATGTCGCATGAAAAATGAGGGACATTTTCTTTGCTAATCAGCTGCTGAACCTCAGGAACAGCAAGTGCATGGCTTTCAAGCTGGCGCTGGAAGCCCGGTTTGCGGTAGTCGATCGTCCAGGGACGGGAATGAAATGATGACAGAGAAAAAGACATCCAGTCCTGCCAGTAGACCACAGACCGTGTCCAGAACGTGTCGACAGGGGCGATGATCGGACAGGGAATTAGCTGCCCGGAAGCAATCGCACCCTCCAGGCGGGCGGGCCTTCCCAGAGAATGCAGAATCTCCTCACGTATCCAGCTAGCTGTTCTGCGCCAGACAGAAGGCCTGGTTTCTGCCGCCTGATCGACAAATATACCTCTTCCCGGTTCATTGCTCATATGCTTTCCCTGATGGTCATATTGGGGTCAGTTTGGATATCGAAAACTATTGTACGTTAAGGTTGTTTTTTGACCTTTCTACTTTGGCGGGCCTCAGCCGACGAAACTTACCGGAAGACGATATCCGGTTGCTTTTCCAGAAAGCGGCATGACCTTTTACACGCTGTACATGCACTTTGCGCCATGGCTGGCCTATCCTATCCGGAGCAGGACAGCACGGCGTTCAAAGTCGCTGACGGCCAGCACCTGAAGGCGTATGTGGATTATTCCCGGCAGTGGGTCGCGGCGGAGCTGCCGCCCGGCACGCAGGTGACATGGAATAAGGAGATTCATACCGACACCTTGACCGGGGCCAACGGGCGGCAGTATGCGCACGTCACGCTGGAGGAGCCGATCACGGGCTGCATGAGCCTGAAAGCCGGCGACAGGGTGTGGACAGTGTGCGACAAGGGGAGTCTGATTCCGGCCCGCGATAGCGCCATCCGCCTGGCGTGGAGGTCCCCGTTCCTGCCGCCATCACGCGAAACCCTGCAATTTGATACGGTGGTGTGCCCGCCCGGCCGGGGACCCGGTGGGCCATCTGGTGTATTTTCAGGTCCCCAGAGAGGACGGGCATGAAAAACGCTATCAGGTGCACATTGAATGCCTGACAGCGGACGACCAGCCGCGCTTCCTGAGCAACCCGGAGGGCGTGGTGCGCGACACGCCCTCCGGGTTGCTGTCCGAAGGATATACCGGTGTACCTTCAATTCAACATCGGAGACATACAGAAGGGCCTGATAACCACGCAGACCGAAACGGTGATGGCGCTGTCCGGGCAGGCTGTGAAGGACAAAGAGGATAAACGCTACTGGCCGGAAGGATCGTCGCGCAGGCTGCTGGCGAAATCGGATTTGCAGCTGCTGAACAAAATCGATAATCCGAAGCAGGACTGGTATTACCTGGAACAGTACCGGCGGGCGGTGCAGAACCGGTCAATGCGCGATCACCTGTACAGTCTGTGCGTGCCCCCCACTGCGAGTAGTACTACGCCTAATAAAATAACGGCTCATAAAGAACCGTTATTTTTACTTATCGCAATAGATGGAATGAAGAGGGGTAACTCAGATCTCCAATTAAAACATAACAACTTAATAATTAAATTTTTTTGTTAAATATCACTCAGCGCTTCTTTTACACAATCTGAGATTGGTGTTGTTTTTCTTCCAATTAATTTTGATAGATTGCGTTCATCATTGAATAGTGCATCTTTTGATGCTCCAGTATCCCATGATGCAATTGCATCAGCAAAGTCTTTTGGAAGGCCAGCTTTTTTCAAAGCTGAAGAATAATCATCTTCTGAAAGATTACAGTAAGGTGTTTCTTTTCCACTTTGCTTGGTTATTTCTTCGGAGAGATTTGTCAGTGTATAGAAATCATCCCCGGCAAGCTCATAAGTTTTTCCCTTATGCTCGTATTGTGTTAAAGCGATGACTGCAGCTTCAGCATAATCTTTTCTAGGTGCAGATGATATTTTTCCGTTACCTGCACAGCCATAGAATGCTCCGAGTTGCAGTGCCGTTTTAATTGAATTAGTATAATTTTCTGAATACCAGCCATTACGAAGGATCGTATAATCAACCCCTGAATTTTTAATATCTAATTCTGTCTGAACATGTTCCGGAGCAAGGTTTAATGGTGAACTATCAGCATATAAGAAGCTGATATAAACAATATGCTTCACGCCGGATTTTACTGCAGCATTGATAACATTTTTATGCTGGATTGCACGCTTCCCAATTTCATTTGCTGAGATAAGTAGTAATGTATCAACATCTTTTAGTGAATCAACCAGTTCTTCTGGCTTCGTGTAATCAAATTTACGTACAGTGACGCCAAAAGCATCAGCCTTTTCAGGTGTTCTTGCCAGAGCAATTATCTGTGATGGCGCTAATTCTTCTTTCAGTTTGTTAATAACCAGATGCCCTAATTTTCCAGTAGATCCTGTAATCGCAATTTTCATGTCATCTCCATTTATCGTTCTTTCGTTGTATTCTTACAGTTCATTGGTTAATATACATGAAATGAAATTATTGGTAAGTACTTACAAAAAGGTAAGTGTAATTGAACGCTAGCGAAGAGAAGCAAGTAACAGAAAATGAAATAAAAAAAAGCGACTGGATCCGTTGTGATGTTATGGCTAAAGGTTGTCCATCGAGAACTGTTTTGCAGCACCTAAGTAGTAAGTGGGGCTCTCTTATCCTTGTTGCTTTGTTATCTGAGAAGCATCGGTTTAGTGGTTTGAAGAGAAAAATTGATGGCATAAGTGAAAAAATACTATCCCAAAACTTACAGTTACTTGAGTGTGATGGTATGGTAATAAGGCATTCATTTAATGAAATCCCGCCTCATGTGGAGTATTCCCTTACAACACTTGGTAAAGATGTCGCTATAAAGTTACAGGAGTTGATTCTTATCATTGAATCCAGTCAGGAGTTTTTTCTAAACAAAAAAGAGGAAATTAAATGAAAATATCTGAAATTATTCTTGTTGCAAGTGCTTTACTAATTACTTCAGCATACACATATGCTAAAGATAATATTGTTTAGGTTGTAACGTTAAAGATAAAAACTGATGTGTCGGTGGCGGGATTTTATAAAATTGAGCATGATATTGAGATTCAGCATATTTCCAAACAAAAGGGTTTTATTTCAAGGAAGTCTGCTGTGGGAGATAACCATGATTGGTTGGTTATTGTTCATTGGGATAGCGTTAAGGATGCTGAGGTTTCTATGAGTTCATTTATTGACGAACCGGCCGCAAAAAAATTCACGAATAGTATTGATGCTAGTTCAATGAAAATGAGTAGATATGTAAAAAATGATTAATGATTTATTATCACAGCTGAGGTTTCTATGAAGTCTTCAAAAAAAATAGCTTTTATGGCAGTTTTATCTTTTTCCATACTATCACAAGTTTCACTAGCTCAGGTTGATGTCATGAATGATAAAGAATTTAATGAGGTTAGAGAGCATTTGAAATCTGGTTTTCCAGGTATTCCTGATAAGGATGTATTGCAGTACTTAAAAGATGGTGGTAACTATAAACCAGCGCCTGAACTTTTAAGTTTGAGTGGTGTTCCCAAGGGGGAAATAACCGAGCATACTTTGGTGAAAAGTAAAGCTTACCCTGATGCAGAGCATAAATACTGGATTTATATTCCAGCTAGTTATAATGATAAAAAACCTACAAGATTGATGGTTTTCTTAGATGGTAAATCTTATTTAGAGTATGGGGAGGATAAGAAGTATTCATTCCCAGTTCCCAATGCCTTAGATAATTTAATTTATCAAAAACAAATCCCACCAGTTATAGCGTTATTTATTGAACCAGGTAGCAAAGGGGATGGGCTACCTATTTATGGTGGTAAGGATAATAGAAGTTTGGAGTATGATTCAGCGGATGGGAAATATGCTAACTTCTTAGTTGATGAGGTATTACCTCTGATTCAGAGTAGATACAATATAGCTAAAGATCCTGAGTGCCGTGCAGTCATGGGGGCTAGTTCTGGAGGTTCTGGAGCTTTTGGTGTGGCCTGGCATAGGCCTGATGCCTTCAGGAAAGTTATTTCCTCAATAGGTAGCTATGTTAATATTCGTGGTTCTGACCATTATATCTCTGCAGTAAGGCAAGAAGAAAAAAAACCTATAAAAGTGTTTTTACAGGATGGTAAAAATGAAATCGATACGGTTTTTGGTAACTGGAAACTAGCTAATGAACAAATGGCATCATCTTTAGATTATAAGGGCTATGAATATAGATTTGAGCAAGGTGATGGGGGGCATAATTATGTTCACATGGCCTCTTTGGCTGGGGATGCATTTCGCTGGATATGGAATGATAAGGCAGATGAAGATAGCTGCATTATAAAATAAATGAAATAACATAAGGGGCGCATAACAAATTTATTTTGTTATGCGTATTCTATAGTGTCATTAACTATGCGGTTGATTTTTTATTGGAAAGGCTGGTTATGATTCCATTTTGTTGTCTAGTTTAATCGATTACAACCATAAAGATCGGTGAGTGAACGTATGAGTAACGATGAGCCTAAGTCTTTATCAGTAAGTTGCCATTTCCATCAAATAATACTATTAGATATCTGTGAGTTATAAGAAAATGAGTGAGAGCTTATCAAAAAAACATCGTCACAGCTATGCTGATGTGTATTAGTCGCGACTTGATCTGACACATGGCATTGAAAGGTTGAGAGTTACCGGTTTTGATATGGGTGTCGAATCCTTATACAAAACAGAACGTAGCGCCCTTTCAGGGCGAGCGTCACGGCTTCGCCGTTCCGATGGTGTTCATGACCGGCACACAGCTTTATACTCTGCGGTATGTTAATTTCCGCAGGAATTCATCCGCATGGCCCGCAGCAAAGCCCCCAGAAAACGCAAACCCGGTAAATCAGGTAAACCCACTGTAGCCCGTGTTCCCCCTCCCTCTTATCCAAACCGTTTTATGGTCACCTTACCCCCCGACACTGACGGCCATGAGCCTGATGAGTTCTTCTACGAGACGCCGGCAGAAGCCATACAGCACTGCGTCCGCCTCGGCCCTCAGTTTTTCCTCGACACGCAGTTTTATCCGCCACAGGTCACGATTATCCGCGGCTTTGAGCAACATCCCGGAGAGGCGGATGAAACCGGATACGACAGTATTGATGGCGCGATGACCAAAAGCATGCCCCTGGATGAGTTCATGACTTGCACAGAGCTGGAGATAATGCCGGTCTCCTTCGACCCGTGGGACAAATTCACCGACAACTGGGCCGACAGACCCGGCTGCGACTGCGGGCAGTATGTCGATTTTCGTTTCACCGGAAAAATACCCGGACTGTAATACTCCGGCATGTATATCCCGCGACCAGCAAAGCTGCTCTTCACCACCGATGACGGCTGGAACCGGTATATGGATAAACACGGGAACACTCTCAGCCCCTGGACCGTTCTCTGTGTCGAGCGCATGCTCGCCTGCGGCACTGCTGCCATGGGGGTGAAGCGATACTGCTGCGCCTCACCGGACTGTACCCACTCCCGCTTCTTCTGCCAGACCTGTAAATCAAAAGGCTGCAGCTCCTGCGGACATAAGGCCACGGAGCAGTGGGTGTCGCAGCAGAGCCACATCCTTCCAGACTGCGACTGGCAGCATATCACCTTCACCATGCCCCATCTGCTGTGGCCCTTTTTCAACAATAACTGGCCTCTGCTCAATGCCCTGTTCCGTGCCGCCACCCGCGCCATGCTCCGCTGGGCCAGAAAACAGGGCGTGGAGGTCGGTATTTTCTGTGCCCTGCATACCTACGGTCGCCAGCTCAACCAGCATCCACACATTCACCTCTCCGTTACCCGCGGTGGGCTCGATGTAAAACACGGCACCTGGCGCGACCTCTTCTTTAAGAAGCAGGCCGTGGAGGAAATCTGGCGCGGGGCCGTCATCCGGCTGCTTCGCCACAGTTATGACCTGATTAACCCCGGCAGCCTGCCGGGGCTGGGGCATATCCGCGATAAAAAACAGTGGCAGCGTTACCTTCAGGCCCAGTACGGACGCCGCTGGAAGGTCCACTTCGCCAAAAAGACCCGGGGCGCGTGGCGTAGCGTCAAATACCTGGGCCGGTACCTGAAACGGCCCCCGGTGTCGGCGGCGAAGCTGAGGCACTACAGCGGCGGCGCGGTGGTCCACCACTATTACGCCCACCGTACACAGCAGTACCGGCAGCAGACGCTGACCCAGGAAGAGATGATCGGGCGCAACATCAGTCATATCCCGGAGAAGCATTTTAAGATGGTGCGTTACTACGGTTTTTTGTCAAACCGTAAACGGGGAGAGTTGTTGCCAAAACTATATGGGGTCAGTTTGGATATCGAAAATTATTGTACGTTAAGGTTGAATTCTGACCGTCTGGACTGTCCTGAGTGCTTTACTGATAACGTAAAAGCTGGTTTACGTTATCAGTACGGAATTACGTACATTCCTCTTTGCTATTCAATTCCGTCATAGCCATCCATGTATGTGGCTGATATTGCTTCGCCCATCGCCTTCAGTACTTTTGGTGGCGGTGTGCTGCTGTCGTTGTAGATTCTGCCTGCAAATTTCTCCTCTGACTGAATGGATTTCAGGAATTCCTCGCTGTGGAACTGACTGACGCGCTGTTGCATTTCTTCCCGGGATACGCCTGCAGCTCTGTCCTTTATACCCATTTCATGAAACTGTCTGAAGAAAGGCACCATAAGCCGGGTACTGTCTGCTTTGTTGACATAAAAATTGGGGTTAAACCCGTCATCTGCGGCATGCACATACTGTCGGGAATGCCGCTCAGCACTTGTACCAGGAGTGCAGGCCGTGGTCACCAGAGTAACACTCAGCACTGCACAGAGCAGTACACCAGATGTTTTATTCATGGAAGCTCCTTTTTGTAAACCATATGTCCGTCAGTGGGTTGTAATGCACGCTTATCATATACTGCTCATTTTACAGGCGCTATTGACACCTGTAAAAACCCGACTTAGCATGAGGGTACTGTATGTATAACAATGTGTTTATATACAGATATGGATTACTTTACCTGTTAAGGAGAAAAAGGCTATGAGTGGTAACGGTGGTGATAATGCTCACAACAATGCATTTGGTGGTGGTAAGAATCCCGGTGCGGGTAATTCCGGTTCCGGAGGGGGGGCGGGTTCTTCCGGAAACGGGGGACATACCGGTGGATGGAGTTACAACCCGGGTAAAGACGGGCCTGCAAGCACAATAGGCCCTGACGGAAAGGTTCATATAAATATTACCGGAGGCATGGAGCGGGATAAAAACAAACCCACAGGAAACGGGGGCGGGAAAGGTTCTTCAGGAGGAAATGGTCAGGGGCAGAATAACGCTGCAGGTGGCAGTGAATGGAGTTTTGATTCAGTCTCCGGGACTTATTCCTCATCAGATAATAAAAAGGGACTGAAGAGTATAAAGATTGAATCAGTTAATTCCTATATTGTGGTCCTGAATGCATTTCCCTCAATGCCGTTTAAAGCCACTGCTGTTAACGGCGATATAAATAATATTAAAGTCGATTTCAGCAGTAAGTGGCGCGGACCGAAAGATAAACACAACCGGCTGGTCAGGGATATCGTAAAGAAATTCATCGAGTTCAAACGGAACGATGAAAAAGAAGCTCTGATGAAAGCCAGCGAAATCATCACAGATATGGGGGAGAAAGTTGGCAAACATCTTGGCCAGAAATATAATTCCGTGGCTAAAGACATTGCAAATAATCTCAAAAACTTCCAGGGCAGAACGGTGAGAAGCTATCCTGACGCCATGAAATCGGTGAACAAAGCTTTGTCAAACCCGAACATGAAGATCAACAAAGGTAATAAAGATGCGCTTGTCAGTGCATGGAAAAGCGTGAATGCCGGTGATTTGGCCAATAAAATGGGCAACCTGAGCCGGGCATTTAAAGTCGCAGACGTGGCGATTAAAGTTGAGAAGGTCCGGGAAAAAAGTATCACCGGCTACGAAACAGGAGACTGGGGGCCACTGATCCTGGAAGTGGAGTCATGGATTGTGGGCGGCGTGGCTGGCAGCATTGCTATGGGGCTATTTTCTGCCATAGTCGGGAGCGCGCTTCTAAGTGCTGGTGCTTCTGTAACAGTGGTTGGGATAATGGGTATTATTGTTGCGGTCACAGTTGCATCCATGATTGATGATAAACTAGTGGATAAAATAAATAATGAACTAATTCGACCTGTTCATTAACGAAACCGAAAGGCGGTATTACCGCCTTTCTTTAATTAATTTACATGAAATAACCGGAACAAGAAGAATAAAGTAAGTCATGAAAAAAACTGAAAGATACAGTCCGATATAAAACAATAATAACGTTGCATCATTACCGGACATTAATTTCACAGGCCTGCCCGCAGTAGTTAGCTCTACATCCCTGAATAAAAGCATGTATACATAAAAAAAATAAAAGAAAGGGCCAAACAAACACGCACGAATTAGAGGGGGGCGTTTGTAAGGTGTGATTATTTTTCTTTTCCCAAATGAAAATATAAAAAGGACAAATGCAAAGAATGGAGCTGTCTTGCAATAGACATCCATGACTTTTGTCATCAGTGGATTTACCCGTGATGTTACTGCGGGCAGACTTGCAGTTCCTGAGGCTATATCATTCAGTAGCGGCGAGCCGGGATTATATAAATATAAGGCGAAAACAACCAGTAGCGGGACAATGCCAGTGGCCATAAAAAGGTACAGCATCCTGTTTGCAGCTTTATTGCTTTCAGCTTCGGTCATACTCATTTTCTTTAACCTCTCCTTTGCCCTGTTCTGCCTGTTTTTCCTTTAGCCTGTAAGGCACTCCTCAGCTATGATACGTTTGTTTTTTGCTGAGTCTATATATTTGTAAATCACCGCGCCGGACACGCCCATTAACTTGCATACTTGCGCACCAGGAGTACGTTTACCGTAAACTCACATCAATTCGCATGGAGAGCGGCGACTGGCTCCATACCACATCCTGGTTGATTTCGTCATGACCTCTCCTGACGGCATGGCAGCCCGGGGCTCTTACCATTATTAATTCCTGAGTATATGAGCGGCTATAATCCCTGGCATTATATGGGGGAAGCATCAGAATCCGATTGCCGGTACAGGGCCTGGATACGGCATATCTGGGAGGGACTGTATCCCGTTGCATCTGCCGTTTCACGTATGCTGAGCTTTTTTATCTGCCGGTAGTACAGCACCTTCTGATGTCGTTCCGGATCGGCCTGTTTTCCCCGGTATTTCCCCAGCGTATGGGCCCGTTCAATTCCCTGTCTCTGGCGATGGCGGCGACTCAGCCAGTCCTTATGTGACATTGCGGCCATCAGATCGATAAGCATGTTATTGATGGCGGCTATCACGGCGCGGGTGACTGGGTCAGCCTGCGAAGGATCTTTCTCTGACAGCGCCTGCCATGAGGTGGGGACATCCAGGCTGACAATCCGCAGCTCGTGTTGTTCGATCTGTTTTTTCAGCGTCATCCAGTCGCTGTTGCTGAGACGGGTCAGCCGGTCTATCTGCTCGACCAGCAGGATATCATTGCGATGACTGTCCATCAGTAAGCGGCCCAGCTCCGGGCGGTCAAGTTTTGTCCCGCTGATATTCTCCCGGTAGTAACTGGCGATTTTATGCCCCCGCTCCTGAACGAACTGCTCCAGCATCTCTTTTGCCCGATCGGCGAACTGATCTTCCGTCGATGCCCTTAAATAAGCTCTGATGAACATTTTTTCACCGCATTATCGCATTTAGGTTATTGCATTTACTCTATCGCATATAGGTTATGTCATTCATTGTGTGCCGTCACGTATTGATTATGGCGTCAGGGTGTACCCTTATGCGATAAACAATTTTGTTAAAAATATCGCGCGGAATAATTTACAAGGAAAACTATATGGCACGGAGGCAGATTCTTTCTCTGTCGGAAAGAGAATCATTACTGGCATTACCGGACGATGAGTTAACGCTGACGCGAATGGCGTATTTTAGTGAGCATGATCTGGCGCTTATCAGGGCTCACCGTAAACCCGCCAGCCGTTTTGGTTTTGCCGTCCTTCTTTGCTATCTAAAAAATGTCGGCTTTGTCCCGGATAAAAAAATCGCACCCTCTGATGCGCTGCTGAAGCATATCGCCAGCAGGCTAAAACTTACCGGGGATCTCTGGCCTGCTTACCTTTCCGGCAGGGAAACCACGCGACGCGAACATTTAACCGAACTGTACCGCTATCTTGGCGTAAAAGCGTTCACCGGCAAAATACAGCAGGACTGTATTACACACCTGCTGTCGATGCCGACGCGCACCGATAAAGGTATTCTCCTGGCCGAAGAACTGCTGGTCTGGCTCCGGAAAAACAACGTGATAATCCCCGCGATTGATGTCGTGGAGCGTACCTGTGCGGAGGCCATGGCTGGCGGCGATAAAATCGTATTTCAGACCCTGAATGCCCCGTTAACCCCGGCTCACAGGGATGCTCTGGATCATTTGCTTGAGTCCTCAGATAATCAGCCTTCCCGGCTGACATGGCTTCTGCAACCGCCGGGTAAAATCAATGGTAAGAACGTACTGCAACATCTTGATCGGCTCAGCAGTATTGAATCGCTGGCATTACCGGAGGGTATCGATCGTACCATTCACCAGAACCGGTTGCTGAAACTGGCGCGGGAAGGCCGAAAGATGAGTAGCCGGGATTTGACCCGATTTTCAGCAGCCCGGCGTCATGCGATTCTGGTGTGCGTGCTGGAAGAAGCCAGAGCCACACTGACAGACGAAGTGATTGAGCTGCATGAACGCATGCTGAACAGCCTGTTCAGCAAAGCCAAAAGAACACAGGCTGAGCGCCTCCAGCAGACCGGAAAGCTGATCCAGTCAAAACTGAGGCAGTACATCGATGTCGGCCAGGCACTGTCTGAAGCTCGTGATTCCGGTGGCGATCCATGGCTCGCCATAGAAAACATACTGCCATGGCCTCAATTTGTCGCCAGTCTGGAGGAAACACGCAATCTCGCCAGGAAAAATAATTTTGATCCGCTGCATATTATTACTGAGAAATACAGCACATTAAGGAAATATGCCCCGCGCATGTTGTCCGCTTTACAGTTAGTCTCCACCCCGGCAGCGCAACCTCTGGCTGATGCGCTGGTTGTGATCAAGGATATGTACCGGAAGCAGTCACGTAAAGTTCCGGCGACAGCGACGCTTGAGTTTGTCCCTGAAAGCTGGCGCAGGGTGGTGATTACACCTGCGGGTATTGACCGGCAGTATTATGAACTTTGTGCGCTCAGCGAGCTTAAGGGAGCGCTGCGCTCCGGGGACATCTGGGTTAAAGGCTCACGCCGCTACAAAAATTTTGATGATTACCTCATTCCCGAAAAAGACTTTGACAAACTCACCCCGGCGCTGCCACTACCCGTATCTGCTGATTATCATGAGTACATTACCAGCCGCATGACTCTGCTTCAGTCCAGACTTGAAGAGGTCAATGCCATGGCTGCCCTTGGTGAACTGCCTGATGTGGGAATTTCCGACAGGGGAGTAAAAGTCTCTCCGCTGGATAACTGCGTTCCGGTGCAGGTTTCACCGCTGGCAGAGCTGGTTTACAGCATGCTACCGCGCCCTAAAATCACGGAAATTCTCGATGAGGTAAACAGCTGGACGACGTTTACCCGACATTTTTCGCATATAAAAAATGACATTACCCGTCCCGATATCCGCCAGCTCCTCACCACCATCCTTGCGGATGGCATCAATCTTGGTCTTACCAAAATGGCGGAAGCCTGCCCCGGAAGCACCAAATCATCACTGGAAGATATCCAGGCATGGTACATCCGCGACGAAACCTATTCAGCCGCCCTTGCAGAGCTGGTGAACGCGCAGGGGAAACGACCGCTGGCGGCATTCTGGGGAGACGGGACAACATCATCATCAGACGGACAGAATTTCAGAACTGGCAGCTCAGGCCGCTACGCAGGGCAGGTTAACCCGAAATACGGGCAAGAGCCTGGACGTCAGTTTTATACCCATATTTCGGATCAATATAGCCCGTTTTACACCTGCATAATCAGTCGGGTCAGGGATTCAACCCATGTGCTAGATGGCTTGCTGTACCACGAAAGTGACCTGGAAATCAGGGAGCATTACACCGATACCGCGGGTTTCACCGATCATGTCTTTGCCCTGATGCATCTGCTGGGATTTGCATTCTGTCCAAGAATTCGGGATCTCCATGACAAGAAGCTGTTTATCAAAGGGAAAGCGGATCAATACCCGGCGCTTCAGTCGCTGATATCCGCGACCAGCCTGAACCTGAAAGAGATCGAGATTCACTGGCGTGAAGTGCTTCGTCTGGCGACCTCGATAAAGCAGGGGACCGTAACAGCATCCCTGATGCTGAAAAAACTGGCCAGCTATCCCAAACAAAATGGCCTGGCAAAGGCGCTGAGAGAAATTGGCCGCATTGAGCGAACGCTGTTTATGCTCGACTGGTTCCGCGATCCTGCACTGCGTCGGCGGGTCCAGGCGGGACTGAATAAAGGTGAAGCCCGTAACGCACTGGCGCGGGCGGTATTTATGCACCGGCTGGGTGAAATCAGGGACAGAAAACCGGAAAATCAGAGCTATCGCGCCAGCGGACTGACGCTGCTGACGGCTGCGATCTCCCTGTGGAATACTGTGTATATGGAAAGAGCAGTCGATGCCCTGAAGCGTAAAGGGGTGAAGATCAACGAGCAACTGTTGTCGCATTTGTCGCCGTTAGGCTGGGAGCACATCAATCTGACAGGTGATTATATCTGGAAAAGCAACAGGATACCTGCTTCCGGTAAGTTTCGTCGACTGAGACCAGCCAAAGTCGAGAAGGTTAAAAAACAACCTTAACGTACAATAATTTTCGATATCCAAACTGACCCCTTTATTAGTGGATGAGTCCGGACCGTACTTCTTTATCCAGGCGTAAAGGCTGTGGGTGGTAATATCGAGACGTGTTGCAACGCTGGAAACAGAATGACCGCGATCAATAACCTGTTTGACTGCTTCAATTTTAAACTCTTCGGGATAACGTTTACCGCTCATGGGCACCTCTCTTTAAGTCATCTTAAATGACTCCGAGGTGTCTGTTAAACCCGTGGCGATTCAGCAGGATCTGCTTCCCTGCAAACTCGACCTTACCAACGCCTAATCGTCAATACGGTTCAGATGAGCCGCTTACACCTGTTTTGTGTTGAGGTGAGAATATCACCTTTAATCAGATGGCCAAATTTACTGTGCCACTACAATTGATACGTACATTATTCACATCGCGCCGCCCGGTTGTCGCGAAGTAAAAACGTATAATCCGGATTGAGTATCCGTTTGGCAGCACATCCAGAAAAGCATTTAGCCCGCTGAGATTACCACCTCAATCAGATTCGTTTTCCCGCTTGCTATACCGATTCTGACTGCCGCTGCGACATCTCCTGCTTGAGTGACACGGCAGGCGCTTACCCCCATCGATGCTGCAAGCGACTGAAAATCAATGTAAGGGTTTATCAGATCCATTCCAATAAATTTGCACATGGCAACAGAGCTGTAGGACGGCTGATTTTTCATAAAATTTTTGAGCACGTTGTACTCATAATTATTCATGACAATAAAGGTGACGGGGAGACCTTCATGCGCGGCAGTCCAGAGGGACTGAGGTGAATACATTGCTGCACCGTCGCCTACCAGACAGACTACCGGCTCACGACCCAGCCCAAGCGAATGCCCCACCGCAGCCGGCATTCCCCAGCCCAGCCCACCGCCGCGCATAAAATAATATCTCTGGTACTGCTGATCGGAAATGAATTTTCTGATGTAGTTTGTCGTCGCAATAGCCTCATCAACAATAGTAACGCCCGGTGGAATACCCCTAAGTACCTCATGCGCCGCGACCAGCGGCGAAATGACCGGCTGCACAAATTCAGAGGCGAAGTAGGATTCAAGCTGCTGCTGATTTTTTTCACACTCCCCTTTCGCCTTATTAAGGTGTTCCTGATAAATCTCTTTTTTACGCCATAGGATATGGTCGAGTTTAGGTAATAGTTGTTCAAGAGAAATCTTAATATTCCCCATCAGCGAAAGCCTTGTGGGATAGGTTCTGCCAAGTTCGTTCATGTCTGACGACAGTTGATAGACAACGCACTCCTGCGGAATGGATTCGGCTTCGCTGTAGAGGATGGTGATTAAACTTTTGCCGCCCAGAATAAAGACGGCATCATAGTTCATGATGATTTTTGCAATATCCCGCGACGTGGTAGGCAAATTACCACGCCAGAGCGGATGATTCGGCGGAAAGGGAAGATTCAGCGGCCAGGAAGAGCCGTAAACATGAGCCCCCAGCATTTCAGCCACCAGGACAGTTTCCTCTGTGGACTGGCTGCTGTGGATTTCATCACCGGCAATCATCATCAGCTTACCGGGCTGCACGTTACTTAACTCGGCCGCCAGCTCATCCAGTGAACTGGCCACAGTGTGGTATTTTACCCGTGAAGAGGCAAGAATACTTGCCTCATGCATTTCTTCCATCACATCCATAGGCAGCGACAACAGTACCGGGCCTGCTGGAGGATAGCAGGCATCGTGGAAAGCCCGCCTGACCAGGACCGGTAGCTGTGCGGCCCTGGTCACTTCTTTTGTCCATTTCACGACCGGAGAAGCAATGGATACTACGTCATCATAGAGCAGTGGCTCACGAACATAGTGTCTGGTGTCCTGCTGCCCGACCGTCACAACAAGCGGAGTTTTCATAATCCTTGAGTTGATCAGGTTGCCCATCCCATGACCTAACCCACTGGCGGTATGTAAATTCAGAAAGCCTGTCTTGCCCGATGCTTTTGCATACCCATCAGCAATAGCTACTGCGCTGCTTTCCTGTAGTGCCAGGACATAATGAATATCGTCGTGGCGAAGCAGGGCATCAATAAGCGGTAATTCAGTGGTGCCCGGATTGCCAAAAATATACTCAACACCTTCACTTGCGAGTACTTCGAGCAGAATATCTGCACCCGAGCGCGGCACAAAATCTGTCAACGTATTGATCGCTTTCATAGCCTGTTACCTTATTCAGAGGAACGTGATACGGCTTCAGAATTCTTCACGAGTGGGGCGAATAACTATCTCATTTACGTCAACATCTTCAGGTTGTTCTATGGCGTAAGCAACCGCTTTAGCAATCGCTTGAGCCGGGATCGCCTGCTTGTAGAATTCTTTCAGAAACGCTTTGCTTTCGGAATCTGAGCTGCCGTGTTGCAGCTCGCTTTCAACCGCTCCGGGGGATATCAGCGTGGTGCGGATATGGCGGCCAACTTCGTGCCGTAATCCTTCACTCAGGGCTCTGACGGCAAATTTTGTCGCACTATAAACCGCGCCTCCCGGGCTAAGTACCTTGATCCCCGCGACCGACGCGACGTTAATGAAATGGCCTGCTTTCTGGTTTTCGAAAACGGGCAACGTGGCAGCGATACCGTTAAGTACACCTTTGATATTGGTATCAATCATCTGCTCCCACTCATCTGTTTTCAGTGCAGTTAAGGGTGCAATGGCCATATAGCCTGCATTGTTAATCAACACGTCCACACGATTGAATTTTGAAATGGCGGTGCTCACGACATTGTTTACTTCGCTGAGTTTTGTAACATCAGCTTTGATGGCAATCGCTTTTCCACCGGATTGAGTAATCTGGTCGACCAGAGAATTAATACGATCTAAGCGTCGGGCAACAAGGACTACTGTTGCACCTTTTTCGGCAAGAAAAAGTGCAACAGCCTCACCAATTCCGCTGCTTGCACCAGTAACAATCACAACACGTTTATTTAAAGCGCTCATAAATTTACCTCTGATATGAATCAGTTATTTGATTTTACAGCCAAAACCAATAACTTCTCGATATTATACAAGAAATCAAGTAATGGCCTGTAACTGGTATGAATTAAATGAATTGAATCGTGTATTGTTGAAACTCCGATAGTTTGCTCCCCTTCTGTACCTATTAATACATTAGGTCCCCAAACAGATTCTAACGTTAACTCACCAAATTGAGATGAAAATGGCAAAACCCACAGGTTTGAAATTAAAATATCCGGGGCGCATCTTTGTTTATCAAAATTAATGAGTTTATTTAGTTCAGGATTATCCATAAAATCGCGGAATTGATGGATAAATGTCGCCATACCTTGCTTGGTTCGAATAGGTCGTCTGTCACCGCGCGAGCCAGATCCCAGAATTCTGGAGATGAGCGGGCATCATAGCCGAATGTGGGAAAAAGTACGGAAAAGCTTAGCCCGTAATCCAGGGCGAAAAACTTGCGGGCATCGATCGGTGTACAGATTCGGACGGGGCTTTTTAAATCTATTGATGCGGTGGTTCGGGCGAAGACAAGAGCACAGGCTGCTGCCAGAGCGCCATGTACAGTTGTGTTCTCTTTTTTTGCCCGCAGGCGAATGTCGGAAGAAAGCTCCGGCGAGAGCCTTCGCCTGAAGATGTCCAGTTTTGCCAGACTGCGTTCAGTATAGGGTACAGGCGTCGGGGTTCCGGTTGGCATAGTAATACTGGCCACTGGTGTATCAGCTTTGATGCAAATGTCCTCGACAGTTAGCTGCAAGGGTAGGGTGACCAGCACGGTGCCTGCCAGTGAATCCAGCACGTCACGAATAAAATGGGTCAGTGACAGACCGTCGGCAATAGAATGGTGGGATGTCATGATAATAATACAGCGCGTGTCGCTGAAAAGCAGTGCCGCCCTGAGCAAAGGAATATCACCCGTACCGAAAGGAGCAGAGAACTCTCGTTTAATTTCTTGTTCAACATCGGTTGTAGTATTCAACCTGACAAAGCGCAGTGGAATTTTAGCAGAGGAGTCATAGACAAAATGAAGAGGTAGTCTGTTGTCAGCATTAACACGCGCGTTAATCAAAGGATGGCGCGCCTGTACAGTATGAAGAGCTGTGGCCCAGACATCCACTGAAGTTGCGCCCGCGACCTCTGCGGTTACAGTGAAATGTTTTGGACAAATGGGATCGATTAGCCATGCATAGCTTTCCAGTGGGCCAAGTGCCCGAAGAAAAGACTCGCTTTTAGTTTCTGTATTCATAAGCCCTCACAAAGATATTATTAATGTAGATAGCATCTGACATAAATGTCATACATATAAAATATATTGTAAAGTTAGGGCAACTTACCTGTCTTAATGTGGAATCTCTTAAATAATTGAATGTTATATATTTATTATATATATAAATTCATCACTGATAATTTAGTACGAAGTGAGAATACATGAAATAGAAACAAATGCAAATAAAAAAACACACTCCGTTTGCAATGTAATGAGCAAGGTAATACATTATTCTTATATCGACACTAATATATTATATATAATTGGAGGTTTGATGTAGCCCCCGAATCATGGATTTTAGAGACTGTAATTAAAATTGTGTAATTGCCTGTTTTTGATATGTTCACTCCAACAATGGAAACAGGCAAATTATGGAGGAGAAGAAACTTAGAGCACTGGCTGCTGAACTGGCGAAAGGCCTTAAAACCGAAGCTGACCTTAACCAGTTTTCCCGTATGCTGACGAAGCTAACCGTCGAAACGGCACTCAATGCTGAACTGACTGAACACCTCGGACATGAGAAAAACGCGCCCAAAAAAAGCTCTAATACCCGCAATGGCTACTCGTCAAAAACCCATGCTTTGCGATGACGGTGAGATTGAGCTGAGCACGCTGCGTGACCGTGAAAATACCTTTGAACCTCAGTTAATTAAGAAGAACCAGACGCGTATTACGCAGATGGATAGCCAGTTTTATCCCTGTACGCTAAAGGCATGACCACGCGTGAAATCGTCGCAACATTCAAAGAGATGTACGACGCCGATGTCTCACCCTCGTTGATATCTAAACGTCACCGATGCTGTAAAAAAGCAGGTTACTGAATGGAAAAGCAGGCAGCTGGATGCTCTGTATCACGTCGCGGTAGGGATACCCGTTACCGGGTCCCCCCCGCACAGATCCCGGCGTGCGCTATTTACGCACCGGGCTCCTGCCTCGGGTGTCTGGCGGTGAACCGCTCCACAGGATGAAGAACCTGAACCTTTGGCGGCCATGTGGCTGCCAGCTTGTTTGCTTTCGTCCATGTCGTATCGTCCTGCTGGCTTCTGCACCTGAGCGCCCGACGCCAGAGGTCTGTTACGTATTTCCTGAACTTCAGCATCGTGGGATAGTTGCCCGGGACTGAGTGATAGTTCAGGTATCCCTGAACCACCCTCCTGAGCCATTTTCCCTGTTCGGGGATTGAGTAATGCCAGCGCTTTCGCAGTCCGTCCTTGATGGCTTTCAGTGTCGCCGTCATCCGATCACGGCGTGTCTTTCGTATCAGCATGAACCTGCCGCTACGATCTTTCCCACAGATATGCGTGAACCCGAGGATACAGGGAAACGCAGCCCGTATCCTTACTCCACCCGTAGGCTGGATGAGTTTGACGCTCCGGTGCTGGCAGGCAAACTCTACAGCAGCGCTTTCCCGCTGGTAGACGTTACGGTCATTCCGGATGATGAAATCGCCGGCCATCGCAGTGTGGCCGCACTAACTTTACTGCAAAAGCATATTCACCATCGGAACCTGGCAGAACTGGTTGACCGGCTGGCACCCATTTTGCTGGCGGGATATCTGTCTTCATCGCAGGTCATATCGCTGGTACACTATATAGTGCAGGCAGGCGAAACATCCGACGCCGAAGCCTTTGTACGTGAACTGACACAGTGTGTGCCGCAACACGGAGACGCATTTATGACCATCGCACAGCAACTTGAGCAGAAGGGCATCAAGAAGGGGATTCAGCTCGGTGAACAACGCGGTATTGAAAAAGGCCGTAACGAAGGCAAGCTGGAAGTTGCCCGCACCATGCTGGAGAACGGTATCGACCGCATTACCGTCATGAAGATGACCGGTCTGACTGAAGACGACCTGGCGCAGATCCGCCACTAATCCTTTCCTGATACTCCCTGTCAGGCGATCAATGATGGCAATGACAGGGTTGCATTCACGCTGCACGTTCTTTGCTGGTCAACCAACGCTGATGGTCACCAGTTGCCAGTGATCGTCGTTGCTGACTGCCTCCCAGCCGCAGGTTTTCAGCAGCGCATTCAGCCCGTCAGCCCGCCCGCCAATTCTGGCCGGAACGGGCATAATCTGCCTCCCGTCATCATTAAAACCACTTTCCAGCGCGCTTTTCAGCAGGCAGATACTGTTCACCGATGCCGTTGGCTGGAGCTTACGTCGGCCGCTCCACTCACTGTCGCTTAGGACGAGATACACCCAGTCATACTGTTTAGCCAGCTCCATCGCGTAGGTCAGGCGAAAGAGATCGTTCTGCTCTGACAGTTCACCGGTACAGCTGCGCCAGAGATAATCCAGCTTATGGCGCAGTCGCGCACGAACGCCGAGCGTCCGGCCCTCCCGAAGTACCCAGTCAATATCAGTGGCCACGTCACGTGAAAAGCGGCGCTGTTTTTTCGCCAGCGCAAACCAGCGGCAGATAAACAGGTTTTCCTGCGACTCCGACACCACCAGGCCGTCTTCCCGCGCCGTGTGCAGGGCAACAAGAGCGCACCATGCCAGATGCCCCGATTTTTCTGTCAGCGTCACTGAGTACTCTTTTCCTTATTCATTCTGTCCACAAAATTCTGGCGGGAACCCACTCTGCTGTCAAACTGAGAGTATTTTAACCGGAACAGCAACAAAGTGGCATCCGGAACCGTCTGCATCCGCTCATCGCATGGCCCAGGCGTAGTGTTTTTCTGCATACTCGTACAGCCGGTAAGAGTTCTGCTTGTCGCCACCGATAAAAATGCCGTTATCCATTATCCCCTCCGCCAGCCGTTGTGTGTACCTGTGTGCAGCTTCATCCAGCCCTGCCCGGCTTCTCCATGCCCCCTGCTACTTACGCCAGTTAAGCCGCACGGCTTTCAGCAGGCGGCACATCTGCTGGCAGATGAAGTAGTAGGCGACGACGTTGCGCGCATCACCCGCAAAGACCACATCGCTGTCCGGCCGAATCATTTCATTCCACAGGTAGATATCGTAGCAGCCCAGCATCATGGCCACGCGTTTTGCCACGAAACTGCCGTACCAGTAATACGCGGTGCGGGGAATGTTCAGCCGACGGCTCCCGGCAATATTACCGGTATGGAATGATAGCTGGCCGGACTCAGTCAGTTCCCGGACCAGCCTCTCCAGCACCCTGTGCCAGGCACTGGTTCCACTGCGCTCAGGCAGTGCTGAAAAGTACCGGCTGACAATGCCGGAAATCTTTGCTACGGCCATGCTGGATAACGGCGAGGATCTCATTACGGTTAAGGATGCAATGGGCCACGCCAGCGTCACCACCACCCAGCAATATGACCGACGGGGCGAGGCTCGTCTTCGTACGGCACGCGACCGTCTGGATCTGATATGAATATAACTACTTATTAAGTGGTTAAGTTAACAAGATAATAAGTGAGAATGTTTGCTGGCTGCGCAATATTAGGCAATGGTACCACAGCAGAACATGCTTTAAAGTAAGCCAGCCAGTTATCCTGCTTTCCCTTCTGAACCGGGGTGGTTTGGATATGCGGGATCGCTGGCAGCTTGTCTTCTTTTTTCCAGGACCTGATTTGAGTTTGCTATTTTTCAGACGCGAAAAATAGTAAATAAAGGAGACGGGTGCTAACGTGATTTTAAATGATTATCATTCATAATTTAACGCAAGATAGATTAAGTGAATCAAGTTATTGATTTATATGCATATTTATCGAGGTTAGCTATCTCCATGGATCATGCTTGGTTGTATCCTGAGACTGACTGAGAATACGGATGATGGTGATTACAGAATGCACTGGCACAAAATAGATTATGTGTTCTGCCACTGGTTGTGAAAAGATATCTTCTCCCAGTTCCGGGCGCCGGGTTCCGATATCATGGGTGGCCAGTACGTCAAATACAGCAGCAATCCGGCCGATATACTCATCAGCCTGAATAACCCCGAACTGTCTGAAGCTGTAGTTCCAGATAGCCTCAAGATCCTCTTCCGCCTTTGGGGTGAGCTCAATTTCTTTCATTCGTTGCCCTAGCTCTGACCTGTTTCAGGAAGTCATCCTTATTCCATGGTTTCGCATCACCGCTGCTGATCCCTTCGGCCAGCAAATCGCGCAATTCCTGCAGGCGCGATTCAGCCTGCTTTTCACGGAGCAAACGAAGTGCGTCCCGCATAACTTCACTCTGAGTGCGGTAATCGCCGGCCCTGACCAGGGCATCAATGAAATCACGCAACTCATCACCCACATCTACCGTCATCGTACGGGCCATAAATCCTCCGGTCCTAAATGTAAGATTAGTTCTTACATCATTATACCACCTTAGTGCCCAACTACCATCTCCATCATTTGAGCCAAACCAATGCGTTTAAATCTGAAGATCCGATTTAGCATGTTTTCGGATCTCAGTTGGAAAAGGGAATGTTGCATAAGACTGAATACCATATGTAACATAACATCGAAAAAGACTTTTAGGTGGTGTTGTATAGCATTTGCTATACAGTTAACTTGTGTTATGCTTGTAAAGCAATTGCTATACAAGGAGCGCACTCATGAAATCAGATGTTCAGCTCAACCTCAGAGCTAAGGAATCGCAACGAGCACTTATCGATGCAGCGGCTGAGATCCTTCATAAATCACGCACAGACTTCATTCTTGAAATGGCATGTCAGGCTGCCGAGAATGTGATCCTCGATCGTCGCGTATTCAATTTTAACGATAAGCAGTATGCAGAGTTTTTAGATATGCTCGATGCACCTGTTGCGGATGACCCTGCCATAGATAAACTTCTGGCAAGGAAACCTCAGTGGGACGTGTAACAGCACCAGAACCGTTATCCAGCACCCATCAACTGGCTGAGTTCATTAGCGGGGAAGTTGTGCTCAATGACTGGCTTAAACAGAGAGGGTTAAAAAATCAGGCTCTCGGAGCCGCCCGTACGTTCGTTGTCTGTAAAATTGGCACGAAACAGGTTGCTGGTTTTTACTCTCTGGCCACCGGCAGCGTTAACCACGTGGAAGCTACGGGAGGCCTCAGGCGCAATATGCCAGATCCAATTCCCGTAATCATACTTGCTCGCCTGGCAGTCGATATTTCATTCCGTGGAAAAGGGCTCGGGGCCGATTTACTGCATGATGCAGTTCTGCGCTGTTACCGTGTAGCTGAGAATATCGGAGTCCGTGCGATCATGGTTCATGCACTGACTGAAGAGGCTAAAAGCTTTTATCTTCACCATGGTTTTAAGGCGTCGCAAACCCAGGAAAGGACTCTGTTCCTCAAACTGCCACAATAGAGCTTAAAGGAGCGGGATAATTCATGGAGCTAGTAACTTATTGATGTTAAATAACAAAATTCGTTAATTTAACATAATCTTTGTTATACGCACCAATATTGTAGTAGCTAAATTGAGATGTCCGTCTCTGACCAAATAGACATGTCCGCGCTACAGTCTCACCACAGCGATCACGGCTTTCAAAGGATGAGACTCATGACGGCATACGGAACGGAGTTTTTCTCGATATAACAAAAACATCCGACTTTTTCACGCCTTGTTGCATAATCAGAACTCACGGATTATCGTAATAAAGTCAGTTGTAGAGAGTTTCCCATCCGGCCATACTTACCAGCTTGCACCGTAACCGTAAAAAAACCGACCTTACCAGTCGGTTTTTTTACGTCCGCGCTATTCCGCTTAGTTTTAACCCATTTATGGTGATGTTCCTTTTTCTGGCGTAAAGGAGCCAGCCCTCAGACAATTGAGACATCAGGATACTTTTGACCATGCCTTTGTTATGCCTGTTGCGGTGAGTGAAACAGTGCGATCGGTATGTCTTTACACTGATTTGGGAGGTGCTAGACTTATTGATCTATACATATAGGACGCTAAATGATGTCCTAAACGTACACATGGTGGCGTAATGGATAAAATCACAGCGATTAACACGTTTGATCGTTACAACTTATCCGGGCGTTATGTATTTGGCTTGTCTGATCTCAAAAATATGTTCCCTGAGGAATCTGAGCGCAGCATCAAAGCCTCCATCAGAAGGCTTACCGACGCCGACATTCTCATCCGTGCTGCGCCAGGCGTCTATGTCAACAACCGGTCAGCTAAAGACAGCTACATTCTTGAGCACATCAGTAGATTCATTCGCCGCGGAGAATACAATTACATCAGCCTCGAGTCAGCGCTCTCTCAGTACGGGATAATTTCTCAGATTCCGGTTGATCGGTTAACGGTCATCACCACAGGTCGCAAAGGTGAATTCAGGACGCCATGGGGAGTAATAGAAATGACCCACACAGAAAGGAGCGTCTCAGACATTCTTAGAGGCACTACCCAGACCGCTGGCCCACTCCGGATGGCCCTACCGGAAACGGCACTTCGGGATCTACGTCGTGTGGGTCGTAACCTGCACCTGGTGGATAATAAGGAGATGGAAAATGGTCGCTAAAATAGAGTTCGATACACTGGTTGAAGACGCGATATGGCAGGCAAATCTGTCGAACCTCAGACCTGTTGTTGAAAAAGAGTTATTGCATTATGACATTCTCTTTTGCCTCTCGGAAGCAGGACTACTGAGAACCTTGACTTTCCAGGGAGGTACCTCGCTGCGTCTCTGCTATGGGTCGAACCGGTTCAGTGAGGATCTGGATTTTGCCGGCGGGCGGGATTTTTGTTCAGCTGACCTCACAGCCATGAAATCCTGCATTGAAGGTTATGTGGGCTCTCGCTACGGTCTGGAGGTCACAGTAAAAGGTCCCGATGAGCTCAGAGACGAGCCTGAGTATGCTGAAGTCAGAGTCGATAAATGGCAGATATCCGTTACAACGGCCCCGAAAAGAAAGGATTTGCCCCAGCAGCGAATCAAAATTGAGGTGGCGAACATTCCTGCATATACCCGAACACCGCGCCAGCTTGTCCGGAACTATACCGTTCTGCCCGACGGGTATACCGATATTCTGATTGGTGTGGAGTCCCTCAATGAGGTGATGGCCGATAAGCTGATCTCTTTTCCGGCTACCACCAGACGTATTCGCTATCGTGACATGTGGGACCTGGTCTGGCTGCGCCAGCAGGGTGCTTCGGCGGACACGGCCCTTACCGGCTGGAAGGCTATGCTCAACGCCTTCAGGAAAGAATCGCATCCTTGCCTTCAATAATACAGGACGGTCAGTTCCATGCTGAGATGAAACGATTTATTCCTGCCGCAGTCTATGACACCAGTCTTGGAAGGGAAGGTTTCAACGACTTTCTTGAAACTATGCTCACAGAGTTACTGACGCAACTAAAAAGAGACCTGGGGAAGCCGGACAATCCGGGATTCAGATTGTAACCCGATAATGATGAAAGTACTTCCGTCAGCGGCCGTCGGGACGCTTACGTCCATGGAAGATAGAAACTAAACACCTGTCTTTATCTGGACGGAAACATACGCGCAGACATGCAATCTTCGGTGGAGAATGAATTGCTCTGTTCGCAGCGGCCTGAACATTACGGGATGCACACCGCTGGCTCCGTTTGAAGGATGATTCCCGTCCGCTTTGCGTTCGCCAGACTCCCCGCTGTACAGGTCTTAAGCCAGATAAATCCCCCTTCTCCTGCTAAGCCTTCTTTTCACGACATCAATAACATTGTGTAGTTACAACATCCATTATATTACAGCAAGGTCTTTCCGGCCCTTCGGCCCGGGGCGGCGGCGCTTTGCAGGGGTGAGGTGTGCAGCGATGTGACCGCTGTGCACGGGGGCCGATAAATGTCTGAGAGGGGCTATTTAGCTTCAGTCTGGCGCGGGGGTATCAGGTGTTGAGATATCAGGCATCAATGTATGTTGTAACTAAATTTTGCCCTTTTCTGTTCTTGCGTCAGGTCCTCTATTACTGGTGCATAAGCCTGGTTAAGGCTCAGGGGAGAGTCGATCAACCGGGAAAGCCGACTGACGCCCTGCCCCTGTTGACTGTTAGTCTGTAAACCGCGCCAGCAACGCGTTTGCGGCCAGCTGGCCAAGTGCATTCGCCGCGAAGGGGCTGTCACCCGTCAGTACGTTACGATCCTGGTGCACCGTTCCGTTGATGTCGCTATTGACAATGTTCAGCCCTATGTTCTGCAGGGCCTCACCGAAGTACCAGGTCAGATGCCCCGGCATATACCCCATCGCCGGGGTTTCTTTGTCGGCACTGTCCGGGAAGGCACACACCGAATAACCGCGCAGCGGATTGTCTCCCTGGCGCAGCGACAGAAACGCGGCAGGACCATGACACAGTGAGATGACAACACGATCTTCCCGCATGGCCCAGCGCAGGGTCGTCGCCACGTCCTCACTCCCGGGTAGCCCAATCAGGGCGCCATGCCCGCCCGGAATGAAGACCGCGGCATAGGCGCTGTCTTTCGTCAGCCGGCTGACAACATCAGACAGTTTTTGAGGGCTCCTGAATTTCGGCAGCGTCTCCCGAAAGAAAGGCATGATACGGTCATCTTCACGGGGCATCGCCCAGTACTCGAATTTTGCCATCTGGCCCGACAAGGTGGCCACGTCAAAATCGAATCCTGCCGCCCGCATATGATACAAGGGCAAGAGGGTTTCAACGGGATGGTTTCCGGTGGAAAACAGTGCCCCGGTATCAGTTGCCAGGTAGCGTTCATCCGCGGCAATCACGAGGATCTTTTGGCTGCCAGTATACGGCTTCGGGTAATCTGCCCCGCTGAGGTCGGAGACAGGGCTGGTAAACTGACTGAGCGAATACACAGAGGGAAAAAAGGCATTCTCTTCTGCAGGATCGATTTGGGGCTGTTTAAGTGCATCATCCATCATGGTTCATCCTCATCCGGAAAAATGTAAAGCTACCTGCCGTAACTGTAAGGACATCTCTGACGTCCGCAGGTGCCTGAGACTGCTAAGCGTAGCAGTTCTGGCAGGACGGATAAGGGTCAACAATCCGGATTCTGAAACCTGTCTTCCCTGCGCCGCCGGGTCTGACATTCGGGTACAGCAACGTTCATGTGATAACGGCAACGCCAGTCTGAGCACTGAGAAGGCCAGTCTGTTTGGTAATATTGTGAGGGAGAGCAGCAGCACATTCAATGTGTCCCTGCTACAAATGCACAGTTGACCGGTCTGCTGACAGGGCTACCTCCCTGGATGTAAGCGATAATTCAGTATGGAACATTACAGTAACGAACACCCGGGCACACTGCGCCTCAGGTAACTATACCGATCCGTCCGCGAACTACGCCTGGTTCGGAGTTTACGCCATCTATATGATCATCGGTGCCATAGCCCTGTTTATCTGCTACAAATGCACCAAGGAACGGGTTGTCGCGACTGCTGAGCAGACTGCCAATGTAAAAGCCACCGACCTTTTCCTCGAGCTCAGACATAACCGCCCGCTGGTGATCCTCGGCATGTTCTTTATGCTGGCCTTTACCTTCATGTTTTTCATGAACACCGTTAACGGCTTTTTCAACCAGTTCGTCGTCGGTCATTCCGAATGGATGGGAGCCGTTGGTCTCGTCGCTTCTATTCCTGGCATCGCCTTCCCGATATTCTGGCCGAAACTAAAAAAAATCTTTGGTAAAAAAGGCTTCTTCCATCTCTTCCTCGCCATGTTCATTGTCGGCGAATTGTTGACCTATATCTGGTCGCGCCAAGGGATGCACGATGCCCTGTGGCTGGCCTACATAGCCACCTTTATCAAACAGTGGGGCTTAACCTCCGCGACTGGCTTTATGTGGGCGCTGGTACCGGAAGTCATCGCTTACGGCGAATTAAAATCTGGCAAACGCAATGCCGCCATCATTAATGCCATTATGGGACTCTTCTTCAAGTTTGGCTTTACCCTCGGCGGCGCGATCCCGCTATGGCTCCTGGCGATATATGGCTTTAATGAAAGCAGTGCCGTGCAGACCGCCAGCGCAATCGACGGGATCGTTATGACCGCCGTGTGGCTTCCTGTTGCTCTGGCCGCTATTTCCATGGTGATTATTCAGGTTTACCCAATCTCTGATAAATATATCAGTGACATCAACCGTCAATTGGATGAGCTCCGTGTATAGCTAAACAAATATTAATCAAACAGTCGCTTTAGGATTTTAAAAAAGGTGTAATGATATGGCCCTGATTCAGAACCCGATATTACGCGGCTTCAACGCCGATCCCAGTATCATTCGCGTCGAGGATACATACTATATTGCTAACTCGACGTTTGAGTGGTTCCCGGGCGTACGTTTACATGAGTCCAAAGACCTGAAACACTGGAATTTGCTGCCTTCCCCCCTGTCCACCACCACCCTTCTGGACATGAAGGGTACCCCCTCCTCCGGCGGCATTTGGGCACCGGCACTCTCCTGGGCTGATGGGCGATTCTGGCTGGTCTATACCGATGTGAAAGTCACTGAAGGTGCCTTTAAAGACATGACCAACTACTTAACCACTGCGAAGGATGTTCGTGGCCCGTGGGATGACCCGATCAAACTGAATGGTGTCGGGTTTGACGCCTCGCTTTTCCATGATAACGATGGCCGGAAATATATTGTCCAGCAAACCTGGGATCACCGGGAGTACCATCATCCCTTCAATGGCATTACGCTGACAGAGCTGAATACCAGGACACTGAAGTTAATGCCGGAAACCGCGCGGACCATTTACCGCGGAACCGCCGTTGCGCTGGTTGAGGGGCCGCACCTTTATAAACTGAACGGCTATTACTATCTTTTTGCCGCCCAAGGGGGAACGGTATTCACTCACCAGGAAGTGGTGGCGCGGTCAAAAACCCTCGAGGCTAACAGCTTCGAAACCGAGCCAGGTGACGTGTTCCTAACCAACGTCGATACCCCTGACAGTTACATCCAGAAGCAGGGCCATGGCGCACTGGTTTCCACCCCCGAAGGGGAATGGTATTACGCTTCACTCTGTGCCCGTCCGTGGCATCGCGAGGGAGAATCTATCTACGATCCCCGCGGCTGGTCAACTCTCGGCAGAGAAACGTCGATCCAAAAAGTGTACTGGGATGGCGAGGGCTGGCCGCGCATTGAAGGTGGTCACGGCGGGAAAACCTTCGTTGAGGGACCAAAAACAACCATTTTCACCGAACGCGCCAGAGATAACAGCCAGCAGGAGGATTTTACATCGCCTAAGCTCGCCCCCGTCTGGAATACACTGCGGGTACCGTTTACTGAAAAGATGGGTAGCACCGGTACCGGCAAGCTAACGTTAATAGGCAAGGGATCATTGACTAATACTCATGAGCTGTCATTAATTGCCCGCCGCTGGCAGGCCTTCTATTTTGATGCCACGGTGAAGGCGAAGTTTGAGCCCTTCAGTTACCAGCAAATGGCAGGGTTAACGAATTACTATAATGACCGTCACTGGAGCTTTGTATTTCTGACCTGGAATGAAACTAACGGCAAGGTTATCGAGGTCGCAGAAAATAATCGCGGAAAATATACTTCTTATCTGAAAGAGAATGCCATCAAGGTGCCGGACGGAGTTGAATACATCTGGTTCCGTACAAAGGTCCGTAAGGAAACCTACAGCTATGAATATAGCTTCGATAGCGTGACGTTCAGGGAAATACCGGTCAAGTTAGATGCTGCAGTCCTGTCCGATGACTATGTGTTACAGAGCTACGGTGGATTCTTTACCGGGGCGTTCGTTGGCCTGGCGGCGGTAGACTATAGCGGGTACGACACCAGCGCTGAGTTTTATCAGTTCTGGTATCATGAGCTTGGAGATAAGTTAGCGGCCGATGGCAGCTACAGCTGGGAGGCCAGCGAAACGCGTGCAAGATAAAGAGACAGGCCAGAATTCACGTCTATGACATCATCTCTTGTTGTGTAATACGTCCGCTCTCTCGCAATGCTGTGTCTGCAAACTTACAGGGTTGGCCCTGTCGTCCTGCCGCTACGACAACCAGATGAGGGCGCATCACTGAGCTGGCGCTTCAGATCGCCCTGAGCTGGGGCGCTTACTGATGGACAGTCACCACAATGATATTTTGCTGGTCGAGCAGATAGACCGCCTGACCCGTCTCAGCAACAATGACTGGATGACACTGAAGAAGCAAATTGAACAACATGAGCTGCGGATTGTTAGCCTTGATATACCCACATCCTGGCAGGCGCTGTCTGATAAAGACCCTTCGCAGGCTGACCCAGTCACCCTCGCCGTGATAACCGCCATCAATAACATGCTTATCGATCTTATGGCCGCAATGTCGCATAAGGACTGGCTGAGTCGCCGCCAGCGGCAAAAACAGGGGATTGAACGGGCGCTCAGGCTGGGTAAATATCGGGGTAAGCAGGCAGACCAGGAGAGGCACCTGAAAGTATTATACTACCGACAAGTAAAAAACTTGAGTATCAGGGAAACAGCTGAAGCAACCGGCTACAGCCCTTCACAGGTTTGCCGAATACAGGCATCTCATCGAGATAATTCAGTGAGTAAAATCAATAAGCAATAAAGAATCTAATCGCGGCACTATCAGTTGACAGTTATTTACATTTACTTACATAAATTCACTTTGCGAATACAATTTAAGCATGTGATAGTGAAATGGCACTTTATGTTAAAGTGAATTATAAGAGGGATTTTTATGAAAAATATCAGAGAATTGAGTCTTGATGAGATTGCATTAGTCAGTGGAGGTAATGGAAGCGGTAATTACGAAGGTGCCGGTAGTCGTAATACCAGTTCTAAATCTGGTAATTCAAAAGGAAACAATGGCTCTATTTACAAGGGCGTTGACTCATGCGGTGCAGGAATCATCGGTGGTTTAATCGCCGGCTCGCCTGGGGGGCCTGTGGGTATGACCGCCGGGGTAATTGGTGGAGCTATAGCTGGCCAGTGCACAAAAGATAGTTTTTTAGATCGTGGCAGTAAAGATAAAAGTAATAATTATAACGGCCCCGGGCAATGCCGTTGGTAAGTAATTTGAGTTGTGTTTATCAATAATTTAAAAGCTCATTATAGTTGAATGTTATTCTTGGTGTTTTGACTTTTAATGATTATGCAAAGTAGCCATAACGAGCTTGTATTCATCATAAATTTAATGTAATAACAAATATACGGATTTAGTATGAAGCAATTCTTAAATTTCTTAATTTACTTAATTTTTTTCATTATTGCATTTACCCTTTTGAAATACGCTGAAGTTCTTGAGTTTGACGAAGTATCACGACCAGGGATTGTATCGAGGTTTCTTATTGCGTTGATTGTATTAATAGCAGTAACCCGATGGGGTGTTAACTTGTTGAATCGATTGATAAAAAAATAAAATGTACTGCGATACAAAATGTTGTGATGCGGAATGGAATCATTACAAATGATCACTAAAGCTAATGCTATTAAAAAAGATTGCAATATCATAGTCATATTTGTTAATCCATGTATAAAAATGCTTAAAGATATGAATTAACGAAAGGTTGAATATGATAATCTTGAGGCATGTCTATCCATTTATCTTTAGCAAAGAAAACGTAATTGTTTTCTTTATTGTGTCTCTTATTTCAATAACAATTACATTATCTCCAATCATAACACTCCACTATTTTACTCTCGACGCTTCATTTTTATTAGTGTTTATTGCGGAATTTTTTATTGCATTTTTTTGGTATATTTTTACTTAAGGAATCTAGATGGCTTTAAATTACACCCAACAATTGATTCAACTTCATTAATATTTTCTGTTTTTATATTGCTTGTCATTTTGCTGGTTCAGTATAATGTGTATATTTACAGAGCCAATTTATATCATTATGAATATCCACATATAAGTTATATAGCATTTATAATAGCAACTTTCGTAGTGCCATATTATGAGGAGATCATTTACAGGGGCTGTATCTTCGGAGTTTTTCACTCCATCCTGAATAGAGGCTATATTATCCCATGCATATTGACTTCCTTGTCTTTTTGTCTGATGCATGGGCAGTATTATAACATTTTAGATCAGGCTATTCTTTTTGGTGTGTCAATGTTGCTATTAATGGTAAGAATAAGAAGTAGAGGCCTTTTTTATCCTATCATAATTCATTCGTGCATGAATGCTTTTGTTCTGTCGTTAAATTTTTGAAGGATATTTTGAATATGAATATCTTCAGGGAGGAGGCATTAAAACATCACAGTGATACCGAATACGGAGATATTGTCTTACCCACGTCATTTGGCATGACAGTATGCGCTGCTGCTACGTTACTCATATTTCTGAGCGTTTCATTATTCATTTATTATGGTAGTTATACCCGCAAGGCTCATCTTACAGGTATCGTGATGCCATCATCAGGACTGGTGAAAATCACACCGCAATATGCCGGATACGTCACCCGACAGACTGTTTCAGAAGGTCAGCACGTTGTCGCGGGGGAGTCCCTCTATCATATCAGCGGCGAACATTTTAACGGGCAGGGTGCCGGGACGCTGGCGGCTATGAGTGTCTCCCTGAAAACACAATATGCCATGCTGGCCTCTCAGCAGACGCTGGAGTCGCGTGACAACCAGCAACAGCAGGAAGCGATACGTCAGAGAATTACCTCCCTGCAGCCACAGGTTAAAAGTGCAGAACAACGCCTGCAACTGGCTGAACGCCAGGTCGGGCTGACCTCCGCCGTCATGGAACGCTATAAAAAACTGGCCGACACGCATTACGTTTCGGATATCGAATATCAGCAGAAACAAATCGATGTATCCACGGCAAAGCAAAACGTTGAGGACCAGCGGCAGGGGCTTCTGCAACTACACACTGCAATGGAGTCTGCTGAAGACGACCTGAACCATCTCATCGTTCAGGGGGAAAGCCGGAAAGCTGAGCTGGACAGACAGTTGCAGGGGCTCAGGCAACAGCAGGACGAACTGGCCGGACAGGAGAACTTTACGCTGACATCTCCGGTATCCGGAACCGTTGCTGCCGTGCTGATCAGACAGGGACAGTCTGTCAGAGCATCAGAACCGGTCATGACCCTGGTGCCCGACAATGCCCGTCTGCAGATAGAACTCTATGCCACCAGTCAGAATGCCGGTTTTATTCAGCCGGGGCAGCGTGTGGCACTGCGGTTTGCCGCTTTCCCCTATCAGAAGTTTGGCGTTCAGTACGGGACTATCCGTGAGATAAGCCGTACAACGCTGACCCCTTCAGATTTACTCTCCGTATCCCCTGTGACCTGGAAGGTAAATGAAGGACACTACCGCGTCATCGTCGAACCTGAGAATACATTTATTCTGGCTTATGGAAAACAGGAACCCCTGCGCCCCGGCATGACCCTTGAGGGGGATGTCAGCCTGGATACCCGCCATTTATGGGAGTGGCTGACCGAGCCACTCTGGAGCCTGAAAGGAAAACTGTAATGGAAGCACTGAAATGGTCAGGGAGAAAACAGCTGCCCCTCATCCGGCAGACAGAGTCTGCGGAATGTGGTCTGGCATGTCTGGTCATGATGGCCTGCTGGCATGGTCTGCAGACAGATTTACCCACCCTGCGCGAACGTTTTTGTATCAGCACACAGGGGATGACCCTGCAGAGACTGATGGAGTGTGCGGCTGGTATCCGGTTGTCCTCCCGGGCCGTCCGTCTGGAGCCAGAAAACCTGAAATCCCTTTCTCTCCCGTGCATTCTCCACTGGAACATGAACCATTTCGTAGTACTTTATAAAGTTCGCGGGAGCAGGCTGGATATCCACGACCCGGACAAAGGGAAGATAACGCTCTCCCTGCAGGATGCAGGAAAACATTTCACCGGTGTCGCGCTGGAGCTGACGCCGGCCAGTGATTTTACTGCCCGGGATGAAAGAAAAAAAATTCGCCTGCGCCAGCTGACAGGCAGGACACCCGGGCTGCTGGCCGCGATGTCACGCATCATCGTTTTTGCCCTGGCGCTGGAAATCCTGACGCTGGGTAGTCCACTTCTCAACCAGCTGGTAATTGATGAAGTGCTGGTTGCCGCCGATCGGAGTCTCCTGACCGTTATAATCTTTGCCCTGCTGCTGCTGTCACTGACCCAGATGCTGCTGTCGCTGGCCCGCCAGTGGGCCAGTATCACTCTGTCCGTCAATTTTAATATGCAGTGGACAGCCCGGGTTTTCCATCATCTGGTACGTCTCCCGCTGGGCTGGTTTGATGCGCGCAGTAAGGGAAGTATCAATGCCCGTTTTGAGGCCGTGGATACCATCCAGGAGGCGCTGACCACGCAGGTACTGGAAGGTATTCTGGATGTGTTGCTCGTGATAACTGCGCTTTGTATGATGCTGCTGTACAGTCCGGAAATGACGCTGATAGCCGTCCTGGCAGCTATTATCTACGCTGTGCTGAGGGCGCTGTGGTATCCCTCCCTTCGACAGTCGTCAGAAGATGCCTGGGATGCAGCAACCAGGGAGTCCGGGCATTTTCTTGAAACCCTCAACGGGATCCTGAGCCTGAGAATTAACGGTGTGACAGCGCACCGTGAGGCCGCCTGGCTGAATCTCAACGTCACCCGCAGAAATACGCAGTTGCGGCAGAGCCGTCTGCTGGTGTGCTATGACATTGCGCACACTCTGACTGGCAGCGTGGTATCGGCGATCATATTGTGGAAAGGCGCCGGTGAAGTGCTGAACGGCACATTTACCGTTGGTATGCTGGTTGCTTATTTATCTTACCAGATGCGTTTTTCTTCGAGTATCAGCAGCCTGACCGATAAGTTTTTTTCCTGGCGTATGCTCGATATCTATAATGAACGTCTGGCTGACATTGTGCTGACCCCGACCGAAGACCATCAGCAACGACCCGCTCAGGAAGACAATAACACTTATGTCTTCCCATCCGTATTCCGGGGGGGTGTGACTGACGATGACCGTTTTCCTTTATCCCTTGAGCATATAACCTTCAGCCACAAGGGAGGAAATAAACCTATAATCCGTGGGGTGTCGCTGACACTCCAGCCTGGAGAAGTAGTCGCCATCACAGGTAAATCCGGATGCGGGAAATCGACGCTGGTAAAGCTTATCCTTGGGATCCACATCCCTGATGAAGGGAAGATCAGGACATTTGGCATACTGCATACGCACCCGGATTATTTTCAGGTTCGTCAGCGGATCGGTACTGTATTGCAGGATGACCATCTTTCCAGAGGTTCTGTTGCAGATAATATTATTTTTTTCAGTGATGACCGCAATCAGGAAAGAATGGTCCAGTGCGCCAGACTGGCACTTATCGACAGTGATATTATGGCAATGCCGATGGGTTATCAGACGCTAATTGGTGAAACCGGCGGAGGGCTTTCCGGAGGGCAAAAACAACGCATTCTGCTTGCAAGGGCGTTGTACAAGAAACCGGGATTTCTGTTACTGGATGAAGCGACCAGCCACCTTGATGTTGAGAGCGAGATTCGGATAAGCCAGACGCTACGTCAGCTGGGGCTTCCTGTCCTGCTGATAGCCCATCGTCAGGAAACCATAGCATCTGCAGATCGTGTTCTGTATCTGGCAGACGGCTACTTTACGGAGCTGAAGCACAATCGCACCACCGATGATAGCGATCCGGGCCTGTGATCTTACTGATGACAGGCAGGTCAAAAATCAACCTTAACGTACAATAATTTTCGATATCCAAACTGACCCCGATCTGACTGACTGAAGGTGGTGTTTAATCCCGGAAGCAGACTAATTCTGATGCATTTACCTCCGGACTGCAGGAGGAATTAACATGGCGACACACCCCTATCCTCTTAGAGTTATCCGCGATGCGCCTGTGAACCTGGAAACGATCTCTCTGGCTCTTTAATCTCCGTTCAAACCGTGTCGCTTCTGCCAGTAGCTGAATTCGTCCCGTCTGGTGGTCATCCACTCCAACGGTGAGGATAACCCCTGAGCATACCGGCCAGTACAGCCCCGGGAAGGATGTACTCTGTATGGAACCATTCCATGTTTGACCCTAGTTTAAATCTTATTTAATGTGCTTTAAACTCAAAAATGCAGGTTTAAACACACTAAAGAATATTTATTTACACCTTCATACCGGGTACCCTTTCCATTATACTTCTGCATAAGCGCATACCACGGGGTCGCGAATGATAGATCTAAGCTTCACCAGACCAGATGAGTTGCTTCGGCTTTTGTGCAGCAGGCTCAAGAAGGAACGACTGGCTCAACAGCTCACTCAGGCGGAACTGGCACTGCGGGCCGGCCTCAGTGTTAATACCATTTCCAGTGTGGAAGCTGCGCGTAACGTATCCTTTGAGAGCATAATACGCATGGCCATGGTACTTGGGCGCTCGGGTGAAATTGAGGGCCTCTTTAAACCCAAACTGGACACGCTTCATGACCTTGAACGTTATGAAGAAAGCCGCTCCCGCCAGAGGATCAGAAAAGAGAAGAGAAGATGACCGACAGGGTTGCCGTTTATTACGAAGGATGGGGAGAGCACTGGCTCTGGGGAACGCTTGCGAGCACAACCGCGCTCAGCGGTCGCCCGCTCATCATGTTTGAATACAGTCAGGAAGCGCTTAATCGCCGCCTGGAGCTCTCAGCATACACCCTCCCGCTGAAAGGTCCGACGCTAAGACAGAACTTTCCCGCCCATCAACTGGGGCTTCCGGGTCCCGTCTATGATTCCCTTCCGGATGGCTGGGGTATGCTACTGATGGATCGGCTGTTCCGACTCCGCGGACTAAACACCTCACGAATTGGTCCGCTGGAACGGCTGACGTATATCGGGGCAAATGCCATGGGGGCCATGTCATTTGCTCCCCTGCAGCCTGATGCCGGCACAGTGGTGGAGGACATCCCGCTCGTCCAGCTTGCCTCGGAAATTACGGAGGTACTTGAGGGCGAAGGGGGTGAGTTTCTGCATCGATTGCTTCAGGCAGGTGGTTCGCCCCAGGGAGCAAGGCCGAAGGCACTGCTCTACAAAAACCCCGTCAACGGGCATTTTACTACGGCCTCCGATTGCAGTTTTGAACCCTGGCTGATCAAATTCCCTGCCCGTCAGGAACATCCGGAGGTTTGTGCGATTGAGATGGTTTACGCGCAGTGCTTGCGCGAAAGCGGCATTGAGACACCCGACACCCGCTATTTCGAACTGCCCGATGGACAGGCGGCATTTGGTACCCGCCGCTTTGACCGGCAGAACGGAATGCGCGTCCCGATGCAAAGCCTGGCCTCTTTTACCGGCGCAAACTATCAGGTGGCGGGTTCAATGGATTACGTCAACTTCCTGCGCGCAACGCAACTCTGCACCAACAACGCTCAGGAGAAAGCACGCGCCTTCGAGCGTGTGGTATTTAACGTAATATTCAATAACCGGGATGACCATCCTAAAAACGTTGCATACCTTATGTCTTCGACAGGAAACTGGACGCTCGCCCCGGCCTTTGATGTGACCTACTGTGACGGACCGGGCGGGTACCATCAGATGGATGTGATGGGAGAGGCTTTAAACCCCGCCTACGACCATCTCCGCTCGCTGGGCATGCGGGAAGCCGATCTGAGTGAAAACGAGGTCAGACATATCATCGAGAAAATCGCCAGTGTCGCCAGTACCTTCACTGTGCTGGCCAGCCAACTGTTACCGGGGAAAATCACCCGCGATACTCTGCGCTATATTCAGCAGAATATTGACGGCAATATCCGACGGATGTCCTGAAACAGTAGCATTTCTATGCGTTAGTACCCCAAAAGCTATCCTTCAGGATGGCTTTTCTCGTCCAGCGTCCGGCCAAATAAAACACCTACCCATCCGCCCAGATGAGCCTGATGTCACAGCAAACTGTGTCTGTACCCAAAGGAAAACTCTCATCGATGTCCGAATCAATCAACTTCTCATCATGGCCAGGATTATCACCGGACGTTAAAACTTGGACTGGCCCCCTGCTCTGGGGTCTTCTAAACTCACAGGGAAAGAATTAAATATTCTCAGGAGCATGATAAATGGTAACCGATTTGTTTTTATGGCTAATCATACCTGTCCTGTTCAAATGCTCCAGTGCCCGGGTAAGTTGTCTTACTGAAATACCCAGCATTGATGCCAAAGGCTCCCGCTTAATTAACTGAAAACTATTGCCATAAATAATGGACTGTATATAAAGATAGTGATGCAGTTTCTCCGAAGCAGTCAACAGCATCGAGACTTTATTCCGGGAGGTTTCCAGAACTTTTTTAGCCAGATGCTGACAAAGGAATGTCAGAAACCTGGCGTCACTCAGGCCATACGTGTGCAGGGCATGTTCCGGAAATAAAATCACGCGTGATACCTGCATTGCCTGCACTGTACTGAATGTACTGTGCTGGCAATCTTCGCAAAACAATTCCAGGTCACCCACAACAGATAATGCACTCTGCACCGTAAAAATTATATTGCCGCCGTTTTTGTCATACTGGCCAATCTGAAGCATACCCTCGACGAGAAGATACAACCCTGAAGGTTTGCTATTTTGCATAACTAAAAAATTATTTTTATTGAGAGTAATAAGTTTCGCTACGGACAATAGACTTTTTGGAATGATGGTATCAATGCCGAACAACCGGAGATAGTCCACCATAAGATACTCTTTGTTCCTGTCACTGCTTAAAACTGGCATGCTCATATTATCACCCCTGCGTTATAAGCCGTAAAACGCTATTATATGCCGTTATACGGCAAGGAATTTTCTACCTCTTCACCAGCGAGATAATATCAGACTGGATATGAATTCCGGCTTATGTAAGTCATGAATTCTGAAAAGAAGCATAGCCGAGTCGCAATGGTATCGGCAACAGACCCGCAGCAAAAAATGGACATGCGTCCTTTTTTTGCTGCGGGTCTGTTGCCAGAGTTAAGCCATCCATAAACAGGAGGGCAACATGAGAAAACTACTTATTGATACAGACACGGCTTCTGATGACGCTGTAGCATTACTGATGGCTCTTCGGGAAGCTTCAGTGAGGGTTGAGGCCATAACGGTCGTCGCGGGTAACTGTAAACTGCAGCAATGTGTTCATAATGCACTGGTCAGTGTTGAAAAAGCCAACACCTATACCCCGCCTGTCTTTGCAGGAATGGCACGTCCTCTTCTGAGAGAACCTTTTCTGTCTCATCATATCCATGGAGCTGACGGGATGGGGGATATGCACCTTTCCCCTCCCGCCCTGAAGCAGGAACAACTCCATGCGGTTGACGCCATTATTCATTATGCCGAAATGTATGCCGGTGAACTTGAGATCGTCACACTCGGGCCGCTGACTAACCTGGCCATGGCCGTCCTGAAATCGCCCACGCTTATCGAGAAGATAAAACATGTATACATCATGGGAGGTGCCGGTCTTACTCCAGGGAATATAACGCCTCTCGCTGAGTTTAACTTTTATGTCGATGCCGAGGCTGCTGATATTGTTATCAAATCAGGTTTAGCGCTGACAGTGGTTGGCTGGGAAATTGGTATGGGGGAAGCTTTTATTAATGAATATGATATGGATTATCTTAACAAACTGAGTTCCCTTGGTCGTTTCACTGTACGCTGTAATAAAGCCCTGATGGAATTTAATGCGGGCAGGACAGAGCGAAAAGGATTCGATTTACCGGATCCTACTACGATGGCAGTGGCACTGTATCCCGACATTATTCAGGAAGCTATCGTCCGTTATTCGTGGGTGGAATATAAAAGTCAGTCTTCATATGGCCATTATGTGATTGACTCGACGAACCTTACCGGAAAGGCACCAAATGCCAGGATCGTGCTAAAAATTAAAAGCGGATTGTTTAAAGACAAACTATTCAGATTACTGGCAGATCCCGTCAATATATGCGGAGAAAACAACGAATGAGTTTTGACGCCCGGAATATTCCAAAAATTGAACTGCACGTTCATCTGGATACCTGTATCAGCTATCACTGCGCACGGATCCTTATACCCTCCCTCAACCTCAGAGCGTTCAGAACGCAGTTCATTGCCCCTGAAAAATGCGCTGATTTGGGTGATTTTCTAAGCAAAATAACTCCACAGTTAGATTTGCTGCAGACCACTTTCGCACTGCGTCAGGCGGTTGATGATATCTTCGATCAGTTACATGCTGACGGAGTCATTTATGCTGAATTACGCTTTGCCCCCTTATTACATCTGAATCAGAGTCTGACGGCTGAGGAGGTAGTCGAAACAGTTCTGGGAGCCATGCGGGCAGGAAGCCAGCGCTACGGTATTGAAGCGAATCTGATCCTTTGCACCCTGCGTCATTTTTCGGAGCAACAAAGTCTGGAAACCGCCAGGCTTGTGACACACTATCTGGGAAAAGGGGTTGTTGCTTTAGATCTGGCGGCCGATGAGGCGCGTTATCCTCTGGCTAACCACATAAAAGCATTTGATTATGTCCGGAGTTATGGGGGGGACTGTATTGCTCACGCCGGAGAAGCGCGGGGGTTTGCCAGTATAATTGAAACGCTGGATAAACTGAGCGTATCGCGAATTGGGCATGGGGTCAGAAGCATTGAGGACAGAGCAACCCTGGACCGGCTTCGTCGGGAGAACATCCATCTTGAGGTGTGCCCGGGGTGTAACATTGTCTGTAATGTCTATCCGTCCATCGGGGAGCATCCTGTCAATACACTTTACCGTGAGGGGATCTCCCTGAGTATCAACACGGATGCAAGGACCGTGGCCGATACAACGCTGAATCAGGAGTACCAGCGTTTACATCATATTTTTGGATGGAAGGAAGAAGAATTTCAGACCTGTAATTTGAATGCTGTCCGGGCGTCATTTGCATCGCCGGGTGTCAAACAACGCATGGAAGGGGTCCTGCGATGTCAGACGCTCCCGTACCACCATGATTCAGTATAACAATGGCGACAGCGTGACGTTATAAAACGACTGTCAAAAGTAACAGCTTTATGGATGGTTAAGTGAAAAAGGCGTCAATATTTTTTTGTCTTGTGCTGTGTGTGATGGCATCCATTGCCGGTACAGACCTTGTTTTGCCTGCAATTCCGCTACTGAAAAGTTTTTTTCATACCACGCCTGAGGTTACTCAGCGGGTGCTTTCAGCCTATGTCGGTGGCAATGCCTGCGGTTTATTATTATTTGGCCGTCTTTCCGATTATTTCAGCAAACCGAAACTCCTCTGTTCAGCCTTATTGATCTTCTCACTGGCGTCGCTCGGATGCGCATACGCACCGTGTATATCCGTACTGGTAGCCATCCGGTTTGTCCAGGGATTAGCATCAGCAGCAGCCCCGGTATTCGTGCCTGGCTTCATCCGCGAGTTATTTGACGAGCACAGGACTGCCCGGGCGATTGGCCTCCTGGGCAGTCTACAGGCCCTGGTTCCGGCCGCTGCTCCGCTGGCTGGGGTCATATTGCTGGCTGTATTTGACTGGAGTATTTCCTTTAAATTACTGGCGATACTGACTGCGGCTGCGGCCGGGATGGTCATGATTCTGGCGCTACCTGAAAGTTCACATTGCCGCCGCGCCGCCGGGAATTACGGAGGTCTGTTGCGCAATCTGCCTTTCCTGCGTTATGCCCTGTCTCATGCTCTGACGGTAGGGGGAATGGTCACTTTCGTTTTTGGCGCACCAACGGTGATCACACTCACGATGCACGGTACTCTCACGGATTTCATTATCATGCAGGTCGCTAATATTGGCGGGTACATCGTGGCGGCAAATCTCTCTGCAGGACTGGCAGAGCGATACGGTGCTGATAACGTTATTAAGGCAGGTACTTGTCTGGCATTATCAAGTGCCATCGCACTGACGGGGTATGGAATGCTGAACGGCACCAACACCTATACTCTGGCAGCACTTTTCGCCCCCATGGGAATTGCTGTTGGACTGAGGGGTCCGACTGGATTTTACCAGGGCATTGTAATTTCAGGAGACAATAATGCGAGAGGGGCCGCTCTGATTGCGTTTTTCACTTTTACTATGATGACGCTGGGGTCACTCGTGAGTGCTGAATTTATTGTTCATGGTCTGATGGTGCTGGCAGCCTTTGTCATGGCGATGCATCTGTTGTCATTATTATTGTTTGTGACCCTCCCCCGGCCATAAATTAGCCTCAGCAAAGCTTCAGATTTCCCTGCCGTAGAGTCTGTATGCTCGCCCGGCCCGGCCAGGTAAGTCCAGTTCATCAGTGACCGACATTGTAAAGGATACGGCTGGTAATCTCTGTGCTCCTGGGGAAGAATAATCGTGAAATGATGGAAAGCTTTAGCCTAGAACATCCAAGTTAAAGAATCAGTGCGATTTTCATTGTCGCCCGGATTCGGACCGGTTTGCAGGACAAAATCATTATCTCAGGATTTCTTCTTACAGATGCTTAAGGTTGCGTCGGAGGGAGCTGGTTGCCGGTTACCTGCTGCATAAGACATGCATTTTGTCTGACCTGCCACCCGTTGAGAATTGCGTATTTCAGGCTGGATGAGCCCATACCACGGCAGGCGCTGTCAGATAAAGATCCATCCCCGACGAAGGCAGGAACAGGACATCTGGCATATTGTATACGCACACGAATAATTCAGGTTCGTCAGCGTGTCGGAACCATATTACTGCATGACCATCCAGTCAGAGGTTCTGTTGCAGAGAACATTATTTTTCAATGAAGACCACAATTATGATCGAATCATCCAGTGCGCCAGACGGTCACTTATCGACAGCGATGCTGGAACCGGCGGAGGGCTTTCCGCAGGACAAAAGCAACGCATCTTTCTGGCAAGGGCGTTGTACAAGAAACCGGAAATTCTGTTACCGGATGAAGCGACCAGCCACCCCTATGTTGTGAGTGAAATCCGGATAATCAAGATCTAACGTCAGCCGGGGCTTCCTGTCCTGCTGATAGCCCATCGTCCTGAAACCATAGCCTCTGCAGTCCGGGGCCTGTATCCGACTGACGAAACGAGTAATGTGATGTTGAATAAACCGCCGGGCTTAACTGACAGCTGTACCTGAGGCGGTTTGTCAAGGAATTATCATAGTTATGAATGTTATATTACCGGGGCGAAGAAAAGGCCATATGGATATTGTTACAATGGTAATCTGGCTGTTTATATTATTAATAATATTATAATACTGTAAGCTCTTCAAATCTATCAAGGAAAGCCTGAAAAGCGGCTTTTGGCTTCATTGGTTCAACTCTGACAGAAGGTGATGGCGATATGTTTTTCAGCGTGGGATAATTCATAACAGACTCCATATTAAGGTCTCTGCATTCCGTTGCTAACATTATAAGATCGGCCTCTTTAATTTCCGGTGATTTATGTTGCCGGAGGCAAAATCTATCTTTAATGGCCTTTTCAAACCTTTTTTCCAGTACGAGATAGTCAGGCATAATTCTCTTCAAAGGAGACGGGAAATCTTTTATATACGCCTCGGCTGCATCATGTAAGAGAGCTTCCAGTGCTAAGCTTTTTGGGGTTAGGTAACTAACAAGAATTGAGTGTTGTGCGACGGAGTAAAAATTTTCACATTGCCCACCGAAACGACATTCGTTAGACAGACCTTTTGCTATGTCAATAATATTGATATCTTCAACCCTGATGTTCCTGTAATCTATTTTTATGCCACTAAAAGTTACTATTACATGTTCTGAATACATTAAGTTATCCCAATCGCTTTGAAATTTTACTACCTTAAGGATTTATAAGGGTATCAAACCCGCACACCCAAAAAAGGACTTATGTCCCTTTTTTAATGTGATTTTTTGATTGCTATTAAAGATATTAAACAATAAGAAAGCGATCTTGCATCTTCAGATAATGCTCAGCCAAGCGCGAGGGTGGTTACTTACACCGTCGGCACCAGGGGATAAAAATCCTCAGCGTGCCTCCCCAGAATACACCATCAATCAGCCCGGTGATCCCACCCATTAATATGCAGAAACTGACCGATGCAGCAAGTTCGGGCTGCAGACAGATGGCGGAGGTGAGGATGAATTTTGTACAAAAAGCAACAACGATCAGTCCCAGCGTCATCGGCGTCCCGGCCCTGATAACTCTGCCGGGACTGACTGAATCCCGCAGAGGAGGTTGTGACCGCCACATCCAGTAGCCAAGTGAAGCCCCCGCGAGTATTCCAGCGATCATCATGCTCAGACTTAACCCAGCCCTTTCTGTTTCAGTAATCATTCCGTAGCCTCCCCAGATAAGAAACAATACCGGGAGAAAAAAAAGCCGACCGGTTGTCATTTCTCTGTCATACAGGGCTGCAAAACCACGACGAAGTAAAAAAGCCAGCAGGATCCAGACCCAGACGGGCGTATGTTTAAAAAATTCAGACAGATTCATGCTTCATACCTTACCGGTGACTGATGTTTACATTTAGCCATTTAAAGAGAAATTTCCGGGTGCGCCTTAATTGCCCGCTGCTTATTTTTCTTTTTTACCGGTGCCGGGACGAAGCAGTTTATTCAACCTGTGATGTTGCCATGATTTAAGCTGATCACGAATCACAAACACGCTGATCCCCCTGAACACAACCAGACAGCCCCATATGGCAGTCACAATAAGGGACCAGTAGCTTTTCGGGGTGAACAGATAGTTAACAATCATCAGTGCGCTACATACCAGAAAAGCGGTTGCGAGTCTCCGGTAGAACCGCATTTCCCGTACAACCTGACTTCTGGCATCACTGATACGCTCATCAAGCGCGTTGCCGGCTTCACCAGCCTCTTCGGAGAGTTCAGAAACGCTGACCTCAAAGGCAGAAGCAAGCGCACTCAGTGTTTCAAGACCGGGTTTAAGCCCTTTTTCAGTACGCTGCACTGTTCTGACAGAAAGCGAGGCGACTTCAGCCAGCTGCTCCTGAGACCATGCCTTCTTCAGGCGAAGGGCTTTCACTTTTTCTGCGACGTTCATCGATAACCTCATGTCTGGTGGTAACAAGTAAGATATTCGCATTTCTGACCGGCACCGTACACGACACGGGCCTGACAGAAAGACGACACCACCATGACAGGTGCACCCGCATGACGACGTGAGCCTGGAGCACATACTTACTCTTCAAAAAAAACGGTATCTCCGCAGGCGACAGGATGCATATTTCTAAGCCACAGTTTCCCCCATCTTCCGGTGCAGTGACAGCCCAGAATCTGCTCAGGAGCGATCTCACGCAAGAATGCTTTCAGCCTTATCAGCTTCATTGGGGACGCAGCCCGCAGATGAAACCCACCGACAAGGGCATATATGCGCATTTCCCCCGTAATGTTCATGCAGTGGCGAACGGTGTTTTCCAGTCCACGGTGGCCGCATCCGGTGAAAATGACCAGCCCGCGCGATGATCGCCAGATAAGTGCGCCTTCGTCAGAAACATAATCAGGCGTTACACTCTTATGATCGATAAAACCACAGGCCTGCGGGTTTTCTGCCGGGATTTCACCAGTCCAGATAAAACGCCCTGCCACGATCCGCGGAGTTTTACTGAACTCCACCTCCAGCCCATAAAAGCGTTCGGCGACCGAAAGTTTCTTAAGCGGAACTATTTTTCCGGAAAGCCTGATTCCGGCATACCTTTCCCGTAATACGCCGGGGTGGCAGATGATACGAGTCCCCGGGCCAAGACACATTATCCCGCCGCTGTGATCATAATGCCCGTGCGATAATACAACCGCGTCCAGATCTGTCAGCGGCTCGTTAATCAGTCCGGCGTTGTGAACAAAGGTTTCATCCGGGCCGGAATCAAACAGAATCCTGCTCTCTCCATCGTCCAGAAGGATAGAGAGGCCTGCGCGGGGCTGCATCCCTGCAGTGGCACGCGGGGAAAGATGGTTTTCGATCAGAACGGTCATTTTGAGCACCATTTCTCAGTTCTCCCTTGACGGATCATCCAGTTGTCCTGACAGCAGACCGGCTTCGCATTTCAGCCCAGAGCGATATGGAGTGGCTACTTTTTGGCAAGCAACTTCCAGTAAAAGGCGTTCTCCTTAAATCACTTACCCAGCAGTGAGATAAGGCTTACCTTCGCTGACAGCAAGGCACCAATAGCGGCCGGATATAACAAAATGGAAAGTTGTAAACGTCTCACCTTGTTGGTTGACGCGACGTCTTTAATGACTCTGGCCACGCTAAAAATGCACAAGAAGAAGCCTACCGTAGCAACCAGGGCTGCCGCTAACATAACGCCTGTTTGTTGTGACAGACTGGTGACGGCCCCCGCCATGACCAGGCACTGTATCAGTCCAAACGATAAAGCCCCCGAACTGCCCTCTACCACTTTGCCAAAATCTTTCAGAAAATCGTCCATCAACGTATCCCTTCTCCCGAAATCGAACAGCAACACTATACCGCCAGGCATTACTGGTTAACATAGTAGTTGCAGCCCCCTCACCCGCTGATTCATTCAACTTGAGATTAACGCTAGCTGTAGTCTGTTCAAAGGGGTTAGGCAGCCCCAGTTGTAAACATTGTTCGGTTAAAAGATACGAAAACACATGCTTAATACAAGGCTGGCATCTTTTTTTGAGATGCACATTCGCCATAACTTATGGGCAAGCCCGCCATTACCATCACGTCAGCGAAGACGCGACATCTATTTTTATAAACCCTATATAGCAACTGCGGTGGCCTGAGTCTGTAGTGTGCCACTGCGAAAAATGAGTCCTGCACTCCCCGTAGGCTGATTTCAAAAAGGGTAAGATTATCCCAACGCTAAAAAGGGGGCTCTTATGAGAGAACCAGCTGTCGTTATGTTTTCTCGGCTTTTCGATGTGGATATTTGCCATGACCATGTAGACAAAGTATGGGGGGCTCAGTGCGATGCTCCTGGTCTTGTTACAGAAGCAGTGACATACGCAGAACTGACCGGGCGGGTATGGGTAATAGCCCCAGAGCTGTATGTCATGAATGGCCTGGGTAGTAATCCTGCACATATCAACCTTTCGTTTAGTCTGAATTGCGAAGATTAGGGGATGAGGAACAACCTGCAATCAGAGTACTGCTAACAGTCGCGAGCGGTTGATTGCAGGAATCGCTGCCAGACATCATGGACTTGATTACAAACGACGACCTAAAAGTGTCCCCCGCTTTCCACCACCATGATGACGTCAGGATTCTATTTCAGTGTTTCGGCATACGCTTTGCCATCATCCTTCAGCTTGAAGCGTAGACGGGTGGCGCAATGTACAAGGCTGCTCACGTTCTTGCGCCCGCCTACGTGACGAAGAATATTCTATGCCAGATCTTCATATTTCATTTTCATCGATGTCATCCGTACTAAAATAAAAAAACCTGATCATCAGCGAAGCGACATCCACTGATGTATCAGGTTTTGCCTGCCTAAGCAGTAACCATCCTTTATGTGTCTTCCGACACGAGATAAAACTATTTTGTTAACGCCTTTTCATACTGCGCCTGATACTGCGGGGCATTCCACGCGCCATCAATCAGCGTATACGTGATATAGCCTTTATTTAACCAACCCGAATCGGTGTCATCCTGAACATTGTTTAAAGATGCCGGGTTAATCGTCTGCTTTGCCGTTCCGTCAGGCAAAATGTCGTAGCCAATCTGCGGCGTAGGGAACATTTCGTTTTCAATGAAGTGTATTCCTTTAATTTGTGCTTTTGGCAGCGGCGGATAATTAATACTTAACCCGGAGCCTTTAGGCAATAAAGCGCTGTCGGATGCCGGTTTGTCGTTAAGTTTCCCCACCACCTCAACGACGTGATCAATCGCATCAGCCCAGTATTTATGCGTACTTGGCCATTTATTTTTCATTTCATCTTCAGTGTAGACGTACCCAATGCTGGCAGCAATCGCCGGAAAACCATAGCGAATAGCACGTGCAGCGGCGCTCACGGTACCGGAATTCACCTGCGCCATCCCGGTATTCGGGCCATCATTAACGCCAGAAATAACCAGATCAGGAGGATTATCTTTCAACAGCCCCTGCAAACCAAAATCGACGGAGTCCGCTGGCGTACCCGGGAAGCAGTAACGTTTATCGGCAACTTTTTTAACATCAAAAACCTTACCGGTTTTGAACGTAATCGCAGAGCCGATACCGCTTTGATTGGTCGCTGGTGCAACCATCCAGACATCATAACCTTTTTGAGCAAGTTTTTCCTGAAGCTGGATACTGCCGGGAGATACACAGCCATCATCATTCACAATCAGAATTTTTAGCGGATCGGCAGAAACCGTAAAACTTATCGCGGAGATCAGCGCGGCGGCAATAAACGTTATCTTCATCGTAGCTCCTGTTATCCCTGAGGGATAAATACAATGCAAAAAAAAACCTAAGGCCCCCTGCTGCAACGTGTGCAGAAAGTGCCTTAGGTTTTGCCTGAATCAGTAACAATCCCGAGTTGCTAACGAAAATACGTCGTGTCGGCGATTACGTCCAGATGGTGAAAGGATTTTTTGTGATAGCGATCACCCTTCCCCACCTAATTAATCCTGCACTCGCGTGTTCTTAGAGATTAAGCAAAGAGATATTACGGGTATGAGGAAGATCACATTTATATACATCACCGTTATAAATCAGATGCCCGGAAAAAATATTAGTGGTAATGTCTTCAGCAACTGGATTGTTACTGTTTCAACAGGCAAAACCTACGTTTTCATCTCTCCTCCTATATTGGGAGCGAGAAGAGCACGTAGGTTTTTTTTTGGCTAAAAAAAGGACTACGTAACGATGAAAAAATGGCTACTCAGTGTGTTAATGCTGGTTAGCGCTACCGCTAGCCCCGCGATCATGGCGCAGAACAATTATAAAAACAGCAAGGATGAGGCGATCAGTATTTATTTTGCCCGTCATGGTAAAACACTGCTTAATACGTTAGATCGCGTTCAGGGATGGGCTGATTCACCACTCACCCCAGAAGGTAAAGATGTCGCTCGTTATTTGGGCGAAGGATTAAAAGATATTAAATTCGATCGTTTTTATTCCAGCGACGCCGGGCGTCAGCGCGAAACGATGGCGGTTATTCTTCAGCAGGCTGGTGTAAAGGATTATCATCTCACCGAACTGGAAGGTTTACGCGAAGCCTTTTTTGGTAGTTTTGAAGGTGGCTATAACAAAGATATGGCCAATGCCGGCGCGCATGCATTAGGGCTGGCCGATGCTAAAGCGCTTTTTACCGCGATGAAATCAGGTTCGCTGCCGGTAAAAGACAACCAGAATGCGCTGGCGAAAGCGGACCCGCAGCATCTGGCTGAAAACTATGAACAGGTGAAAACCCGCACCCAGGCAGCGCTGAACACCATTGTTGAAACGGCGAAAAAAGAAGGTGACAAGAATATTTTGGCCATCTCATCCGGTACATCAATGCAGATTATGATCTCCGATCTGACCGATAACCCGGCCAAAAATCTACCGCTCACCAACGCCGCGGTGGTCAAAATAACCTATAAAGATGGCAAATATAGGGTACCTGAAATTGGTACCATGAAGTATGTCGAGGCAGGTAAAAAGGCGCTCAGCAATAAATAAACGCTTCAGTCTCTTTTATTTTGGTCGTCCGCAGTATCTCCTCGGTCTAAATTTCTGCGACGGCCCATTTTCAGGAACGGATGATGCTTAAGTATATTACTCTCACATTGATAACGTGCGGGCTTTCTTCGCCAGTTTGGGCAAGCGAGAACGCTTTCTTAAGTGATGCATTTTTCACAGACTCACAGCTCACGCTCTCAGCAAAGAACTACTGGAAATACCTAAAAGAAGAAAACGCCAATCCCAAGCATGTGCATAACGCGTGGGGGCAAGGCTTTGCAGCGGATTATCAATCCGGATATTTTGCCGATATCATTGGTTTTGACGTCACTTATTATAGCGCCTTCAAATTGGGTGCCAGTGATTATTTTAACTCCCGTGGTGTACTGTATAACAACGGAACGGGGAACAATAAAAAAAATGCCGAAGGGTATTCAAAGTTCGGCCAACGAAACATTAAGCTGAAATATGCTCTTGAGGATTTGCAGCTCAATGCCCGCTGGGGATGGCAGATGCTGAAAAACTATGGCGTCATTTCGACATCAACGCGCCTCTCCCCAACAACCTACTCAGGCATTAGCGGAGGCGTAAGCTATGGGCACCTCACCCTGCGCGGTGCCTGGGTGGAAAATTCCATGGACCGAAATTCGCCGGATAAAAAGCAGTTTCAGACCAACACGGGTAAAGATATTGGCTATCTGACAAGCGGCGAAATTCTCTGGAAAAGTGACGGGTTCGATGCCCAGTATGCCTGGGGCGAAAGCAAAAACTATTTACAGCGTCACATCCTGTTCACGCAACTTCGTCCGACATCTGACTGGACAATCGGCACACAAATTTACGCCACGCATGCGCAGGAAGAGTACCGCGCGATGCCTGCAAACAAACGTGATTTCGACAATAACGCCTGGCACTTCGCGATGGATGCAACCTGGAAAGGCGAGCGCTGGAGCAGTAAAACGGGGATCGGCTATACCGACGCGCAGAAAGCCAATGAAGTGGGATTTTATCCTCGTCATATGAGTAAAAAGTCGCGCGGCACTTTTATCTCGATGGCTTATGCCGGTGACGATTATTTGCGCGATGGTGAACTTATGTTTGCCAATATGACCGAATATCGCTTAACGCCCGATCTGGGCGTCGGTCTGGTCGGGAACATCGCGCAGTTTGATTATAAAGGCAATGATGTACGTAGCGGGGAGATCAGTGCATTTACCCGCTGGGCACCTACCGATGCGTACTTCAGGAACTTTACATTTTGGGCGATGTTCGGGCCAGGCTGGTCATATAAAGCAAGCGGTAAAACGCCGGTGCTTACGAATGGCCGCTATACCCGCACCCATACGCTGTCGGCAGAAGTCATTATGGAATATCGTTTCAGGTTATTCTGATACTTAAGAGGTACACGGCGGATCAAGCTCACGGTTTTTGCCCTTAGGTTTTTAAAGAGAATCATTCGGTGATAGATTGCGTCGCGTATTGTTAAATATTTAGCTAACAAAAACTGATTTCAAGCGATTATCATGGATTAGTATTTTCATTTTTGGGGTCCGAAGATCACTGCAAAAATGTTGAATAATAATATCGTGGTTATTCTTGATGCGCAGCAACGAGAACAGATCGTCATGGGGGGCGGTTTAGCCTTTCAGAAATGCGTAGGTGAAACACTCGACTCATCGCGTATCGAAAAGGTTTTTGCCTTACAAAATGATGAATTGACTCGACGCCTGGGCGAATACCTGAGCTAAATTCCGTGAGAAGTGATTACAACCTGCGACCGTAATATTGACCTCGCACGTAGTCGATTTGGAAAACTACAGAGAGCCTTTATATCACCATTACCGATCACTGCCACTACGCTAACAAACGGCAAAAGAAAGGCTTGGTGCTTAAGAACGCCCTACTATGGGAAACGCAACCTCTTTACCCATGCCAGTCTGAACTGAGCAACGAGGCTCGGGCGATAATTGCCCAGCGATTTGGCATCGAGTTACCGGAACATTTATCGGGATTTATTGCACTGCACCTGGTGACCGGACAACTGAACAGTAAATTACCGAAGTTATACATATTACCCAAATGGTGCAGGAGATTCTACAGTTAGCGAAATATCAGTTACGGCTGGCATATGGAACAAGTTCTTTAAGCTATCAATGGTTTGTTGCCCACCTGAAGTTTTTTGCCCAACGTATGTTGACGCGTAACGTTGAGCCCGATGATGATGAAACCCTGCACGATGCCGTAAACAGAAATACATCCTTTCTTGGTAATAAGCGGAAAAAACAGCGCTGCTTATCCGTTACACCTATCAGCGCGATCTGCCCACGGAAGAGATCATGTTTTAACCATACATATTGAACAGGTTTGTAAAGATTCGCTTCGCCACCACTAACACGCTTGTTGAATAATATTTATTAGTTGCAACCTGATCTGACACCTAGCCTAGAAAGGTCGAGAATTATCGGTTGCAACTGCTGTCGCATTTGTCCCCAGCTTAGCTGGGAAACCATCAATCTGACTGGCAAAGGAAAAAAAGAGTTTACTGCGAATCAGAGCCAATCAGACCTTCCTTGCGCGCTAACAGCAGTGCGACAAGTGCGAACCATGCCAGTTGATCTGTCTTATACCTGTTTAGCAATTCTTGAGCATACCTGACAAAAGTGCGGCATTAACTAGCCGGTAGCACCGGCCCGTTTTTTTGGCTTCTTCGATTATGCTACGCTACGCCTGAACCGACAATAGTCTGGATTCATTTGTCCTATTCACCATCACGTGACAGTTCCCAATGCCCCACTCTGAATATCACATGGGCATTTCTTTCCGGCCCATATAGGGGTTAGTAAGGTATAGAAGATAACACCCCCTACCGCAGCAAGGAGTGGGTGAAAGCACGATACAAGACCGTGCGCAGAGCTAGTAGTTATTAAGGGTTACAGTAGGTAGGGTATGATAATAGTGATCTCCGTGATACAGCATTCAGTTAAACCTATATAGGATTACATCCCGGACGCAAGTCTTAAAACTGGCAATGATAGCATGTACCAGACTAACATTATGATAGTATATAGCTTTAAAAAATAATGGTATTATAAGTCATGAATGAAATTAACTGGAGTTTGATTGACAAAATTGTTTTTATCAATTTAGAGCAAAGACCAGATAGACTGGCTAGCATCATGGCCGAATTGCAAAAAATGAATGCACCTAGCGAAAAAATACTGCGTTTCAACGCAATTAAAGAAAAAAACGGCGCATTAGGTTGTGCGAAATCTCATCTCAATGTTTTGATCATGGCACAAATAAATGGTTGGAATAACGTCCTGATTTTAGAGGATGACATGGTTTTCGAAAAAGATTCCGCATCGATAATAAGAACAAATATCTTTCTTAATGAGTTAGTCCAAACTAACTGGGATGTCGGTTTTTTATCCGCCAGCTACTATATTATCAAAAAAGTGAAAAGATATTTTTATAAAGTAGAATTCGCATTTCTCGCAAATAGCTACTTAGTGAATAAGTCTTATTATAAAAAATTAATGCATAATTACGCACAAGCAATTTACAGACTGGAACAGGGTGAACCTCGTAACAAAGTTGGTCTCGATACTCACTGGCTCACTTTAATGAAAGAGGGAAACTGGTACGGTGTTTATCCTTGTGTCGGATACCAGAAGCCTGGACTTAGTAATATAGAGAACATAGAAATAGATCGACGTGAATACTTTAAAAGGTCTATAGACGATATCAAACGCTATGGATCATTTTAACCATGGTTAGAGTTTATAGTAGCGATGCACATGAAGATGTAATTCCACTACTGTTTTTCATCACCGCACCAAGACTTTCCTGCTTTCAATGGTTAGCTAATTTTTATAACGTATTACACCTTACATTCTTACAAATTCAAAGGTAGTTAAAATGAATAACATAACACTCGACTTATCTAATATCGAGAAAGTCTTTTACATAAATTTAAAATCCAGGGAAGATCGTAATTGGAACATACTTTCCCAACTCAAATCACTTGGTATTCCAGATGATAAAATCTCAAGATTTGATGCAATAGAACATAAAATTGGTTATATAGGGTGCACACTCTCTCATTTTTCAATTTTGAAGCATGCCGAAAGCAAAGGGATGGGGAATATAATTATTCTTGAGGATGATATGGAATTTAATGTGGATATTGAAAGCATATCCAGAGCTAATGAATTCCTCAAAATGTTGAAAGGTAATAGATGGGATGTTGCTATGTTATCTGCTAATTATTTTAATGTTAATCCCTTAAAATGCAGGAGTCTTTTTTTAAAAATAAATCATGCATTTTGTGCCTGTGCATATATTATCAATGAAACGTATAGACCAAAACTTATAGCTAATATTTCTGAAGCGATAGATTTACTGGACCATACATGTGAACAACGCTATGCTATTGATTCTTACTGGACAAAATTGATGCCAGATGGATACTGGTTTGGTCTTTATCCTTGCTTAGGATATCAAAGGCCAGATTATAGTAATATTCAGGGCTATAATGTGAATTATAAACATCTTTTTTACAAACCACTATCCAGCATTTATACAGGCACTTTTTGTCCTGCAGGAAACCATAGCTGTACAAAAAATTGCTATTATAAAGGCTGGTAGGGTAATGATTCCATCATTCTGTCTCCCTTATTCTTGGATCATACTTCATGACTTTGTCATGCAGTTCTACAGACTACAAGAACGCCAGCGATGTCCTGCTCAATATTGCTTATCAATATCATCTGCAACAGCATCCGCTGAATAAGTATGAAAGATAAATATTGAGTTCGTCACCTTGTTATTTTAAATATTATGAAAGTGTTCATTCCTGCATATCATATCTGAATCACTGTCCGGGCAATTAGTTTTCCCTGATAATTTCCGGAACCTTTAGAGCTAAAGCGAAAACATTATGTAAGCCACATATCCCCATACGCAATATATCTTAACATGGCATGCATGTGCTGTAGTAACATATATCAGAAGATCTGCACATGCTCCGCACTTAATGAAAATTTAAATTTTGTGTAGTCAGTATATTTGCTCTTAACCTCCAGTCGTTGGTATTACTTAAATTAACTTTGGGTCCAGAGAAGCGCAGACATCGCAGCATCCAGATAAAAATCGCCATTGTTCAGAAGAGCATTAAGCATGTTATGACGATGTTGTTGGTTGCCCGCTAGCATGGTGTCCTACCAGTGAGTTTTCCTGTGGCTTAAGAAGTATCAGGAATTCAGTTTCACCGCAGTAGCCGCTGGCGAACAGGCTGTACCCACATCACAACTGGCATCTGCGATGAAAAAATTTGAAGCCATGAAGTAGATTAATCTAAATGATTAAAAGGATAATTTGTTATACACCTTCATCCCAAAGAAAATCCTTCGTACAAGGGCTAACGTTAGGCCTTTGGTAAGTCGCTCACTTAGGATGCGAGAAAAAAACATGTAAAAAAAGAAAAGCATATCGAACTCGTGAGATTGCTGACTGCCTCAAAGATTAAAAGCTTTGACAAAACTAGTACAATCTTCTTACAAAATCAGAGTACTGTAGGTAGAGTATATTTATAACTGAGATTTTAATTTTTCTAAATGCTTAAGTTTGTTTTCTAGGACTATTTTATCATCATTCTTGGCTGTGGCTATTTGGTTCCTCAGCATATCGATTTCCAATTGTAACTTAATTCTTTTTGAGGTCTGATGCTCTTTTTGAGCCACACTGGCTACAATACCATAGCTAACCTCATCACTTTTTTGTTTAATTTGCTGACCGATATCAGCATATCCAAGATCTGATAGTAGTAAAAGACAAGTTAAAATTATAGTTTTCATAATACTCCCCTGTTATAAAATACATCCCCACTCATTTCACAGAATAATCTATGTCAGATGCAACTTCAACTAGAGCCTAGGCAGTATATCCAGTTAGCACTGGCTTGATGATAACGCTACAGGCTCTACAGCATCAATGAAATATGCGTGTAAATGTGGGAGGTGTACATTCATCGTTTAGGAAGGCAGGTATCTGCCGGGCAGAAATCCTCATTAACAGCAGCATTTAGTTATCATTTTCATTCGCATAAAAAAATGAATTCTCAAGTAATTGATAATTTTTCTTAATCCATTCGCGTTTCAGTTGCTGGAAAAAGCTTTCCGCAACCGCGTTGTCATGACAGTTACCGCGACGACTCATGCTGCCCTTCAGACCGTGTGATTTCAGAAACAACTGCCACTCATGGCCCGTGTACCGACTGCCCTGATCAGAGTAAACCAGTACCTGCTTTTGATGATTACGCCTCCATACCGCCATAAGTAATGCTTTCGGGACAATCTCTTTTGTCATGCTAGGTTGCATTGACCAGCCGATAACTTTTCGGGAGAACAGGTCAACCGCCACGGCCAGATACAGCCAGCCTTCGTGGGTTCGGATATAGGTGATGTCCATCATCCAACGTTCATCCGGTGAGTCCGGATTGAACTGCCGCTGGAGCCTGTTGGGTGTCACGATGCTGGCTTCTCCTTTACGTGCACGTGGGCTGCGGTTCAAAACCTGAGCTTTTATTCCGGCACGCTTCATCAGCCGCCAGACCCGGTTCACTCCGCACTGATGTCCGGTATCACGCAGATCGAGATGGATCTTGCGATAACCATAGACGCAGCCAGACTCAAGCCAGAACTGTCTGATCTGCCCGGTCAGCAGTTCAGCGATGAATGGGGACGACACTCATTATAATCCTGCCGCCAGTCATTGATCGTTTTCCTGGCATGAATAATCGCGCTGAACCAGTACTCGTTCAGGCATTCATCACTGAATCGTCCGTTAAAACTTTCAATAAATCCGTTCTGAGTCGGCTATCCCGGCTGGATAAGACGTAGTTACATTCCATGCTAAAAGGCCCATTGTTCCAGTGCCCGGCAGGTTAATTCCGATCCTGATCGGTTTTTATCGTAACCGGATAATCACGAAACAGCGCATGTCCTCGTCTGTTTTTGCCAGGGGCTTAAGGACGTGCTGGTATGGCCTGTTCTGCCTTTTAAGCGTTCCGGCAGTAACGCTTAAATTACGGCAGGCGATCCCTTTTTCTTGCCTGGACGCGGCGATGACTTTCATACAATCCAGGATGAGGCGACGGGTTCATGCTGAACAACGGCTCCATGCCATCCTCTGCCTGCGAAGCTGCGGATACTATGCCGCCTCGATTGCAACTTGCTTCGTTTGTGATCTTTTTGGGTATGGCTTACATAAGCGAACAGTTCAACCCCCGCGGCCAGAGGATAATTCATAGAACCCCTTTTTTACTGGCAACAGTGGTATGCCCGGCAGACGCTCAGCTTAGTTGCAGTGTGTTGTTGAGCCAACCACGTTACATTTGGTTATATTGCCGTGACCGTCGTTAATGTAGGTTGTATTGCCGACCTTTTTCATAGTACTCCCGTCGCTTCCAACAATCGTGCTACCGACCTTGTTATATGTCGTGGTATTGCCGTAGCGATCCCTGACATAGGTCGTACTGCCGACCTTTTTCATGGTGCTCCCGTCGCTTCCAACGATCGTGCTATCGACCTTGTTGTATGACGTGGTATTGCCACGGTTATCCCTGACATAGGTCGTGTTGCCGATTGTTTTCGTACTGCTCCCGCTGCTGCCGTAAGTCGTAGCGCTGACCCGGTTGTAAGACGTCAAACTTCCTCCACCATTCTTAACAGAAGTCGTAATACCCATGGTATTCAGGGTTGCCTGAGCGCTGACTGCGCCAGCCACCAGTGGCAGAGCTGCAATAATCGATTTAAATAACGTCATCTTTAATTCCTGCTTTCGCTGTTTTGGGTAGGGTAGCCGTAGAGATACCAAGTAGTTCAGCAGTTTCCTTTCATGTCAATGTTAGCTTTTCCAAGAATACCCTCACATTCGCGTCCAACAGTAACCATCCTTACACAAAACCTTTTAATATGTACATACTTAACCATTATCATGTTTCATCCACCGACATTAACATTGAAAAACCTGTCGCAGAACAGTCTTGCATATGAAGGGCTGCGGCACTTAACCTTGTAATGATTATGGATAATTGATTTAATTTAACGCATGAATTTTAACAAGGAGAAACCAATGAACAATCAGACGGACAATGGGACCAAAGTTTACACACCTTTAACATTAAAGCTTTATGACTGGTGGGTGCTAAATATTTCTAATCAGTTTGCATGGAAATGCCCTACAGGACAGTTTCTGCTACCACACTTTTTAAAACATCTAGGTCACAAGCATCTCGATATCGGTGTTGGTAGTGGATATTACCTGACTTATGCTCCTTCTGACTGCAAGATATCGTTGATGGATCTCAACACAGCAAGTCTGAACGCTGCTTCAGCCAGAGCCAGAGAGTCTCAAATACTTCAAAAAATTAACCACGATGTATTCGATCCTTATCCGGTTCACCTGAACAATCAATTCGACTCCATCGCAATGTTTTATCTTCTTCACTGCCTGCCGGGGACTATGGCCAATAAGGCTATAGCTATAGGAAATGCCAAAATGGCGTTGACTGACGGTGGTGTACTTTATGGTGCAACTATTCTTGGTAATGGCGTAAATCACAATAGTTTCGGAAAGATGCTGATGAATACTTACAATAGCAAAGGAATTTTCTCCAATAAAAAAGACTCTGAGGCATCGTTAAGAGAAATACTTTCCGATCATTTTGAAACCGCTGAAGTAAGAGTGACCGGCACCGTTGCTTTATTTTCGGCTTCAGGAAAAAAATAATTGTTACCGCATTCTGATCTTTTACACAGATCGGTTGCGGGACTTCATTCTGTTAGAGTTAGGGTAAAAGCACTATTTCTGCTAACTGCCTTTTTCGTCACACCACCGGCCACCCTCTTTAGTGCTTTGTTAATTGCAATCAGCGTAACCGGGTATGGGGATGATTTGCGGCAGTTTGAGTGGCTCTGAAAGAGAAATACATCCTCCGGGTATCGTTTTCTCCGTTTATGAATGATTTTTTTGTTTCCCTGGCCTTAATCCGGCTTTTCAATGGCGGCACTGTTCGCAACGAAATAAAGCTCCCCCGTATCGGTCAGCAGGCCGTCTTCCCGCACAACAAATCCGCCAACAGTAACCGGCAATATCAGCTGAGCGATGAACTGATTCAACTGATCTGGGGAAACTTGCTGTGCAGAAATGGCGTGCCAGTTTCGTCTGCGCAGATTCCGGTTTTACGGCCTGGCCGTTCCCGTCACCCACCACAAAATCTTTAATGATAACGGGCTTCCCGGTCGCAGAGGACTGCGCCTCCAGCTCCCTGCCCCTGTTGGTCAGAATGCTGTAATACTTCGCAGCCATAGCTACACTCCTGCCTCAATAACAACGTCAATCCAGGCGGTAACAGCACCGCCGATATAATAATTTTCCTTCGCGCCCATGTCGGCGATCACATCTATTGTGGTCAGCAGGCTGCGAAGGTTTTTGGCTTTATCCACCTGACGGCGTATGCGCTGATACATCACCTCATCAATGGCCTGCAGGCTGTAGACCTTCACGCGGAACGTATAGGGGTCTTTGTGTGGTTCATCCTCCGTCCATGCCTCCTCCCAGGAATCCACTGCAAACTTACAGGCAAGCCAGGGCAGCAGATGGGCTGGACAGGTGTCAGGATTTTTCACCTTCCGGACCATGTCAGTATCCAGCCCCGCAATTAGCTCTGTGCTTGCCTGTTCCTCGCCCGCTCCGGTTGAATGGCTGACGGGGGAAGGAAGGACCGAAATTTATCCACTGGTGCCTCCTTTACGCGTAACGTTTATCGCGCTGCACCAGGGGGCCTGCCCGGCGGCGGCTTCCAGATCGGCCGTCGGGCTGATCAATTTGACCCTTGATACACCAGGCTGCTGCAGGGAAGCGTATATTGCAGAGAGCGGGACGATGGCGTTGATGCGATGGGAAAGCTGGGTATAGCTCGTCAGCGTGCTTATGGCATTCTCCAGCACCGTCTGCGCATCCTGCCCATTAGGGATAGCCGGTGATCGCCTCCATAGCTGGCTGAAAATATTCACCACAGTGCGGGCTCGGCCAGTACCACCGGCGGCGATCCCCACGGCTGTACAGTGAAAGCGCGCCAGTCGTGGAGGGCGCTTCATGGGGAGACTTGCAACGCCATTTACTGTCGCGAATGTCCCGGCCTGGCGAACACTCCACCAGGGTCATGCCGGCGGACATAAAGGTGGTGGTACGTTTGGACGCCAGGGTAAAACCATCGCCCTCGCCGTCAATATCCTCAGGGAAACGGTCATAATCCGTCAGCGCCACGCATTTAAAATCTGACGAGGACATGATGTTGATGGAAGGCCAGCCAATCTTGAGATAGTTACCGGCCAGAAACGTCCGATCGTGCACGTTGTTGTCGTTCCGCAACGGGCTCAGGCGTTTTGCCACTTCCGGACTGACGCGGAAGGTCCGCGCCAGACGCTTTATCGAGTGCTCCCGGGCTTTCTCTTCCGTCATCTGGACGACCAGCATATCCGACGGATCGCAGACGATGTTGTAGACCACCCAGCCATCAACCAGGCCAATCGTTTTACCCGTTCGCGCCGGACCCACAAACACCACCGCATCGTATTCACGCATCGCCAGGCAGTTCATCGGCTCAATCACATACGGGGCGACGGCAGGGTCCCAAGGGGCCGAGTTACCAGCTCCCATCGGGACGCGCATAAATTTCTGTACTGCCTCAGCCACAGGCATAGGGCGAGGAGCTTTTAGAATGGCGGAAGCGTTACGCCTGACTTCCGCTGCCGTGGCCTGTTGCATGAATTACTCCTCTTCTGGCATATCCTCCTGTTCCGGTGAGTCGGCCAGCTCAACTTTGAGGGCGATCTGATCGCGCAGATCGTCAATAACCTGCTGCACCCTGACAACTGCTGCAGGGGTCATCGCGCAATCGCGTTCAAGAATATCGGGTAATGTTTCCAGCACCTGAACCATCGCTTTCGCCATGGAGGAAAACTCTCGGGTGACTTCCGATGCCGGGATCAACTCCCCTGTTTCCTGCTGAAACTTGAGGCGTTCACGCTCCGACTGGAACCAGGCCTTACGGTCGGGGGGAAGCATTTTGTCGACGTCCACCAACTCGGACGGAGTGGTGCTTGTCAGCAGCTCCCGCAAAATATCGGTAATGGCATAAAGCTTAAGTTTTGGATTGCTGCCGGGTGCGGGTTGCACATTTGCAAGCCTGCCTGTGACCGTCTGCCGGTGCAGATCGGTAATGGCTGCCAGCTGAGTGATATTCAGCCGGAAATTTTTCAGTTCGTTATCCATGATGGTGAACAAAAAATAGTCATTTCGACATCCTGCAAATGCTCAGGACTGAAATATCAAGAGGTTAAACGGATGATGATGAAGCCCATAAAAAGCAAAAAACTAGCCGTTTTCCGCGTGTCCACGCCCCCCCGGTGTTCAGAATCGCCAGGAGTGTCTTTTACAATCAAGATTTATTAACGTTTGCCTGATGAGGTTTATAACTCATAAATGAGTTCAGACTGAATACATATGGAAGATAACCAGTCTGAATACCTGGCACGTTTGATCCTTTGCAAGATTTGCTATAGCGGAGCAACCTCAATCCTGTAATTGTGTAGGGCAGGAATCGGACCATTAATAGCTGCGTCTTGCGCAGTATCCTGATTTATAGAACAATATAAAACACCCTGCCAGCTTTATGCTGACAGAGTGTTTGGTTGCCGTATCACTTTTTTTTCTTAAATCGTACCCTCAAGTACAAAGTACTTTCCACGATTAATTTTGGATGGAGTTCGTATTAGCAATTGACTTCAAGACTTCGGGCAATTGTTCCGACAGGTACATATCACTAATTTTGGGGAGATCTGCTGCATAAAGTTCATAGGGCATCCAGAATGTACGACCATCGAAACGTTCTATTTCGAATACTGATTGCTGAACGCTATCAGGGATGTTATTCCAGTCCGTGCTTCCTGGTGCATACGGCCCTTTATAATTTGCCCAATTCCACGGATTATGTAGCCTTACAAGACGAATACCGTTCCACTCTTGCGCATCAATAATTGCGTAAGCATGGCCACCTACCAGGTAATGAGGTTTACTACCTGTCCCCTGATAAGTCACACGGTGACCGATTCTAAAAATGTCATTGAACTTTGACATCCAGACAGTATCAAGATTACCTTTTGAAATACTTGTATTTCCTGTAGATTCTATACCCAGATATTTTTCATTGCCACCGCCCAGTTTTCCATAACCACTTTTGAGTTTAGCGAAAGCTTTTTCGATAATAAAATACCAAAACTCTTCTTTGTCGATCATCGATGAATATCCAGCCTGAGGAATGAGGTCATCAACAAGCAAATAACCTATTTCTTTACCATTCACAATACGTACAGAGTAAACACCGATTGGGTTGTACGCACATGGATAGATGGAAGAAAACAACAGATTATGTCCATTTGGATGAACAGCAACCGAGCCAATTGAACATACAAACCCGCAATCACCCAGACCTTGCTGCGACATGTCAATCATATCCGGACCCTGCACAAAGAGCTTAGGATTTTTGATAGCATCCCCGACGCGTTTATGTGATACAACGCTACTGCCATACCACCTTGAAGGCGGAAAGGTATCATCCGTGATATAAGTTTGTTCGTCACTCGCCTGAACCATTAGTTGTGGTACAGGATCTGTTCGATATAATGTTGCCGCTCCCAGAGTGAAAGGGGAGCATTTGTTTAAAATTTCGCTACATTCACTCAATTTTTTCACTTTCGACGGCTTGCTTTGCAAAGCTTTTTGTAATTCATCTGATGCATAAGCTTCACGCCCGGTATTCTGTAAAGTTCGTTCCGGCGATTCGGGCCAGCTTTTAGTATCTGTTGCAGAAATTGCTTTTACATTAAAATTTACAATACTCATATTTACCTCTAGCTTACATTTAAGACATTAATTAAAAGAAGACCGTATCCAAGCGGTCATAGCTCATTATTCATGAAATAATCAAATCGAGCATCATAAATCCCGACAGAATTATTCCTTGAATAAATGACAGAGTTTATAAAACAGTTATTTCATCGATTTTGATTCGGATAGCGTCAGCATCTTGTACAGTAACACCCCTTACAGAATGCAATAAATTTTCATGTTTTGTTTAAAGAAAATACCAACAAATACTTTTTATTACTTCATCACTAACATACGAATTTATGTTTAAGGCAATATTGCGTAAAATTCTTAGATATACTTGCCGTGATAATCTCGTTGATACACATAGAGAAAATCTTCGTACGAATGCGAAACCTTTTATACCTTGTAGAGGATAAGGGCCATTTTACCCTCTCCTGGGGATATGAACTATCAGTGACAATGATTTATCTCGTTACAAACTAATTCGCATTGTGCTTGCATTATTCGAATGAATCGATATTATCCCTATGCCTCAGAGCAAGAAGCACATAATTTTAATAATAAGATTCCATTACAATTGCCCCGTGTCCGGGGCTTTTTTTTGGGCTGCATTCACCTTATGCCCACCAGCAAGTGAGTTGTGCCACTGATACTTCCAGCACGTCACAAATAACTTTCACAATCAAAATAATATTTGTAGATATAATAAAGCCATAAATCAATACCCCCCACCATCCATACGTGATAGTTCCAGCGTGTATATGCACATTTTAATTTATGGCTTATTCATCAAAGTGTATAATCAAATCAATGACGATAGAGGTAATGCCCTAATGCTTAATAGAAAATAAAATCAGACCTCTCAGGAATTTTCTTAATTACTATAATAACCTTCCAAGATTTGTTACTTAATTGGATTATTTGGCGCATAATTTAGAAGGATCTGCTTAATACTATTGTTAAAAGCATTTATCCAAGCAGTTCGCCTGCCAAGCTTTGTTATGCGACAGTATGTCGCGCTTTGTCTGTTTATCAAGCACATCCCAGTCATGAACCGTCCCGTATATGGGTTTAACCCAATTACATGCAGTATCTACTACCTAAACCCTTGCGAGTCCGGTTGTCCCGCAACTCGTGGTCAACATCGTTGCCAGGCGTATGGTTAACAGTCTGCTGAACATTGTTAGCCTCTTTCATTACTTTAATCCGACGTTCTGCTGTGGCTAGTATTGTCGCGGAGGTTTCTTCGGTACGCTGCTGGTCTGCTTTTACTTCTGCTTCGCTTGTGCCGCGAATATGGCCAAGGCCGAAAGCGTCAGCGATGGCGGCAATGACTGCTGCAGCAATACCAATTAAAGTTTCAAACCCCATAGTGACCTCACACCAGTACAGATTTCGCCGGGTTAAATAGCGCGGCGTTTATCAAGCCCGTTACAGCCGCCATTGATAAGCAGCGTGACCCGCTCCACGTCTCCGGAATGAAGCAGACAGCCGTGAGAGACATAAAACCATGCTGCTGAACGAGCTGCATACTCATCCTGTTCCAGTAATTCAGGCTGGGCTACAAGGTCCAGCTTCAGCGCGTGGCACAGTTGCGGTAATTGCTAAGCCCGGTGATTTGCTTCAGGCCGCGATATTTCTAGCCATCCCCTGCAACCTTGTTACCCAGATGTTCTTTTCCCCACTCTCCGCCGTACACCAGATTGGCTATCGCTTTTTGATTCGCCGGTTGCGTTGCCGTTCTGCCAAGTACTGCGGCCTGCTGTGGGGTGATACGGTGCCGTCCAAAATTAGCAACGAGGTTTTCAGCCGCATAGTTCAGGTTTTCCACCAACCGGCTGAATCCACCAGACTGATGCCCCATCTGTGCGATGAACATAGCTTGATCGAGCGGTGCGGTAATGCCAAATTCATTCATGGCTGCATCGATATGCGAAAACCATCGCACAGCTAACCCGGCGCTAATACCGGCCGCATTCTGAAATTGTGTTTGGTCCATTATTGCCTCAGTGCATCATCCAGTCGCGCCATATTTCCACGAGCCCAAAGAACGGCAGCGCAAATCAGAACGTTCACCAGCACTACAAACCAGTGTGATTCGCGGTACACGCCGAACAGATAACGGGTGGGGTCGCTGGCGTCTACCAGTACCATGAAATAAGCAATAAGCGATATCATCGGACGATGTTTTGCCCCTCTTCGCTGGTAAAACATCAGTGTGAATACGGTCACGCCGGAAATTATGGCATTTGCCAGTGCAGTAGTCTCAATTACCATTTCTCCCCCTCCATGTAACTTTAAGAAAATGCCTAATAAGCTTTTTAGATCCTGGTTATTAAGAAAAATTAGGATTTGATACACAAAGCAGACAATATCACTGTACCAAGTGCATCCAGAGGTTTTTCATACCGCGTGGCTGCGTTAAGCCATGAACCAATAAAGCCAGCCTCAAGCACTCCTTGACGTCAGAAAGTATGCTGCAAGACGGCCACGCGTCAGGTTTGTAGCTGTTGCTACGTAGAATACCGCGCCACCGAAAGCGCCGAAATCTACGCCGAAATCGGTATGAGTAAGACCCCATAAACTGCATAACCCAGGAGTCCGCCGCCGAGAACTGCGCCAGTGCCGGTTAATGGATCGGACATTGAGCCCCTCTTATTGCTAGGTATCCTCTCAGATAAATTGAGGAGAATAAAAAAAGCCCGCTTTTGGAGAAGCAGGCAAATGAGTTGAAAAAGTGAGTAAGTAAAGGAGCAAGAATATGATTATCCATGGTCTGAACTGTGTCGGGGCAGTTCGATATCGGTTTAGATAAACCGACAGACAAAGAAAATCACTTGGCAGTATAAGTGTAGCAGCAGTTCCAAAAATGCATAAGAAAAAAGACCAGCAAGGAGTTGCTGATCATGGGTCATGCAGCTATCTCTGCTGTAAGTATCCCGCATAATCGTGCCATTCATATTTAGAGATTATTCGGCATAATCAATCTTCCAACGAAGGAGATCGCTATGCGTAAAGCCCGTTTTACGGAGCATCACATCATCGCTGTGATTAAGTCGGTTGAAGCCGGACGAACCGTTAAAGATGTCTGCCGGGAGGTCGGTATATCTGAAGCCACCTACTACAACTGGAAGTCCAGATACGGCGGCATGGAGGCTTCTGATATTAAAAAGATCAAGGATCTTGAGGACGAGAACCGGCGTATCAAACAGATGTTTGCCGACCTGAGCCTTGAGAACCGGGCACTGAAAGACGTTATCGAAAAAAGTTTTAAAACCAGCCTTTAAGCGTGAGCTGGTCACTCATCTGATAACGACATTTGGACTCAGTATCCGTCAGGCTTGCCGGAGTCTGAACCTGAGCAGAACGGTTTGACATTATCGTCCGGATACCACGCGTGACGAACCCGTTATTGTCGCGTTGCAGACAGTGGTCGAGCGATACCCACAATACTGTTTTCCAAAACTTTTTCAGGTTTTGCGGCGGCAGGGATACCCGTGTAATCACAAAAGGATCCATCGTATTTATTGTCTGCTGAAACTGAATTTTCGCCGTAAGGGCAAACAGTGTTTGCCAGTGCGTAATCCCTCGCCACTGACCACACCGGAAGCGCTGAACCAGAGCTGGTCAGTCGATTTTATGCATGATGCCCTGGTCTGTGGGCGTCGTTTTCGCACGTTCAATGTCGTTGATGATTATAACCGTGAGGCGTTGTCGATTGAAATCGATCTGAATCTGCCAGCTCTGCGCGTGGTCCGTGTGCTTGACAGGATCGCGGCAAACCGCGGCTATCCTGTCATGCTACGCATGGATAATGGTCCGGAATTTATCTCACTTGCACTGGCTGAATGGGCAGAGCAACATGCAGTAAAACTGGAGTTTATCCAGCCGGGTAAGCCGATGCAGAACGCTTTTATTGAGCGCTTTAACCGAACATACCTTACAGAAATACTCGATTTTTATCTGTTCAGAACGCTGAATGAAGTGCGGGCAATCACGGAAAGATGGTTGTCAGAATATAACTGTGAACGCCCTCATGAATCACTGAACAATATGACACCTGAGGAATATCGACAGCACCATTATTTGGGCGGGGTCTCAAAAAATGCATGGAACTAAAACGGGTCTATTTACATCTATCCCACACACTGCAATACGAATTAATTTGACTAAATTCAATCAATCGATATCCAGTCGAGAAAAAGAAAAACCTCGCCGAAGCGAGGCCAAATGCTTGAAAGGCACCTCATCCAACAAACCGCCTGAGGTTAATCGGATTTAGACAAGGTGCTTTTGGATGAGCGCGTAACCCAATAATCAGTATTTTCACACAGCAATTTTGCAAAAAGTAGCGCCCATCTAGAGCTATAGCGTTTCTCAGTCACACGGGAGTGATCCATCACCGCATTCCGAGAAATTTGTAGCTCAATTATTTCGAGTTGTCACAGCGGAACAAAGTCCATTCATCAATACGCTCGCCTGATGATAATGTGCAATAACCCACTTCACCGCCAGATTCTTTAACGATATCCAGTCTCCCGCCCTGTTTGATGCAGTGAACGGAAGCTGGATTTGCCATACCGACCGGCTTTTCTTGCTTCTGTGAACTGGTACAACCAGCAACCAGTATAACTGAGGCGGCAATCATGGTTTTTTCATAGCATCCCCTTTTTTAGCTAAACAGATGCTAGCTGAGCTAATGATAAAAACCAAAATTATGCGTTTAAGCAACAGTTGTACGGGCTCTAATCACTTTACTTAAAATATATCAAAAGCTAACTAAATTTGACAAAATGTGTAAGATATAGCTTGAAAAGATAATAAAAAGCTTCTATTGCAAGTCGCACAAAAATTGGATTCAGAAAATTAGAATGAGGGGGGACCAAATTTGTGTACCCCCCACATTCAAATGAAGACTTTATGAGGTCTTATTTAAATCTCTATCTGTTAACCATTTCTCCACTAACCTCTGGATCTGATTCATGTGTGATCCTGTTCCGTAAGTCTCTGCGAATGATTTCAATTGACCAAAACCAAACAAGATGCCCAACAATTTCAGAAACATTTTCATACCAGGGAAGTGCGAAAAGAGGCGGTGTTAAGCCCATGAGCGGGAATGAAATCATATGAACGAATAGTTGGGCGAGCGCTCCAGCTAAAAGCCCCTGCCATAGCTTGATTTTGGGAAACACTTCAGCCGCAACACAATATCCCACAGCAAATATTATTGAGAATATGATGTGTGTTAAACCAACCCAGTTAAAAACATGTCCTGCAAAAGCGTAAATAGCCGCGTTAGGATCTGCCATTCCAAGCCAATCACGAAGGAACAAATATGGTGGGTTGAGAAAATTTCTGGAGCAGTCAATTTTCCCAGCAGCACGAATCAAAGCCTCAGGTCCACACGCGCTGGTGAACATATCAAAAGGGCTACGCGGAGGAAGTGGAACTTCAGCACCCCACTTTACAAAAGCTGAGACCACTCCTGAAATAAGACCAACAAATAGTGCAACACCGTAACGCCGTCTGCAAGGTAGAGTTCGAACAAACAAATCCCTTAATGCCATACATTCACCACTCAAAACAATATTTACAGTTCCTTAATATTCCTTGAGTAGTTCTGTATAGATCTTGATCCAAATCATACTTACGCGTCTATGAGAATGAATTTGCTTTAGTAATAAAAAACCCGCACTAAGGCGGGTTTTATTTTGCGCAGGCGATATAACCCACGATTTGAATCGTATACGACAAGTTCGGACAAAATCAAGCCTGAAGTCGTTAATATGCTAAATTTTGTTCACATCGTCACTAAAACTCGTTGCGTCCTGAAACGCCAAGTCTGCTTTTTGTTCTTCTCTGTGGCAGACAGCGACAAGCACCTCCAGAAACGGTTTCCAGTTACGGGTCCATGTTCTAGAGTGCAGATCCGGGACTCGCTTCAGTATTGCTTTATAGGCTGCAGTAGACGGCACCTCAGAAAATCCGTTTCCGCTGCAGCGCTCGCAGGTTTTAAACACCAGCGCACCGAGCTCGCTTGTGGCTTTGCGGTCGAGCACCTCACCTTTGCCGCTGCAACGGCATCGGGCCAACAGCTCACCTTTACCGTTACATGCCGCGCATTTACGCTTGACCAGTTCGTGCTTGATTTTCGGCGGTACGATTTCCATTCCGTCAGAGTTGAATAATCCAGGATGTTTGATCACATCCTCATACTGAGAGGTTAATCCGCTGCCGCTGCAGCTGTGACACCTTACGCTGGTTTCTGCTGAACGGGAGTATTCTGCAAAGGCGCATTGTGCGAGCACCAGCATGCACCAACCAAACTCTCCTGCAGCTGCTTTACGTACATTCCGGGGTGCTGATTCCATTGCATGACGCGCCAGAGCCTTCACAGCCAGTTGCTCATCGCTTTTGCTGATCCCGGTCTTACCAAAGAAGGCAGCCAGACCAAACCGCGCGCGGCTGCTGGTGGTACCAATTGCCGCCATAACATCGGTTCCGGTGATACGCTCCGGAGAGGTTCCTTTCACGTCGTCGCTGATGTGCATTCCCTGAGGGCTGAAATGTTTAAGTGATGTTTCCAGTTTCATACGGCCACCTGTTGTTTTTTATAGAAAACCAGCTCACGAACCTAATCGCCATTCATGAGCATATTGTTGAAATCATCATGATCCGGCCAGTACACACTCACGCATTGCAGGTCATTTTTTTTTAGCCACCAGATGTGCGTGTGCGCATTCGCAGGCAGCAGCTAAACCCGTAGCACTTTTCTCGTCGCGGTCAGCAAAAATAATCAGATGCTTAACGCCTGCCGGGATCCGGAATTTCTTAATAAAGTTGGCGGTCATGATCGCCCAGGTATCCACTTTGTAAATCTGGTGTGCAGACAGTGCAGTTTCGATACCTTCAGCGATACGCGATGGCGCTGATAGAATTTGATCTGACTCCACCAGGCCTGTTTCTCTGCTTTCGTCGACTGGCGCGGCTCACTATCCAATCTTTTGAGTTTGCGTCCGGTGTCTGTATCAATGTCCTCACCGGCCAGCGGCTTGTGGCCGCATTTAGGGCAGACATTACCTCAGCATTAACACCCGCTAGGTTAAACTGGTTTGTCAGGTAACTGGCGTGGGCTACGTTGACGCAGAAAGCGATGGTAGGCAGCTCCCGGCCATTCTCTAACCAGTTCTGTACGATGTCGCCCAACAGCGTAGAGTCGGACATGATTTCAGCCAGCTGCGTTTCGTTGTAATCGCTGCCGTACTCAAGCAATGCTTTGGTTTTTACGCCTTTCAGATCCTGCTTAAATGGCGCGTAAAAATCGTATTTACTCAGATCGCCGCGCTTTATTAACTCGCCGATGGTGGTCGGCTTAATCAGTCGGTCATAGTATTTGCCCAGGAACGGGGAAAACGGAGTACCCGACAGGCCAATCACCTTTACGCCTTTGCCGCGCAGACGTTCGATATACTTCAGGATGCGTTTTTACGCAGGTGTGCTTCGTCGATAATTAGCAGATCGATATTTTCAGGAAAAACACGACGCATAAGCGTGTCGGCGCTGGCAATCTGAAGTTGTCGCAGTAAGACTGGGAGCACATCAATCTGACCGTTGATTAAATCCAGGAAAGCAAGAAGATACCCGTATCCGGTAAGTTTTGTCGCATGAGGCTTAAAACGTCGAGAAAGTAAATGTACAGCCTTAACTTTGCTCCTATAAAGAGCTAATACACTGGACTCAGCCCTCATCATCCTGATATAGAGGGTTTACGCCAGAGACGTTCCGAGAGCTTATACTTTAGCGGTCAATATTTCTTGACCGCTAAACAGACTTTTTACAGTTATGGGGCAGCCTACCTCGTGATCAAAATACCGTGCATATCTAACGATTGAACATCATTTAATCGTGTGGATGATGACGTAATCCATGTATTTAACGTAATTCCTCCATTAAGACTTACACCACTGATCTGAGTACTGTTTCTCCAAAAAGTCAATTTCCTACCGGGACGAAAATTTATTGCTGAAGCAGTTTTATCACTGTCATAAATTTTCACAGGCTTACCATCAATGGTTACGTCATGCATTGTTAAGGTTGCCCGGCCATTAATTCCAAAGCGATAACTATCTGAATCGTATGCTTGGCTCATATACTCTAGTGCTAATGGGGTTACCTCATCACATGCGATATGCATTTCAATTTCGAATGGATCTTCCAGCCTCAGTTCCGATGATGTGGTGGTATTTCCCCGTAACTGCATTAATTGCCCCCGGGTGACAGGAGTCAAGACCACCTGGGAACTACTTAACTGGATCTGGCAACTAGCATTCGCAGGTAGACAATTAAAAATTATCAATGCGAACATCATTGTAATAAAATTTTCTTTTTTCATGGAATACATCTCGAAGAAATGGTTGTATAAAGAGAACCAGGAGAATTTCTCCAAGGAGAGCTAAGTTTTATAACACACGGGCTACCATCTGGTAGATGAGAATAAAAATTACCTTCAGGAAGGTCATCAATAAAAAGGGTTCCATCTTCATTTACAAATGCAACGAGAGAGCCTGAAGAATTCGTTACTGGGCTGCCCGGAGCAGGTCCACTGGCATGAAAATTAAGTAACGCTCGACGAACACTAAAGGCTGGAAGAGCGACTGGAACAACTGCCCCATGATAAGGTGTGATATCAAGGATTCCGTTGGGGACCTGTATGTTTTTTGGTAAAGTTTGCATATCAACTTGTACAGTGTTTTTTTCCCAAGGCCTCCACGAGGCGACAGCGAGACCTTTATCATTAGTCCATACTTTGCCAGAAGAGGTCATTACCTCCACATCAGGAATATTATTATTTAACGAAATGATTCCAAAAGTGTCATTTATCTGGCGAGGTGTAAAGATTAAACCAGCTTTATGGATAACCACGCCTCCTCGAAGTCCTACATTATAGCTGTTGCTATTATTGCTTTTACTCCCTCCCCCACTTAGCTGGGTATACTTAGTAGTCCAAATTGCACTGCTGGAAAGTGAGGAATCTTGTTTTTCAGCTTTTTCGGCACTAATACTCCAGTTCAACTTGTCACTGACGACCTGATCATAACCAATGCCAGCTAAACTTTGTTTATCTCGTTGATTAACCCAATTGCGAAGGTTTATTTCATGCCCCAAAGGGATTGAAATACTTAAATAAATATAGCGATTATCAGTATGATTTTTATTATTAATTAATCGATTTTGCTGTATACCAAGGTTAAAATTCGTTTTACCAAAAGTACGGCCCCAACTGACTGTATATCCTAAAGTATGCGAGCCTACCGAAGTTTGCGATTGAGTACCTGTGAATGTAAAAGCACCAAGCCAATTATGGCTATAATTAAGCCCTGCTGAATACTGCGATTTAACTTTTCCGTTGCCCCTACTCTTAGTTGTTTCTGACCACGAACTGTTAATATCGATATAATTATTACTACGAAAGTTTGCAGATGCAGTCAATGCTAAGCGACTGGCTAAGGGATAACCGATACTTATCTGATTAATTACCCCCTTCTCGTTATCACCTCGCTCTCCCTTGCTATGAGTAAATGACCATGTCTGTGATAGTGTTGCCGTCACTGGATTGTTAGTAAATCTCCCGTTAGCAAGCCAAGAGGCAGCTTTGTACCGCTGACCTGCAACACCTCCGCCGATAAGGGACAACCAGCTATTGTGAAAGATATCGGTTGAGCCTATTAATAAAAAATCGTTTTGTTCAGCTAGGCGTAATCGCCCGATCACAAGCGATGTCCCAGTCCAACCTTGGCTCATTTCCGTTTCAGCTTGTATGAAAGGAATAACTTGTTTCTCCACTCCTCCAGTTACATTATGATTAATAACGATAAAATCATCACTTTGGTTAAGTGCTGGAATATCTTGCAGAATATTAACGCCAGGGATAGCAGAAAATGATTTCAATAGTATTTTATTCTGCCAGACTTCCGCCGTACCGTGTTGAGAGAACATTACATGAAGAGCCACATGGTTCATTCCTCCCTGGATTGCGTTCTCGGGTACTAGTTGAGCGCCGGTTAGAGAGATACCTGGAAACAAGGGGTCATTTGACGAAATCTCACCAGCCTGCACCAGCGAATTCCAGTCAGGAAAGGATCTTTGAATAAAACCATAACGCCGGGTAAGTGTCGATTGACTACCTTGATTTGTATAGCTCTGTGCACTGCGGAAAATCCAGTTATCGAAGTTCATCCCAATTTCAGACATCAGGGTTTGTGTAGAATTGCTTTCCCCAGCCTGTGCTGCATATTGATAACGTCTACCATCATAATTAACAACTAGCGCATTGCCACCTTTTGCATATTGAATATTTCTCATAAGCCCTTCAATAGGGATTTTAAGCTCTAGGCTGTTAAATGAAACATTTTCTGTTATGCTTATTCCACTTTCAGAAGTTGGCTTGAGGCAGGAAGTAGCCTTTGAATCAAAGCGTTGTGGGTCAACACCCAATTTGTGTAGTAGCGAATCAGACCAACAAGGCAAGCCAGTCCTGTCAAAGTAGATATCATAGACACCTTTACTCTGTCCATTCACAATAATGTTTACACGATGTTCACCTGGCAGATAATTTCCGCTGTTTAGAATTAATTCAGCCGTGTCAGCATTATAGCCAAGAGATTTTAGCATCTCTTGGTCAAACTGCATTTTTGCAACAGCACTTGAAGTAGCAAATATTAGAAGTCCCGTATGAAAGATTTTTTTCATCAGTATTCACAAAGAAATTACCAGTGTGTTTCGTAAGACGACGCAAGAATTCCGAAACGTGTTACGGGATGTAAGCGAAGACTGACGGTGTTAACCGCATTGTCTGGCAACTTTACCGAAACAGTTTCCTCTGGTAGGATATAATTCCTTGGCAGTTGCATAGCCTGATTTCCTGGTAATAAATCAATAGTCTTAGTAAGGCGAACAATGTATTTACTAGGATTTGTAATCTTGATTTTTTTTCCCAAGCGATCGAACTTCAACAATTTCCATGGGCTAGTATTTACAGGTAAATCAGCAGGAGATATTATCACTGGGATATTTTGACCAATTACGATACGAGCTCGGTTATGTTTACCGTCATCTTGTGGGATAGAAACAAATTTGAGTCTTTCCATTCTTTGTTTATCAATTTTTATCCCATCTTTGAGTATAACTCTAACTAATTGTTTCTTGCCAGCATCTAATTTAACAAGTTGAGGTGAAAGAATAAGTTTGTTCTCGCGATCCTCGGGTATAGTCTCTAAGCTGCTATGGAGTAGGGCTGTTTCTTTATCTGTATTCTGTACTTCAATGGTTGCCTCCCGGTTCATATCATCAATAAATAAAACAGTTGTTTCAGGTTTCATTCCCGCTGCAGCTGCAAAGGATGGAACACACGTAAAATAGAAAGATAAAACTACTAATATAAATTTAATGGAAGTTTTCATTTTATGATTAATTAAAGTGGCAAAAGCCAGAAGCTTTTGCCTTAATTAGCTTTATTATAGGTATACTACTGAGAAAGTAATATTACCATCCAGATTTACTACTTCACCTGAAGGATATTGATCTCCCTTTTTCAGAAGGGCTACTGGTAACATCGTAAAGGAAGCCGTCGTAATAGGATCTGGTGATGTAGCTCCTGAGTTTAATGCTAAACTAAAGTACTCATTCCGTTCTAAGTCAGCATGAAGTTGTGACCAAGTAGCTTTATCATTACTACCCAGCGCCGTAAACTTGCTATTACCGTCCATGGTGGCTCCAGTCAATTGCAAAGTAAAGGCTCCAATCTTATTATTTTTGCTGTCTGTACCTAAACCTAACAATGCAGCATCTGTAATATTGCCGCTTTGATTCAGTTCAGCAGCTGTTTCAGCGCTTGCTGACCGATTATCCATTAGTTGAATGGCAACTGCAGTTGATGCATCACAACTTAAATTAAGTGTAACTGACGGTGCCACTTGCATATTAGCATCCTTAGTTAGACTGGAAACAGGAATAGTGCCAAAATCCACGGATTCAGTGCTGGCTGCTAAATTACATGATGACGGAATTATTTTTCCCTTTACGCTAAGCGTTGCTGAGTCAGCTGCATGGGTAACATAACTGAAAGAACTGATCGCGATGACCATTGCTGATGTTAAAAGAGATTTACGCATGAATTTTCCATGTTTATGTAAGTTAAAAGAATAAATTCGATTTAATCAAAAAGTTTAACCAACTTATTTTACTAAAATTATTTTTATTGACGTAACACAGAAAGTTTACGTTAAGTCAAATCTTAACAAGTTCCAGAAACCTAGTAAATCGCATTTTTTGATTTAAAGTGCTATCAAGTTATTTCTTTACATTAACGCCCTTCTAAAAATTGATTTAGATCAATAAAGCGTGTTGATAACTATTTTGATAAAATAGCGGCGTCGATGAGCAGGGGTTCATTAATGTTCTGGCCCGCTTTACGGCGGCACGGGTTGATTGGGGTCACCTGGAAGCTATGTCTCTCTGAAAAGCGCATCGCTATTCTGTTAAAACAACATGCCAAGTGTTTGGGGTTGTCAGTACCGATGCCATTTTGCATCTGGCAGATGATGAGCAGGCAGTTGCCGCGAATGGCCTTTTACTCCTGGCTGTCAGCTATCAATCACTCCGTGATGAAGAAGTCTTCTCGCTATTCGAGACCGTTAAATGCGAGCCCATTATCACTTAATGTAAGTCGGTGGCGTTTTTCATTTGCAGTTAATGTGAGCCGAAATCTGCGCTGATTGCGAGTCGGCGGGATTTCGATTGCGAGCCGTTACAACTACTAAGAGAAGGCATTTGCACAAAATCGTGTACGGGTCACCACTAACATTACCGGATTGCCTTCTTGTATGACCGGATACATAGGTGACAGATCAGACCGGGAACACAGGTAACACTTTTCTAGTCTATCCGCAGAACACTCTGGGTTTTACGGTCGTAGTACGCAAGTGTTACTCCGTTAAAGATGATGGCCTCCAGGCCATCATCCTGTTCCTCCATCATGATGTGCTCTCCTGTCAGTGCTTCACTCAGAAAGACTGTTCCCTTTTTACCCATGAAGAGTGTTCCCCTCGATTTCACCTTATGGACTGTCGCACCTGACGGGTAAACGTACTCCGGTATCCTGCCATCCCACTGCCGTTGCGACGGCTCCCATACGGTCCCGGGAGTCACCCCACCCAGCGCTTCATGCGGCCTTTCATGATTAAACTCTTCCCGGTAAGCGCTGAACCACAGCTGCTGCTCTTCCATCGTCATGAAAGTGTTGCCACAGTTCACCGCACTTTTCAGTGAACGATGCATGCGCTCATGGCGGCCATTTTCTTCCGGGTACCCCTTTCTGATGCGCTCCGGCCTGATGCCCAGCTTGATGAGCCAGACTGCAAGAAGACTTCACCCGGCTATCCCTGTTCCCGCAAAGGGCTGGCCGTTATCTGTCCTGAGCACCGCCGGCAGACCATATTCCAGGAACGCCTCTGTCAGACACGCTCTGACGAAGGGTTCGCTCTCCCGGGCGGTGGCCGTGCAGCTCAGCAGATACCGGCTGTAATTGTCGGTCAGGGTGAAGGGGTGACAGTATTCCCGGCTCAGTAACCTGAACTTACCTTTAAAGTCAGCGCTCCAGACCTGATTGTTTTCACTGATGGTGTTCAGCGGCTGGCGGTTGCCCGGCGTTCTGCGTCTGCGCTTTTTATCCGGGACCAGGCCCTCGCGCCTGAGGATATCGCCGATAGTGCTGGCTGCCGGTACGGTAAAATCCACCCCATGATTGAGGCACCACACCCTCAGTTTCTTGGGACCCCAGTCAGGGTGCGTGTGCCGCAGGGCGATCAGATGACTGACGATATCGTCCGGGACCATTCGGGAATGAGAACGGGGGGCGCGTGAGCGATCTGCGAGAGAAGAGAGATCGTAAGGGTCGAACGTAAACGGCTCGCCAGAACCGTCTGGCAAATTCCCGATGCTTTGGACAAATTATCCACCACTAAATAATAGTGGGTGATAAAAATGTCAGATATACAGAAAAATGCCACACAGGGCAGGCCTAAAGGGTGTCTCAATTATCATCCTGAATTTAAACAACGGCTTATCGAGGCATCATTCCAGCCGGGTGTTTCAATCTCCAGACTGGCGCTGGACAATGGTATTAACGCCAATCTGTTGTTCAAGTGGCACCAGAAATGGCGGCAGGGGAAGATAAAATTTCCATCAGAATCTGACAGGGAATCTCAGTTAATCTCCGTTACGATTGATGCTGAACGTCCATCAGCTCCGGCGCATGAATCGCTGATGTCAACATCATCAGTAACGCAGGAAATACACAACTTCTCCTGAGAGGTTACGTTCAGGCACGGCTCCCTCCGGTTGAATGGGACGGTAAATGAAAATCTGCTGGCTTTGCTTATACAGGAGCTCAAACGGTGATTTCCCTTCCTGCTGGCTCCCGTATCTGGCTGGTCGCCGGTATCACCGACATGCGAAATGGCTTTAACGGACTAGCCTCAAAAGTTCAGAACGTCCTGAAGGATGACCCGTTCTCCGGACACCTGTTCATCTTCCGCGGACGCCGGGGTGACCAGATCAAAGTGCTGTGGGCTGACAGTGATGGACTGTGCCTCTTCACCAAACGCCTGGAGCGGGGCCGCTTCGTCTGGCCGGTCACCCGCGATGGAAAGGTGCACCTCACTCCGGCCCAGTTGTCCATGCTTCTCGAAGGCATCAACTGGAAGCACCCGAAACGGACGGAACGCGCTGGAATCCGTATATAACCCGTTGTAAAGTGAGGATATGGACACCTCACTTGCTCATGAGAATGCCCGCCTGCGGGCACTGTTGCAGACGCAACAGGATACCATCCGCCAGATGGCAGAATACAACCGCCTGCACTCACAGCGGGTGGCGGCTTATGCTTCCGAAATCAACCGGCTGAAGACGCTGGTTGCGAAACTGCAGCGTATGCAGTTCGGTAAAAGCTCAGAAAAACTGCGCGCAAAAACCGAACGGCAGATACAGGAAGCACAGGAACGAATCAGCGCACTTCAGGAAGAAATGGCTGAAACGCTGGGTGAGCAATATGACCCGGTACTGCCATCTCCCTTGCGCCAGTCTTCAGCCCGTAAACCGTTACCGGTCTCACTTCCCCGTGAAACCCGGGTTATCAGGCCGGAAGAGGAACGCTGCCCGGCCTGTGGTGGCGAACTCAGTTCTCTGGGATGTGATGTGTCAGAGCAACTGGAGCTTATCAGCAGCGCCTTTAAGGTTATCGAAACACAACGTCCGAAACTGGCCTGTTGCCGGTGTGACCATATCGTGCAGGTGCCGGTGCCCTCAAAACCTATTGCACGCAGTTATGCAGGCGCGGGGCTTCTGGCTCATGTTGTCACCGGGAAATATGCAGACCATCTGCCGTTATACCGCCAGTCAGAAATATACCGTCGCCAGGGTGTTGACCTGGGCCGCGCCGCTGGACAGGTGCCGTTGCTGAACTGCTGGAGCCGCTGTATGACGCGTTGCGCCAGTATGTGCTGATGCCCGGTAAAGTACATGCTGATGATATCCCCGTTCCGGTCCAGGATCCGGGCAGTGGTAAAACCCCGACTGCCCGGTTGTGGGTCTACGTCCGTGATGACCGTAACGCCAGTTCACAGATGCCCCCGGCGGTCTGGTTCGCGTACAGTCCGGACCGGAAAGGCATACATCCCCAGACTCATCTGGCCGGTTACAGTGGTGTGCTTCAGGCCGATGCTTACGATGGTTACCGGGTGTTATACGAATCCGGCAGAATAACGGAAGCCGCGTGTATGGCCCATGCCCGGAAGAAAATCCACGATGTGCATGCAAGAGCGCCAACCGACGTCACCACGGAAGCCCTGCAGCGTATCGGTGAACTGTATGCCATCGAGGCAGAGGTCCGGGGATGTTCAGCAGAACAGCGTCTGGCAGCAAGAAAAGCCCGGGCTGCGCCCCTGATGCGGTCGTTGTACGACTGGATACAGACTCAGATGAAAACACTGTCGCGTCACTCGGATACGGCGAAAGCGTTCACATACCTGCTGAAACAGTGGGATGGCCTGAACGTGTACTGCAGCAATGGCTGGGTGGAAATCGACAACAACATCGCAGAGAATGCCTTACGGGGTGTGGCCGTAGGCCGGAAGAACTGGTTGTTCGCGGGTTCCGACAGCGGTGGCGAACATGCGGCGGTGTTGTACTCGCTGATCGGCACATGCCGTCTGAACAATGTGGAGCCAGAAAAATGGCTGCGTCACGTCATTGAACATATCCAGGACTGGCCGGCAAACCGGGTACGCGATCTGTTGCCCTGGAAAGTTGCTCTGACCTCTCAGTAAATATCAATACGGTTCTGGCGAGCCGCTTACGGTCGAACCGTTCAAGCCATTTATAGCAGGTTTTCCGGCTGATGCCGAAAAGCCGGCACAGGGCTGAAAGGGAGTCCGTGCCTGCATGACAGGCACGGATAAAATCAAGGCGTTGCATAGGTCGGGTCTCAGCCCAGGGCATATCGAGTCTCCTCTTCTATGCCAGTTATAACTGTTACCTATGTATCCGGTCTAAAGTGTTACCCATGTTTCCGGTTCATACCTTCTCGTGACCCGTTCTTTACTGGTAACCCAGCGCTGATGGTCACCAGTTTCCTGTTTTCGTCGTTGCTGCCCCTTTCCCAGCCACAGCTGGTCAGCAGCGCATTCAGCCCGGCCGCCAATTCTGGCCGACACCAGTAGCACCTGCGTCCTGTCATCATTAAAACCATTATCCAGCGCACTTTTCAGCAGACAGATGCTATTTACCGACGCCGACGGCTGAATCTGATGTCGACCGCTCCACTCACTGTAACTGATGACGTGATACGCCAAGTCGTACTGCTCCGCCAGCTCCAGCACGTAGTTCAGGCGAAAAAGGTCATTCTACTCAGACGGTTCGCAGGTGCAGCTGCGCCAGAGATAATCCAGCTTATTGCGCAGTCCGCACGAACGCCGGGCGTTCTACCCTGCCAGGGTATCCAGACAACACTGGTGGTCACGTCTCGGAAAAAGCGACGCTTTTTTTCACCCGGACCGGATGCTCCCGGTATACATCACTACTGACTGGAGCCGGTCACCCACATCCCCTTTAACGGACGAGAAAACATAGCCAGAACGGCTATAAGGCTGACTTCAATGGAGACTGACCAGCATATATGGCCAAGCAGTTCACTCCAGAGTTCATACCCATTGAGATTCCAGAGCCAGCCCGTCTGCCCGTTAAGATAAGCAGGATGCCTGAATCCCAGAGCAGGAATAAGTAAACCATGCATAACCAGAGTAATCACAATCCCGTAAGCTGCACCATACCAGAGTCTTATTCTGGGTAAAAAGGCAGACGCCAAGACGTAAAGACCGGCGAAAATAAAGCTAAACCCCCAATGATAAAGCATTACCGCACCGGGAACTGTTATCCCCTGATAAACGTAATCGAGTGAGTGAGAACTGATGCCCAGTGGACCGAGCCATGCATCAATATTGAGTGCTGGCGGAGAGGCTTCTCCGGCTATGCGTGGCGGCATATTAGCCTCAGTACCAGACTTGACCAGAGAGCTTATGGCTCCGCCAATGAAAGTGGCCCACAGGAAAATACGCAGATTAATTTTATTAAAAATGTTCATAACAACCTGACCTTAAGGTGGATTTTTTGCACTCATTAGACCTGATTATATCTAAACAGTTCCACGTAAATTGTCATGCAGTCAGTAAGGGTAATTACTGGAGTATATGTGCGACATCGCATGGGAGGGCTCTGCGCCGCAGGCCTCCGCAGCGAAGCAAGGACGAAAAAAGCATTACGGCTTTAGCCGTAATACCCCCCTGCCAGACCCATACAACTCCGCTAAAAAAAGATACTGAAGTCTTTGTGAGCCATCGGAGTGATTCCGGCATAGCCGGAATCGGGTCTGTTTAGATGTCGAATCTATGGTCACTCCCATTTTTGCAACACTGTTTTTCGACGATATCATTGGCTTGCTTAAATCTATCCGGCGTCTGCATCGCGCCAACATGAGTTCCTCGCCTGCGGTATTATAGGCTGGAAGCACGTCAATCTGACAGGCGATTATATCTTGAAAAACAACCGGATAACGGCTTCCGGTAAGTTTCGTCGGCTGAGGCCCGCTTAAATCGAAAGGTCAAAAAACACCCTTAACGTACAAAAATTCTCGATATCCAAACTGACCCCTTTATCATCAAGTTCAAGAAATAATTTCTCAATACCGATCATAAGCATCCCTCTTAAGGTGAGGCTCAATTTTATCAGTCGACAGTAACCGAGACGAGTAATCAGTATCAAAAACCAGATAACGACGGCAACTTATGGCCTTTCAGAACCCGGCCCGATCACAATCTGTCACTTCGGGTGACATTTTAAACTGGCTAAAACGGGTGACTTTTTAATCTTGCAATAACCAGGGCATCGATAAATTCACGCAGCTCATCACCCACGTCCACCGTCATCGTACGAGCCATAACCTCTCCGTTTATTGATGTAAGATTTGTTCTTACATCATAATATCAACTTACCCCTCTCCTTGCATCCCCGGCATTTTAGCCAAAAAAATCCGGCTGTAGTCTGAAGATCCGACTTTGCTTTTTTCGGATCTGCGGAGAAGATAAGAAGGATCAATGCGGATGAGGCACTTAATATTGAGGGCTTTTGCGGTGAGGTGATTAAAATTCGCTCTGTGCCATAAGCGGACCTTCAGGCTAGCTTCATACTCGCTGTGAACCTCACAGTGAAAGGATCAGAATGCATTAGATATTTATAGATTAAATGAATGGCCACAGGTTTAACAGACACCCGAGTCATGGACGGATTGCCCCCGGTCGACGCTCCTGTCCTTTAGTTTGAGCATAGGAGGAGCGTATGGGCATACCACGAATTATACCTGAATTTAAGGAAGAAGCCGTCCGTCAGATAACCGAACGCGGTTATTCCGTCGCCGAAGTTTCCGACAGGCTGGGCGTTTCCGCGCACAGTCTCTACAAATGGCTACGGTCTATCAAGACTGATAACGGCGAACAGCATGCCCGGAATAGACTGGAAACCAAGAGCAAGATCCTGACACTACTGGCGTAGGTAAAACGCACCGAAGAAGAACGCGATATCATGAAAAAGGGCGCGCGGTACTTTTCAGGGGAGGCCGACTGAAGTACCGATTTATCAATGAAACCCGCGCTGTACGGGGTGTGATGACGATGTGTCGGGTACTGAATGTCGCCCGGGCCGCTATCTTCGATTACATTGTTGTCTTATATAGACGGTCCCTGTGCCACAGCCACATCGGCGGCGTCAGTACGAAGGCCTTCGAACGGCCTCGTCGTGATGACAGAATTTGTCTACACGTTTGGGGTCAGTCCACTGACTTGTGAGCCCAGAACTTATGTCGGGATGAGCGGATAAAGCTGACCCAATAAGAACATCATACCCTAACATTTGTCATCCCGAGACTGACCGGGTATGAAAGAGACCTATTTAGTTTAACGCGGGGTGAATCTTTATGGTTATTTTTGATTAAACCAGAGGATTTACATCTCTCCTCTGACAGATGGCATTACAGCGCCATAATTATACTGATCCATTTAGGCTCTTCAATCATCAGTGATTTGTCGCTTTCAATGTGATTGATGCGCTCATTATAGGTGCGAATCAGTTTCGCAATACTCTGCCTGATTTTATCCCCATCATACACAGCTATCTCTTCAATGTTGGTACCGATAAAGTTCTCAGCTGACTGGACAGAAATCTGGTCAAGCATGTTCACGTTCTCAGCCATTTGTTTTGCTGCCTGAACTTTGCCCTCAAGGGTCAGTATGACCGGACGGTATCCTTCACTACGATTTTTAATGCAGCGATTAATCAGCTTCTCCATGGGTGCTGTAGTGACATGGAATGCCGTACTTCCAATCTGAAAATCCCCTTCCCTTTCAGTCTGGAGATCCGCGGTGTTCGCCCGATCACAACCAATGTCCTCATCCGGAAAACGCAATTGTAGCTTCGCACCAACCAGATGCTGAAGAACAACGCCGGTTGGTTTGTCGGAACGCTCTGCCGCAGCCTTCACAATCTCGGCCACAATAGATGAAACAGGTTTGGACGGGTCAATGTCCAGGCTGATTCTCTGCTTATCGAAGTAATCCAGACGCACGCAGGACGTGAAGTAAGCCTCGAGGGCAGAGGCAAGACGTGGAATATCCAGGTGTGTCCGGCCAGACTCAGGCGTCAATTCGTTGAGCACATCCCTGAAGGAAGCCGCGAGATGCACTGTACCACGGGAAGTTCGCCCGCCCTCGCTGGTAAAGAAGCGCGTTTCACCATGCAGCTCCAGGATCCTTTCAATAGTGGTGCCACTCAGGCCTCTGACCTGGCTTTTTCCTTCGCTATACAAACGCTCATCATCGATGGGCAATCCGTCACGGATCATATGCGACACAATGAGCCCCGCATTCATCACGTTTGTGTTGATTTTTCCCGTTCTGGCCCTTTGCTTTTCGTACCAGGCTTTTGCCGCCTCCAGATAAACGGCAATAGCATCCTTACTATTCATTCACTGTCCTCCCTTTCGTGTTTGCATAAGCAAGCAGATTCGGCAGAATCATATGCTTCGCGACCCATGCGACAACGGGCACGGCTACAGCATCACCAAAGCCATAGTGTACCTGCGAGTCACGCAAATTCTCCAGTGAATACCAACCAGCTCCCATCAGACGGGCGTATTCCAGGCCTGTCATCCACCGGATACTCAGTTTTCCTTTACCCATGATGACAACGGCTTGCTTTGAGGATCCGCCCCTTGCCGTTCGCAAACAACCTGAAATATCTTCTGCACGCATCTCCCAGACGGGAATACCGTTTCGGGTACGACGATAAGCGGTACGGGCACTGATTTCATCTGATGCGATAAACGCATCCAGACGCTCACGCTGCACTGAAGCCATGGAGTCCACGAAAAGCTGTACCCGATCGCTGCTCCACCAACGAGAGTCATTTTCAGGGACCGCTTCGATCTCCTGCGTTAATCCCGCGGAGAGCAAGTCCGGAGCTTTAGGAAGCGGCATCATGAATGTTCTGATCTCTGGGTCTTTATGTAGCCAGGCCAGCCAGTCCGGTCTCAGACAGGTGTCGTGCTCCCCCCCTTCCACTGGCGTCAGCGCCCCGACAAGGAACAGGCGCGGTCGGGATTGCGGAATGAAGCGACGGGCATCCAGGGTGATCACATCTACGCTGTAACCCAGTGCGTTAAATTCTTTTGCGGCTGCACGTAAATCTTCACGATCGTGCGAAGAAGCCAGCCCCACGACATTCTCCAGCACGAGCACAGGCGGTTTACGCCCTTTCATTTCTGCAATCAGGCGGGTAAAGCCAAAAAATGCCGAAGATTCACGGCCACCGCGCAGACCTGCGCGTTTTCCGGCCAGGCTAAGATCGGTACAGGGTGAGGAGGACCAGGCAACATCTGCAGAAGGTAAGTCATCGCCGCTTAAGGAATGCACATCAGCCAGAACCAATTCGGCGCTTCCCCACTGACCTTCGTACATCGCTTTTTTATTGGCATCATAGTCGTTCGCCCACAGCGTTTTGATCCCTGCAAGTTCTAACCCTGCCCTGGCAAGACCAATCCCGGCAAAGAATTCGAGTGCTGTCCAGCCATGGCTGGGGCGAAGCGGTATTATGTTCACGGCAATCCTCCTGAATCTATGCCCATATATTCGCATAAAGCACACGCAGAGTCACACGATGCTCTCTATCGTTAACGCTGAATCACGCCGTCAATTCAGGGTTTACCGTTTTTAGTTTTTACACAGCGAATGAAACCGGATAGCCAGTATGGCAGTGACGACTGGCAGCGCTTCTGTCGGGCCAATAACCAAGCTCCGGGCATAAGGCAGACTGGGAACTACCGGGATAATGCGGTGGTCGAATCGTTCTTAAGTTCACTGAAGAAAGAACGCATCAGGAAGAGAATATACAAAACCCGGGATATGGCCCAGGCGGATATCTTCGATTACATTGAAGTGTTCTACAACCGGGCCCGGTGCCACAGTCATCTCGGCGGCGTCAGTCCGGAGGACTTCGAACAGACCTCGTCGTGAGGACAGAATTTGTCTACGGGCATGGGGTCAGTCCATAATATAAACTGAATATATACAGGGCGATGAGTGTGGAAAGTGCAAATAACAAAGAAGATCAGGTTGAGAAGCAAAGTGTTTTGGGAACATTACATGGCGGATTAAGAACTAAATTATTTAATAAAATATACTTCTACGTCTTAGTTTCATTCTTGGTTCTAAATTGGCAGGAGATAATTATCTTAATCAAGTCCAAGGAAGATATTTATTACACCTTGTCTATGATTTTTACTGGTCGGAGTTTCTGGCTTCCCTTCATTGGCGGTTTCGTTTTATCACCATGGACTGCGCATTTTGGTTTGCCTCTTGTTACAGGGTTATTAGCATCTCTCGGTGCTCCATTTATAACTTATAATGTTTCCAAACCAACCTCAAAATGGTTTGCAAGAATCAGGCGCGAAGATGGGATGGCTGACCTTGAGGTGGAAAAGGAGTACCAACAATTAAGAACATCTATAGCGGGTGAAACCAAGAAAGCTAATGGCTTAGAACAAGAAAATTTAGAGCTACAGAAAGAAAACGAACTATTGTTGAGCAGAAATAAAAGCCTGCAAGAACAACGAGTTGAACTTTTTTATGGGATTAAAGCCTTTGTGGACTGCTACGATGAAAATAAAGGACTTCACACTCAAGCTGATATTATAAATTTTCTTAAACAGGCTGAACAAACCGATTTCTATAAGGATGTAAGCATAAGCAGAAGGTTACCCAAGCTGATAGAAGATTTAAAAAAAGCTTACGTAGAAGGCCTTGATCCTCTTGAGAGTTAATCAAATTTTGCGTAGTGGGCATGTTACCCACTACGCTTTTTGGCTTATGCCATAAATATTCTCTTCATTATCACATAAATGCTCATAATGCGGGATACTTACAGAGGCACTGCGGCAGAGCTGGCTAACTGTGGATAGCTCGCCGTTTCCCCGGGCAGGGATGGTGGAAGACACGACGAGCTCTGAACCGCTATGAGTCTGAAGCGCGCTACAGCCTCATCGTCTCCCTGCATGTACCGGAGACCTGTGTCGATCTGCTGACGCCGGTACAGCTCAAAGTGGATGCGCTCATCGCCAGCCAGATCGAAATTACGTCCTGAAAACAGTGATGCGTTTTAATCCGGCGCTAAACTCTTTCGGCTCTCTCAGCGGGACTAAATCGCCACGGGTTTAATCACCACTGCTCCCGTATCACCTTTTTCACCTGGCAGAACACCCGCTGGCAGACTGACCAGAACATTGACCCTACGGACGATGAGCGGGATACAGGATTGTCCTTCAGGATTGGCCGCACATCGCCGGGAATGCTCTCTTGCTCCCCGACGGCGAACACCGCAGTGCTCTCTACCGCGACAGGCGGAACCTCAAGCGCCAGCAAAAGCTGATGTGACGTATTTCATCAACAGCACTGACGCTGATGATGAGTGTCCAGTCTAAGAAGCGGCCAGCATCTGAACGCAGTGGAAAGGAAGACCATCAGGTCTTCCCTAAAAAGTCTAAGGTCCGCTATAAGCGAGGAAAAGACTTTGGAAAACTTAATGAGAGTGAGATGTCTCAGATAATGAGGATCAGGCCAGTTGCGCTAAAAGTTCAATGGCCAAGCTGGGTAGTGTAATTACCAGCTACCCACCGGTAGGCATTACCCTCATGCTGCACGTGATCCAGTCCGGGAAATGCGATATGCGCCGCTGCAACCCAATAACCCTCGTCTGCTGCCTGCCTTAATAACTTGCCCCGTATAGCGATAGCCTGCTGCTGATTGACATCAAAGTGGATTGCTACCTCCGGGTCGGGCATTTGCACCGCTTTGGCGTGAATGATATCTCCCCATAGCACCAATGTCTGACCTTCACTTTCCACACGATAAAGTACGCTACCCGGCGTATGACCTGCCGTTGACTCAGCACGAATTCCCGCCAGCAACCTTGCCGGCGCAAGGAAAGTTCTCAACATGCCCGCATTGATGACAGGCCGAAGGGTATGTTCACTTTCTGCAAAAGTATGCGCCTGGCTTGCTTCAACCCTGCTCACGTTCGCTGGGTTAAGCCAGAAGCTTATCCACATACACCTCAGCCTTTGGAAAGGCTGGTTTTCCTGCAAGCGAGACGCCTCCCGAGTAATCGGCATGAATATGAGTCAGGAGAACGACATCGATCGACTCTGCCGGATAACCAGCCGCAGCAAGGTTTGTCAGCAGATGGCCGCCATTATGACCGAAAAGTTCTCCTGCACCGGTATCGACTAAGATACGCTTTTTGCCATCATCGATAACGTAGGCGTTAATCGATGTCTCAGCCTGCGGCGTCATGGCATCTCTGGTCATTGCCTGTCGCAGTTTTTCAGGTGAAATATTGGTCAGTAAGGTATTCAGCGGAACGGTAACCGTTCTATCGGATACGGCAGTAACGCGCATTTTTCCCAGCATCATACGGTAGTAACCGGGAGCCTGTTGATCCCAGGCAGTAGCCTGACCTGCAGCCAGTACCGGGCCTGAAATGATGAGTGAAGCGACCAGCATCAGGATGATTTTCATAAAACCCTTCCCAAAAGTATTAACAGAACGTAGTCCGCAGTATCCTTACTTGTAACGGCTCGCAATCGAAATCCCTCCGACTTGCAATCAGCGCAATTTTCGGCTCACATTAAGTGATAATCGGCTCGCAATCAGCCAGACGGACTCGCATTCCATTTTGGCTGGCTCACATTAACTGCAAATGAGAAAAACGTCTCATTTGGCTTTAGATGTTGAGTGCTGGTTGTCTCGTAAATCTGGTTCAAACCCTTATGAGGCGGCGTTAGTGTCTCATCAGGGCTGTATATTTTGGGTTGACTCAAAAAAGAAGCCCGGCTTTGAGCCGGGCTTAAAAGTGAGAAGTTTTTTATCAGGCTTTCCTGAAACCTGGCTTGCCGTTTTTGGCACGCCATTCCTTAACCTCTTTTACGATACCCTCAGGACTGTCATCCTGACCGTCTTTCGGGTAATAAATAAGGTCTGATCCGTCAGGGTGCTCAGATAACGCTTCGAAATTTAACACAGCACTAGTATGTTCATCTTCCGTTTTATAATCGGAAACCAAGCAAATTTTTCTGACAAACTCCAGAAATTCGGCTTCGGTATAATCAGAAATAGTTTTCTTTTCCATCTCATTTCCCCTTTTTATGAAGCTCAATATGCCGTTTTGGCGTGGTTACACGAATCCCATCAACACCATAAACAGCGCCACCTTCACTGATCGGCTTAACATGATGAAGTTCATATCGAGCTCTACCTCCTACACGCTCTGATTTTGGCGTGAACGGAGAATATCCGTTTGTTAAGTTTACTTGATTATTTCCCCTGAACTGCTTTAGCAACTCTGGATCTTTCCCCACTTCCGTCCAGAATGCCTTGCGGAACGAGTCAAAGTTCGCAAACTCACGGCCACGCAGCTTGTCCGCAATCTGAACAGGGACTGGCGCGCCCAGTTCCTGCCCTGCTTTATTCAGCCAGCCTTCACCGACTTGCTGTCCCTTGCCGCTCACTTTACCCGGCATATCGCGGGGGCTGCTCAGTACCACATACACCGGCTCCACGCCCGTCCCGGCCGCATCAGGTCGCCAGTAGATAAAGTCCCGGAGCCCGCCGGCATCCACCACAGGTGAAGTGGTCACTGTGAGGGTTTCCACCGGTTTCACTTCCGTGCCGGTGTGTACCGGCGTCACCGGGGCCGGCTTCTGGTTGCCGGTATCTGACGGGCTGGCAGGTGCCGGGGCCGGGTTCACCAGAATCGTCCGGGACGGGGCACCGGTCACTGCCGGAACCGTGATTTTATCCAGCCCGGTTGCGGCGTCACGAACCGCATTCAGCACCGGGACAGCAGCTGGCAGCGTACCATTTCCTGTTTTCAGCAGCGCCAGCGCCAGCTGGCCGTTGCTGTTAATCAGTTGTCCCCGAACCGGCAGATTCACGCTGGTCGCGCCGGGTTCAATTTTAACACCCTGACCCGCCAGGTGCTGCGCGTTCAGCGCAAACATGGCGTCCATGTCACGTCCCGGGACGATGTCGCTGCCCTGACCCGCAGGTTCTGAGTGGAACCACAGGGAGCCCAGAGAAAGCCGCAGAAGCAGCGGACTCACCTCCGGCACGGACACTTTCGACAACGCATCACCAAACCATTTGCCGATATTCACCGCCACGTCGCCGGCGGCCGTCCACACCCCGGCACCGGCCATCACCATCTGTACCGAACCGGGCGTCTGGTTCAGCACCATTGCCCCCGGGGCTTTAAGCGCTGCGTTCGCTTCTGCTGCCATTTGCGGCGTGTACACCGGCGCGGGCTTCACGCCGGCCTTCGCAAACAGCGCGTCTCTGGCTTTCACTTTAGCTTCGGCGTCTGCCCTGGCCTTTGCGGCGGCATCGGCTTTTGCTCTGGCATCTGCGGCTGCCTTAGCCTTTGCAGCAGCATCAGCTTTCGCTCTGGCCTCCGCGACTGCCCTGGCCTTTGCAGCGACATCAGCTTTTGCCTGGTTTTCTGCATTCTGACGCTGCTTCAGTTCATCACTGCCCGTGAATTCCACCATGGAAACATACAACGGTGCCACGCCACTGTCTGCCGGAAAACGGACTATCACATCCCGGTTATGACTGGCTGCGGTATAACCGGCCGGGCCGTAGGCACCCTGCGCCATCACTAACCCATCCGTGTCTGGCTTATAGCCGTGCGGGAAGCCCTGAGTATTCTTATTAGTGTTCCTGACAAAATTCAGGGGAGGCAGTCCGGGAGCAATGGCTGCCTGCCAGGTGCCTTTCAGGAAACGGCTGGTGTGTGGTGTTTTGTCCTTCACGGGTTTTGCATCCACCACCGGAACCGTCATGGGTTTCCCCCCCCATCAGAACCAGGTACTGTTTCCCGCCGCTCACCATATCCGTTACACGACGCCTGACGCTCACTTTCGAGGATAGCTTACCCGCCGGAACATCTGTCACCGCATCCAGCGGAAGGAACGTCACCGCCCGGGATATGCCTTTCTCCAGCACCTGGACGGGTTCAAGCCGGGCGAACGGGACAACCGCAGGTCTGGACGGGTCCGGGAGACCGGACCTTAGCCCTCTGTCCAGCGCATCACGGGCGGCTGAAACAGGATGCTTTTCCCACGTCCCCTGGTGGATCATTATGCTCCACCCGGGCCAGTCCCCGTCCTCAACCGTCTGGTCAAGGGTCATCCGCTGCGGGATCATCCACACGGTGCGCCCCTGTACAGAGGCGACCCCGCCCAGACCATAATCAGACCATCCGGGGCCAAGCGATGAGGGCGGAAACGGCGAGCCGTCTGCCGGATTACCGCCGGGAAGTTTGCCTTTTGATGGCCACACAATCATCGTGTCGCCGTAATCCACGCCTTCAGTGGGAACCGACTTTTCATTATCAGACATGGGAACTCCTTGTTTTATCCTGAAAAAACCGAATCACTGTAATTCCATACAGTATCAAAACCCTACGCCTGATACGTTTCAATGTCAATAATGATAATCAATCGCATTTGATGACTGATAAAAAAAAGATACCTACCACGCTGGTTGAATCCGTGCTGTCACGCCAGCTGGATGACCTGGAGCCGACGCTCACGCGGCATGGTTACCGGCTGAAGGACGTGGCAGAACAGTTCGATGCGCAATCGGCTGAAATCGGGGCATTATTTAACAACCGGTCTGGCCCTGCCCGCATAACTGAGCTGCACGACAGAATGCC
>NZ_JBSKJR010000015.1:0-80503 GCF_053709675.1 Enterobacter sp. UPMP2052
TGTTAGGCCTGCCGCCAGCGTTCAATCTGAGCCATGATCAAACTCTTCAATTTAAGTTTGATGCTCGTGAATTAAACTTCGTAATGAATTACGTATGTTCACTCAGAGACTTGGTATTCATTTTTCGTCTTGCGACGTTAAGAATCCATGTCACTTTGAGTGCCCACACAGATTGTCTGATAAATTGTTAAAGAGCAGTGCCGCTTCGCTTTTCTCAGCGGCGCGGGGTGTGCATATTACGCTTTCCCGCCTCAGAGTCAAGCTTTAATTTCGCTTTTCTCTGCTGACCCGGCGGCGTGTGTGCCGTTGTTCCGTGTCAGTGGAGGCGCATTATAGGGAGTTATTCTGAAGTGACAAGCATAAGATACAAAAAAATTGTCGTTCGCTCACTTTTCAAACTTCACGCTTAATTTACCCGCGAATCGCTTGTTAACTGTGCGATTTCCCGGGCAAAACCGGCCACCTGCAGCCAGTCGGTATACACCACTTCTTTACGCGTATCGGTTTCACCACCGGTCATTTTCATAATCAGGCGGATCATCATCCGGTCATACCAGCGATAATGCGGGTAGCGCAGCGCCCCGGCGAAGACAGCACACAGATCGGGTTGCCATGGCGAGTTCAGCAAAAACTTACGCGTATAGCTGTTCGTCTGCGGCGTACGCTTTTCAGCTTTACGGGCGACCAGGTTGACCGAATAGAACGCGCCAGGCAGCTGACTGAGCGCAGCCAGGTGTTTCTTCACGAAACGGTCCAGTGCAGGATGGAAATGACCATAACGAATGGACGCGCCAATCACTACGCGATCGTAATCCTGCCAGGCAATCTGTTCGGCACGGTTCAGGTTCACCACGTCCGAGTAAATGCCCTGCTCTTTTAATTCAGAAGCAAGATAAGAGGCAATCTCACGCGTTTGCCCGTCTCGCGTTGAGAAAAGAATAAGTGTTTTCACCGACGACTCCTTACTCGCGCCAGAATGTTGGGGTAAACAGAACCAGCAGCGTAAAGACCTCAAGACGACCAAACAGCATGTTGGCAATCAAGATCCACTTCGCGACCGGGTTCATGCTGGCAAAGTTATCCGCCACCACGCCCAGCCCAGGGCCAAGGTTATTAAGCGTAGCCACAACAGAAGCAAACGCCGAGAAATCATCAACGCCGGTAGCAATAATAGCCAGCATACTGACAATAAAGACCAGCGCATAGGCGGAGAAGAACCCCCACACGGCTTCGAGAATACGTTCAGGCAGTGCGCGGTTTCCCAGCTTGATACTGTAGACCGCGTTCGGGTGGACCAGACGTTTCAGCTCACGGTTCCCCTGCTTGAATAACAGCAGAATTCGAATCACCTTCAGCCCCCCGCCCGTTGACCCGGCACAGCCCCCAATAAACGCGGAGCAAAGCAGCAGGACCGGCAGGAACAACGGCCAGCGCGCAATGCTGTCCGTGGTAAAACCGGCGGTCGTCGCCATCGACACTACCTGGAAGAACGCCTGGTTTAGCGTTGTGACCGCCGAGGTATAAACGTCGTGGAACCACAGGACCAGGGTACAGATAATGACCAGCGTTAACTGCACGCCAATAAACATGCGGAACTCCGGGTCACGCCAGTACACTTTCAGGCTACGCCCGCTCAGTAAAGAGAAGTGCAGGCCATAGTTACAGCCGGAGATCAGCAAAAAGATGGCAATAATGGTGTTAATCGTTGGGCTGTCAAAGTAGCCCACGCTGGCGTCGTGCGTTGAAAATCCGCCGATAGCGATGGTCGCAAAGCTGTGTCCGATGGCATCAAATGCGGGCATACCGGCAAACCACAGCGCCAGCGCACAGGCCACCGTCAGCAAAACGTAGATAAGCCACAGGGTTTTCGCCGTCTCGGCAATACGTGGCCGCATTTTGTTATCTTTTAGCGGGCCTGGCATTTCAGCGCGATAGAGCTGCATCCCGCCGACGCCGAGGATGGGCAGAATAGCCACAGCAAGCACGATGATCCCCATACCGCCGAACCACTGGAGCATCTGACGATAAAAGAGGATTGCGTGGGGTAACGAATCCAGCCCTACCAGCGTGGTGGCACCGGTAGTCGTTAAGCCGGAGAAGGATTCAAAAAAGGCATCCGTGATGCTCAGGTTAGGCTGTTCAGAGAAGATAAAGGGCAGCGAACCGACGCTTCCCAGCACCGTCCAGAACAGCACGACAATCAGGAACCCCTCGCGCGATTTCAGTTCCCCTTTTTCACGGCGGTTTGGCCACCACAGCAGCGAACCGATCGCCAGCGCAACAAAGAAGGTCTGGGTAAACGCGCGACCCGCACCGTCTCTGTAAAGAAGCGCCACCAGTCCAGGGAGGATCATCGTCCCGGAAAAGAGTATGACCAGCAGTCCAACGATTCGGGTAATGGCACGAAAATGCATCTCTGCCGCTTCCTTTGGTATTAAAAGTAAGGTGGGGATTATTCTTCAATCGGCAGCAATTGCAACGCGCCGCGACTAAAATCAGCGAGTTTCGCTGAAAAAGCAGCCAGTTCCGCCTGTGGAAGCGCCACACGCAGTTGCACCATCGCCTGGTAATCGCTGTGGACTATCGCGCCGTTAAACTGCCTGAGCAGCGCGTCAATGCCCGAAAGCTGGGCGTAGTCACATAACAGAGTATATTCGGTCAGTGGCGTTTTGCGGGTGGTTATCAGCAGATTCAGCGCCTGCTGGACGCCGCCACCGTAGGCTTTCACCAGCCCACCCGTGCCTAATAAAATCCCGCCGTAGTAGCGAACCACCACGGCGGTGATTTCGCCCACACCGCTGCCCATCAGCTGCGAGAGCATGGGCTTACCGGCCGTTCCCGCCGGTTCACCGTCGTCTGAAAACCCCAGCTGCTGCGAGTCGTTTGGCGGCCCCGCTACCCACGCCACGCAGTGGTGACGTGCGTCAGGATGCTGCGCGCGAACGGACTCGACAAACGCCCTGGCCGCCTCCACGCCCTCGGTATGCGCGAGCAGCGTGATAAAACGGCTTTTCTTGATTTCCTCAACAAAGGTGACCGGTTCAGCCGGTATCAGCCAGCTTTCCATCAGGCCAGCTTCAGATCTCGCGTCATGTTCTCGGTACCGTTTTCGTGGATAACCACGTTGTCTTCGATACGGATACCGCCAAACGGTTTAAGCGCCTCAATTTTTTCCCAGTTGAAGTGCTTGCTGAACTGCCCTTCGCGCCACGGTGCCAGCAGGGATTCGATAAAGTAGATCCCCGGCTCAATGGTCAGCACCATGCGTGGCTCAAGAATGCGGGTGCAACGCAGGAAAGGATATTTTGACGGTGCGGCCAGATGCGTGCCGGTATCATCCTGCATAAAGCCAGCGACATCATGAACCTGCAGACCCAGCGGGTGACCAATACCGTGCGGCATGAATGGCCCGGTCAGATCGTTCTCAACCATCGCCTCTTCGCTCATGTCTTTCACAATCTGATGCTTACGCAGTAGTTTGGCGATGCGCTGATGGAACTGGATGTGGTAATCCACGTAGCTGGTGCCCGCTTTCATGGTGCTGATAAGCGCCAGCTGTTCATCGTTAACGTCTTTAATGAGGTGCGCAAAGTCCGTATCCGCATTCGCCGCCCAGGTACGGGTCAGGTCAGCCGCGTAGCCGTTGTACTCCGCGCCCGCATCCAGCAGGAAGCTGCGCATCTCAGAGGGTACATGGTGATCCAGTTTGGTGTAGTGCAGTACAGAGGCATGCTCGTTCAGCGCCACAATGTTGCTGTAAGGGACATCGGTATCACGATGACCGGTGGCGGTCAGGTAGGCCTGGTTGATATCGAACTCGCTCATGCCGGACAGGAAGGCTTCATGCGCCGCACGGTGGCCGGTAACGGCCGTTTTTTGCGCCTGGCGCATGCAGTACAGTTCGTAATCGGTTTTATAAGCGCGGTTATAGTGCAGGTAATCCAGCACCCCTTTCGGGTTGAGTTTATCTGCCGGAATATCCAGACCCAGCGCGCGCTCCGCAACAGGGCCGATATAGGCGATGTTGCCGCGCGCAGCGGGCAACTGGCTGCCAATGCCGTCGGCTTTCGGCAGCGCAATCACATCAATTTCTTCCGTCCAGAAGGACGTCGGCAGCGGTTCAACGTTGTGCCAGTAGTCCACCGGCAGGTAGAACCACAGTTTCGGCTTGTTCACGCCATCCACCAGCAGCCAGCAGTTGGGAACCTGTGTTACTGGCACCCAGGCTTTAAACTGCGGGTTAACTTTGAAGGGATAAGCATGATCGTCGAGAAACGTGTTCATCAGCTCACCGGAGTGAATCAGCAGCGCGTCCAGCTTAAAGCGCGCCAGCACATCGCGGGTACGTTCCTGTAGGGTAACGATATGATTTTTATAAAGCGAAGCCAGTGAGTCCATCATTCTTCCTTTCGTTTTATTGACCTCAAGTCATCGCATCTTAGCACACCTCTCCCTCACTGCGTGATTTCCACCGACCGTGATCAATGCAGCAATTTCTTAATGAGTAATTTGCATTTTATTAACATAAATCCCACACTCCGTCTCATCTGGTACGACCAGATCCACATGCTGGATTCAGGAGACTGACATGCTCTACAAAGGCGACACCCTGTACCTCAACTGGCTGGAAGATGGCATTGCCGAACTGGTGTTCGATGCCCCCGGCTCAGTCAACAAGCTCGATACCGCGACGGTGGCCAGCCTTGGCCAGGCGCTGGACGTGCTTGAAAAACAACCTGATTTAAAAGGGCTGCTGCTGCGCTCAAATAAAGCGGCCTTTATTGTCGGTGCGGATATCACCGAATTCCTCTCGCTGTTCCTCGTTCCGGAAGAACAGCTGAGCCAGTGGCTGCACTTTGCCAACAGCGTCTTTAATCGTCTGGAAGATTTACCGGTTCCGACGATCTCCGCCGTGAACGGCTATGCGCTGGGCGGCGGCTGCGAGTGCGTGCTGGCCACCGATTATCGTCTGGCCACGCCAGACCTGCGCATCGGCTTACCGGAAACCAAACTGGGCATCATGCCGGGCTTTGGCGGTTCCGTGCGTATGCCACGCATGCTCGGTGCCGACAGCGCGCTGGAGATCATTGCCGCCGGTAAAGACGTTGGCGCGGAGCAGGCGCTGAAAATCGGCCTGGTGGATGGCGTCGTTAAGCAGGAAAAACTGATTGAGGGTTCTGTTGCGGTTCTGCGTCAGGCAATCAATGGCGATCTCGACTGGAAAGCCAAACGCCAGCCGAAGCTCGAGCCGTTAAAGCTCAGCAAAATTGAAGCGGCCATGAGCTTCACCATCGCCAAAGGCATGGTGATGCAAACGGCGGGTAAACACTATCCGGCGCCGATCACCGCGGTGAAAACCATCGAGGCGGCAGCCCGCCTGGGACGTGATGAAGCCCTGAAGCTTGAAAACCAAAGCTTTGTCCCGCTGGCGCACACCAATGAGGCCCGCGCGCTGGTTGGCATTTTCCTGAACGATCAGTTCGTGAAGGGTAAAGCCAAACAGTTGACCAAACACGTTGAGACGCCAAAACACGCGGCGGTGCTCGGCGCAGGCATTATGGGCGGCGGTATTGCTTATCAGTCGGCCTGGAAAGGCGTGCCGGTGGTGATGAAGGATATCAGCGATAAATCCCTTACGCTGGGCATGACCGAAGCGGCCAAACTGCTCAACAAACAGCTGGAGCGCGGCAAAATTGACGGCCTGAAGCTGTCCAGCGTGATCTCCACGATCCAGCCCACGCTGGAATACAGCGGTTTCGATCGCGTGGACGTGGTAGTGGAAGCGGTCGTTGAGAATCCGAAGGTCAAAAAAGCGGTACTGGCCGAGACCGAAGATAAGGTTCGCCCGGACACCGTTCTGGCCTCGAACACCTCCACCATTCCGATTAGCGAACTGGCAAGCGTATTAAAGCGCCCGGAAAACTTCTGCGGCATGCACTTCTTCAACCCGGTGCACCGTATGCCGCTGGTCGAAGTGATCCGCGGTGAAAAAACCTCTGACGAGACCATCGCCAAAGTGGTGGCGTGGGCCAGCAAAATGGGCAAAACGCCGATCGTGGTGAATGACTGTCCGGGCTTCTTCGTCAACCGCGTGCTGTTCCCGTACTTCGCCGGCTTCAGCCAGCTGCTGCGCGACGGCGCAGACTTCCGCAAAGTCGATAAAGTGATGGAAAAACAGTTCGGCTGGCCAATGGGCCCGGCATACCTGCTGGATGTGGTCGGCATTGATACCGCACATCACGCGCAGGCGGTGATGGCGGCGGGCTTCCCGCAGCGTATGCAGAAAGATTACCGCGACGCGATTGACGCGCTGTTTGACGCCAACCGTTTTGGTCAGAAAAACGGCCTGGGCTTCTGGCGCTATAAAGAAGACAGCAAGGGCAAGCCGAAGAAAGAAGAAGATCCGGCGGTGGATGGCCTGTTGTCCGACGTTAGTCAGCCAAAACGGGACTTTACCGACGAAGAAATCATCGCCCGGATGATGATTCCGATGATTAACGAAGTGGTGCGTTGCCTGGAAGAAGGCATTATCGTCAGCCCGGCCGAAGCGGATATGGCGCTGGTCTATGGCCTTGGCTTCCCACCGTTCCACGGCGGCGCGTTCCGCTGGCTGGATACGCTCGGCAGCGCAAAATATCTCGATATGGCGCAGCAGTACCAGCACCTCGGCCCGCTCTATGACGTGCCGGAAGGTCTGCGTAACAAAGCGCACCATAACGAACCCTACTATCCCGCAGTTGAGCCCGCCCGTCCGGTTGGCGAGCTGAAAACGGCTTAAGGAGTCACAATGGAAAAGGTTGTCATTGTTGATGCAATTCGTACCCCGATGGGCCGTTCCAAGGGCGGAGCCTTTCGCAACGTACGCGCGGAAGACCTCTCCGCACACCTGATGCGCAGCCTGCTGGCGCGCAACCCGGCGCTGGATCCTGCGGCGCTGGACGATATCTACTGGGGCTGCGTGCAGCAAACGCTGGAGCAGGGCTTCAACATCGCCCGTAACGCGTCGCTGCTGGCGGAGATCCCGCATTCGGTTCCGGCCGTCACCGTCAACCGCCTGTGCGGCTCGTCAATGCAGGCGCTGCACGACGCGGCCCGCATGATCATGACCGGTGATGCGCAGGCGTGCCTGGTCGGCGGCGTGGAACATATGGGCCACGTACCCATGAGCCACGGTGTCGATTTCCACCCGGGCATGAGCCGCAACGTCGCGAAAGCCGCCGGTATGATGGGGCTGACCGCCGAGATGCTCTCACGCCTGCACGGTATCAGCCGTGAAATGCAGGATGCCTTTGCCGCGCGCTCTCACGCCCGCGCCTGGGCCGCCACGCAGTCCGGCGCGTTTAAGAACGAGATCATTCCCACCGGCGGTCATGATGCCGACGGCGTGCTGAAGCAGTTTACCTGGGACGAAGTGATCCGCCCGGAGACGACCGTCGAAGGACTCTCCACGCTGCGTCCGGCCTTTGATCCGGTCACCGGCACGGTGACCGCAGGCACCTCGTCTGCGCTTTCCGACGGTGCAGCAGCAATGCTGGTGATGAGCGAAAGCCGCGCCCGCGAGCTGGGCCTGACGCCACGCGCCCGAGTGCGTTCGATGGCGGTTGTCGGCTGCGACCCGTCGATTATGGGTTACGGCCCGGTTCCGGCCTCAACGCTGGCGCTGAAAAAAGCCGGTTTAACTGCCAGCGATATCGATCTCTTTGAGATGAACGAAGCCTTCGCCGCGCAGATCCTGCCGTGCATTAAAGATCTGGGGCTGATGGAGCAGATCGACGAGAAGATTAACCTCAACGGCGGGGCGATCGCCCTTGGTCACCCGCTGGGCTGTTCCGGCGCGCGTATCAGCACCACGCTGATTAACCTGATGGAACGCAAAGATGCCCAGTTTGGCCTGGCAACAATGTGTATCGGGCTGGGTCAGGGTATCGCGACGGTATTTGAAAGAGTGTAAATCAGGAAAAGTATCTCAAAGCCAATGGCGTCAGAACAAGGCGGCAAGCGAGCGAATCCCGATGAGCTTACTCAAGTAAGTGATTCGGGTGAACGAGCGCAGCTAACGCAGTTATGGCGTCATTGGCGAAGAGAGACAGTTTAGTTGCCGTTCTTCCCGCCTGTCAGGGGCGGGTTTTTTTATTTAAATGAACGCAAACGCATCGCCGAAGAGACGGTCCTCACGCGCATCGCGTTCATTGCAGAACAGGTCACGGGCAATTTTCGCCATTTCGAAACGACCGGCAATATAGATATCGTGCCCCGCCAGCGTACCGTAATCCTGCAGTACCGCCGTTAACACCGTCCCGTTGCGTCCACGCCAGCCCTCTTCAGGCTGCTCAACAACTGGCTCAATGCGCAGGTTCGGATGGGTTACGCTCAGCGCTTCCAGTTCAGACAGATCGTACAGATGCTTCTCTTCACGGCCGCCCCAGTAAATCGTGATATCACGATTCGGGTTGCGCGCCAGCGCGGTCAGCAGAATCGAACGCACGTAGGAGAAGCCGGTGCCACCGGCAATCAGGATCAGGGGACGCTCTTCGTCATCACGCAACCAGGCTTCACCGTGTGGAATATCCACGACGATTTCACGCTCCTTCAGAATGCGATCCATCACCGCCATCGCATACAGGTTAAGCTCTGACGCACCGATATGCAGCTCAATAAATTCCTGCTCAGCAGGCGTTGAAGCCATCGAGAAAGGACGCTTATCGCGCTCATCCATCACAACCATTAAGTACTGACCAGCGCGGAAAGAGAATGGCGCTTCAGGCGTTAAACGGACGCGATATACGGTGTCGGTAATGGCATCTACCGAAGTCACTTTACAGCTTAAGGTTGTCATTCGCTCTCTCTGTCGGGAAGTCTATAGGGCTTAACGGTCAGATTCAGTTTTACCGTTACTCATTATGGCCAGCTCGTCCCAGATCGCGTCAATGCGCGCGGTCACGGCAGGATCTTTTTCGATCGGGCGACCCCATTCACGGTCGGTTTCGCCAGGCCATTTATTCGTGGCATCCAGTCCCATCTTTGAGCCAAGGCCGGAAACCGGCGAGGCAAAATCCAGATAATCAATCGGTGTGTTTTCCACCAGCACCGTGTCGCGCGCCGGATCCATACGCGTGGTAATGGCCCAGATAACGTCATTCCAGTCGCGGGCATTGACGTCATCATCGCAGACAATCACAAATTTGGTATACATAAACTGGCGCAGGAAAGACCATACGCCCATCATCACGCGTTTAGCATGACCGGCATACTGCTTTTTGATGGTCACAACGGCCAGGCGGTAAGAGCACCCTTCCGGCGGCAGATAGAAATCAACGATTTCCGGAAACTGCTTTTGCAGGATCGGCACAAACACTTCGTTCAGCGCCACGCCCAGCACAGCCGGTTCATCCGGTGGACGGCCCGTATAGGTCGAGTGGTAAATCGGATCGTCACGCTGGGTAATGTGCGTTACGGTAAACACCGGGAAGTTATCCACTTCGTTGTAATAGCCCGTGTGGTCGCCGTAGGGCCCTTCCGGAGCCAGCTCGCCCTGCTCAATGTAACCCTCAAGGACAATCTCAGCGCTGGCCGGCACTTCCAGGTCATTAGAGATGCACTTCACCACTTCGGTTTTCGTGCCGCGCAAAAGTCCCGCAAAGGCGTATTCGGAGAGCGTATCCGGCACGGGTGTGACCGCCCCAAGGATCGTCGCCGGGTCAGCACCCAGCGCGACAGAAACAGGGAAACGCTCGCCGGGATGCGCTGCACACCACTCCTGGAAGTCCAGTGCGCCACCGCGATGGGACAACCAGCGCATGATGAGTTTGTTTTTTCCAATCCGCTGCTGGCGATAAATGCCGAGATTCTGGCGCTCTTTGTGCGGGCCACGCGTTACGGTCAGGCCCCAGGTAATGAGCGGCGCGGCATCTTCGGGCCAGCACTGCATAATCGGGATTTTTGTCAGATCAACCGCGTCGCCTTCCAGCACTTTCTGCTGGCACGGCGCACCGCGCAGGCGTTTGGTTGGCATATTCAACACCTGCTTAAACTGCGGCAGTTTGTCGAATAAATCGCGGAAGCCTTTTGGTGGTTCAGGCTCTTTCAGAAAGGCCAGCAGTTTGCCCACTTCACGTAGCGCCGTGACATCCTCTTGCCCCATCCCCATCGCCACGCGACGCGGTGTGCCGAACAGGTTGCACAGCACCGGCATGGCATAGCCTTTTGGATTTTCAAACAACAAAGCGGGGCCACCGGCACGCAAGGTGCGGTCGGCAATTTCTGTCATCTCCAGACAGGGATCGACAGGAAGCGTAATGCGTTTGAGTTCGCCCTGCTTTTCCAGCAGTGCCAGGAAGTCGCGTAGATCGTGGTATTTCATGCAGTTAGTCATGGCCTCTCTGTAAGCGCTTCATTATACGGCGTAAGCCTGCGTGATGCTGTAATTTTGTTAAATTGGGGTGAATTTCTGCGACTTACTTCCTTGGCGGCCATTATAATCACCTTAGCGATCCCACCTGGATTTTGGTATGCTTGCGCCCCGAATAAAGGGAAAGAGTGATTATGCAGGCCTGGTATTTACTGTATTGCAAACGCGGGCAACTTCAACGCGCGCAGGAACATCTGGAACGTCAGTCTGTGAACTGCCTGACGCCCGTGATCACGCTTGAAAAAATGCAGCGTGGCAAACGCGCCCTCGTCAGCGAACCTCTGTTCCCAAACTATCTGTTCGTCGAATTCGACCCGGAAGTCATCCACACCACGACCATCAGCGCCACGCGCGGCGTCAGCCACTTTGTGCGTTTTGGTGCCAGCCCCGCGACGGTCCCCTCAACGGTTATCCATCAGCTATCGGTCTATCAGCAACCGGAAGGAATAACCGACCCGGAAACGCCCTATGCGGGCGATAGCGTGGTGATCACCGAAGGCGCGTTTGAGGGCCTTCAGGCTATCTTCTCTGAGCCGGACGGGGAAGCCCGCTCCATGCTGCTGCTAAACCTGCTGAATAAACAGGTGCTGCAAAGCGTTAAAAACACCGACTTCCGCAAAGTTTAAAACGTTATCCCAAACAGGCGGCGAACGTTGTCGTCCGTTTGCGCTGACAGCCACTGCGGATCGTCCCCGCGCCAGTGCGCCACGCGTTCAACGATATGCCCCAGCCAGGCCGGTTCGTTACGCCGAGAGGCCGGTTTGGGCTTTATATCGCGCGGCAGTAAATAGGGCGCATCCGTTTCTACCAGCAGGCGATCAGCCGGAATGACGGGCAGTAAGTCGCGCAGTTCAAGCCCACGACGCTCATCGCAAACCCAGCCGGTTATCCCCAAATACAGCCCACGCTGCAGGCACTCAAGTGCCTCCTGTCGCGATCCGGTAAAACAGTGCAACACGGCCCCAGGCAGCTTATCAAGCCACGGTTCCAGCAGCGTGAGGAAACGTTCGTGGGCATCGCGGCAATGCATAAAGACCGGCATTTCCAGCTCGGCTGCCAGAGCAAGCTGGGCGGTAAAGGCCCGTTCCTGCTCATCAGGCGTTGAAAAGTTGCGGTTAAAATCGAGACCGCACTCGCCGATGGCGACCACCTCAGGCGTCATCGCCAGCTGACGGAGCGTTTCAGCGCTGCGATCCGTCCAGTGACTGCTGTCATGAGGGTGTACCCCTGCCGTTGACCAGCAATGGTCATAACGTTGCGCCAGCTGCTGCGCCTGCTCGCTCTCATGCAGGTTGGTTCCCGTCAGCAACAGGCCTTTTACCCCTGCGGTAAACGCGCGCGCGACGACGTCGTCGACATCTTTGGCAAACTGCGGGCTGGTGAGATTGAGTCCAATATCAAACATGCGCTTCCCCATATGACAACCGCCCTGACGGGCGGCTGGTTTTATTCTTCTGTGGTCTGTTCAGACTCGTCGTCTTCTTCGTTCTGCCGACGTCCTTTACCCACATAGAAGCGCGAGAAGAACACCCCGACTTCAAACAGGCAGTACATCGGTATAGCCAACAGCGTTTGGGAAAAAACGTCCGGCGGCGTCAGCAGCATGCCCACAACAAATGCCCCGACCAGGATATACGGGCGCTTTTTACGCAGATCTTCAGGCGTGGTGACGCCCACCCAGCAGAGCAGCACAATGGCTACCGGCACTTCAAACGCCACGCCAAACGCCATGAACAGCGCCATAACGAAGCTGAGGTAGCTGGCAATATCCGTCGACACCTGAACGCCCACCGGCGCGGTATGCGTCAGGAAGCCAAAGGCCAGCGGGAAGACCACGAAATAGGCGAACGCCATGCCGATATAGAACAGCAGGGAACTGGACACCAGCAGCGGGATCACCAGCTTGCGTTCGTGTCTGTACAGCGCAGGCGCTACAAACGCCCAGACCTGATACAGAATGACCGGCGCAGAGGCAATCAGCGACACCCAGAATGTCAGCTTAATCGGGGTAAAGAACGGTGACGCAACGTCCGTTGCGATCATCGTTGCACCCAGCGGCATTTGCTTAATCAGCGGCGCGGAGACCACCTGATAGATGTCATTAGCAAAATAGACCAGGCACAGGAAAATGAGGAAAACCGCAATAATGCAGTTTAACAGGCGCTTACGCAGCTCAATCAGGTGCGCAATGAGCGGTTGAGTATCATCTACTGCCATGTTTACGCTTTATCACTCGACGAAGGGGATGATTCGGAAACGGGGGCAGCGGGCTTTGCTTCAGCCGCTTTTACCACGGGCTCTTCCGGCTGCACCGGTTTTTTCACTTCGGATTCCTGCGGCGTCTGCTCAGGCGCAGCGGCCTGATGCTCAGCGCTTGATGGCGTTACGCCCTCACGCTGTTCTTCGCTGCCTTTCACCACCGGGTTATGGATGGTGTTAGCTTCATCGCTCGCCTTTTCAGGATCGTTAATGCTGTAAGACCGCTTCATGGATTCCGCCGCTTCACGCAGTTCGTCCATCGAGGCTTTCAGCTCCGGCGTTAGGTTGTCCATGCTCGCCTTCTCAACCTTTTTCAGGCTGTCCTGAAATTCCTGAAGCTTAAGCTCCTGTGCCAGCTCGTTTTGTACCGTCGTAGCCAGCGAGCGCAGCGCACGCACCCAACCCGCAACGGTTTTTACCGCGACGGGTAAACGTTGCGGCCCCAGCACAATCAGGCCAATCACGAAGACCAGCAGTAACTCACCAAAACCAATATCGAACACGAATTACACCTGCTCTTTATCGTGGCGTTTAGCGTCTTCCTTTTTGGCTTCATCTTGCTTATCAGCGATGGTTTTAGCAGTGAAGTCCGCATCCTGGCTGGCTTTGTCCTGCTTACTTTCATCATCGCCCATGGCTTTCTTAAAGCCTTTGATAGATGCACCCAGATCGGAACCGATAGAACCGAGTTTCTTCGTACCAAACAGCAGTACGACGATGACGGCAATGATTAACAATTGCCAGATACTGATACCACCCATACGTGTTCCCCAGTGATAGATGATTAATTAATCAGGTCGCATTATACGTATGCAACCTGTCGATAGCGATGCTAATTCAGCGCGTTTTTCTCCAGCCAGCGAGCCAGACCACGACGCCCGCGGCCATCAGCCAGGCGGGCATCATCTCCCAGTCCGGGCGATTGATCAGCAGCAGCGTGCCGCTTAGTAGCAGCGTCGCCCCTATCCCAAAGAGATAACGTGACTGACCCTGACGTGCACGACTGGTTTTAAGCTCGTGGGCGATTGTATCCATGCTGTGCTGAAGGTTCTTGCTCTGACGCAAACTGTCGTAAACCAGTTCAGGAATTTCAGGCATTTTTTCAATCCAGAACGGTCCTTTCTCTTTTAAGGAGCGAACCAGCGCCGGAATACCGACCTGATCTTTAATCCACGATTCAAGGAAAGGCTTCGCCGTTTTCCACAAGTCTAACTGAGGATAGAGCTGGCGGCCTACGCCCTCAACGTAAAGTAGTGTTTTCTGAAGTAAAACTAATTGAGGCTGCACTTCCATGTTGAAGCGACGCGCCGTATTAAACAGATTGAGTAAAACGTGGCCGAAAGAGATCTCCGACAGCGGTTTTTCAAAAATCGGTTCACAAACCGTACGGATCGCAAACTCAAATTCTTCAACGTTGGTATCCGGCGGAACCCAGCCGGAATCGACGTGCAGTTCAGCCACTTTGCGGTAATCGCGGTTAAAGAACGCGATAAAGTTCTCTGCGAGGTAGCGTTTATCTTCTTTGTTCAGCGAGCCGACAATACCGCAGTCGATACCGATGTATTTCGGGTTTTCAGGGTGTTCGTAGCTGACAAAAATGTTGCCCGGGTGCATATCCGCATGGAAGAAGCTGTCGCGGAAGACCTGAGTAAAGAAGACCTGAACCCCGCGCTCGGCCAGCAGCTTCATGTTGGTTCCCTGCTTTTCCAGCGCAACCACATCGGAAACAGGAATGCCGTAAATGCGCTCCATCACCATCATGCCTTCGCTGCAATAGTCTGAGTAGACCTCCGGCACGTAGAGCATCGGGCTGCCTTCAAAGTTGCGGCGCAGCTGAATAGCGTTCGCGGATTCACGCAGCAGATTGAGTTCATCAATCAGCGTTTTTTCATACTCACGCACCACTTCCAGCGGACGTAGACGACGTCCGTCAGGCAGCAGACGCGGTACCCAGCGCGCAAGGCGATAGATAAGCTTCATATCGGCTCTGATAATCGGCAGGATATCAGGGCGGATAACCTTGATTACCACCTCTTTGCCGTTCTCTTTCAGGCGCGCGGTATGCACCTGAGCGATAGAGGCCGAGGCAAGCGGCTGAATGTCAAAATCATCAAACCAGGTTTCAACAGGAATGTTGCCCATCGCCTGTTCAATCTGCTTTTTGGCCCGTGCGCCGTCAAACGGCGCAACGCGATCCTGCAGGAGCGCAAGCTGATCGGCAATTTGTGGCGGGAAGAGATCGCGACGGGTCGAGAGCATCTGCCCGAACTTAATCCAGACCGGACCAAGCTCCTGTAACGCCAGACGCAGACGTTCACCTAACTCCTGATCTTTATGGCGATTGGGCATCCAGAACAACGTTCGCCGCCAGAGACGAAGCGGCAGCGTGATACGCATTTTGGGGATAAGCTCGTCGAGCCCGTAACTCAAAAATGTCTGAACGATAAAGTAGAGGCGCCGAATTTCACCAGGCGTCATTTGCCCTCCAGTTTTTCCAGCCGTTTGGTTAATGCATCAACCGCACGTTCTACGGCCGCCGTCTCTTCTGCAAACCATGCCACTTCCAGCGGTCCCGGTGCCATTCGCCACTCTTCGGTTAACACTTCCGCTGCATAGCGCTGCTGTCGTTGCAGCGTTTTACGCAGGATCGCCGTCCCGCCCTGAATGGCTTTGCCGATCCCTTCTGCTGCAATGTCGCCGATATAAGGCGCAAGCAACTCTGCCGGGTCAAACTCGGCGAGATCGCTGAGCGCAACGAAGTTCTGCACAACCTGGATGTCACCTTCAACCTCCAGCTCACCGCTGCGGATCAGCGCCGTGAGCTGCTGACGATCGCGCAGTTTTGGCAGCACGCTCATGTGCGTGATGACGGCGCAATCAGCCTCGCCTTCCCACTCACCCAGAACGTCAAGCTGGCGTTCGCTGAAAACCAGCACAAGCGGGGTCGAGAACTCTTTTAACGCAATGCGCAAAACCTTGCCGTTCAGCCGCTGGCGCGCAGCTTTCAGCGCAGGCGCGCGGTACAGAAAGGCGTTCAGTACATTCTCAATGCCTGCAGTGACTAAGGGTTTAAAGGGCACAGAAGACCTCCACTCAGAACTTGTAACCGCGATGCAGCGCGACGACGCCCGCCGTCATGTTGAAGTACTCTACGTTTTCGAGACCCGCATCCTGCATCATCGCCTTCAGGGTGTCCTGATCGGGGTGCATACGAATAGATTCCGCAAGGTAGCGGTAGCTCTCTGCATCGTTTGCCACCAGCTCACCAATGCGTGGCAGAACGTGGAAGGAGTAGGCGTCGTAAGCTTTGCTCAGCGGATCGATAATCGGTTTGGAGAACTCCAGCACCAGCAGGCGTCCGCCCGGCTTCAGCACGCGGTACATAGAGCGCAGCGCTTTGTCTTTATCGGTGACGTTACGCAGGCCAAACGAGATAGTGATACAGTCAAAGGTGTTGTCCGGGAACGGCAGCGCTTCGGCATTTGCCTGCACGTATTCGACGTTGCCGACAACCCCGATGTTACGTAGCTTCTCACGCCCCATTTTCAACATGGAGTCGTTGATATCTGCCAGCACAACGCGACCGGTTTCCCCCACCAGGCGGGAGAATTTAGCCGTTAAGTCGCCCGTGCCACCTGCCAAATCCAGTACAGTCTGACCGCGACGCACGCCGCTACAGTCGATGGTGAAGCGCTTCCACAAGCGATGAATACCGAATGACATCAAGTCATTCATCACATCGTACTTCGCCGCCACGGAATGAAATACGTGGGCCACCATGTCAGCTTTCTGCGCTTTGGCGACAGTCTGAAAGCCAAAGTGCGTTGTGTCTTGTGAATCGTCAACCATCTCAGAGCCTGCTAATCAGTAAAATGTTTGTGAAGTGTAACAGATTGGGCGCATTTGCCCTACGATTCAACCACCGTGATAGAAACGCGTCGGCTGCTCATCTGCGGATAATCCCGCCGCTAAATCATTGTCTTCGCTGGATGTCTTTTGTTCACCAGCCCCTTCACGCAGGCGAAATTCTTCGTCCTGCGCCGTGGCTTGTTCAACCAGTTCCGGATTAATCTCGCGCTTCACTTCCACCCCCATGCTGCGAAATGCCTCCGCCTGAGCCAGAAGATTGCCGCGACCGGAGGCAAGTTTTTTCATCGCCTGGCGGTAATTATCCTGGGCGCGATCCAGGCTTTGCCCTACGGAGGACATGTCGTCCACAAACAGGCGCATTTTGTCGTACAGCTTGCTGGCACGGTCGGCGATCTGCTGCGCATTGCGGCTCTGGTGCTCGTAGCGCCACAGGTTAGCAATGGTGCGCAAGGCCACCAGCAGCGTGGTAGGGCTGACCAGCATAATGTTATTTTTCAGCGCTTCCGTTATCAGTTCGGGCTGTCTGTCGAGCGCCAGCAGAAACGCGGGTTCGACCGGGATAAACATGAGCACGTAGTCCAGCGAACGCAGCCCCGGCAGCTGCTGGTAGTCTTTGCGGCCCAGCAGACGAATGTGGTTACGCACCGACGCGATATGCTCCTGCAGCGCCGATTCGCGGGTATAGTCATCGTCCGCGTTGAAGTAGCGTTCATACGCCACCAGCGTCATTTTGGCATCAATCACCACGTCCTTGCCCTGCGGCAGGCGGACAATCACATCCGGCTGCATGCGCGAGCGGGCATCGTTTTCAATGCTGACCTGCGTCTCGTATTCATGCCCTTCCCGCAGGCCAGAGGCTTCCAGCACGCGGGTCAGCACCACTTCGCCCCAGTTGCCCTGCGCTTTGTTATCGCCTTTCAGCGCGCGCGTCAGGTTGATGGCTTCCTGCGCCATCTGGGCGTTCAGTTGCTGGAGGTTACGAATTTCATGGGCCAGGGTGTGGCGCTCTCGCGCCTCCATGCCAAAGCTGTCCTGCACCTGGCGGCGAAAGCCATCAAGCTGTTCGCGCAGGGGCGTCAGCAGGCTGTTCAGACTTTGGCGGTTTTGTTCGTCAACGCGGCGGTTGCTGTGCTCGAAAATGCGGTTCGCGAGGTTCTCAAACTGCTCGCTCAGGCGTTGTTCGCTGTTGATCATCTGGCGGATTTTGTCTTCCGCATGCAGCTGGGTAGATTCAAGGCGGGTAGTCACTTCGCGAAGATCGGCTTCCAGCGAGGTGTTGATATCACGCAGATTGCGCACTTCGTTATTAAGCAGCTCGCACTCGTCGCGCCAGTGACCACTTTGGGCAAGCTGTTGTTTTACCGCGCTTAGTTCGGCAACCATCTCTTCACGCTCTGCCAGCTGGTCGGCCTTTTGCTGCGCGTGCTGGTAGCTGGCGATCAGCCAGCCTACGCCCACGCTCACCAGCGCAACCACTGCATAAATCAGGATAGAGATATCCACACTGCCCCCTGCATCAACGAATTTCCCGCATAAAATAGAATTGTGCTGTATAAACGTCCAGTTTGAAAGGGTTTTCCTGCGAGGCGCTACGCAAAAAGAAAAGGCCGAACGTGTCGGCCTTTTATCTCAGAAGAGAGGATTAGATCAGGCGGCGAGCCGCTTCAACCACGATTTTCACCGCATGACTTTCGGTCTGCTTCATGGTCTCAGCGTTCGGGATCTCCTGCTGGGTGCGGTTAACGATAACGCCCGCCACCATACCGGCGCGCAGGCCCTGGCTGGCACACATGGTCAGCAGGGTTGCAGATTCCATTTCGTAGTTCATCACGCCCATTGACTGCCACTCTTCCATGGAGCCTTTAAAGCGGCTGACCACGCGGCCAGAGAAGGTGTCGTAACGCTCCTGGCCCGGATAGAAGGTATCTGAAGAGGCGGTGACGCCCACGTGCGTGGTGGCACCAATGGATTTCGCCGCGTCCACCAGCGCAGTGGTACATTCAAAATCAGCGACGGCCGGGAATTCCATCGGCGCAAAGTGCAGGCTTGCACCATCCAGACGCACGGATGCGGTCGTGACCAGCACGTCACCCACGTTGATGTGTGGCTGAATGGCGCCCGTGGTACCGATACGCAGGAAAGTACGAATGCCCAGCTGAGCGAGTTCTTCAACAGCGATAGAGGTCGACGGGCCACCGATACCGGTAGAGCAGACGATGACCGCTTTGCCATCCAGCTCCGCGCGCCAGGTGGTAAATTCACGATGGGCTGCCAGCTTAACCGGCTTATCCATCAGAGCGGCGATCTTTTCCACACGCTCAGGATCGCCAGGGACGATAGCCAGCGTAGCCCCTTGTAAATCGTTTTTAGTGAGGCCGAGATGAAAAACATCAGACTTAGACATAGGTGACTCCTCTGTGGGTCGGTTAGTCAGAAGAAGTAAAAAGGTACTTTACAGAAGCAAAGCGCTGAATTTCGTGACACATCTCACCATGAATGAAAATGATTGCAGTTAATTTCCGTCAAATAGTGATTTACATCACATTAACAAGTTATATCGTAGGACACTGCACAAAAGATAGACCGTATCAGGCACTGTGGATTGTTAACCTGGTGTCTATATTTACCTTTGCGCTAACTCATTGGTACGGAGAATGCCATGACTGAAAAAACCGGCTTTGCACCTGCTGCGGCCCCTCATGCTTCCACCCTCGTCTCAACGCCTGAAGAGGCGATTACCGGGGGCGAAACCTCGATTCCCACGCAGGGAGAGAATATGCCTGCTTATCACGCGCGGCCAGAATCGGCGGAGGGTCCGCTGCCGATCGTGATTGTGGTTCAGGAGATTTTTGGCGTTCACGAGCACATTCGCGACCTCTGCCGCCGCCTGGCGCTGGAGGGTTATCTGGCCGTTGCGCCAGAACTCTATTTTCGCCAGGGCGACCCCAATGACTACAGCGATATTCCGACGCTGTTCAGTAATTTAGTCAGCAAAGTGCCGGATGCACAGGTGCTGGCCGACCTCGACCACGTCGCCAGCTGGGCGGCGCGCAACGGCGGCGATCCGCACCGTCTGATGGTCACCGGCTTCTGCTGGGGTGGGCGCATTAGCTGGCTGTATGCCGCACACAATCCGCAGCTCAAAGCCGCTGTGGCCTGGTACGGCAAACTGGTTGGAGAAAAAACGCTGAATTCGCCGAAGCACCCTGTTGATATCGCGACCGATCTCAACGCGCCTGTGTTGGGGCTGTACGGCGGTCAGGACACCGGTATTCCGCTGGATACGGTCGACACGATGCGCCATGCGCTTCGCGCGGCTAACGCAAAGGCGGAGATCGTGGTTTACCCGGATGCCGGACATGCCTTCAATGCCGATTATCGTCCGAGCTATCACGCGGAGTCTGCCAAAGATGGCTGGCAGAGAATGCTGGCATGGTTTAGCCAGTACGGCGGGAAGAAAGCGTAAAAGTAAAAAGCCCGGTGGCGGCGATGCCTTACCGGGCCTACATTTTGGGTGGGCGATTATATTACCCCTGACGCAAGTTCTGCGCCGCCTTCACCATGTTTGCCAGGGCGCTTCGGGTTTCCGGCCAGCCGCGGGTTTTCAGGCCGCAGTCCGGGTTCACCCACAGGCGCTCTGCCGGAATGCGCTGGGCGGCCTTCTTCAGCAGAGCCTCAATCCACTCCACGCTGGGCACGTTTGGCGAGTGAATGTCGTACACGCCCGGCCCGATTTCATTCGGGTAATCAAACTCCTCGAACGATTCCAGCAGCTCCATGTCCGAGCGCGAGGTCTCAATGGTGATCACGTCGGCGTCCAGCGCGGCGATAGCGTCCATGATGTCGTTAAACTCGCAGTAACACATGTGAGTGTGGATCTGCGTGTCGTCCTTCGCCACGGCAGCGTTGATGCGAAATGCCTCCACGCCCCACTTCAGATAAGCGTCCCAGTCACTGCGACGCAGCGGCAGGCCTTCACGCAGCGCCGGTTCATCAATCTGGATGATGCCGATGCCCGCCGCCTCGAGGTCCGCCACTTCGTCACGCAGCGCCAGCGCGATTTGCTTCGCGATGGTTTCGCGGCTAACGTCTTCACGCGGGAAAGACCAGCATAGAATGGTCACCGGGCCGGTCAGCATGCCTTTCACCGGCTTGTCGGTCAACGACTGGGCGAACTTCGCCCACTCCACGGTGATCGCTTCCGGGCGGCTGATATCGCCGATCACCACCGGCGGTTTCACGCAGCGGGAGCCATAGCTCTGGACCCAGCCGTTCTGGGTAAAGACGAAGCCGTCGAGATGCTCGCCGAAATACTCCACCATGTCGTTACGCTCGGCCTCGCCGTGAACCAGCACGTCCAGGCCGAGACGCTCCTGCTCGGTAATCGCCTGCCTGATGTGCTCAGCGATACCGGTACGGTAGTGGCTGGCGTCCAGTTTGCCCTTTTTGAAGTCGAGACGCAGACCGCGGATTTCAGTCGTCTGCGGGAACGAGCCGATAGTGGTGGTTGGCCAGGCAGGCAGGTTAAAGCGGGCACGCTGGGCTTCAGCACGCACCTCATAGGCGCTCTGACGCTGGCTGTCCTGGGCGGTAATGGCCGCCAGGCGTTTCTCTACCGCCGGGTTGTGAACGCGGGACGAGTGACGACGCGCCTGAATCGGGGCACTCCATTCGGCAATCGCCGCCGTGTCGCCGCTGTTAAGGGCGTCGCGCAGCAGGGCCAGCTCCTGGCATTTCTGCAGGGCAAAGGCAAACCAGCTTTTCACTTCCGCATCCAGACGGGTTTCAACGCTTAGGTCGATGGGGCTGTGCAACAGCGAGCAGGACGATGCGACCCACAGCTCACGTTTCCCGACAATGTCTTTGATTTGTGCATATTTCTCGGTCAGGTCGGCGCGCCATACGTTACGACCGTTGATCAGGCCTGCGGATAATAGCCACTCTTCCGGCAGGCGTTTGTGCAGCGCTACCACATCGTCTTTGCCGTGGACCAGGTCAACGTGCAGGCCCTGCACCGGCAGCGCGGTAATGGTATTCAGGTTCGGCGTGACGCCTTCAAAATAGGTGGTCAGGAGCAGCTTCACCTGCCCGGTAAGCGCGGCATATGCCGGCTTGAAGGCATCCAGCCACGCCTGCGGCAGCTCCAGTACCAGCGCAGGCTCATCGATTTGTACCCACTGAATACCGCGTTTACCCAGCTCAATGAGCACCTGTTTGTAGACCGGCAGAATGTCGTTCAGCAGGCTCAGGCGGTCGAACGGCTCGCCTTTTACCTTGCCCAGCCACAGGTACGTCACCGGCCCCAGCAGGACAGGTTTCACCTGATGCCCCAACGCCAGCGCTTCGTCCACTTCATCCAGAAGCTGGGTCCAGGTCAGCCTGAACTGCTGACCTTTCACAAACTCAGGCACCATATAGTGATAGTTGGTGTTGAACCATTTGGTCATTTCCGCCGCTGCCGCTGGCTCACCCGTTGGCGCACGGCCACGGCCAATGCGGAACAGGGTGTCGATATCTACCGATCCATCGCTGTTCTGATGACGAGCCGGCACGTTGCCAAGCAGCAGGCTGGTGGTCAGAACATGGTCGTACCAGGCGAAATCGCCCACGGGCAGCAGGTCAATGCCTGCGTCTTTCTGCTGGTCCCAGTGACGTGCGCGCAGCTCGCGGCCCGTTGCCAGCAATTCTTCACGGCTGAGGTTGCCCGCCCAGTAGCTTTCCTGCGCTTTTTTCAGCTCGCGACGCAGACCAACGCGAGGGAAACCGAGAGTGTGATTACGGATTGTCATGGTGTGCCCCTTGTGAAATTCGTTATTTAGACGTCCAGATGTTTACACATCTATAATTGGCAGGTACTGTATATTCCTCAAGCGCAAATTGTTCATGGCGAAGTGAAGGACTTTCATGATCGAGATAAAACACCTGAAAACGCTACAAGCGTTGCGGAACTGCGGTTCACTCGCGGCGGCGGCGGCCACGCTGCATCAGACCCAGTCCGCACTTTCTCACCAGTTCAGCGATCTGGAACAACGCCTTGGCTTTCGTCTGTTTGTGCGTAAGAGCCAGCCGCTGCGCTTTACGCCGCAGGGTGAAATTCTGCTCCAGCTCGCGAATCAGGTGCTGCCGCAGATTGCGAGCGCCCTGCAGTCCTGCAACGAGCCGCAGCAGACCAGGCTGCGCATCGCCATTGAGTGCCACAGCTGTATTCAGTGGCTGACCCCCGCGCTTGAGAACTTCCGCCAGAAGTGGCCGCAGGTGGAGATGGACTTTACCTCCGGCGTGACGTTTGATCCTCAGCCTTCGCTCCAGCAGGGCGAGCTGGATCTGGTGATGACCTCGGACATACTGCCGCGCAGCGGGCTGCACTATTCCCCGATGTTTGATTTCGAGGTGCGTCTGGTGCTGGCCCCGGACCATCCGCTGGCCGCCAAAACGCGCATCAGCCCTGAAGATCTGGCCACGGAAACGCTGCTGATTTACCCGGTTCAGCGCAGCCGACTGGATATCTGGCGTCATTTCCTCCAGCCAGCGGGCATCAGCCCACAGCTGAAAAGCGTGGATAACACCCTGCTGTTGATTCAGATGGTTGCCGCCAGAATGGGCATCGCGGCGCTGCCGCACTGGGTGGTGGAGAGTTTTGAACGCCAGGGCCTGGTGGTGACCAAAACCCTGGGTGAAGGACTGTGGAGCCGGCTGTACGCCGCCGTGCGCGATGGCGAGCAGCGTCAGCCGATTACGGAAGCGTTTATTCGTTCAACGCGGAACCACGCGTGCGACCATCTTCCGTTTGTGCGGAGCGCGGAGCGACCCAACGGCGATGCACCCACAGCGAAGCCAGGATCACTGCTCCCCCAATAATGAAGCTCGGCCAGTGCGGTTGTTCCTGCCAGATCGCCAGGTTGACCAACAGCCCGGCAGGCACATGAACGTTGTTCATGATCCCCAGCGTACCGGCGTCCACCTGGGTCGCGCCGTAGTTCCACATGAAGTAACCCAGCCCGGACGCGACCACGCCCAGCCATACCAGAACGCCCCACTGTAGCGACGTGGTCGGCAGCTTCTGCGGATTGCCGAGCATAAACCACGCCGCTACCGCAACGATTGCCGCGCCCATATAGAACCAGGCAAAGGCGTTGTGCTGCGGCATCGGGCGGGTCTCCATCAGGCGCTTGTAGCCCACCATGCCGATGGCAAAGCTGATATTGGCAAGCTGGACGAACATCAGCCCGGTCCAGAAGTGGTCGCTTACTTTGTCATAACGAATAATCGCCGCCCCCACGACCGCCAGCGCAGCGCTTAGCAGATATCCCCAGCGCAGACGACGCCTGCTGAGCAGATCGTAGATCAGCGTGATGTACAGCGGCGTAAGCACGGTAAAGAGCAGGAATTCCGAGACGGACAGGTAAACGTAGGCCCGGAAGCTGAACAGATACATGATGCCGAGCTGCATCGCGCCCACCAGCATGTACAGCAGGAGAGTTTTCAGCGTTTGCCCGCGCGTGCGCAGAAACGGCAGGAACACCAGCGCCGCCAGCCCCACGCGCATCAGCACCGAGAAGTAGCTGTCGACCGAACCGGCAAGGTATTCGCCAATCAGGCTAAAGGAGAAGGCCCACAGGATGGTGGTGATAATGAGTAGCGCCACAATGCTTGTCTCTCAGAAAGAAGGACAGGCATTGTAGCGAACTCTTTAGTTGACGACTGAGCAATAAATAACCGAATGAAGATTATTCAAGAAACAGTTTGCGCAGGTACTTCGGCACCGCGTTGTCACCGTTGGTACCGATGACTTCCAGCTCAGGATGCAGATCTTTCAGGCGCTGGTGCGCGTTCTCCATGATGCAGCCTTTGCCCGCCATAGAGAGCATCTCAGCATCGTTCATGCCGTCGCCAAAGGCGATACAGTCTTTCAGCCCGAAGCCCAGACGTTTGGCTACCGCTTCCAGCGCATGGCCTTTAGAGACCCCGCCCGCCATCACTTCCAGACAGGTCAGCGTTGAGAAGCTGACGTTCACCCGGTCGCCCCAGCGCGCGTTAATCGCCTGCTCCAGCGGCAGCAACTCTTCGTGGTTTTCGCAGGTAAAGAACACTTTGCTGATCCCTTCCGGATCCAGCAGCCCCGGTTCGTACAGGGAGTAGTTAAACACGGCTTCCTTGAAGAAACGCATCTCGTCCGGGCGGTGGCGGTTCATAAACCACTCGTCGTCACGGTACACGTTGGTGACGATATTCGGGTTGTTGTTCACCACGCCGAAGAGATCGGTGGCGATGTCGCGGTCGAGGTTATGGGTAAAGATCAGGTTGCCATCGGTGTCGTGCACGCGCGCACCGTTGGAGGTGATCATGTAGGCTTTGATCTCCAGGTTATCGCGGATCTGCCCCACGTCTACGTGGTGGCGGCCAGTGGCGAACACAAAGTTCACGCCACGGGCGGTCAGGAGTTTTAAGGTCTCTTTCGCGTAAGGCGACAGGGTGTGGTCGGGCGAAAGCAGCGTGCCATCTAAATCAGATGCGACAACCTGGTACATAGGGATTTCAACCTCTGGTAAAAAAACAAGAATCAGTTATGCCTGTTGAAAAATTCAACGATGGCGTTAAGCGCGACTGAGCGCATGTCGTCCTTTTCGAAAAGGATCTCATGGTACGCGCCGTTTATGACCAGCGGTTTACCCCCTTCACAAGGGTGTCCGGCGGCGGCGCGCAGTTCACAAAAGCGGTCATGCATGCGGTTATCGACCACACGCTCCTCTTCCGCCTGGATTAACAATGTCGGGGTGGCGTCATTCGCCACGCCTGCCAGCACCTGTTCACCCGCAAGGATACCTTCCCGCACCCAGTGCCAGGTAGGGCCACCGACGCGCAAGCGTGGTTCATCGGCATAAAAACGCAGATTACGGCGATAGCGCTGCCGGCTGTGGGTCAGCACGTTGATGGCAAACGGCAGCGCACGCCACCGCCCTGTGCCGATGGCATACCCCTCTCGAATGCGCTGATGGCCCTCAGCCCAGTCGAGAATGTGGCGCACCATCCAGTCAGGAAAACGAATGACAATGCCATACATCGGCGCGGTCAGCGCAATGGCATCGCACTGTTGTTCATGGCGTTGCAAAAAGAGCGTAGAGATAGCGCCACCCATAGAGTGCGCCAGGATATAGCGCTTACGCCACGGGCCCGGCTCCACTTCCTGCTGCCAGAAGGCGGCCAAATCGTCGACATAATCGCTGAAATTATCCACGTGGCCGCGATGGGTGTCCGGCAACATGCGCCCGGAAAGCCCCTGCCCGCGGTGATCGATGATCAGAACATCAAAACCGGTGTGAACCAGGTCATAGGCCAGTTCCGCATATTTAACATAGCTCTCGATGCGTCCGGGACAGACGACAACCACACGATCGTTTTTCTCGTTGCGAAAACGCACGAAACGTACCGGAACATCACCCACGCCCGTAAACTCATCTTCCTCACGCTGACGCCAGAAGTCGGTCAGCGGCCCCATAGAGAAAGCAGCAAATGCGTTTTCTCGAGTTTCCCAGTCCTTTTTCTGCTGAAACATCGGGTTTCCACCCCCGTAAGCCAAGGAATATCGTTTTTTCGTAACCGGTCACAAAATGACTCAACAATAGCGTATTGTGGCATAAAAACAGACGATTCGGGAGCTTCAAATGACCTTCGAGTGGTGGTTCGCGTACCTGCTGACATCCATCATCCTCAGCCTTTCTCCTGGCTCTGGCGCCATCAACACCATGACCACCTCTATTAACCACGGGTATCGCGGCGCGGTTGCCTCTATTGCCGGTTTACAAACCGGGCTGGGCATCCACATCGTGCTGGTGGGGATTGGTCTGGGAACGCTGTTCTCCCGCTCGGTGCTGGCATTTGAGGTGCTGAAATGGGCCGGTGCGGCATACCTGATTTGGCTGGGGATTCAGCAGTGGCGCGCGGCAGGCTCGATTGACCTGAACACGCTCGCCCAGACGCAAACCCGTGGACGTCTGTTTAAACGGGCGGTTTTTGTGAACCTGACTAACCCGAAAAGCATCGTCTTCCTTGCCGCCCTGTTCCCGCAGTTTATCGTGCCGCATCAGCCACAGGTGATGCAGTATGTGGTGCTCGGCGCGACGACCATCATTGTCGATATCATCGTGATGATTGGCTACGCGACGCTGGCCCAGCGGATTGCGGCGTGGATTAAAGGGCCTAAACAGATGAAGGCCCTGAACAAGGTGTTTGGTTCGCTGTTTATGCTGGTGGGCGCGCTGCTTGCGTCAGCGCGTCATGCTTAGCGAGAAATGATAAGGTGGATGCCAAAGCCGGTGAACAGCGCTCCGGCAAAGCCGTCGATCCACTTCGCGATGCGCTGGTAGCCGCGGCGCATGGCCGGTAACGCAAACAGGCTGGCGACCACGGTAAACCACGCAAAAGTTTCTACCACGATCAGCAGGAAGATCCCCCAGCGCGCGCCTGCGCCGACGTTATCGCCCACGAACAGCGAGAACACGGAACCGAAATAGATAATCGCCTTCGGGTTCGCCAGGTTGGTCAGCAGCCCTTTCACAAAGCTGCGGCCGCCGGTCGCCAGCTCTACCTTCGGCTCTTCCGGTTTTTTCTCTTCTTTCTTCAGCGCGCCGCGCAGCATCTGGTAGCCCATCCAGCACAGATACAGGCCGCCGCCGACCATGATGATGTTATGCAGCCAGGCCATTTTCGCCAGAATCAGGTTCAGGCCAAGCAGCGCCACCGCCGCCCACACCATGACGCCCATGGTAATGCCGAGTACGCCCATCATCGCCTCTTTGCGGGAGCGGCTGACGGCAGTTTGCGATACGAAGAAAAAGTCAGGGCCGGGGCTCATCAGCGCAACGATGTGCACTAATGCCACGGTGAGAAATAGCATTAACATAATTAGCTCGCGGGAAAATAATACAGTGAGTCATCATACTGGCACTTTTTTGGCCGGCTGACTACTCCTCATCATCACCATCGGCATGAGAGCGAATAAGCGCCATAAACTCCTTGCCGAATCGCTCGAGCTTGCGCGTGCCGACACCGTTAACGCTGAGCATTTCACCGGCGCTGAGCGGCATCTGCTCGGCCATCTCTATCAGCGTTGCGTCGTTAAAGACCACATAAGGCGGAATGTTCTCTTCGTCGGCAATGGCTTTACGCAGCTTACGCAGCTTGGCGAACAGCTTGCGGTCATAGTTTCCGCCGTAGGATTTCTGCATCACACGCGGCTTCAGGGCAATAACGCGCGGCACGGCGAGCTTGAGTTCAATTTCACCGCGCAGCACCGGACGCGCCGCTTCGGTAAGCTGAAGCGCGGAGTGCTGGGCAATGTTTTGCGTGGCAAACCCCATGTGGATCAGCTGGCGGATAATGCTGACCCAGTGCTCGTGGCTCTGGTCTTTGCCGATGCCGTAGACGGGTAGCTTGTCATGGCCCATATCACGGATACGCTGGTTGTTCGCGCCACGCAGCACTTCCACCACGTAGCCCATCCCGAAGCGCTGATTCACACGGTAGATGGTTGAGAGCGCCTTACGCGCGTCCATCAGGCCATCGTACTGCTTCGGCGGATCGAGGCAGATATCGCAGTTGCCGCACGGCTCCTGTCGCCCTTCGCCAAAGTAGTTGAGCAGCACCAGACGACGGCAGGTTTGCGCCTCGGCAAACGCGCCCATCGCATTGAGCTTGTGGCGCTCGATATCCTGCAGCTGTCCCTGGGGCTTCTCTTCCAGACAGCGGCGCAGCCACGCCATATCCGCCGGATCGTAAAACAGCATCGCTTCCGCAGGCAGGCCGTCACGCCCGGCGCGGCCCGTTTCCTGATAGTAGGATTCGATATTGCGCGGAATGTCGAAATGCACCACAAAGCGCACGTTGGGCTTGTTAATCCCCATACCGAACGCCACCGTAGCGACGACGATTTGCAGATCGTCGCGCTGGAATTTTTCCTGCACGTCGGCGCGGATGTGGTTTTCTAACCCGGCATGATAGGCCGCGGCGCTAAAGCCACGATTTTGCAGACGCGCGGCGGTGTCTTCCACCTTCGCACGGCTGTTGCAGTAGATGATGCCCGACTTGCCGCGCTGCTCCTGGACGTAGCGTAAGAGCTGATCCAGCGGCTTGAATTTCTCCATCAGCATGTAGCGGATGTTCGGGCGGTCGAAGCTGCTGACCTGAATAAACGGATCGTTAAGGCCCAGCAGCCGAACGATATCAAGGCGGGTGGTGTCGTCGGCGGTGGCGGTGAGCGCCATAAACGGCAGTTCGGGGAAGCGCTGACGCAGCTGGCCAAGCGCGGCATATTCCGGACGGAAATCGTGACCCCACTGGGAGATACAGTGCGCTTCATCCACCGCCAGCAGCACCGGATTCCAGTGCGCCAGGTGATCGAGGAAGTTATCCAGCATCAGGCGTTCCGGCGCGATATACAGCAGGCGGATCTGCCCGTTACGGCAGCCAGCCATGACGTCCTGCTGCTGTTCGCGGGTCTGCGTGGAGTTAAGACAGGCCGCCGCCACGCCGTTGGCAAGCAGCTGGTCAACCTGGTCTTTCATCAGCGAGATAAGGGGCGATACCACCACCGTCAGGCCGTTAAGCACCAGCGCGGGTACTTGATAGCAGAGCGATTTACCGCCGCCGGTCGGCATGACCACCAGACAATCGCGGCCTTCCAGCACGGTTTCAATGATGGTTTCCTGGCCGGGGCGGAACTGCTGGTAGCCAAAGGTTTCATGCAAAACCTGTTTAGCCAGCGACTCCTGATTCAATACTTCCGCCTGCGCCACATTAACCCCATATGCCAAAAATAAAACAGGCGCTATTTTCAGCGCCTGAGAGAGAAACTTCAACGTTTAACGCAAAAACATTCGTGCTGCTTAGAAAATATCGTTCAACATCACGCCCACACCGACGCGGGTCTGGTTGAAGTTGTAATCGATAAGCGACTCGCCGTAACCGCTGTAAACCTGGGTGTAGAGACGCACGTGTTTAGTCATAGGGTAGCTTAAGCCCAGTTCTGCGCCACCGTAGCCGGTGTTCCAGTTGTACTGGCCTTTGGCGCTCAGCACTGCGTCACCGATTTGATAGCCAACTTTAAGCTGATAGTAACCCATATATTTGGTGATATCCGGGTTATCGTCGGTATCGCCCACGACGTACCATGGTTTGACTTCCACCATGAAATTGCCGTTCTGCGCCATCAGGCGTGTATAGGCGCGGTTCCAGCTGCGTGAGGTGGGATCGGAACGGCCGTTGGAATCATGGTTGAAACCGAATTCAACGTCACGCAGGGTCCAGCCGGCAAACTCATAATCGGTTGCGAAGCCGAGGAACAGCTGCGGCTCGTAGTTGGTTTCACGAAACGGCGACGATTCTCCACGGTTAGAGAGCTGCCACCAGGATTTCTGGGTATAAGAGGCACCGAGCACCGAGTTAGGCCCGGCGATGCCGCGCCAGAACGGAAACGCGAGGCTTAGCTGGAACTTCACTTCGTCTTTACGCGCGTTATCCGACCAGTTGTAAGAACTTATCGCCTCTTTGTTGAGATCGTTGGTCTGGGTGTAAATGACGTAGTTGGTGTCATACGGATAAAGGGTGAACGGATTGTCATGCTCCTGAAGCAGGTTGGCGATGATACTGCCGCGAACGGCTGGCGCATCGTGCACCTTTTTAACCGTGGCTTCCTGCGCATAGGCTGTGAGGGGCAGCGAAACCGCCGCAATTAACCAACCCAGATACGTCCGCATCGGTGGTGTTCTCCTGCAAAGATATAGAATGAGTGAATAGTTATGTGCCGGACATTCTACATACTTCCGCGCCAACTTCCGCCTGTTCGTTTCTGAAAGTGGAATTCCTTATTGCAGAAGCATAAAATCAACATTTTATTAACAATAAGGATGCCGTTTCTCATGTCTGCCACGCTTACCGCCGACGAAGCTTTGAAACTTGTGGGCGAGATTTTTGTTTACCACATGCCGTTTAACCGTGCGCTTGGACTGGAGCTGGAGCGTTATGAGAAAGCTTTTGCCCAGCTGAGCTTCAATAATCAGCCGATGATGGTGGGCAACTGGGCGCAAAGCATATTGCACGGCGGCGTGATTGCTTCCGCGCTGGACGTCGCGGCAGGCCTGGTCTGCGTTGGCAGTACGCTGACGCGCCATGACACCATTAACGAGGATGAACTGCGTCAGCGTTTATCGCGCATGGGAACTATCGATTTACGCGTCGACTACCTGCGTCCGGGGCGCGGAAACCGCTTCACCTGCACCAGCAGCCTGCTCCGCGCGGGCAACAAAGTGGCCGTCGCCCGCGTCGAGTTACATAACGAAGAACAACTGTATATCGCCAGCGCAACGGCCACTTATATGGTGGGTTGAAACGGCAAAATCGCGTAAAATCGCCTCACTACTTTGTAACGGATTTTCCTGATGGATGCTAAACAGACGCGGCAGGGCGTTTTACTCGCCCTTGCCGCTTATTTTATTTGGGGCATCGCGCCTGCTTATTTCAAATTTATCCACTATGTGCCCGCCGATGAGATCCTCACTCACCGCGTGATCTGGTCGTTTTTCTTTATGATCGCGCTGATGAGCGTTAGCCGTCAGTGGTCAGGCGTTAAAACGCTCCTGAAAACGCCGAAGAAGGTCTTTCTGCTGGCGCTGTCTGCCGTACTGATTGGCGGCAACTGGCTGCTGTTTATCTGGGCGGTGAATAACCATCACATGCTCGAAGCCAGCCTCGGCTACTTTATTAACCCGCTGGTGAATATTGTGCTGGGGATGATTTTCCTCGGCGAGCGCTTCCGCCGGATGCAGTGGGTGGCCGTGATTTTGGCCTTCTGCGGCGTGCTGGTTCAGCTCTGGACCTTCGGCTCGCTGCCGGTTATCGCCTTAGGCCTGGCGTTCAGCTTTGCGTTCTACGGGCTGGTACGTAAGAAAATCGCCGTTGAAGCGCAAACCGGTATGCTGTTCGAAACCCTGTGGCTGCTGCCGGTGGCCGCGATTTACCTGTTTGGCATTGCCGACAGCGCCACCAGCCACATGGGTAATAACCCCTGGACGCTTAACGTTCTGCTGATGGCGGCGGGCGTGGTCACCACGATCCCGCTCCTGTGCTTCACCGGCGCAGCTACGCGCCTGCGCCTCTCGACGCTCGGCTTCTTCCAGTACATCGGCCCGACGCTGATGTTCCTGCTGGCGGTGGTGTTTTACGGCGAAGTGCCGGGTGCGGATAAGATGGTGACGTTCGCCTTCATCTGGGTCGCACTGGCGATTTTCGTGGCGGATGCAATTTATACCCAGCGCAGGGTGCGTAAAGGGTTGTAGCGCCTTTTTGCCGGATGGCAGCTGCGCCTTATCCGGCCTACACGTTCTGTAGGCCCGGTAAGCGTAGCGCCACCGGGCGGATCCTCAAAGCCAGTTCTTCCGTTTAAAGTACAGATACGGCGCCAGCCCGGCGAGGATCATAAAAATAATCGCCCCCGGGTAGCCAAAGCTCCACTTGAGCTCCGGCATAAACTCAAAGTTCATCCCATAGCTTGAGGCCACAAGCGTAGGCGGCAGGAACACCACGGATACCACCGAGAAGATCTTGATGATGCGGTTCTGCTCGATGTTGATAAAGCCCATCGCCGCCTGCATCAGGAAGTTGACCTTCTGGAACAGGGATTCGTTGTGCGGCAGAAGGGATTCGATATCGCGCAGGATCTCACGCGCCTGTTCCAGCTGGCCACCCGGCAGGCGCGCTTTACGCACCAAAAAGTTCAGGGCGCGCTGGGTATCCATCAGACACAGGCGCACCTTCCAGCCGATATCCTCCAGCTCCGCGAGCGTTGACAGCGCTTCGTCATATTCATCGCCCTGATGGCCTTCCATGATCACGCGGCTCAGCTTTTCCAGGTCGCTGTAGATGTTTTCAATCTCATCCGCCAGCTGTTCAATTTTGGTTTCGAACAGGTCGAGCAGCAGCTCGTAAGCGTTACCGTCGACCATCGCCTGGCTGCGGGCGCGCATACGGTAAAGACGAAACGCAGGCAGTTCACGCTCGCGCAGGGTAAACAGGCGACCATCGCGGATGGTAAACGCCACGGTGGAGTTCCCCGCGTGATCGTCGGCGTCTTCAAAGAAGAAGAAGGAGTGAATGTGCAGACCGTCTTCGTCTTCAAAAAAACGCGCAGATGCTTCGATATCTTCCAGTTCCGGACGGGTCGCGAGGCTTTGCCCCAGCTCAGATTGTACGCGAAGGCGTTCATCGTCGTCCGGCTCGACCAGATCCACCCATACGGCATCAATGAGGGGCTGTGACTCTTCGGCTTCAAGCCGAGTCAGTCGGTTTTTTTCGAGTTGAAATGCGCTCAACATGACCGGGACTCCCAATGCAAAAAATATCGGACAGTTCGGTGGGCACACAGAAACGATTTGGGTTTCAGACCATTAAACAGCCTGACTCAGCGCGACGGGAATAATGCAGGTCGCTGACAACCACTAAGGCCATCAGCATGAGGAGATAGCCTTAGGAGTTGTTCCTGGATGACAGGGAATTGAGCCAGTATCTACTGGGTGTGTCCAAGGCGAATGTCCTCTTAGCGTAATCGTGCGCGCATGTTACGCCAGCAATAACTGCGGCGTCAACACGCAACGGAACGCGGAAGGGCATTAATTGACCTCCAGCGTATAAGGCTAGCAGATTATTACAAAATAGTGATATTTTTCTGAAAGTTACACAGTTTCCAGCTTCGCATACGCGGCCACCAGCCATTTGATCCCCTGCCCCTGGAACGCCACCTGCAGGCGGCTGTGTTCACCGCTGCCTTCAAGGTTCACAATGGTGCCTTCCCCGAATTTCGAGTGGCGCACGCGCTGGCCCAGCTTGTACCCGGTGTCGTTTTCGGAGATTGGTGCACCCATACGCTGATGGCTGACCGGACGGCTGATGCTGGCGCGCAGGCGTACCTCTTCCACGCACTCTTCCGGCAGTTCACCGATAAAGCGCGACGGACGGTGATACACCTCTTTACCGTACAGGCGGCGGGTTTCGGCGTAGGTGAGCGTGAGCTTCTGCATCGCACGCGTCACGCCCACGTAGGCCAGACGACGCTCTTCTTCCAGGCGTCCGCCTTCATCCAGCGACATCTGGCTCGGGAACATCCCCTCTTCCATCCCGACGATAAACACCTGCGGGAACTCCAGGCCTTTCGCGGAGTGCAGGGTCATCAGCTGAACCGCATCCTGCCAGGTGTCCGCCTGCCCTTCGCCCGCTTCCAGCGCGGCGTGGGAGAGGAATGCCTGCAGCGGCATCAGATCTTCGTCTTCTTCGTTGTAGCTGAACTGGCGCGTTGCCGTCACCAGTTCCTCTAAGTTCTCAATACGGGTCTGGCCCTTCTCGCCCTTCTCCTGCTCGTACATCGTTCTCAGGCCGGAGTCTTTAATGACGCGGTCGGTCTGCACGTGCAGCGGCATATCGGCGGTTTCCTGCGCAAGAGCGTCTATCAGCTCAAGGAAGCGTTGCAGCGCGCTGGCCGCACGTCCGGCGAGGGCTTTTTCCTGCAGCAGCTCGCGGCACGCCTGCCACAGCGTAAGCTGACGATCGCGCGATGCCTGACGCACCACGTCAAGCGTGCGATCGCCGATGCCGCGCGTGGGCGTATTGACCACGCGTTCAAACGCTGCGTCGTCGTTACGGTTGGCGATCAGGCGCAGATACGACAGCGCATCTTTAATTTCCTGACGTTCGAAGAATCGCATCCCGCCGTAAATACGGTACGGCATACTCACCTGCAATAGCGCCTCTTCCAGCACGCGCGACTGGGCGTTGCTGCGGTAGAGAATGGCGCACTGCTCCAGCGCGCCGCCGTTGTCCTGCCAGGTCTTGATGCGGTTCACCACGAACCGTGCTTCGTCGAGTTCGTTGAACGCACAGTAAAGTGAGATCGGCTCGCCGTCGACGCCGTCGGTCCACAGCTTTTTGCCCAGACGCCCGTTGTTGTTCTCGATCAGGGCGTTAGCCGCGCTCAGAATGTTGCTGGTTGAACGGTAGTTTTGCTCCAGACGAATGGTTTGCGCACCGGGGAAATCGTTGAGGAAGCGCTGGATGTTTTCCACCTGCGCCCCACGCCAGCCGTAGATAGACTGGTCATCATCGCCGACGATCATGACTTTGCCGGTATCGCCCGCCAGCAGGCGGATCCACGCGTACTGAATGTTGTTGGTATCCTGGAATTCATCCACCAGGATATTGGTGAAGCGCTCGCGGTAGTGCTGGAGAATATGCGGCTTGTTAAGCCACAGCTCGTGCGCGCGCAGCAGCAGCTCGGCAAAATCCACCAGACCGGCGCGATCGCACGCTTCCTGATAGGCCTTGTAAACGTTCTGCCAGGTCTGCTCGACCGGGTTGCCAAAGCTCTGGATATGGTGCGGGCGCAGGCCTTCGTCCTTCTGACCGTTGATGTACCACATTGCCTGACGCGGCGGCCACTGCTTCTCGTCAAGATTCATCGCCTTGATCAGGCGCTTCAGCAAGCGCAGTTGGTCTTCACTGTCGAGGATCTGAAAATCCTGCGGCAGGTTAGCGTCCATATGGTGTGCGCGCAGCAGGCGGTGAGCCAGGCCGTGGAAGGTCCCGACCCACATGCCGCCCTGGCTGGTGCCCATCAGCTGTGCGATACGGTGGCGCATCTCCGCTGCCGCTTTGTTGGTGAACGTCACCGCCATAATGGAGTATGGCGAACAGTTTTCCACGCTCTGCAGCCAGGCGATGCGGTGAACCAGCACGCGCGTCTTACCACTGCCCGCTCCAGCCAGAACCAGCATATTGGTGCGCGTTGCGGCTACCGCATCACGCTGTTTGTCATTAAGGCTGTCGAGCAGGTAAGAAACGTCCATTGGCACCGTCACATAATATTCAGGAACAGAGCAAAACGCCCGGTGGCGCTTCGCTTACCGGGCCTCCAACTGCAAAACCCTGGTAATTTATACAGAACAATTGATGATTATATCAGCGTCGTGAGGGATGCCAACCGCGAAATTTCGATGTGCGGCAGAAGACGACCGTCGGACGCGGTCATCAGATCGGCATTTTCCGGCTTGATCCAGCAGGCCTGCATGCCACAGCGGATCGCCCCCGCCACGTCCGTGGTCAGGTCATCGCCAACGTGCAGGATTTCGCCGAGCGGCAGGTTCAGCTTTTCCGCCGCCAGGTGATACATGTCGTTGAACGGCTTCGAGCGCCCGTGCGGGCCGGCGCGCAGCACGAACTGAAAATACTCTCCAAGCCCAAAAAGTTCGGGCTGGGCATTGCCGTTGGTGATGGCCACCAGCGGCCACTTTTCGGCCAGTTTTGCCAGCGTGTCGTGCGTCTCCTGCGGCACGTCGATGCGGCTGCGCCATTTGGCGAAGTTTGCCATCGAAGCGTCAGCGCCAATCGCCGCGTCGCGCGCGCTCAGCCCGGCGTTGAGCATCGCCTGCTCAACCGCACGGCGTCGCCACTCGGTCACATCGTGGTAAATATCCGGCTCGGTTTCGCGCAGGGACTGGCGCAGCTGCTGGAAGTCTTTGTTCTGCATCGTTTTCAATGCGGGATGGTAGTTTTGCACAAACGCCAGCGACTCCTGCTCGGTGCGCAAAATCACCGGACGGTTGTCATACAGGGTGTCATCAAGGTCGAACGTGAGTGCTGAAATCTGGCCGAGTGGGCGGTAAAAACGCATTATTTCCCCCGTTTGGCGCGTGGATGCGCCGCGTCATACACCGAGGCAAGGTGCTGAAAGTCTAAGTGGGTATAGATTTGTGTGGTCGATAAATTGGCGTGGCCGAGAAGCTCCTGCACGCCGCGCAGATCGCCGCTCGACTCCAGCATGTGGGTCGCAAACGAGTGGCGCAGCTTGTGTGGGTGAACGTGGCTGTTCAGCCCCTGTTTGATGCCCCACTCGGCAAAACGCTTCTGCACGTTACGCGCCGAGATACGCTTGCCGAGCTTCGACAAGAATAGCGCATTTTCTTCCGCGCCAAACAGCCCACGCAGATCCAGCCAGTGTTCAATCCACGAAACCGCGTTGCGGCCAATCGGCAGGCGGCGCTCTTTGCTGCCTTTGCCCATCACCCACACTTCGCCGGATTCAAGATCGAGGTGTTTCAGGTCGAGGTTAACCAGTTCGGACAAACGCAGCCCGGCACCGTACATCACCTCCAGCATCGCGCGGTCACGCACGGCCAGCGGATCGTTAAGATCGATATCCAGCAGACGATTCACATCATCCACATCGATATTTTTAGGCAGATGGCGCGGGGCTTTTGGCGTGGCAATGCCTTTTGCCGGATTGGCTTTTAAGACGCCCTGGCTGACCAGCCAGTCGAAAAAGCTGCGTAACGCAGAGAGGCGCAGCGCCAGGCTCGCAGGGCTTAACTTTTTTTTACGGCTACGCACCACAAACCCGCGCACCGTCGCGGCGTCACATTGTTGCCAGCTTTTCAGGCCGATTTCATCGGCGATCTGCATGATGGCATCAAGCTGACGCTGATAGTTCAGCAGCGTAACAGGGCTAAGCTGGCGTTCTACACCGAGATAGCGCAAAAAGCGCGTGACGTCGGTGGCAAGCAGGGCATCCGTCATATGCGTTCAATCCAGCGCTCCAGCAGCTCGGGCAGCATGAGCGCAATTTCCTGCAGCAGGTGCGTGCCCTGGCCTTGCTCATAGTGATGGGCATCGCGGCTGGTAAACAGGATGACGCCCAGGTCGCCTTCACGGCCCATCAGGGACATCGCCACCGAGCCAATGGCTTTCGCTTCCGGCAGGACCACCAGCAGTTCTGGTCCGTTTAGCGGCCCGAGATAGTGATGTTCATGCCCGAGGCGCTGAATACGTAGCGGTTCAAATGCCTGGCGGCTCAGCGCCAGATGGGTAAACCCGGACGGCGCGCCGATACGCCAGCGGTCGGGGAAAAGACGAATCGTTGCGCCCGCCAGACCCAGCTCGCGCGCCCAGCGATGAAAGCGGCTCAGGAACTCATCAAGGCTGTGCGCCGAGGCCAGACGCGCCTGCAGGTTCAACAGCCGATAGAACAGGCTCTCGTTGTTGTTGGCCTGCTCCATGAGCATCGTCATGTTCTCTTCGAGCTGATGGATGTGGTTGCGCGCACGTGCCATGTGCCATTCGACCAACGACACCGTACCCCGTACCGGATGTGGCACACGCATCTGTTCGACGACGCGTGCATTGCGAATAAAGAACTCAGGATTGTTCAGCAGATAATCAACAACAGCGCTGTCGTCCAGCTCCATCACCGTTTCCTGCAGTTCTTCCCCTGGTTGTTTCATAGATGGATAAACCCGTCATAGACATGTGCCGCCGGGCCTGTCATATACAGTGGCTGACCCGGTCCTTTCCAGGCGATATCAAGACGACCGCCCGGTAATTCCACGCGAACCTCTTCTGCCAGTAACCCCTGGGAGATGCCGACGGCAACCGCCGCACAGGCACCGCTTCCGCAGGCCTGGGTTTCGCCCGCGCCGCGTTCGTAAACCCGCAAACGGATGTGCTCGCGCTTCACCACCTGCATAAAACCGATATTGGCCCGCTCAGGAAAACGGTCGTGGCTCTCAAGCACCGGGCCGAGCGTTTCAACCGCAGCGGTTTCGACATCATCCACCTGAATCACGCAGTGCGGGTTACCCATCGAGACGACGCCGCACAATACTGTCTGCTCGGCAGCCCGCATGATATAGGTCTTTTCCGCTTTGTTCGCGCGAAACGGCACGGCGGAAGGCTCGAAGTTTGGCTCGCCCATATTCACGCGCACCAGCTCGTCGTCGGTGACGCTTAACACCATCCGACCGTTTGCCGTGCTGACGCGAATATCGCGTTTGTTGGTCAGCCCTTTCAGGCGGACAAAGCGGGCAAAGCAGCGCGCGCCGTTGCCGCACTGTGACACTTCGCTGCCGTCCGCATTGAAAATGCGATAGTGAAAATCGAGGTCGGGATCGTACGGCGGCTCGACCACCAGCAGCTGATCAAACCCCACGCCCAGATGCCGATCTGCCAGGCGGCGGATCAGCTCCGGGGAGAAAAAGACATTCTGCGTTACCGCGTCGACGACCATAAAATCGTTGCCAAGGCCATGCATTTTAGAGAACTGCATCATCATGCTCCACTGCGCGGGTACAGAACGAAATTGTCAGATATTGACCTGAGTCGGACCGCCATTGTCGCCACGATCGTTCGTATTCGGCGTTGAAGACTCGATGCCACTTTGCACAGGTTTGGTCGGCGGCGGTGCGGTTTTATCCGCAGGCGGGAAGTAAAGCGGCCCTTTCAGCCCGCAGCCGGTCAGGCTGAACAGCGTGATGAGAACAGCAAGCGTTCGGAAGACGTTTTTCATTATAAAGTTGCCCGTAAATTCAAATCTGTTTCTATCATCGCAGGAGAAGACACAAAAGCAAGAGTTTGCCGCTTTCCTGCAACGGGAATTATTTAGCGTTATACTGCCGCCATCACGAAAAACAGGAACAACACCATGAACGACAGTGAATTCCATCGCCTTGCCGACACCCTGTGGATGACCATCGAAGAGCGTCTTGACGACTGGGATGGCGACAGCGATATCGATTGTGAAATCAACGGCGGCATCCTGACCCTAAGCTTTGAGAACGGCAGCAAAATCATTATTAACCGCCAGGAGCCGCTTCACCAGGTCTGGCTGGCGGCCAAACAGGGCGGCTACCATTTCGATCTGAAAGGTGACGAGTGGGTGTGCGACCGTAGCGGCGAAACGTTCTGGGATCTGCTGGAGCAGGCGGCGACAGCGCAGGCGGGTGAGACCGTCAGTTTCAGGTAGTTTTTTAGCCGGGTGGCGCTGCGCTTACCCGGCCTACGGGGTCGGACTGTTGTAGGCCCGGTAAGGCGTAGCCGCCACCGGGCTCACGAAATCAGGAGAAATACTGCTGCAACAGCGGCGCGGTATCCTGATTTGCCGGCACCGGTGCGATAGCCTGGGTGCGGAACGGAATCACCTGCGCGCGCCCGTCCACGTTCACAATCTGGTAGAACTGCGGCAGGTTGAAGTTGATAAAGCTCGAGCCGTAGGTAAAGCGGTCGTGCGAGGATGAATAGAAGCGGCTGACGTCGCGCACCAGCTCCTCTTTGCTGCCTTCGCAGTGGTGATAGACCTCGGCGCGGTTGGTTTCATCCAGAATATAGATATTGAAACCGGCATCCTCACCTGACTCTTCAAAGAAGAACTGAATAATCCCTTCGCTGGCGAAGCCGTCCACCACCTGCGGCAGTTTGACGTGGTTGGTTTCCACCTGCACCGACAGGCCGTGCAGCTTGTTGTGCGAAATCGCGCCGTAAAACTCAATGGCGTTTTCCAGCTTCTGCACCGACACGTTCAGGCGTTCGAAGAACAGCCCCCACGTCTGGCCCGAAACGCGCAGCGCCTTAAAGCGGCCCGTTTCATGGCGGGTACTGGAGAGGCGCAGTTCGATACATTCAGACACCAGCTGCTGCACCCGGGTACGGATCAAGCCGCGCAGGTGCTGGCTATAGCAGAACACCTCAACGCTGTCCGGCGGCGCGGCGTCCTGGTGCATCTTACCGAGGATCGTTTTCAGCGCCTCAATCATCGCCTGCTCGCCGTTGAAATGCAGGGTACGCACTTCGTTCCACGAGTTGCGGTAAAGCAGATCGACGCTGCCGACCAGGCAGTTTTGCTGCTCGCCAAAGCTAAAGACGTCCAGCTTGCGGAAGTCAAAATGCACCACCTGATTGCGGAAGGCCGCCGTCGGGTCGTATTCCAGATTGACGATGATCGCCAGATGGCGAATCTCACACGGGCTGTAGAGCGCTTTTGGCGTCGGCGCAGGCAGGCGCAGCGGGAAGTGGTGCGAAACATCCGCCACCATCTCCTGCAGCTTGGCGAGATCAACCACCTCGTTGCCTTTGATAAACAAGCGGGTGCGCGAGGTCAGCAGGCCGTTAAACCAGGCCCACGCCACCAGCTTGTTCAGGTAACGGTTATATTCCAGCGGCTGATGGCTGATGATGGAGTCCATGCTTGGCGCACGGTTGTACAGATACCACCCGGTACGGTTCGCGCGGCCCGGCGGCACATAGATAAAGGTCAGGTTAGGTTCTGACAGGTCCGGTGAAATTTGCGGGTTCACCAGGGTGACTTTCCCCGGCAGTGCTTCAAACGCGGCGTACAGTTTACGGGTCAACACCCCGATATCCTGCGGGCTGGCGGAAACGCTGAGGTTGTTACGGCGCGCAAAGCGGATCAGGTTACGGTAGCTTTGCATCATGGCATCGAGCAGTTCGTTGTGCGCTTCACGCACCTGGTCGATTTTCCAGTTGGCGCGGTTGTCGAGCATCGACAGACGCTCTTCGTCCCATCCCCACTCTTTAACTAACTGACTGACCACTTCACGACGCCAGCCAACGCATGCGCGTTCGCGGCTGAGTTTTTCACAGACTTTAAGATAGAAACATCGACGTACCAGGTCAAGGCGCGTGTGGTCGTCGATGGCTTTCAGGTATTCGGTGACGCGTTCGAGCATCATGCAGTAAGCATCCAGCCCGTAGGAGACGATTTCTCCGTCATGCAGACGCTGTTTGATGTCTTTCGCCAGCAGACGCGGCGTAGGGTATTCCCAGGAATAGGCTTCCAGCAGCAGGGTTTTCAGCACGGCTTTATACGGCGAGTCGATGCTTTTATAGAGCTGCCAGAGGCTTGCGCCGAAGTACTCTTCTGCGGAAAGGGAGCTCAGGCCGCCCAGGTCCAGCCACTCGTTTGGCGTCAGGACACCCTGCGAGTAGAGCGACATCACGTAATCGTCGTAATGCTCTTCTTCATTGCACGGCACCATATTCCACAGAATACGCTTACCGGCCAGGCGAACGGCGGTACGGTAGAACTCATCCAGCAATAAGATGTGCTGCGTGGAGCCGCAGTCCTCACCACCCAGACTGCCGCTTTCATTATGCCGGAAACGGTTTTCATCAATCAGGAAGAAGCTAACTTCCACGCCGAGCGAGGCCGCCCAGCTCTCGAGCAGGCTGCATTTACGCTGCAACAGCTGGCGTTCGTCGTTATCAAGCCAGGCCTGATGACAAACCCAAATATCGAGATCAGACGAACAGCTTTGCCCTACCGATGAGGTACTTCCCATGGAGTAAACGCCGGTAATCGGCAGTTCACCTTTCGGCGATTCCTGCGGCGGCATACCGCGGTAGAGTTCGAGTTCGGTCAGGTAATGCTGTTGGGTTTCATCAGGCGTGAAGAGGCAAATGCCCTGGGGAACGTTACCATCGAGGTAGCCCGGCATCAGCGGATGGTGATAGTGCAATAATGTCGGCAGCAGACTGTAAACCTGCTGGAAAGCAGGTCCCATGGCAGCAAGCGCGCGATCCACACGCAGTTGATTTATGGCATCCAGTCTCTGTTTAAGAGTCTCAATATAGAGGTACAAGACGTATCGCCTGATGTTCCCGGGCGTCACTGGCTATTCCAGAATCGAATAACCGCGGGCCCGCAGTATTTCAAAAAGATAACCGTTACCCTTTTTCGCCCTTATCTTTATGGTGGTACAGACGAAAAAATGGTCTAAAACGTGATCAATTTAACACCTTGCCGGTTGACCGTAAAGAAAGATGCGCTACATACAAGTGTAGCACCGTTCTGTACGTGTAAATTCCTGAATACGGCTGTGGCTGACGCATGCGCAGCCCTGTCCCTCTTCTTACGTCGTCACCGTAAAACTGCCATCCGAGTGTCAACAATGTTAGGATGGTTAGTGATTGATAATGACGGTAACAAGCATGTTAGACAATGTTTTGAGAATTGCCACACGCCAAAGCCCCCTTGCGCTCTGGCAGGCACATTATGTTAAGCAGCGCCTTGAAGCCTGCCATTCCGGATTACGCGTCGAACTGGTGCCAATGGTCACGCGCGGCGACGTTATCCTTGATACACCGCTGGCCAAGGTCGGTGGGAAAGGCTTGTTCGTCAAAGAGCTGGAACTGGCATTGCTTGAAAACCGCGCCGATATCGCCGTGCATTCGATGAAGGATGTGCCCGTTGAGTTCCCGCAAGGGCTGGGGCTGGTGACCATCTGCGAGCGTGACGATCCGCGCGATGCGTTTGTCTCTAACCACTATGATTCGCTTGATGCGATGCCGGTAGGCAGCGTGGTTGGCACGTCCAGTTTACGTCGCCAGTGTCAGCTGGCTGAACGCCGACCGGACCTGGTCATCCGTTCGCTGCGCGGCAACGTTGGCACGCGCCTCGGCAAGCTGGATAACGGCGAATATGATGCGATTATCCTCGCCGTGGCGGGGCTGAAGCGCCTTGACCTGGAATCACGTATCCGCGTGGCGCTGCCGCCCGAGTTTTCCCTTCCGGCCGTGGGCCAGGGTGCCGTGGGCATTGAGTGCCGCCTGGACGATGATCGCACGCGTGCGCTGCTCGCGCCGCTGAACCACGACGACACCGCGATCCGCGTAAAAGCCGAACGCGCAATGAACACCCGCCTCGAAGGGGGATGTCAGGTGCCCATTGGCAGCTATGCTGAATTAAGCAATGGCGAGCTGTGGCTGCGCGCGCTGGTTGGCGCGCCGGACGGCTCGCAGATGGTTCGCGGTGAACGCCGCGGCAAACCGCAGGACGCCGAGGCGCTTGGCGTGTCGCTGGCAGAAGAGTTGCTCAATAACGGCGCGCGTGAAATTCTGGCCGAGGTCTATAACGGAGAACCCCCAGCATGAGTATTCTTGTCACCCGCCCTTCTCCCGCAGGGGAACAATTAGTGAGCCGTTTGCGCGCACTGGGGCGGGTGGCCTGGAGTTTTCCGCTGATTGAGTTCTCTCCTGGCCGGCAGCTTTCGATGCTTGCCGACCAGCTACATACCCTTCGGGAAGGCGATTTGCTCTTTGCCTTGTCGCAACACGCCGTGGATTTTGCCCATGCGCAGCTGCAACAGCAGCAGCGCGACTGGCCTGCCGCACCGCGCTATTTCGCCATCGGGCGCACCACCGCCCTGGCCCTGCATACCGTTAGCGGAAGCGAAATTCTCTACCCGTTAGATCGGGAGATCAGCGAAGTCTTGCTACAATTACCTGAATTACAAACTATTGTCGGGAAACGTGCGCTGATACTGCGCGGTAATGGCGGGCGTGAACTGCTGGGTGAAACGCTGCGCACACGCGGGGCTGACGTAACGTTTTGCGAATGCTATCAGCGCTGCGCAAAACATTATGACGGCGCGGAAGAGGCCATGCGCTGGCATACGCGCGGGATTAACACCCTGGTGGTGACCAGCGGTGAAATGCTGCAACAGCTTTGGACACTTATTCCGCAATGGTATCGTGAAAACTGGTTACTCCGCTGTCGGCTTCTGGTCGTCAGTGAGCGTCTGGCGAACCAGGCCCGGGAACTGGGCTGGCAAGATATTCGGATCGCTGATAACGCCGACAACGATGCGCTGCTGCGCGCATTACAACAACTCTCATAATGGGAAGCCATAATGACGGAACACGAAAAATCATCCGCCGTGGTTGAAGAGACCAGGGAAACTGTGGATCTGACTCCACAGCCAGAGAAGACTGAAAAGGCCGCTGAGAAGAAAACCGGCAGCAACAAAACCAGCCTCGCGCTGAGCGCCATTGCCATCGCGATAGCGCTGGCCGCAGGCGTAGGCCTGTATGGACTGGTGAAGCAACAAGGCACTCACCAGACGGCAACCAGCGATGCGCTCGTCAGCCAGTTGACCGCGCTGCAAAAAGCACAGGAAGCGCAAAAAACCGAGCTGGAAGGCGTGATCAAACAGCAGGCCACCGCGCTGGCTGATGCCAACAGCAAGCAACAGGCGTTGACTAAACAGCTGGATGAAGTGCAGCAGAAGGTCGCCACCATCTCCGGTACCGATGCGAAAACCTGGCTGCTTTCACAGGCCGATTTCCTGGTGAAGCTGGCCGGGCGTAAGCTCTGGAGCGATCAGGACGTCACCACCGCTGCCGCGCTGCTGAAAAGCGCCGATGCGAGCCTGGCAGACATGAACGACCCAAGCCTTATTACCGCGCGTCGTGCGATTACCGAAGATATCGCCAGCCTCTCCGCCGTTTCACAGGTGGATTATGACGGCATCATCCTGAAGGTTAATCAGCTCTCCAACCAGATTGATAACCTGCAGCTGGCCGATAACAACGACGACGACTCCCCGATGGACTCCGACGGCACGGAGCTGTCCAGCTCGCTCAGCGAATGGCGCGTGAACCTGCAAAAAAGCTGGCAGAACTTTATGGATAGCTTCATTACTATCCGCCGCCGCGATGAAACCGCCGTCCCGCTGCTTGCGCCGAATCAGGATATCTACCTGCGCGAGAACATTCGCTCCCGCCTGCTGGTTGCCGCACAGGCCGTGCCGCGCCATCAGGAAGAGACCTACAAGCAGGCGCTGGACAACGTCTCCACGTGGGTGCGCGCTTACTACAATACTGACGATGCGACTACCACCGCGTTCCTGGAAGACATCGACACGCTGAGCCAGCAGAACATCACCATGAACGTGCCGGACAAACTGTCCAGCCAGCCGATTCTGGAAAAGCTGATGCAAACGCGCGTGCGCAACCTTCTGGCACAGCCGGGCGTTGCGGCTGAACCGAATACCGCCGCGCCTGCCGCCGCGCCAGCGCCTGAAAGCGCACCACAAGGAGAGTGATCATGTTAAAAGTCCTCTTGCTCTTCTTACTGTTGATCGCCGGGATCGTCCTTGGGCCTATGCTGGCGGGACATCAGGGTTACGTCCTGATCCAGACCGACAATTACAACGTTGAAACCAGTGTGACCGGGTTGGTGATCATCCTGATCCTCGGCGTTGTGGTGCTGTTTGCCGTTGAGTGGATCCTGCGCCGTATTTTCCGCACCGGCGCGCATACGCGCGGCTGGTTCGTTGGCCGCAAGCGTCGTCGTGCGCGTAAGCAAACCGAGCAGGCGCTGCTTAAGCTCGCCGAAGGCGATTATCAGCAGGTTGAAAAGCTGATGTCGAAAAACGCCGACCACGCCGAGCAGCCGGTGGTTAACTACCTGCTGGCAGCAGAAGCTGCGCAGCAGCGTGGAAATGAAGCGCGCGCCAACCAGCATCTGGAGCGCGCGTCTGAGCTGTCTCCTAAAGACCCTATTCCGGTTGAGATCACCCGCGTTCGCCTGCAGCTGGCCCGTAATGAAAACCATGCGGCACGCCACGGCGTTGACCGACTGCTGGAAATCACGCCGCGCCACCCGGAAGTGCTGCGCCTTGCTGAACAGGCCTACATCCGTACCGGCGCGTGGGGCTCGCTGCTGGACATCATCCCGTCGATGGCGAAAGCCGACGTCGGCGACGATGAGCACCGTGACGAACTTCAGCGTCTGGCGTGGATTGGCCTGATGGACCAGGCGCGTGCCGACCTGGGCAGCGACGGTCTGAAAACCTGGTGGAAGAATCAGAGCCGCAAAACGCGCCAGCAGATCCCTCTGCAGGTGGCGATGGCGGAACACCTGATTGAGTGTGACGACCACGACACCGCTCAGGAGATCCTCCTCGACGGCCTGAAGCGCCAGTATGACGATCGTCTGGTGATGGTGATCCCGCGCCTGAGAACCAATAACCCAGAGCAAATCGAAAAAGTGTTGCGCCAGCAGATCAAAACCGTGGGCGACCGTCCGCTGCTGTGGAGCACGCTGGGTCAATCGCTGATGAAGCACGGTGAATGGCAGGAAGCGAGCCTGGCCTTCCGCGCGGCACTGAAACAGCGTCCGGACGCGTTTGACTACGCCTGGCTTGCTGATTCGCTGGATAAACAGCATAAGCCGGAAGAGGCCGCTGCCATGCGGCGCGACGGGCTGCTGCTAACGCTGCAGAATAACGGTACACAGCCGTAATGAAAAAGGAGGCCAGACGGCCTCCTTTTTTTTGCCCATAAAAAAACGCCTGCTATAAAAGCAGGCGTTAAAACAGGTCTGTAAGACAACATATTTGGTGCTTCACTCAACGTTGTGTCCATGGTGTTTGATGAGGCCGAAGCGACATCTGTCAGTGGACGATAAGCACCGTAAACGGCTCTGCGTCATTCCTGAGTTTATGAGGCACGAAGGCGAACATAAGAGATGGAATGAGCATCTACACGTATATTATTGCACGTAACGTGCCAACGTTACACGAAGAACTTTTACATTGCGCAACATTTTAAGATAAAAGGAATTTTCGGCGATTAGGACCATCTTATCGTGCATCCCACCCCTGAAAATGAGCTGAAGTGTCGCTCAAAAACGACTGTAATAGCGTCTAAAAAAATTATTGAGTTATTTCATGATGTTAGTTGTCGCTGAAACGCGACATTCAGACACAGCGCTGTCGGGGAATGGCTACAGGGGAGAATAAAGCGTAGAAAACAAAAAACCCCGCCGAAGCGGGGTTCAAAATTGGTCGGCGAGAGAGGATTCGAACCTCCGACCCACTGGTCCCAAACCAGTTGCGCTACCAAGCTGCGCTACTCGCCGATGTACTGCTTTTTTGAATTTTTAGTTCAATTCATTTTAAAAGTCGTGGTGCGAGGGGGGGGACTCGAACCCCCACATCCAAAGGACACTAACACCTGAAGCTAGCGCGTCTACCAATTCCGCCACCTTCGCAATTCACAACTCTTTCAAATAATGGGGTGGCTAATGGGATTCGAACCCACGACAACTGGAATCACAATCCAGGGCTCTACCAACTGAGCTATAGCCACCACTGTATTCTTTCACGCGGTACTGACTACTTCTCAGACCACCGCAGCTCCAGCACCGGGTTAATGGTGCGCCCGACAGGATTCGAACCTGAGACCTCTGCCTCCGGAGGGCAGCGCTCTATCCAGCTGAGCTACGGGCGCTTAGCGCCGTTGCGGGGCTGGATATTACGTACCTCCGTCCCCGCTGTCTAGTGCTTTTTTGAAAAATATGCGCGTTTGGTTATGGTTTGCACATTTTGCCGCTTAATCCTCCACTTTCTGCGTGGTCGCGCGGCGTCCCAGGCCAAAAAGCTTATAAGCAACCGTCACGGCGGCAAGGAAGATAATCCCGACAAACAGCGACATGCGGGTATCTTCATTAAAGTACATCCCGATTAATACGCAAATCAGGAAGGCCATCGTTAAATAGTTCGCATACGGGAACAGAATGGAGCGGAACGGGTGGCTGGCGATCGCCTTTTTATGCGCCTGACGAAAACGCAGCTGGCTAATCAGGATGACAAACCACGGGATCATCCCCGGCAGCACGCTGGCACTGTAGACGTAAACGAACACACGCTGTGGGTTAGGAATAATGTAGTTCAGGCATGAGCCAATCAGCAGGATGCCAATCGAGACCGCCACGCCCGCCACCGGAACGCCCGCACGCGACACTTTGCCCATTGCCGTCGGCAGCTGGTTATTTTTAGCCAGCGCGTAAAGCATGCGGCCACAGCTGTACATTCCGCTGTTACAGCCGGACAGCGCCGCGGTCAGAACCACGAAGTTGATGATGCCTGCCGCCGCCGTGATGCCAATCTTCGCGAAGGTTAAGACAAACGGGCTGCCGGTGGTGCCGATTTCGTTCCACGGGAAGATGGTCACGATAACGAAAATCGCGCCCACGTAGAAAATGAGAATACGCCATAACACTTTACCGACCGCGCTACGCAGCGTGACCTGCGGGTTTTTCGCTTCACCCGCAGTGATACCGATAAGCTCAACGCCCTGATACGACGCCACAACGATACACAGCGCCGTCAGGAAGCCTTTCCAGCCCCCGGCGAAGAAACCGCCATGCTCGGTCAGGTTGCTAAAGCCGATCGCGTGTCCGCCGTTGCCAAATCCGAAGAAGATCACCCCGAGGCCGACCACAATCATGACGATAATGGTGGTGACTTTGATCATCGCGAACCAAAACTCAATTTCACCGTAAAGCCGCACGGCGGCAAGGTTCGCCAGCGCGACCAGCCCCACGGCGATGAGCGCAGGTATCCACTGCACCATGTCCGGGAACCAGAACTGGACGTAGACCCCTATCGCGGTGATCTCCGAAATGCCTACCGCCATCCACATAAACCAGTACGACCACGCCGTCAGGTAGCCGAAGAACGGGCTCATATAACGGTGCGCATAAACGGCGAATGAACCGGTTACCGGCTCCAGAAAGAGCATTTCGCCCATGGAACGCATGATGAAGAAGACGAACAGCCCGGCGATGATATACGCCAGCAGTACGGAAGGGCCAGCCCATTTGAGCGTACTCGCGGAGCCCATAAAGAGGCCGACGCCGATCGTCCCGCCCAGGGCGATCAATTCAATATGTCGAGCTTCCAGCCCACGCTGTAGCTCCGGTTTTTTCTCTGCCATAAATCCTCGGTTGTGTTTGCTGTTTCCCGGCTTTTTGCCGGTTATTATTTTTTAGGGGTACTGAAATACGGGCGAATGGTTTCTCAAAATCGGGCAAATGGCAAACGATGCATTAAAAAAATGAATGCATTGCACATAAACGCAGCAGTTTTGCAGGGGAGTTGCAGCGCGACCAGCATATCGCGCTACATTTTGATTACATTTTCCCGGTGTAGTGCCAGGAGAGGTAGCGCAGCAGGCGAATCTGTCGTTTGATGCGCGTCGGCTGTGAGAGCAGGCGATACAGCCACTCCAGCCCGAGGTTTTGCCAAACCTTCGGTGCACGCTTAACGTGGCCGGTAAAGACGTCATAGGTGCCGCCAACGCCCATGTACAACGCATTCGGGCAGACCAGACGACAATCGCGCATCAGGATCTCCTGACGCGGAGAGCCCATCGCCACGGTGACGATTTTCGCCCCGCTGTCCCGCACGCGCTCGAACAGCGCCTGCCGATCGTCCGGTTTGAAGTAACCGTCCTGAAGACCCACAATATTAACATTCCACTGGCTGCGCAGCTTCTGCGCCGTCTGGGCGAGCACCTCTGGCTTACCGCCAATCAGGAATACCGGCGTGCCCTCTGCGCCCGCGCGCGCCATCAGCTCTTCCCACAGGTCTGCACCCGCCACGCGCGATACATTAGCACCAGGAAACTTTTTGCGGATGGAGCGCACCACGCTAATACCGTCGGCATATTTAAACTCGGCAGCCTCAATCAGGCTTTTCACTTCCGGGTTATCTTCGACCGCCAGCATTTTTTCTGCATTAATCGCCACCAGCGTGCCCGATTTCATCTGCCCGTCCGCGAACAGAAAATCCAGCGCATGCTGCATATCACGCCAGCCAATAAGCTGCAGACCGCGCAGCGCGTAGCGTGGCGCGGAGGTTGTATCCGTCATGACAATCCCTACTCAGACTTCCGACAGCGTTGTGCTGCCCCGTGGCTCGCGTCTGTGTACCAGCCCTGCACTGTCAAACAACCAGTACAGCAGTTTGGCCAGCAGCAGACAGATACCGAAAACGACCATAAAAAAGACGACGCGTGAGACAAACGAATCCAGCCCCTCACGCGCCAGAACGATCATATTGAAAATGGCACCAAAACAGAAACTGTGCAAAATCGCCGCTTTGTAGCGGTTCGTCTCCTCCAGGCCGCGCACATAGAGCCAGTCAAACCATTTGATTATCAGCCCTACCGCAACCGCCCCAGGCAGAATGAACCAGGTTCCTCCCATCACCACCAGCGAACCAATCAGCGTGGGTGAGATAGCCAGCCCGGAATGGTTATTCAGCACTTCCCAGGTAAAGTAGTTCGCTGTGTTAAGCACTACGCCAGGCCGATCCGGCCACAGCCAGGTCGGAATAAAGACGTAGAAGTCGCGGACGATGGGCGCTAAGCCCTGGAAATCGATTTTGTCGTAGTTCTGCAGCAGCAGCGCCAGGTTTTCCCATGGCGAGAACGTGTCGCGCGTCAGGTACAGGAAGGTGTAGAACGCCTCGTCACCGGCCACGTTCAGGCCGTAGCGTTTAAGCGCCAGCCAGAACATCCCGACAATACCGAACACCCCTGCCGCTGCCAGCATCCATAAGGAGATCCAGCCGCGAATGATGCCGATAAACAGGAAGATGGCGAAGGCGATAATGATATTGGCGCGCGTTCCGCCGACGATCATGTAGGTCAAAATGCCGAACGCCACGGTGCTCACGAGGAAGAAAAGCCAGGCTTTGCTGTCCTGGCGGAGAAAAAAGACCACCAGCATCGCCGGGATGAAGAAGTAGAAGAAGCGCTTAAGCGCAACGCCTGACACTTCTGCCGAAAATATCTGGCTGTAGGATTGCAGCTTGAACAGCAGAAAACCGTTGTGCATGAAGAAGATGCCCACGCTCACCAGCGCAATGGTCATCAGCATCACCCACGTCAGGTGCGTCTCTACCCGGTTCATGGTGAATAACGCCCGACGGGGTGCAGTCGCTTTGACCGGGCGCAGGCGCGTTTTATACGTGACGTAATACACCGCGTAGAAACAGGTTGCTGATAACAGCGCCTGAAGCAGGATTTCCGGGGGCGCGACGCCCACATCAAAACGGAAGACCAGAATGCTGGTCAGCGGGAAACCGAAATAGAAGGTCAGCAGAAACAGCAGCGAGAAAAAGACGTTGAAGTTAAAGCGTACGCGACGGAACTCAAACCAGGTCAGCGTGGCGATAAACAGCGTGCTCAGCAGCCAGACCACCAACAAGCCGCTAAATTGCAACTGGCTCATGCATTATCTCCTGACGCGATACGCAGCGCGCGATGCCACGGCGTGAGGTAGTTCGGGCTGAAGAAGTCGATGGCATTTTTATCCACCAGCGCCAGCTGACGCTGGGCTTCCCGCACCACCTTTTCATTAAGAGTGTCTGTCGTGAACAGAACCGGGATATCTTGTTCCGCCATGTCCTGCCAGAACGGATTCTCGCGGTTGAGCACGCACGGGATGCCCGCCTGAATCAGCAGACACAGCGTACCAATCCCCTGCTGACGGGCAAAGATGAAATAGCCTAAATCGCACTTTCTCAACAACGCAAGATAGTCATCAAACGCCAGCTTATCACGCAGAATAGTCAGATTTTCAGCGCTAAAGAGCGCAAGACCCTGCTGGCTGACTTCGTCAATATAAGCATCGTTATTGGCCGGGTAGCCCATCGGCACCACGACGTTGACCGTATCACCAAACTGCTGATGTACCGCCCTGAGCGCCGCCACGTGCTCGTTACTGCGATCGCCGGAGTTCCCCACCAGGATGGTCAGCTTGCCGTCGCGCACCGTATCGTTAGCCATCGTGTTGAGCGCCGGGTTCATCCGCGTCGGGAAATAGAGCAGTTCACCGCGCACGCCAGGGTGCTGTTTGGCAAAGTAATTGAGATCGCCACGGGTAGCGAATACGCAGCCTACGCGCCCTTGCGCCATGCGGCGCAGCGGATAGAAAAGGCGGAATTTCAACCCACGGGACACTTCGTAGAGATCTGCACCCCAGATATGCCAGCTGCACTGAGAGGGCTTGATCCCGCCGCTCAGCAGCGCCAGCCACAGACCAGTATTAAACTGTCCGTGAAAGAAGAAGCGCTGCTCGCGATCCGCTTTGGCTTTGGCAACCACCGCCTTCGCCAGCGCCGCTTTGTCCGGCCAGAAGGTCATGTTGAGTGCCGGACACGCCGCGCTCAGGCCGCTATCCTGGCCTGCAACCATAAACTCGCGTGCATCGGGCGTGCCGGGTGCCAGTTCATCATTAAAGAACCGCAGAACGGTCTGGTTATGGTGTGGGATATCTGACCCCAGTATGTGAATCAGTGCAGTCATGCGCGTCTACGCCAAAGTAAAAATACGCCGCAACAGGCAGCGAAATAAACGATATAGGTTGCCATATAGGCCTGAGCGGCGCCCAGCGCACCCTGGGTTGGGATCAGCCAGTGAGAGAACGCCGTCAGGAGCGCAAACTGGCTAATCTCTGCCAGGATATACAGCCGCAACGAGGCTTTCGCAATCACCAGATAGCCAAAAACGTAAGCACCCACTTTCAGTACATCACCGATCAGCTGCCACGCGAACAGGTCGCGCATGGCGGCAAACTTCGCGGAGAAGAGCAGCCAGATGGCGACATCACGCAAGAGCCAGACGGTGAAACTGGCGGCCGCGACGGCGGGTAACACAAAACGCAGGGAGCGGACAATCTCGCGGGTAATGTCTCTCTTTTCGGTCAGGCGCGATAAGGTTGGCAGCAAATAGACGCTAAAGGAAGCCGTTATAAATTGGAGGTATGCGTCGGAAATACTGCTTACGCCCTGCCAGATACCCACTTCATCCCAGCTGTAGTGCGCTGCGAGGAGGTTTCGCATCATCACGTAGGCCACGGGCAGCGTGACGGACGTAATGAGCGCCATCAGGGTAAATTTCCCAAGCTGACCAGCCAGTACCTTGTCCCACTGCGGCTTGAGGTAACGAAGAGGAATATCGCCTCTGCGTATCAGCATAAACGCAGCCGGGATAACCACCAGCGCAGGCACAAGCGCCAGCCCCAGCAGCGCCCCTTCATAGCCACCCAGGCGATAGCAGAAGTAGTAGGCAATCACGCCGATGATGCTGCCGAGGATTAGCGCCAGCGCGTTTCCGGCGGCATCACGGAAGCCCTTCATTAGCGCCAGCAGCAGGTTCGCCCAGGCGATACCCATCTGCACCAGCGCAACCAGGCGAATCAGCCCCTGGAAGTGGGTATGTCCAAACAGGCCCTGACTGATGGGCACCGCAGCCAGCAAAAATACCGCAGCCAGCAGCGTTGAAAAGCCCAGTACCATGGCGGACGAGGTGCCCACGACGGTGCGCAATTTATCGGCATCATCATGGTACTGTGCGACGTATTTGGTCACGCCGTTGAATATCCCGGCCCCCGCCAGCACACCCAGCACCGTCACCAGCTGGCGGAAGTTACCCGCCAGACCAACCCCGGCAGGGCCAAAGGAGACGGCCAGCAGTTTGACGACCAGTAACCCGGCACCAATTTTGACGAGTGTGGACGCAGCGGTCCACATCGATGCTTTTGCCAGAGACATATCAGCCGAAATAACTCAGAAGGGTGTTGATGACCGTACGTTGATTAACTGGCTCAAGATTGTAAAAGAGCGGCAAGCGAAGCAAACGCTCACTTTCTTTGGTGGTGTAACGGTCTTCACCGGCAAACACGCCAAACGCTTCACCGGCAGGGCTGGAGTGCAGCGGAATGTAGTGGAACACTGCCAGAATTTCAGCCTCTTTCAGCCAGGCAATCAGGCCGCTGCGATCGTCGTTATCGCGCAGCTTGATGTAGAACATATGGGCGTTGTGGACACAATCCGCCGGAATGGTCGGCAGCTCAATGCGCCCCGCTTTAGCCAGCGGTGCCAGCGCGTCGTAATAGGTTTGCCACAGGGAGAGGCGTTGCAGGTTAATGCGCTCTGCCGCCTCGAGCTGCGCCCAAAGATAGGCAGCCTGAAGGTCAGCCATCAGGTAGCTGGAGCCGATATCGCGCCAGGTGTATTTGTCTACCTGCCCGCGGAAGAACTGGCTGCGGTTGGTGCCTTTTTCGCGGATCACTTCTGCGCGTTCAACCAGGGCGCGATCGTTAATCAGCGTCGCTCCCCCTTCGCCACCGGCGGTGTAGTTTTTGGTTTCGTGGAAGCTAAAGCAGCCGATATGGCCGATAGTGCCCAACGCACGCCCTTTGTAGGTGGACATCACGCCCTGAGCGGCATCTTCCACCACGAACAGATTATGCTTTTTGGCAATCGCCATGATCGTGTCCATTTCGCAGGCCACGCCCGCGTAGTGAACCGGCACAATCACCCGCGTTTTGTCGGTGATCGCCGCTTCGATCAGCGATTCGTCGATGTTCATGGTGTCCGGGCGGACATCGACAAACACAATTTTGGCGCCGCGCAGGACAAACGCGTTCGCCGTGGAGACGAAGGTGTAGCTCGGCATGATCACTTCATCACCGGGCTGGATATCCAGCAGCAGAGCCGCCATTTCCAGGGAGGCGGTACAGGACGGCGTCAGCAGCACCTTGGCGCTGTGGAAACGCTGTTCCATCCACTGCTGGCAGCGACGGGTAAAGCCTCCGTCACCGCAGAGCTTGCCGCTGCCCATAGCAGACTGCATGTAGTCGAGTTCCGTACCGACGACGGGGGGGGCGTTAAATGGGATCATCATGTCACCTGTATAGCCAGTAAGCGGTGGCGTCAACGTTGGCCCCACTCGCAATATAACGTTTCAGCGCGGCGGTGTTGCCCATCTGGGTCGCCACCCGCAGCGTCGAGCATTCCTGTTGCTGCGCCCAGTACAGCGCGGCCTGCATCAGTTTTTCTCCCATGCCGCGCCCGGCAAGCAGCCCGATACGCGCGTCATGCTCATTCAACTTACGCAGCGAGACAAAGCCCTGAATCTGGCCGCCCGCCGCGCGAAAAACCAGACAAACGTGGTCGAATGTGCCTCGGACGGCATTCTCGATCCACTGGGCGTAAAAGCGTCCGCTGTCCTGGGGCGCATACCAGGGCGCACGAAAGCGGCTCCGGGCAAACGCCTGCTCAGCCAGCTGGCGCAGCGCCGGGATATCCCGCTCTGTCGCCACTTCTGCGCCTGGCGAAGCGTGGCGGGCGATCGACAGGGAGAGATCAACCTCGCCTTCGACCAGCCGGAAACCGCGCTGCTGAAGCGCGTCCAGCAGGTCGGTGCGGTCCGCCGGGATTTTAGCCTGTACCCGTTCCCAGGCAGCAAAATCCACCTCGGTGAGCGCAGGGGCATTTTCACTCAGACGGACAATCGCCGTGGGAAGCGCAAAAAAGGCGCTTTCCCACTGAAGGGCCTCAAGCACGCCGTAGAGTTCAATCAACGCCAGACACCTTTGGTATCAACCACATACTGCTGGCGCACGGCATCGCCGGCGATCGCTTTAAAATCTTTGTGATCGACCAGCAGCACCAGCACATCCGCCGTTGCCAGCGCGGCGTCTAAAGCGGTCAGCGTACAGTGTCCCGCCAGTTTTGCCGGCAGCTCATGGATATTTGGTTCCACCACCAGCGTTTCACCGCTGTGCCATCCGGCAATCATTTCGGCAATTTCCATTGCCGGGCTTTCGCGCAGATCGTCGATGTTTGGCTTGAAGGCCAGGCCGAAGCAGGCGATTTTCAGTTCGCTGGCGCGTTTACCGCTCTCTGCCAGACAGTCTGCCACGGTGGCTTTAACCTGGTTCAGTACCCAGTGCGGTTTACTGTCGTTCACTTCGCGCGCGGTACGGATCAGGCGCGCCTGGTCCGGGTTTTGCGCGACGATAAACCATGGGTCTACCGCGATACAGTGGCCGCCCACGCCCGGACCCGGCTGGAGGATATTCACGCGCGGGTGACGGTTCGCCAGGCTAATCAACTCCCACACGTTAATGCCCTGATCGGCACAAATCAGCGACAGTTCGTTGGCAAAGGCGATGTTGACGTCGCGGAAGCTGTTTTCCGTTAGCTTGCACATCTCGGCGGTGCGGGAGTTGGTCACCACGCATTCGCCTTCAAGGAAAATCTTATACAGCTCGCTGGCGCGTGCGGAACAGGCGGGCGTCATGCCGCCAATTACGCGGTCGTTTTTAATCAGTTCAACCATGACCTGGCCCGGCAACACGCGCTCCGGGCAGTAGGCGATATTGATATCGGCCTGTTCTCCTGCCTGCTGCGGGAAGCTCAGATCGGGGCGGGCGTCCGCCAGCCACTGCGCCATTTGTTCGGTTGCGCCTACCGGCGAGGTGGATTCCAGAATCACCAGCGCGCCTTTTTTCAGCACCGGCGCAATCGATTTGGCCGCGGCCTCGACGTACGCCATATCAGGCTCATGGTCGCCTTTGAAAGGCGTCGGAACCGCAATCAGATACGCATCTGCCGCAACGGGGGTAGTGCTGGCACGCAGGAAGCCGCCATCAACGGCCTCTTTCACCACGCGGTCAAGATCCGGCTCCACGATATGAATTTCGCCACGGTTGATGGTTTCCACCGCGCGCGCATTGATATCCACGCCGACAACCTGCTTTTGACGAGAGGCAAAAGCCGCCGCCGTAGGCAGCCCAATATAACCAAGACCCACGACAGAGATGGTAGTAAAACTCATAGTGATACCCGATTGTGTTTAAGTGCATGCAAAATACGACCACAGGCCTGCCCATCGCCGTACGGGTTATGGGCTTTGCTCATCGCCTGGTACGCTTCTTCATCGTGCAACAGGCGTGTGACCTCTTCGACGATACGCTGCGGATCTGTGCCGACCAGACGTACCGTCCCTGCTTTCACCGCCTCTGGACGCTCCGTGGTTTCTCGCATTACCAGCACCGGTTTGCCAAGCGAAGGCGCTTCTTCCTGAATGCCGCCGGAATCGGTCAGGATCAGCCAGGCGTGGTTCATCAGCCAGACGAACGGCATGTAGTCCTGTGGTTCAATCAGTAAGACATTCTCGACATGGCCCAGAATGCGGTTTACCGGCTCGCTGACGTTAGGGTTGAGGTGCACCGGATAGACAATCTGCACATCTTCATTCTGCGCGGCAATTTCGGCCAGCGCATGGCAGATTTGCTCAAAACCCTGACCAAAGCTTTCGCGACGGTGGCCCGTCACCAGAATGGTCTTTTTACCGTTATGTAAAAACGGATAGCGCGCGGCGAGCTCGCTCTGGAGGTCTTTGTTCTCCAGCACCCGATCGCGCACCCAAATCAGCGCATCAATGACCGTGTTCCCGGTCACGAAGATTTTGTTATCAGTAATGTTTTCACGCAGCAGATTCTGGCGCGAGTTTTCGGTTGGCGCGAAGTGATACATCGCCAGGTGGCCCGTAAGCGTGCGGTTGGCCTCTTCCGGCCACGGTGAATAGAGATTGCCCGTCCGCAGGCCCGCTTCAACATGCCCGACCGGAATGCGTTGGTAGAATGCCGCCAGGCTGGTCGCCACGGTTGTCGTAGTGTCACCATGCACGAGGACGACGTCAGGCTTGAAGGTTTCCAGAATGGGTTTTAGCTCTTGCAGAATGCGGCAGGTGATCTCCGTCAGCCCTTGCCCCGGCTTCATAATATTGAGGTCGTAGTCCGGAACGATAGAAAAGAGCGTTAAGACCTGATCGAGCATCTCACGGTGCTGGGCAGTCACGCACACTTTCGCTTCAATATCAGGATCTCTGGCCAGCGCATGGACCAGAGGCGCCATCTTAATGGCCTCCGGCCTGGTGCCAAATACGGTAAGTACTTTCACATCGATTCTCTTCGATTAGATGATGAAGGCCGCAGCCTTCATCGTAGACGGCGTTCTTAGTATGTGCGACGACGCGTTAACGCCACGCCAGCGCCAGTCAGTGCGCCCACAATCCCCCACATGATCATCAGGAATGCGCGACGCGGACTATCGCGTTTTACAGGTTCTTCAGGCGTTCTCAAATAACGATAGGTCTGAAAACGCGGATCCAGCGTCGGGCCCACGTTCAGGGTATTGAGCATGGCGCGGTTCTGGTCGTAGTCGAGGTCAAAATCAGGGCCAACGGCCTGGAGATTTTCAAGACGCGCCTGGAGCATTGGACGCCCCAGCAGGAACATTTCGGAATCAGGCAGCTCGTCAGCCGGCACATCGGTCTCGCTGCGGGAAATATTGCGCTGTTCGGCAATTTTCAGCGCCTGCTCAAGGTTATGGACGCGGCGGGTGAAAATGGCTTTTGACACCTCTTCCTGACGTTTAACCTGCGCCTTCATCTGGATGGTGCGCGCCGCCCATGCGCCTTTCAGCTCATCGTTAAGGTGGCTCGCCGCACGCTGGCTGGCGAAAGCGACGTACTGACGAAGCAGATTATTGGCGTCCGGCGCGGTTTCCGCAATCAGCTTCACGCTGTCGTTAACGTTACGCAGGATATCGCCCGGCATAAACTGGATGTTGTTGATCATGTCATCCAGCAGCGCGGCATCGGCCTTGCTGTTGCCCACCATGCGTTGCTTGTAGTAATCGGTCTGGGACCAGAAATCACGACGCGTATCCCAGGAGGCCAGCTGCATGACAAACTCTTTGTAGGCTTCATCCATAACGGACGTCTGATCCGGCGTGGCCAGGTTCGCTTTGATATCCAGATTGCGCAGGAACTGCTGCTGGGAATAGAACCCGCCGAGCATGTTAACCGTTGGTTTGTCGGTGATCGCCGTGGCGCTCCACTCCTGCTTTGCAAAGAAGGTGTAGGCCAGCGCTAACAGTGCGAACCCAAGCGCCATCCCCGCAATCCAGAATTTGCCTGCCCATAACACGCGAAACAAACCACGAATATCCAGTTCATTCTCAGTTACCACTGATTTCGCTCCCGCCAACGGTTGAGTCATCATAGTCCCGATTTTATTTAGTTAATGTTGTGTTTTTGCCACTGTTCCTGCGCATCCTGCGTTTGACGCGTTTAATGAATCGCGCGACTTTCCATGCGCGTTTGATGCAGTAACCGTACAGGAAAAATGCTAGCAAGAATAATACCAACATTACCCACTCAGGGATAAAGTGAGCATATTCTGCCGCAACGCCAATCCCGGCGAGAATAGCGGCCGCCAGGGTAATCAGGACAAATGCCTGACGGGAAGTAAACCCGGCGCGCATGATCAGATGATGAATGTGTTGACGGTCCGGAGAGAAAGGACTCATCCCTTTGCGCAGGCGGCGATACATAATTGCCACCATGTCCATCAGCGGAATGGCAATAATCCACAGCGCGGTGACAGGGCTAATCGGGTGAGTTTTACCCTGCGTGGTTTCCAGCAGGATCCAGATAACGGTGAAGCCAATCAGGGTACTGCCCGCATCGCCCATAAACACTTTATAGCGACGGCCCAGCACACCCAGGTTAAGGCAGATATAAGGCAGGATCGCGGCAATCATGGCGAAGCACCACATTGAGAGGCTGTACTGGCCATCAAACCACAAAATAATGCCGATGGCGGCGAACGACACGGAAGACAGCCCGCCCAGCAGCCCGTCGATACCATCGACCATATTGAATGCGTTTATCGCGGCCCAAACGGCAAAGAGCGTCAGGAAGAAACCAAATGGACCCAGCACTAACTCCCAGGGACCAAAGACGTAGCCGAGGCTTCTCAGATAAAGGCCGCCCACGACCATCATGATTACACCGATGGCCGCCTGCACGGTGGCGCGAAACTTCACGCTGATATCAAATCGGTCGTCAAGCGCCCCGACTAACACTAATACACCCGCACATGCCAGGTAGAGCGCAGCATGCGGAATGTAATAATCCGCGATACCAAACGTGAAGCAGATACCCGCGTAAACTGAGATGCCCCCAACCAACGGAATGAGGCCCTGATGGCGTTTACGAAAATTCGGTTTGTCCACCAACCCTATTCTTTTTGCTACCTTGCGCGCAATAAACAAAAAACAGGTTGTGAATAAAAAAATACTGATCAGCTCAGTAACTGCAGTGAGTAGATTCACAATGGATTGCTCTCAACAAATGTTAGTCCCGGAAGTATAACCATGAAGCCTCTGCCTCAGAAGGATTAAAGGCGGCCTCTTACCATTCCCTTTGTATATTTTTCAATCAATTATTTCTTTGGCTGTGCAAAACGTCTCATTTTCGCACCGACAGGTCAAAATTGGGAGTCAGTCGTAATAGCGTATAGTCCATAAAAGAAAAACGCCACGTAAAAACGTGGCGTTTGCTGGGAATATTTACGTTACGAGCGTTTCATCATATCGAAGAAATCGTCGTTAGTTTTGGTCATCGCCAGCTTATTAATGAGGAATTCCATTGCGTCGATTTCGCCCATTGGGTGAATGATTTTGCGCAGGATCCACATTTTCTGCAGCTCTTCCTGAGTGGTGAGCAACTCTTCTTTACGGGTACCGGAACGGTTGTAGTCGATAGCCGGGAAGACGCGTTTTTCCGCGATTTTACGAGAAAGGTGCAGTTCCATGTTGCCTGTACCTTTAAATTCTTCGTAAATCACTTCATCCATCTTAGAACCGGTGTCGATCAGCGCGGTTGCGATGATGGTCAGGCTGCCGCCCTCTTCCACGTTACGTGCCGCACCGAAGAAACGCTTCGGACGGTGCAGGGCGTTCGCATCCACACCACCGGTCAGCACTTTACCGGAAGCCGGTACGACGGTGTTGTACGCACGCGCCAGACGGGTGATGGAGTCGAGCAGGATGATCACGTCTTTCTTGTGCTCAACCAGGCGTTTCGCCTTCTCGATAACCATTTCTGCAACCTGAACGTGGCGAGATGCTGGTTCGTCAAAGGTAGAAGCCACAACTTCGCCTTTCACCAGACGCTGCATCTCGGTCACTTCTTCCGGACGTTCGTCAATCAGCAGCACCATCAGTACGCAGTCCGGGTGATTGTAAGCAATGCTCTGCGCAATGTTCTGCAGCAGCATGGTTTTACCCGCTTTTGGCGGCGCGACAATCAGGCCACGCTGGCCACGGCCAATTGGTGAGGCCAGATCCAGTACACGCGCCGTTAAGTCTTCGGTTGAACCGTTACCACGTTCCATGCGCAGGCGAGAGTTCGCGTGCAGCGGCGTTAAGTTCTCGAAGAGGATCTTGTTACGCGAGTTTTCAGGCTTGTCGTAGTTAACTTCATTCACTTTCAACAGCGCAAAGTAACGTTCACCCTCTTTTGGAGGACGAATCTTACCTGAAATGGTGTCACCAGTGCGGAGGTTGAAACGGCGGATTTGGCTAGGGGATACGTAGATGTCGTCAGGGCCGGCGAGGTAGGAGCTGTCTGCAGAGCGGAGGAAACCAAATCCGTCTTGCAATATCTCCAGCACACCGTCGCCAAAGATATCTTCGCCACTCTTAGCGTGCTGCTTCAGGATGGCGAAAATGATGTCCTGCTTGCGCATACGAGCCTGGTTTTCCAGCCCCATATTTTCGCCGAGAGTGATCAGCTCAGAAACCGGCGTGTTCTTTAATTCGGTAAGATTCATAATGGTGTGGGTTCTTAAACTCGGGGTGATTCTCGAACTTAATAATGTGAATGGTATGGCAGGGTCATCCATGCCTGTTTAGCGGCCATCAACTCATGTCTGTACGCTGTCTGGTCACAGGGAAAGAACGCAGAACTGAAACGACAAGACGGATTGAGTGACAAGCCCGGAATTTAGCAACTTCACGCACTGTTTGTGTCAACAACGGGAAGTATCGGGTAAAACAAGATTCAAACAACAGATATGTTTAAAACGAAGTCATAGCTAACTTAGCACGACTAAAGCCGGGCGTCCAGAGATCCACACAATATTAGGCGCTCTGGACGCGCAGCCGAGAAACCTTACGCCAGGTTGGCGTCCAGGAACTCTTTCAGCTGACCTTTGGACAGTGCGCCCACTTTGGTCGCCGCCACTTCACCGTTTTTGAACAGCAGCAGGGTTGGAATGCCGCGGATGCCGTATTTCGGCGCGGTACCCGGGTTCTGGTCGATGTTCAGCTTGGCAACGGTCAGTTTGCCCTGATACTCGTCAGCGATCTCATCCAGAATCGGGGCGATCATTTTGCAAGGACCACACCATTCAGCCCAGAAATCGACGAGGATCAGCCCGTCAGCCTTAAGTACGTCCGTGTCAAAACTGTCGTCAGTCAGGTGAATAATTTTATCGCTCATATATAACTCCACAGGAATAAGCCTGGTACGTTGGTTTCGCCCGCATCAACGACGTGTTGATGTCGCAATAACCAACTAAAGGTTGACTTTATTTCACCGGATACGCTTTCGTAAAGCAATAGTAAGCTGATATTCTACCACACTATGAGCAAAACACATTTAACAGAACAGAAGTTTTCCGACTTCGCCCTGCACCCAAAGGTGATCGAAGCCCTTGAAACTAAAGGGTTTCATAACTGCACGCCTATTCAGGCTCTCGCCCTGCCGCTGACGCTGGCCGGTCGCGATGTTGCGGGGCAGGCGCAAACCGGTACTGGCAAAACGATGGCGTTCTTAACGTCAACGTTTCATTATTTACTTTCTCATCCCGCAATTGCAGACCGCAAAGTTAACCAGCCGCGCGCGCTCATTATGGCTCCGACGCGAGAACTGGCGGTACAGATCCACGCAGATGCGGAACCGCTGGCACAGGCTACCGGCCTGAAGCTTGGCCTTGCCTACGGCGGCGACGGCTACGATAAACAGCTGAAAGTGCTGGAAAGCGGCGTAGATATCCTCATTGGTACTACCGGTCGTCTTATCGACTACGCCAAACAGAACCACATCAACCTCGGCGCAATTCAGGTTGTGGTGCTGGATGAAGCGGACCGTATGTACGATCTGGGCTTCATTAAAGATATCCGTTGGTTGTTCCGTCGCATGCCTGCGGCAAACCAGCGCCTGAACATGCTGTTCTCCGCGACCCTTTCTTATCGCGTACGCGAGCTGGCGTTCGAGCAAATGAACAACGCCGAATATGTCGAAGTGGAACCGGAACAGAAAACGGGCCACCGTATTAAAGAAGAGCTTTTCTATCCTTCTAATGAAGAGAAAATGCGTCTGCTGCAAACGCTGATTGAAGAAGAGTGGCCAGATCGCGCCATTATCTTCGCCAATACCAAGCACCGCTGTGAAGATATCTGGGGCCACCTGGCTGCAGACGGTCACCGCGTTGGCCTGTTGACCGGCGACGTTGCGCAGAAAAAACGCCTGCGTATTCTCGAAGAATTTACCCGTGGCGATCTCGATATTCTGGTCGCTACCGACGTTGCCGCACGCGGCCTGCACATCCCAGCCGTGACGCACGTCTTTAACTATGACCTGCCGGACGATTGCGAAGATTACGTTCACCGTATCGGTCGTACCGGTCGTGCTGGCGCAAGCGGTCACTCCATTAGCCTGGCGTGCGAAGAGTATGCGCTGAATCTCCCGGCGATTGAGACCTATATCGGTCACTCTATCCCGCAGAGCAAGTACAACCCGGATGCGCTGTTAAGCGAACTGCCGCCGCCGAAGCGCCTGACCCGCGCCCGTCCAGGCAACGGTCCGCGTCGTTCTGGCGCACCGCGTAATCGTCGTCGTTCAGGTTAAGAAATTATGCCATACACAAAATCATTCATGATGCATCAAGGCGGCAAGTCTGCGAATCTCCTGGAGCTTACTTCAGTAAGTGACAGGTGTGAGCTGGCGCAGCCAACGATGAGGCAGCGTGAAGGATGAAGTGTATGAGTTCTACCTCGCTCTATGCAGCTATTGATCTCGGTTCGAATAGTTTTCATATGCTGGTTGTGCGCGAGGTAGCGGGAAGCATACAAACGCTCACCCGCATCAAGCGCAAGGTCCGTCTCGCGGCGGGCCTGAGCAGCGATAACCATCTCTCTGCTGAAGCCATGGAACGTGGCTGGCAGTGTCTGCGTCTCTTTGCTGAACGTCTGCAGGATATCCCGCACGCGCAAATCCGCGTTGTCGCGACGGCAACGCTTCGCCTGGCGGTGAACGCCGTGGATTTTATTGCCAAAGCGCAGGAGATCCTCGGCTGTCCGGTGCAGGTTATTAGCGGTGAAGAAGAAGCTCGCCTGATTTATCAGGGTGTGGCCCATACGACCGGCGGCGACGATCGCCGTCTGGTGGTGGATATCGGCGGTGCCAGTACCGAACTGGTCACCGGCACGGGCGCGCAGGCCACCTCGCTTTTCAGCCTGTCGATGGGCTGCGTCACCTGGCTTGAACGCTACTTTACCGATCGCAATCTCGCAAAAGAGAACTTCGACGAGGCTGAAAACGCCGCCCGTGAAGTGCTGCGCCCGGTGATGGAAGAGCTGCGCTATCACGGCTGGAAAGTCTGCGTGGGTGCCTCGGGTACCGTGCAGGCGTTGCAGGAAATCATGATGGCTCAGGGGATGGACGAGCGGATCACGCTTGCCAAACTCCAGCAGCTCAAACAGCGAGCTATCCAGTGCGGTCGCCTTGAAGAGCTCGAAATTGAAGGTCTGACGCTCGAACGCGCGCTGGTCTTCCCGAGCGGGCTGGCTATTCTGATCGCCATTTTCACCGAGCTGAACATCCAGTGTATGACGCTGGCCGGCGGCGCACTGCGTGAAGGGCTGGTCTACGGGATGCTGCACCTGTCCGTCGATCAGGATATTCGCAGCCGTACGCTTCGCAACGTGCAGCGCCGCTTTATCGTTGATGCCGAGCAGGCCGGTCGCGTGGCGCAGCTGGCCTCGCTTTTTGCCGATCGGGTAAATCAGAGCTGGGATATTGAACCGTTAAGCCGCGAACTGCTGCTCAGCGCCTGCGCGCTGCATGAGATTGGGCTGAGCGTTGAGTACAAGCAGGCACCGCTGCATGCTGCCTGGCTGGTGCGTAACCTGGATTTGCCGGGCTTTACCCCCGCGCAGAAAAAACTTCTGGCGACGCTGCTACTGAACCAGACAAACGCCGTCGATCTCTCCTCGCTCCACCAGCAAAACGCCGTTCCGCCGCGCGTGGCAGAACATCTTTGCCGCTTGCTGCGTCTGGCGATCCTGTTTGCCAGCCGCCGTCGTGATGATGTGCTTCCCGCCACTACGCTTGACGTTGAAGATGAAAAACTGATCCTGACGCTGCCGGAAAAATGGCTGGATAATCATCCGCTGGGTGCAGAGCTGATTGAACAGGAGTGCCAGTGGCAGAGCTACGTTCACTGGGTGCTTGAGGTTAAGTAAGGTTATCGAACGTTGCCGGGCGGCACTGTGCTTGCCCGGCCTACCATTCTCCCGGCTTCATCCCTTCTCTTTGGCTTTCGCCAGCATGGCGCGGATATTCGCCACGTTAGCCTGACCTTTATGCATTCGCTCTTCAGCCGTGATGACCTTGCGCTCCTGCTCCCAGATCAGGTCATCCTGCGGCAGCTCCAGCAGGAAACGGCTCGGTTCCGGGCGGACAAGCTCGCCGTACTGCCGGCGCTCTTTGCACAGGGTAAAGACCAGCTCTTTCTGAGCACGCGTAATGCCCACGTAGGCCAGCCGACGTTCTTCATCGACGTTATCTTCGTCAATGCTGCTCTGGTGCGGCAGTAACCCCTCTTCCATCCCCACCAGATAAACATACGGGAACTCCAGCCCTTTAGAGGCGTGCAGCGTCATCAGTTGAACCTGATCGGCCTCCTCTTCGCTCTCGCCGCGCTCCATCATATCGCGCAGCGTAAAGCGGGTGACCACCTGCGTCAGGGTCATCGGCTCGTCAATCTCAGAGCCTTCCAGCATTTCCGTCATCCAGCTGAACAGCTGGTTGACGTTTTTCATCCGCATCTCTGCTGCCTTCGGGCTGGCGGACGTTTCATAGAGCCAGGACTCGTAATCAATACCGTGGATCAGATCGCGCACTGCGGCGACGGGTTCGCGTTCCGCCAGCCGCTGCACCTCGCCAAGCCAGTGGGTAAAGCGAGTTAAGTTGTCGTAGCCGCGCCCGGTGAGCGTCTGGCTCAGGCCCATATCGAAGCTGGCGGTAAACATACTTTTACTGCGCGTCATCGCCCATTCGCCGAGTTTTTGCAGCGTTGCCGGGCCGATTTCGCGCTTCGGCGTGTTCACGATACGCAGGAAGGCGCTGTCGTCATCCGGGTTGGTCAGCACGCGCAGATAGGCCAGCAGGTCTTTGATTTCCGGGCGGGAGAAGAACGAGGTGCCGCCCGAGATTTTGTACGGAATGCGGTTCTGCATCAGCATCTTTTCAAAGACGCGGGACTGGTGGTTGCCGCGATAGAGGATCGCGTAGTCCTTATATTCGGTTTTATTCACGAAGTGATGGGCGATCAGCTCGCCGGTGACGCGCTCCGCTTCATGCTCTTCATTGTTGGCACTGAGCACCTTCAGCTCCGTGCCGTAGCCCAGCTCGGAGAAGAGACGCTTTTCAAACACGTGCGGGTTATTGGCGATCAGAATGTTTGCCGCCTTCAGGATGCGCCCGGACGAACGGTAGTTCTGCTCCAGCTTAATCACCTGCAGCGCCGGAAAATCTTTGCTCAGCAGCACCAGGTTTTGCGGACGTGCGCCGCGCCAGGAGTAGATAGACTGATCGTCATCGCCCACGACGGTAAAACGCGCCCGCTGCCCGACCAACAGCTTCACCAGCTCGTACTGGCTGGTGTTGGTATCCTGATATTCATCCACCAGCAGGTAGCGGATTTTATTCTGCCAGCGCTCGCGTACCTCTTCATTGCGCTGCAACAGCAGCGTAGGCAGCAGGATCAGATCGTCGAAATCCAGTACGTTACAGGCTTTCATGTGCGCATCGTACAGACCGTAGCAGTGCGCGAAAATGAGATCCCGTTCGCCTTTGGCGATCGCCGCTGCCTGCGATGGCGTCATCAGATCGTTTTTCCAGTTGGAGATCGTCGAGATCAGCTGCTGGAGAACGGTTTTGTCATCCTCGATCAGCCCTTCGGTCAACTCTTTGAGCAAGGCCACCTGATCGGTGTCATCGAAGAGCGAGAAATTAGACTTCATTCCCAGCGCCGCATACTCGCGCTTGATGATGTCCAGCCCCAGCGTGTGGAAGGTGGAGATCATCAGGCCGCGCGCCTCTTTGCGCCCCAGCGTCTGGCCTACGCGCTCTTTCATCTCGCGTGCCGCTTTATTGGTAAAAGTCACCGCCGCGATATGCCGCGCCTGATAGCCACAGCCACGGATAAGATGGGCAATTTTATTGGTGATGACGCGGGTTTTACCGGATCCCGCCCCCGCCAGCACCAGGCAGGGTCCGGTGACAAATTCGACGGCTTGTTGTTGTCCGGGGTTTAAACGCATAAGGATCGCTCAATGAAAGTCGGGAGAGGAGGAAAAACGCGTGGTAGTATACCGAGCGTAAACTCGTTGACTCAAGGCACGATCATGGCAAAAACAGCAGCAGCACTGCATATCCTTGTTAAAGAAGAGAAACTGGCACAGGATCTTCTTGAACAGCTTAAAAACGGCGCCGACTTCGGCAAGCTGGCAAAGAAACACTCGATTTGTCCGTCAGGCAAACGCGGCGGCGACCTGGGTGAATTCCGTCAGGGCCAGATGGTTCCGGCGTTCGATAAAGTGGTTTTCTCCTGCCCGGTGCTGGAGCCTACGGGTCCACTGCACACGCAGTTTGGCTACCACGTCATTAAAGTGTTGTATCGCAAATAAAAAGCCGGGTGGCGACTGCGCCTTACCCGGCCTGCATTTTACGTTTTTGTAGGTCGGGTAAGCGAAGCGCCACCCGACAAGAGGGTTAACCCGCTACCGCAATACGCTTCATATCGGTCATGTAGCCGCGCAGCTTCTGGCCCACTTTCTCGATCTCGTGGCTACGAATGGCTTCGTTCACGTCGCGCAGCTGTGCGTTATCTACCGCGCCTTCCGCAATCGCTTTGCCCAGATCGCCCGCCTGCAGGGTGGTCATGAACTCTTTCAGCAGCGGTACGCAGGCGTAAGAGAACAGGTAGTTACCGTATTCAGCGGTATCCGAGATAACCACGTTCATTTCATACAGACGCTTACGGGCGATGGTGTTCGCGATCAGCGGCAGCTCGTGCAGTGATTCGTAGTACGCAGACTCTTCGATGATGCCGGAATCCACCATGGTTTCAAACGCCAGCTCAACGCCCGCTTTCACCATCGCGATCATCAGAACGCCTTTATCGAAGTACTCCTGCTCGCTGATTTTGCCGTCAAACTGCGGGGCGGTTTCAAAGGCGGTTTTACCGGTCTCTTCACGCCAGGTCAGCAGGTTTTTATCGTCGTTCGCCCAGTCGGCCATCATACCGGAAGAGAACTCACCGGAGATGATGTCGTCCATATGTTTCTGGAACAGCGGAGCCATGATGGTTTTCAGCTGTTCAGACAGCGCATAAGCACGCAGTTTTGCCGGGTTGGACAGACGATCCATCATCAGCGTGATACCGCCCTGCTTCAGCGCTTCGGTGATGGTTTCCCAGCCGAACTGAATCAGTTTTTCGGCGTATGCCGGGTCCGTGCCCTCTTCCACCAGCTTGTCGAAGCACAGCAGAGAACCGGCCTGCAGCATACCGCACAGAATGGTTTGCTCACCCATCAGGTCAGATTTCACTTCTGCAACGAAGGAGGATTCCAGCACGCCCGCACGGTGGCCGCCAGTGGCTGCTGCCCATGCCTTGGCAATCGCCATGCCTTCGCCTTTCGGATCGTTCTCCGGGTGAACCGCGATCAGCGTCGGTACGCCGAAGCCACGTTTGTACTCTTCACGCACTTCGGTACCCGGGCACTTCGGTGCCACCATCACGACGGTGATGTCTTTGCGGATCTGCTCGCCCACTTCCACGATGTTGAAGCCGTGGGAGTAACCCAGCGCCGCGCCATCTTTCATCAGCGGCTGTACGGCACGCACCACGTCAGAGTGCTGTTTGTCTGGCGTCAGGTTAACCACCAGATCCGCCTGCGGGATCAGATCTTCATACGTGCCCACTTTGAAGCCGTTTTCGGTTGCTTTACGCCAGGACGCGCGCTTTTCGGCAATCGCTTCTTTGCGCAGGGCGTAGGAGATATCCAGACCGGAGTCACGCATGTTCAGCCCCTGGTTCAGGCCCTGTGCGCCACAGCCGACGATGACCACTTTTTTACCCTGAAGGTAGCTCGCGCCATCGGCAAATTCTTCGCGCCCCATAAAGCGGCATTTGCCCAGCTGCGCCAGCTGCTGGCGCAAGTTCAGTGTATTAAAGTAGTTAGCCATGGGTGATACCTCGTGATGTTGTGTGTCTTATTGTTCGGTTCGCCTTTCAGCGAGAATGTACCCACATTACAACAGGAAATTTATTGCGGAAATTGATATATTCACAACGTCACGTTGCAGTATTTGCAATGTAAATCGGGGGATGGGTATTCATGGATTTACGCGATCTGAAAATGTTCCTGCACCTGGCGGAAAGCCGTCACTTTGGCCGCAGTGCCCGCGCGATGCACGTCAGTCCTTCCACGCTGTCGCGCCAGATCCAGCGGCTTGAGGAAGACCTCGGCCAGCCCCTGTTTGTCCGCGATAACCGCACCGTCACTCTCACCGAAGCCGGGGAAGAGCTGCGCGTGTTTGCCCAGCAAACGCTGCTGCAGTACCAACAGCTGCGACACACTATCGACCAGCAGGGGCCGTCTCTTTCCGGGGAGCTTCACATATTCTGTTCGGTAACCGCCGCCTATAGCCACCTGCCACCGATCCTTGACCGTTTCCGCGCGGAGCATCCGTCGGTGGAAATTAAGCTCACGACGGGTGATGCTGCCGACGCAATGGAAAAAGTGGTGACGGGCGAAGCCGATCTGGCCATTGCGGGTAAACCGGAAACCCTGCCGGGCGCGGTGGCGTTCTCCATGCTCGAGAACCTGGCCGTGGTGTTGATTGCCCCCGCGCTGCCCTGCCCGGTGCGTAATCAGGTATCGGTGGAAAAACCGGACTGGTCAACGGTGCCGTTTATCATGGCCGATCAGGGGCCGGTGCGCCGCCGCATTGAGCTGTGGTTCCGTCGTCAGAAGATCAGCAACCCGTCAATCTACGCGACGGTTGGCGGGCATGAGGCAATGGTTTCGATGGTGGCGCTGGGCTGCGGCGTGGCGCTGCTCCCGGAAGTGGTGCTGGAGAACAGCCCGGAACCGGTGCGCAACCGCGTGATGATTCTGGAGCGCAGCGACGAGAAAACGCCGTTCGAGCTTGGCGTGTGCGCACAAAAAAAGCGGCTGCATGAGCCGCTTATTGATGCGTTCTGGAAGATACTGCCGAATCACTAAAGCCGAGTGGCGCTACGCTGACCCGACCTACGCTCCGCTTAACCTGCGAGGAAGAACCTGAACGCCGAGTTGTGAGTTTCGTCGTGACACTCATAGCCCAGCTCGTTCAGCCGCGTTTCGAAATCCGGCTCGTGCTCGCCCAGCTCGAACGCCGCCAGCACGCGACCGTAGTCGGTGCCGTGGCTGCGGTAGTGGAACAGGGAGATGTTCCAGTGCGTGCCCAGCGTGTGCAGGAACTTGAGCAATGCGCCCGGCGATTCCGGAAACTCGAAGCTGAACAGGCGTTCCCGCAGCGGCTTGGACGGACGTCCGCCTACCATGTAGCGCACGTGCAGCTTCGCCATTTCATCGTCGGACAGATCCACCACGCTATATCCCCCCTCGTGCAGCAGGCTGAGGATCTCTTTTCGTTCTTCCAGGCCACGGCTCAGGCGCACGCCAACAAAAATACAGGCGTCTTTGGCATCGGCAAAACGGTAGTTGAACTCCGTCACCGCCCGGCCGCCCAGCAGCTGGCAAAACTTCAGGAAGCTGCCTTTCTCCTCCGGAATGGTCACCGCCAGCAACGCTTCACGCTGCTCGCCCAGCTCGCAGCGCTCGGATACGTAGCGCAGACCGTGGAAGTTCACGTTGGCTCCGGAAAGCACGTGCGCCAGACGCTCGCCGCGAATGGTGTGCTGGGCGATGTATTTTTTCATTCCAGCCAGCGCCAGCGCGCCGGAAGGCTCCGCCACGGCGCGAACGTCCTCAAACAGATCTTTCATCGCCGCGCAGATAGCATCGCTATCAACCGTGACGATATCGTCGAGATATTCCTGGCAGAGACGGAACGTTTCATCGCCAATGCGTTTGACGGCCACGCCCTCGGCAAACAGCCCGACGCGCGGCAGATCCACCGGATGCCCGGCGTCCAGCGCCGCTTTCAGGCAGGCTGAGTCTTCCGCTTCAACGGCGATGACTTTGATCTGCGGCATCAGCTGTTTGATCAGCACGGCCACGCCCGCCGCCAGACCGCCGCCACCCACCGGCACGAACACGCGGTCAAGATGGGCATCCTGCTGGAGCAACTCCAGCGCCAGCGTGCCCTGTCCGGCGATGACCATCGGGTGATCGAACGGCGGCACCCAGGTAAACCCCTGCTGCTGCGCCAGCTCAATCGCTTTGGCCTTGGCTTCGTCAAAATTAGCGCCGTGGAGCAGCACCTCGCCGCCGAAACCGCGCACCGCGTCGACTTTGATATCGGCCGTGGCAACCGGCATCACGATCAGCGCTTTCAGCCCCAGACGGGCCGAGGAGAACGCCACGCCCTGCGCGTGGTTACCTGCCGACGCGGTGATCACGCCGCGCGCTTTTTGCTCGTCGGTCAGACCGGCCATCATCGCGTAGGCACCGCGCAGCTTGAAGCTGTGCACCGGCTGCCGGTCTTCGCGTTTCACCAGAATCACGTTATCCAGGCGCGAAGAGAGTTTTTCCATTTTCTGCAAAGGCGTGACCTGCACGGCCTCATAGACCGGCGCGCGCAGCACCGCCCTCAGATATTCCGCCCCCTCGGGGGCGGCAGATAAGGGTTGTGACTCGGCCATCATTAGCCCCCAAGTTTCGATTTATCGCGTACCGCGCCTTTGTCTGCACTGGTGGCAAGGCTCGCGTAGGCACGCAGGGCGAAGGAGACTTCACGCTGGCGGTCTTTCGGCGTCCAGGCTTTGTCGCCGCGTGCATCCTGCGCTTCACGACGCGCGGCAATCTCCTGGTCGCTGAGCTTGAGCTGAATGCCGCGGTTCGGAATGTCGATCTCAATCAGATCGCCATCTTCGATGATCGCAATGTTGCCGCCGCTTGCCGCTTCCGGCGATACGTGACCAATGGAGAGACCGGATGTCCCGCCGGAGAATCGGCCGTCGGTGATCAGCGCGCAGGCTTTACCGAGACCCATGGATTTCAGGAAGGTGGTTGGGTAAAGCATCTCCTGCATGCCCGGGCCGCCTTTTGGCCCTTCGTAGCGGATCACCACCACGTCGCCGGCAACCACTTTGCCACCGAGAATGGCTTCCACCGCATCGTCCTGGCTTTCGTACACTTTTGCCGGACCGGTGAATTTCAGGATGCTGTCATCCACGCCTGCGGTTTTCACGATGCAGCCGTTTTCCGCAAAGTTACCGTACAGCACGGCAAGCCCGCCGTCTTTGCTGTAGGCGTGCTCCAGCGAGCGAATGCAGCCTTCGGCGCGATCGTCATCCAGCGTATCCCAGCGGCAGTCCTGCGAGAACGCCTGCGTGGTACGAATGCCTGCCGGACCGGCGCGATACATGTTCTTCACCGCGTCGTCTTTGGTCAGCATCACGTCGTATTGCTCCAGCGACTGCGGCAGCGTCAGGCCAAGCACGTTTTTCACGTCGCGGTTGAGCAGCCCGGCGCGATCCAGCTCGCCCAGAATGCCCAGCACGCCACCGGCGCGGTGAACGTCCTCCATGTGGTACTTCTGGGTGCTTGGCGCAACTTTGCACAGCTGCGGCACCTTGCGCGACAGCTTGTCGATATCGCTCATGGTGAAGTCAATTTCGGCTTCCTGCGCGGCGGCCAGCAGGTGCAGAACGGTGTTGGTGGAACCGCCCATGGCGATATCCAGGGTCATGGCATTTTCAAACGCGGCTTTGCTGGCGATGTTGCGCGGCAGCGCGCTGGCGTCGTCCTGCTCGTAGTAGCGTTTGGTCAGCTCCACGATGCGCTTGCCCGCATTGAGGAACAGCTGTTTGCGGTCGGCATGGGTTGCCAGCAGCGAGCCGTTGCCCGGCTGAGACAGGCCCAGCGCTTCGGTCAGGCAGTTCATGGAGTTAGCGGTGAACATCCCGGAACAGGAGCCGCAGGTCGGACACGCGGAGCGTTCCACCTGGTCACTCTGCTCGTCAGACACTTTCGGGTCCGCGCCCTGAATCATCGCGTCGACCAGGTCGAGCTTGATGATTTTATCGGACAGCTTGGTTTTTCCCGCTTCCATCGGCCCGCCGGAGACGAAGATCACCGGAATGTTCAGGCGCAGGGAGGCCATCAGCATCCCCGGGGTAATTTTGTCGCAGTTGGAGATACAAACCATCGCATCGGCGCAGTGGGCGTTAACCATGTACTCCACCGAGTCGGCGATCAGCTCGCGCGACGGCAGTGAATAAAGCATGCCCCCGTGACCCATCGCGATGCCATCATCCACCGCAATGGTGTTGAACTCTTTCGCCACGCCGCCAGAGGCTTCAATTTGCTCGGCAACCAGTTTACCGAGATCGCGCAGGTGTACGTGGCCCGGCACAAACTGGGTGAAGGAGTTAACCACGGCGATAATGGGCTTGCCGAAATCGGCGTCGGTCATCCCGGTGGCGCGCCACAGCGCGCGGGCACCGGCCATATTACGGCCGTGGGTGGTGGTGGCGGAACGATACTTAGGCATGCTTAATTTACTCCCGTCTGACTCGTAAAGGGGACGGTGCGTGCCGCCCCACAGTTATATTTAGTGATTAACCTGATCCAACCAGCCGTATTTATCGTCTGTTTCACCGGTGAACAGGCCAAAGAAGGCTTGCTGAATGCGTTTGGTGACCGGGCCACAGCGGCCTTCGCCCACCTGAATGCCGTCGACGCTACGAACCGGCGTGATTTCAGCCGCCGTACCGGACATGAACACTTCATCGGCGAGGTACAGGGATTCGCGGGACAGCACCTGCTCGCGCACTTCGATACCCAGATCTTTCGCCAGCTTGATGATGGCATCGCGGGTGATGCCCGGCAGCGCAGAAGAGGTAAACGGCGGCGTGAACAGAATGCCGTCTTTGACTTCAAACAGGTTTTCGCCCGCACCTTCCGAGATGTAGCCATTCACATCCAGCGCGATACCTTCCTGATAGCCGTGGCGGCGTGCTTCGCTACCCACCAGCAGAGAAGAGAGGTAGTTACCGCCCGCTTTGGCGGCGGTTGGGATGGTGTTGGGTGCCACGCGGTTCCAGGAAGAAACCATTGCGTCGATCCCCTGATCCAGCGCTTCGGCACCCAGGTAGGCGCCCCACGGGAACGCAGCAATGATCACATCGGTGGTATAACCCTCTGGCGGGTTAACGCCCATCCCCACATCACCCACAAACACCAACGGACGAATATAGGCGCTGGTCAGGTTGTTCTTGCGGATCACCTCGCGGCAGGCTTCCATCAGTTCATCCACGCTCTGAGAGACCGGGAAACGATAAATTTTGGCTGAGTCATGCAGACGCTGCATGTGTTCGCGATGGCGGAACACCACTGGCCCTTTGTGAGAGTCGTAGCAACGGATACCTTCAAACACGGAGGTGCCGTAGTGCAGCGCGTGGGACATCACGTGAACTTTCGCGTCTTCCCAACGAACCATCTCACCGTTGAACCAAATGTAATCAGCTTTTTTTGTCGTCATTTTTTCGTCCTGTCACGCTCAAGCGCGGATTTGTTGTGATGTGGTTGTGCTCTGGCAGATGGCAACATGGGCAACGTCTACCAGCTTTGATAACTGACTAAACAGTAAGTCGACCGACCGCGGGCTGGCAACGGTTAATTCGATACTGATGTTCTGAGCGTCGGTGGCCGTCTCCATGTTCATGGAGCAGATCTGAAAGCCACGGTGACGCACCACGCGCAAAACGCGTTCTAATGTTTCCGGGTTGAAGCGAGCCTGCACGGCGACCTGATGTTGCATCATGATAATTTCTCCAGCATTTGTGAGTTACTGGCACCGGGCGGTACCAACGGCCAGACGTTCTCAAGTTCGTCGATTGAGACATGAAGCAGGTACGGCCCTTCGCTTGACAGCATGGTGTCGAGTGCCGCTTCAACCTGGTCTTTACGGGTGATCCGCTGGCCGGGAATGCCAAAGGCGCTGGCCAGAGTGAGGAAGTCAGGGTTATCGGTCAGGGTGGTTTCGCTGTAACGCTCCTGGAAGAACAGCTGTTGCCACTGACGCACCATGCCTAAACGCTGGTTATCGAGCAACACGATTTTCAGCGGCAACTGCTTGCGCTTCACGGTGCCGAGTTCCTGAACGTTCATCATGAAGGAACCGTCACCGGAGATACAGATAACCGTGTCGTTCGGACGGGCAACCTGAGCCCCCACAGCGGCAGGCAGTCCAAAGCCCATGGTGCCTAACCCGCTGGAGGTGATGAAGTTTTCCGGTCGCGTATAGGTCATGTGCTGGGCCGACCACATCTGATGCTGACCAACGTCGGTGGTGACCACGCTGTCTGCGGGTTTACGGTCGGACAACTGTTTCAACAGCAGCGGCGCGTAAATGGCGTCGCCTGGGTGATCGTAACGCCACGCGTGTTCAGAACGCATATCAGCGGTGTGCTGGCGCCATGCGTTAATATCCAGCGGCTGCTGCAAAGCGGGTAACAGTGCGTTCAGATCGCCCTGCAGCGCAACGTGCGCCTGACGCAGCTTGTTCATCTCCGCCGGGTCAATATCCATATGGATCACCCTGGCGTTCGGCGCGAAGGTGTTCAGTTTGCCGGTGACGCGATCATCAAAACGCGCGCCCACGGCGATGAGCAGGTCGCACTCTTGCACCGCCAGGTTAGCTGCTTTGGTGCCGTGCATCCCCAGCATGCCCAGATAGTACGGGTAGTCTGCGTCAACCGCGCCCAGACCTTTCAGCGTGCAGGCGGCGGGTATTTGCGTCACCGCGATGAACTCACGCAGGGCGGGAACGGCCTGCGCCATGCCTACGCCACCACCAACGTACAGCATCGGCTGCTGGGCCTGTGCCAGCATTTCATAAGCCTCGCCCATGGCGGCATGTGGGAACGTATCGGCACTTTCAACCGTGGAGAAGTGTGGCTCCAGTTCACCCTGCGCGACCTGGATGTCTTTCGGGATATCAACCAGCACCGGACCCGGGCGACCGGAGTTTGCCACCTCGAATGCTTCCGCCATCACGCGCGGCAGCTCGTCCAGCGACTGAACCAGAAAGCTGTGTTTGGTGCAGGCCAGCGACAGACCGAGCACATCCACTTCCTGGAAGGCATCGGTACCGATGAACGGCGAAGCCACCTGGCCGGTGATCGCCACAACGGGAACAGAATCGAGCAGTGCGTCGGCCAGGCCGGTGATCAGGTTGGTGGCACCCGGGCCGGATGTCGCCATGCAGACGCCGGTTTTACCCGTAGCGCGTGCATAGCCAATGGCCGCCATTGCCGCGCCCTGCTCATGGCGACACAGCAGGTGTTCCACGCCGCCGTCATACAATGCATCGTAAATCGGCATAATTGCGCCACCCGGATATCCGAATATCGTTTCGACTCCCTGCGCGCGCAACGCATGTACCACCCACTGTGCCCCGTTCATAGTTAGTTCCCCGTCATAAATCGGGAGAAACAGAATTTTGTGCTACTTCTCATTGCCTGCTCCTCGTTAACGTTTTTTAGTCATAAAAAAACCCCCGGACCTTTCGGTGCGGGGGTCTTAGTTCGTTAAGGCTTGATTTCTAAGCCTTTCCTCGTCCAAGTGCAGCCCCGCACGGTGGGATAATAATCACCACCACGCTAATCACGACCAGGCTAATCACTCGTAGAAGGGCTGTCATTTTCAGTTCTTTTGGCTTCTTGTTCGAAGGAATACCTAAAGAGTTACCACAGTTATTTAAATAAGCACAAGATTTATTTATGGCTGATTTAGATAGCCTGCAAATTATTTTTTTATTAAGCGTTGTTTTATATAGGGAAAATACAAAATGAATTTTTTTCATTTTTTTAGGCGGTTTTAAGACCCCAAGCGCATAAGCAGCCATTTCTACGATGCGCATTCCAGATTGATGCAACGCTTACAACAAGCCGCTAAAAAGCCGGAACGCGCACCGAAAAGCCGGGAAAGAACACTAAAAAACGGCGCATGATGCGTGCATAGTGACGGACAGGAGGTAGTGTCATGTCACTGTCAGTTGTCTATACGCGCGCGGCGCTCGGCGTGAAAGCTCCGCTCATTTCCGTTGAGGTGCATTTGAGCAACGGTTTACCCGGGCTAACGCTCGTGGGCCTGCCGGAAACGACCGTCAAAGAGGCCCGGGATCGGGTGCGCAGTGCAATTATCAATAGCGGTTATAACTTCCCGGCGAAGAAGATCACTATCAACCTCGCCCCAGCCGATTTGCCAAAGGAGGGCGGACGATATGATTTACCTATTGCTATCGCGCTTCTCGCCGCCTCTGAGCAGCTTAATGCCTCAAGGTTAGGCTCATATGAGTTCATCGGGGAACTGGCGCTTACAGGCGCGCTAAGAGGCGTTCCCGGTGCGATCTCGGGTGCGCTGGAAGCCATCTGCGCAGGACGGCAAATCATTGTGGCGAATGAGAATGCAGCAGAAGTTAGCCTCATAGCTGAGAAAGGCTGCCTGGTCGCCGGGCATTTGCAGGAGGTTTGCGCGTATCTGGAAAAACGGCACGAGCTGGCTGAGCCGGAAGAGTGTCACGACACGCTGCCGGCACCCGCAGACGATCTGAGCGACATCCTGGGCCAGGAGCAGGGGAAGCGAGCGTTAGAGATCACTGCTGCAGGTGGACATAATCTTTTGCTCATCGGCCCGCCCGGGACGGGTAAAACCATGCTGGCAAGCAGGCTGAGCGGTTTGCTGCCTCCGCTCAACAACCATGAAGCCCTCGAAAGCGCGGCTATTTTAAGCCTGGTCAATGCGACGTCCCTGCACAAACAGTGGCGACGTCGCCCTTTCCGATCGCCGCACCATAGCGCCTCTCTCACGGCGATGGTGGGAGGCGGGGCAATCCCGGGGCCAGGTGAAATTTCACTGGCACACAATGGCATTCTGTTTCTGGATGAACTGCCGGAATTTGAGCGGCGCGTGCTGGACGCGCTGCGCGAGCCGATAGAGTCGGGAGAAATTCATATCTCCCGCACGCGGGCCAAAATTAGCTATCCCGCTAAATTTCAGCTGGTTGCGGCAATGAACCCCAGCCCGACAGGGCATTACCAGGGCAATCACAACCGCTCGACGCCCGAGCAGACGCTGCGCTATCTGGGAAAACTCTCCGGCCCCTTTCTCGACCGGTTTGATTTATCTCTTGAGATCCCGCTACCTCCGCCTGGGCTACTTCGACACCCCGACGCCAGAGGTGAAAGTACAGCACAGGTGCGCGAACGGGTTATTGCTGCACAGGAGCGGCAGTACGCGCGTCAGGGCAGGCTTAACGCGCGTCTTGATAACACGGGTATACGCCAGTGGTGTCCTCTCAAAACCGAAGACGCAGGCTGGCTGGAAGAGACGTTGCAAAGATTTGGGCTTTCCATTCGCGCATGGCAGCGCCTGTTGAAAGTGGCAAGAACTGTCGCCGATATGGAGGGATGCCCCGATATAGAGAGGCAGCATTTGCAGGAGGCACTGAGCTATCGGGCGATTGATCGCCTGCTTCTTCATCTGCAAAAGCTGCTGGCATAAAAAAAGGGGCCGTAGCCCCTTTTCTCTTCAGATTAATCGTCAGACTCGGTGTAATCCTCAGCACCTTCAACCTGAGGCTTACCGCCTGACAGCGTATGGAAACGCTTAGGACGCTTGATGCGAGCCATATACTTGCTCCATACACGTTCTACCTCAGACTGCGGCTCACGCTCGCCGCGGCAAACAGCCACAAACTGTTTTTCATCTTCAGTCACAGGCTCACGTTTACCGAGGTCCAGCTCGTTAAAGGCATAACCATGGCGCTCAAGCAGCTGCGCCTCTTTGATGGTGAAATCGCCGTGACGAGAGAACCCGCGCGGATAATGTTTATTGTCGAAAAAACGATTAGTCGTCGTAAAGCTTTCCGCCATCCTACACGCTCCTAATTCTTTGGCCGAGCTATTTATGGCGCGGAGTATTAGTTACGCTTGACAGAGTGTAAAACAAAACATTTAAATCATAACGACAAATAATTTTGCGGAGAAAGATGTGGATACGGAATTGCTAAAAACTTTCCTTGAAGTGAGCAGAACACGCCACTTTGGGCGAGCAGCTGAAGCCCTTTACCTGACGCAGTCAGCGGTCAGTTTTCGTATTCGACAACTGGAAAATCAATTGGGTGTGAATCTGTTTACCCGCCACCGCAATAATATCCGCTTAACACCGGCGGGGGAGAAACTGCTGCCCTACGCAGAAACGTTGATGAATACCTGGCAGGCAGCCAGAAAGGAGGTGGCGAATACCTCAAGGCACAATGAATTCTCCATTGGCGCAAGCGCATCGTTGTGGGAATGCATGCTCAGCCAGTGGCTTACCCGCCTGTATCGTTCACACAATCATCTGCAATTTGAGGCTCGTATTGCACAACGCCAGTCGCTGGTGAAACAACTCCATGAACGACAACTGGATCTCCTGATCACGACAGAAGCCCCCAAAATGGACGAATTTAGCAGCCAGATCGTCGGGCAGTTTGCTCTTGCACTTTATGCCTCTGCCCCGTCGATGATGAAGGCCGATCTTAACTACCTTCGTCTTGAGTGGGGGCCGGATTTTCAACAGCATGAGTCCGGGTTACTTGCGAGCGATGACGTTCCGCAGTTAACCACCAGTTCAGCGGAGGTCGTCTGTCAGCAACTTCCTTCATTGAAGGGGTGTACATGGTTACCTACACGCTGGGCGGAGGGTAAGCCGGGTCTCCATACCGTTACGGATTCCACCACGCTTTCCAGACCGCTGTATGCTATTTGGTTGCAAAACAGCGACAAACAGTCGCAGATAAAAGATCTGCTAAAAATCAATATCATGGAATGATACTTCAGCCTGCAGGGATGCAGGCTGGGTAAGAAATGGGGAGATTTTGCTGAATTTGAGGCAAAAAAAAAATCCTTTGCCGAAGCAAAGGATTCTATATGGCAGGGGCGGAGAGACTCGAACTCGCGACACCCGGTTTTGGAGACCGGTGCTCTACCAACTGAGCTACGCCCCTAAATCTTCTTGCCATTAAGCCTGCCAAAAAGGCAGGCTTAATGTCTTAATAAGTGGCGGAACGGACGGGACTCGAACCCGCGACCCCCTGCGTGACAGGCAGGTATTCTAACCGACTGAACTACCGCTCCACCGAAGACTTCTGTAACCACCGGATTTATGCACCGGCTTACTACTTAATTTGATGCCTGGCAGTTCCCTACTCTCACATGGGGAGACCCCACACTACCATCGGCGCTACGGCGTTTCACTTCTGAGTTCGGCATGGGATCAGGTGGGACCACCGCGCTAAAGCCGCCAGGCAAATTCTGTTAATCTGTATCAAAGCTGAAATTGATTGTCTGTCTCT
>NZ_JBSKJR010000016.1:0-73479 GCF_053709675.1 Enterobacter sp. UPMP2052
AATTAAACTTCGTAATGAATTACGTATGTTCACTCAGAGACTTGGTATTCATTTATTGTCCGGAGACATTAAGAATCCATGTCACTTTGAGTGCCCACACAGATTGTCTGATAAATTGTTAAAGAGCAGTGCCGCTTCGCTTTTCTCAGCGGCGCGGGGTGTGCATATTACGCTTCCCCGCTTCAGAGTCAAGCGTTTAATTTGCTTTTCTCTGCTGACCCGGCGGCGTGTGTGCCGTTGTTCCGTGTCAGTGGAGGCGCATTATAGGGAGTTATTCTGAGGCTGCAAGTGCAAAGTGAAAATTATTTACTGACTGCTCACTTTCCAGGCAAAACACATCTCAGAACTTAATTCTTGCCTGGTTTTTAAACAAAAACGAGCCGCAAGCGGCCCGTTTTTGCGTTTTGTGACTTACTGCACTGCCACAATTCGGTCTTCGTTGGCTTCCAGGCGGATAGCTTTACCCGGAATCAACTCGCCTGACAGTATCTGCTGTGCCAGCGGGTTTTCAATCTGCTGCTGGATAGCACGTTTCAACGGACGCGCCCCGTATACCGGATCGTACCCGTTCTCGCTCAGCAGTTTCAGCGCATCGTCAGAGATGTGAATTTCATATCCACGCTCTTCCAGACGTTTGTACAGTCGCTGCAGCTGGATCTGCGCAATCGAAGCAATATGTTTCTCACCCAGAGGATGGAACACAACCACTTCATCGATACGGTTGATGAATTCCGGACGGAAGCTATGGCTCACCACGCCCATCACCAGTTCTTTCATATGACCGTAATCCAGTTCGCCAAAGCGTTCCTGAATCAAATCTGAACCCAGGTTCGAGGTCATGATGACAACCGTGTTGCGGAAATCGACCGTTCTCCCCTGCCCGTCCGTAAGACGACCATCGTCCAGAACCTGCAGCAGGATGTTGAAGACATCCGGGTGCGCTTTTTCCACTTCATCCAGCAGGATGACGGAGTAAGGACGACGACGCACCGCTTCCGTCAGATAGCCCCCTTCTTCATAACCCACGTATCCTGGAGGCGCACCGACCAGACGCGAGACGGAGTGTTTCTCCATAAACTCGGACATATCAATTCGAACCATCGCGTCATCGCTATCGAACATAAAGTTCGCCAGCGCCTTACACAGCTCGGTTTTACCCACACCGGTCGGCCCCAGGAACAGGAACGAGCCGATTGGACGATTCGGATCGGATAACCCCGCGCGGCTACGACGAATGGCATTAGAGACCGCTTCAACCGCCTCGTTTTGACCAATAACGCGATGATGCAGATCCTGTTCCATACGGAGCAGTTTTTCGCGTTCGCTCTCCAGCATGCGAGCGACCGGAATACCCGTCCAGCGCGCAAGCACTTCGGCAATCTCCGCATCCGTCACTTTATTACGTAACAGACGCATCGTTTTGCCTTCGGACTGCGTAGCAATCTCGAGCTGTTTTTCAAGCTCAGGGATTTTGCCGTACTGCAGTTCAGACATCCGCGCAAGATCGCCAACGCGTCGCGCCTGCTCAATAGCGATTTTCGCCTGTTCCAGTTCCGCCTTTATTGTCTGCGTCCCGGAGAGTGAGGCTTTCTCCGCCTTCCACTCTTCTTCTAACTCTGAATACTGGCGTTCTTTCTCGTCCAGCTCCTCGTTGAGCATATCCAGGCGTTTCTTGCTGGCCTCATCAGACTCTTTTTTCAGCGCCTGCTGTTCCAGCTTGAGCTGAATAATTCGGCGATCGAGTCGGTCCAGTTCTTCCGGTTTCGAGTCGATCTGCATACGGATGCTGGACGCCGCTTCATCGATAAGGTCGATCGCTTTATCCGGCAACTGACGGTCAGCAATATAACGATGCGAAAGCGTCGCCGCCGCCACGATGGCCGGGTCAGTGATCTGCACATGGTGGTGCAGCTCATAACGCTCTTTCAGGCCACGCAGGATCGCTATGGTATCTTCGACGCTTGGTTCGGCCACAAATACTTTCTGGAAGCGACGTTCCAGCGCGGCATCTTTCTCAATGTACTGGCGATACTCATCAAGCGTGGTCGCGCCCACACAGTGAAGTTCACCGCGCGCCAGCGCAGGTTTCAGCATGTTCCCGGCATCCATCGCACCGTCGGCCTTACCGGCACCCACCATAGTATGCAGTTCGTCGATAAACAGAATGACGTTACCTTCCTGCTTCGCCAGATCGTTGAGCACGCCTTTCAGGCGTTCTTCGAACTCCCCGCGGTACTTCGCACCGGCCACCAGCGCGCCCATATCCAGCGCCAGTACGCGGCGGCCCTTCAGCCCTTCCGGCACTTCGCCATTCACGATACGCTGCGCCAGCCCTTCAACGATGGCGGTTTTACCGACACCCGGCTCACCGATCAGCACCGGGTTGTTTTTGGTACGGCGCTGCAGAACCTGGATGGTACGGCGAATTTCTTCATCACGGCCGATAACCGGGTCCAGTTTGCCCTGCTCAGCACGCTCGGTCAGATCGACCGTAAATTTTTTCAAAGCCTGACGTTGGTCTTCGGCTCCCTGATCGTTCACGCTTTCACCTCCGCGCATTGTCTCAATCGCCTGAGTCACGTTGGCGGTGGTTGCGCCGGCAGATTTCAACAGGTCGGTCAACGTCCCGCGTGATTCAAGCGCCGCCAGAACAAACAGCTCTGACGAAATAAAGTTGTCCCCACGTTTTTGCGCCAGCTTGTCGCAAAGGTTCAGCACGCGTACCAGATCCTGCGAAGGCTGTACGTCACCACCGGTCCCTTCGACCTGCGGTAAACGGCTCAACGCCTGATCAATTGCCGTGCGTAACTGGCCAGCGTTAATGCCAGCAGAGGTTAATAATGGACGTACCGATCCCCCTTCCTGATTCAGTAAGGCGCTCATTAAATGAAGAGGTTCGATGAATTGGTTGTCGTGCCCGAGTGCGAGAGACTGGGCATCGGCGAGAGCAAGCTGGAATTTATTAGTAAGACGATCCAGACGCATAACTCCTCCCATAACAGGTCAAATTTGCTACTGGAGATTAAATGAGGTCATCCCTCAATTATTCAAGGTTAATGACCTGAATTATGCGAAAAGAAAACGGCGCGTACCGGATCGTCTTGATTCTTTAGGTTATATCAGCCAAATGAAACTTGCCATACGCCCTGTCGTCTTGTCGCGACGCCAGGAGAAAAAATCACCCGTTTCGGTGACCGTACAGCGATCGCCGCCGAAGGTCTGCGTCACCCCGATATTATTGAGGCGCTGGCGTGCAAGCTGATAAATATCGGCCAGATATTTATCGCCCACGGGCGTAAACGCCTCGACCGCCTGCGGATCTTTCTCCATAAATGCTTCGCGAACTTCAGGCCCGACTTCAAACGCGCGTGGGCCGATTGCCGGACCGAGCCAGGCAAGGATATTGGCAGGGTTATCTTCGAAACAGGCGACGGTCTCTTCCAGCACGCCCTGACACAGGCCACGCCAGCCCGCATGCGCAGCCGCGACCTCTGTACCCGCACGGTTACAAAACAGAACGGGCAGGCAATCGGCCGTCATAACGGCACAGACTGTTCCCGGAGTATTGCTGTAAGAGGCATCGGCGCGTTTTGAAGCATAAGGTTCCCCTGTTAACTTCAGAACGCCCGTACCGTGAACCTGCTCCAGCCAGACCGGTTTTGAAGGCAAATTCCCCGCAGCAAACAGACGACGGCGGTTCTCTTCGACATGCTCCGGGCTGTCGCCACAATGGGCACCGAGGTTCAACGACGCCCAAGGCCCCTGGCTGACGCCACCGATACGGGTCGAACTACAGGCAGCCACGCCTTCAGGCAACGGCCACTCCGGAACAATCAGTTTGGTCATAACCAGTCCACGTGATCCTTATGTTCTTCAAAATCGGCACGCATCGCGTCGATAAGTTCCACCATATCCTGTGGGATAGGCGCATGCCACTCCATTTGAATACCGGTGACAGGATGGTAAAGACGCAGCATTGTGGCGTGCAGCGCCTGGCGGTCAAATTTACGCAGTACGCTGATAAACTCCTCGGATGCGCCCTTTGGCGGACGCGGGCGACCACCGTAGACCGGATCACCCACCAGCGGATGAGTAATGTGCGCCATATGGACACGGATCTGGTGCGTACGCCCCGTTTCCAGACGCAGACGCAGGCGCGTATGAATGCGGAAATGTTCCATGATGCGGTAATGCGTTACCGCCGGTTTACCCATGGGATGAACGGACATATGGGTGCGCTTTGTTGGGTGACGGCTAATCGGCTCGTCAACCGTGCCGCCAGACGTCATATGACCAATCGCTACCGCTTCATATTCGCGCGTGATTTCGCGCAGCTGCAGGGATTCAACCAGATGGGTCTGGGCCGGGATGGTTTTTGCCACCACCATTAATCCGGTGGTGTCCTTATCCAGACGGTGAACAATCCCGGCGCGAGGAACGTCGATGATTGGCGGATAATAATGGAGAAGCGCATTAAGCACCGTACCGTCAGGGTTGCCAGCACCCGGATGAACAACCAGCCCACGCGGCTTATTGATCACCAGAATATCGTCATCTTCATAGACGATGTCCAGCGGGATATCCTGCGGTTCGAAGCGGACGTCTTCTTCAATTTCAACGTTGATGGCGACAGCTTCTCCACCAAACACTTTCTCTTTTGGCTTGTCCCAGATCTTGCCGTTTACCAGCACGCGCTGGTCAAGGATCCATTCTTTTATGCGTGAACGCGAATAATCAGGGAACAATTCGGCCAAAGCTTGATCTAAGCGTTGACCGAGCTGATTTTCGGAGACTGTTGCGGTGAGTTCTACTCGTTGTGCCATAAACTGCTTCTTCGTTTAACGTTGGGTTTTACGGCTTTGCCGTTTAATATAGTGTGCTATTGTAGCTGGTCTTAATCGGGAGCAGGAACAGAGATTCTCCCGGACAAACATTTGAGGAAAGTCAAAACGTCATGACGCGCATGAAATATCTGGTGGCAGCGGCCACGTTGAGCCTGGCTTTGGTGGGCTGCTCCGGTTCAAATGAACAGGTCCCTGACAATCCGCCGAATGAAATCTATGCGACTGCACAACAAAAACTGCAGGACGGTAACTGGAAACAGGCGATAACGCAACTGGAAGCGCTGGATAATCGCTATCCGTTTGGCCCGTATTCGCAGCAGGTACAGTTAGATCTCATCTACGCCTATTACAAAAATGCCGATCTGCCGCTGGCTCAGGCCACCATCGATCGCTTCATGCGTTTGAATCCAACTCATCCTAACATCGATTATGTCATGTACATGCGTGGCCTGACTAATATGGCGCTGGATGACAGTGCATTGCAGGGCTTCTTCGGCGTGGATCGCTCTGACCGTGACCCGCAGCACGCGCGTGACGCCTTCAACGACTTCTCAAAACTGGTGCGCGGTTATCCGAACAGTCAGTACATCACTGACGCCACCAAACGTCTGGTGTTCCTGAAAGACCGTCTGGCTAAATACGAATACTCTGTGGCGGAATACTACACTCGCCGTGGCGCCTGGGTTGCGGTGGTTAACCGTGTCGAAGGCATGCTGCGCGACTATCCGGACACGCAGGCTACACGTGATGGCCTGAAGCTGATGGAGAACGCTTACCGTCAGATGCAAATGACCGGGCAGGCTGAAAAAGTGGCTAAAATCATCGCCGCAAACAGCAGCAATACCTGATACAGGTTCAAACGCAAAACGGCAGCCCTGGGGCTGCCGTTTTTTTATTCATTTTCGTTTACGTCTGAAGCGCGTTGGACTCAACACAACCCGTCAACTATGACCGCAATTCCTGACTTCGACAAGGTAAATCTCACCTCTTCCTGCCCTGCCTCACAAAATAATACGGTTGACAAAAAGTGACAAAAATACGTGATTTAGATCACACAATTTGACATTCGAAGAGGTATGCTGGAATCACCAAGACGGAAAGACAAGAGGTAAAATTTATGCCAATGAACATTACCAGTAAACAAATGGAAATTACTCCGGCAATTCGCCAGCACGTCGCAGACCGTCTCGCCAAACTGGATAAATGGCAAACACATTTGATTAACCCACATATCATTCTGTCTAAGGAGCCGCAGGGTTTCATCGCTGACGCAACTATCAATACTCCAAACGGCCATCTGGTCGCCAGCGCGAAGCATGAGGATATGTACACCGCTATCAACGATTTGATCAACAAGCTGGAACGGCAGCTCAATAAAGTGCAACACAAAGGTGAAGCCCGTCGCGCCACAACATCGGTGAAAGACGCCAGCTTCGCGGAAGAAGTTGAAGAAGAGTAATCCTTTAAATTGAGTGTACCGCCAACGCGCCTTCGGGCGCGTTTTTTATTGACAGGATGAAAACAGTACGGGTACTTTAACGGTATCAATTTCAGGATGACCCTATGAAACATACGCCGTTTTTCTTCGCATTCTTTTTTACCTTCCCCTGATTGGGAGGCGTTTCGTCGTGTGATAAAGAATGCGAAGACGAACAATAAGGCCTCCCAACCGGGAGGCCTTTTTTATTGATAACGATAAATGAGACAGACAACACTATGACACCGGAAAACCCGTTACTGGACCTGCGCGTAAAGATCAGCGCGCTGGACGAAAAATTACTGGCCCTGCTGGCCGAGCGACGCACTCTGGCAGTGGAAGTTGGCAAAGCCAAGCTGGATTCACACCGCCCCGTGCGCGATATCGACCGCGAGCGCGATCTGCTTGAACGTCTGATCCACCTCGGCAAAGCGCATCATCTGGATGCGCATTACATTACCCGGCTGTTCCAGCTCATCATTGAAGATTCTGTTCTGACCCAGCAGGCGCTGCTGCAACAGCATCTGAACAAGACCAATCCACACTCCGCGCGTATCGCGTTTCTGGGGCCAAAAGGCTCTTACTCACATCTGGCGGCACGTCAGTATGCGGCCCGCCATTTCGAAGAGTTTATCGAAAGCGGCTGCGCGAAGTTTGCCGACATTTTCAATCAGGTTGAAACCGGCCAGGCGGATTACGCCGTCGTCCCCATAGAGAACACCAGCTCCGGCGCGATTAACGACGTGTACGACCTGCTGCAACACACCACCCTGTCTCTGGTTGGCGAGCTGACGATCCCAATTGACCACTGCGTGCTGGTCTCCGGCTCGACGGATTTGAATAAAATTGAGACGGTCTACAGCCATCCGCAACCTTTCCAGCAGTGCAGCCAGTTCCTGAACCGCTATCCACACTGGAAAATCGAGTATACCGAAAGCACATCAGCAGCGATGGAAAAGGTCGCTCAGGCCAATTCCCCGTCCGTTGCCGCCCTCGGCAGTGAAGCGGGCGGTGCGCTGTATGGCCTCCAGGTGCTGGAGCGAAATCTGGCTAACCAGACGCAAAATATCACTCGCTTCGTGGTGCTGGCTCGCAAGGCGATCGATGTGTCAGATCAGGTCCCCGCTAAAACCACCCTGCTGATGGCGACCGGTCAACAGGCAGGTGCGCTGGTTGAAGCCCTGCTGGTTCTGCGTAATCACAATCTGATCATGACCCGGCTGGAGTCCCGCCCGATTAACGGCAACCCGTGGGAAGAGATGTTTTATCTTGATATCCAGGCCAACCTGGAGTCTGCATCCATGCAGAAAGCCCTGCGTGAGCTTGGCAAGATCACGCGTTCTATGAAAGTCCTGGGCTGCTATCCGAGCGAAAACGTAGTGCCGGTCGACCCGGCTTAACGTTCGATAAACCGGCTTTTCTTCACACCTGCCACGCTGACGGGCAGGGTGAAGATCGCCCCTGAGAGCGGATAGTTCGCCAGCTCTTCCTCATCCATATTTTCCCGCGTGGTGGTGATAAACAGCGTTTTCATATCCTCTCCACCAAAACAGACCATCGTCGGGCAGCGCACCGGCAGCCGATACTCTTCAAGCTGCTCGCCCTGCGGCGAAAACCGCGCGATACGCCAGCCGTCAAACAACGCGCTCCAGTAACAGCCTTCAATGTCCGTCGCCGCACCATCAGGTATGCCCTCACCCTCTTTAAAGCGGCGAAATACTTCACGTTGACCCAGCTCACCCTGCTCGTCCAGCGGCGTTCGGTAAATCACGCCGTTTGGCGTGTCGGAGGTAAACATCCATTTTTTATCCTGAGTAAACGCCAGGCCGTTGTGTCCCTGGATGTCCCACTGGATGACTTTAGGCGTCAGGTCGTTAGCAATGCGCATCAGCATGGCACCGTTGTAGTCGCCTGGCCCCCAAAAGGTGCCCGCGTAAAAACGCCCTGCACTGTCGGTGCCCCCATCATTAAAACGCGCCAACTGCGGGTTAGAGGGGTTATCGCAGACCTTTTGCCGGAGCAGACCATGCTTGTCGGTCAGCCAGATGGCGTTACGCATCGCGACAATGAAACCGCCGTTTTCACGCAGGGCAAAACAGCCCACCTCTTCGTGAAACGAAAGTACGGTATGTTCCGCAGTGGCGATATGAAAGCGGTGGATCTCGCCTTCGAGAATATCCGCCCAGTAGAGCGCCTGCTCTTCCTCGCTCCACGTCGGGCATTCCGGCAGGTGGCCGGAGTAATTTAACAGCAGCTGTGGTTCGGACATGACAGTTCCCCAAAATGAAAAAAGCCAGCATTGCTGGCTTTCAGTATATACATCATCGCATTACTGGCGACTGTCATTTGCCTGTCGCAACAGCGTGCGGCTTTCGCTCTGGAACCGCGTCGCATAATCACCGAACCAGTGCTCAACCTTACGGAAGCTGTCGATGAACGCCTGCTTATCGCCGTGCTCCAGCAAGGTGATGGCTTCACCAAAACGCCGGTAGTAGCGTTTGATCAGCGCGAGGTTATTCTCCGATGACATAATAATGTCGGCATACAGTTGCGGATCCTGCGCAAACAGCCGCCCGACCATCGCAAGCTCCAGACGATAGATCGGCGAAGAGAGCGCAAGCAGTTGTTCAAGCTGAACGTTCTCTTCTGCCAGGTGCAGCCCGTAGGCAAAGGTCGCAAAGTGGCGCAGCGCCTGGATAAACGCCATGTTCTGGTCGTGCTCCACGGCGCTGATGCGATGCAAACGCGCGCCCCACACCTGAATCTGTTCCAGGAACCACTGATAGGCTTCTGGCTGGCGGCCATCGCAGTACACCACCACCTGTTTTGCCAGGCTGCCACTGTCCGGGCCAAACATCGGGTGCAGCCCAAGAACAGGGCCACTGTGCGCTGCCAGCATCGCCTGTAGCGGACCATTTTTGACCGAGGCCAGATCGACCAGGATACAGTCGTCCGGCAACGGAGGAAGTTTCCCAACGATCTGCTCCGTTACGTGGATAGGCACGCTAACGATAACCATCCCCGCATCGGCGGTCAGCTCCGGCGCGCGCGCCCAGTCTTCTTTTTCCAGAATGCGCACCTGATAGCCCGACAGCGTCAGCATCTTCTCAAACAGTCGGCCCATCTGCCCGCCGCCGCCCACAATCACCACCGGTCGTAGCGACGGGCAGAGCGTCTTGAAGCCTTTGTCGTTTTCGCTGGAATAGGATTCGCGCATAACGCGGCGCAGAACGTCTTCAATTAAATCCGGCGAGACGCCCAACGCCTGTGCTTCTTTACGGCGGGAGGCCAGCATTGACGCTTCGCGCTCCGGGACATAAATCGGCAAGCCGTACTGGCTTTTAACTTCACCTACCTCGGCAACCAGCGCCATACGGCGCGCCAGCAGTTCCAGCAGCGCCTTGTCCACTTCATCTATTTGATCGCGTAACGCGGTCAATTCAGCAACCATAACTAACCTCTTAAACCAGACGCGTCGACAGCTGGCCGCTTAAATCTTTATGGATCTCACGCAGCAGCGCATCGGTGGTTTCCCAGCTGATGCAGGCATCCGTCACGGATACGCCATGCTTCATTGCGCTGCGCGGTTGTTCTGATGACTGATTACCTTCATGAATATTACTTTCAATCATCAGACCGATAATAGAACGGTTGCCATCTTTGATCTGCGCGACCACAGACTCCGCCACCGCAGGCTGTCGACGGTAATCTTTATTGGAATTACCATGGCTGCAATCTACCATCAGAGCCGGGCGCAGTCCCGCCTGTTCCATCTCTTTTTCACACTGTGCCACGTCCGCAGGGCTGTAGTTCGGTGCTTTACCGCCGCGCAGGATCACATGTCCATCCGGGTTGCCCTGTGTTTGCAGCAGACAAACCTGCCCTGCCTGGTTGATTCCAACAAAGCGGTGTGGCATCGCAGCGGCGCGCATTGCGTTGATTGCCGTCGCCAGGCTGCCGTCGGTACCGTTTTTAAAGCCAACCGGCATAGAGAGGCCAGAGGCCATCTCACGATGAGTTTGTGATTCCGTGGTGCGTGCACCAATCGCAGACCAGCTAAACAGATCGCCAAGGTATTGCGGGCTGTTCGGATCCAGCGCTTCGGTTGCCAGCGGCAGCCCCATGCTGACCAGCTCTACCAGCAGGCTACGCGCTATCTTCAGGCCTGCTTCCACGTCAAACGAGCCATCCATGTGTGGGTCGTTGATCAACCCTTTCCAGCCAACGGTCGTACGTGGCTTTTCAAAATAGACGCGCATTACCAGATAGAGGCTATCGCTGACCTCCTCCGCTAATGTTTTAAACCGACGAGCGTACTCAATGGCGGCTTCAGGATCGTGAATAGAGCAAGGGCCACATACCACCAGCAGGCGCGGATCGCGTCCGGCAATGATGTCAGAAATGGTCTGGCGAGAGTGCTCAATTTGAGCCTCTTGTGCCGCGCTCAGCGGAAACTCCGCTTTCAGCTGATCCGGAGTAATCAAAATCTGTTCGTCGGTAATGTGTACGTTATTCAGCGCGTCTTTTTGCATGATGGCAGTCCTGTAAAGCTCGTTTGCGATAGTGGTTTCCTCTAAGAGGTAAAGCAACGATACCACAATAAGTAAAGATTTCAATCCATAATACGTACAGATATGTTTACAAAAGCCATTTATTAGCAAAATTCAGGCGTCAAAATCGTAAACTTAAAATTACACCCTTGATGAGTTTGTCACGCTATGCTGATAAGAAAAGGAGAATTACTATGCGTGCAATCGCGTCTGCACTATTGATGCTATGTCTGGCAGGCTGCCAGATTGACCCGTACACCTTTCAACCAGACTGGACAAGTCCTGACTGGTTTACCGCAGGGAAAGAGGACGCGATGAACGGCCTGCCTGTTAAAGATAACGCGATGCTGGCCGATAACCTTAACGACAGGCATGTCGATCGACATGCCTATCTGCGCGGCTACGCCGATGGTCAAAAAAGAGTCTGCGAAGAAGAATTTATTCACGCCAGGGGATTAGCGGGTAAATCATTTCCGGCCAGTTGTGAAGGCACAGAAAAAGCCCTGAAGCTGCACGAGGCGTGGCAAAAGGGAATGGATGAAAGCATCAAAAGCAGTCGGCTTAATTGATTATTCCGCATTCACAAGAAATGCGACTGTAAGATTTTACCTACAGCACAGCAGGAATTTTCTGACATAATGACGGCTATATTAAACGACGTTATTCTGCCATCACGTTGTTAAGGCATCTGGCCCCTGAGCGATATGGCGGATTCTGATGAGAAAATCATTCTTGATCTCTTTATCACGGCTCACTCTGGCGCTCCTGTTGCTTCTTTTTATGGGTCAGGCAGCCGCAGTCGCCCTAACAGAAACGGATAAATCGGTTCGTTCTATTGTATCGGGTATCGTCAGTTACACCCGCTGGCCATCCCTCGCAGGCCAGCCTGTGCTCTGTATTTACACCTCTTCGCGCTATAGCCAGGCGCTCAGCGCCCGGAATGAGGGGCAGAGCATTTTGCCTTATACACCCGTCATTGTACGCAACGATCAAGAAGCACTCTCAGCAACTTGCGACGCCATTTATTTCGGCTCGGAATCACCGGCAAAGCAGCTTGAATTAATAAGCCAGTATCAGGGCCGGGCATTGCTGTTACTCTCAGAGCAGAACCCGGAATGCATTATTGGCAGCGCCTTTTGTCTGATATTTGAAGGTGGCCGGGTTAGGTTTTCCGTCAATCTGGATGCGCTTTCACGCAGTGGCGTAAGAGTCAATCCGGATGTATTAATGCTTGCACGGAATACAAAGCATGAATAAGGATTTCACTTCAGCACCACGTCCGACGTTTAAAAGAACACTGAGGCGTATCAATATGATAAGCGTAATAGTAACAATGACGTTTATATGGTTGTTACTCAGCTTTGCTTCCGTCGTGACATTAAAGGAATACGCCCAAAAGAATCTCGAATTAACGGGGGCGACCATGAGTCACAATCTGGAAGCGTCCCTGGTCTTCAACGATTCGCTGGCGGCAAATGAAACCCTCACCACCCTTGGCAAGCAGGGGCAGTTCGCCGCAGCGGAAGTGCTCAACGTTCATGAGAAACGCTTCGCATACTGGTCCTGGAACCCGCAGGATAATAGCGACACCCTGGGCACGCTGGTCAGCCGCTGGCTGTTTCCCAATCCGGTTTCACAGCCGATTATGCACAACGGAAGCAGGATCGGCGAAATTCGCCTGACCGCACGCGACAGCCTGATCGGCCATTTCCTCTGGATGTCGTTTGCGGTTCTCACCGGCTGCATTCTTTTAGCCTCTGCCGTTGCCCTTACCCTGACGCGCTCGTTACACCATGGCATGGTCATCGCCATGCAAAACATTACCGATGTCGTTCATGATGTGCGCACCAACCGCAATTTCTCGCGGCGTGTAAAGGAAGGGCGTATCGAAGAGTTTCACCAGTTCGGTGAAGATTTCAACAGCCTGCTGGATGAGATGGAAGAGTGGCAGCTTAAGCTTCAGGCAAAGAATGCCCAGCTTCTGCGTACCGCCATGCACGATCCCCTGACAGGCCTTGCAAACCGGGCGGCATTTCGTAACAGCATTGCCGCCCTGATGAATGACGCGTCCGCTAAGGCACATTCCGCCCTGCTGTTCCTGGATGGCGACAATTTCAAATATATCAACGACACCTGGGGCCATGCCGCAGGCGATGGCGTATTAATTGATGTCGCCGAAAGAATGGTCGAGTTCGGACAAAAGCATCACCGATCTTACCGTCTTGGCGGGGACGAATTTGCGATGATCCTGTACGGCGTCCATTCAGAAAACGAGGTTCAGCATATTTGCGCTGCCCTGGCGCAACGATTCATCCGTCCGTTTGATGTCCATAACGGGCACACGGCATCAATGTCACTCAGCATTGGCTATGCACTGGCGTGGGAAAATGCCTCCGTGGAGGCATTACTGGAGCAGGCCGACCGCAACATGTACCTGGTGAAAAACCAGCGAACCAAAACACTCTCTTAGAAAGGAATACGGTATGTTAAAGCGATACCTCGCGCCCCTGTTTATGGCATCACTTGTCCTGGCAGGCTGTCAGGCCCCGCCAAAAGGGAAATTCACCGCCGAGCAAATCGCCGCCATGCAGTCCTACGGTTTCAATGAATTGAACGGGGACTGGTCTCTGGGCCTGTCAGATAAGATCCTGTTTGATAAAAACGATGCCAGACTACGCCCGGAAAGCGAAACGCAAATCCGGACTATGGCTTCCCGCCTTGCGGCAACCGGTTTAAACCATGCGCGAATGGACGGACATACGGATAACTACGGAGAAGAGAGCTACAACGAAGCACTTTCGTTAAAGCGCGCTAATGCCGTTGCCGACGCCTGGGCGAAAGGGGCAAATATCCCCCGTGGCAATCTCACCACGCAGGGACTCGGCAAAAAATATCCCGTTGCCAGCAACAGTACCCCACAAGGGCGTGCTGAAAACCGCCGGGTTGCGGTGGTCATCAGCACGCCATAGGGTTATTTAACGGATGATTCAGCGAGCGACACGCCTGATGCCGCTCGCCAGCGCAGCCAGTCGATGACGATAAAGATTGCCAGACTCACGCCCATCACCGGCAGCGCCAGCCCCAGCAGGACGCTTATCGTCACCGTCACTCCCCTTCCCCATCCCGACAATGCCAGCCAGCTCTGACAGAGCGTTTGCACCGGGTTCACCGCGGAGTTTGCCGGACGGCGCATCCACCACATCCGGTATCCCCAGAGGATGAGTACGCACAGCGCAGTACCAAACGCGATAAGCAGTAGCTGATTCACCAGGCCAAACAGAATGCCCATGTGGAAATCCACTCCCCAGCGGGTGAGTTTTGCCATTAGCGGGAAGTCAGCGAAGCGGGTGCTGTCCGTAACCTGCATTGAGTGCGGATCAACGGCAACGGCGTCCACCTGGGTCGGCCAGCGGCGATCGATTTCAGTCACCGTCCAGGCCCGATCGGCCATTTTTGCCGGGCGGATCTCCAGCTTACTGGCGTCGATCCCGGCCTTGCGGGCAGAGTTCAAAACGCTATCAAACAGCGTCAGATCCAGCGCCATTTCAGGCATCTTCATTCCGGCATGGTGTCCGTGGTGCTCAGCATGTTCCTCGTGTACTTCCGGTATGCCCGTGAGGGTGGTGTTCACCTGCGGCGTAAGCCAGTTCATCCCAGCGCGCAGCTTATCCACATTGCCCCCGGCCAGTTGCGACCATGTCAGACCGGTAGCCGAAAAAAGCAACATCCCGCCCAGCAGGATCCAGCCTAATGTGACATGTAAACGCCGACGATTCTGGAAGCGGTTGTTAATGCGCCGCTTAGGGCGAGTGAAAAACCACAGGGCGATACCGCCGAGCGCGGCGATCCACATCCACGAGGCAGCCAGCTCGCTGTATAGACGCCCCACATCACCCAGCATCAGCGAAGTATGCAGATAATCAATGGTCTGACGCAGCGGCAAAATCCCGCTGGTGCCGTACACCGTCATATCGCCCAGCACCGCCAGGCTAACCGGATCGATAAAGACAGCCCGGTTTTCAGATGGCCCAAGCGTTGGGTCGGCAAACATCACCCGGGTAGTGTCGCCATCGGCCAGCCCCGGGCGAACGGCGTGCAAACGCAACTCTTTACCCACGACGTTTTCCGCCACGGCAATTTGTGCCGCCAGTGGCTGAGGTTCACCCACGTTATCCGTGTGCAGCGCATGTCGGTAGAGCGCATTTTCCAGCTGCGGTGTCGCCACGTAAAGCGTGCCGGTCAGCGCGGCGAAGAAGATAAACGGACCAACAAATAGCCCGACATAGAAATGAAGTCGACGCAGCAGGTTTCCCCATGCCGCGCGCGGAGTGCAGGTTGTCATACTTTTCCTTTTTCAGGCAAAAAGTTATCGATTTTGTTTTTTAAAGGGAAAAAGCAGACCAACGCGGCGGCGCGCGGGTATCAGGATAGAGCCAGGGGAAAAAGTGCCAGTGGCTAACCGCCTGCCGCGGCGGCCTCACGCGAAGCCGTTGCACTATCGCAACGAGCAGGACGATCAGCGCCAGCATCATGCCCGGCACATGCGCCAGCAGCACGCAATAGCCACACGCTTCGGCATGATCGACGGGGAGCGAGTGCTGCATATCGCCGTGATGCTCATCCATCGACATCATGCTCATATCATGATGCATGCCCGGCATGGCGCTCATGGGATCTTTTTGCAGCGCAACGGAGATAAGCGGTGCCACGACGATCAGCAGGATCGCGAACAGCGCGGTCAATGCCGCTGTGCGTTTCCAGGTATGCTGATGCAGTACGTTATTCACTTACCCTCCGTTAAAGAGGCAGGCATTGTAAACGATTTATCACAAAAGAGTTAACGCGAGGAGTGCGATGAAATAAAAAAGGGCCAGCCTTTCGGCCAGCCCCTTTAACAGGATGTCGCTTAAGCGAATCTTAGTTCAGACGCTCTTTAATACGAGCAGACTTACCAGTACGCTCACGCAGGTAGTACAGTTTAGCTTTACGTACAGCACCACGACGTTTAACAGCAATGCTGTCAACTACCGGAGAGTGAGTCTGGAAGACACGCTCAACGCCTTCGCCGTTGGAAATTTTACGAACAGTGAATGCAGAGTGCAGACCGCGGTTACGAATAGCGATAACCACGCCCTCGAATGCCTGCAGACGTTTTTTGGAACCTTCAACAACCCATACTTTCACTTCCACGGTGTCACCCGGACGGAAGGAAGGTACGTCCTGCTTCATCTGCTCTTGTTCAATTTGCTTAATAATGTTGCTCATAATTTAATCTCTTATCCTGGGTAAACTGATATTCGGGAGCGTATTACGCCTTCCCATCATGTTCATGTTGCTGGTGCGCGTGTTCGGTTTTGAACTCGGCCAGCAACTTTGCTTGCTCTTCAGTCAGAGCCAGGTTTTCCAGAAGTTCAGGTCTTCTAAGCCAGGTTCGGCCCAGCGACTGCTTCAAGCGCCAGCGACGTATCTCGGCATGGTTTCCGGACAGTAACACTGCCGGGACGTCCATCCCTTCTAACACTTCAGGACGAGTATAGTGTGGACAGTCCAGTAATCCATCGGCAAACGAATCTTCCGTTGCCGATGCTTCATGGCCCAGTACACCCGGAATGAACCGGGCAACGGAGTCAATCAGCGTCATTGCTGGTAACTCACCACCGCTGAGAACGTAATCGCCGATAGACCATTCTTCGTCAATCTCGGTTTGAATTACGCGCTCATCTATCCCTTCGTAGCGACCACAGACCAGAATCAGCTTTTGATTCGTCGCCAGTTCGCTCACGCCCGCTTGATCAAGCTTGCGTCCCTGAGGTGACAGATAAATCACCTTTGCGCCTTCACCCGCCGCGGCTTTTGCTGTGTGAATGGCGTCCCGTAAGGGTTGCACCATCATCAGCATCCCCGGTCCGCCGCCGTAAGGACGATCGTCCACGGTACGGTGCCGGTCATGCGTGAAGTCACGAGGACTCCAGCTCTGGATGCTCAGCAGGCCATTCTTTACTGCCCGGCCAGTTACCCCGTAATCAGTAATCGCGCGGAACATTTCAGGAAACAGGCTAATTATGCCAATCCACATAGCGCCGTCTTTTACCGTTTATCCGGAGAATTTAAAAACCAGGATCCCAATCTACTTCAATCGTCTGAGTAGTGAGATCGACTTTCTTGATAACCTGTCCATCGAGAAACGGAACCAACCGCTCCTTGATGCCAAATGCATCTTTCAGGTTTGCCTTAATGACGAGAACGTCATTTGACCCGGTTTCCATCATATCGATGACTTTCCCCAGGCTGTAGCCTTCAGTAGTGACCACCTGGCAACCCATAAGGTCTTTCCAGTAGTAGTCGCCCTCTTCCAGCTGTGGCAACTGCGACGAATCCACGACAATTTCACAATTAGTCAGCGCATTCGCGGCATCACGATCGTCAACGCCTTTCAGCTTGATGATGATGTCCTGATTGTGGTGACGCCAGCTTTCCAGCTCGACCTCTTCCCACTTACCGGCCTTCTGAATAAACCAGGGCTGGTAATTAAAAATGCTATCAGCGTCTTCAGTGGAGGAAAACACTCTGAGCCAACCACGGATACCGTAGCAAGAACCCATTTTTCCCAATACGATCGGTTCAACAGGTGCTTTATTGCTCATCATGACCACCGTGACAGATTAAGCTGCTTTGTTTGCTGCTTTGATCAGCGTAGCAACGCGATCGGAAACGGTAGCGCCCTGGCCAACCCAGTGAGCGATACGATCCAGATCCAGACGAGTTTCTTCTTCTGCGCCAGCGGCCAGTGGGTTGAAGAAACCAACGCGCTCGATGAAGCGACCGTTGCGTGCATTACGGCTGTCGGTTACAACAACCTGGTAGAACGGACGCTTTTTAGCGCCGTGACGAGCTAAACGAATAGTTACCATAACATCCTCTTGTGTGAATAAAACAACCGGGCCCCATCGAGGAACGGAGCCCGGGTGTCATATTAAAAGCCCGAAAATTTTACTGATTTCTGGGGAAATTGCAATCAGCAGTTCATATTCTGCTGTAAAAGGCCGTCGGCGGTGCAGTCAGTTTGGTGCCGGCGTGCGCGCAGTCACCGCAGCGTACACGCAGTACGTGAGGATGACGAGCACACCCCGGTGCCAAAATGGCTAACAAGCCAGGCCAGAATCGATTAGCGGCCAGGGAATCCTGGGGGCATCATCCCCTTCATCCCGCGCATCATCTTCGCCATGCCGCCTTTCTTCATTTTCTTCATCATGCGCTGCATGTCGTCGAATTGTTTCAGAAGACGGTTTACGTCCTGCACCTGCATACCGCAACCTGCGGCGATACGGCGTTTACGCGAACCTTTGATGATTTCTGGCTTCGCACGTTCTTTCAGCGTCATTGAGTTAATGATCGCCTCCATACGCACCAGCACCTTGTCATCCATCTGCGACTTCACGTTGTCCGGGATCTGGCCCATGCCTGGCAGTTTGCCCATCAGGCTCGCCATGCCGCCCATGTTTTTCATCTGGCGCAGCTGCTCAAGGAAGTCGGTGAGGTCAAACCCATCGCCTTTTTTCAGCTTGCTGGCCAGCTTCTCGGCCTGCGCGCGGTCAACTTTGCTCTCGATATCTTCAATCAGCGACAGCACGTCGCCCATGCCGAGGATACGGGAGGCAATACGATCCGGGTGGAACGGCTCCAGCGCGTCGGTTTTTTCACCAACACCGAGGAATTTGATCGGCTTACCGGTGATATGACGAATAGAGAGCGCCGCACCGCCGCGGGCGTCACCGTCCACTTTGGTCAGCACCACACCGGTTAACGGCAGCGCTTCGTTGAAGGCTTTCGCGGTATTTGCCGCATCCTGACCGGTCATGGCATCGACAACAAACAGGGTCTCTACCGGATTGATAGAGGCATGAACCTGCTTGATTTCGTCCATCATCGCTTCGTCAACGTGCAGACGGCCAGCGGTATCCACCAGCAGCACGTCGTAGAACTTCAGCTTCGCTTCTTTCAGCGCCGCGTTCACGATGTCGACAGGTTTCTGAGCGACGTCAGACGGGAAGAAATCCACGCCAACCTGCTCAGCCAGCGTTTCCAGCTGTTTGATCGCCGCCGGGCGATAAACGTCCGCGGAGACCACCAGCACTTTCTTCTTGTGCTTCTCGCGCAGGAATTTACCCAGCTTACCGACGCTGGTTGTTTTACCCGCACCCTGCAGACCCGCCATCAGCACCACGGCCGGTGGCTGAGCGGCCAGGTTAAGCACCTGGTTTTCTTCGCCCATCGCCGCAACCAGTTCGTTACGGACAATTTTGACGAACTCCTGACCCGGGGTCAGGCTTTTGTTAACTTCATGCCCAACCGCTTTCTCTTTCACGCGGTTGATGAAATCACGCACGACCGGCAGCGCCACGTCGGCTTCGAGCAGCGCCATGCGGACTTCGCGCAGCGTCTCTTTAACATTTTCTTCAGTAAGGCGTCCGCGGCCGCTGATGTTGCGCAGCGTGCGCGACAAACGATCGGTTAAATTATCAAACATTGTCTCTCGCCTGGGTAGAAACGTTGGGTCGCATAAGCGACACATACACAGAATTTTGCCGGAGTATAACATGAAGGCAGCTTTGTTGTTATGCAACGGTTGGAGCAGGCGTCACGTAACGTTATACTGCTTCTCTTTCTTATTAAGACAACTGTCGACGCCTATATGCCCGTTTTCGCACTGATCGCCCTTGTTGCCTACTCTGTCAGCCTCGCGCTGATTATTCCCGGCCTGCTGCAAAAAAACAGCGGCTGGCGGCGCATGGCCATTCTTTCGGCGGTGATCGCACTGATTAGCCACGCCTTTGCGCTGGAATCACGTATCCTGCCCGGCGATGGCAGCGTGCAAAATCTGAGCGTGCTGAACGTGGGCTCGCTGGTAAGCCTGATGATCTGTACGGTGATGACCATCGTGGCGTCCAAAAATCGCGGCTGGCTGCTGCTGCCGATAATCTACGCCTTTGCGCTGATCAATCTGGCCTTAGCCACTTTTATGCCCAACGAGTTTATTACTCATCTGGAAGCCACGCCGGGAATGCTGGTGCATATCGGCCTGTCGCTGTTCTCGTATGCCACCCTGATTATTGCCGCGCTCTATGCCATGCAGCTGGCCTGGATTGATTACCAGCTGAAAAACAAAAAGCTGGCCTTTAATCATGAAATGCCGCCGCTGATGGTGATTGAGCGTAAGATGTTCCATATCACGCAGGTGGGCGTTGTTCTGCTCACGCTCACGCTCTGTACCGGCCTGTTTTATATGAAAAACCTGTTCAACGTGGAGAATATTGATAAAGCCGTTCTCTCCATCATCGCGTGGTTTGTCTATATTGTCCTGTTATGGGGCCATTATCATGAAGGCTGGCGCGGTCGCCGCGTGGTCTGGTTCAACGTTGCGGGTGCAGGCATTCTTACTCTTGCCTATTTTGGCAGCCGCTTCATACAGCAATTTGCTGGTTAAGTCATAAAGGAGTTCCCCCTGGAACACATCTCTACCACCGCGCTGATCGTCACGCTGATCGTCATGGTGGTCATCTCCGCCTATTTCTCTGGCTCGGAAACCGGCATGATGACGCTAAACCGTTATCGGTTACGTCATCGCGCGAAGCAAGGTAACCGTGCCGCACGTCGTGTGGAAAAGCTGCTGCGTAAACCTGACCGCCTGATTAGCCTGGTGCTTATCGGCAATAACCTGGTCAATATTCTCGCCTCCGCGCTCGGCACCATCGTCGGGATGCGCCTTTACGGCAACGCGGGCGTCGCCATTGCGACCGGCGTACTGACGTTTGTGGTGCTGGTGTTTGCCGAAGTGCTACCCAAAACCGTCGCCGCGCTCTATCCCGAAAAAGTCGCCTACCCGAGCAGCTTCCTGCTGGCACCGCTGCTGATCCTGATGATGCCGCTGGTCTGGCTGCTCAATATGGTCACCCGGCTGCTGATGCGTATGGTGGGCATAAAAGCGGATGTCACCATCAGCAGCGCGCTCAGCAAAGACGAACTGCGCACCATCGTGAATGAATCCCGCTCGCAAATTTCGCGCCGCAACCAGGACATGCTCCTGTCGGTGTTAGATCTGGAAAAGGTCAGCGTCGACGACATCATGGTGCCGCGCAACGAAATTGTCGGAATCGATATCAACGACGACTGGAAAGCCATCGTCCGCCAGCTGACGCACTCTCCGCATGGCCGCATCGTGCTTTATCGCGACTCGCTGGACGACGCCATCAGCATGCTGCGCGTACGTGAGGCCTATCGCCTGATGACCGAGAAAAAAGAGTTCACCAAAGAGGTGCTCCTGCGCGCCGCCGACGAAATTTACTACGTACCGGAAGGCACGCCGCTCAGCACGCAGCTGGTGAAGTTTCAGCGTAACAAGAAGAAAGTGGGTCTGGTGGTCGATGAATATGGCGACATTCAGGGTCTGGTGACGGTTGAAGATATTCTGGAAGAGATCGTTGGGGACTTTACGACCTCCATGTCACCTTCTCTCGCAGAGGAAGTCACTCCACAAAACGACGGCTCGGTTCTGATTGATGGCAGCGCGAACATTCGCGAGCTTAATAAAGCCTTTAACTGGCAGCTGCCGGAAGATGAAGCACGCACCATGAACGGGATGATTCTGGAAGCACTGGAGGAGATCCCGGCGGCGGGCACGCGGGTGCGCATCGATCAATACGATATTGATATTCTGGACGTACAGGACAACATGATTAAGCAGGTGAAGGTCCTGCCCGTTAAGCCTTTACGCGAAAGTATCGCCGAGTAATGTTGTAGGCCGGGTAAGGCGAAGCCGCCACCCGGCACTACGGGTCGGCAAATTACGCTTTCGCTTTCGCCACGGTCACCATCGCTGCGCGAATGGTACGGCCGTTCAGGGTATAGCCTTTCTGCATCACGCCAAGCACGTTACCGGCCTGAACGTCGTCAGATTCCACCATAGCAATCGCCTGGTGAACGTTTGGATCCAGCGCGACGTTGGTCTCGGCAATCACTTCCACGCCGAACTTGCGAACCACATCCAGCATGGATTTCAGCGTCAGTTCGATACCTTCGATCATCGCCGTGTTGTCCGGGTTAGCCTTGTCAGCCACTTCCAGGGCACGATCGAGACTGTCGATCACCGGCAGCAGTTCGTTGACAAACTTCTCCAGCGCGAACTTATGCGCTTTCTCAACGTCCAGCTCGGTACGACGACGCAGGTTTTCCATTTCCGCTTTGATGCGCAGTACAGCTTCGCGTTCGCGATTCTGCGCTTCTGCCAGCTGAGTTTCCAGGTTGGCAATTTTTTCATCGCGCGGGTCCACCTGATCAGCAGACGCGTCTGACTCTACGGCCTCAACCTCGTCGTGCTGTTCCGTGATAATTTCTTCCGGGGCTTGCCCCTCAGGCGTTTTCTGTTCTTTACTACTCATGAATTTCTCCGCGTTTTTCTGCATTCATCTCGCTAACTTCGCTTATTATGGGGATCAGTTTCCGGGATTCAAGGGAACAAGACAGATTGTCATCATTCATCAGGCACAAGGACCTCCAGAAAATGAATAATCATTTCAGGTGTATTGGGATCGTCGGGCACCCGCGTCACCCCACCGCATTGACGACACATGAAATGTTGTATCGCTGGCTGAGTGGCAAGGGCTATGACGTGATGGTTGAGCAGCAAATCGCCCAGGAGCTGCAGCTCAAAGGTGTCAAAACCGGCACGCTGGCAGAGATTGGTCAACAGGCCGATCTGGCGGTAGTGGTAGGCGGCGATGGCAATATGCTTGGTGCGGCCCGCACCCTGGCCCGCTATGACATCAAGGTTATCGGAGTCAACCGAGGCAATCTGGGTTTTTTAACTGACCTTGACCCGGACAACGCCCAACAGCAGCTTGCCGACGTACTGGAAGGCCACTACATCAGCGAAAAACGCTTTTTGCTGGAAGCTCAGGTGTGCCAGCAGGATTGCCAGAAACGCATCAGCACCGCCATTAACGAAGTGGTTCTCCACCCCGGAAAAGTGGCGCACATGATTGAATTCGAAGTCTATATTGACGAGATTTTCGCGTTCTCCCAGCGTTCTGACGGCCTGATTATTTCTACCCCGACAGGCTCCACGGCCTACTCACTCTCGGCCGGAGGCCCGATCCTCACTCCCTCGCTGGATGCCATAACGCTGGTGCCGATGTTCCCACATACGCTCTCTGCGCGCCCGCTGGTCATCAACGGCGACAGCACTATCCGCCTGCGGTTCTCACACCGCCGGAGCGACCTGGAGATCAGCTGCGACAGCCAGATTGCACTGCCGATACAGGAGGGTGAAGACGTGCTCATTCGCCGCTGCGATTATCACCTGAACCTGATCCATCCAAAAGACTACAGCTATTTCAACACATTAAGCTCGAAGCTAGGCTGGTCAAAAAAATTGTTCTGATTTTGCATCCAGCACTTTACTGTATAAAAAACCAGTTTATACTGTATGAAAACACAGTTATGGTTTTTCATACAGGAAAACAATTATGCTGGCACAACTGACCATCAGTAACTTTGCCATTGTTCGTGAGCTTGAGATCGATTTTCATAGCGGCATGACGGCGATCACCGGCGAAACCGGTGCAGGTAAATCCATTGCCATTGATGCCCTCGGCCTGTGCCTCGGCAGCCGTGCCGAAGGTGATATGGTTCGCACAGGTGCAAACCGTGCCGATCTCTGCGCGCGCTTTTCCCTGAAGGACACCCCGGCGGCGCTCCGCTGGTTGGAAGCAAACCAGCTTGAAGACGGACGTGAGTGTTTACTTCGCCGCGTAATAAGCAGCGATGGTCGCTCACGCGGCTTCATCAACGGTACGGCGGTCCCCCTTTCTCAGCTTCGCGAACTCGGCCAGTTGCTCATCCAGATCCACGGTCAGCACGCTCACCAGCAGCTTATCAAACCTGAGCAACAAAAAGCCCTGCTGGATGGTTATGCAGGTGAGTACGCACTTACTCAGCTGATGGCCGATCACTATCGTCAGTGGCACCAGAGCTGCCGGGAACTTGCGCAGCATCAGCAGCAAAGCCAGGAACGCGCCGCGCGTGCCGAGCTGCTGGAGTACCAGCTGAAAGAGCTGAACGAATTCAACCCGCAGCCGGGCGAGTTTGAGCAAATCGACGAAGAGTACAAGCGTCTGGCCAACAGCGGGCACCTGCTCTCAACCAGTCAAAACGCGCTCAACATGCTGGCAGATGGCGAAGACGTCAACCTGCAGAGCCAATTGTATAATGTGCGCCAGCTGCTGACAGAACTGGCAGGCATGGATAGCAAGCTCGGCGGCGTACTGGATATGCTGGAAGAAGCGGCCATTCAGATCTCTGAAGCCAGTGATGAGCTGCGCCATTACTGCGAGCGCCTGGAACTCGATCCGAATCGCCTGTTCGAGCTTGAGCAGCGCATTTCCCGTCAGATCTCGCTGGCGCGCAAACATCATGTCTCTGCGGAAGAGTTACCTAATTACTATCAGTCTCTGCTCGAAGAGCAACAGCAGCTTGACGATCAGGCCGACTCTCTGGAGACCTTATCCCTGGCGGTGAACCTGCACCATCAGCAGGCGCTGGCAACGGCTAAGCAGCTGCATGACGTTCGGCAGCACTATGCACAGGAGTTGAGCCAGCACATCACCGACAGCATGCGCACGCTGGCAATGCCGCACGGTGTGTTCGCTATTGACGTTCGCTTCGAAGAGACACACTTAACGGCTGAAGGTGCCGATCGCATTGAATTCCGCGTGACCACGAACCCTGGACAGCCTTTACAGGCTATTTCGAAAGTTGCCTCCGGCGGTGAGCTGTCGCGCATCGCGCTCGCCATCCAGGTGATTACCGCGCGTAAGATGGACACCCCGGCGCTGATTTTCGATGAAGTGGACGTAGGGATCAGTGGCCCGACGGCTGCCGTCGTGGGCAAACTGTTACGTCAACTGGGCGAATCAACGCAGGTGATGTGCGTTACCCACCTGCCGCAGGTTGCGGGTTGTGGTCATCATCACTTTATCGTCAGTAAAGAAACCGATGGTGAAATGACTGAAACGCACATGAAACCTCTCGACAAACGCGCGCGTTTACAAGAGCTGGCGCGCCTGCTGGGCGGGAGTGAGGTCACCCGTAACACCCTCGCTAACGCGAAAGAACTGCTGGCAGCATAAACTTTTTCAGGATCTCAGGGTCATACAGAACAATAAAAACGCCGCTAGACCGGTTTCAAAGTGGGGCAAGGTCTATTATCATCGGCATATTACATATGAGCCGCGTACTGCTCGGGCCCGAAAAGGAATCAAATCACTATGCGCTGTAAAACGCTGACCGCTGCCGCTGCGGTTCTTCTGATGTTGACCGCAGGCTGTTCCACTCTGGAGAAAGTGGTTTACCGTCCTGACATCAACCAGGGGAACTACCTTACCCCTAACGATGTGTCTAAAATCCGTGTAGGGATGACACAACAGCAGGTCGCTTATGCACTGGGAACCCCGATGATGTCCGATCCATTCGGTACAAACACCTGGTTCTATGTGTTCCGTCAGCAGCCTGGTCACGAAAACGTGACCCAGCAGACCCTGACCCTTACCTTCAGCAGCGCCGGTGTGTTGACCAATATCGACAACAAGCCAGCCCTGACCAAGTAATCAGGCTACTGAATTGCAAAAAGGTGCTCAATGAGCACCTTTTTTGTATTTATCACCTCACCCGCCTGGGGAGAGAACAAGGCTGTTGGGATAATTACTTGCCGGATTTTTCCGCACGTTGACGACGCAGCTCTTTAGGGTCGGCAATCAGAGGGCGATAAATCTCAACCCTATCGCCATCCTTCAGCACATCAGCCAGTTTCACCGGACGGCTATAAATACCCACCTTATTTTTCGCCAGATCGATATCACTGCGAAGTTCAAGCAAGCCCGAAGCACGAATGGCGTCTTCCACCGTCGCACCCTCTTCCAGCGTTACGCGCTGTAAATATTGCTTCTCTGGCAGCGCATACACCACTTCCACAGCAACCTTAAGCGACACTGTAAACCTCTTTGGCGCGGGTGGTGAACGCCTGAACCATATTTGAGGCCAGTTCTTTGAAGATACGGCCAAACGCCAGTTCGATCAGCTTATTGGTAAATTCAAAGTCCAGATGGAACTCAATGCGACAGGCATCCGCGCTCAGGGGCGTAAACTTCCAGCCCCCCATCAGGGACTTGAAGGGACCGTCCACCAGATGCATCAAAATACTCTGATTATTGGTCAACGTATTGCGCGTGGTGAACGTCTTGCTAATCCCCGCTTTGGACACATCCACTGCCGCCGTCATCTGGGTAGGACCGGATTCCAGCACCCGACTGCCGGTGCACCCCGGGATAAACTGCGGGTAAGACTTCACGTCGTTCACTAACTGATACATTTGTTCCGCGCTGTAAGGAACAAGCGCAGTACGGCTAATCTGAGGCATAGCATTTTCCATGGTCACACAACGGACAAATAATAGCATTTATCACCTGTTAAAAAAACGCTAAGCCTTATCTCGTGCTAATATAGCGCGTTAGACCTCACGGGACGCAATGAGGTGACTTTTTGAAATCAGATTACCGACGGCTTTACGACACTTATGACGAAGAAAAAAGCACATAAACCAGGCTCGGCGACCATTGCGCAGAACAAGCGTGCTCGCCACGAGTATTTCATCGAAGAAGAATTCGAAGCTGGCCTTGCGCTGCAGGGCTGGGAAGTAAAATCGCTGCGCGCGGGTAAAGCGAACATTGGCGATAGTTACGTGATCCTGAAAGACGGCGAGGCCTTCCTGTTCGGCGCAAACTTCACGCCACTGACGGTCGCCTCTTCACACTACGTGTGTGACCCCACGCGTACCCGTAAGCTGCTGCTGAACAAGCGCGAGCTGGAGTCCCTGTACGGACGTATCAACCGTGAAGGCTTCACCGTGGTGGCGCTCTCTATGTACTGGAAAAATGCCTGGTGCAAAGTGAAAATTGGCGTCGCGAAAGGTAAGAAACAACATGACAAACGTACTGATCTGAAAGAGCGCGAATGGCAGCTGGATAAAGCACGTATCATGAAAAACGCAGGACGTTGATTTCGAGCGCTTATTGTACAATTCAATAAGTTAGCTTTCCGGGCTGGTATCCTGAACGAGAAGTCTGGTATACTGTGCCTAACACTATTGGGGCTGATTCTGGATTCGACGGGATTTGCGAAACCCAAGGTGCATGCCGAGGGGCGGTTTGCCTCGTAAAAAGCCGCAAAAAAATAGTCGCAAACGACGAAAACTACGCTTTAGCAGCTTAATAACCTGCTAAGAGCCCTCTCTCCCTAGCTTCCGCTCTTAAGACGGGGATCAAGAGAGGTCAAACCCAAAAGAGATCGCGCGGATGCCCTGCCTGGGGTTGAAGTGCTAAAACTAATCAGGCTAGTTCGTTAGTGGCGTGTCTGTCCGCAGCTGGCGTGCGAATGTAAAGACAAACTAAGCATGTAGTACCGAGGATGTAGAAATTTCGGACGCGGGTTCAACTCCCGCCAGCTCCACCACTTTTTAGTTGTTTGAAGTATACTGAAGTCTACTAAGCCCGCATGGAACCAGCCTTGCGGGCTTTTTTACGTCTATTGTAGTCTAGTGAGAATTGCTGAGAACTATCACTTATGGCACCCTGAATGGGACCCACAACGAAGGGTCCAAAAATCGAGGGTCCCAAAATGGCAAAAATCGCTAAGAAGCTCACTGACACTGAAATCAAAAGCACGAAGCCAGCCGATAAAGAAATCAACTTGTTTGACGGTGATGGTTTGATCCTGCGAATCGCTCCTCTCACAAAAGGAGGGAAGAAGAATTGGTATTTCAGATATGCGGTCCCAGTGAGTAAGAAAAGAACCAAAATGAGCCTTGGGACCTATCCTCACCTTACACTGGCAAGAGCCAGAACCTTACGAGATGAATACCTTTCCTTGCTTGCCAATGGCATTGATCCCCAAGTCCATAACAGCAATAAAGCTAATGCCTTAAAGAATGCTACTGAACACACTCTCCAAGCCGTGGCAAGGAAATGGTTAGATGAGAAGGTAAAGACCTCAGGTATCTCACAAGACCATGCAGAAGACATCTGGCGAAGCCTAGAGAGAAATATCTTTCCAGGATTGGGTAATGTTCCTGTCAATGAGATCCGACCCAAACTCTTAAAGCAACACCTTGACCCTATTGAGCAACGGGGAGTCCTCGAAACCTTACGGCGAATCATTTCCCGATTAAATGAAATTTTCCGCTATGCCGCAACAGAAGAACTCATAGAATTCAATCCTGCTGACAACCTTGGTCAACGGTTCAGTAGGCCTAAAAAACAGAATATGCCAGCATTACCCCCTTCCGAACTCCCCCGCTTCCTGGTTGCTCTAATCAATGCTTCTATCCGTTTAGAAACAAGGCTACTGATTGAGTGGCAACTTCTCACATGGGTTCGCCCTGGTGAAGCTGTTCGCACAAGATGGGCTGATATAGATATCGATAATTCAATGTGGAACATCCCGGCTGAGTTTATGAAAATGAAGAAGCCTCACAAAGTTCCACTAAGCAAAGAAGCTTTGAGAGTCCTGGAGTCAATGAAAGGGATTAGTGGGCATCGTGGATGGGTGTTTCCAAGCATAAAGGCTCCTCTTAACCATATGCATGAACAAACAGCTAATGCGGCCATAATCCGTATGGGCTTCGGAGGTGAGCTTGTAGCTCATGGAATGAGATCTATTGCACGAACGGCCGCAGAGGAGTCGGGTAAGTTCAGGACAGATGTCCTAGAAGCGGCCCTTGCACACTCGAAGACAGATGAAATAATTGCAGCCTATAACCGAGCAGAATACATAGTAGAACGAGTGGCTCTCATGCAGTGGTGGGGTAATTATGTCCAAGCTCAAAGGCTAAAAGTCATTGCTGCTTGATAAACAACTATCAACGCAGTTATTTTATATAACCATCTCAATTCATTAACTTTATTTCTGGAAGAAAGAATGAAACAAAACAAATACAAAAGGGTAATTGATCATTTAGCATCAAAAATTGCTCCGAAGAGGATATCATTATTAATTTAGAATTATTTAATTTAACCATGTAATTTTAAACCCATGATAAAAGCCCACTACAGAATTGGACTATAAAGGAAATTATTATGCAGCATGATACAACAGAAATCATAAAAAAACATTTTAAGAACAAAGAAAAATTTATAGATATTAAGAAAGTTAGTACACGAACGGAAACTTTCTTTGGTAAAGAGTTCACTACAATCATTATGCAAAAAAATGAATTAGGAAAGGAAAAATCTAAAAACAACGGACCTTACGTCTGTATAGTTGAAAACGAAAGCGGAATAGTTCATTCTTCAAGGAAGATTTATGTACGCCAATTAATAAACAAAAAAATATTTAATATTTTCTTTATTCCCTTTTTGCTAATTTTATTTTTGATATGCCTTGGGTATTACAGCATTGTCTTTTTTGCAATATTATCATATCTTTTACCCATATTATTTGGATATATGATTTATTCTATGACATATGACCAAATGGGTGATTACTTAAAGAAAATGGCTGACTTTGTTGTAATATTTACAGGAGCCATTGGCGCAACCGTATTGATTCTAGAATTTATTGATATAAATGTATTTAAAGAAAATGTTTTTATTTTTGAAGTAATAACCTTCTCCCAAGCAAAAATAAATCACCTAAAAGCTTTCCGTGTACTTGCCGTTGAAATATTTATTTTCTTCTACACAATAAAATTATTTATTTCCTTCACTGAATTTAGAATTGCAAGGAAAGAGTGGATTTCAAAAGGAACTATAAATTCAATTTTTGTAACAAACTCTCCAAAAAAAATTTTGCGTTCCAAACTCAAAACCCTAGTAAAGAAAGCCACTTACAAGATTATAAATTTATATCTAGAAGTTAAACATAAAATTTTTCAGTAAGATTTTCTTGTCATAACGTATATTAATGGTGAGAGAAGTATGCTGCCTGAAATGGTAAAAAAGGCAGCATAATAAAGATACTCACCTAATAATGTTTTAGGCTCCTCAATAATTATAAGAACCAAAAGACTTAGTGCATTGAAAAAAAGCATTTTACGCATAATCATTCCTTACAATATCATTTGCACTAATAAAGCACATAAAAATTTAAAGTCAACAGCATACTAAATATTATATTGATTATTTAGTGCTGTCATGCGAATATTACTTTATTTTGTATAGAAATGATATTAAAGTAATTAATCCGTATTTTTTATTAATAGAATAAATAGTAATTTTCGATATTTTTTTGCTACATAATTGATGTTTCCTCTACTTGATGAAATCCATTTGACCAAGATCATAAATTCCCAATCGGTTATGTTGTGCAGATTCGCCAATGTGCTAAAATGTTATGCAAGGGTACATTTTAAAAAATGTCGATAAATAACAATGCATTAGGGGTTAACATTGACTTCTTTACAGGTTTTGAATGCTATCGCTGTTAGGATTACACCTCCAAAGAACGAACAGAAAGATTGGTCCTATACCTTAGGTGCTCTCTGGCCCACCGATCAGCAGGAAGTCATCACATTTACAACGAAAGTAGATGCAAGATTTCATAAGAGCAGTAAATCTCATGCGAAGTTTCAAAAACCTTATCCAGGAAGCTCTTTCCCTTCAAAGCTGTCAAAATTTTTAGAAAAAGAAACTTCATTCGAAGTCTTCGTAGATGATTTTATCCAGAAAAAGTTAATTACATCTGCAAGACAATCCAGAGCAAGTAATGGTGCAATATTGGTTTTTACTCATTACCAACTGCAACATGAAAAGGAAGATGGTTCTGTTCATAAAGATTTCGAGCGACTTCTTGTTTTAATGCTTAAAAACACCGATGCACTAAGATTCAAAGAAAACCTACAACTAAATCCCGTTGATATAATTGACTTAGATAAATTCTTGCAGGGAGCAAGAATTGATATAACCAGATTTATGTCTGAGGAGGTAGAAGATGAAGACAAAAATAATTTATGCTTCATCCGTGGAACTGGTGATGTAAGAAAATATTTTACCGAATCAATTGGTGCCGAAGATATTATCTCCAATAAAACCAGTAGTGAACAATGTATTAAAGCTTTGGAACAATTCTCTCATCAAAAAGAATTTGGTCGTGCTTTGAGAGAAAAAATCGAATCCAAGGTTCAGGAACTATTTAATAATTGTAAGCGTGGACAGTCCATAACCTTAGAAAAGATTCAAACACAAATCGATGCTATTATACCTGTTGATTTAGCAGAGCATAAAAATACATTCGTAGATTTTGTAAACGAAAATGGATTTGAAGTTAATGAAGAATTCGAAGTATCTGCAAGTGATAAAAGACAATATGAATGGTTAGATTTTGAAACCAATATTGCAAAAATGAGTGTAAGAAAACATCAGATTGGTTTGCCTGGTTCTGATAGACCAATTATCTTTGACACAGAAACAAACGAAGTAAAGCTAACTCAGAAGATTAATGATCCAATAATTATTGCTCGGCTGAAAGAGCTTGCAAATGAATAATAGAGAAATACTTAGTCTCTTGCTAAAAATAAAGCAAGAAGCTAAAAATATCGAATATGATGACCCATATCAGGTATGGGTCTTCGACAATTCCTCTTATGTAGCAATAGAGGACGATATTTCTCGTCTAAAAGAAGTTGATGATCTAAAGTTAGAAGCAATAAAAAAAGAAAGTATCGTAAAGGTATCACTTTTATTAACATCAGATATCAATTGGTTTTCTACCACAATTGAATATTTTAAAACTCTTAGGGTAAGAATAAAGAGCAGTAAAGAAGCAATCGATGATTTCTACATTGAAAATTTAAGTTCAGAAGAAATAGAAACCATATCTAATTCTTCAAAAGCATATATACAATGGTGTGAAATACTCTCAAAAATTGCAGACCACGTAGAATACGATGATTCAAATTTTTGGCCAAATTATATTTTTGTTATGGAAGGTGGTAAATCAAAGAAAATCACCACTTACAATTTACCATTAAAAAATGTTGATGAGAATTTTCTAAATTCGGTTGATATTAGCCCGTGTGATGTGTCTACTTTGACAAATGTTGACCTGCACTCCTATGAGCGAAAACTTGTATTAAGATCATCGTTAATTGAGTTATATAACGATTCTAATGAGAAAAATACGTTCCTTAGCTCAGTGTTAAATTCACCGAAAAAATTGTGGGATTTATTTTCCATTAACTATGAAATATACATCAACAAATATTCCATAAATAAAGTAATACACGAGGTTGAAACTCAGAAATTAGATTTCTTATCAAAGCTTAATTCTTTGATTCAAGAACATCAGACCAAATCACTTTCTATACCTGCTGTTCTGGTAAGTACAGCCATAATAAAGGGCTGGTCTCCATCTGGTTTACTGCTTATATTTGTAGCTATGCTACTTACGTGCTCTGTAGTTATATTGGGCATCCATAATGCCAAAAAATCATTATCAGATATTATTGAATCATCTAATAAGACGATGATTTTATTCACGAAAGAGAATGCCAATGATGATGACGAAGCATTAACCAACCGTATTAATCTGATCACAACCGAAGCTTTAACCAAACTCAGTAATAAAAAAGTCGATGCTGAAAAAACCTTGAATAAGCTCCAATGGTTGATTTTCATTGGTGTATCAGTCTGGTCTATGTTTGTTTTATATCAATTCAAAGATAACATAATCCCAGTTATTGAATTAGCCTATCAGCATATAAAGAGTTTCATTACTTATTTATTAAGCAAGAGCTAATGAATAGAAGCTCTGCTTCTATTCATTGCCTTGCTTTTTATTCCCTATGGTCTAAAAAGTAAAAAAATATATTTCAAAAACCCGCATGAATTTTATTAGCATTAATGTTGGTAAAGTTGAGTTGTACGATAATTGATTAAAACTTTCATAACAAAAAAAACAAAAACCCTGTTCCACTTGAATTCCTATTGTTTTAAGGAGTATGATGTTGTTTAGTAATATGAATGATTTTTATGTGCATTTGCCATAGATAGCGAAATAAGCTGTACTCCTTTTTATATATTGTATGGAGTAAGAAGTATGAAGATCTATTTAACTATAAATGAATCGTTTAAAAAGTATCTTAAACCTGGAAATGATAGGACATTCTTTCTCAAGATACCTGATGCCATCCCATCTCTATTTGAAGGATTAGAATGCGACTTAGTCATAGTGGGTGGGAGTGATTATATATGCATTAATGATTTCTCACGCATTTTAATTGATAAAAATAGTAACTTCTATAATGATATCACTGAACAACTATCTAAAAGTGGAACGATAGAGATCTCTAAATTATTAACTGCTAAAAATAACAAAAGTTTCTTTAGCCAGGTTATGTCAGATAATTCATATTATCAGATAAAAGATATTCTAAAAACCAACTCAAAAAGATTCCTTCTAAAAATAAGAGATATAGGAGCACTTTCAGAATATAAAGGCGATGTAAAACCCAACAGATATATATTAGACAGGTTACTTGTTACAAACAAGCAGAAATATGCTTATTCTAAAGGAATAAAATATATTTCATCCCGCAGTGACAAAGCTTACATATCAAAAACTGCCGTCGATAATTTGAGCTGCGAAATACAGCACCCTATTGAAAACTATACTATCGCTCTTAATTTTAATAACAATGCACTAGGCAGAACCCCAATAAATGTTTTCATTGGGAAAAATGCAACAGGAAAAAGTTATGCACTAAAAAGTATTTCACATGAATTTATTACAGGCTATCGTCATTCAGAAGTTATAAACAAAGTTATAGTTATTTCTAATACAATTCAAGATCAATATGTTAAAAATAGAAAACAATTCGAAAAAGTAAGTAAGGGTATTCCAGTTGACTATGAATACTATTCGGCAATAAGCAATAAATCTTTTAATCAAGAAGACGGAGTTTCATCTCCTAAACTACTAAATTTAATAAACAAAATAATTGATAGATCAAACAATGAAAAATTACCATTTGATCCGTTGAAAGTTTTAGACTCACATATCAAAAAAGTACTTAATCAATTAGATTCCAGATTTACTCTCGACAGTGGAGTTTCTCTATCTTCTTTGTGGGATCTGAAAACATTTACATTAAATCAAACTATTAGACTTGAGGATGTTTGGTTTATTGAAAAAATAAATGGCCTCAGAGAAATCACTTATAGCTCAGGTCAATATTATGCACTGCTTCTGATGGCTTTTATATTATCTTCTATCCAGAATAACAGCATTATTCTTATAGATGAAATTGAAAACTTCCTGCATCCCAATCTAATTATTTCATTAATATCAAGTTTATCTGATTTATTGATTAGCACTAATTCTATCTGCTTGATTGCGACACATTCTCTGTATGTAGCACGAGAAATACCTCGCTCTGGTGTCCACATTTTTGAAAAGGACATTGATAATTCAATTTATACTTTCAACCCAAATATTGAAACTTATGGTGAGGACTTACAAAAGCTGAGTGCATATGTATTCTTCAGCAAGGATAGAGAGACAAAATATAATGAAAAAATCAGAAACATTGCCAAGAAATATAAAACCAAAAAAGATTTAGTTGATGAACTTCATGGCGACCTTTCTTATAGCCTATTAAGCAGGATAGCGGATAAAATCGATGAAAATAAAAAAACCAAATGATTTTTTTGTTGAGAATACAACCCAAAGAGCACTTCTTGAAGCAGTATGCTCGAACAGAAGTGGTAAATTAAAAACTTTCTTTTCACAAAATAAAGACATCTTCCTCGACGACAATGATAGATTTTATACAGAGTTTTTCAATTCTAATTTTTACAGAAACAGCCAATTAGATTATAGAACAGTACAAAAATCACTTAACAATTTATATAAAAGTGCAGCAGGTGATAACGAGCGTGCATATATAGGAATGATGAGAAGGCTTCATCGTCAATTGTTATGCCCATATTGCTTACGTTCAAATTGTAGAACACTAGACCATTACTTTGACAAAGTTTCCTATTCAGAACTATCCCTCAATATATGGAATTTAGTTCCTACATGTGGTGATTGTAACTTTAAGAAGCTAAGTACTCGTGTTACTAGTTCTTCTCAAAGATTTATCCATCCTTATTTTGATGAATTTTACGATAGAAATGAAAGCTATTTTTTAAAATTAATAACCACTGAAACTGAAAATGCGATTTTGGTTAACTTTGACTTTACTGCCAATCCGAACTTGGCTAACGAAAGTATTAGCAGTGTAATAAACTGGCACATTCAGGAACTTGAAATAACCATTGATAATGCAGATATGTTTAGAAAAGATTTTGAATATTACATTAATAAAACAAGACAAAAAGGGTTGCAAGACAGTACAGATATTGAACATTTTATCAATGAAGAACTTAGTTATGAACGAGAATTTTCATGGCGAGGAGTTATGCTAAATTCACTAAGCAGTGACAATGAAAACTTTCTAATTTTCATCGAGCTAGTTCATAGTCAAAAATACATTTTAAATGTTGAGTGATCGTATTGCAGAGACAAAAGGGTTTTGTATCGTATATTATCAATTGCTTATTCCGTATTAATTGACAAGGATGTTTAAATGTATTATTAGTTCTAAGATGACATATAAAAAGGAGTTTATATGATTAAACCAAAGAATTTATTAAGGAATTACTGTGTCAGTGTTCGTCTTAACGATAATGAATTGACCAAACTTAACTCTTTGAGGGGAAATTATTCAAAAGGCGAATGGCTTCGCATGGCCGCTCTTCAAAAATTACCTTCTGTAATACCAGCGATTAATACCGAAGCATGGAAAGCTTTATCAGATATATCGCAAAAGCTAAATCGCATTGCGGCCCACATAGATGGTAAGAGCAAAGATAGCCAGCTTACTCATACAGAGCTTTTCGCTGTGAAGCGACAACTGCAAGAGCTTCGCCAGCACCTGCTAAATGCTGACATATGGAGCAAACCCTATGAAGGGTATGCAGAAGATAAAAAGGGGTAAGAGCTTCGCTGGTGTTGTTCGTTATGTATTGCAACCGGGAGCACATCATAAAAGCGATCCAGTCGTAATTGGCGGGAACATGTTAAGTGGCTCTGCTCTTGAATTGATTTCCGAATTCAATGGCACAAAACAGCTTCGGCCAGATGTCCAGAAACCGGTGTGGCACAACTCACTTCGCCTGACTAGTGGAGAATCCCTAACGGCTGAACAATGGTCCAGCATAGCTAACGACTACATGAAGAGGTTAGGGTTCAGTGATACTCATCTTCGTTGTTATGTGCTTCATGACGATCCGGCTGGTCAGCACATACACATTATCGCAAGTCGCATAGATCTCAATGGTGGGAAGCTCTACTTGGGTAGGAATGAAAATCTCATCAGCACACAAATCATCAGTAAACTCGAAGTCGCTCATGGCCTGACCGTGACCAAGACAGCACCTTCCATTGCACCAAAGCAACCGAAGCGAAGAAAGGTTTCCCGCAATGAACAGATGCTTTCAGAACGGACTGGCCTTCCCTCCCCTAAAGAAGACCTAGAACAGATACTTGATAAAAGTTTGGCAGATTCACCGGACCTTTTAACTTTTATCAGGAGGCTGGAAGAAGCTGAAGTATCCTGGAAGGCCAATATTGCCTCTACCGGTAAAATGAACGGCTTCTCATTCTCTTACCGCGATATAGCTTTCAAAGCTTCGCAGTTAGGTAAGGGTTACTCCTGGGCAAATCTTAGTAACCGTCTTAACTATAACCCCGGCCACTTAGAAGCTCTGCGAATCGACATACCTGCAAAGGAAGTTTCTCAAGCTCCCATGCCAATACCTGCTCCTGCTCCTGCTCCTGCTCCTGCTCCTGCTCCTGCTCCTGCAACAATTTTGGAAACCAGGGAGCAAAAGGAAAGTATCAGTGAAAAAATTGCTGAACTCGAACTGCGACTCAGAAAAGACAGACGAAACGAGATCGTTGAGAAGATTCTCCAAAAGAATGCGGTTAACCAGCAAAAGCATCTCAGGCTTATCGGCTGGCTTCCATTTCTTAGAAGGCTTGCAGAGCTTCTCCGAAGCTATGGTAAGAGCATTCTTCACAAGCCCCTCCCTGGATTCTCAAATCTCTATGTAACCCGACCCTTACATAAAGAAAGGAAAATTCATTTATAAACAAAATCTTACCGCTTATCCCTGACAGCAATATCGTTTGGGTAGTGGTCAATTTAGGATAAGTCAACAATAAATTGATCGTTATTACAGATCAATAAACTAGTTATGATAGCTTTTACCTATCATGATTCAAACATCGATCGGTACAAGTGATTTTACTTTAGCCAGCCAGCCATCGAGAATCCCTACAAACACGCAGTAAATCTTCCACCCTGGGGTTGCTATGAAAAACGAAACAATTAAGTGCCCGTTCTGCTTTCAGGAGAGTCCGTTTGGTGTCCGTGTCTGCACCGGTTGTCATTCAACCATCAAATATGGAGCCGTTTCAGCCTGGTTAGCTTTACTGATAGGAATGGTACTGTTAGCGATTGCTTTCTTCATATTCGCTATCAGTCAAAGCTTTATATTAACTGTCGTTATCTATTTTGCCTCAGCAATTTCATTAAGATTTTATTTACGTAAGAAATTTGCACACAGAGCCGTTTTCACACATAAAAGCTAACTCGCCACTTTAAATATAATATGGATCATTAAATGAATAAAATTATAGTTATCTCCTTTTTCATTGCAATATTTTCAATTTCTGGGTGTTCAACATCAGGGAACCAGAACCTTAAAAACGAAACACCTCAAAGCCTCCAATCAAAGATCATTAAAAACAAAACAACTAAGACGGAATTACTCACTAAATTAGGTGAGCCTGATACAAGAACCACACTCGATGACGGAAATGAGCAGTGGAGATACTTTATGTATAACAATCAGTTCAATGCAACAACTTTCATTCCAGTTGTAGGGCTGTTTACTGGCGGTTCGCAGACTCAGTCTAAAACTCTTGAAATAGATTTTAAAGGTGAAATTGTCAGCAAATGGACGTTCTCCACTGACAATAACAATACCAAAACGGGCGTTCTTAACTGATTATTCCTGGAAAAATAAAAATGAAAACATACTCAATCCTTACCGTTATTCTTACAGCATTTCTTCTAACCGCATGTAACAGCGAACCCTCAGAAAAAGATATTTATACAGCTTTAAGTAAATGGACGGGAAGCCATCTTACATCAGTGAAAAAAGTTGATTGCACAAAAGAATCTGATAAAAGTTATAAGTGTAATGTCGTAACGGTAATTGATGGTAATCTCAAGCAAGCAGCATCTATTAAACTCCTAAAAACAGATGACGGCTGGCAGTTTGTAGGTAATTAAAATTGATTACTGAAATGAAGCTCCCGTAGGGAGCTTTTATAATCTAACATTTCTTACTCTGACTACTTCATGGGTTAACTCTTTCTCGATAACCTTCACTTCATACTGTGTTCTTACAACCGTATAAATTCCTTCTGCTTTTTCTTGATTGTTGTCAATATAGTTCACGAGAGAGTTTAGCTCTCTGATAACAGCCTCCTTATTGTTCAATCGCTGCAACAAAGTACTTGTAAGGCATTTGTATACAGAACTGAACATCGTCATAATGTTGTCTATGTTACGATTAGAGCGAGTGTATAGCTGTCTTGGGTAGAAATACTTTAAATGATAGCCAACAAAAAGCAGGTATAGCTGGTATGAGAAACTTTTATCGCCTGGCTGGTATCTTTTTGAGATATACTTATCGATGATAATGATAAGTTGCTCTTCCAGAGTAAATTCTGGATTGATGTTGCTTTTGTCCATAAAATGCATCCTTGCATAATTTAAATAGTCTTCCTGACCATATGTTTATATTTATCGCATTTATTTAATTTGTCAATAGGTGTAACCTATCAACTATTATTTTTTATTAAATGGCCTATTCAATTGTTCCATAGTGAGACCATGTCTATAAGCATTATACTGCCAATAGCTAAACTGCTCTTTGTATCTATTGTTCTGTTTTTTCAACATTTCATTTTCGGCTTTAAGATTTATTATTTGTTGTGCCGCAATCGTTAAATTAGCTGGCTTTTTAAGGCCAGATTTTTTCAAATTAGACAAATTTTTCTTTGTTCTATATGCTTCAACAACTTCATCATGAGCACTTAAAGATTGCCTTGTGATAGTTCTGTTTAAATTCTTATAAACTGATTCACATAAATCACTCCATGTGATTTTGCCGTCCCAAGTCAATATAATGTGTGTAATTGCCTTTATTTCACTCCTGTTCAAATGTTTTGCCATAAGTATCTCCTATTTTAATTATTCAAAAGCTTATTAATTCTTTCCAGGTTTTTTTCATGGTGTTGCAGCCATTTGTCTGCACCATAATCACCATTTTCATAAGCGGTCTGCGTTATACTCTTCAGTTTTGTTACTTTTTCTCGGATAGATTCAAGTCTAATTCTATCTATTGATTTCATTTCCAGGGTTTCATTATTATATTCTATAAATTCATTGATTTTAGTACAAGGACGAACTAAATAGTTATGCACACAGTAGCCAAATTCTGTTAAGTGAATTGCTCCTTGATTCAGGTTATCAAAATCAACTGTCAATTCATTTGTGGGTATGGACTTCCTTTGACAATAATTTTTCATGCTCAATTTAATAGTTTTGATTTTATCTAACATATCTTCTTCTGACACATGATTATAAACTCTGTTCTGATTCACATTGACACGACCAGACCATTTAGCTATATCCAGTTCAGACATTTCACCATAATGGGCTATTGTGTTTAAAAGATGTCTTGGTTGGTGTGAGCGAATAAGTAGTGGTTGACCTTCAATATCATAATACCCGTGTCGGGCGAAAATATTTTTAAATCCATGCTCATGACGTTTTTTATTTTGTATATCATTAAAAAAGAATCCTTTAGTTGGCTTATGAAATGAGTATATATCAATCATTTGGGATGAAGTAAATTGGCGAGGATTTAATAAACATAATGCATTGCTAAATCTTATGGATTTTTCTTCATCATACCAAGGATAGTCTTTACTGAAACCAGAGATAATCATTACCCATAACTCACTCAATGAATAGTTATAATCATTGGGGTTTAAGAAACTTTTCCCACCATCCAAACTTGTCTTTTTAATTTTTAGAACGCAAGATTTGTGATCATGTAAAGGGTAGCCAAGTGCATGACAAACCTGTATAACTGTCAACTTTGATTTTTCATCAACTTTTGGGCAAAGTTCATGTTGGTAAAATTTATCAGGATATTTTTCGCACCATTGAGCAAACGCCCTTGCATTTTGTGATAAGGAAAGCAATCTTCTAATCGCTTTTTTCGCAACTGGTATCATAACCTGTGGAATCCACTTGATATTAGGGCCATACCCCTTAACCGAATAGAATCTCAGACCATATCTTTCGATACCCTTCTCATCTTTTTGTGTAATCTCACAATCAGCAGGTAAGGCTAAAATCTCAGAAATTCGGCTCGGACAACAAAGCAGAAGTGCAAATACTGCACTGGTGAATTTATCCCTTGGACTCAGTAGCTCATCATTTTTAGAAAAAATATCAGCAATAGCAAGTAATGCCGTTTCATCTGGTAACTTATCGTTTCTGTGATAGTCCTCAATCTCAGGAAGATAGTTGTTTTTGACCTTCTTCTTCACATGGTTTTTCCAGGATATGTATCCTGATTTCACAAGGTTATGTTCACATAGAAATTTTGATATTTTTTCAAGCTGTATCCCACATTGTGCGAGAACATTACCTTCAAAATATTTACTTCCGATTTGCATTGCCTCATCAAAAACAACGGCTGTAACATTATAAATGAGACCACTGTACAGAACTTGCAAAAGAGCCTGTTCGAGACATCTCAAAGCCATCATTGTAGCCCCATAATTTTTCGAGGGTTTCAATGAGTGTTGATATCTGATATATGCTTTTGCAAAATCGAGAAAATCTTCATGCATTGCATCTTTGGAGTTAAATGCTTTATGTCCAACCCCTATCTTTCTAAAGGTTACATACCCTTTCCAGACATATTGTTCCCAATCCTGATTTTGGGTGAGCCCTGAAAGTTGATAGCGGCAAAAATTTATGAATTCATTATAATTGTTTTCTGCTGTAATTTGTTTTTTAGATTTAAATAAAATAATATTACTCATCGGGGATTTACCTCGTCAATATCAACTGGCATAAAGAAAGCACATTCTTCACAAGGAAAATTTACATTTAAATTCTGACTTTGGCATTTTCTCGAAGAGCAAAACTTGAAATTCATCATCTCTTTTGACTTTATTCCATTCATAAAAACTTCAGCGACAAATGATAATTGTTCTGAAACAGCGGAATCAATCCTTTCAACACTCTCAGCAAGATTTTTAATATAAACCCCCGTACTTGAAGTAGAAGAATGATCCAACAATTCAGCTATAGTATTGGCATTATGACCATCCTTAGCCAGCATAGTTGCTATTGTATAACGAAGCCTGCGAGGAGTAGCATTGAGTGGAGATGCTGTACGGTTTGAAATTAACTTCTCAGTATTAACAATATTCTTCAAAGCTCTATTAGCAATTGTTGGTTTTGCGTATATTTTACTAGCCTCCAGGAAGTTAAAATCTATTATGGCTAAATCAAGAAGTTTTTTCTCGTTCAAGAAAACTGGAACATTGCTTTTGGCATGATCATCAAGGGTTTTGCCAAGGGTTTGCTCAACAAGCCTCACGGAATGATTAGCTTGAAGTTGAACAATTGATGCAACCTCTGAGATTATTGGCAGTTCTCGATATTGTAGTTGTTTACCCCTTTGTTTAACTCGTGGTACTGAAATTAAATATTCTACTTTACCATTATCTAAGTTCTTTTGAAGAAGGTCTTTATATTTCAACATAACTAACTGCTGAGGTCTTCTACCGGTAAGACTTATTAATAGCGATATCGCATAATCTGACAATGACAGTTCACCTATGCTATATGCGTGACTCATAGCCTTGATCAAGGAAGTGTGTTCCTCTTTAGTCAGTGGCCCCACAGTTGGATCATCTTGTAATATAGGTTGACCAGATTTTTTTATTCTTAGGTCAAAATGCTTTGCTATTTCAACAGCACTTTCATCTATTCCAGGGTATCCTGATTCAAACCATTTAGTAAAAAATGGTCGTAAAACACGAAATGATGCTGGGGCTTTTGATAATTGCTTATTTTGATATTCAATTAGAACCTTATCATCAATGTAATTAGGAGAAACATTGTTAATAAAATCCTTCATATTTTTAACTATTGTTTTTACATGCAAATGGCTTTTACTACAAAAATAATACTGTAATGTATTCACAAATCCACAAACCAAACTTTTGTTCATAACACATATCAAGTCTCTAATATTGATTCCATGGCTCTCAATCAAAGTGACGATTTTTTGTTCATGAATTGACATTTTATCAGAGTTTTGTTTAATTAAATTATTCATCAAATCCCCCTTTGAATAGTTGCTCTTGCTGCTCAAGTGCAGTTTTTTTCGATAGCTCGAAAATATGCCTGCGATTATAGATTATTGAAGTGTCTGAACCTGGTAGCCATCCCATTAGATAAGAACGGATTTGTTGCTCTTTTTCGTCGGATATGTCCTTAGCCTTATCTATTGTTTTCGAGAACTCATAATTCCATGTGTGTCGTAATTTATGGCCTGTTAATCCACTTAGAAGCGAGGATGATTGACGAACAACACTCACTATCTTATGGTATGAAGAAAATGACAGCGGTTGCCCTTGAGTCTTCCCTTCCTTATAGGTAATAAACAGAAAGTCATGCTTATTAGCATTTTTAACTTTCCTACGATCATTCAAGATATAATCTGAAATTTCATATATAAGGTTCGCATCAGCAATTAATTTCCTCTCACAAGTTTTCACTAATGGCTGATAAACTCGTGGATCTTTTTTATCATTTGCTCTCCTCCTTATTGCTATTGTTGATTCTGCAAAATCTATGTCACCAATTCGCAGATTCAAAAGTTCACCGGCTCTCATGCCAAAGCAATGTAATAACAGGAATATTAAGTTATTTCTTTTTTGTACTGTTTCCGTAAACGGATTCAAGTTACTTCCTGGAGAAAGAATGCCAAACAAAGAATCCAGTTGAGCTTTGTCTAAGCTCTTTTCGATATCCATAACATATTTATCATTGTTTTTTGGTTTCTTTCTTTTTATGTTGTTAATGAAAACAAGTATCTCTTTTATTGTATCTTTCTGACCTGTATGAGAAAGAAGTATATTACATAGCCATTCCAGATAGTTAGCTATTGTTGTAATCCGAAAATACTTAGTTGGTTTTTTGACATTTGAAAAGCAAAAATCATTATCTACGCCATTTTTAAAATTGAATGAAGTAAACTCAATCAAATCATCAATTTCATGAGGAGCCAGAAATATCTTTTTCTGAATTCTTTCATCAATATTGATCTCTTTCCTCATAAAGAATCGATATAACAATGAAATGCTACCGGCAATAACTTTCATTGTCGATATAGACTCTGACCGATTTCTGACTTGTGTTGTTATATACAAATTCGGATAATACAATGGCTCACCAGTTTTTTTATTTACGACATGACAATACCTCTCACCATTTTCCAACATAAACGAATCTACACAAATACTGCTCATATTTTCCTCCTAACTTTACAAAAAGTATAATTCCAATATATTAATAATAAGCATTTTGTAGATTTACAAATTTAATTGAATCATTAGTGTTATTTATTTAAATTAAAACAGTGAGATAGACGATTATTCCTGTCAAATTATCATCTGGTAGATCTAGTATTATTTATGTACACCTAATACTTCGAAAACTATCTCACTGCCTTGCTAATAAACGACAACCAAAATAATGTAATTTATTCTGTAAAGTTTTAAGGTAAATTATGCAGCCAAACTTTACACTTTCATAAAAAGCTCTTAATCCATTAGATATAAAATTATCCGCTTCGCTAGGAGTTTCAATTCATCAGGACATTTAATTAGAGATAACCAAGTCTCGTAAACATATATCTGTTTGCAAGCATTAAGCTCAGAGATCGAGTCTAAAGGTTCTCTCAGATTTCCTACAAGGTACTGACTGAGCCAGTAAATGATTTCTTTATTAAACTCGTTATTAGGTAAGTCATAAATCACTTCTTGGTCAAAGATCTTGTAAAAAAGATCTCCGCATAAATTGCACATATGGTTTTCTTCGCTTACAAATTCTTCGATATTCATAAAACCGCTCCTATGTTCAATTAAGCAACATTATTTCGACTTGTTTCGATAACAGACTGAATCCAGGTATCAATCTCACTTTCAACGAAAGCTACTGCACGACTTCCAATTTTGACAGGAGCAGGAAACTTACCATCGTTGATCAGACGATATATCCAGGCTTTTCCGTAGCCAGTTCGTTCGAGAACTTCTGGTAATCGTATTAGGCGGGTTGCTTGATTTTTCATTTCGTTATCCCTTGTCGTTGCGGTGAAGTCACTATACGAGCAGTTGGGAAAAGAAAAGAGCGAAGCTCCTGAAGCGGAGGTTCTTCGTAGCTATGCAGGATGGTTTTCTCGAAGTTGGTGCCGTACAGAAAAGGGGAACTTGAGAGTAGCTGAAATTCCCCCGTTTTATAGCAAGTGTCAAAATGCCCGGTTTAAAGTAAAAATCGCAAAAAAAAAGCACCATTCACAATGATGCCTTTAGTTAATTTTCACAATTAAAACAAATAGTTATAAATGTAATTCTAATCCGATAGTTTCATTACATCAGAGACTTTCATTTGCTTCAAATGGCTATTTTTGTTCATGAAGTAATGGAATTGTCGGATAAAGTCAGTTGTGCAGGATTTAAGAGCCAAAGGCCTGTCGGTATCTTTGATTTGGCTAGACTGCCTCATTTCGCTTTCTTCGTCATCGTCTGTATATAGCAGTCTGGATAACCTGTCGTCAGAGACACGGATTTTTTTAACGGCTGCCCACACCAGGATATCCAGCATAGGTATCACACGATAACTGATGAGTTTCTTGATAGTTCCATACCCAAAGCGAACTGATTCTAAAGGATCTGGTTCGATACCTTTGATTTTACGCCACTGCGGTAATGCAGCTTTAAGCGACTCTGCAATCTCTTCGTCTGTGCCACTTGCCAAATCAATCTCGAACATGACTGTTCGTGAAAACTGATCTGGCATAATATCTGAAAGTGATTCTTCCCGAAGATCTCTGTTTATTGAATAATTGTCATCACCATCCCAAACAAAACCTCCGCGTTGCATAGCAATGATGCTCGTTTCAGCAAGGCGATCAAGAGTTGTTAGAAAAAAATGGGGAGGCTGAAAAAGTTTGTTGGCAGGAGTCATGTATCCCATTTGCCTTTCTTCAATTAAAAAAGGATTGCCACTGAAAATTTTTGAGAAGTAACCCATAAGAGTTCTGCTCTCAAACTCTTCCCGATACTCCTTAAAGAACAAGTTACGAGCCCATATCTCATGGTAAAACTGGAGCAATGAGAGGTCTTCAAATTTGCGATATGTATCAATCTTAAACCAACTCTTGATGTCTTTTGTGTGCTCTGGTGACCAGTTGTTCAAAATCCATTCTCCACCTATGCTGGTACTGCCCTACGGATAGAATTCAGTTTTGCTGAAAAACTACCGCATTCACTAATCGGTGAACAGCAGATCCTGCTTGCGCAGTTCAGCTACCAGCAGGGAGTTGAACTGAAGAATTTGTTTCCTTTTGATACAATTCTCCAATCCGCTAATCGTGAGAACCCATACCATTACGATTTATGGTTCCTTTTTAGAACCACACATAAAATTCAAAGTTTAAATAATATTAAAAATCAATGGAATGAATAGCTAATTACAGGGACGCCAGCCACCAAACATTCATTCATGATGCATCATGAACCTTCAAAAAGCCTGTAACTTTAATTAGTTACAGGCTTTTATTTTGTTTAAAAATGTCGATGTGGTCTCCGTAGTAACACCTAACCCGTACCACACCGAATCCATCCTCACCGCCCTGCGCCACGGCAAACATGTGCTGGCAGAGAAACCGCTCGCCACTTCGGTACGCGAGTGTGAACTCATCGTGGAGATGGCGCAGCAGCGGGACCTGCTGGTCGGCGTCGATTTCCACAAGCGCTGGGACCCTGCGGTGATGCGCATTAAGGCTGAACTGGAGAAACCGGAAGCCGGACGCATCCTGCGCGGGCATATCAGCATGGACGATGTCATCAGCGTGCCGACGGAGTGGCTGGACTGGGCGGGCGCAAGCTCCCCGGTGTGGTTTCTCGGCTCACACTGCTTTGACCTGGTACGCCACCCCTCCGGCCAAGAAGTGGTGTCGGTGTACGCCACCGGGCATGACGCTCACGCCCAACAGCTATTTCATCAACTACCGCAACGGCGTCGCCAGCGGCTTTGGCATCGATCCGATTAATAATTTTGTCCGTGCGGTCAGGAACAGGTCACCGTACCCGGTCACCGCAGTGGACGGACTGGCGGTCAGCCGGATTTGTGAGGCTGTGCACCGCAGCCTGGTGAGTGGTAAGCCTGAACGCACGATAATGCCATAACTTCAAGGGCTGTATCTTTCTGCTACGCCAGATTGGTAAAGCCCTTAGTCCTGCAAGCCGGATAAAGCGCAGGCATTATTAGAAAGCATGGTCAGCTTTGAGCGAGGAGCCGACATAATTTCTCGCAAGCCGATTGCGGGGCGATAGATTACATGCATAACGATAAGTTGAACAAATTAGGATAGAATGTTCTTGTGTAGGGACACAATTCGAACTGTTTTACGAGCTAAAAAGTAAATTATTCATGAGTAGACGACTTAACAGAGACTATCGAACCAAAATCAGAAATATTCCCCGACGCATCAAAGCTCTTAACCGTTGGGCTAGTACTTTTCACAACCCTGAACGTAGCATTTTCTCAGAAGATGAGCATTACTGGAATTTTAAAATTCCAGTAGACATTAATATCGTTGAGGGGAAATGCAGCACGCTTAAAACCAAAGCGGCTTGTGCGCAAGCTTTGATTAATGCGTGTTCAAACCTCATAACGGCTACTGCTGGTATGAATTACAGCCCTCGAATTACCGCTGTCGTATGTCTTCCTGATATGTTTACAAGTGAGGTCTGTCTTTATCGATCTGAAGAATATTTTCAAGGCTTTATAGCTGAAGATCGTTCTGAAAATGGTGCTTCGGCTTTGATCAAAGATCGTAGCCTGGCAGCTGAGTGGGGGCTCGTTCTTCCTACTAACATACAGGAAATCGGTATCACTCTCGAATATTATGGAAGTGAGGACCGCGATGAGTGGTTTACGGGAGAACGCTGGTATTATGGTCAGGTGACTTGAGGGGGTTGCTTTCATTTGATTAAAAATAAGGCACTTACAAAAAGGGACACTACTTTTGTCTAACGTCCGCCCTTGGCACTATGCAGACGGCTAGCAGAATCACGAAGGTCGTTATGAGCAAGGAGTGAACATAGTTTTCATCTCTACTGTTTATGGTGACGCTGACTGGATGCAGGGTGTCACAGGAGGGATGCTTCGGGGCGTATTGGACGTCGCACCAGTTCCCCTCCACAGTTCGGGCACTGGCCATTAAGCCGTTGGGTCACGCAATCAACACAAAATGTGCATTCAAATGAACAGATGAATGCCTCTTTTGATTCAGGTAGCAGATCTTTATCACAGCATTCGCAATTAGGACGGAGTTCAAGCATGGTGCTCTCTTATTGTTTAAGGGACATCATTGGCTATACCAAAGGCCATCTACCCGTATCACCTTATGCGATAGATGACGCTATTGTTTTTCGCGTGTATTAAATGAGCATGGTCTACAGTCTGGAAAATTCAAGAGAGTGAATTATCCGACAGAAACGCTCACTTCCGGAAACGAACGACAAGCCTATAGCGTCCACCAGAACTTAAACCAGCACGGAAAATCCCGGTCCCAACAATCAACTTAAAAATCAAACAGATAAAAAAATCTCTTCCATATCAACATCATCACCACTCTTTTTTGCGCCTTCCCTTACTCGCAAAAAATCAAAATCTCCAACAAACTCAACCACCTCCCCCACCAATTACAAGGACGCCAGCACCAAAATTCTCCGTCGGTGATTACCAGAGTCATCCGATGAAGTCCTAAGAGCCCGCATGGCGCAAGCCCTGCGGGCTTTTTTGTACCCTAAATTTGTCCCGCGAAGTCCGAAGATAACTAATTAAATCCGAACCTTTTAGGCACCCCATAAAGCTTTATTGTTGTTGAGATACCTAAAACGATGGAAACCCAGCACGAAGTGATTTGCAATCTGCCGTTATGTTTTGTGAGTTGATAAAACCCGTCTGGAATGGCTGGAGCCGTATTGTGCGCTGTCACCCTGTGACGTTAAAACTGCGTGACGCCAGCCGTCCATTGAAAACCGTCGCCTCGGGGGATTTGACGGTTGATATCAGCTTTAAATCTGCGCCATACCGCCATCAACAAACAGCTCTATGGCATTAATAAAACTGGCGGCATCAGACGCCAGAAACGCAACGGCTTTGCCGACCTCCGCTGGCTCACCAATCCGGCCCAACGGAACCTGCGCCGCCAGTGCTTCAAACAGGCCCTGACGCTGTTCCTCGGCAACCAGCCCCCCTAATCCTGGCGTTTTGACCGGTCCCGGACTCACAACATTCACGCGAATACCACGCCCCTGCAAGTCCAGCGCCCACGAGCGAGCAAAGTTTCTCACCGCGGCTTTACTGGCGCTATATACGCTAAAGTTAGCCGTCCCTTTTACCGAAACGGTGGAGCCGGTGAGGATAATGGATGAACCAGCGCCAAGAAGTGGCAGTGCTTTCTGGACGGTGAATAATACCCCACGAACATTAGTCCCGAAAATTCGGTCAAAATGCTCTTCGGATATGGCACCCAGCGGCAGCATATCTCCGCCACCGGCATTAGCAAACAAAATGTCCAGACGTCCCGACTCTTCTGCAATTTGCGCGTAAACCGTATCCAGATCGTCAAGACGTGAGACATCGGCCCGAATCCCCTTCGCCGATGTGCCGATCAACGCGATGGCGGCATCCAGTTCCTGCTGACGACGTCCGGTGATGTAGACTTTTGCCCCCTGCGCCGCCAGTTCCTGAGCACTGGCAAGACCGATTCCTGTGCTGCCACCCGTGACCAGGGCAATTTTGTTTGAAAGTGGTTTACTCATTTTCCATATCCTCGTGTTGTTTCGAATTGGCCATTGTTCAGCCGGTGAACACACTTTAGTCACAGAGGGATTATTGATAAATTAGCAAAAATGGAAAACACTCTTTCTTAATGTGAATAATCAGACATCTCACGGAGAAACAGAACGTGGATCAGTTAATGGCTATGCGCGCGTTTACGCGAGTGGTGGAAACCGGCAATTTTACACGGGCGGCGGATTCACTGAACCTGCCGAATGCCACATTAAGTAAGCTGGTTAAATCACTGGAGGCCCATCTCGGCGTGCGTCTTTTGCATCGTACGACCAGGCGCGTCGTCGCAACACCAGAAGGTCAGGACTATTATGAAAAAGCCTCGCGGGTGCTAATTGATATTGAGGAGATAGACACTTCGTTTAGCGCCTTGCAGAGCAGACCTAAAGGGTATCTGCGTATTGATGTCGGCGGCTCTACCGCACGTGAAGTCCTGATCCCAGCGTTACCGGATTTTTTGCAGCGCTATCCGGAAATCAGAATCGATTTAGGCGTGTCCGATAGGCCGGTGGATCTTATTAGCGGAAATGTGGACTGTGTCATCCGTGGTGGCACTCTCGATGACTCATCGTTGATCGCCCGTCATATTGGTGATGCCCCGATGGTGACCTGCGCTACGCCGGGTTATCTGAAAGCAGCTGGCGTACCTGCGTATCCGGATGAATTAAGAAATGGACATAAGCTGGTGAGCTATTTATCTCCGCTGACGGGAAGAGCCTTTCCTTTTCGCTTTATCGTAGAGGGTGAAATGCGGGAGCTGAAGACGCAGCATCACATCGGGATTAACGAAAGTAATGCGCATTTGGCTGCGGCCATGGCCGGGATGGGAATTATCCAGACCTTTTACTATGCGGCGAAAGATGAACTGAACAACGGCACACTGGTTGAGATCCTACAAGCATGGCGTCCCGCGAGTTATCCTTTTTATGTCGTTTATCCCCAGAACAGGCACATGACGCACCGGTTACGCGTGTTTATTGACTGGATAACCGAGGTGTTCCCTGTGGCACTGCGCAGTTAACGATAAAATATATGAAGAACCTCGACCAATACGCAAAATCCCGCCCCTATCAATTACAAGAACGCCAGCACCAAAATTCTCCATCGGTGATTACCAGAGTCATCCGAGAAAGTTCGAATCTGCTCACTACGTCGGACGTACCCGGCAGAGACACTGTATTTTTATCGCTTCAAAAGCCTGAGTGAGGCGCAGGAAATTACAGCGTGCTGTAACAGCCTCACGAATAGTCATGTACTGTGAGTAGCACTACACATCAAGTTGAGAGGGAAAATGTTTTCCCCAGTCACCACATTCAGGATAAAAAACACAGGGGATTTTCCCCTGTGCTTTTATCTTTAACTCAGCGCTGTGTCTTTTTCCCCCATAATCGCGACGTACCTGTACCCGCGCTGGTGAGAATGTCACTGCCTGACGGTTAATTTACAGCCGAACAGTTAATGCTCTGGCTGTAACTTAGCCAGTCAATCACGCACTGGTTATTACCCTTTTCTAGATAGTTAAACTTCACGCTGAATTTATTGGTCGCCAGTATAGATTCAACAGTGGGAACCCAGGTGCCATATTCTCCCGCTACTGCATACTGGGTTCCATTCTTCCAGGGCTGACTGAACCAATTATCGGTCACGGTAATAGGCCCCCTCGATGGCTGACCACGCACGCCAATTGAGGATCGATTGCTGGTGCCGTAGCGGCCATAGTCAAACCAGTTTTGCGTGACTTCCATAAACGCGCCGGCCCCTTCAGACTGATATTTATGCATGTCAAACTGATGATAAGCGCCGCGCCCGCCACCATTTAATACCAAATTGTGATGCGCCGCATATCCTTCTCCAGCCTTGCCGCTTCCGGCAATCGAATGTCTGTTGCTGTTAAAAAGATTGCATGCAACTTCCGCCGTGGCATTACCGTTTTGAACAACAACGCCATAACCGAGTTCAGATTTGATATTGTCATGGATATAGCTGTGATGTACTCGCACATTTGTTGATTTTTTCACACTCACGGCTGCCCATGGCCATCCCCAGAGCTCCATATTATCCACCTCAACATTATGGCTGCCTTCCACCGTCTGGATACCAATAGTGGTATTTTTAGTCAGCGTACCTTTATAGGGTCCCTCATAGCGAATGCCAGACATTCGCGTATTGCTGTCCATAACGATAATCGGGAACTGATTATTTTGTTCGCTCAAATAGGGAATGCTGAGGCGAGCTCCCTCGCTACCGTCAGAACCGCGGTCGCTGAAAATAGTCGTTCCGCTTTTAATAAAGAGTGCATTTTTCGTGACCGGTAATTCAATTTCAACATCGCCCGGGATATAGATATAGGGCGTTCCGGCATCAACCAACGCCTTCAGCGTCGTATAATCGGTCGCTTCCTGATAATTCACACTCTCTTTATCAATCTGGTTCGCATAACCCTCGCCCCCACCCACAACAGAGCACTGGCCGCTCGCATCCAGAAGTCGTGTTGTAACAACGATGTTCAAATCCAGCGGTGAGGATACCCGGCCTCTCTTATCGACGGCCCGTATCGTTACTGGGTATCGGTTTTCCCCACCCACGACAAAGCCCGGCAGGGTCAACTTAAAGCTTCCCTCTTTCTCCATGATAGTGCCCCCGGCGGCTTTGAAGGCGGAAGCGTCAATCTTGTAATTCGCCACACCGTACAGACTCTGAACCTCCGGCGTCACCTCGGTTGTACTGCCCTCAAAGCCCGTGACGGCAGTATCCGCAGTGATGACGAACGGAGCCTGACTGACGGCGATATCTATCTTCGTCGGTTCACTGATATTGCCGTGCGCGTCCTTTCCGGTAACCGTGATGCTGTAGTGGTTGCTTCCCGTTGCCTGCCATGCGGGCATGACAAAATGATAGTCAGGCAGTGTGCCGGTAATTTTACCGCCTGCGGCAAGGAAATCCTCCGCGCTGAACTGGACGTCACTTACGGTAGTTCCTTCTGACACCACGTTCAGGGTGGCATCCACCGTCTCCTGCTCGGTTCCTGTCAGCGTGCCGGGCGCCGAAACGGCAATGTTGACAGGCTGCACCTCTAGCGTCAGGGTGACCGGTGTCGATGAACGGCCAGACTTATCCCATGCGACAGCGCGCACAGAATAGCGGTTGGTCCCCTCTTTTTTCCATAAAGGCAGGGTGAACCGCCAGGCATTCGTGCCGTCCTGCGTGATTTTCCCGCCAGCGCTGAAAAATGCCTCACCCTGCCACTCGATGCGATCGATGCCGGACTGGGCGCTGGCCTGCGGCGTAACGACAAGTTCCTCACCTGATTTACCCGTCATATTTTCATCAAGAACAAGGTTAACGGTCGCTGAAGCCACTGAAACAGTGGCGGTTACCGGCGCGGAACGGTGATTCTGATCGTCACCTGCGGTAAGGGTAATGGCATACTGGTTGGAGCCCACGTCCGACCACGCAGGCAGTTCCAGCCAGACTTTTTCTTTTTCCACGCTGACTTTACCCCCACGGGCAATAAACTCGGGCGCCTCCCAGTCGAGCCGGATCACGGGAGTTCCTGCATCAATCGTCAGCGGCAGCGCAATACGCTCCCCCTCATTACCCGCTACCTCTGGCGGAACGGTGAGCACAATAGAGCGAGGCTCAACCACGATTCGGGCTGAAGCGGTGTTAGAAATGTTCCCCTCGCTGTCACTCACCGTCACTTCAATGGGATAACTGTTTTCACCACCAGCCTTATAAGGAGGCAGAACGGCGCTATAGTTCAGGCTCAGGCTGTCTGCTTTTGCAGCACGCGTCTGGATAAATTTGCCCCCGGCAGCAAGAAATTCAGGCGCCTTCCAGTCAACTTTGCCAATGGCGCCGGTAGTGCGAACATTGAGGCCGATCGCCAGCGTTTGTCCCTCTTCGCCCTTCAGATCGCCCGCAAGCGAGATTTTGACATCCATCGGCAGAACATCCACCTCGACGCGGAACGGCGCTGAAAGATTGCCTTTTTCATCAATGGCGCGTCCTTCCAGCTGGTAATGATTACTTCCGGTTGTTTGCCATTCGGGCAGAGCCATAACGTAGGCGCCGTTTACATAGGTAATATCACCACCGGCGGCGAAGAACGCCTCGCCCTGCCAGCCAATCCCGGTCACGGCATAGCGCGAAGAAATGTCCAGGTTTAGCGCGAGCTGGCTGCTTTCAACGCCCGAAACCTTGTGATGCGGAGCCACGTTAAACAGGCGATCCTTTTTATATTCCAGAACAATAACGTTGTTTCTGTCCACCAGGTCATAGCGGGAGCCCGCCAGCGTGCGGTTAAAACGAACGCGGTCCGGGTCAAGCTGCGTTTTGAGCGGCAAGCCAAACTGCCAGGAGAAGTTCAGCCCTACGGAAAATTCGTCTCCCCCGCCACGCGTGTTAACCGTTTTTTGCAGTGAAATGCCCGCCAGGGGTACAGGTGTGTAATTCAGACCGAGGGTCAGTACCTGAGGATCTTTCTGAAGATCATCCGGACCAAAAATGCCGACCCGATCGCCATAATATCGCGCCCAGGTGATTTTTCCGCCCAACTGCGGCAAACGAGGAAGCCAGGCCTCTGTCCGAATATCAAAGCCATTAGCGACGCGTTCGTGATAGTCCGTGAGATCGCGCGAGCGTTTCCAGTCGCTGAGCCGGTAATAGCCATTCGCAGAAACACGAAAGAAATCGCGCGCATACTCAAGACCAGTGCCAAGGCGCTTATGCTGGCGACTGACGTCGTAATCGTAAAACATATTGGCGCCGAACATGGCGGTGTCAGAAGGCCAGAATCGATAACCCATACCGAGATTCGCCATGGTCCTGTCGTCAATCCGTCTTATTCCCGTCTGGGAAAAAAACAGATGGCTGCGGTTTTCATAAAGGGGCAGTAAAAAATCAAATTCACTGCCTTCAAGATGTGCGCTGCTTAAATTCAGCTTTACTCTTGCTGTACCAAAAGAAGAAAGACTTTGCTGTACGGCTGAGCTGAAGAGTCCGGAGGCCATGCTTCCCCCTACGGCGCTGATGCGTTGGGCGGAAGCGTCCTGCCCTAACACCTGTGCGAGTTTTGCGCCTGCACCCGCTCTTGTCCGTGCGAGAGTTTCTTCACGGCTATTTTGCCCTTCATGTAACGCGCGATATATACTTTCTCTGGCATTCATGGTTTGTTCATTTATATTGACTTCACTTCCGGTAGCCAGTCCGGGCTGCATAAAAAGTACAATATAAAGTCCATGTTTACGTTTAAGAGAAGGTAGACAGCTGACCACCATATTGATAATTGCTCCATAATTTAAATAGTCGCTCTCCATAAATGAGATGAAAATTCATCTTCACTGGCGACGGTATTGCCATGTAAAACGCAGTTAATCTGACTGTAGTTATATGTTGTTCATACCCTTAAGGCGTCACTACACGTACTGGTACCAAATTAAGGAAACTGGTACCAGATGGTATTCATCTTTGGTTTATACAAAACAGAAATACAAGAAGACGATTGCTACATTTTTTTCAACATGTATATGTCACAGCTGTCATGGCCGGTATTGCCAAGTCGTGCAATATGCTTGAATCCAAAAGCTTCGTAGAGATGCACGGCATGCTTCAGCTCTTTAAGTGTTTCAAGATAACAGGCGTGGTATCCCATGACTGAAGCCTGAGAAAGAATAAAAGCGATCATTCGTCTGCCCAGCCCCATCCCTTGTACTTCGCTTTTGAAAAATAACTTCTGCATTTCGCAAATGCCAGTTTCTCCGTCCAGTGACGAGAGTCCCGCTCCCCCAACAATCATTCCATTTGCTTCAGCAACCCAATATCCGGAACCGGGATGCTTATAGGCTTCACTTAAGGAATCGAGTTCTGGATCATGGAGACTTACGCCTTCAAGATGATCGATTTTATTCTCACGAAAGCTATTACGGATAATTTCTGCGATTGCGGCGTTATCTTGTGGCTCCAGACGCCTGATAACGATATTTGATTCACGCTGGCGACGTGCATTACGCAAACTACCTGAAAAGTGCAGTAAGGATTTACGTAAAACCTGAATTTCTTCCTCAGATGATGATGCGAGAGCGTCCACAACAAATCTGTCGGCGTTTTCTTCAAGCTTAGACAGGAGTTGCTTTCCGGAGTCGCTTAATCTGTACAGAGAGGCTCTGCCATCCTGGGCGTCATTTTCTTTAAGCAGGTATCCCTCATCACTAAGATTCTTTAGTGTGCGGCTCATACTTGCTTTCTCAACGCAAAGCTTCGAGGCGAGTTCGGTACACCCCTCAGGACGATTGCTGAGTTCAATCAATATATGACTCTGGAGAGGGGATAACTCGGTTCCACTTGCTTTACGGCTGAGCATACCCAGTTCTCTGACCATTTCACGCAATGTTGCGCGGAAAGAACGAATTTCTGACTGTTCCATAGTCCGGGACCTTCAATGATGTGAAGGCGTATGATACATAACATAGTTAACGGTGTTAACTATGTTGTCCGTTTTTCCAAAATTCTCGATCTGTGATGATCAGAATTATCCGAAGACCTCCTGAGAGCCTGCACTGCACAAGCCCTACGAAATGTGTGCACCCTAACCCTTCCACCACTTCCCACCCAACACCTCCTCACAACCCCGCGCCAGCGCCAACAACCCCGTCTCCTCCGCCTGCACCGATAAAATCTCCATGCCTACTGGCAGCCCACTGCGGCTCACGCCACAGGGCAAGGTTATTGCAGGCAGACCGCTTATCGCGGACAACTCAGGCGCGCAGCCGGGCGGCATTTTCGCCATGCTGTCCGGCAACCGCTGTACCGTGGGATACACAAATCCATCCAGCCGCAGCTCCTCCGCTACATGGCACAGGTTCTGGCGCAGCTGGCGCTGAAAACGCCGCCCCGCCAGCCAGAGCGGGGTTTTGAGCGTGTTATACGTCAGCATCTGCCTGAGAAAGGGGGCGAACTCAGGCAAAAATGCGCCGGAGTCGATAATGTGCTTCAGCCCGGCAGGTGCATCAGGCTGTTTTGTCAGCCAGTGATCGATCGCCACGCGAAATTCAGACAGGCTCAGGCAGGTCGCCTGTCTGACTTCATCCATAAAAGGTAATGCTATCTCAACCAGCGTCGCCCCTGCCCGACTCAACGCATGCAGCGCCAGGTTCCAGACCGCCAGCTGCACGTCATCGCTTCCCTGCAACGAGGTTATCATGCCGAAGCGCACACCTTTCAGCGAACGTGGCGGCAGCGGAATCGGCGGCAGACCGTGGATGATGGCGTGCAACATGGCCGCATCTTCCACGCTGTGAACCATGGGCCCAACGGTATCTTTACTGGGAGAGAGCGGCGCCACACCGTCCAGCTGCGCGCGGCGATAGGCTGGGCGCAGCCCTACCAGCCCGGTATAGCTACAGGGAATACGAATAGAGCCGCCGGTGTCAGTTCCCAGCGCACCATCGGCCATGCCAGCGGCCACCGCGGCGGCGCATCCTCCGCTGGAACCGCCGGCGGTCACCGACGGGAGAAGCGGGTTTGCCACATCACCGCCCAGCGAGCTTCGGGACCGCACGTCAAATGCAAACTCGGACATATTGGCCCTCGCGAGAACAATGGCGCCGGCCCGATGCAAACGCTGTATCACCCGCGCGTCTGAGGACGCCCTGAGCGAGGCCAGCGCCCGGCAGCCAAGGGTAATGGGCAGCGGCGCGCAGGCAATATTATCCTTGATAATCAACGGCACCCCGTGCAAAGGCCCGATACGCTCTCCGCGTTGACGCTGCTGCTGGCACCGCTCCGCCAGTAGCATGGCGTCGGGGTTAACGCCGAGGATGGCGTTTAGCGCAGGTTGCTGTTTTATTGCCTCAAGCCGTCGGGCGATTTCATCCGGGCAATCCTCCGGTGGTATCAGGCGCATCATGGTCATGCGTGAGAATTCCTGTGCTAAAAGCCGGGCGCATGTCGCCCGGCGCCGTCTTTGATTTAGTCCCGCATGCCTGAGGTGATTGCATCGATGTCCTGCGCACGCAATCGGATCTCCGCCGCCCGCCGGTGCCCCTGCATCCCTTCAGTACGGCTCTGGCGGATCGCCGGTTCCGCAATTGCCGGGATGCCCTGCTCATCAATCCACTGATGGGTGCAGATTTTGACATACGCCCCCACCCACAAGCCGCCGGTATAGCGCGCCGCCGCCATGGTTGGCAACGTGTGGTTGGTCCCGCAGCATTTATCGGAGAACACCACGCTGGCGTTCTGCCCAATAAACAGCGAGCCGTAGTTGCGGATCTTCGCCGCGGTGGCGTGCGGATCGCGAGTATGCACCTGCAGATGTTCCGTCGCCATATGGTCAGCAAAAGCGATGAGTTGCGCTTCGTCTTCGCAAAGTACAATCTCCCCCTGTCGACGCCACGCCTCGCCTGCCGTTGCCGCCGTGGGCAGGCTGGCCAACTGGCGCTCAACCTCAGCCAGCGTACGCTCGGCAATCTCCCGGCTGGTCGTCGCCAGCCCGACGCGGGTATGTACGTCATGCTCTGCCTGGGCCAGCATATCAGCGGCCAGAATACGCGGGTCGGCGCTGTCGTCCGCTATGGTGAAAATCTCGCTCGGCCCAGCGAGGGCATCAATGCCGACTTTGCCAAACACCTGACGTTTCGCCTCGTTAACAAAGGCGTTGCCTGGCCCCACGATTTTATCCACCGACGGTATGCTGTCCGTCCCCCAGGCCATGGCCGCAATCGCCTGCGCGCCGCCAACTTTGAATATGCGATGCGCGCCCGCCAGATGGCACACCGCGATCATCGCCGGATGCGCGCCCGGCGGCAGACAGGCAATGATCTGTTCGCAGCCCGCCACCGTCGCCGGAACAATCGACATCACCGGCGCGGAGAGGATCGGATAGCGTCCTCCGGGGACGTAGCAGCCCACCGTCTGCACCGGGATGATCCGGTGCCCCAGGTGCACGCCCGGCAGGGTCTCGACCTCCAGCGGCTGCATGGTCGCCAGCTGCGCCTGGGCAAAACGGCGCACCTGACTGATGGCAAATTCACTGTCGCGACGCGTCTGGGCGTCCATACCGGCAAGTGCCTCGGCAATCTCCTGCTCGCTCACTTCGAACTGGGCGGGCACAACCTTATCGAACTGCTGTGAATAGGCCCTTAGCGCCGCGTCACCTTCATCTTTTACCCGCGCAATAATGCCGCTGACCGTCTCCGTCAGCGAACGATCGGCCTGTGCATCCTGCCCCTGCGGATGCTTGATCCAGATTACGTCATTCAACATTTACGCATCCTCCATCTGGCCAAGTTTGATTTGCGCCAGCAGCGCCAGGTGATCGTAAACCACCCACTCATCAACAATTTTCCCGTTGAGGATGTGGTAGTGCGACATCCCCATCACGAACAGTCGTTCTCCGGTCGGTTTACCCAGCTCGCCGTAACCCAGGTGATGCCCTTCGATAATCCAGCGAACCGCCACCTTCACGCCGCCCTCGTCGCAAGGGTTGGAGCAGATATGCTGCGGCAGCCACGCGCCGTCAGGGATCATACCCACCAGCGCCAGCGTCTGGTGGGTCACTGCCGCCGTTCCGTACAGCTCTTTCATCAACGGGCCGTGCCACTGCACGTTCGGGGCATACACCTCTTTGATTTTGCCGAACATCCGGCGGTTGTAGATCTCATGCAGCCAACGCAGGCACTGCTCTTCCGTATCGCTGTGCGCAAGAGAAACATCGCACGCGATCTCCGGCGGATATTGCCCCAGCATGCGGCCGTTTTCGCCGATATCCATCACGCGGAAGCCTTTATCAAACTGCTCTTTGGCCATATTAAAGGCGACTTCATCGGTGTTAAGGCCAAGCTGTTTCATTAACGACATGTTGTCGCTGACCACCCACTCGCGATAAATTTTGTTCTCGTGGATCATGCAATCCGCCACGGTCCGGGTAACAAATGTGCGGTTGGTCGGTTTGCCTAAATGGCTGTACTGGGTATGGCGCCCGCTTCCCGTGACCAGATGCGAGGTATAAAAACCGTCGACATCATTTCCGTTCCAGATAACCTGGGTTGCCATGCCGCGGCGTTCCGGGAAAGCAACCAGGCGCTGCAATGTATCCTGCACCACCTGTTCGCGGTTATATAACGTCCCCAGCGCGTTATAAAGCACGCAGTTATGGGTATAGTGGGAATAAATTAAGCCCACGTCGCGCTCATCCCATATTTTATGGGTGCAGCGAACAATATAATCGACGATATCGGTATAGCAGTCGTCAAAGCCTCTTAATGACTGCGCACGCGGGCGATTCTCCGGCACCAGATCGACAAAATCACGGCGCTCGACCTGTAATACGGACTCTTCTTTAAGCGCTTTCACGCTGCTTTTTTCGGGTACGGCTGGTGCTTTATTTGTTGCTTCAGTGGAAGACATATAAACTCCTGCTCTATTTTCAGAAAATATACCCGTAATACTTCGCGTTGCAGATGCGTTGGCTACGCGAATTATTTAGGGTATAAGAACCCGCACCCGTAAGTGAGGGTGAATTAAAAATGATGAGTATTGGCAGCGGAAATAAGGAGGCTGCCGCCCCGTTAATTAAATATTTGCGACCAAATCGCTAATTCATCAATACCTAAATATTCACGGAAAATTAACCCATCGCGTAATTCAAGCTGGGTAATACCGGTGACTGAAACAGGTTTACGCGTCGGCGCGCCAAACTTGCCGTATCCGTCATGCCAGGTCAGCAGCGACCAGCGCAATGAAATGCGAACCGGCTCGTTGGGATCTTTACGCACAACCAGGTGGTGCAGTTGCGTTTCGCTGTCGGCAAACGAGGCGCGGTAGCCGGAAAGCTGTGCGCCGATCTCCTGTTCTCCGGTACAGGTGCAATGGCCGGGCGCATAGAGCGTTGCCGCCGGGTGGTATAATCCGGGTACCACGCCGCTGTTGCCGCCCGCCCACATCGTCAGGTAGCGCTCCACCACGCCTGCGAGTACACCTTCCACATCATCGCCTTCTGGGCCTCCCGCCCAGCGCGCATCCAGCGTCTCGGCGGAAACAGACTCCAGCCCAAGCTGCTGACGCATGGTCGCCAGGTTAAAAGCAAACTCGCGGATATCCAGCCCCAGTTGCGACACGATGGCGGCGCGATCCTGCAGCAGCCACTCCTGACGCACGGCTCCGTCGACGCAAATGCGATCGGCCCACGTACGTACCCAGACATTTTTGCCAGTTGGCGGACCAAAAAAGCCCTCCCCCTGATGCTGGATCCGCGCGACGGTGCGCTGAGCGGCATAGTACTCGTCACCCGGATTCTGGCTACAGAGGATGTCCTCGGTCAGCACGGTGCGCTGCGGGAAACTGTGCATCGCCTCGAGGGTAAGGCGCATAAACTGTGACAGCTCATGCAGCTGTTTTTCCGGGGTGGTAAATACCACTGGCGTGGCGTAAAAATCCGCCAGCTGGCCTATGTCTTTCTGCTCCCATACCACGTGTGTCAGCGTCAAAATAAACTGCTGGATGGAGTCGAACTGTGGGCTGAAGCCCCGCAATCTGGTCATTTGAGCTCCTTAGTCTGGAATAGCGATAAGCCATCTTTTTCGATAACGCCACTGCGCGGGCGGCGGGCTGAGTGGCGAATAACCAGCGTACCGGGCACCGTAATCTGCTCAGGCTCTATGGTTTCGCTTTCAATTTGCTTCATTAATAACTCGACCGTGGCGTCCACCATTTCGCCCACCGGCTGTGATGCAGAGGTTAATGCATAGGAGGGCCAGCCTGAGGGGCCGATGTCGTCGTACCCGACAACGGACACCTCCTCGGGAATGCGCAAGCCAAACGCATAGCGCGCCACATCCATCACCGTCACGGCCATATGATCGTTGGCGACAAAGACCGCATCCGGCACAGGCGGTGCCGAAAACAGAGCATAGGCTGCCTGCGTGGTGTGCTGAACGTCGTAATTGCCATTCACCACCTGCACATCGGTGATGCCGTGCTCGTGCAAGGTGGAGATAAACCCGCGCTGACGGGCGATATTGACCGGGGAGTCAGGCACGCCGCCAACGTAGGCGAAACGCTTGTGCTCCCCCGCCAGCAGAAACTCGGCTATCTGCCGTGACGCCGCCTCGTTATTGCTGTTGACGCTGGAGGCCATCCCACTCTCTTCGCTGCGGTTAAACAACACCACCGGGATCCCGGCGGCGAGGCACTCCTCGGATAACTCCAGCGATAGCGTGACCGATGCCAGCACGATACCGTCCACGCGGTACTGCATAATCTGGTCGAAAATGCGGTCGACGTTGCCTTCCCGGTCGCCGACAAACAGCAGCAGGTGATAGTTCAGCGTATCCAGCTTTTGTGCCAGCGCCTCCAGCACCTGCGAGTAAAAGGGGTTATCGAAGTAAGAGATCACCACCCCAATAATGCGCGAGCGGGCCGTGTTGAGCGACCGGGCTATCGCGTTTGGACGATAACCAAGCTCACGCGCCGCTTTCAGCACTTTTTCACGTGTTGCCGGTGAAATGCTGGCCCCGGGCGTGAACGTTCGCGACACAGCGGATTGCGATACCCCCGCCAGTTGCGCGACCTGTTGAGATGTGACTGCTGCAAAAGTCTTACGTTTCATTACCCCGTTTTCCTTATCAACGACTTACCCACGTTCATTCTGTTCACGGACCGCGAAAAAGCCCCTTTTTTCACCTGTTCCGGACGCTTCAGCAGATGGGTGTTTTTTATACTTACACCACCTTTGCATGCGTATGCAACACAAAAAAATAAAATTCTCACAACAAGATCGAGATCACTTTACAAACATGAAACCTTTTCGTAACTTCAAGGCTTGAATACGTATGCAAAGAGTTTTCATACCGTCAAAGGTACCGGAGAGAACAGGAGTCGCCCAAAGGATTGAACCGGTAAACGTCGTACTTGGCTGGTTGTAACCCATTACTTTTAAGAGGTTCAAAACCATGTTTCGAGCACTGTTACGCCGTCGGGAAGCCCGGCTCTTTTTCATCATCAGCGTCCTGTTCTTTATCTGTATTCACAGCATCGATGCCTTCCTGGCACCAATGATGATCAACCAGGGCTTCGAGCCACAGATAATGGGCATCATTATGGGGGCGTCCGGGCTGGCTACGCTGCTTATCCGTTTCCCGTTGGGGATCATCTCCGACGTGGTAAAGAGCCGCAGGATTTTTATTCAAATCGGTTTACTGCTGCCCATTATCGCCTGGCCGATCGCCTGGTTCGAGCCTAACGCCGTCACGTTATATATGGCTAAAGCGGCTGACGGCGTCACGGCGGCCACGTGGGTGCTGTATAACATCTTGTTCATTCGCTATTTCGACCGTAACGAAGCCCCGGCGGCCGTGGCGCTGCTGGCGCTGGCCGGGCCGATCGGCGTGTTCCTCGGCAACTGTATTGGCGCCGTGCTGATCCACTACTTCGCCAACAACATCGCCTTTTTCGTCTCCTGCATCTCGGCCCTGGTGGCGCTGATCCTGACGACCCGCATTCAGGACGTTCATGATCCGGTGCAGGCTCCCACGCTGAAAGCCTGCATCACCGGGGCGCGACAGCAGCTGGCCGACCGTTCCGTCTGGTTGATTGGCATCCTGGCGACCATCGTGATTCTGGTTCCCTTTGCCACTCGCGACACCCTGACGCCGGTCTACGCCGAACAACTGGGCGCCCGGGCGGGGATCCTCGCCCTGCTCGGTAATATCCATCTTCTTTTTTACGGGCTGGCCATTGCCCTGTGCAGCTCGGTGTTTTATCAGCGCCTTGGGCTGGTAAAAACCGCCGTGCTCGGCATTGTGTTACAGGTGATCTCGACGCTTGGCATTCCTTTTACCAGCAATTTATATGTCATTTATTTGCTCCAGGCGCTGGCAGGTTTTTCCTTCGGCATGGCGTTTGCGGCATTTATGTCGCTCAGCGTGGTGAATACCACCGCCGATGAACAATCCACCCGCATGGGATTATTCCAGACGATCTATTCCTGCGGCATGTTTGTCGGGCCGGTGATGATGGGCGTGATGATGCAACATATTAATATCTCGTCCGGTTACCTGTTAATTGCCGCGCTCTCGGTCGTCGCTGCGATTGCCACGCCGCTGTCCGCACGCTGGGTTTATGCCCGTAAGGCGCAACACGCGTCCCGCTTATTAAAAAACGGGGCTTACGCCGCCGCGCCGGATCAATAACACATTCTGCAGTAATTCATTTATCCCGGTTCGCCGGGAGGGCAACTGACATCTTAAAAAGGTAAGGAGAAGCGTGTGTCCTGGAAATTAAAAAGCGGTAAAAGTACCGAAGAGCGCCAGCAGGCGAATCAGCAGGTCAGAGAAACAGTTGAATATATCCTGGCGGATATTGAGAAGCGGGGAAATAAAGCCATTCGTGAATTATCGATTAAATTCGATCGCTATGACCGTCAGGATTATCGCCTGACGCCAGCGGAGATCGACCGCTGTATAAACCAGTTAAGCCGCCAGGATATTCAGGATATTGAATTTGCCCAACAGCAGGTGGCGAATTTTGCCCGCGCGCAGAAAGAGTGCCTGCGGGATCTCGAAATTGAAACGCGCCCCGGCGTGATCCTCGGCCATAAAAATATTCCGATCAATGCCGTGGGGTGTTATGTCCCCGGCGGGAAATATCCACTGCTGGCCTCTGCCCATATGTCCATCATTACCGCCAGCGTGGCGGGCTGCTCGCGGATCATCAGCTGTGCCCCGCCGTTTAACGGCGAACCCGCCCCGGCGATTGTCGCGGCACAAAAGATGGCGGGCGCAACGGAAATCTATGCCCTGGGCGGCATTCAGGCGATTGGCGCAATGGCATTGGGCACCGACTCGCTGGCACCGGTAGATATGCTGGTCGGCCCCGGCAACGCCTTTGTTGCGGAGGCCAAGCGCCAGCTCTTTGGCCGGGTGGGTATCGATCTGTTTGCCGGGCCGACGGAAACGCTGGTCATCGCCGATGACACCGTAGATGCAGAAATATGCGCCACGGACCTGCTCGGGCAGGCCGAACATGGCGTCACCACCCCTGCCATTCTGCTGACCAACTCCCTGACGCTTGCTAAAGAGACGCAGCAGGAAGTGGAGCGGCTGCTGGAAAAACTTCCCACTGCCGATATCGCCCGCCAGTCGTGGCAGGATTATGGCGAAATCATCGTCTGTGACAGCTACGAAGAGATGCTGGCCGAGGCCGATCGCATCGCCTCCGAGCATGTTCAGGTGATGACCGACCGGGACGACTGGTTCCTCGCCAGGCTGACCAACTACGGCGCACTGTTCCTCGGCCCGCGCACCAACGTCGCCTACGGCGATAAGGTGATCGGCACCAACCACACGCTGCCAACGCAAAAAGCCGCGCGCTATACCGGCGGGCTGTGGGTCGGCAAGTTCATGAAAACCTGCACCTTCCAGAAGGTCCTCAGCGACGAAGCCACGGCCGAAATCGGCAGCTATTGCTCCCGCCTGTCGCTGCTTGAAGGATTTGCCGGGCACGCCGAGCAGGCCAATATTCGCGTGCGTCGCTATGGCCAGACGGAGGTGCCCTACGCGATGCCGGCCCCGGTCAGGGAAAAGGTGTAATCCATGACGCTTGTACAAACGCCCTCTTTCGCTCTGCACGGCAAACGCGCGCTGGTGACAGGTGGCTCGCGAGGGATTGGCTTCGCCGCTGCCGTCGCCCTCGCGCAGGCGGGCGCAGAGGTGTGGATTGCCGCCCGCAACCGCGAGGCGCTGGACCAGGCGGCCGGTCTCGCCGCCGGGCATCGGCTCACTCTTCAGACGGTAACGCTGGATATCACCGACGCCCGGGAGGTGGACCGCGTGCTGGCGACCCTGCCGGAGATCGACATTCTGGTGAACAGCGCCGGGCTGGCCCGCCACCAGCCGTTTCTTGAGGTCAACGAAGACGACTTCGATGCGGTGATGTCGCTTAACCTCCGCGCCACTTTTTTCGTCAGCCAGCGCGTGGCGCGGCGTATGCGGGCGGGTGGTCGCGCCGGATCAATCATCCATATCTCATCGCAAATGGGGCACGTGGGCGGCCCCGAGCGGAGCGTTTACTGCGCCTCTAAGTTTGCGCTTGAAGGGTTAACCCGCACGATGGCGCTGGAGCTGGGCGAGGCCGGGATCCGGGTCAATACGCTGTGCCCGACCTTCATTGAAACCGACCTGTCGCGATCGGCGCTGGAAGATCCGGCGTTTCGCCGCTACGTGCTGGAGAACATCAAGCTGCGCCGGTTAGGCCGACTGGAAGACATTATGGGGCCGGTGGTGTTCCTCGCCTCCGAGGCCGCCGCGATGATCACCGGCAGCGCCCTGATGGTTGACGGCGGCTGGACGGCAACGTGAGGCACGCAATGGAAAACGCTCTGCTGGATAACACCGACCTGCCGCTGGTGCTGCTTGGCGGCACGCTGTGCAACGCCCGGCTCTGGCAGCCTGTGATTGAGCAGTTAAACGTGACGGCGGTGCTGTGCGTCACGTTGACGGGGGCGGAATCGGCGCGGCAGGCGTCGCAGCGTCTGCTCAGCGCGCTGCCGCCGCGCTTTTTGCTGGCCGGGTTTTCGCTGGGGGCAATCGTCGCGCTGCAAATGGCCGCTGATGCGCCGGAAAGGCTTAGCGGGCTGGCGCTGATATCTGCCAACCCGCTTGCCGATCCGCCGGAAAACGCCACACCACGGCGGGACGCGGTGCGCACCGCCCGGGCGCAGGGAATAGTTGACTGGCTGGTCCCGGCGCTGTGGCAACGTTACGTCGCCCCGTCGCGCCTCAACGACCGGGCTTTACAGGACATTATCTGTCAGATGGCAAGCGAGTGCGGTGTAACGACCTTTGCTCAGCAAACGGAAATCGCCATTCATCGGCAGGACAACCGGGCGGCGCTGGGCAATCTCCCCTGCCCGATAGTGATCCTTAACGGCGCGCAGGATCCGATCTGCACGCCCCATCATCATCACTTACTGGCGGCAAGCGCCGCGAACGCAACCTGGCATACGGTGGCATCTGGCGGGCATTTTATTCCGCTTGAGACCCCGGATGAGGTCGCGTCGCCGCTGCGCCAGTGGATTACGGAGTGCATATCGTGCGCAAGAACACACTAAAAACCGCCTTTCAGGACAATACCCCCATCATCAACGGCTGGCTGGCGATCCCCTCCGGCTACAGTGCGGAAATTGTCGGGCAGCAGGGCTTTGATGCCGTAACCGTCGATCTCCAGCACGGCATGATTGATTTTGCCAGCGCGCTGACGATGCTGCAGGCGCTGTCGGCCACGCCAGCGGTGCCGCTGGTGCGGGTGGCGGATAACGATCCGGCGCAAATCATGCGCGTACTGGATGCCGGGGCTTACGGGGTGATTTGTCCGATGATCTCCAGCGCCGAGGAGGCCCGCCGCTTCGTCGCCGCCTGCCGTTATCCGCCGCTGGGCGTACGTTCCTTTGGTCCGGCGCGGGGCCTGCTTTACGGCGGCAGCGATTATCCGCAGCACGCCAACGATGAAATCCTGACGCTGGCGATGATCGAAACCCGCGAAGGGCTGGCAAATCTTGACGCCATTCTCGACACCGACGGGCTGGATGGCGTGTTTATAGGCCCTAACGATCTCTCGCTGACGCTGACGGGCAACGCCAGCGCCGAATCCCAACACCCGGAGATGCTTGCTGCCGTTGAGCGGGTGATCGACCGCTGTCGCCAGCAGCAAAAAATCGCCGGGATTTTCTGCACCTCCGGCGCGGCTGCCGCAGCGCGTATTGCCCAGGGGTTTCATTTCGTTACCCCGGCAAACGACGTCATGCAACTGGGTCGCGCCTCGCGCGAAGCCATCGCCCTTGCGCGCGGTAACGCCATCCCTGCCACCGGCACATCCGGCTATTAAAAGGAGAAAAAAATGAACGCTATCCATCTTACCCAGAGCCAGGCGAGAAGCCGACTCATCACCCCCGATGATATGGTCTCCTGCAACCTTGCTTTTATTGACTGCAAGCTGCCCGGCTCGCACCTGAAGCAAAACTATTCGTTTATTGGCCCGGGCGTCACTCAGTCCTCCGAGCAGGTGGTGAATATTCCCGAGCCGCACGGTTTTAACATAGGCGCGGCGGCCATGCCGAAAGGGGTAACCAACAACCTGCATCTGCATTTTACGGCGGAAGTGTTCCTGATCCATGAAGGGACATGGCGTTTTCGCTGGGGCGCGCAGGGTGAACATGAAGCGGAATTCAGCGCCCCTGCGATCCTCTCCATCCCCACCTGGATTTTCCGGGGGTTTACGAACGTCAGTAAAGAGGACACCAGCGGCATGGTGTTCACCGTGCTGGGCGGCGACAACACGGGCGGGATCATCTGGCATCCGTCGGTGCTCGCGGCCGCCAGTGAGTACGGTATGTATTTAAGCAAAGAGAATATGTTGATTACGCAGGAACCCGGCGAGCCGCAGCCTGACCCCGCCACGCTGCTGACGCCGCTGTCGGAGGCGTATATTGCCGGGCTACGTGATTACAGCGTTGAGGAGATGCGCAAGCGCGCGGTGACAGGCGATGACCGTTGCTGGTCGGCACGGGGACTGCTGGACTCGGTGTTGCCGGGACACGGCGGCGAAATCGCGCCCGTTATCGGCTTTGGCATTTCCCAGGACCGGGATTCCTGCCCTGCGATTGTCAGCCCGCACGGTTTTTCCGTCGAGTGGCTGCGGCTCGCGGACAATTGCGTCACGGGCCGACATGTGTGTCCTGACGTGCAGGTCATCATGGTCTTTAAAGGAAAGCTTGAGGTCACCTGGAATGAGGCGGGCAAGGAAGTGAGTATTATCGCACCGGAACGGTCGGTCATCTCCATTCCGGCAAACAGCTGGCGGCGCTACCGCGCGATAGAGGGGAATATGGAATGCATTTTGACAACCCAGGGCGATCAACGTAAACGCCTGTACTGGGATGAGGAGATCCTGCAGCAGGCGAAAAATCATAACCGCTGTCTCGATCCGGATGGTTATGTCGCCGATGCCGATATACTGCCCGCCACGGCCCGCCGGGCTGGGGCAAAACGTGAAAAATGGCAGGCAGATGCCTGAAGGTATGCCTGAAACGAAAACTGGCGCAGCAGGTTGCCTGCGCCAGCTTTCCGGCCCCGGTCAGGCCAGCTTGTCGAGCGCCTGGAAAAAGCGATCTTCCGTCATGACGACATTCGCTTTTGCATCCTGATGCTCACGCCGGATAAACCAGCCGGTTTCCGGTGCCATGCTCAGGTGATACGCCTGGCGACTTTCAGGCGTCTCTATGCGCATTGTCACGCAGCCCCGCTCCGCTCCGCGGCAGAGTTGTTCCGGTACAATGCTGGCGCTACGGTCTGCGTTCTGGATCCGGATAGTGGTTACCGGATACCGGCATATACCGCAGTTCAGACTGTAACCAATCGTACTGAGGTCGTGAATATGTTTTGTCGATACGACAACCTCGATGCTTGACCCCGCAAACCACTCGCTGATTTGCTCCGCCAGCTCGTCCATCCGCCCACAAAACAGCCGGATCTCAGCCTCCGCAGACGATTTGCCGGGTGGGGTGATGTCATTATTTTGCTGCACTTTTTTAAAAAAACGTTCTTTGGCTGACACGCTGTCGCCCCTGTTCATTTTCACATGCTGTTAAGCCTGGTCCAGCGCACCGTGCGCTGAGCGGCCATCTTCAATTTTATCGTTGTAATGCTGTAATCGGGAGTCTGAAACTCATCATTGCACGAGGGTTATTGTACCGGTTGTTGTTTGAGCACCGCATAGCGGGTAATAAGCTGTTGCAGATGCTGCTCGGTCTGGCTCTGCTGTGCCGCTGGCCAGGGCCGATCGTGCGGCAGGACTGAAAGCTGGCGCAGTTGTTCTTCTGCCGGTATGGCGCGGGTAAACGACTGCGTCATCGCAAACACTGCCGACTTGAGTTCGCTGACCGTCATGTACTTGCCGCGCTTTTCATCCAGCGCGTTGAGCCGGTTCGCCAGCTGCTGGAGCTGGGTCATCCCCTCATGCCAGCCGTTCAGCTCCGGTGCAGGAAGCGCGGCGGCAGCAACCTGCTGCTGCCACTGCTGTGCCAGCGGTTTCGCTTGTTCGGGCCACAGAGTAAGGGCCTGACGCACCAGACTATCGCCATAGCTGACGGCCCAGTCCGGTTTCAGCCGTAACAGCCGCGCCAACTGCTGCTGCGTTTTGTCGATACCCGACGCGGGGGATGGCGACATGTGTCGCAGGGACTGTAGCTGTTCGGCAGGAAGTGCTGCGGGTAACGGGGCCAGCGTGACGGCGAGCTGCGTCTGTGCCGGGTCAGGCTGATGAAGTGCCTGCCAACCCCACGCGGCCGCACCTGCCACCACCAGCATGGTCAGCATACCGGCCGCAAACGGCTTCCAGGGTTTAACCGGGGGTGTACTTTCGGTCACCACCTGCACATTCGGCAGCGGATCGGGCTGTACCACGTATACCCATTTCACCTGCTCTTCCGGGTCGGCAAGGCGTTTTTCAGGCGTGAGCGCCGCGTCATGGGTCACACTCACGCCGGTATTGTCGCTGTTTTCCAGCCGCGCCGCCGTGTTGTGCATCAGGATGCGCAGGGCATCAAGCTGGCTGGTGTGTTTCAATTCCAGACGCTGCAACACCTTACCCAGGGTATTCAGATGTTCCTCCGCCTGGTAGAGCTGGCTCAAATCCGCATACGTTAGCGTCCGGGTGCGCATCGCCTGCTGTAGCCGCCTGCTCAGCGCGCTGAGGATCTCCATTCGCGCGTGGACCGGCTGCGGCCAGATTTCTCCCCACTGCCGGGCAACCAGCGTAGCCAGGATCGCCAGACCTTCATTCATGCCATACAAACCGGCCAGTTGAGTACGGGCAAGCGTATACCAGGCGGTGGTCTGCAGCTCAATCCCGTTGTGCTCAAACAGCGAGAGGCAGAGCGTTTCCGCAAGCTGCCAGTTAACATCCGGGCGTGCCGGATGCGTCAGCTTGTTCATCTCATCGCGAAGGGCGGCGTAATCCGCAAGCGTGCGCGGATCGCCGCCGGTATTAAGGTGGCGCTCAGAATGTATTGTCATCACGGTTTCCGGCAGTGTAAGTACTAAATTGCAGAATGGGCGTCAAGATACTGCTGTTGTTTCAGATGCCTGAGCATTACTTTCCCCTCCGGCATAAACTCGGTGCCATACCTTACAAGTCCGATACCTCTCAGTTCCGCATCAATAGCGTAGCGCAGTTCACCCGGCACTTGTTGTTCGAGTAAAGTGACACTGAGTGACTGCAAACGGGGTTCATACTTGAGCAGGACACCGGCCAGCGTATCGATCAGCTCGTGGGCTGTCCCGGGCATGCCTTGCAGAATTTTGGTCATATCGGGCAAACCATAATCTGGTAGATGGGATACAGTACCGGCCCGGGCGTTTAAAATACGCTGGATGTTATCCAGTACAGATAAAATGACCTGGTCTTCTTCGTTAACAACTTCAAGGGAAAGATCTCCTGTAAAGTTGCCAGTAAGAATTTCATATAAAGAGGGTGATTTTCTATCGGGCATTTTGACCTCAGGAAATTTGCCGAAATGATTGATTACTATTTTAAATTAATATTGAAAAGTTCATGCATCCCCCCTAATTATCTCAATGTTTACGGATTTTTTGTCACTTAGTGAGTTCGTATGAATCATAGCCTTCTGGTCCTGGGTAAAGTAAAGAATGGCTATCACCGCACTGGAATTCTATACCGTCATATGCTCCCATGTTGGAAGTGCTATAATACGGAGAGGGTTTGAAAACCATCTCACCGGATGCATTGTAAATAATGAAAAAAAATAATCCACATCCTTTAAGTACTTATAAAGCGACATAGAGGATATTATCCCTCCATGGTAAACAATTACTTTATATTTATTGTCAGGACTATTAATCTCAAATACTTTTGAATATAAAGAAGGAATAATTGTTGATGGTAGGATAATCCATGTAACCATTAATACCACGATAATAACGCACTAGAAACTCGCTTCATCATAAAACAATCACCTTATCTTTTGGTAAGGGCTCCAGCCATAAAACATCTGAAAGCACTATAAAATCACCTCCAGTGTTATCTTTGTTTTACTACTCTCTGAAATCAGCGTTAAATAACGTGACAAACTCGGAAAATTTCCGCGTCAGAAACCAGACTGGTAGGATGTTATGAATGTCTATAACTCAGCTTAATTTATGGTTCGATCTTCTCACATTATTCAACTCAAACGTGTATCTTATAGACATTCAGATTTATTTGTGCTTAGCTCAATTGAATCAATGCCATCATTTGTCGGGAAAAATAGAGTGTTATTGTCATGTCTGGAAAAATGAAATCCTCCATATGCAACGGACTGGTCCATCCCAAAAAACAAAGAAGGCTTGAATGCAACATTCCCACATTTATCATAGACGATAAAAAAATAGTTTTCTCCACGAATATATTTGTATAATGAAAAAACATTGTAAACCTCAGCCCGGTATACAACAACTTTAAACGTATTATTTGGATTTGAATTTTCGAATATCTTATTGTGATTACCAAAAAAAACTGATGTAGGAAATATTAAGAAACCAATGACTATTAAGCTAATAAACATTCTCAAGTATGTTCTGTGCTTCAATGTAATCATAAAAAAATCACCTTATCTGGTCCCTCAACCTCAGTCCAAAGAACATCTGATAGAATAATATAATCCCCACCTGTATCATGTTTCTTCTGCCAAACTCTGAAATCTTTATTAAACACAGGAACATAACCTGAGAAAGTTCGCACAAGATCTCCAAAAAAGCCTGATAAATATGATGACATATAAATAGCGGACTCTTTTTTATCTAATATTTTATCTTTGCTCCAAATTCCTAATGGCTCAGATGTATTGCCCTCATCAACAAAATCATAACTATCCTTAAGGTAGAAACCTAACGCGTCTGTGATAAATACATATTTCCCATTAATTTTAGTCGTGCTGCCGCGCACGCAAATTTTTAAGACGCTATTCCCCATAGCGCCATACCAAGCATTTATTGGATCAGTTTTATTCCCAATTCTTTTAAAATTTATCTGGGCTGTTGCGTCTAAATAACAAACATCTTCAGAATACCCCAAGGTAATTTGAGTGTTAGTAAAGTCACCAACATTTTGGAGACGTTCTATGAGCTGTTTTTTCCCTTTCGGGCTACACCATGTCTTTTTAAGGGTCTCAATCCCATTTCTGACTTGATCGAATTGTATAGCCCATGCCATTTTAACTATGTCTACATTTATCTTAGATGGGGGTAGATCGCGAGGATCCCCATTTACAGCTTGATCTTTGCTATTTAAATCAAATGCGTAGGCTGGCTTAATACTAAACCAATGTCTCATTAACTTTGCTGCTGTGGTCCATTGGATCTTGTCCATGGCATCCGGAATCATATCAATATGGAAAAAGTCAACACTGACTTTCTTTTCCTGCTGCTCCTGCTCTTTTGATGTGGTCGTTGATGAAACTGTCATTACCTTGTCCCCGCCCTGATCTGGAAAACATAGTCCAAATTTACATTTTCTTCGATATCTGAATTTATTGCATGCGTCAGAGCTGAATCAGTTCTTCCAACCACTTTACCGGTAGATGTCTGTAATTGATATGCAAACTCCATATCTTCAGAGCCTGTTAAGGAATCCAGGACCCTGAAACACGCGGTATTTGGACCACATGATAAATTTGGTAATGGAGCGGGCATTTCAGCCGTTCTTTGATCCAGGGTACTACTTCCCGCCGCCATAGTCCGCTTCACCCTGCGCAGATACATCGCCGTCGTGCCGTACTCGATTTTTCCGGCCTCCAGGCGCAGGTAGCTCCCGCCGCCAATCAGCGTGATGCGTTTTTTACCGGCAAAGGAGATGTCACTCGCCGAGCTCATCGACAGCTTTTTCTCTGCGAACAGCCGCAGGCTGGCGTTCTGCGCCTGCACCTCCACCGGGCCTTCGCTGGCCTTCAGGCTCAACTGGCCGGTGCGCGCGAACAGGCCGAGCTTTTCTCCCGCCAGGGCGGTCATGCTGCCCATGACGCCGGTGCTGATATCCCCTCCGGCGTTAAGGGCGGCGTTTTTGCTGGCGGCCATTTGCAGGTGCTCGCCGCTGGTCAGCGCCATCCCTTCCGGAGCCGACATCAGCAGCGCTTCATTGAGCGGTTTCAGCCGCTGT
>NZ_JBSKJR010000017.1:0-66558 GCF_053709675.1 Enterobacter sp. UPMP2052
CGCTTACCGGGCCAACAGATGCACGAACGTAGGCCGGGTAAGGCAAAGCCGCCACCCGGCAATCACAGCTAAAATGCCTGCCCCACTTTCAGTACCGCCGCGATGTTTCTGGCGGCCATCCTGACGTTCTCGCTGGCGTTTTCCAGCGCATCTTCCAGCGAGCAAATGGTGTAAATCACGCTGAATACCGCGTCGATACCGTGATCGTGCACCACGCCGACGTCCGCCGTCAGGCTGCCGGCGATCCCGATAACCGGTTTGTTATAGCGTTTCGCGACCCTGGCTACCCCAACGGGCACTTTACCGTGGATAGTCTGGCTGTCGATTCGCCCTTCGCCGGTAATCACCAGATCCGCGTCCGCTACCTGTTCATCCAGGTGCAGCGCGTCTGTGACGATTTCAATCCCCTGACGAAGCTGGGCACCGCAGAAGGCGTAAAGCGCAGCGCCCATTCCCCCTGCCGCACCGCCACCCGCAAGGTGCAGCACATCGATGTCTAAATCCCTGGCGATGACCTGCGCGTAATGCTCCAGCGCGTTATCCAGGGTGACGATCATCTCCTGCGTGGCCCCTTTCTGCGGGCCAAAGATCGCGGATGCGCCCTCTTCGCCAGTCAGCGGATTGGTGACATCGCAGGCCACCTCGATCCGGCAATCCGCCAGGCGGCGATCGAACTCACTCACGTCGATACGCACCAGGTTAGCGAGCTCACCGCCACCCTGTCCGACAGGCTGCCCGTGGGCGTCCAGCAGTTTTGCGCCCAGCGCCTGCACCATGCCCGCGCCACCGTCGTTGGTCGCACTGCCGCCAATGCCGATAATAATATGCTTAACGCCCGCATCCAGCGCGTGGCGGATGAGTTCGCCTGTGCCCCACGACGTGGTGATCAGCGGGTTGCGCTTAGACGGTGCGACACGCTCAAGCCCGCTCGCCGCCGCCATTTCGATAAACGCGCTCTGCTCGTCGCCGGACAGGCCGTAAAATCCGTCTACCCGTTCACCCAGCGGCCCCGTCACGTCTACAGGGACAATGCGCCCTCCAGTCGCGGCGACCATGGCTTCAACGGTGCCTTCGCCGCCGTCCGCCACCGGGAGTTTGACGTATTCAGCCGTCGGGAAAATGTCGCGAAAACCGTTTTCTATCGCTGTCGCTACCTCAAGAGCGCTCAAACTTTCCTTGTAGGAGTCCGGTGCGATAACAATTTTCATAAGCCGTCCTTACGCATATTAGTTACGTTAAGCATATACCACCCAAGAGACCGCTCATGGGAGCGGTCCCAGTTGGTTTATCGTACCATGCACGGGCGCTTATTGTCGAATGTCCAGTTCGGGATCAGGTACTGCATCGCGGTGGCATCATCGCGCGCGCCGAGGCCGTGCTGGAGATACAGTTCATGGGCTTTCATAACGCGATCCATATCCAGCTCGACCCCCAGGCCCGGCGTGGCAGGGACCTGCACCATCCCGCCCTTAATTTCAAACGGCTGCTTAGTCAGACGCTGGTTGCCTTCCTGCCAGATCCAGTGGGTATCGATGGCGGTGATCTTGCCGGGCGCAGCAGCCGCAACATGGGTAAACATCGCCAGCGAGACATCGAAGTGGTTATTGGAGTGTGAGCCCCAGGTCAGGCCGAACTCATGGCACATCTGCGCCACGCGAACCGATCCCTGCATCGTCCAGAAATGGGGGTCAGCCAGCGGGATATCGACAGACTGCAGCGACAGGGTATGCCCCATCTGGCGCCAGTCGGTGGCAATCATGTTGGTTGCAGTCGGCAGGCCTGTGGCGCGGCGGAATTCCGCCATCACTTCCCGGCCAGAGAACCCCTGTTCCGCACCGCACGGATCTTCTGCATAGGCCAGAACGCCCTTCAGCTGTTTGCCGATGTTGATGGCTTCTTCCAGAGACCAGGCACCGTTCGGATCCAGGGTGACGCGTGCCTGTGGAAAACGTTTAGCCAGCGCCGAAATGGCCTCGGCTTCTTCTTCACCAGCCAGCACGCCGCCCTTCAGCTTGAAGTCGTTGAAACCATATTTTTCGTACGCGGCCTCAGCCAGGCGCACCACCGCATCCGGGGTCATCGCCTCTTCATGACGAACGCGATACCAGTCGCAGGTTTCGTCCGGCTGGCTCTGATACGCCAGCGGCGTCAGCTTGCGGTTGCCGACGAAGAACAGATAGCCCAGCATTTCCACTTCGCTGCGCTGCTGCCCGTCGCCCAGCAGAGAGGCGACGTTCACGCCCAGGTGCTGGCCCAGCAGATCCAGCATTGCGGCTTCGATACCGGTTACAACGTGAATGGTGGTGCGCAGGTCAAAGGTTTGTAGCCCGCGCCCGCCCGCATCGCGGTCAGCAAAGGCGTTACGCACCGCGTTCAGAACATTTTTATATTCGCCCAGCGTTTTACCCACTACCAGCGGAATGGCATCCTCCAGCGTTTTGCGGATCTTTTCGCCGCCGGGGATTTCGCCCACGCCGGTATGCCCGGCGTTATCCTTCACGATCACGATGTTGCGGGTAAAGAATGGCGCGTGTGCGCCGCTCAGGTTCATCAGCATGCTGTCATGGCCCGCAACCGGAATGATCTGCATGGAAGTGACTACAGGGGTAGAAAATGTGCTCATCGTTCAATCCTTTATCAGTGACGTCCAAATACCGGGCGCTTGCGGTCAAATGTCCAGCCGGGGATCAGGTACTGCATCGGGCCTGCGTCGTTGCGCGCGCCGCCCGGCAGTTTTTTATACGCCTCATGCGCTTTGTGGATCTGATCCCAGTCAAGCTCGACGCCCAAACCTGGCGCATCCGGTACGGTAATGTTGCCATTTTTGATTTCCAGCGGATTTTTGGTCAGGCGGGCTTCCCCTTCCTGCCAAATCCAGTGGGTATCAATCGCGGTCGGGTTACCCGGTGCCGCTGCGCCAACGTGGGTGAACATCGCCAGCGAAATATCGAAATGGTTATTGGAGTGGCAGCCCCAGGTCAGGCCCCAGTCGTCGCAAAGCTGCGCCACGCGGACCGCACCAGAGAGCGTCCAGAAGTGCGGGTCGGCTAAGGGGATATCGATCGCATTGAGCATCACCGCGTGGCCCATTTCGCGCCAGTTGGTGGCAATCATGTTGGTGGCGACCGGCAGCCCGGTGGCGCGGCGGAACTCCGCCATCACTTCGCGCCCGGAGAAGCCCTGCTCGGCACCACAAGGGTCTTCTGCGTAGGTCAGCACATCACCCAGCCCTTTACACAGAGCGATGGCCTCATCCAGCAGCCATGCCCCGTTCGGATCAACGGTGATACGCGCATCCGGGAAGCGTTTCTTCAGCGCGCGGGCGGTGTCAATTTCCTGCTCACCGGGCAATACCCCGCCCTTCAGCTTGAAATCTTTAAACCCGTAGCGATCCTGCGCCGCTTCGGCCAGGCGGACCACCGCCTCGCTGGAGAGCGCCTCCTGGTGGCGCAGGTGATACCATTCATGGCTGCCCGGCGAACGCGACAGATAAGGCAGGTCGGTTTTTTCACGATCGCCGATGTAAAACAGGTAACCGAGCACCGTCACCGCGTCGCGCTGTTTGCCCGGCCTTAACAGCTCGCAGACCGGCACGTTCAGCGCTTTGCCCAGCAGATCGAGCAGGGCCGCTTCCAGCGCGGCCACCGCGTTAACGCGCAGCTCAAAGGTCCAGGCCCCCTTGCCGAAGGTGTCGAAATCCGCCGACTGGTTGCCCTTGTGCACCCGCTGAACCACGTTGTTCAGACGAGCCACTTCATGACCAACAACCTGCGGGATGGCATCGACCAGCGTCTGGTAAATGACCTCACCTCCCGGCGCTTCACCGACGCCCGTATTTCCGGCGCTATCGGTGAGCACCACGATGTTGCGGGTGAACCAGGCGTTATGCGCGCCGCCGATATTGAGCAGCATACTGTCCTGCCCGGCCACCGGAATGACCTTCATCTCAGTAACGACAGGGGTTGATTGGGTTGTCATCATCCACGCTCCGCAACAGGTTTCAGTTCAACACGTTTGATATCCCCTACCAGCACCAGATAGCTCAGTACTGCGACCAGGGCATGCACGCCAACGTAAATCAGCGCGCCGTTAAATGAGCCGGTCGTGCCAACGATGTAGCCGATGGCGATTGGGGTGACGATCCCGGAAATGTTGCCGAACATATTGAACAGGCCACCGCTCAGGCCGCTGATCTCTTTCGGTGCGGTATCCGCCATCACCGCCCAGCCCAGCGCGCCAATCCCTTTGCCGAAGAAGGCCATCGCCATAAAGCCGATAATCATCCACTCTGCGCTGACGTAGTTACAGAACACCATGGTCATGGAAAGCAGCATACCGAGCACAATCGGCGTTTTACGGGCGATATTTAGCGAGCCGGTGCGGCGCATCAGCCAGTCGGAAATTACGCCGCCCAACACACCACCGACGAATCCGCAGATCGCCGGAACCGAGGCGACAAACCCCGCTTTGAGGATCGACATGCCGCGAGCCTGCACGAGATAAACCGGGAACCAGGTGATGAAGAAGTACGTCAGGGCGTTAATGCAATATTGGCCAAGATAGATCCCGATCATCATGCGCGATCCGACAAGCTGTTTGATCTGCGCCCACTTCTGGCTGAACGGTACTTTTGCCTTTTCGGATTTCTGATCCATGTTGATCAGCGCCCCGCCTTCCGCAATGTACTCCAGCTCCTTCTTGTTCACGCCCGGATGCTGGTTCGGTTCGTGGATAACCTTCAGCCAGATAAAGCTGATGACGATCCCCAACCCGCCCATGAAGAAGAAGACGTGTGACCAACCTACCTCATGCGTCAGCCAGCCCATGATCGGCGCGAAGATCACCGTGGCGAAGTATTGGGCCGAGTTAAAGATCGCCACCGCCGTGCCCCTCTCCTGCGCCGGGAACCAGGCCGCCACAATTCGGCTGTTGCCGGGGAAGGAAGGCGCTTCCGCGAGCCCCACCAGGAAGCGCAGGGTAAAGAGCGCAACGATAATGCCAAAGCCGCTAAAGATATCGACGAAGCCCTGCAGCAGGGTAAACATCGACCAGATAAAGATGGACCAGAAGTAAACGCGTTTGGAGCCAAAACGGTCGAGCAACCAGCCGCCAGGGATTTGGCCGATCACATAGGCCCATGAAAATGCCGAGAAGACGTAACCCATGCCGACCGGATCAAGCCCGATATCTTTTGCCATTTCGGAACCGGCAATCGACAGCGTGGCGCGGTCGCCGTAGTTGAAGGATGTGACGATAAACAGCATCACCACTATCCAGTAGCGAGCGTTGGTGCGCTTTTCAGCGCCGCTCGCGGCCTGGCTTAATGTACTCATAGTTGCACTCCTGAATCATGGCTTGCGCCAGTTCATTCTGTACAGCACCTGTAGGGTAATCAGAATGAGAGGTTAGTGTTGGGCAGTTTTGGTACGGCTCAGCGCCGTTTTATAGTGAAGCACTGCCTTTTCTGGTAACTGACGGGAAAAGTATATGAAGGAGTGACGCGCTTCCTCACCGTGCATCGACACAACATTCAACGGGGAGGAAGACGTGGTTTGGGGCATAAGCCCAAAGCAGTTGAAGATACTTCACGGAATTGCGGTTTTAATGCGGCTTTATGGCCGGGTGGCGGCTTCGCCTGACCCGGCCAGTAAACCCTGCCGCCGGGCAGGGATTAGCTGAGAAGTGTGGCCCAGTGCTCAACCCACGGGTTTGATTCGCTTTCTGGCTCCGGGTGTTCACCCGCATCAATCAGCAGCATCTCACCGACGCGCTGGGCGCTCTGTTCCTGCAGGAGCGCATCGAACTGTTTACCGCCGCCGCAGAAATTGGCGTACGAACTGTCACCCAGAGCAATGATGCCGTAGTGAACGTCGGGCTGATAACCAAGCCGATCTTTAATGCCCTGGTAAAGCGGAGCGATGCTGTCCGGCAGATCGCCCTGCCCGGTTGTCGACGTCACGACGAGGATGTATTTATCCTGGTACTTCTTCCAGTCGTCCAGCTCAGGATCTTCGTATACCGTGGCCTTATGGCCCTGATTCACAAGGATTGCCTCTGCCTCTTCTGCTACCAGCAGCGAGTTGCCGTACATTGTGCCGACAAAAATGCCTACTTCAGCCATGCGTTGTTCCCTTGATTAATGCGCCTGCTGTTCATCCTGAACGTTGCCTGCCGCAAACTCAACCCTTTCATTTTCGGGGAGTTGTCCCCGCCAGCCAAACTGTGACAGCGCCTGCATCCAGACATCGTCCAGCCCCGCGCGGATGCTCAGCGGTTCACCGGTGAACGGGTGCGTCAGGCTCAATTCGCTGGCGTGCAGCATCAAACGGTGACAGCCAAAATGTTCGGCCGCACTGCGGTTCTGACGCAGATCGCCGTGCTTGCTGTCGCCGATAATGGGGTGGCGAAGATGCGCAAGGTGGCGGCGCAACTGGTGTTTACGCCCGGTTTTAGGCAAAAGCTCCACCAGGCTGTAGCGCGTGGTGGGAAATTTGCTGGTGGCGACCGGCATTTCCGTGGTCGCCATTGCGCGATAATCGGTCACCGCAGGCTGCGGGCCTTTATCGTCGCGGGCAAATTTATCGGCTATTTTATCCAGCTCTTCAACCAGCGGATAATCCAGCGTGCCGGATTCCGTCAACCAGCCGCGCACGATGGCGTGATAGCGCTTCTGCATCTGGTGCTGCTCAAACTGTTGGGAGAGCAAACGCCCTGCCTCGCTGGATAACCCCATCAGCAGTACGCCAGAGGTCGGCCTGTCCAGACGGTGCGCGGTAAAAACATGCTGACCAATCTGGTCGCGCACGGTCTGCATCACGACGACCTTTTCGTCGCGATCCAGCCAGCTTCGGTGCACCAGCCAGCCTGACGGTTTATTCACCGCCACCAGCCACTCATCCTGATAGAGGATTTCAAGGGTCATGCATCGTCACCGGCAAACAGCGCATCGAGACGAGCCAGCTCGGCCAGCATGACGTCGCGGGCTGGATGGCTGGCCTCAAGCGCCATTTCATAATAGGGAGAAACCACAAATGCCTGCGGCAGCGGATGCCCGCCGTCCAGCAGTGCATGCATGCGGGGGATCAGCACCCACTGCAGCCACTCAAAGGGTTCCAGCGTATCGAGACAGAAAGGTTGTGTACTCGCGAATGCCTCTGGCTGCGGCGCGCTTGCCTGCCACAGCTGATGCTGGCGCAAAAGGGCTTCGATGGTGTGCAGCTGAGCACGAACGCTATCGTGATTCGTCATAAGAACCTCAACGTAAATACGGAACGGCGCGCAGCATAGCATTGCGGGAAGAAGAAATAAAAAAAGGGAGCACTGTATAAACAGTGCTCCCGGTTCGTTCCGCAGCATTCCAGCTACAATTCGTGCTCCCTGCTCATCCGTGACAACTTTTCCTGATGCCCGAAGGGCGTTGGTTATCCGTTAACCGTTGCATCCTGCTCACATCATCCTGATGTGTGTGTTTCGTCCTGAAACGTCCTGGCCTTCCTGACCCACCGACCATCCTGACCGGCTCTCGTTCTCCTTCCTGGAGGTGTCCCTTACGCATCCTGCGTTATCCACTTTGCTTCATCCTGAAGCCTTCCTGCAGCGCCATCCTGACGAGTCCTTGCTGAGATACGCCATCATCCTGATGTTCGTTTCTCGTGTCGGCGTCCTGTCGACAGAGATAGAATCCGCTATTCCGCCGCATCTTACAACCCACCTACTACGCCCTGTAAGCCATCAGAGATGCTGTGAGATCGCGTCATTTGTCTTTAATGTCTTGAAAAATAAGACGATACTTATCTTAAACCTTTGAGACAAAACTCAACGTTCCAGCGATCTCTCACAAAGCGTGTAAGAGATCTCTCACACGCGCAGTAGCAACATGGATTACAGAACAGGCTCAAGTCGGGTGAGGAAATCCGCAAGTGAAGGGGCGAGGACATCGCGGTTGCGGGTGCCGATCGTCTCTTTGACCACTTCCCCGGACAGGTTGCAAACGGAGATAACGTCCAGCTCGCTGTCGAGTGTGGCAATAAAGAGCGTCGGAGAAAGCTTAAGGCGCTTTTGCGTGACCAGGTGACCAATCAGGTTTTCCTGAACACGCTGGAGGTCGACCTCACTCCAGGTTTGCAGCAACGTCAGCGCGATATCGGCAAAGCGCGCGGTCATATCCCCGGCAAACTGCGCGGTATAATACGCGTGAACCGCTGGTTGTACCACAAGGTCCATTGCGCGTTCAACCGCATTTACATTCTGCTCAACCGTGAAGGGTTTGGGCTGCCAGAGCACGCTGTCTTCAAGCGTGGTGATAATGCACGGCGACGGCACGCCGTAAAGATCGGCGCTCTGCGGCCACGTCCCATGCTGTTCATGCCATGCATCGCAGTAGCGGGTGGTGAAAGTAGTTAGGGCATGTGCAGTTTCGATATCCACCGATTTCTCTCTTCTTGTAAGACAGGATAAACTCAGCCCATAAGTGTACCTGTAAAGTGGCTATGAAACATGTCTTACGAAAATCATCAGGCGTTAACGGGCCTGACGCTGGGCAAAACGACCGATTACCGCGACACCTACGATGCAAGTCTGTTGCAGGGCGTTCCCCGCAGCCTGAACCGCGACCCACTGGGCCTGCACGCCGATGCGCTGCCGTTTGTCGGCGGCGATATCTGGACGCTGTACGAACTCTCCTGGCTTAACGCCCGCGGCCTTCCGCAGGTGGCGGTCGGCCACGTTGAGCTGGATTACGCCAGCCAGAACCTGATCGAATCCAAAAGCTTTAAGCTGTATCTCAACAGCTTTAACCAGACCACATTTAACAGCTGGGAAGATGTACAGCACACGCTGCAGCGGGATTTAAGCGCCTGCGCGCAGGGCGACGTGGCGGTGTCGCTCTATCGCCTGCATGAACTGGAAGGCCAGCCCGTTGCCCACTTCCACGGTACCTGCATCGACGATCAGGATATCGGGATCGACAGCTACGAATTCAGCGCCGACTACCTCGAAAATGCGGCAAGCGGCAAGGTTGTCGACGAGACGCTGGTCAGCCATCTGCTCAAGTCTAACTGCCTGATTACCCACCAGCCCGACTGGGGCTCGGTGCAGATCCAGTATCGCGGTCCGAAGATCGATCGCGAGAAGCTGCTGCGCTATCTGGTGTCGTTCCGCCACCATAACGAATTCCACGAGCAGTGCGTGGAGCGCATCTTCAACGATATCATGCGTTTCTGTCAGCCGGAGAAGCTGAGCGTCTACGCGCGCTACACCCGCCGCGGCGGCCTGGACATTAACCCGTGGCGTACCAACACCGATTTCGTGCCTGCCACGGGCCGGCTTGTGCGTCAGTAATCTAAATATTTTCACAATATGCGGGCGGTATTCCGCCCCGGGTGTTGTGAAACGTCATAAGCCAGGGCTATTGTAATCTACAGGGAAAGACGATCTTCGTCCCGTAAGGAGCTCACTTGATTACACATATTAGCCCGCTTGGCTCAATGGATATGTTGTCGCAGTTGGAAGTCGACATGCTTAAACGCACGGCCAGCAGCGACCTTTATCAACTGTTTCGCAACTGTTCACTTGCCGTACTGAACTCCGGAAGCCTGACCGACAACAGCAAAGAGCTGCTGTCCCGCTTTGAAAGTTTTGATATCAACGTGCTGCGCCGCGAGCGCGGCGTAAAACTGGAAGTGATTAACCCACCGGAAGATGCCTTTGTTGACGGGCGCATTATTCGCTCCCTGCAGGCAAACCTCTTCGCCGTGCTGCGCGATATCCTGTTCGTTAACGGGCAGATCAGTAACGCCGGGCGTTTCCAGCATCTTGACCTTGAAAGCTCGGTTCATATCACCAACCTGGTGTTCTCTATTTTGCGCAACGCCCGCGCGCTCCACGTTGGTGAAGCGCCCAATATGGTTGTGTGCTGGGGTGGTCACTCCATTAATGAAACCGAATATCTCTACGCGCGCCGCGTGGGGACCCAGCTTGGCCTGCGCGAGCTGAATATCTGTACCGGCTGCGGTCCGGGCGCGATGGAAGCGCCGATGAAAGGTGCCGCCGTAGGTCACGCGCAGCAACGCTATAAAGAGGGGCGCTTCATTGGCATGACCGAGCCGTCGATCATTGCGGCTGAGCCACCGAACCCGCTGGTTAACGAGCTGATTATTATGCCGGATATTGAAAAACGTCTTGAGGCGTTTGTCCGTATCGCGCACGGCATTATTATCTTCCCGGGCGGCGTCGGCACAGCGGAGGAGTTGCTCTATCTGCTCGGCATTCTGATGAACCCGGCCAACAAAGATCAGGTTTTACCGCTGATCCTCACCGGGCCAAAAGAGAGCGCCGACTATTTCCGCGTGCTGGACGAGTTTATCGTGCATACGCTGGGTGAAGACGCGCGCCGTCACTATCGCATCATCATCGACGACGCTGCGGAAGTGGCGCGCCAGATGAAAAAAGCGATGCCGCTGGTCAAAGAGAACCGCCGCGATACCGGAGATGCCTACAGCTTTAACTGGTCAATTCGCATTGCGCCCGACCTGCAGATCCCGTTCGAGCCGTCCCACGAAAACATGGCGAACCTGAAGCTTTATCCGGATCAGCCGGTGGAAGTGCTGGCCGCCGATCTGCGACGCGCCTTCTCCGGCATTGTGGCGGGTAACGTCAAAGAGGTGGGCATTCGTGCGATCGAAGAGTTTGGCCCGTATAAAATTCACGGCGATCCTGACATGATGCGCCGAATGGATGACATGCTGCAGGGCTTTGTCGCCCAGCACCGTATGAAGCTACCGGGTTCTGCCTATATCCCGTGCTACGAAATCATCAAATAACGCTTTAGCGATCCTCTGCCAGGCCGGAATGCGACGTCTCGCTTTCCGGCTTTTTTTATTCGTGAATTAATTCATAGACATCCCTTATGTCATTTACAAATCCATCACCTGCGCAAACGTTTACTCCCTTTTCCAACCATCAATTATCAGCCTTAATCCAAATTACCTGCCACAAAACACTAAAATCCCATTTTTTTATAGCGTAAGCCACCTAACTCAGGGGCGACTTCTTCACGCCATATGTTGTTAATGGTAGCCTTCGCGCCCGTAAATTCTCTTTGATGTTTTTTTGACAGATAAATGGTCTAAATATGCCCATCCTGAAAGTATATTATTGCAATTGGGATCAGGATCACTGATAGATTCATAACTAGAATGTATCTTTCCGCCCGCCAATAGTTACGGGCAAAAATTATTAAAAAACCGTCACTGAACGAATTTCATATTACCGTCAGGCACTTTTTCATCGGATTTGACTAAAAACCTGACAATTTGCTTCCTCCAGGAGATACAGATGGAAACCACTCAAACCAGCACCGTTGCTTCGATTGATTCCCGAAGCGGTTGGCGCAAAACGGATACCATGTGGATGCTTGGCCTTTACGGCACAGCAATCGGCGCTGGTGTACTGTTCCTTCCTATCAACGCAGGCGTTGGCGGCTTAATCCCGCTGATCATCATGGCGATTATCGCCTTCCCGATGACCTTCTTTGCACACCGCGGTCTGACCCGCTTCGTGCTGTCCGGTAAAAACCCGGGTGAAGACATCACCGAAGTGGTTGAAGAGCACTTTGGCGTGGGCGCGGGTAAACTGATTACCCTGCTCTACTTCTTCGCAATTTACCCGATTCTGCTGGTGTACAGCGTGGCGATCACCAACACCGTGGAAAGCTTCATGACGCACCAGCTGCAGATGACGCCGCCACCGCGCGCCATCCTTTCGCTGATCCTGATCGTGGGTATGATGACCATCGTGCGCTTCGGCGAGCAGATGATCGTAAAAGCGATGAGCATTCTGGTGTTCCCGTTTGTCGCCGCCCTGATGGTGCTGGCCTGCTACCTGATCCCACAGTGGAACGGGGCGGCGCTGGAAACCCTGTCTCTGAGCAGCGCATCCGCAACCGGCAACGGCTTGCTGTTGACCCTGTGGCTGGCAATCCCTGTCATGGTGTTCTCCTTCAACCACTCGCCAATCATCTCTTCTTTCGCGGTTGCGAAGCGTGAAGAGTACGGCACCGGTGCAGAGAAGAAGTGCTCCAGCATCCTGGCACGCGCCCACGTGATGATGGTACTGACCGTTATGTTCTTCGTATTCAGCTGCGTGCTGAGCCTCTCCCCGGCAGACCTGGCGGCGGCGAAAGAGCAGAACATCTCTATTCTGTCTTACCTGGCAAACCACTTTAACGCACCGCTGATTGCGTGGATGGCACCGATCATCGCGATTATCGCTATCACCAAATCCTTCCTCGGCCACTATCTTGGCGCACGTGAAGGCTTCAACGGTATGGTGATTAAATCTCTGCGCGGTAAAGGTAAGAGCATTGAAATCAACAAGCTGAATAAAATCACCGCGCTGTTCATGCTGCTGACGACCTGGGCAGTCGCCACGCTGAACCCAAGCATCCTGGGCATGATTGAAACCCTGGGCGGCCCGGTTATCGCGATGATTCTGTTCCTGATGCCGATGTACGCGATTCAGAAAGTACCTGCGATGCGTAAATACAGCGGCCATATCAGCAACGTTTTCGTTGTGGTTATGGGTCTGATTGCCATCTCCGCTATTTTCTACTCGCTGTTCAGCTAATACCTCCTGCGCCGTCTTCGGGCGGCGCACTCCTCCCCTCTGACTGATAGCAATGGACGCATCATGATTAGCGTATTCGATATCTTCAAAATCGGTATTGGTCCTTCCAGCTCTCACACCGTCGGACCAATGAAGGCCGGTAAACAATTCACGGATGACTTGATTGCACGCGGCATTTTGCACGACATCACCCGCGTGGTTGTCGATGTATACGGTTCCCTTTCCCTTACCGGTAAAGGCCACCATACCGATATCGCCATTATCATGGGCCTGGCGGGAAATCTGCCGGACACCGTTGATATTGATGCGATCCCTGGTTTTATCCAGGACGTCAATACCCATGGCCGCCTGCTGCTGGCAAACGGCGATCACGAGGTTGAATTCCCGGTTGATCACTGCATGAATTTCCATGCGGATAACCTGTCGCTGCACGAAAACGGCATGCGTATTACCGCGCTGGTTGGCGATAAAGCGGTTTACAGCCAGACGTATTATTCCATCGGCGGCGGTTTTATTGTCGACGAAGACCACTTTGGTCAGACCAACAACGCGGCGGTTGAAGTGCCGTACCCGTACAAAAACGCTGCGGATCTACAGCGTCACTGTCAGGAAACGGGTCTGTCCCTGTCCGGCCTGATGATGAAAAACGAACTGGCGCTGCACAGTAAGGAAGCGCTGGAGCAGCACTTCGCCAACGTCTGGGAAGTGATGCGCGGCGGTATTGAGCGCGGGATCACCACCGAAGGCGTACTGCCGGGTAAACTGCGCGTACCGCGCCGTGCGGCAGCGCTGCGTCGTATGCTTGTCAGCACCGACAAAACCACCACCGACCCGATGGCGGTCGTGGACTGGATCAACATGTTCGCGCTGGCAGTAAACGAAGAAAACGCGGCGGGCGGCCGCGTCGTCACGGCACCGACCAACGGTGCCTGCGGCATCGTCCCGGCGGTTCTCGCGTATTACGACAAGTTCATCCGTGAAGTGAACGCTAACTCGCTGGCGCGCTACCTGCTGGTTGCCAGTGCGATTGGCTCCTTGTACAAAATGAACGCCTCCATTTCCGGTGCGGAAGTGGGCTGTCAGGGTGAAGTCGGCGTGGCCTGTTCTATGGCGGCGGCGGGTCTGGCTGAACTGCTGGGCGCAAGCCCAACTCAGGTCTGCATCGCGGCGGAAATCGGCATGGAGCATAACCTTGGCCTGACCTGCGATCCGGTCGCCGGACAGGTGCAGGTACCGTGCATTGAACGTAACGCGATCGCCTCCGTGAAAGCGGTGAACGCGGCACGTATGGCGCTGCGCCGCACCAGCGAGCCGCGCGTGTGCCTCGATAAAGTCATTGAGACCATGTACGAAACCGGTAAAGACATGAACGCCAAATACCGCGAAACCTCCCGCGGTGGTTTAGCCATGAAGATTGTCACCTGCGATTAAGCCTCAAAAAGAAGCCTCGTTTTGCGAGGCTTCTTCCCGTTTTACCCACCGCACATAGTTTCATACTGCTGACAGTGTTACCCTTCACCCATTAGATAGAAGGGAGATTATCTGTGGCTGTTCATTTGCTTATCGTCGACGCGCTTAATCTGATCCGCCGAATCCATGCGGTACAAGGCACGCCCTGCAAGGATACCTGCCTGCACGCGCTGGAACAGCTTATTCGCCACAGCGAACCGACTCACGCGGTTGCGGTGTTCGATGATGAAGCGCGTAACACCGGCTGGCGACACCAGCGGCTGCCCGACTACAAGGCCGGACGCGCGCCCATGCCTGACGATCTTCACGCTGAAATGCCCGCCATCCGGGCAGCCTTTGAACAGCGCGGCGTGCCCTGCTGGGGCGCGCACGGCAACGAGGCGGACGATCTCGCGGCCACGCTTGCCGTTAAAGTGGCAAGCGCGGGGCATCAGGCCACGATAGTCTCGACCGACAAAGGCTACTGTCAGCTGCTTACCCCCACCATCCGTATCCGCGATTATTTCCAGAAGCGCTGGCTTGACGCACCGTTTATCGCCAGTGAGTTTGGCGTCTCACCCGCGCAACTTCCTGACTACTGGGGTCTGGCGGGCATTAGCAGCTCTAAGGTTCCAGGCGTGGCAGGCATAGGCCCGAAGAGTGCCGCGCAGTTGCTAACGGATTTTCAACATCTGGAAGGGATCTACGCCCGGCTGGATGAGGTGCCGGAAAAATGGCGCAAGAAGCTGGAGGCGCATAAGGAGATGGCGTTTATCTGCCGCGAGATTGCGACGCTACAGACGGATTTACAGCTGGACGGGAATTTGCAGCAGTTGCGGTTAGAGCGTACCTGACGGGCGTCCGTTGGCACCGTGCTTATTGGGCCTGCTAAACCGTCCCCTCTCCCTGTGGGAGAGGGTTAGGGTGAGGGGAACTATCGCTCGTCGCGACGCCCACCCACAGCCGCCCACCAGCGACGAACATGCACCGTCACCTCTTCGCGGTCGTGATACAGCTGGCGCGCCTGGATCACCACGTTAATACCGTGCTCATCCATCTGTTCCTGAATGTAGGCCAGGTTCTGGGAAACTTCCTCATAGCGCTTTTTCATTGGCAGCTTGAGGTTAAAGATGGTTTCACGACACCAGCCGTTTACCAGCCACGAGGCCATCAGCGCGGCCACTTTTGCGGGCTTCTCAACCATGTCGCACACCATCCACGAGATGTTGTTGCGGGTTGGGCGATAGCGGAAACCGTCTTCACGCAGCCAGGTCACCTGCCCGGTATCCATCAGGCTTTGCGCCATCGGGCCGTTATCGACAGAGGAAACCCACATGTTGCGTTTCACCAGCTGATAGGTCCAGCCGCCCGGACACGCACCAAGATCGACCGCGTACATGCCGTTAGCCAGACGCTCGTCCCACTCATCCGCCGGAATAAAGACGTGAAACGCCTCTTCAAGCTTCAGCGTTGAGCGGCTCGGCGCATCTGCCGGGAAGCGCAAACGCGGGATCCCCATAAAGAACGGCGAGTTGTTGGTGGTATACGAGTAGCCCGCGTAGCAGCAGCCAGGCGCGATAAAGAAGATATGCACTACCGGGCGCTTAGGCGTTTCGTAGTTGGTCAGCACGCCTGCGTCGCGCAAGGCCGCACGCAGCGGCACCGTGAATTTACGGCAGAACTTCATCAGCTCTTTGCTTTCGTTGGTGTCGGCAACTTCCACACGCAGGTCGCCGCCCTTCTCCACTACGCCCTGCAGCATGCCAACAATGGGCGTGATGCGGTCTTCAGGCGGAAGATCCTTCAGCAGCTCGCCGGCGACAAACATCTGACGAGCAAAGATCAGCGAGCTGAACGGCAGCTCACGCGCCAGCTTATCGGCATCGTCAGGCTGATAGCACTCAAATATCACATAGCCCGCGTTCTCTTTCACACGGGCAAAGCCGAAGACTTCGCGCTTCGCCGCTTTATCGGTGATTTCCGCGGCGCACTCTTTCTCAAACCCCGGGCGACAATATAAAACAACCTTATTCATGAACAACGCCCTTGCGTTTCAGACGGATGGCTCCGATAAACATTAATACCCACCCCGCCAGGAAGCTGACGCCGCCGACGGGTGTAACAAACGCCCACAGGCGTAAATGAGACAGTGCAAGGCAGTAGAGGCTACCGCTAAACAGTACGGTCCCCAGCGCCAGAAACACGCTGCTCCAGTAAAACCAGATGCTGATCCGGCGCTGCATCGCCACCGCCAGCCCAAAGATAGCCAGGGTGTGAAACGCCTGATATTCGAGGCCGGTCTGGATCCAGCCCATTTCAACCACCCCTAACGATTTGCTTAACACATGCGCGCCAAAGGCACCCAGTGCAACAAAAATAAAGCCACTCACCGCGGCAAAAATCAGCATGAATCGGCTGGTCATGTTTCGGTCCTAAAGTGATGCGTGCTCGGCACACAAAAGTTATTGTTCATACCTGAAGCGGAATTTTTCTTGCTCGTTTGCCGCTTTAGACAGGATCCACTGTCGGAAGGCGGCTATTTTACCCAGTTCTGCCTGACTGTCATGACAAACCAGATAAAACGCATTCTTGCTGACCAGTACATCATTAAACGGGCAGACCAGACGGCCTGCCTCAATTTCGGACTGCGCCATGACGTTATTCGCCAACGCCACGCCCTGTCCGTGAATGGCAGCCTGTAACACCATCGCACTGTGGCTAAAGATGGGTCCCTGCTGCACGTTAATATGGTTAAGACCCAACTGGCGGGTATAAGTTTGCCAGTCGCGGCGGGAAGCATCGTGTAAAAGCGTATGCTTTGCCAGATCGGCCGGCGTTTTGAGCGCTTTTTCACCCGTCAGCAGCATAGGTGAGCAGACCGGCAGCAGATATTCTGCGTATAATTTCTCCACACGCAAGCCCGGCCAGTTGCCCCGGCCATAAAAAATCGCCACATCCACATCGTCCGCAAGTTTATCTTCCTGGCGGTCTACGGCCTGGATTCGAACGTCGATTCCCGGATAAGCTGAGTTAAAGCTTGAGAGTCTTGGCACCAGCCACTGGATCGCAAAACTGGGCAATAAACTGACAGTCAGCGCGCCTTTTGCACTTCGCGCCTGTAGCTTACGCGTGGCTTCGGTGAGCTGTGAAAAAATCTCTTTGATATCCTGAAAATAGCTTTGCCCCTCTTCGGTCAGAAGGAGCGAACGGTTGCGGCGACGGAACAGCTTTAGCCCGAGAAAATCCTCCAGAGACTTGATTTGATGACTTACTGCGGCCTGCGTCACAAAAAGCTCATCGGCTGCGCGGGTGAAGCTCAGGTGACGTGCTGCGGCATCAAAAACACGTAATGCATTAAGAGGGGGCAATCGCTTGGACATGGTTATCTGGCTTAGATGTTAACGGGATTTAACATATAGGAAACAACGTTTAACCTATTAGTTTTTTTTATCTGAGCCATTATAATTTGTCCGTTGAGGAACTACCAGCAAATACCTATAGTGGCGGCACTTCCTGAGCCGGAACGAAAAGCTTTTTTTGGAATGCGTGTTCTGAAGGGCTTTTGGCTTACGGTTGTGATGTTGTGTTGTTGTGTTTGCAATTGGTCTGCGATTCAGACCACGGTAGCAACGCTACCACTTTTTCACTTCCTGTACATTTACCCTGTCTGTCCATAGTGATTAATGTAGCACCGCCAATTTGCGGTGCTTTTTTTTGCTTAAATCGCTATTAATGCTCGATTTCTTTCATCTCTTTCACATCACTGCGATTGATCTGCTGCTTGTTACCGTTGGCATCTTTGTACGAGATCATCCCGGTGTCATTATCGGTCGTCGGTTTCCCTTCAGAGACGATAGATCGACCATCGTTGGTGTGCATCACGTAGTTATTGCCGGAACAGGCGCTCAGCGCGAAGGTAAACGCACAGGCAGAGAGGATGGCGGCTGTCTTTTTCATGCTTATTCTCCTTTAGCAATTAATGCTATTCAAACATCGATTTAAAACAGGCTTAATCATTCACCTAACACTCTTTAGCATAACCTGCTTTTTGAGACTCGCCAGTTTATGCAGACAAATCTTATAGATATCAACCTCCTTGCCCTGCCGCTGAAATTGCGCGACGATCACCGTAATGATAAGAGGAATTCCATGAACGCTTTCAGCCCCTCGCAGTTTCGCGCCCAGTTTCCGGCGCTGGCCGATGCCGGTGTGTATCTTGATAGTGCCGCCACGGCGCTCAAGCCACAGGCGGTCATTGAGGCCACACGACAGTTTTATAGCCTCAGCGCTGGCAACGTACACCGTAGCCAGTTTGCCGAAGCACAACGCCTGACGGCGCGCTATGAAGCCGCCCGGGATCAGGTTGCACGTCTGATTAATGCCGAAAGCGGAAAAAACATCGTCTGGACGCGCGGCACCACCGAAGCCATCAATATGGTGGCACAGTGCTATGCCCGCCCCCAGCTGCGCGCGGGCGACGAAATCATCGTCAGCGAAGCAGAACACCACGCAAACCTGGTTCCCTGGCTGATGGTGGCGGAACAGACGGGCGCGCGGGTCGTTAAGCTTCCTTTAGGTTCTGATTTACTTCCTGACGTGGCTCGCCTGCCCGAGTTCATCACCCCGCGCAGCCGCATTCTGGCGCTTGGGCAGATGTCTAACGTCACCGGCGGCTGCCCGGACCTGGCCCGCGCCATTGAGCTCGCCCATGCCAGCGGCATGGTGGTGGTTGTCGACGGCGCGCAGGGGATCGTGCATTTCCCCGCCGATGTGCAAAAACTGGATATCGATTTCTACGCCTTCTCAGGACATAAGCTGTATGGCCCTACCGGCATCGGGGCGCTGTACGGCAAGCCTGACCTGCTGGCACACATGACCCCGTGGCTCGGCGGCGGAAAAATGATTACCGAAGTGACGTTCGATGGATTTACAACCCAGGACGTGCCTTATCGCCTGGAGGCCGGTACGCCGAACGTGGCTGGCGTCATTGGCCTGAGCGCAGCCCTGGAGTGGCTGGCTGAAACGGACGTGGTTCAGGCCGAAAGCTGGAGCCGGGGCCTGGCGACGCTGGCAGAAGAGGAACTCAAAAAGCGCCCGGGTTTTCGCTCGTTTCGCGTACAGGATTCCAGCCTGTTAGCCTTTGATTTTGACGGCGTGCATCACAGTGATATGGTCACGCTGCTGGCCGGATATGGCATTGCCCTGCGCGCCGGACAGCACTGCGCACAACCGCTGCTGGCGGCGCTTGGCGTGAGCGGGACGCTGCGCGCCTCATTTGCGCCCTATAATACGCAAAACGATGTCGAAGCGCTGGTCGCCGCCGTTGACCGCGCCCTTGAATTACTGGTGGATTAATGACTCGCTCAGACCTGGCCGGACACCCGTTCGGCAGCACAATCACCGAAGAGACGCTCAGGCAGACCTTCGGCCCGCTAAACCAGTGGGAAGACAAATATCGTCAACTGATCCTGCTGGGCAAGCAGTTGCCTGCCCTTCCCGACGCGCTGAAAGCCCAGGCAAAAGAGATCGCCGGCTGCGAGAACCGCGTCTGGCTCGGGTATCGCCTGTCAGGTGACAAACTGCATTTCTTCGGGGACAGCGAAGGGCGCATCGTTCGCGGCCTGCTGGCGGTGCTGTTGACCGCGACAGAAGGTAAAAGCGCGGCGGAGCTGCTGGCACACTCGCCACTGGAACTGTTTGATGAACTGGGGCTTCGCGCGCAGCTAAGCGCCTCGCGCGGTCAGGGGCTGATTGCGCTCAGCGACGCGGTGCTGGACGCCGCGCGCCAGGCTCAGGCCTGACGCTCCGCCTTCGCCATCATCTTCTTCAGGGCGTGTGAGACGGCGACAAAGCCAAAGGATGCGGTCACCATGGTGGCCGCCCCAAAACCGGAGGCACAATCCATCCGTTTTGGCCCTTCCGCCGTGCTTTTCATGGCACACACCGAGCCATCCGCCTGCGGGTAGACCAGCGCCTCAGTCGAGAACACGCAGTCAACGCCCAGTTTACCCTTGGTGTTTTTGACCACGTTAAAGTCGCTCTTTAAGCGTTCACGCAGCTTGGCTGCCAGCGGATCCTGGATCGTTTTTGCCAGGTCGGCCACCTGGATCTGCGTCGGATCGATCTGCCCGCCCGCGCCACCGGTGGTCACCAGCGGCACCTTGAACCGGCGGCAATAAGCGATCAGCGCCGCTTTCGGGCGCACGCTGTCAATCGCATCAATCACGTAGCTGTAACCCCGACTCATGTACTCAGCGACGTTATCTGCCGTCACAAAGTCATCAATCACCGTCACGCGGCATTCCGGGTTGATCAGCCGAATGCGCTCCGCCATCACCTCTGATTTCGCCAGACCAACGCTGTCGCGCAGGGCGTGGATCTGCCGGTTAGTGTTGGTGACGCAGACATCATCCATATCAATCAGCGTGATCGCGCCGATACCGGTTCTCGCCAGCGCTTCTGCCGCCCATGACCCCACGCCACCAATGCCCACGACGCAAACGTGCGCATCCGCAAAAAGCTGCAGGGCTTTTTCACCATAGAGACGTGCCGTGCCGCCAAAACGCTGGCGCCAGGCATCACTGATTACCACAGACATAACACCTCAGATGTAAAAAGGGTGAGGTTTTTCCCTCACCCTGAACAGTAATCCGTATTTCGCTCAGAATACCACAATCAGCCGCTGAATACGTTGCCCGTACCCGGCGCGGCCTTCAGCACCCATACGCGGCCATAGTGGTTATACCAGCCTGCGCGATGGCCTGCATCCGGGCCAATGCCCTGATAAATATCGAAGTGCTGGCCTTTGATTGCCCCGCCGACATCCAGTGCCACCATCAGGCGCAGCTCATACTTGCCGTTGAACTTGCCGTTGTTGTCCAGCAGAGGGACTTCGGCCAGCAGCGTGGTGCCTGCCGGAATGATTGAGCGGTCCGATGCGACGGACGCGCGGCCAATCAACGGTACCGCACTCGCCCCTTTCACCGGCGCAAAGTTTTGCGGTTTAAAGAAGACGAACGACGGGTTCTGCTCCAGCAGCTCGCGCACTTCGGCTTCGCTGTGCTTCTCGCCCCATTCGCGGATGGCCTGCATCGACATATCTTCTTTCTTTACTTCCCCACGGTCGATCAACACTTTACCGATACTGCGGTAAGCATGGCCGTTCTTACCGGCGTAGCTGAAGAAGTTAAGCGGTGAGCCGTCGCCAAAATCAATGTAGCCGCTGCCCTGAACGTCCATGATGAAGTTATCCATCAGCGAGTTGCTGTAGGCGAGGACATAGTTTTCGCTCAGCGCGCCAGCGTAAATCTCTGCGCGAGACGGCAGGCGGCCACGCTTTGGCGGCATACGATAGATCGGGTACTGGAATTCACCCTGACGCGTATGGCGCGCCTGGACAACCGGCGTGTAGTAACCCGTAAACTGGACGTTGCCATAGTTATCCGCCCCTTCCATCTGCCAGGCATCAATACCGAACTGACGCATGTTGCGGGTATCGCCCCCCGCGCGCAGCCAGTCCTGTACCGCACTGTAAACGTTGCTCTGTGAGCCATATAAACGCGGTGACGCATTGCGGATCTGGTAGACCTGCTCAGAGAAATCGCCGGCGTTGATCGGTGCGCCTACGGCATCGGGCTGGTTAACTAATGAGAAAGGCTGGGATAATTTCCCGTCTTTATACTGTTGACCGCGATCGGTCGGTTTGGAAGAGCAGGCCGCAAGAATCGCTACCATTGCGCCTGTCATCAGATACTTCACCCAACGTCCTTTCATTATATCTCGTCTTTTAGTTGCCCATTTCCGCGTTACGAAGATAACAAACCGCCAGGGCTAAGGAAATGCAATCCCTTGCCCTTTGGCAAATTCTGCGCAAAAAATAGGCCAAACAACGCTATATCGTTCAAATTACATACAAAATCATGATTAATGCGAAAAAGGGGTTGCATCACAAACCTATCCGAGTATAGTGCGCATCCACGGACGCGGGGTGGAGCAGCCTGGTAGCTCGTCGGGCTCATAACCCGAAGGTCGTCGGTTCAAATCCGGCCCCCGCAACCAATTAAAATTTGATGAAGTATCTTCTACGACAGTAGAAGTTTTTGCGAAGTAGTTTGAAGCACAGCAAGATGGCGACGCAGTGAATCCTTAGGAACTTACTCCAGTAAGTGACTGAGGTGAACGAGGAAAGCCAGCGCAGATGTGGTTTGAAATACGAAGCAAAAAGACGGACGCGGGGTGGAGCAGCCTGGTAGCTCGTCGGGCTCATAACCCGAAGGTCGTCGGTTCAAATCCGGCCCCCGCAACCAATCAAATTTGAAGAAGTAAGTTTCTGCATAAGTAGAAAGACGGACGCGGGGTGGAGCAGCCTGGTAGCTCGTCGGGCTCATAACCCGAAGGTCGTCGGTTCAAATCCGGCCCCCGCAACCAATACTTCTAAAACAATAAACACCCTCAAGGGTGTTTTTTTGTATCTGCAGTTTATGAAACGGCCGGGCGATAACCCGGCGTGCAGCACTATCCACGACGCGCCAGCGTCGCCCCGTCAGAGAAATAGGCTTTTATTCCCGCCAGAATTGACTCGGCCACTTCCTGCTGGAATTTTGCGGTCTTGAGCTTACGTTCCTCTTCCACGTTACTGATAAACGCGGTTTCGACCAGAATAGACGGAATATCCGGGGCTTTCAGCACCGCGAACCCGGCCTGCTCAACGCTGTTTTTATGCAGCTTATTGATGTGGCCCAACTTGCCCAGTACCGCCTTGCCAAACTTCAGGCTGTCCGTGATGGTCAGCGACTGCACCATATCGAACATAGTGTGGTCGACGTAGCGGTCGCCACTTTTGCTTACCCCACCGATCAGGTCAGAGGCGTTCTGCGTATCGGCCAGGTAACGCGCGGCGGTACTGGTCGCCCCTTTCGTTGACAGCGCAAAGACCGAGGATCCGCTCGGCTGGCGGCTGGTAAAGGCATCGGCGTGGATCGACACGAACAGATCCGCGCGCTGCTTTTGCGCTTTCGCCACGCGGACTTTGAGCGGAATAAACACGTCTTCATTACGCGTCATGTAGGCCCGCATGTTGCCTTCTTTGTCGATTAACGCCTTCAGGCGGCGAGCAATTTGCAGCACCACATCTTTTTCTCGCGTGTGGTATTTCCCCACCGCGCCGGAGTCTTCGCCACCGTGACCGGGATCGAGCATGATCACAATAGGACGGTCGCGCCCCGCTTTGCCCGGTTTTGGCCCGCTTTGCGCTGGCGGAACCTGGCGTTCGAGATCGCCCTTGTTGTAATCCTCAAGCAACGCGAGAAGCGGATCCTGAATGTCCGTGGCATTAGACGGATAAAGATCCATTACCAGACGTTCTTTAAAGGTCGCAACGGGCGCCAGTGCAAACAGCTGCGGCTTCACGTTCTGCTTCAGCTCAAACACCATACGCACGGTGTGTGGATCGAACTGCCCTACGCGCGCCGATTTAATAAAGGGATCGTCACCGCGGATCTGCGCCGCCATCCCTTTCAACACGGAGTTGAGGTTCACGCCTTCGAGATCCACCACCACACGCTCGGGGTTGCTGAGGGCAAATTGCTTATACTTAAGCACGCGATTGGACTCGACCGTTACACGTGTGTAGGTCGACGACGGCCAGACGCGCACCGCGACAACCTGACTGGTGGCGGCAAGACCTACCGGGCTGACGCTGAGCAACCACATTGCCCCGGCCCCTTTTAACAAGCGGCGGCGACTTATTGCTGAATTGGATCCCGACATGCTTCTCCCGAGCAAGAAATCTGATAAATGAACCAAACGTCCAAATTGACCGAAAACTTTAACGAATGACGCATAAACTGTCATCTATAAAAGGGTAAACAATCATACGTTAACGCACGGATTACTTACCCATTTCTTTGGATCGCGGAAAATTTAGGCTTGCGCATCCGGTCATAATCGAATAAAAATACAGAAATTACGAATAAACATTCATTAAGGTTGTGCCATGGTAAAGGAACGCAGAACGGAACTGGTTCAGGGATTTCGCCATTCTGTTCCTTATATCAACGCCCATCGGGGAAAAACGTTTGTCATCATGCTGGGCGGCGAAGCCATCGAGCACGAAAACTTTTCCAGCATCGTTAACGACATTGGCCTGCTGCACAGCCTGGGTATTCGGCTGGTCGTGGTCTATGGCGCCCGCCCGCAAATTGATGCCAACCTTGCGGCGCACCATCATGAGCCGATCTACCATAAGAACACGCGCGTAACCGACGCAAAAACCCTTGAACTGGTCAAACAGGCTGCCGGGCTGCTGCAGCTGGATATCACCGCACGCCTGTCCATGAGCCTCAACAATACGCCGCTGCAGGGGGCGCATATCAACGTTGTGAGCGGCAACTTTATCATTGCCCAGCCTCTCGGCGTGGATGACGGTGTGGATTATTGTCACAGCGGGCGTATTCGCCGCATCGACGAGGAAGCGATCCACCGCCAGCTGGATAGCGGCGCTATCGTGCTTTTAGGGCCGGTTGCCGTCTCCGTGACGGGCGAAAGTTTCAACCTCACTTCAGAAGAGATTGCCACCCAACTGGCCATCAAACTGAAGGCGGAAAAAATGATTGGGTTTTGCTCCTCGCAGGGCGTCGTTAACGATGAAGGGGTAATCGTGCCGGAACTCTTCCCGAATGAGGCTCAGGCCCGCGTTGAAGCGCTCGAAGCCGAAGGCGATTACTACTCCGGTACCGTTCGGTTTCTGCGCGGCGCGGTAAAAGCCTGTCGCAGCGGCGTACGCCGCAGCCACCTTATTAGCTACCAGGAAGACGGTGCCCTGCTGCAGGAGTTGTTCTCCCGGGACGGCATTGGTACGCAGATTGTGATGGAGAGCGCCGAGCAGATCCGCCGCGCCACCATCAACGATATCGGCGGCATTCTGGAACTGATCCGCCCGCTGGAACAGCAGGGTATTCTGGTGCGCCGTTCCCGTGAACAGCTGGAGATGGAGATCGACAAATTCACCATTATTCAGCGCGACAACCTGACCATCGCCTGCGCTGCGCTTTACCCCTTCCCGGAAGAAAAGATCGGCGAGATGGCCTGTGTTGCCGTGCATCCGGATTATCGCAGCTCCTCGCGCGGCGAAATGCTGCTGGAACGTGTGGCGGCGCAGGCGCGCCAGATTGGCCTGAGTAAGCTGTTCGTGTTAACCACGCGCAGCATTCACTGGTTCCAGGAACGCGGCTTCACGCCGGTGGATATCGATTCACTGCCGGAAAGTAAGAAAGAGATGTACAACTACCAGCGCCGTTCGAAGGTGCTAATGGCCGATTTGGGCTAAGATTCTGCCCTCACCTTCCGGTGAGGGCTGTCGCTTACGCGCCGTCAAATATCCTGCTTAAACCGCTTCGGCGCTCGGTACGCGTGGCAATCGCCTGCACCAGAATGCGGTCATCGGTATACAGCGAGAGCCGCTGGCGCGCGCGGGTTATGGCGGTGTAGATCAGCTCGCGGGTGATCACCGGCGAAAGCTGGGTTGGCAGGATCAGCGCCGCATGGTTGAACTCAGAGCCCTGGGATTTATGCACCGTCATTGCCCATGCCGTTTCGTGTTCAGGAAGACGGCTTGGCTGTACGGACTTGACGCTACCATCCGGCATCTGGAACCAGACGCGTAGCCCCTGCCCACGGTCCAGCGCAATGCCAATATCGCCGTTAAACAGGCCCAGGGCGCTGTCATTACGCGAAATCATCACCGGCCTTCCCTCATACCAGCGCGAATACGGCGAACGGTTAATCTTGCGCTTTTGCGCCATCAGCTGCTCTAGCCTTTCGTTCAGCCCCGCCACGCCAAACGGGCCTTCCCGCAGAGCGCACAGAAGCTGGTATTCGCCGAACGCCGCGATAGCCTCCTCCGGCGTGCTTTTCTGCTGCACACCGCGCAGGAAATGCTGATAGCCCAGCAGGGCGTCATTCAGCATCGCCTGGTACTCTTCCCCGGTTTGCAGTGACTTTTTCTCGATATCGGTGAACGTCCCGTCAAACACGCCGCGCGTGGTATGGCGATCGCCGTTGTTCACCGCCGCCGCGAGTTGACCAATGCCGGACTCGCTGCCAAAACGATAGCTTTTTTGCAGCAGGCACAGGCTGTCGCGCAGCGCGCCGGCCTGGGCGGAGGGCTCACCGTTCAGCGGGCAGCCCGTCAGGCGCGACAGCTCTTTTGCGCGCGCCTCGGTATAACCCAGGCTTGCATAGGTGCAGATATCGCCCAGCACCGCCCCCGCTTCAACCGAGGCAAGCTGATCGCGATCGCCGAGGAAGATGACCCGCGCATGGGATGGCAGCGCATCAATCAGACGTGACATCATCGTCAGGTCAATCATTGAGGCTTCATCCACCACCAGCACGTCCAGATGCAGCGGGTTTCCGGCATGGTAACGCAGGCGCTGGCTACCAGGCTGCGCGCCCAGTAAACGGTGCAGCGTACTGGCCTCACTGGGGAACAGGGCAAGCTGATCGTCCGTCAGCGGCAGCTTTTTCAGCGCGCCGCCAAGAGACTCCGTCAGGCGCGCGGCGGCTTTGCCGGTTGGTGCCGCCAGGCGTATACGGCATTTTTGTTCGCCCGCAAGCTGGATCAACGCGGCGAGAAGCTTCGCCACGGTGGTAGTTTTGCCCGTTCCCGGCCCACCTGAAATCACCGATATCCGTCGCGTTAACGCCACAGCCGCGGCCACTTTCTGCCAGTCGACTGCGTCACTGGAGCGAAACAGGGTATCAAGCGTTTCCCGCAGCTGGCCTTCATCACACGGCAACGGGGCGTTCGTCTCACTGAAAAACTGCGCGACCGTAAGTTCATTGCGCCACATGCGGTTGAGGTATAAGCGATCGCTTATCAGGATCATCGGCGTATGACGATCCCCGCAGCCGACCGCCGGAGAATTTGTCAGCGTGCTCTGCCAGTCCAGCGTCTCGTCGAGCAGGGCAAAACAGGCCTGCAACACCGGGGGCATTTTCTCATCAATGGCGAGACGTGAAACCGGCAGGCAGACGTGTCCCTCGCCCGCATCCTTGCTCAGGAGCGCCGCCGCCAGCATCACGGCGGGATGGGCATCCGCAACCAGCATGGCAAATTGCACGTCCAGCGGGCGTAATACGCGTTGTTCTACGGCATCCAGCAGCCGTTCCTGCATCGTCATGCCATCTCCTCCTGGGTTGCGGCAAAAAGGGTATCCATCTTTTCAATCAGCATCGCGTCAGGCCGCGTACTGAAGATGCCGGAACTCGGGTTAGCCGGGTCCACGCCACGCAGGAAGAGATAGATAACGCCGCCAAAATGGTCTTCGTAACGGTAATCCGCCATGCGATGGCGCAGGTAACGATGCAGTGCCAGGGTATAGAGTTGGTATTGCAGGTCATAACGATGCATCTGCATGGCAGAAGCCATGGCCTGTTGGGTGTAGGCGTCGCTGTTTTCACCCAGCCAGTTCGATTTGTAATCAAGCAGGTAGTAACGCCCCTGATGGCGGAACACAAGGTCAATAAACCCTTTCAGCATCCCCTGAACCTGGCGGAAATTGAGCGGCGGGCACCCGGCAGACAACGGATCGTATTCGCGGATCAGCGCATCAAGCGCCTCAGCCCTAAGTGGGCTGGCGATAGGCAGGTAAAACTCCATCTCCACCTGTTTATCTTTGGCCGTCAACTGGCTCAGAGAGATACCCTCTTCCGTCAGCGGCGCCTGCAGGATGGCATTGACCCACTCGGTCAACACGGGCTGCCACTTCGCCTCATAGCCGCCGCTTTGCAACATCTTTTCCACCCACGCCTCCGATACCGGCTGCGTGAAATCCAGCTCTTCAAACAGGCTATGCAAGAACGTACCGGGCGACGCGCCGCGCGGGAACTGATGCGGCGTCAGTACAGGCTCGACAGGCACCTCGCCGACGCCCGCCGCGTCGATATCCAGCTTCGGCATCAGATCCTGAGCAATGCTCTGGCCGTGCTGCTGTAAGCCTGAGTAGCTGGTCACCCGCCAGTCGTCCGCAACGGTTCGGACAATCGGCCGGGCGTTGAGATCAGGCTCGGCCTGCTCAGGTAGATGCCAGCGACGATTGTCGGGAAGCTCGGGGACATGCAGGGCGATATGGTCGCCGCAGAGCGATTCAATACATTGACGCAGCCCAGCCGCATCTTTCGGTTCGCCGCGCTGGATAAGCCGCCCCAGGGCGCTCAAATGGAAATCCGTCTCGCCTGTTTTTTCACCCCGGCGGCGAAAGAGCGGTGCAACCCCCAGGCTGCAGTGCCAGACGGAACGGGTAAGCGCCACGTACAGCAGACGCAGATCTTCCGCCAGCCGTTCGGCTTCTGCCAGCTCCACGCTGGTTTCGGCTTTGCTGAGGTCAAGCACCGCCTCAAAGGTCTCACGATCGTGATAAAACGCCTGATCCTGCACGCGGTAGTTAGCGATAAACGGCAGCCAGACCAGCGGGTATTCAAGCCCTTTAGATTTGTGAATAGTGACGATTTGCACCAGATGTTTATCGCTTTCAAGGCGCATCTGTTGGCTTGACGCGTTGCTGTTCGGATCGGCAATTTGCTGCGACAGCCAGCGCACCAGGGCGTGTTCGCTTTCCAGCTGAGAACCGGCTTCCTGCAGCAGTTCGCTGATGTGCAGGATATCCGTCAGGCGGCGCTCTCCCCCTGCCGTCGCCAGCAGATTCTCCGCAATACGGCGTTGCGCCATCAGTTCACGCAGCATCGCCATCACGCCGCGTTTTTGCCAGCGCTCACGGTAATGAACAAACTCGTCCACCACCTCATCCCACGCGGTTTCATTGTTATTGAGTGCGTCAATGTCGCGGGCATTGAGCCCCAGCATAGAGCTCGCCAGCGCGCTGCGAAGCGTGCTTTCACGTTCAGGCGCCAGCACCGCCTGCAGCAGCCATAGCATCTCCTGCGCTTCCAGGGTGTCGAATACGCTGTCGCGGTTTGAGAGATAAACAGAAGGAATGGTGAGCAGCGTAAGCGCATCGCGGATCAGCGCCGCCTCCTGACGGCTGCGCACCAGCACCGTGATATCAGAGGCTTTAACCGGCGTGGCGTTCTCCCCCTTCCACAGCAGCGCTTCGCCACGCGAACCTGCGCTCAGCCAGTCACGGATTTGCGCGGCACAGTGCTGCGCCATCGCGGTTTGATAGTCAGCCACGCCGTAGCCTTCACCGTCCAGCAGCCAAAAACGCATGGCAGGCTGCACCGCGCCGTTATATTCAAAACGCAGATCGGCGTTCTTCGAGGCGGACTTAACCGGCTTGAAGGGAATTTCCCGGAACATAAATGCCGCATCCATCCGTTCAAACAGCGCGTTGACGCTTTCAACCATGCCGGGAGAGGAGCGCCAGTTGGTATCGAGCGTATAGTGCGCCTCGACTTCACTGCGTGCCTTCATATAGGTGAAAATATCCGCCCCGCGAAAAGCGTAAATAGCCTGTTTGGGATCGCCGATCAGCAGCAGTGCGGTTTCAGGCTGCTGTCGCCATATGCGCCGGAAAATACGGTACTGCTGGGGATCGGTATCCTGAAATTCATCAATCATCGCCACCGGAAAACGGGTACGGATAGCGTGAGCCAGCGCTTCGCCATTTTCACTGCGTAGCGCCTCGTCCAGCCGGCTCAGCATATCGTCAAATCCGAGTTCGCCCCGTCGGCGTTTCTCCCGCGCCACAGCGTCGCGAATTTCAGCCATCGCGCGGGTAATAATCAGGTCATTGAGCGAGAGCGGCTCAGCCAGCAGCGCCTCAATGGAAACAAATAAGGGGTGTTCAGGCACAATGCCATCGGCTTTGGTCCGCTCCGCAAGGAAGCGCTGAGAGAATTTTTCCAGCGCGTCCGGGAGCTGATAGCCCCGCGTCTCTTCCTGCGCCCAGGCGCTGATCTTCTCGATCCACTTGCCCTGATTACCGCGATTGAACTTGCGCCTGTCGATACCCGAGTTTTCAATGATCGCATCGATATCGCCAACGGACTCATTCCACTTCTGCTTTAATCCGACGATTTGCGCGATGATCTTTTCATGACGCGAGGCCAGCGTTTCATCTGCTGGCGGCGGGGATTTGATCACCGGTGCTTCACCCTGCAGGTAGCGGCCAATGGCGCGCAGCAGATCTTCCGGACCTTTCCACAAAGCATGCACCGCTTCTGCAATGTCGCGCGGTAGCGGATAACAGTGACGACGCCAGAAATCCGCACAGGCCTGGTAGCGAATCTCCGACTCATCTTCGATGAGCTGCTGTTCAAACAGCATGCCAGATTCAAAGGCATTCAGGCTCAACATACGCTGACAAAAACCGTGGATGGTGAAGACGGAGGCGTCGTCCATTTGCCGTTCGGCTAACAGTAGCCACTGGGCCGCCTGCTGCTTATCAGCAATTTCTTCGAGCAGACTCGCATAGAGAGGGTTATCCGTGGTCTGGCGCAGGCAGGCGATGCGCAGCTCATGGATGTTGGCGCGAATACGGCCGCGCAGCTCGGCGGTGGCGGCCTCGGTGAACGTCACCACCAGCAGTTCTTCCACGCTTAACGGGCGTGGAAACGCGGCATTGCCGCCCAGCCCCAATAACAGGCGAAGGTAAAGCGCGGCGATGGTGAAGGTTTTTCCCGTTCCCGCTGAGGCTTCAATCAATCGTTCACCCTGTAGCGGCAAACGTAAGGGATCAAGGGACTCAGCGGTATCGGTCATTCTTTCTTACTCCAGGGCATAGATTGTTGCAGCGCGCTGATGCTCTTCCAGACTTTCCAGCCTTTCGGGTCAACGAATTCTGCTTTCCCGCTCTGGCTGCCGGAAACCTCAGACAGGATAGCCATTCCCTGCGGTTTGACCACCGCCTGATGGAAGAAATCGGCAACCTTCTGAGGGGTCAGCTGTTTTATCTCGGCCACTACTTTATCACGCGAATCAAACTTCATATTACCGCGATCGAAATCTTTGCTCAGCTGTGAGGCTTCTTCACCCAACGTCTGCGGCGACTGCATAACCTGTGCGATAACGGCTTGCTGGATCTGGGCAAACTCGTCCGGCTTCATGGCGCGCAGCTTCGCTTCGACCTGCGGGAAGAAGGCCTGATAGCGCTGCCAGAGATAGGCCGGTTGCTTATCACTGCTTTGCAACAGGAACCCGAGGCCCCACTGACGCCCTACGTTCATCGAAAACGCAAAGACCGCATAGCCGAGCTGTTCTTCGGTGCGCAGTTGGTTATAGAACCACGGCTGGATAATTTGCCCCAGCACGGCGCTCTGCGCAGAGCTGGCATATTCGTCATATCCCGTTGGCACAAAGACGGCAGCCAGCGCGGAATCCGTACTGCCACCCGTTTTTTCGAAAATCACATTCTGTTTTTTCTCAACCAGCACATCCTGATTGCGACACCACACCTCGCCTTTCGACCCCAACTGGGTACGCACATTTTGCGCCAGGGTTTTCGCGGCCTCTTCACTCATATTCCCCACAATCAGGAACTCGGGCCGGGTGTTGGTTTTCAGTAACGCCCGGTACGCCAGCACATCGTCTAATGATATGGAGGGCAGCAGCGCGCGGCGTTCATCCCGCTGGAAATAGGGGATCTGCGACAGCATCTGCGGCGGCATGATCGCCTGTTCGTAGGCTTTGCCTTTCTCCGCGGAATCCATCATCTGCGCATACCAGGACTTAGCCTGCTCAAGCTGCTCCTGGGTTGGCGTATAGCTGAAATAGCCTTCGAGCAACGCCTGGAACAGCTGCGGCAAACGCTGGGTGTAGCCGTTAGCGTTAAGCATCAGACCGTTGTTGGCATTGGTAGAGAAGCTAATACCCCCCACGGCGGCCTGATTGCTAAGCTGGTCTAAAGCGATACCCGCCAGATAGTCATTAAGCGCAAAGATCACCTGATTTCTGGCCGTGTCCATCGCCTTCGGGTTGCGCAGCACAACGCTGACATCGGCTTTCGGTTCGCTCGCAAAATAGCGGCTTGGGGTGTAAACCACGCGCAGCGTTGGTTCATCAACAATGAGTTCCGGGTGCGGATAAGCTTTGGTGGTCTTAATCAGCGTGAAGTCGTCCGGAATGTAGGGATTAAGCTCCGGCAACGCCAGGGCAATCCCGGCGGACTGCTTCTGCCACTTCGCAAAGGTCTCCTCGCCGATCTTATCAACCTGATAAGGCGCATCCACGAAGTAGGCCGTTTTATTGTGCGGCTCGTTCGGGCTGATATACCAGATACGTGCGTTCTCCGGGGTCATCATCGCCAGACGTGCTTTTAACGCCCCGGCGTCGTACTGGTCAGCAATGTTGACAGCATCAAGCGTGTGGGCCACCGGCACGCGGATCATGGTATCGGCGAGCCATTCAACATAGTCCATGTCACGCGTAATCGAGGGATAGCGGAAATCGAGATCCAGCACATGCGCCAGTTCATCAAAGTAACGTTTATCCACCCCTTTCTCACGCAGCAAAGAGAGATAGCTGAAGATCGCAGCAACCACCTCATCGCGGTTCGCGAGGCCTTTATCGGTCAGGGTTGCGGAAATCGCCAGCACACCGCTGTTGCCGTTTACCACCGGATCGGAGTCGGCACGGATCCCCTCGACCAGCCCCTGCTTTTGCAGCCAGTCAGAGAGCGTACCAGGGCTGCGGTTACCGATAAGATAGGTCACCAGTTCATCGGTTTTACTGCGGAACTGGGCGGTATTGTTATCGATACGGAACTCAACGCGCAGGACCTTACGCGGCAGCGCCGGCACGTAGTGGATCACGATCCCCTTTTGCGCGTCGGTTACCACCGGCACGTTAATCTGCGGCAGATCGATATTTTTATTCGGCACCCGGCCAAAGGTCTGGGCCGCCATGTTCGCCAGCTCAGGCAACGGCTTGTTGCTGTAGATGACGGCTTTCATCAGGTTGGCTGAGTAATATTTATCGCGAAACGTATGCAGCGCCTTGAGCACGGGGCTGTTCGGCTTATCGCTTAACGTCTCTCGGTTACCACCGGAAAAGCGCGCGCCGGGGTGCGCCGGGTTGATGGTTTCAGCGCTGACCTGCGCCATGCGCATGCCATCGCGCGTGCGGGCCATGGTCAATTCCGCATTCACCGCGTTTCGTTCGCGGTCGGCGTATTTTTTATCCAGTAGCGGCGCGGCGATAGCGTCAGCGAGGCGGTCCACCGCCCCTGCCAGCGCATCATTTTCCACTTCAAGGTAGAACGCCGTGCGATAAGGCGCCGTACTGGCGTTGTGGCTGCCGCCATGCATTTTCAGGAATTCTGACAGGCTATCCGGCTGCGGGTACTTTTTCGACCCCATCAGCGTCATGTGTTCAAGATAGTGAGCCAGACCCGGGTGCGCCTCAGGATCTTCCAGAGACCCAACCGGCACCACCAGTGCAGAGAGCGATTTCACCGCCTGGGGATCGGAAACCAGCAGCACGGTCATCCCGTTATCAAGGCGAATGGCCTGATACTGGCGGGTATCTTTCTCGCTTTTGCGAATCGTTTCCTGGATGGGTTGCCAACCGGAATCTACCTGAGTGAAGGGGGCCCAGAGGGCGACAAACAATACAAACGCTTTAAACAAGGTGCTGCCTGGCATTACGACCTCTTTATCACGGCTACATCATTAACAAACTGCGTGCTGGACACGCCAGCATCTCTTTCTTTTGGTACATCACTCCGTGATAAGAGCTGCATAATAAATGAACGCCAAAATCAGCGCAATTTTTATACAGCCGTCAGGACTGATTAAATTTAAACAACGGTAACAGGTAGCGCTGTGCCTCCTGCGTGATGGCGTCAAAGAATTCTGGCTCAAGCGTTCTCCATAAGCGCTGATACCAGACATCGTCACCTTCACCGCGTACCATCATGTTCCCTTCGTAGGCCTGCAAAAATTTACTCCGCGCTTTTTGCAGGGAGGCCTCGTCCGTTAACATGGCATCATTCTGCGCGTCGTAACAGGCTTTTATCCACGCCCCACCACTTTCTGGCAGTAGCAGCAACGGTTTGTTCATTCCCTGCCGGTAGCCTTCAATGTACAACGATAAATATGCCAGCGCCTGCTCAGCCTCCATGGGCGGGAAGCGCCACTCACCGTCTTTACGCAGGAATAACCGGCTCTCTCCCTTATTTCCCTCTGCGCTGTAGACAAGATGTTCGAGCCAGAGTTGCAAACCTTGTGAAACGCTGAGCATGGAGGGCCGCCAGCGCAGCAGGCCATCAGACTGCACATGGGTCAGCCAGCCGGTGAGTTGCACGCCGTTACAGTCGAGATCGATCTCAATACTTTGTCCGGGTTGTCGGCATGCAATCACGCGCTCCGCCAGAGTCGTCATCTCCTGGCACTGCGTATCCCAGACAATCTCACCAAACGCGCCATAAGGCAGTTGTCCCGCCGCGCGGTAGCGGCGATAAAGCAGTTGAGCATCTTCCTCGTCAACCAGGGCATTCAGCAGTTGAAGGTTAAGCTGGTAGCGTTCCAGCCCATCAAGGGTAAAGGGTTCCGCATCGGGGATTTCACTCTCTTCAGAGCGGAAGTTGACCTGCAGGCGCTGCTGGAAAAATGCCCGTACCGGGTGCGCCCAAAATCGCGAAAGCTGCTCGAACGTCAGGGTGTCAATTAAGCGGGGCTCCAGCTCCTGAATAAAATCGGTGTGTGCCGTGCCTTCCCGTTTCGCCGCCGGGAGCCATTCCTGGGCATAGCTCTGCTGTTCATTCCTGGCGTAGTTAACCGGATCAAACGGCATGCGGCTGTGGTGAAACGTAATATGATCTTTCACGCGCCGTTCACTTTCGTCACAGTTGCGGGCTTCGTCACCCGGCAGATAGTGGCTCTGCCCGATATAATCCACCAGTTCCTGTACCAGCACAGAGGGAAAGCGTTCGCTGTTGTCCTGAATCGAGCGCCCGATATAGCTGATGTAGAGCTTGCTCTGCGCCGAGATGAGCGCTTCCAGGAACAGGTAGCGGTCGTCGTCACGGCGGCTGCGGTCACCCCGCTTCGGCTGAGCGCTCATCAAATCAAACCCCAGCGGTGGCAGCGCGCGTGGATAGATCCCGTCGTTCATCCCCAGCAGGCAAACCACGCGGAAGGGGATCGAACGCATGGGCATCAGGGTACAAATATTGATGGGGCCGGCCAGGAACCGCTGGCTGATCCGCTCCTGATCGAGGCGTTGCGTCAGTTCATCGCGCAGAAGCGACAGCGGAACCGCCTCGGAGTAGTGTGAATTGACCCCCTCTTCGATGATGGCCTGCCACTGTTTTTCAATGAGCGCCATCGCGGCTTCTGTTTCGTCGTCCGGCAGGAAGAAAGCATTAAGCATTTCGCGGCAGACGGGAAGCCACTCGACAAGCGGGCGAGGCTGCATTAGCTCACGACGCCAGCGGTTAAGCTGCATCAGCAGCGAGGCAAGATGGCCCACCAGCTCAGCGATGAGACCGCTGGATTCATCGTAGGGGAGCACCTCGTTCCACTCACCGTGGAGGCTCTCCATCGCGTAGCCCAGCAGCATACGCGTCAGGCCAAACCGCCAGGTGTGCTGGCCCGTCGGCGGAAGCTCGAACTCCTGAACGTTGTCATCGTCCAGCCCCCAGCGAACACCGGACTCATTCACCCACTGGCGAAGGTAGCGCAACCCCTCTTCGTTAACGTCAAAACGGGCCGCCAGGACCGGGACATCCAGCAGCGCCAGCACGTCTTCAGAAATAAAGCGGCTGTCCGGAAGTGAGAGCAGGCTGATAAAAGCCTGCAAGGCAGGATGCGACTGGCGCGCACGGCGGTCAGAAATGGCGTACGGCAGATACCGCTCGCCCGTGGCGCTGCCAAATACAGCCTGAATAAACGGGCTGTAGCTGTCGATATCCGCCACCATAACCACGATGTCGCGCGGCGTCAGGGTCGGGTCATCCTGCAGCATCGCCAGGAGCCTGTCATGAAGGATCTCAACCTCTCGCTGCGGGCTGTGGCAAACGTGCACGGTGATGCTTCGGTCGTCAGGATCCAGCAGGCGTTTACCGTCGCTGCGAACAAATTCCTCTGACGAGATCCCCATGACGGCGCGGTTTTCCAGATCCAGAATATCAATCTGGATGTTGTGCAGCAGGCTGTCCGGCGCAATCTCTGCGAAGGCATCCACATCCCCTTCGCCAGAAGAGGTGATGTCGGAGAGCATATGAATATAGTCGCGCCCGAGTTTTCCCCAGGAGGCAAGCAGCGGATTGGGCAAGTTTTGCATGCCGTCTTCATCGAAGAGCTGCGCGGCGGTTGCGCTGTCTTTAAACAGGGGAACGCTGCGTTCTTCAAAAAGGCGGCGACGTTGCCGGGTGACTAACCGGGCGAGCCAGCGGGCGTCCTGAATATCCCCCCAGTAGTGGCGGCAGGGGTTAGTAAAAAGAATGTGGATATCAATATGCTGGCCGAGCGCTCGCAGTGCATTCAGGTACACAGGCGGAAGGGCGGATATTCCGCAGATAAACACCCGCGACGGCAGACGGGCCGGACGCTCGGTAGCCTGTTCAAGGATCGAAATAAAACGCTGGTACAGGTTGGCACGGTGCCATTTTGGCTGGCCGAGTTTCTCCGTGTGTTCCACCAGCGCTTTCCAGAGTGGCGCCTGCCAGATTTGCGCGTCGGGTAAGCCCTCCACCCGCTCACCGGCTTCCCAGGCCGTCAGCCACTCAGGACGGTACACCAGATACTGGTCAAACAGATCGGCGGTACGTGAGGCCAGCTGGAACAGCTTGCGTTTATCGGTATCGTCATTGAGATAGTGACGCAGCATCGTGAATTCATCGTGCGTCAGCATATCCGGTAACAGGGTCATCAGCTTCCAGCTCATGCTCTGTTTGTTGAAGGCGCTCTGCTCAGGGATGTCGGGCAGCACGCGAACAAACATCTCCCAGATAAAGCTCGCGGGCAGCGGAAAGTCGATGTTCGCCGCAATGCCAAACTTCTGCGAGAGGGACATTTGCAGCCACTGCGCCATACCGGTACTTTGCACCAGCACCATTTCAGGCTCAAAAGGATCGTCGAGGCGATCGCGCTCGACAATAAATTCCATCAGTGCTTCCAGCACATCAAGACGATTTGAGTGGTAGACCCTTAACATAAACGCTCCAGACTACTGACTAACCGGGCAATGCAGACGTGTTATTTCGCCGCGTCGTCCCAGAGGAGAAATAAGTGAGACCGTGATGCTGACACATCCGGACCGCGTTGTCTGCATTCGGCTCGCCTGCCAGCCAGTCGGTGACGTAAAGGTTGAGAGCTGCGACAAATTCCAGACATGGTGCCAAAGCTGGCGGGTCTGATTCAGCGCCGAATAGCGCGTCGCCAGCACCCGCTGATAACCCGATAGCGCCGTCACAATAATAACCAGCAGCATCATCGCCAGCAGGACTTCGACCATGCTAAACCCTTTTTGTCTGCTCAGGGTAACTGACATAGTGCACTCTCCTTAAGCGGGCAGAAATCGCTCCAGCCGTGAGGGGAAAAACGTATGCGCCCGTCAGTTATCTCTCCAGCGCGCCATAGCAGCGTGTCATCGCTACCGGCTATCAACAACACGCGCCCCTCGTTCAACAATCGCAAACAGACATGCCAGTCTTTGTTCGCTTTACACTGCACCCCGGACTGTAAGGCCCAGTTCTGCATCCGCCCCCATTCCAGCGCTGACTGTGCGGCCATCTGCTCCCGAAGCGAGCGGGTCTCGCCCCCGACCAGGGCGCTAAGGCTATCAAGCTGCTGACTGAGGCCGGTCAGGATCAGGGTGCCGAGTACCAGCAAAAGCACGACCAGCGCCAACGACGACATTCCCTGCTGACGGTTCACAGATTGAATCCCGTGACGGTATAGCGCGCGGCAAACGGCGCGGCTAACGCGCCTTGCCGAAGGGCAACCAGCTCAACAGTCAGTTCCGGCGCAAAACCGGCGTGTTCCACTTTGCTTACTTTTAACTGCTGGATCGCAATCCGGTCTGGATCGGTAAGCTTTTCCCATCCTCGCCCTTCACAGCTGGTCGCCCCGCGCAGCGTTTCCAGCGCGCCCGACTCCAGGCGAAATCCGGTGCTGTCGTTTTCAGAGGAGGACGCGTCCCAGGCCCCATTGCTGTTGGCATCCCATTTTACGATGGCACAACTGCCCTGTCGGCCAATGGTCAGCCCCGTTCCCTGGCAATTTCCTGCACAGTAGCCCGCCCGCTGAAGCTGCTTACCGATGGAAAACAGACGCTGCCAGACCTCCTCCTCAAGCTCCTGTTGCCCGGATTGCAGCAAAACCGCACGGTGTAACGCCGGCAAAAAACGCGATGTGCTGACCAACAAAATGCTGCTGATAGCCATAGCCATCAGCATCTCCGTAAGCGAAAAGCCGCTCTGGTTCATCGACACGCTCCCTGAACTGCTGCATTACACATTCTGATTCGTCCTGCGTTTGAGATAATAATCAGCCACTCACCCGCGCGACTTTTCACCCCTACCCGCCCGGCCCAGGCGGTATCTCTCAGCCCAAAGAACCCCAGCGACGGTGTTATCTCGCTGATGACGACCTCAGGCCAGAGCGGCACCATCACGAAGGGACCACCGCTTTCGCAATCCATTACGATGGAACTCACCAGGCAGTTTCTGTTTTCATCCCGCTGAAGCGTGACCAGGTGGTCGCGGTTATGGCGGTTAGCATCGTTACGCAAAAACACCATGTAATCGCGCACCTGCCCTGCGGTTTGCCATAGCCGCTGCTGGCGTTGCCAGCTGTCCCAGCCGTAAAGCCCTGTAGCGCTCAGGATCACCACAAGCGTAAGGGCAATCAGTGTTTCAATCAGCGTAAAGCCGTTCTCATTTTTCATGCCGGGAGTGTGACGACGGTAGAGATATTTAACGAGGGACGAATGTGAAGTTTGCGAGCCGCTTTCAGGTGTTTTTTGTCTTTTGCAACAGATTGCAACGGCCGCGGAATGCGCCTCGTAAAAGGCATTGAGGACGAAAAAAAACCGGCGCTAAAAAGCGCCGGCTGTGTAACGATTTACCGCATCAGATTGCAACCGGGGCTTTGATACCCGGGTGCGGGTCGTAACCTTCAATCTCGAAATCGTCGAAACGATAATCGAAGATCGATTCAGGTTTGCGTTTGATAACCAGTTTCGGCAACGCACGCGGTTCGCGGCTCAGCTGAAGATGCGTTTGATCCATGTGGTTGCTGTACAGGTGGGTGTCCCCGCCCGTCCAGACAAAATCACCCACGTCCAGATCGCACTGCTGCGCCATCATGTGCACAAGCAGCGCGTAGCTGGCGATGTTAAACGGCAGGCCGAGGAACACGTCGCAGGAGCGCTGATAAAGCTGGCAGGAGAGCTTACCGTCCGCCACATAGAACTGGAAAAACGCGTGGCACGGTGCCAGCGCCATTTTGTCCAGTTCACCCACGTTCCAGGCAGAAACGATGATACGGCGCGAGTCCGGATCGTTTTTCAGCTGGTTCATTACGGTGGTGATCTGGTCGATATGGCGGCCGTCAGAGGTAGGCCATGCCCGCCACTGCTTGCCGTAAACCGGACCGAGGTTGCCATTCTCATCGGCCCATTCGTCCCAGATGGAGACGTTGTTTTCGTGCAGATACGCTACGTTGGTGTCGCCTTGCAGGAACCAGAGCAGTTCATGAATGATCGAGCGCAGATGGCAGCGCTTCGTCGTCACCAGAGGGAAACCTTCCTGCAGGTTGAAGCGCATCTGGTGGCCAAAAATAGAGAGCGTCCCGGTGCCGGTGCGGTCATTTTTTGGCGTGCCCTCATCGAGCACTTTTTTCATCAATTCAAGATACTGTTTCATGGTTCCTCAGGAAAGTTGTTGCTGTGGACGACGGCGGTAGGCCCAGATCATCATAACGGCACCCGCGACAATCATCGGAATGGAGAGGATCTGCCCCATACTGATGTACTGTACCCATTCGCCGGTAAACTGCGCATCCGGCTGGCGGAAGAACTCGACGATGATACGAAACGCGCCGTAGCCAATCAGGAACAGGCCAGAAACCGCCCCCGTTGGGCGTGGCTTGCGGATGAACAGGTTAAGAATGATAAACAGCACTACGCCTTCAAGCGCCAGTTCATAGAGCTGGGACATGTGGCGCGGCAGAACGCCGTAGGTATCGAAAATGGATTGCCATTCAGGGTGAGACGGCAGCAGCGCCAGGTCTTCTGCACGCGAACCCGGGAACAGCATCGTAAACGACACGCTCGGATCGACACGCCCCCAAAGCTCCCCGTTGATGAAGTTACCCAGACGACCCGCGCCCAGCCCAAACGGGATCAGAGGCGCAATAAAATCAGCCACCTGGAAGAAGTTACGCTTGGTGCGTTTGGCAAAGATGAGCATCACTAAGATCACGCCAATCAGGCCGCCGTGGAAGGACATGCCGCCGTCCCAGACGCGGAACAGATAGAGGGGATCGCTCAGGAAAACCGGGAAGTTATAGAACAGAACATAGCCGATGCGCCCACCCAGGAACACACCGAGGAAGCCCGCATACAGCAGGTTCTCGACTTCGTTCTTCGTCCAGCCGCTACCCGGACGATTAGCGCGACGCCCTGCGAGCCACATGGCAAAAATAAAACCGACCAGGTACATCAGTCCGTACCAGTGAAGCGCTACAGGTCCTACTGAAAAAATGACCGGATCAAATTCCGGAAAATGCAGATAACCACTGTTCATCTGTCACCACAAGATGTTGTTATTCCGCTGAAAGTGGACAGCGGTAGAATTGCATTCCCGCCACTGGCAGGTGCTCCAAGGTTGCGAATAATAGCATAAGGCAGCCCAGGTGGATGCGTCTGAGATGTAAAAGATGTGTATAGAGTATTGTGCGCACCGATACCTGGATGACGCCCCTCCCCCACAGGAAGAGGGACGATAGCCGCTAGCGGCCGCCGCGGATCAGGCCGCCCATACCGCGTCGCTCCATAAAGGCCGCTACCTGGTGGCGTACTTCGGTTGCCAGTTGCGCGTCGAGACTGCGTTCTGCCAGCTCCCGCGCATCGTCAAAATCGATGTGGCGTAACAGGTATTTTACGCGGGCAACGGAACGACCGTTCATCGACAGATGACGATAGCCCAGGCCGATCAGCACCGCCACACACATCGAATCGCCGGCCATCTCACCGCACAGACGCAGATCGAGGCCATACTGCTCGGCCTCACGGGCGATCATTGCCAGGGCACGGAGCATAGCCGGATGGAGGCTGTCGTAAATACTGGCTACGCGCGTGTTGTTACGGTCGACGGCCAGAATGTACTGGGTTAAATCGTTAGTGCCGACGGAGATAAAATCAACGCGATTGGCCAGCTGTGCGATCATAAAGACCATCGACGGGACTTCGAGCATGACGCCAATCCGGGGTTTAGGGATTGCATAGCCGATCATCTCTTCGACTTCACGCCCCGCGCGCTCAATCAACCGACGGGCCTCGTCGATTTCATCGATGCTGGTCACCATCGGCAGTAAAATGCTGAGGTTTCCCGTCGCCGCATTGGCGCGCAGCATCGCGCGGACCTGGATCAGAAAGATCTCCGGCTGATCGAGCGTAATGCGGATCCCGCGCCAGCCCAGGCACGGGTTCTCTTCGCTGATCGGCATGTACGGCAACTGCTTATCGGCACCAATGTCCAGGGTACGCAGCGTCACCGGTTTGTCGTTAAACATCTGCAGCATGCCCTGGTACTGCGCCACCTGCTCCTCTTCGGAGGGGAAGCCGCTCTGCAACATGAAAGGAATTTCGGTGCGGTACAGGCCAATGCCGTCGATACGGCTGCCAAGCTTCTCTTCGTGTTCAGGGCTTAAGCCCGCGTTGAGCATCACCTTGACGCGCTCGCCGCTTTTGAGCTGCGCGGGCAGGTTGACGTCGTCTTCCGCCAGCTTGCTTAATTCGTTCTCTTCACTGATTAACCGCTGATATTCCTGAAGCAGCACCGGTTCCGGGTCGACTAACAGCTCACCGCGATAGCCGTCCACAACCAGGGTGCGTCTGTGCAGGACTGAGGGCTGGATATCCGCGCCCATCACGGTCGGGATGCCCAGCGCACGGACCATGATGGCCGCATGGGAGTTGGCCGCGCCATCGCGCACGACAACGCCCGCGAGCCTGTCCTGCGGCAGTTCAGCCAGCGTCGTTGCCGACAGCTCATCGGCCACCAGCACAAAGCGTTCAGGCCAGGCATTTGCGCCCTGATTGGTATCGTCGAGATGGAACAGCAGTCGCTGCCCCAGCGTGCGTAAATCCCCCGCGCGCTCCTTAAGATACCCGTCCGTTAATGACGCAAACTGCTCGGCAAACTTTTCGATAACCTTTTTTACCGCCCACTCCGCGACCGCGCCTTTATCAACTTCGGCAAACAGTTCACGCCGCAGACGCGCATCGGAAAGCAGGTGGGAGTAGAGGTCAAAGATGGCCGCCGTCTCTTTTTGGGCACCTGCCGCAAAACGCTTGCTGTAGCGGCGAAACTCGTTCGCCGCCTCTTCCAGCGCAGCGGTGAGGCGTTCACGTTCGAGCGCTTCGTCAAGCGTTGAGGCCTCGTACACCTGCTCCATCAGCGGCAGGGTCGCATCCATCCAGCCTTCCGCAATCGCCACGCCAGGCGAGGCCGGAAGTGCACGTATGCGCGTATGGCGATACTGACCAAAGAGGGCAGCCAGCTGAGACTGCGACAGGATCGCCGCCATCTGCGTTGCCAGCGTAACCAGAAACGACTCTTCGCTCTCATCGTACTGTCGAAGCTCGCGCTGCTGAACCACCAGCACGCCAAGCAGCTGACGACGCTGAATGATAGGCACGCCGAGGAATGCGCGGAAACGCTCTTCTTTAACGGAGGGGATGTATTTGAAGCTGGGGTGTTTTTGCGCATCGGCAAGGTTGATAGGTTCAGCGAGGCGCCCAACCAACCCAACGATGCCTTCATCAAACGCAAGCGTGACGGTACGGCCACGTGGTTTTTTTAAACCACGGGTCGCCATCAGGTAATAACAGCGTCGGTCATGGTCGGCCAGATACACCGAACAGACGTCGGTTTCCATCGCAAGACAGATGTCAGTGACCAGAATATTCAACGCCTCGTTGAGGCGAGGCGCACTGGCCACCTTTTCGACTATTTCTCGCAAGCGGGTGAGCATGATTTGCGTAGCTTAACCTCTTTTACGTCGCCAGGCAGGTGCACTCTGCGGCTTAGGAGGCGTCTCCTGAAGCTGCATCACAACACTTGCAAACTCTTTCATCACCCTGCGGTATACATCGCGCTTAAACGACACGACCTGACGAACAGGATACCAGTAGCTTACCCACCGCCAGCCATCGAACTCAGGCGTACTGCTGGTTTGCATGTTGATATCCGAATCGTTGCCCACCAACTGCAGTAGAAACCATTTCTGTTTCTGGCCGATACAAACCGGCTTTGTGTCCCAACGCACCAAACGTTTCGGTAACTTGTAACGCAACCAGTTGCGGGTCGAAGCCAGGATACGCACATCCTTTCGGCTTAAACCGACTTCTTCAAACAGCTCCCGGTACATCGCTTGTTCTGGGGACTCCCCTGGGTTGATCCCGCCTTGCGGGAACTGCCAAGAGTGCTGACCATATCGTCGTGCCCACATGACCTGGCCCTGACGATTACAAATTACGATTCCTACGTTTGGGCGGTAGCCATCGTCATCAATCACCGGACTACCCCAATATAAACCTTATATATGAATGATTGTTTCACACTACAGGGAGGCGGTAAACCACTCTCTTACGGGCCTGTAACCTAATAACATTTGAATAACTCACAAAATTCACGGGAGTTATAAACAGATGAGGCACCGTAAAGCCAATTTTATTCACCTTTTCTGTGGATATAGTTGTGAAGAAGTATGGAATTACCGATGGACAACCTTCATGCATCGAAAAAGCGCCACAGACAGCCCTCCTGATAAGCGATTTAATTTCATCATGTTACATCCAAAACCATGGCCTGAAAACAGGATAACGTGACGATCGTCACACCAGAGATCCTCCCACTGATGAAAGATCGAGCAGCGTCGGTTTTATCCACAGATTGTGCCAATAAGTTAGTCACAATTTGTGTGAAAATTCGATTTTCGTCGCACGTCAAGGCTGTAAATTGAAACAGTAGTGAGGGTTATTCCCAGTTATCCCATTTTTCTGTGGATAACATGGTGTAAGATCCTGTTCATTGTCAGTGACCAGTTTTGAACAACCTGTTTTTGCCACGCCATTTGCCTTTTTAAAACTGACAAAATAACCTATAAATCATGGACATGGCATTGTTACCCAGAAATCGGTAAACTCTATCCACATGCCCCCATTTATCCGCTCATTTTTTAACCAGATGGATGTATTTATGATTTCGCTTGCGCCACTGACCTCTCCTCCTGGAAGTGAAGCTCAACTGCTGCATCAGGCGCAGCGTCTGGCGGGCTATTCGCTTGGGGAACTTGCGGCTATGGCGGGGTTAGCCATTCCGGGGGATCTCAAGAGAGATAAGGGGTGGATCGGTATGCTGCTGGAGCTGTGGCTCGGGGCAAGCGCAGGCAGCAAGCCTGAACAGGATTTTGCCGCGCTGGGCGTAGAGCTAAAAACCATCCCTATAGACGGTCAGGGCAGGCCGCTGGAAACCACTTTCGTGTGCGTTGCCCCGTTAACCGGTAACAGCGGCGTGACATGGGAAACCAGCCACGTACGCCACAAGCTAAAGCGCGTGCTGTGGGTGCCGGTAGAGGGAGACCGGCAGATCCCGCTGGCGGATCGACGCGTGGGCGCGCCTCTGCTGTGGAGTCCCAGCGAAGAGGAAGATCGTCAGCTGTCTCAGGACTGGGAAGAGCTGATGGATATGATTGTTCTTGGTCAGGTGGAGCGCATCACCGCCCGACACGGCGAGGTGCTACAGATCCGCCCGAAAGCGGCGAACAGCAAAGCCCTTACCGAGGCAGTCGGCGCGCGGGGTGAACCGATCCTGACATTACCGCGCGGCTTTTATCTCAAAAAGAATTTCACCGGGGCGCTGCTCGCTCGCCATTTCTTACTGAATACATAGCTTTTTAACCATTTTTGCGCTCTACCTAACACAATCGACTGGTTTTTAAGATTTTACCGCTTCCTCCTGACGAAATATCAGGTTATTACTACACTATGATTTGATACGAGCCAGGTGAGGACGATAACGATGAAAAAATGGGCAGTGATAATCTCGGCAGTGGGTTTAGCGTTTGCGGTATCGGGTTGTAGCAGCGATTATGTCATGGCGACAAAAGACGGGCGTATGATTTTGACCGATGGTAAACCTGAAGTCGACGACGATACCGGTCTGGTGAGTTACCGTGATCAGGCGGGCAACAACCTGCAGATTAACCGCGACGAAGTCTCCCAGATTATCGAGCGTTAAACGATTAAGGTCAGTAACCTGCTGGCCTTTTTGATTTTTCCCTTCCCCTTTTGCTTCCCCTCTGCCATGTTTATATTCCTTTGTCGGGAGGTTCCTGACGCGGTCTACATGTCTAATGAAGGAAGCCGGCTATGCATTATCACCGTATCCCCCACAGCGCTCTGGAAGTTAGTCAACTGGGGTTGGGCACGATGACATTTGGTGAACAAAACAGCGAAGCCGATGCCCATGCACAACTCGATTATGCCGTCAGCCAGGGCATTAACCTGATTGACGTAGCAGAGATGTACCCTGTCCCTCCCCGCCCGGAGACGCAGGGACTTACCGAAACCTACGTCGGTAACTGGCTGGCGAAACGCGGTAACCGCGAAAAGCTGATCCTCGCCTCCAAAGTCAGCGGCCCGTCGCGCAATAACGACGCAGGGATCCGCCCCAACCAGATCCTCGATCGCAAGAACATCCGTGCCGCTCTGGATGCCAGCCTCAAGCGCCTGCAAACGGATTATCTCGATCTTTACCAGGTACACTGGCCGCAGCGTCCAACCAACTGCTTTGGCAAACTAGGCTACAGCTGGAATGAGAGCGCTCCTGCCGTGAGCCTGCTCGACACGCTGGAAGCGCTGACGGAGTGCCAGCGCGCGGGCAAGATCCGCTACATTGGCGTCTCGAACGAAACGGCGTTTGGCGTGATGCGTTACCTCCACCTGGCGGACAAGCACGATCTGCCGCGTATTGTGACCATTCAAAACCCCTACAGTCTGCTGAACCGCAGTTATGAAGTTGGTCTGGCCGAAGTGACGCAGTATGAAGAAGTGGAATTACTCGCCTATTCCTGTCTGGGGTTTGGCACGCTGACGGGCAAATACCTGAATGGCGCAAAGCCCGCCGGTGCGCGTAATACCCTTTTCAGCCGCTTTACCCGCTACAGCGGTGAGCAGACGCAAAAAGCGGTTGCTGCCTACGTGGATATCGCGAAACGTCACGGACTCGATCCCGCGCAAATGGCGCTGGCGTTTGTGCGCCGTCAGCCGTTTGTGGCCAGCACCCTGCTGGGCGCGACCACCCTGGAACAGCTGAAAACCAATATTGAGAGTTTCCACCTGAACCTGAGTGAAGAGGTGTTAGCGGAGATTGAAAGGGTGCATCAGGTTTATACCTACCCTGCGCCGTAGCCCGATGCTTTTGCCCGGTGGCGCTCCGCTTACCGGGCCTACAAGTGCACAAACGTAGGCCGGGTTAGGCGAAGCCGTCACCCGGCAATATCTCTCAACGGCGACGCTGCCAGAGCCACAAGCCTGCAATCGCCAGCGCAAACAGCGCGCCAAACCCGATGCCAATCCCAACCACTGGTGCACCCGCTTTAACCGCCAGCGAGTAGAGCCCCAGCATCAGCAGCATCGCCATGTTTTCGCCCAGGTTTTGCACCGCAATCGCATTCCCCGCGCCGACCGTCTGCTTGCCCCGCGCCTGCAATAGCGCGTTCAGCGGCACCACAAAGAAACCGCCCAGTATCCCGATCAGGACCAGCAGTGCGTAGGCGGGCAACAACGCGTGTTGAAGCGAGAAGAACAGAACACCAACGCCGATCAGGATCCCCGCAGGCATACAGCGCGCCACAGTCTCGAGCGTTACCAGCTTCGCCGCCGCGCCCGCGCCGACGACAATCCCGACGGCAACCATTGCGTTAAGGTAGGTAGGCGTCGCGTTGTCCACGATCCCCAGCGCCACCGGAACCCACAGCACCAGCAGGAAACGCAGGGTCACGCCCGCCCCCCAGAACATGCTGGTGCCCATCAGCGAGAAGCGCGTTTCGCCGTTACGCCACAGCACGCGACAGGCATTAAAGAAACTCCCGGTCATCGGCGCGAAACGCCAGGATTGTCCCGGACGCGCCACCGGCAGTTTGGGAATGAACAGGTTGGCCACCACCGCGCCGCCGTACACCACCGCACACACGCCCAGTGCCGCCAGCACATGCCAGTCCGCCAGTACCCCGCCCGCCACCGAGCCGAGCAGGATCGCCGCAATGGTGGATGACTCCATCAGGCCGTTGGCTTTAACCAGCTTATCACCCGTCGTCAGTTCGCCCAGAATGCCGTATTTCGCCGGCGAGTAAGCGGCCGCGCCAACGCCCACCAGCGTATAGCCGATAAACGGGTTGATACCAAAGCAGATACTGGCCGCGCCCAGCAGCTTCAGGCCGTTCGCAAACATCATCACCCGGCCTTTCGGGAAACTGTCCGCGACCTGCCCCACAAACGGCGCAAAGATAATGTAAGCACCCACAAACACCATCTGGAGGACAGGCTGACTCCAGTCGGGGTAAAACTCAGCTTTTAACAGCGCCAGGGTCGCGAACAGTAAGGCATTGTCCCCGAAGGCAGAGAGAAACTGGGCGGCCGTCACCGCCAGCATGCCTCTCGACCAGAGGGAGGTGTTAGTGTGTACTGACTCACGCATTTTGCTGTTCTGCCTCTTCAACCATGCCTTTGAGGGTCACGAAGTCGGGCTTGCCGCTGCCCAGTACCGGAAGTTGCTTGAGATAACGAATGTCGCGCGGCACCGCCAGTTCAGGAATGCCGTGCTCGCGCGCATGCTTAAGCAACTGCTCGCGCTTCAGTTCGCTGTCGGTGGTAAAGAGCACCAGCGCTTCGCCTTTGCTGGCATCGCTTTTCACCACGGTGGCGTGCAGCTTATCGGCAGAGACCGCCGTCGCCAGCATCTCCACCATTTCCAGAGAGACCATCTCCCCGGCAATTTTGGCAAAGCGTTTTGCCCGGCCCTGGATCTGCACAAAGCCCTGAGCATCAAAGCGGACGATATCGCCGGTGTCGTACCAGCCGGCCTCTGTTTCACCCTCAACGTTTTCCGCCGTCGGGGCTTCGAGGACACCCGGGTTTTCCACACGCAGGTAACCGTTCATCACATTCGGCCCTTTCAGCTGCAGTCGGCCGCCCTCTTCAATACCCGGTACCGCCAGCAAGCGAGCGTCCATTCCCGGCAGAATACGCCCGACCGTGCCAGGCTTCGCCGCCATCGGCACGTTGATGGAGACCACCGGCGCGCACTCCGTCACGCCATAGCCTTCGAGGATGCGCAGGCCAAACTTGTCCTGCCAGATCTGGCGCGTGCTCTCCTGCAGTTTTTCCGCCCCGGCGACGACATAGCGCACCCGGAAGAAGTCATACGGGTTGGCAAAGCGCGCGTAGTGGCCGAGGAAGGTGGACGTCCCGAACAGCACGGTGCAGTTACGGTCATACACCAGCTCCGGCACGATGCGGTAGTGCAGCGGGCTTGGGTAAAGGAACACCTCCGCGCCGGTCAGGAGCGGCGTAAAAAGCCCAACCGTCAGGCCAAACGAGTGGAACAGCGGCAGGGCCGACATAAAGCGGTCCTTCGCCGTAAAGTCGGCGATGGTTTTGATCTGCTCGACGTTAGCCAGAATGCTTTTATGGCTGTGCACCACCCCCTTCGGATTGCCTTCCGAGCCAGAGGTAAAGAGGATGATCGCGTCATCTTCCGGCTGCTGTTTCACCTGCGCCAGGTGCGGCATCAGCAGGTGAGCAAAAATCCACAGCTTGTCGCCGGGGGTGACGTCGGCTTTCAGATCTTCCAGGAAAACCCAGCGCACCTGCGTGAGCTGCTCCGGCAGGTGCCACAGCTTGCCTTTGTCGAGGAACTGGCGAGACGTAAACACGGTTTTGATTTGCGCAGCGGTAATCGCGCTGGTCAGCCCTTTCACGCCCGCCGTGTAGTTCATCATTGCCGGGATACGGCCACGCGACACCGCGCCAAAAATGACCGCCGCGCTGATGCCTGCGTTAGGCAGCATCAGACCAATTTTTTCACCCTGCTTGCTGTACTTCTCGAGGATGCGGCCAACAAACAGCGTTTTCGTCAGCAGTTTGCGGTAGGTGTCCGGCGTAAAGTTAACGTCTTCGATGCAGTTTTTGTTCGCACCATAGCGGTACTGGGCCGACAGCAGCGATTCGTAGAGCGTTTCGCGCGGGCGAACGGCCATGCGCGCTTCCATCATAATCTGGTGCAGCATTTCACCAGCGATTTTGCGGCGATCCCGCGCGCGCGGCGCCTCGGGCATCGGCAATGAGGTCGGGGGAAGAATATGCAGGGTGATGGCGGGGAACAGTCGCTGTTTCACGAGCCCTTTCAGGCGGCTGAACCGGGTAAGCTCGGCACCTTCAATGCGCATCGGCACCACGGTGGCCTTTGACTTTGCGGCAACAAACCCCGCGCCGTCGTAGATTTTCATCAGCGAGCCGGTCACCGAGATCCGCCCTTCCGGGAAAATAACCACCGGACGCCCCTGCTCAACCAGGCGCACCAGGTGTTTGATCATCATCGGTTTTGTCGGGTCGAGCGGCACAAAATCGATCAGCGGCGCCAGCCAGCGCATAAACCACTTTTCGCTGATGGAGCTGTAGACCGCAAAGACCGGGCGCACCGGCAAAAACAATGCCAGCAGAATGCCGTCAATAAAGGAGACGTGGTTTGGCGTGATCAGCACGCGTTCGCCAAAAAACGCCTGCGGATCGCCGGTTACGCGAATACGAAAGAGGATACGGAACAGTGTACGGAAGAACCCAAAAAGCATCTCAACTCCCTTTGCCAGCCAGTGTGGAGGGTGACTAAATGGTGGCAGATTACACGAGAAGTCGTTAGGGAGCGACAGCAAAAAAAGAGGCAAAAAAAAACCTGCGCATCCGCGCAGGTTGGTGCAAGAGATGAGTACGAAACCGTACTAAGAATTCTCACCAATCAATACCTCTGGGATCTTGATTGTGGCTGTTCACCCTGTGCTTCGCCACCTGGAAAACGCAAAGGAATGAGCCTAAGTGCAACCAGGTGTGAATATTCTCTGTTGCTGTTACAGGTTGAACTTACAGGCAAAAAAAAACCTGCGTAAAACGCAGGTTGGTGTAAATCGTGTTAATCAACCGGAGTTGATACCACCTATCAATACCTCTGGGATCTCGACTCTATCAACCCACTCCGGGACTCTGCTATCAGACAATCGCAACAGCCTGAGGCAAAGTGTAACTAAAGGTTCAGAATCACACGGCTTTGACATGAGTCTGCGTGTAACGATTACACCGTCCGGGGTGGTCTGGGTCACGTTTGTTGAGGCGTCCCGCCTGCTCCCCTTGAATGCGCGCCACTTTTCCGCAACACTGTTTACGTGTAAACGCTTACCCCAAATAAGAAGGTATTGAATGGCGACAATAAAGGATGTGGCTCGTCTGGCCGGTGTTTCCGTCGCGACCGTCTCGCGCGTGATCAATAACTCCCCGAAAGCCAGCGATGCATCACGCCAGGCCGTGCAGGACGCCATGGAAAACCTGAATTATCACCCCAACGCCAACGCGCGTGCGCTTGCCCAGCAGTCTACCGAGACGATCGGGCTGGTGGTGGGCGATGTCTCCGACCCTTTTTTCGGCGCCATGGTCAAAGCCGTGGAGCACGTCTCTTACCAGACGGGCAATTTTCTGCTGATCGGCAATGGCTATCACAACGAGCAAAAAGAGCGCCAGGCCATTGAACAGCTGATGCGCCACCGCTGCGCGGCGCTGGTGGTCCATGCCAAAATGATCCCCGATGCCGAACTGATTCATCTGATGAAGCAGATCCCCGGCATGGTGATCATCAACCGTATCATTCCCGATTTTGAAGAGCGCTGCGTGGCTCTCGACGACCGCTACGGCGCGTGGCTCGCGACGCGTCACCTTATTCAGCAGGGCCATACCCGCATCGGTTATCTCTGCTCAAACCACCCCATCTCCGATGCCGAAGATCGTTTGCAGGGCTATTACGACGCGCTGCGCGAACACGGTCTGCCGTGCAACGACCGGCTGGTGGCGTACGGTGAACCCGACGAGAGCGGCGGCGAGCAGGCCATGACGGAACTGCTGGGCCGCGGGCGCAACTTCACGGCCATCGCCTGCTATAACGATTCGATGGCCGCCGGTGCGATGGGGGTGTTGAATGACAATGGCGTTGAGGTGCCGGCTGAAATTTCGCTGATTGGTTTTGATGATGTGCTGGTGTCGCGCTACGTTCGCCCTCGCCTGACCACGGTGCGTTACCCGATCGTCACCATGGCGACCCAGGCCGCCGAGCTGGCGTTAGCCCTGGCAGAGAATCGCCCGCCGCCGGAAATTACCCATCTGTTCAGCCCAACGCTGGTGCGCCGTCACTCCGTAGTCCCCCCGGCAGAGGCATCCGAGGCGTAGCGGTAGAGGTGAACCCTTTTGTCAGGGTATTCGAGCGCGTCACCGACGTATTGCCAGCCGTAGCGTTCGTAGAAGTCACGGCAGGCAGACCAGAGGTGCAGCTCAGTAAACCCGGCCTGCGCGGCATAGGCGATGACATGCCGCTGCAGTTGCCCCGCCAGGCCTTGTCCCCGCGCCGCCTCGTCGACGTATAGCGCGGCGAGCCACGGGTATAGATCCTGACGGCTGATCAAGTCGCAGCGCCACAGCCCGACCGTGCCCAGCAGGTTGTCTCCGTCGATAGCGATAAAGGTGAGCGGCAACGCATCGGGCGTCTGGCTATGGTCGACAATGCTCTGGAAAAAGGCGCGCGGCAGCCCGTCGCCAAACGCCTGCCAGATCCAGTCGGTTACCCGGTCCGCAAACTGCGGCGCGGAATATAGCGGCAGAATGTTCACACCAGCTTACCCTGAAAAATAGGCACCGATTCAAAGAGATACCCGTCAAAATCGGGCGCGTCTTCGTCGGACAGTTCCAGCAGACTCTTTTTCACATTCTCAAGATGCTGGAACATCGCCTGCCAGGCGCCCATCACATCCCGGCGGCGCAGCGCAGCGAGAATGGTTTGCCTGTCGCCCAGCCATTTCAGGCGCCAGGCCCGGCTGGCAATATGGACGTTAAACTGCTGCCACAGTGGGCTGCTGTCCATGTGATGCCAGACGCTCTCTACGGTCGCCAGCAGCATCTGGTTTTGCGTGGCCCTGGCCAGCACCAGATGGAACATCTTGTTATTGTCCTGGCTGTTATCGTCCGCGGCAATCGCCCGCTGTTCCTGTTCGATTATGCGGCGCAGATTGTCGATATCCGCCCGCGTTGCCATTTTGGCGGCAAACGCGGCGATATTGCTTTCCAGCAGCTGGCGCGCCTGAAGGATCTCAAACGGGCCGACGTCGCTGTTAAGAAAGCGCTCTTCCTCGTTTTCGTGCTCCTCAGGAATGCGCATGACATAGACGCCAGACCCCTGGCGGATATCCACGGTGCCCTGCAGCTCAAGCATCAGCAGCGCTTCCCGCACGATGGTGCGGCTCACGCCGTAGGTTTCAGCAATGTTGCGCTCGGGCGGCAGACGCGACCCAACAGGATAGTGCCCCTGGATAATTTGCGTCCGTAAATCCTCGCCAATTTCCTGGTACTGTTTTTTTTCCGGCAGGATGACAGCCTTATCCACGTGATCACCTGTGATTGTCAGTTAATGCGCAGGCCGGGCATCCTCCCGGCCAGTTTGTGCGCTATTTTATCAGAACCCGCACGCTTTTCGCCTACTTCCATTCATCATCAACCGTGAGCGTGAGCTCGCGCGCATCGCGCAACTGCCGGAACCAGGCCGCCGATTTTTTCGCACGCCGGGCGCGATTGTCGTTGAGATCGATCTCAATCAGGCCATAGCGGTTTTTGAACGCGTTCATCGGAGAGACGTTGTCGGTAAACGCCCACAGCATATAGCCGTGACAATTTGCCCCTTCTTCGCGCGCCAGCAGCGTGTAATAGAGGTGCTCACTGATAAAATCGATGCGGTAAGTGTCTTCGATAATGCCGTCACGGTTGCGAAACTGCGCTTCGTTCTCCACGCCCATTCCGCTTTCCGCCACGAACCAGTCGATGTTGCGATAGTCTTGTTTTATTCGCATCGCCATGTCGTAGATAATGCGTGGGTATATCTCCCAGCCGCGGGAGGCATTCATCCGCCGCCCAGGCAGTTCGAACGGCTCATAATAGTACGCCGGGTGGAACGGCGTCTCCGGGTGCCAGGCGCGGGAAGGCGCTTTCACGCGGTGCGGATAGTAGAGGTTGATGCCCAGTTCATCGACGGTGTTGTCGGCAATCAGCGCCAGTTCGTCTGCGGTGTAATCCCACTGAACCTGATGCTGCTCCAGCAGGGAGAAAAGTGCCTGCGGATAGCGCCCATGGACCAGCGGATCAAGAAATACGCGGTTATAGAACAGGTCGTACATCTCTGCGGCGCGCACGTCATGCGGCGCGCGCGAGCGCGGATAGGTCACTTCCGGGTTGAGGATGCACCCCACCGTCCCCCGATAACCCTTGTCACGAAACAGCTTCACCACCTTTGCCGTCGCCAGCACCTTGTGGTGGTTCCACTGCATCCATGTGCCGGTATTCTGCTCATAGGGCCAGCGCAGGGCGTCGAGATAGACGCGGGTTTGTACCACAATGGGCTCGTTGAAGGTAAACCAGCGGCTGACCTTGTGGTGATAGCGTTCAAACACCTTTTCGGCATAACGCGTGAACAGCTCAACCACGTGCTTTGACGCCCAGCCGCCATAGTTCTGCAGCAGTACGCCCGGCAGCTCGTAGTGCTCAAGGCAGATCATCGGCTCAATGCCCTGACGGTGCATCTCATCGAACAGCGCGTCGTACCAGGCCGCGTACTCCTCGTCTACCGTTACGTTTTCGTAGTCGATGAGAAAGCGTGACCAGTTGATTGAGGTGCGGTAGTGCGTTAACCCCGCCGCCTTCATCAGCGCCACGTCTTCGCGAAAGCGGTTGATAAAGTCGGTGGCCACGGCCGGGCCGTAGCCGTTATGCCAGACGTGTCGGTCATTTTTGTACCACAGATCGATCCATGAATCCTGCCCCGCTTTCTTGCCACTCCAGCCTTCGGTTTGCCAGGCCGAGGCCGCCGCGCCAAGAATGAAATCCTGCGGTATCGTCATCTTTTTTATGCTCATAGCGTCCTCAAGCGTTGTCGGTGGCGTGTTGCAGCGCGGCCTGCTCTGCGCGGCGCGAGGCAATCTTTACAAACGGCAGGTAGATCAGGACGGCGGTGACAATACAGATAAGCTGGGTCACCACCGCCCCCATTGAGCCTGCCGTAGAGAGCCAGGCGTTAATCAGCGGCGGCGTGGTCCAGGGCACCATCACCACTGCCTTACCGGCAAAACCTGTCACCGTGGCAAAGTAACCAATCGAACCGGTCACCAGCGGAGTGATGATGAAGGGAATGGCGAGGATCGGGTTGAGCATGATTGGCATACCGAAGATCACCGGCTCGTTGATGTTAAACAGGCCCGGCCCGATAGAGAGCTTGGCGATCTCTTTCATCTCTTTGCGTTTGGTGGCGATCATCACGGCGATCAGCAGGCCGATGGTCAGGCCGGAGCCGCCGATGCTCATGTACACATCCCAGAACGGCATGGTGATGATGTTCGGCACCTCTTTCCCCTGCTCGAACGCGCTCATGTTGACGGTGATCGCCCCCAGCAGCAGCGGCTCGCGGATCGGTTTGATCATCTGGTTGCCATGAATGCCGATCACCCAGAACAGCTGAGCCACGAACATCAGCAGCAGGATGCCAGGCAGGCTCTGCACCACGCGCTCCAGCGGCTGTTGCACAACCTGGTACACCGCGTCGTAGAGGTACATGCCGGTGGTTTGATGGAAAATAAAGCCAAAGGTCGCAATGGCCGTGGTGGTAATAATCGCCGGGATTAGCGCGGAGAACGAGGCCGCCACGTTAGGCGGTACGGTATCCGGCATCTTAATTTTTAGCCCTTTACGGTTTTCCAGCCAGCAATACACCTCTACGGAAAGAATGGCGATAAACATGCCGAGGAACAGGCTTCGGGTATCGGAGAACTGGCGCAGCAGCACGTCTTTCACCACGTGCATTTCGCCGTCCACCAGCATCTCGACCGTCGTCGGCGTAACGCAGATAAAGCAAATCACCGCCAGCAGCCCCGGAAACAGCGACTTGATGCCGTTAATGCGCCCGAGCTCCACGCCGATGAGAAACACCGCGCCAATGTTGAGGAAGTTCAGCGTGGCGTAGTTCAGCGCGCTGGTGATGGGCTTAAGTGCGGCGAGAAACGACAGCGACTGGAAGCTGGCCAGGCCGTTTTTTGGATCCAGCACCATGTTGGAGATCAGCACGGAGAAAGCCCCCACGATGATGACCGGCATGAGGGTGATAAAAGCGGATTTGATCGCCATGATATAGCGATAGCTGTTGAATTTGGTGGCGAAACTGCCCAGAGCGTCGATCAGTTTTTCCTGTAATGCCATAGGGTAATACCTCAGTAAAAGGGCTTTTATTGAAAAAGGTGTACAGCCGGCTACTATTGGCATACCAAAAATAGACGCATGACGGGTTTTGTTCTGTGATTCGGCTCTCAGTGCCGCCAGAGGTATTCCAGATTGCGATTTACTACCAATTTGGCATACCACTTACAGGCAATTATTCCGCTCAGGCAGAGCGTTACCGAAAAGCGTGATCGTGATGGGGGTTTTGCCCTTGCCGCGTCGCTTATGCGCCGTGGGGTCTGTGTTAAACTGCAGGCATTACGTGGAAGCAGGAATTACTCATGGCAACAATGCTGGATGTCTCATTACGCGCGGGCGTGTCGAAAGCCACCGTCTCGCGCGTGCTGAACGGCACGGGTCAGGTTAAAGAGAGTACGCGTCAGCAGGTGTTCACCGCGATGGAAGAGCTGGGCTATCGCCCGAACTTTCTCGCGCGTTCGCTGGCGAACCAGACCAGCAACAGCATTGGTCTGGTGGTCTCCACCTTTGACGGTTTTTACTTTGGTCGCCTGCTGCAGCAGGCTTCCCGGCAGACCGAAACGCACGGCAAGCAGCTGATCGTCACCGACGGTCATGATGCGCCCGAGCAGGAAGAGCAGGCCGTTCAGATGCTGGCGGATCGCAAGTGCGACGCCATCGTTCTCTATACACGCTACATGAGCGAAAAGGCGATCATGAAGCTCATCAACACGGTGCAAACCCCGCTGGTGGTGATCAACCGTGAGGTTAGCCAGGCGGCGGATCGCTGCGTGTTCTTCGAGCAGCAGGATGCCGCGTTTAAAGCCGTGGATTACCTGATAAGCCAGGGCCATCGCGAGATCGCCTGCATCACCGTTCCCATTCATACTCCTACCGGTAAAGCCCGCCTGATGGGCTACCGCAAAGCGCTGGAGAAGCACGGCATCCGTCTTGACGAACGACGGATTAAATACGGCGATGCGGGAATGACGCGGGGTTATGAGCTGTGCAAGGAGCTTATCGCCGACGCCGTGCCGTTCAGCGCGCTGTTTGCCTGTAACGATGATATGGCGCTGGGTGCGTCCAAAGCATTACACCAGGCCGGGCTGAAGATCCCGCAGGATATTTCGCTGTTTGGGTTTGATGATGCGCCGAGCGCGAAATGGCTGGAGCCCGCGTTGTCCTCGGTTTATCTGCCGATCGACAACATGATCGTCACTGCTATCGATCAGGCGATCCGGCTGGCGAAGAACCAGCCGGTGGAGGCGATCCCGCCGTTTACCGGCACGCTGGTTTTGCGCGACTCGGTGACGACGGGGCCGTATTTCACTCAGAACAGCTCCAGCGCCAGCAGTTCCTGAATGGTCTGGCGGCGACGGATCAATCGTGCCACGCCGCGATCAAACAGCACTTCCGGCAGCAGCGGGCGGCTGTTGTAGTTAGAGGACATCGACGCCCCGTACGCGCCGGTATCGTGCAGCACCAGATAGTCACCCGGCTTCACTTCAGGCAGCGCGCGGGTTTCCACTTTACCGCCCTCCTGCTGGGTGAACACGTCCCCGGATTCACACAGCGGACCGGCGACCACCGTCTCCACGCGCGGTGCGTTCAGCAGATCGCGCCCGTCGGCGGCGAGCGCCGTAATGTGGTGATAGCTGCCGTACATGGAGGGGCGCATCAGATCGTTAAAGCCCGCGTCGATCAGCACAAAATGGCGCGATCCCATCTCTTTCACGCTGCGCACCTGCGCCACCAGCACGCCGGACTCCGCCACCAGGAAACGCCCCGGCTCAATTTCCAGCTTCACCGCGTGGCCCAGGTGAGCCGCAATTTTGTCGCGCGCGGCGCTCCACAGGCCGTAATAGTGATCGGTATCGATCGCCTCTTCGCCTTCGCGATACGGAATGGACAAGCCGCCCCCCGCGGAGATCGCCTCCAGATCCTGACCACACGCCAGCACCTGATCCACCATTGCGCCACACACCTGCTCAAGATGACCGTAGTCCACGCCGGAGCCGATATGCATGTGAATGCCAACCAGCTTCAGGCCGTAGCGCTGCAGTACCTCCAGCGCGGCAGGAAGATCGCCATGCCAGATCCCGTGCTTGCTGTTCTCACCGCCGGTGTTGGTTTTTTGACTGTGGCCGTGACCGAAGCCTGGGTTGACGCGCAGCCAGACGCGATGGCCGGGTGATACCTGTCCCAGCTGCTCCAGCATATCCACCGAACCGGCGTTGACGGGAATGTGCAACTCATGAACGCGTGCGAGGGTTGCGTCGTCGATCAGATCGGCGGTGAACACAATCGCGTCGCTGTCGGATTGCGGATCAAATCCGGCCGCCAGCGCGCGCTCGATTTCGCCCAGCGAAACGGAGTCTACCTTTACGCCCTGTTCACGCATCAGTCGCAGAATATGAATATTGGAGCAGGCTTTTTGGGCGAAACGCACCACGTCAAACTGATGAAGGGCGGCAATTTTCTCGCGAATAATCTGTGCGTCATAGACCCACACCGGGCAGCCAAATTCAGCGGGCAGGCGCAGCAGGTTGTCGGCGTTCAGATCGGTATCGGTCTGGTTGAGCGGGCGTGGCATGGTGGTACTCCGGATTATGACTGTTTTGTCCATTACGCCACAGCCGGAAGAGAATAAAAAATATCGTTTTGTCGCGAGTCTATGCAAAAATGATATGGATAACGCTCAACGTTCAGGTGACTTATGCCCGCCGTTAACCTCCGCCACATCGAGATTTTTCACGCCGTGATGACGACTGGTAATCTCACCGAAGCCGCACAGATGCTGCATACCTCCCAGCCAACGGTCAGCCGCGAGCTGGCGCGGTTTGAGAAAGTGCTGGGGCTGAAGCTGTTTGAACGCACACGCGGCAGGCTGCACCCGACGGTGCAAGGGCTGCGTCTGTTTGAGGAAGTTCAGCGCTCCTGGTACGGGCTGGATCGCATTGTCAGCGCGGCGGAGAGCCTGCGCGAGTTTCGCCAGGGTGAGCTGTCTATCGTCTGCCTGCCCGTCTTTTCCCAGTCCTTTTTACCCATGCTGTTACAGCCCTTTCTTGCCCGCTATCCCGAGGTCAATCTCACCATCGTGCCGCAGGAATCGCCGCTGCTCGAAGAGTGGCTCTCTGCACAGCGTCACGATCTGGGCCTGACGGAAACGCTCGCTACGCCCGCCGGTACGGAACGCACGGAGCTGCTGGCGCTGGACGAAGTGTGCGTGTTGCCCGAAGGGCATCCGCTGGCCGCAAAAGAGGTGCTGACGCCTGCGGATTTCCAGGGGGAGAATTACATCAGCCTGTCGCAAACCGACAGCTATCGACAGCTGCTGGATACGCTGTTTGCCGAGCATCAGGTGAAGCGGCGGATGGTGGTAGAAACGCACAGCGCCGCCTCAATTTGCGCCATGGTGCGCGCAGGCGTGGGTATTTCGGTGGTGAACCCGCTCACGGCGATGGACTATGCCGGAAGCGGCATTGTGATCCGCCGCTTTAGCGTTTCCGTTCCGTTTACCGTGAGCCTGATCCGCCCGCTGCATCGCCCGGCGTCCGCGCTGGTCGAGGCTTTCACCGGACATTTAATTGAGCACGCGCGTCAGGTGGCGCTTCGCTTACCTGACCTACAGAACCCCTTATGACAGCATAAATTCCACCGCATCTGCGGCATGAATGGCGGCGGTATCAAACACCGGGATCGGGCTTTGCTCCACGGGAACCAGCAGGCCGATTTCGGTACAGCCGAAAATCACCCCTTCCGCCCCCTGACGCGCAAGCTTCTTAATGACGCTGACGTAATACGCGCGCGAGGTTTCGCTGAAAGTGCCAAGGCACAGCTCCTCAAAGATGATCTGGTTGATGCGCCCCCGATCGGCTTCGTCCGGGATCAGGCTTTCAATGCCAAACGCGCTTTCTAAGCGGCCCCGGTAGAAATCCTGCTCCATGGTATAGCGCGTGCCCAGCAGCGCCACGCGCGACATCCCCGAAGCGGCAATCGCCCGCCCGGTCGCGTCGGCAATGTGCAGGAACGGCAGCGCACAGCGCGTCTCAATGTGGGACGCCACTTTGTGCATGGTATTGGTACAGAGCAGGATCCCCTCTGCGCCCGCACGTTCCAGCCCGAGCGCCGCCTGCGCCAGCATCTCTCCGGCTTTATCCCACTCCCCGCGAGACTGGCAGGCTTCAATGTCGTGGAAATCCACGCTGTGCAGCAGGAGGCTTGCCGAATGCAGTCCGCCCAGGCGTTGCTTGACCCCTTCATTAATCAGACGGTAATAGGGAATGGTCGATTCCCAACTCATGCCACCTAACAGACCGATCGTTTTCATAGACTCTCCTTAATGTTGCTCCCAGTGAAGCAAACTTGTGATCCTGTTTCCAGTTCTTTAGCAGCGCGTTTCTTTTTCATTTTTGCTGGGATAAATTAAATGAAACAATGTTTCACATTAAACCAAGGCGGAGATATGTTTGTTTTCCATAAAGAGACGACGCTGGACGATCTGGGCAACGGCGTCACGCGACGCATTCTGGCGCATAACGGTAAGATGATGGCGGTTGAGGTTAATTTTGAACAGGGCGCTATTGGCCCGATGCATAACCATCCCCATGAGCAGCTAACCTATGTTCTCTCCGGTGAGTTTGAGTTCACCATCGGGGAAGAAAAACGAGTGGTGACGGCGGGCGATACGCTGTACAAGGAGCCGCATGTTATGCACGGCTGCGTGTGCCTGAAACCCGGCACGCTGCTGGATACCTTCACGCCGGTCCGCGAGGATTTCCTGAACTAAAAAGGGGCGCTGAAACAGCGCCCCTTCTCGTTATTACCGCAGGTTTATTCCGTGACCGGTTCAGGCAGCGGAGCGCGTGCAATCATGGCGCCGCGCAGCAGCACGCTGCCGCAGGCAAACAGGCCGCCAACCAGCGCGGCAAGAATCACAATCAGCGCTTTACCCGGGCCGTCTTTTTTCACCGGCATTGACGGAGTAAGCTGATATTTAAACGGCTCCAGCTTGACGTCTTCAACGGACAGGTTTTGCAGCTGGGCCAGGAAGTATTCGCGGTTCTGGAAGTCGGCGTTCAGCTCGGCAACGTCTTTGAGGTTCTTTTCAATCTGCAGCTTTTGCGCGATACCGTCCGCCCCGAGCGCAACGGAATAATCCGGGTCATCTTTCACTGCCTGACCATTGCTGTAGACCGGTTTTTTGATGCCGGCCGCGTTCGCCACTTCCAGCGAATAGTTAAGACGCTGCAGATTAGTGTTATGCAGATTGGTCAGACGCACACGATCCAGCGCCAGCTGCTGCTGCACCACTTTCGTTTTCAGCGCGATCTGGTTACGAATATTCTGCATCGTCTCCTGCTCAACGATATGGGTGATATAGTCAACGTAGCCCTCCAGCACCGTCTGCGCGTCACCTGCCGTCGGCGCGGTAAAGCTCAGCGTCCAGGAGACGTACGGCGCTTTATCCGCATCTTTCGCCAGGGTGTTATCCGTCGCTTTCATTTTTTCAGAGATATTCACCACCGCGCGGTGCAGTTCCAGCGGGTCCACGTTGGTGCCTTCCAGCTGCGACATCACATACGGGGAGTTCTTCATGTACTCTTCGAGCAGCGTCTGCGACTGAAACTTTTTGATGAACATATTAAATACGTCAGAACGGTCGACCTTCACGTCCACATCCAGTACCTGCAAGGCCACCATCATCTGCCGCAGCGGGTTCCACTGCGTCTGCTCGGCAGGGGTGATCACGGCTTTACTGGTCCACTTTTGCGGCATGAGATACGCAATGGCCAGGCCCGCCAGGGCAAAGGTAAACGTAATGGCAATGATGCGTTTTTTCGCCGCCAACAGGACGTCCAGCAGTCCCAGAAGGTCAATCTCTTTTGCGCTGTGAGGCGGGGAGGTATAGCGGGGGAAATCGAGGTCCGTATTTTTCTTGAAGTCCATTGCTGACATAACCGTTCTTCTTTTTAAGAGGCAGTAAATTTCTGCTCGATGGGTTCTCGTAAACCGATGATACAAGAAAGTAAGAATTATCTGAACGCGAGATTAGTCCAACTGTACACCGACTATCAGAATTAGTAGTTACCCTGTTCACAATTTCGTTGTTAATTATCCCTCCCTCATTTTTCGACCTTCCGCCGCAAAACTGGGTTCTGCGGCTTACTGAAAAGTCAAAAATGCCACCGCCCTCACCTTATTGAAACACCGTTTCGACATTGATCACATTTCCATCATTAAGCGAATGACGCGGAAACAAATCGCAATAAAATAAATTAAAACGACGTTTTAGTATTCAAAAACAGTGGTTCGTCTCTTTTGAAACTAAACCCGCGCGCAGCGAGCACAGCTCTACAAAATCCTTAAAAAACAATAAGTCAATGAGTACAGCCGAGACGCGCAGCCCTAAGCATTCTCGCTCATGCCGCATTTAACAGGCGTGGGCGCGGTAACGAAACGCAGATTCCGTTTTAAACCATCGATCGCCAGGTAGGTATGTATGAATGAAAACAAGCTGCTGGGGTTAGCGTGGATATCGCCCTACATAATTGGGCTGATACTCTTTACGGCTTTCCCTTTTGTCTCATCGTTCTTTCTTAGCTTTACGGATTACGATTTGATGAGCCCGCCGGTGTTTAACGGCATTGAGAACTATCGCTACATGTTTACCGAAGACACGCTCTTCTGGAAATCAATGGGCGTGACGTTCGCGTATGTATTTTTAACCATCCCCTTAAAGCTCGCGTTTGCATTAGGAATAGCGTTTGTTCTGAACTTTAAATTACGCGGCATCGGATTCTTCCGTACCGCCTACTATATTCCCTCTATTCTCGGCAGTTCCGTCGCCATTGCGGTGCTCTGGCGCGCGCTTTTTGCTATTGATGGCCTGCTTAACAGCTTTATTGGGGTATTTGGTTTTGACCCGGTGAACTGGCTGGGTGAGCCGTCTCTGGCGCTGATGTCCGTGACGCTGCTGCGCGTCTGGCAGTTTGGCTCCGCGATGGTCATCTTCCTCGCGGCGCTGCAAAACGTGCCGCAGTCGCAGTATGAAGCGGCGATGATCGACGGGGCGTCAAAATGGCAGATGTTCATGAAAGTGACCGTGCCGCTGATTACCCCGGTGATTTTCTTCAACTTCATCATGCAGACGACCCAGGCGTTCCAGGAATTTACCGGGCCATACGTCATCACCGGCGGCGGGCCAACCTACTCGACCTACCTGTTCTCGCTCTACATCTACGACACCGCGTTTAAATACTTCGACATGGGGTACGGGGCGGCGCTGGCGTGGGTTCTGTTCCTGGTGGTCGCCGTCTTTGCCGGTATCGCCTTTAAGTCATCGAAATACTGGGTGTTCTACTCCGCCGATAAAGGAGGCAAAAATGGCTGATATCCAACAACTCTCCACGGCGAGAAGCGTCGCCGAGCGCGAAGTGGCGCGCACCCTGCGCAAAGAGAAGATCAACGCCAGCATTCGCTACGTGATCCTGCTGTTTGTCGGCCTGCTGATGCTTTACCCGCTGGTGTGGATGTTCTCGGCGTCGTTCAAACCGAACCACGAGATCTTCACCACCCTGAGCCTGTGGCCCGCCCACGCCACCTGGGACGGCTTCGTTAACGGCTGGAAAACCGGGACCGAGTACAACTTTGGCCATTACATGCTGAACACCTTTAAGTATGTGATCCCCAAAGTGATCCTGACCATTATCTCCTCCACCATCGTGGCGTACGGCTTTGCCCGCTTCGAGATCCCGTGGAAGAAGTTCTGGTTCGCCACGCTCATCACCACCATGCTGCTGCCGAGCACCGTGCTGCTGATCCCGCAGTACCTGATGTTCCGTGAAATGGGCATGCTGAACAGCTACATGCCGCTGTACCTGCCGCTGGCCTTCGCCACGCAGGGGTTCTTCGTGTTCATGCTGATCCAGTTCCTGCGCGGCGTGCCGCGTGACATGGAGGAAGCCGCGCAGATTGACGGCTGTAACTCCATTCAGGTGCTGTGGTATGTGGTCGTGCCGATTCTGAAGCCTGCCATCATCTCCGTCGCCCTGTTCCAGTTTATGTGGTCCATGAACGACTTTATCGGGCCGCTGATCTATGTCTACAGCGTGGATAAATACCCGATTGCACTGGCTCTGAAAATGTCCATCGACGTCACCGAAGGGGCGCCGTGGAACGAAATTCTGGCAATGGCGAGCATCTCCATTTTGCCATCCATCATCGTCTTCTTCCTGGCACAGCGCTACTTCGTCCAGGGCGTGACCAGCAGCGGAATTAAAGGTTAAGAGGGAAATACCATGGCTGAAGTTATCTTCAACAAACTGGAAAAGGTCTACTCCAACGGCTTCAAAGCGGTACATGCTATCGACCTGAAAATCGCTGAAGGCGAGTTTATGGTGATCGTCGGGCCGTCCGGCTGCGCCAAATCCACCACCCTGCGTATGCTGGCCGGGCTGGAAACCATCAGCGGCGGCGAAGTGCGCATCGGCGAGAAGATTGTGAACAACCTCGCACCGAAAGAGCGCGGGATCGCGATGGTGTTCCAGAACTATGCGCTCTATCCGCACATGACGGTGCGCGAGAACCTGGCCTTTGGCCTGAAGCTCAGCAAGCTGCCGAAAGATCAGATTGAGTCTCAGGTGAACGAGGCGGCCAAAATCCTCGAGCTGGAAGAGTTGCTCGACCGTCTGCCGCGTCAGCTTTCCGGCGGTCAGGCACAGCGCGTGGCCGTAGGCCGTGCGATTGTCAAAAAGCCGGACGTGTTCCTGTTCGATGAGCCGCTGTCGAACCTCGATGCCAAACTGCGCGCCTCCATGCGCATCCGCATCTCCGACTTGCACAAACAGCTTAAGGCGTCAGGCAAACCGGCCACCACCGTCTATGTGACCCACGACCAGACCGAAGCGATGACCATGGGCGACCGCATCTGCGTGATGAAGCTCGGCCACATCATGCAGGTGGATACCCCGGACAACCTTTATCACAAACCCAAAAACATGTTCGTGGCGGGCTTTATCGGCGCGCCGGAGATGAACATTCGCCCCTGCCGCCTGGTGGAAAAAGAGGGCCGACTGCATATCGCCATCGGGGCTGAATCCATGCCGTTAAACGCGGCCATGCAGGAGAAAGTCTCCGCTTATGCCGGGCAGGAGGTCTTCTACGGCGTGCGCCCGGAATTTGTTTCGCTCTCCGACGAGCCGTTCCCGAACGGCGGATGCAGCGGCGAGATGGTGCGCGTCGAAAATATGGGCCACGAATTCTTTGTGTACCTCAAAGTCGCGGACTACGAACTGACCGCCCGAATTCCTTCCGATGAAGCCAAACCGATGATTGATAAAGGCCTTCATCGCAAGGTGTACTTCACGTTTGACATGAATAAGTGTCATGTTTTTGACGCGAAAACCGAGCAGAACATCTCTCTTTAATGGAGTTATAAAAATGAAAAAAGTGCTTTTAAGCGCAGCAATCTCCGCGACTCTGGGCCTTACCGCATTGCCATCGATGGCGCAAAATGTTGATTTACGCATGTCCTGGTGGGGCGGCAATGGCCGTCACCAGGTCACCCTGAAAGCGCTGGAAGAGTTCCATAAACAGAACCCGGACATTAACGTCAAAGCGGAATACACCGGCTGGGACGGCCACTTATCGCGCCTGACGACCCAGATTGCAGGCGGCACCGAACCGGACGTGATGCAGACCAACTGGAACTGGCTGCCGATTTTCTCTAAAACCGGTGACGGCTTCTACGATCTGAACACGCTGAAAGACACCATTGACCTGACGCAGTTCGATCCGAAAGAGCTGCAGTCGACCACGGTTAACGGCAAGCTGAACGGCATTCCGATCTCCGTCACCGCGCGCGTTTTCTATTTCAACGACGAGACCTGGAAAAAAGCGGGCGTTGAATACCCAAAAACCTGGGACGAGCTGATGGCCGCCGGTAAGGCGTTCGAGAGCAAACTCGGCAAGCAGTATTATCCGGTGGTGCTGGAACATCAGGACACCCTGGCGCTGCTGAACTCCTACATGATCCAGAAATACAACATTCCGGCGGTGGACGAGAAGACCAAAAAGTTCACTTATTCCAAAGAGCAGTGGGTTGAGTTTTTCCAGACCTACAAAAAGCTGATCGACAGTCACGTCATGCCGGACACCAAATACTATGCGTCGTTTGGCAAGAGCAACATGTATGAGATGAAGCCGTGGATCCAGGGCGAATGGGGCGGGACCTACATGTGGAACTCGACCATCAACAAATACTCCGACAACCTGAAGCCACCGGCAAAACTGGCGCTGGGTAATTATCCGATGCTGCCGGGCGCGACCGACGCGGGCCTGTTCTTTAAACCGGCGCAGATGCTGTCGATTGGTAAATCCACCAAGAACCCGCAGGCGGCGGCGAAGCTGATTAACTTCCTGCTGAACAGCAAAGAGGGGGTGGACACGCTGGGGCTGGAACGCGGCGTGCCGCTGAGCAAAGCGGCGGTGCAGTTCCTCACCGAGGACGGCACGATCAAGGAGAACGACCCGTCGGTTGCCGGCCTGCGCCTGGCGCAATCCCTGCCGACAAAACTCTCCGTATCACCCTATTTTGACGACCCGCAAATCGTGGCGCAGTTTGGCACGTCGTTGCAGTACCTCGACTACGGTCAGAAAACCGTCGAAGAGACCGCCGCTGACTTCCAGCGTCAGGCGGAACGTATTCTAAGACGTGCAATGCGGTAAAAAAACAAAGCCGGGTGGCGCTTACGCTTACCGGGCCTACAGGCTAT
>NZ_JBSKJR010000018.1:0-58047 GCF_053709675.1 Enterobacter sp. UPMP2052
TACGTGATGTTGAGCGGCCCTTATGGTGAAACCAACGCTAAAGGGAAATACAGCGGACGTGATTACAACACGGAGAAGGCCGGCGGGCCAATTCAGAACCTGGACTGGAAAGGGGCCACCATTGACCGCGCCGGCGTGGACAGGGTGAAGCTACATACCGGGCGGTTTGCTGAGTCGGATGCTAACAAGGTGATGATTGACCGTCTGGAGAAAATCCTGAAGGGGGAACTGCAGCCCACCGATATCGACAAACGGTTTTATACTCACGAAATTAGAGAGTTAGAACGTTATCGAGCTTTAGGAGTTCCTGATGGTATGGAAGACGAATCTGTCTGGAATGATGCGCATACTGCCACGCTTGAAGACTATAAGGTAAACGAAAAAACTCAACCCTTGTATACGCCAGAAGCAGACAAGGCCTATGAAGAACAAGAGAAGCGAGAAAACCCATGATTGATTTTAAAAAAATGATTGAAAGCGAAAGCGTTGAAGATGTTCTCTTACACTTTGCGCCGATCAGATCATATCCTGATATAGATCGTATGTATGTTCGCTATAATTTTGATGTTGCCGCAAGCCGTGAGCTTCTATTATGTTTTCAGAAATTGGTTAAAGAAGGCAAATTAGCGAAAAACGAAAAAGGGCATGCAATCAAAGGCCCGAACTGGAATGAACCCGCATTCGTGACCGAGAAAAAGTACGGTATTGAGTAGTTACCAGCACTTAGCTGTAAGTGTGTTTTAAGCAACGCCCAGCAAACGAGAGTTTGCCGGGCGTTTTCTATGGGTGCTAAATCCAGGCCAAACAGGTTTTCAGGTGCTGTGAGCGGCAAGGGACAGCAAGTAGATGAAGGCTGGTTAAACCAGGAACTGGGCGCGCCAGTTCCGGATCAGATTGCGGACAAGCTGCGTGGCCGTAAGTTTGCGAACTTTGATTCGTTTCGTAAGGCATTCTTGCAGGAAGTAAGTAAAGATCCAGCATTAAGCAAGCAATTTACTGTTTCTAATCGTAGCCGTATGGCTGCAGGTAAGGCACCGAAAGCACGTAAATTGGATGCCTCCGGTAAGCGAACTTCTTTTGAAATCCATCATATAAATGAGATATCCAAAGGCGGTGATGTTTACAATATAGATAATTTGCGAGTTATGACGCCGAAACGGCATGTTGATATTCATAAAGGAGGCAAATAATGGATCTTAAGAATAATATTACTGAATACAGCGAAGCTGAGTTTATTTCATTATTGAAAGAAATCTTCAAAGAGAATGTTGCTGAAACAGATGATCGCCTAGACATTCTTCTTGAACACTTCGAGAAGATTACAGAACATCCAGAAGGAACGGATCTGATCTATTACGCACCATCGGATGCCGAAGCAACCCCTGAAGCAATAACTAAAAGAGTCAAAGATTGGCGCACCAGGAACGGCAAGCCCTGTTTCAGGAAAGCCTGATCAAAACCTCTCACTTTTCAGCCCGGCTTTGAGCCGGGCTTCTTTTTTGAGTAGACCCAAAACAGTCAATCCGGTGAGACAGTTTTTCTGTCTCATTTGGGTTGTTTTTGTCCCATCCCGGAGTTACGTTCTCATCATCTAGAATCATAGGCGTCTCGACCAGCCCCGCCTGTTACGGGAGCCACCGGCGGTACGGTTTCAGGCTGAAAACAGCAATGACTGCTGGCAGTTTGATATTTCACCGTCCGATCTCAAGCATATTGAACAGCCTGTCTGGGTTGACCCTGCCCGGGGCGAGCCCACGCTGATGCTGTTCAGCGTGGTGGATGACCGGACAGGTGTTGCTTATCAGGAATACCGGTGTGTGTGTGGTGAGGATGCGGAATCAGCGCTGCGTTTTCTCTTTAACGCCATGGCGACAAAAGCCAGGTCTGATTTTCCTTTCCAGGGCCGCCCGAAAATGCTGTACCTCGATAACGGGCCGGTGGCCAAAAGCCATGTATTCCAGAATGTGATGCAGTCCCTGAAGGTTGACTGGCTGACGCATACGCCGGCAGGCAAGGATGGCACCCGGACGACGGCGCGGTCCAAAGGTAAAGTAGAGCGTCCTTTCAGGACCGTCAAAGAGGCGCATGAAACCCTGTACCATTTCCATAAACCGGAGACGGAGCTGCAAGCCAACGAATGGCTCTGGAACTATCTGAGTCGTTACAATGTGCAGCGTCACCGCAGCGAGAAACACTCCCGACTTGAGGACTGGCTGGCAAATATCCCCCGGGACGGCGTGAGAGATATTTGCAGCTGGGAACAATACTGCCGGTTCGCCCGTGAGCCTGAGTCCCGCAGGGTGGGTGTTGATGCGCAGGTAACGATAGACGGCACCGCATGGGAAGTTGAACCGGATATGGCGGGTGAAACCGTCATTCTGCTGTGGGGGCTGTTTGACGAAGAGATGTATGAGGAGTTTACCGGTGAAACATGGGGGTCTTATTATCCGGTGTCGGGGTCTGTGCCACTACACTGTTACCGGACGTTCAGGCGCGGTAAAGCAGCTTAACGGGCCGATCGTATCTATGCTCTGGCCAGACAGCTGAACATCCCCATCAGCGCGTTGTCCGGCAGCGATCTCCGCGTGGTCAGTGATGACACTCATCAGCGCATTAATGAGTTGCCACATCAGCCCTTTGATGCCCGAAAATTAGAATATCACTTTCCCACCGTTATTGCGGCAAAACTGGCTATTGCTGACGATCTGGCCATACCGCTGGCCAGAATGTCGGATGACGCCCGGGCGTTTAACGGCAGTATTCTGACTGAGACGCTAAACCGTAGTGAAGAACTCGCCCGCATCAGAGACTATTTTAGTAACAGACAAGCAGGAGAAGACCATGCGGGTTGAAGTGATGGAACATTATGGACTGACGCAGTCTATTGAACAGGCCGGGTATTATAAAACAGCTCACCATAAGCAGCTGATGAAAGTCATTAAAGGGGCGATACGCGAAGGACGACTGATAGCGGTCTGTGGCGTGGTCGGAAGCGGCAAACGGTCACCCTGCGACGCCTCCAGCAGCAACTGACGGATGAAACAAAATTATTGTCGCCCGCTCCCTGTCGGTGGATAAACCGAGTGTCCGGCTCGCCACGCTGATTAATGCTCTGTTTTATGACCTGGCGCAGGATAAGCAGGTGCAGATCCCCAAACAGGGTGAACGCCGCGAGCGGGAACTGCAGGAGCTGGTCAAAAAAGGTAAGCGCCCGGTGGCACTGTTTGTTGATGAGGCGCATGACCTGAACGGTAATACACTGACGGGACTCAAACGGCTGATGGAAGTGGTTGAAGACGGCGGTGGACGGCTGTCTGTCGTGCTGGCCGGTCACCCAAAACTGCGTAATGACCTGCGTCGTCCGACGATGGAGGAAATCGGTTATCGTACCGATATTTTTACTCTGGACGGGATCACCAGCAGCCAGCGCGAATATATCCGGTGGCTGCTGAACACCAGCACCGGCAAGGGTAAGCCGGAAGATTTTCTGACAACTGAAGCGGTTGACCTGCTGGCGATGAAACTCTGTACACCGCTGCAGGTCCAGTTGCACCTGACGCTGGCGACAGAAGCAGGATACCAGACAGGTGAAAAACCGATTACCGCCACGCTGGTGAATCCGTGCTGTCACACCAGCTGGATAACCTGGAGCCGACGCTCACGCGGCATGGTTACCAGCTGAAGGACACGGTGGAGCAGTTCGATGCAAAACCTGCTGAAATCAGGGCATTATTTAACAATCAGTTAGACCCTGTACGCACGGCCGAACTACGCGACAGAATGCCGGCGGTCGGTCTGCCGTTATGACGATGTCTCTTTGCAGTGAATGTGAGCCGAAAATGACGCTGATTGCGAGCCGGAGGGATGTCGATTGCGAGCCGCTTCAAATAGCAGTGCAAAGAATGACGTGCATAGAAATGTTATGTGAACATTTTTACAGAGGATAAACATAATCCCTGACAAGTCTAACCGCACGAAAAATTTCTTCAGGCAGAACGAAGTAAGCTTCGTGTAGGTTCACCGCATCAGGAGAAGCTTCATGAAATTCTTTATTCTCTTTTTCTCGGCTTCATGCTGGCCCTGTCATTTGTGACCTCAGCCCCGTCCACTAAGCGGAACAGTTCACCCAGGCGAAACCGTACCGCATCAACTTGTCAGCGGTGCTGCCTTCTGCGCGAGAGCTTTAGCATAGTTGCAGTCGGTCTTTGACAGGTTTCCCATTGCCCGGCAGAGATCCCTGGTTGTCAGTGATTCACTATCGCTATTTCGTGGCCCTCAGATTAAAACTGACAGGCAAAGCCAGCCTCAAGTTTGCGCGTTAACCGCCATCAAAATCAAAGAGACAGAGGCGTCTTCAGGAGCATTAACAATATACTTAGCTATTTTCTACAGGGATTGTCATGTTGCTGGTTCCTGCGCAAATATTGGAAGGCTCTTTTGCCATATCAATATCAACACAAATCTAATTTGGCTGACGCATTATCAGTCATTTTTGCATATATGAACTGAATTTCTGAAAAGTGTTCGGAGATCAAACGAGTGACTCTGCTCATGTGCCATTAAATTTACGATGGGCTTTTCAGGCCTCGTGAGAATTCGATCTACATGCACCTTGCAAAATCATACGGATACCAGCCTTACCATTTTTAAAGATACTAGAGAGAGTACAGCCTTTATTTGGGAAAATGTCACGCCCTGTCATTACTTAATGCTCACATCCCGGACAAACGTTGCATTTAATAATTGTATTTATTAATTGCTTCTTCATTTCTTGTACAGTATTAAGATAAAAGATGTTTATAATCATAATCTTAATACGTGTATGGGGAGAGTAAAAAAACAAAAATGACCTTGCTCTTAAGAAAACGGTCATACCTTTCATCCTTGTTTTTCAGCCATTTGCGCTAATTCATGGCTTGCATGTTATATCTTTCTGAAAGTTAAAGATTTTTAAAAACAAACAAAAAAACGATCATTTTCAACCACTTATCTGTTGATGTAACTCAAATCATGTGCTAGAAATAATAATAATTATTATTCTCATTAACCCAAAATGTAAGAGGCTACATCCATGCTATGGAAAGTTAACGGTTCGTTAATCTGCCCTAAAACGGGAGTTGTCTATTCAAGTATTGTGAATTTAAAATATTTTAAGTTCATAATCTGGTATGAAAGTAACGTATTCCTTTATCCGGGAGATGTATTAAATCAGACAAAATCAGAAATAACCGTGAATGGTAAAATCCTGCCTCTTACAGTGTACAATGTTTCACCATACAGTGAAATGTTATGGTATGAAATTAAGGATAAAACTCTCTGCCCTTTCAACAAAATAAACCCAAGCAAAAAGTGTGATTTATCAGATGATTGTAAAGCACAAAACTGCCCATATGGATTTATTACTCATCCTCGAATAATTATCCCGCGTAACCAAGATCAATGAACGATATAAGAATCGACGCCCCTCTTCTGGAGGTAATATGAATTTATGTCAGCAATAAAAAATCGCTTGAGACGGTTCACAAGACTTTCAGCACGTAAACACTGCCTTTTTCTGCCCCGGCAATGAAGCAAACCTCATGGGCCAACTTTACTACCAGCAGGATTTACTTTCCTGTCAGTTTTGCTGCACGTTAACGACTTTACGAGGAATACCTGCAGCTGACTTCGACGTTCTCGCTTTGTCTCTCCCTCCCCCCAAAGGACTACTAAAGGGAGGATGGCAATACGAGCCCGATAATGCTACCTGCGCTCCGGTTCGCATACTCGCCGGACCGTAAAAGAGCGCATCTCCAAAGACATCTTACCGGATACAGATTTACAGTGGTTGTAACGCACTGTGTGAAGACTGCCGCATCACGGAAGCGGCCTGCATGATGCCACGCCGGGAGAAAAAATCCACGACGTGTATGTACACATACCAACCGGCATCACAACCGAAGCGCTGAAGCGCATCGGTGAAATATACGCCATCGAGCAAGGGATACTTGTTGGCAGCCCGGCTGAGGAACGGCTGGCGGTACGAAAAGAGCCCCCTTCCACTGATGCAGTCACTGTATAACTTGATACAAACCAGGGAAAGCGCTGTCGGACCAATCGGACACGGCGAAAACGTTCGCGTACCTGCTTTAGCAGAGGGACGCCTGAACCTGTACAGCGGTGACGGCTGGGTGGAAAACGACAATAACATCGCGGAGAAAGACTTGCGAGGAGTTGCTCCGGTCCGAAAAAATGCCTGTTCGCGGGTTCGGACGATGGCGGTGAACTCGCTGCTGTGCTGTACACACTGACCAGCTCCTGCAGGCTGAACGGCGTGCAGCCTGAAGCGTGGCAGCGTTACGTATCTGGTGATTTCCAGGACGGACCGGTGGAACAGCTGCGCGCGCTGCTGTCATAGAAAGCCGATCTCACCGCTGACTAAACGCTTACGAAGAAGATACCGTTTTTCTTTTCCGGACATAATGCCCGTACTGACGCGTTGTTATGTGTTTATTACAAGGCACAATCTTTCTTTCGGCGATAGTCCGACCCAGTTAACTTTCGCGCCGACCGGCAGTCCATGGAGGGGTCCGGGGGTTAACATAAGGTCTGAAGCTCTCCGTGAAATGGCTTCTTCAGGAAGACAATGCGTTAGGCAGCCCCTAATGTGAATGAACACTGGGCAGGCTACTTCTGGCGAAAATCGGGATCATCATGCCTGGGGTAATTGCATCCCGGAATCGGGCTGGCATTACAGCCTCCAAAAGATGTTTTTTGCATTGGTTCATGTTTAACTGAGTAACTAAATTCCTGAATTTGTTGTTCAGAATTCACGGCTTGCCCGGCGGAAAAGGGCAGCTCTTGCGATGTGCTCTGGAAAGCGAACGCCTGAGGAGCGAAGAGGCACAGTAAGGTGGCGCGGGTGAGTAAATTCATATGTTTTCCAGTGAAAGTTATGCTGGTTCGATGATATACCAGAGTGATCCAATGAAGCCTTAACGGCATGATTAAATAAACCCAGCGCCATTGTGGCGATAAATATTCAGTTTAACCTTGTCCCTGATCGGTACTGCATCAGACTATGCTGATGGCGGAGGTGTTGCTTCAGCTGCGATGGAGGGCATCCACGCGCCAACAAGGAAGCCCAGAGATTCATAACAGGCTGTATGTGCTTGAAAAAATGCTGATATCCGGCGCAGAGATAGTTGTGACCATTGCACCCTGACGGCGAGAGGATGAAACGATGCTTTGGGCAGCCACCATGGCAGACAAAACGAAAGTGACAGGATTTGCAATCGGCGGTGAGGGTTAACTTTTTAGCGTGACCAAAGGCTATCGCCGATTCGCTATTATTCATCGCATCAATACTATGTTGGTGGATATTCCCCAGCAGGTATTCCGGATATACATAGTGATCGCAATTGTAGAGATCGCCATTTGCCTCCAACGCAAAAGCGTGGCCGCAGCTTTCTGTATGAACGCATAATACGGGTGATTGCCTGGTCCAGGCGGCAAGAGCGACATCAAACATTTGAACCACAATCTGGTCTATGTCGCGGCGGATCCAGATATCAAATATCTGGCTAAGAAACTCGCCATACCTGAGAGAAGGGACGGTCCAGGGAGTCAGACGCGCTTTTTGCGTATCGGGAGTGACCAGCTTAAGCGGCCCCCCTGAATCGGTAGTGATTCGCTCAACCAGTGGTATAAATTGCATATATCGTGAGCCACACCCTCGCAAGAATTCATAGACCTCGCGGGCATATGAGACGTTATGCCGGCCCACTACCGTCAACGTATTGAAATCAACCTCAAAGCGTCTCAGCAACGATAGCCCCTGCATAACAGAGCGATGGCTTCCTTGCCCCGAGCGGCTGACGCGATAGCGATCATGCAGAGTTTCAGGCCCATCGAGGGAGAGACCCACCATAAAACGATGCTGCGAAAGGAAGGCAGCCCACTTTTCGTTTAGCAAAATCCCGTTGGTTTGTAATGTATGATGTATTTCGCGTCCCTTGCCGTACTTGTCACAAAGCCTGATGGCATGCTGAAAAAAGGGAAGTCCTAATAGCATGGGCTCTCCCCCTTGCCATGAGAATATCACCGGCTTATCGTGCTGAGCCGCAATATGTTGCTTAACATACTCTTCAAGTGTCTCTTCAGACATTCTCCAGTTTTGCTTACGGTGCGGGTATAACGCCTGCTTTTCACGATAGAAGCAGTATTTACAATAAATGTTACACTTCGAACCACCGGGTTTAGCCATGACGTGACATTGACGGTACATGTTTTTTTATCCTTATAGCAGATTAATCTCTCATCAGACGATGTACTCGTTCCGGGTGAAGATCCCACTGAATACCATGCAGGGAAGGGATCCAGCTTCCATCGTCTTTTTCAGAAATTTCATCTGTATATAAAGCATTGAGTTTGCCGTTTAGTGCCATGATCAATGGAAGGTGTCGTTTATCATTTGCTAAATTAATCATTTCATGTGGATCGGATTGCAGGTCATAGAGCTCAATGTCATTAAGAGCCAGTAGTTCACTTTCTGTCCGGGGAGTGTGGTGCTGCTGCAGTGAAAAATAACGGGTAAATTTATATCGACCGTCACAGAACATTCTTATGCCCCCTCTTTTATTTAAGTCTGGAGACAATACGGAAAATTTTTTTTGTTTTTCTTCCTTACTTAGCGTGGTATCTCTGATGACTTTAAACATATTGCCGACGTAGGTGGCATCGGAATAAAGTAACATATCGTAGCAATATAAAATACCCGGTCTGACCGCATCGATGGTTGATGAATCTGGATTAAATAATAACCCGCTAAAATCATGCCCCTTGCGGTTTTTCAGCGTCTGACTTTTTTCCCGATTTTTTATACCCGTCAACCCCACTAAAGTGGGCGCGATGTCTACATGTGAGGTGAGAGCCCTGGATTGTCTACCGCCTGGAAATGCAGGATGGCTAACTATCAGGGGCACGTGGACTTGCTCTTCATAAGTGCAGGTCCCTTTTCCGTTCATCTGATGTGCCCCACATAATTCGCCATGATCGGAGGTATAAACAATTATCGTATTATTCGTTATGTCTAACGCATCTAACTCATCGAGGATCCTGACGAGTTGGGTATCGTTATCACGAATACAGTTAAAGTAGTAATCCTGAAGGATTCTCCAGCGTCTGTCCTGATCCGCTATATTGCCAACCAGCAACCCATTACAAAGTTGATACTCAAGGTGTGCTGGTGGTCTGCCTTGCGCGCTGAACGCCTGATGTCTGGTGGGGGCCAGGGGCACCCTGGGCCAGGTGTCCAGATAAAGACGATGTTGTGGCGCTTTATTTGGCGTTGAGGAGTTACTGCCCAGAATGCACGCCCCTTGCCACTGGTTTTTATCGGTGTCAGTATCTGTATCAATGTACATAGTATCGTGAGGGTTCACCAGATTCACTGCCAGAAACCATGGTTTGCTAATACTTTGCATTTCAGTGCCTTTATCTCTCAGCCAGTTTATGGCTTCTCCTGCAGTTAGCTCATCATACAAATACCCCCCCTGGCTGTGCCCAATAATATCGCCAATGCCGGTATAATCATTAAATCCGTAGTCCGCCATGATTTCATGAAGTTTAACTCGTGGGACCATGCCGACATCTGTACTTCCATCGGCATTTTTAGCGACAGGGTCTTCCATTTGAGTACTTAAATGCCATTTCCCTTTATATGCAGGATAATAGCCCATTTCACCCATGATATGACCAAGCGTACCTAGCTTAGGATCAAGACTGTCCGGCGACCAGGGAAAACCCGGATTATCAAACATTTTTGTTTGGGGCATATGTAGACCGGTATATAACACCGAGCGCGAAGGAGTACAGACACTGCTACAAATATAGTGATTGGTAAATGTCGTGCCAGATTGCATCAAACGTTCCCGGCCAGGAACGGGCATGGGATAAGGGCTGAAGTAACGTTCCTGATCCGATGTGATAAGCAAAATATTGTAACCTTCGGGCATTTTTTCAGGTATTAATCCGCCAGAATGATAGCGGGGGCTATGAGTATGAACGTGTCCTGATACATCGGTGGTAGTTTCCACTGGTTTGGTCAGATTTTTAGCTAAAATTTGCGGCGAGGAAATCAGGGATGCTGCAGTAATGGCTCCTGAACCTAATAAAAAGTTCCGCCGTGAAACTTTAATCGTTTTTTTCATAACAAAACCTCGTTTCTTCATTCAGTTTCCTTCGGATAATGGTTGCCCGAAACATCCAGATGTTGCGGGTGCGGAACAGACGAATGTCCTTTATGGTAATTTGGACACACTGATCTGTTTGAACGTCTGGTACTCACGGCCCCTGTCAGGAACCAGCATGGACTATCACGCTTTTATCTCAAACGTACGTAGCCCAGAAAAGCACCTGGCATCACCAGTACACGCGAGGAAAGCATACTGCCTTCCGATTGACCTTGATTCCCAAGATATACTGGCCAGTAACGGCCATTGGTCACCACAGCTGAAAAGTCTGCCTGCAAGGCGGGTGGGATCAGGGGCATTGCATACCACGCACCATGCAAATACTGGTTAGATAATCAACTGGGACAAGGCGACTAATGCCCCGGTGTAACCAAGGGGTGTCATAGGGATACATCCCTGACTGTTCTGCGCTAAATAGCTAGATCACTGAAGGGAACTCAGGCCGGAATGATCGTTCTGATCAGTCGCGAATGAAAAATGACGTTTATCGTCGATAATGATCGACATCCATTTAGAGCCACGAAACACAATGCTGACTGAAGCAAAACCCGAAATTCGGTGGCATTTACCAGCCAGTTTACTCATCGTGAGTGAATCACGTTAAGCGTTTATGGCAGACGTTTCACGACACGTACATCGGATCAACAATGCCGTTTCAATGTGGCAGTAGCTGAATAAGATAAGGTATTTTATGTCAACCGATTATCCATTCCCCGGATGTAAAGATGGTCTGGCAAAAGTGTAGCAATATGAAACACAACTACTCAGGATCAACGGATTCATCAGTTTCAAACTCCTCATCAGAATTGTGCTATATGACCCATGGACTGCGCAGGTCAGTCATTTTTGTTATTGAGACATTATGCTTTTCTCAGTCATTCGACGGGAGACAGTATGCCTCACAGGTTTTTATCATCTTCCTGCCGATAATCACAGGACGAGCGGTTTCATCACTGACAGTATGTGAGGCTCAAAATATCCCTGTCTAATCATATAAACGACGCTTTTAATGTGCGATTGTTATCAAAATATAGTGATTTGAGGAAGGGGGAACTATCGATATTTGCATACATGTGGGTTACCGGCAGGAGAAGTGCATTTTGGGAAATGCGCCCTATCTTCACACATCCTGCCCTAGGCAGCCGTACTAAGGTGCTTGACGATCAGCCGGGCATGACACTATCTAAACGCGAGACCAGACTGTGACAAAAGCGACGCAGTTGAGACAGAAAAACTGTCGCTCAGAATTTTGCGTTTTAAGTGGACCTAAAAAAAGCCCGGCGTTGAGCCGGGCTGTAAAAGTGAGAGATTATGATCAGGCTTTTTGAAACCTGGCTTGCCGTTTTTGACGCACCATTCTTTGGCTTTTCGCTATTGCTTCATGGGTTGCGTCAGCATGCGATGGTGCGTACAAAATTAGCCCCATGCCTTCTGGATGTTCTCGAAGTACTCTAGAAGAGTATCTCGGCGACCATCTGTTTCAGCAACATTTTTTGTAAAGCTTTCTTTCAATGATGAAATAAATCAGCTTCGCTTTATTCATTAATATTATTCTTGAACACCTCCATTATCTCCGTCATGAATATCAGGATGAGATTTCGGTGCCACAACTTGCAAATTATCTATATTATAAACTGGATCGAATTAAACTATGTAATGGCCCCCCGGCTGACGTCCCTTTCAGCCATTTGTTCTAATAATCACCATGTTAAAACTCAAGGGTGGTAACAAAACTTTGTTTCTGGCCACTTGTTCCGGTGAAAGTTGAACACTATTTGGAACAACTTCTTCCGGTGATTCAAAGGAATTACGTGCCATCAGATTTTCACCCTGTAACGAGATATGTTTCTGTAATACTGTGGCACCAAAATCATGCAGTTCAAAACAGACTTCAACTGGAAGCTTTTCTTCCATGTTGAGCGCAAAGAAAGCGATTTCTTTTTTGTCCGCGTTATAGACCATCGTACTCTGTACTATGTTTGCCGCGCCGTAACACGTATCAATTTGTGGTACTGTGGCGAATTGTTGAAGCACGGCTCCATGCGCGTGCTGACTCACCATTCTGAATGGCCAGAAAATGGTCTGTCGTATGACATCCCCGCCAGGAAGGGTGAAAATCGGCGCGATGACGTTCACCAGTTGTGCGAGAGACGCCATTCTGACGCGATCACAGTGGTTCAGCAGGGTACACAGTAACCCTCCGAAGACCAGCGCATCCAGCAGTGTATAAGATTGTTCCAGAATTGGCGGTGCAACGTTAAAACGGTTTTTCCCGCCTGAAAAGAAGTTTTGCCACGGCTCGCCGTCGAGACTCCAGATATTCCATTCATCAAAGGAAAGCATCATATCTTTTGTGGATCGTGTCTGGGCCTTCACGTAATCAGCTGTGGCAATGATGGTCTTAATGAAATTATCCATCTGTACACAGGAAGCAAGATAATCTCTCGTGATGCCTGTACGGTTTTCAAAGTAGTGATGACAGGACAGGTAATCGACCTGGTCATACAGTCCCTCGAGCACAATCCGGTCCCATTCCGGGAAGGTTTTCTGCATGGAATTCGAACTTCCGCAGGCGACAAGCTCTACTGACGGGTCAACCCAGCGCATGATTTTCGCCGTTTCCCGTGCCTTTTTCACGTAATCCGCTGCATTCAGGGCACAGGTCTGCCATTCCCCGTCCATTTCATTCCCCAGACACCATAATTTGAAGTCATATAGCGCTTCCCGTCCATGCTGACGGCGTAAGTCACTGAATGCAGTCCCGCCCGGCAGATTGCAGTATTCAATGAAGTAACCCGCATCCTGTGGCGTTCCGGTTCCCAGATTGACCGCGATCATGGGCCGGAGATTCAGTTTTTCACACCACGTCGCAAATTCATTAATGCCGAATTCGTTGGTTTCCTTCGTCAGCCAGGCATAATCCAGCCGGACAGGGCGCTGGTCTTTAGGACCAATCCCGTCCTGCCAGTTATAACCGGAGACGAAATTTCCTCCAGGATAGCGAATGGTGGTGACCCCCAGTTCCTGTACCAGTTTCGCCACGTCCATCCGGAAACCATTTTCATCAGCGGTAGTATGTCCAGGTTCATAGATACCCGAATACACTGCCCGTCCCAGATGTTCGACAAACGAACCAAACAGTGCCGGGTTCACCTGCGCAATACTATTTTCGCGCTGGACTATTAATCTTAACGTTTTCTTCATAATCCCCCCATGTTATGCGGTGTATGGAAAAGCGCTTTTTCAATGTTTGCCAGACGGACCGCATTTAATGAGTAAAACTTGTGAACGACAAATAACGTCAGGACATAGGCCACGGCAGGGATCCAGACCATTAGCGCATAAATCCCCTGAATTGCGGACGCGGTCTGCTGCGGGGCATCCGCGACATAACCAGAAACCGCCAGCACACCGCCCACAATCGCGCCGCCCACGCCCAGCGCGATTTTCAGCATAAAGAGGTTGCCGGAGGCACAGATACCACTGTACCGTTTGCCAAATTTCCAGGCACCATAGTCATCCACGTCACCGATCCACGTCCACAATACCGGACACCCCAGCTGGTGGACCACTGACAGCACAGCGAAGTACACAAAGAAGACCGGAAGATTACCTATGGGGACAAAATACAATCCCAGCGTGAGCATCATCGCGCCGCATTTTGTGAATTTATACACGTCCACTTTATCAAAGTGTTTCGTCAGGAACGGCGTCAGATATGCTCCCACAATACCGGACACGACAGACAGCGCCAGCAGGAACGTATTCTGTGAATCAGGCATATGCATGACGTATTTACCGAAGTAGATCAGTGCTGCGCCCCGTACGAATGACGGAATGCAGTCCAGGAACATCGCAATCATACAGACGATCCACTGGTCATTTTTCACTGCCTCTTTCAACATGACCGACATTTTTACGTCGTCGTGAGCCTGTGGCACGATGCGTTCTTTTGTCGCGAAGGCACAGAAAAAGAACATGATCACTGAAATAACAGCAAAGACTGTGATCACCCAGAAAAAGCCAACCTGTTTATTACCGTTACCGAAATACGCAACAAGCGGTAGCAGAGTAAGGGTACAAAACAGGCTGGCCATCCCTGCGCCCACGAAACGGAATTGCTGACAGGACACCCGTTCCTGTGAGTTTATTGAAATGACGCCGCCCAGTGAGCAGTAAGGCATGTTAACCCCGGAATAGAGCAGGGACAGCAGCAGGTAAGTCATAAAGGCATAGATTACCTTAGCCGTGTAATGAAAGTGTGGCGTGTAAAACATTAACATACAGCTCAGGGCGAACGGGATTGCACAACCCACAATCCACGGCCGGAATCGCCCATATCTCGTTACTTTCTTATCCATATATGTCCCGTATAAAGGGTCAAATATGGCATCAATCACTCGGACAATTAAAAATATTGATGCGACCGCACCCGGTGCAAGGCCAAATATGTCGGTATAGAAAAAGGATAAAAACATTGTGATTGGATTAAATAACATATTGCATGCTGCATCGCCTGCGGCAAAACCACACTTCTCAAAAAAAGACACAGGCTTATAAAACGTATTTCCCATTGTAATAATTTGTTTAGTACTCGTCATTTTTCATCCCCTTTTAGAACTCAAATGCGTATGCGAATTGTGTATATAAAATTAACGGGGAATGTGTTTGTAATCTCATTACCTTTTTTTTAGCAATATTGTTCATAAAAATGACTGTACGTAACGCCCTTCGGATAGAGCGCCACTACCTGGCAGACAGGCATGCCGCAGAGTGAGTCGCTGGAAAGTGATATTCGGGTGATCGTAAACGAGTTTCTCATGCTGAAGCAGGGGATGAGGCATCTTAAAAATAGCGCCAGGTTAAAAAACAAGAAGGAGATCCGTTGATTCGTATCATAACCAGCCCATTCCCCCCCTCTTCTGCAAGGTCACTTATTGAGGTCACCAGATGAGCTATTTCATCCTGTCTGAAGGCAGGGCTAACCATCGTCATCACAAATAGTGCAGAAGCGACAGCCGTGCGGAAAATCCTGCTTAAACAGCATTACTGCACTGTCCACACTGATACTGTTACGCAATATCCTGCGTACACCGAACACGCAAGGGTTTTCTTCGTACACGTGCGAAGAGTTAATTGTTCGCAGCTATTGGGTGCTGAAAACCTTCGTCTTATCCTGAATCAACAGCCCAAACCCGGCGTAAAAAAAGCAACGCGCGTGGGTGATGCTACTCTGGCAGGGACTCGCCCTGAGCGAAATAGCGTTCGGAGCCCTTTATGTGCAACAGTGCTTTCTATAAACAATAATGAACCAGACCGGGGAGCCCACCAAATCAGGGCAGGCGAGCAGCGTGATTCAGAAAAAAAGCCCGCTTTTGCGGGCGGGCTCTCAAGGGATTTCAAACGAGTATTAAGGTGTCGGGAACCTCACGGTACCTTTACCCCAGTCAGCAAAGACGCGTGCATACCTGCAGAGAGCAGTGGTCCAGGACGCCCTTTCGCACAGAAAGGTGGAAATGTCAGACATACAGGGAAATATCTCTTTTCAGGGAACGGGGGAAGAAAGGGGACCCGCGAGGATCTCTCCTTCTCCGTTGTCACAGAGGTCGTCCCCCTGCGTCAAATGCCAGACACCGTGAATGGTCTGTCCCGTCACAAGATCGTCAGTCGTACCGTTAAGCCACCTGCACCACGCCGTTATGCTGGATGCAGTAGAAGCCTCCTTTCATTTTCCCCTCAACGTGGGTGCAGAGCGGATGAGTGTAGAAATACTGAAAACGCATTTAAGGGAGTTGCCAGAAGACGAGCAATGCAGGACTGTATGCCGGCGTGCATCCGGATACTCACGGAAACGCGCTGAAAAACGGTTTACCGGGGTCCAACAAAATCCCTGAAAGGTTTAACGTGAGAAAACCATTCTCAACACATGATCGGCTATGCTCCCGGGCGGTTCACACTGAGAGGAGCAACGTTATGATAATACACCGTAGCCTTTATGCCGGTCTCCTGCTGGCATTCTCACTGTTTACTGCGGCGCAGACCGTGCCAGTGGGCAGCGTTCTGCCTGCCGCCAACACTCATCCTCATTTTCAGGTCCGGAGTGCTGACACGGCAGAGTTGCCCGATGAAAAAATCCAGCCGCATGTCGCCACCCCCTCTCACTTAGCGGGGTGAGAAAAACCCCCGAAAGCGGAACGGGCCGCCTCCGGTGGAGGCGTCATCGCGGCAAGCACATCGGGGGTGATATAGCGAACAAACTCCACCAGCTCGCGACTTTTGCGGGATTTTGGCCAGCACAGCGTCAGGGTCGTTACCGCACCGGGATCATCAAGCGAACAATAACAGACATTTGGCAGCGTGACCGAGCGCTCTGTTTCTGGAACCAGGGTGACCCCGATCCCCATGGATACCATACCGATGGCCACAGCCACGTCCCGGGTATAGTGGATTTTTTGCGGAACAAAACGGGCCTGCTCGCAGGCGTGTAATGCAGACCAGCCGAGACCCACGCCAGGTGGATCCTGTTGTATCATGAAGGTGTCTCCGGCCAGTGATGCCAGCGCAATGCTTTCAACAACAGCCTGTGGATGGGTGTGAGGCACGGCCGCGATCAGTGGCCGGGTGGCAATGTCAAGGTAGTTAAGACCGGCATAACGCGGTACAGGTGAACGGAGCAGACCCGCATCCAGCTCGTGATCGAGCAGCAGGGTGAGTTGATCGCTGACATTATGCTCTTCAATGACGATCTCCACATCTGGTTTGGTTCTGCGGTAACCACTTGTCAGGCACGTGAGCGCCGGATCGAGGATCGCCGATCCCACATACCCCAGCTTAAGTTGACCTCTGAACCCTTCGCGCAGGCTGCGCGCCCGTGCCATCAGTTTCTCATAGTGGCTGACAGAAATTCGGGCGGCCTCAGCCAGACGCCTTCCCTCTGCACTCAGGGTCACATGACGCCGGTCACGGATAAACAGCGGCATACCGAGGTGCGCTTCCAGCACCCGGATCTGGCGGCTTAACGCCGGCTGTGTGATATGGAGTCGTCGTGCGGCGTTACCGAAATGCAGTTCTCCGGCCAGCACCACGAACGCGTGCAGATACCGATAGTCCACCTTTTCCCTCCAGACAGTTGTTCCCATAACAATCCCACATATAAACAAGGGGAAATGTGATTGGACCAGACTTTCTGTCGCCTCGCACACTGTCAGGTGTCACGGGAATGTTCTGTCGGTATGGCAGAAGCCCCGCATCATCCTGCCGGGAGACGGGTCTTCCGGCCATCCAAAGAGGAATCCTTCATGTCCCGCATTCACAAGGTCACCGATCTGCGCAGTGCGCTGGCACTGCTGAGCCAGTATAAAAATGAACTCATCGAAACCGATGAACCAGTCGACCCGAGCGCGGAGCTCTCGGGCGTCTATCGTTACATCGGCGCACACGGCGCGGTCATGCGTCCCACCCGTATCGGCCCGGCCATGTTATTCAATACGGTTAAAGGCTATACCGACATGCGTGTCCTGATCGGCCTGCTGGCCTCCCGCAAACGCGTGGCCAGACTGCTGCACAGCACACCGGATAAACTGGCCTTTTTACTCAGGGACGCCGTGAGCCATCCCCTCCCCCCCGTCGTCATTCCCCCCGAAAATGCTGTTTGTCAGGAGGTGGTCCATCTGGCGTCCGATCCGGATTTCAGCATACTCAATATTCTTCCGGCTCCGACCAACACCCCCGAGGATGCCGGCCCCTATTTTACCATGGGGATGTGTTATGCCGCCGATCCGCAGACTGGCGAACACGACATCACCATCCACCGCCTCTGCGTGCAGAGCCGGGATGAGATTTCCATGTACTTTGTCCCGGGGCGACATCTGGATACGTTCCGTCAGAAGGCAGAGGATGATGGACTCCCCCTGCCCATCTCCATCAGTATCGGTGTGGATCCGGCCATTGAAATTGGTGCCTGCTTTGAACCCCCAACCACCCCGATCGGTTATGATGAGCTGTCGGTGGCAGGCAGTCTGCGCCAGCAACCTGTTGAACTGGTGGACTGCCTGACCGTGAAGGCCCGGGCTATTGCAAATGCAGAGGTGGTAATTGAGGGTGAGCTAATCCCGAACTACCGCGTCAGGGAAGATCAGCATACCAACAGCGGGAAGGCCATGCCGGAATTCCCGGGCTATACCGGCAAGGCGCAACCGATGGTCCCTGTTATCAAAGTGAAAGCCATCACGCACCGCCGCCATCCAATCCTGCAGACATGCATCGGTCCCAGCGATGAACATACCAACCTTGCCGGCATCCCTACCGAAGCCAGTATCCTGCAGCTGGTTGAACGCGCCCTTCCCGGCTTTGTTCTGAACGTGCACTGCCCCTCCCCCGGCACCGGTAAATATCTTGCCGTCATTCAGGTGCACAAAGGTCAGGCCAGCGATGAAGGTCGTCAGCGCCAGGCCGCCCTGCTCGCCTTCTCAGCCTTTTCCGAGCTCAAACATGTGATGCTGGTGGACGAGGATGTGGACATTTTCGATCTCAGTGATGTGACCTGGGCCATGACGACACGTTATCAGGGCGATGTCAGCACCGTTTTTATTCCGGGTGTCCGCTGCCACCCTCTTGATCCGTCTTCCGACCCGGCCTTCAGCTATTCGGTTCGCGACCACGGCATTGCCTGTAAAACCATTTTTGACTGCACGGTGCCCTTCAGCATGAAAGACGCCTTCCGCCGCAGTGCGTTTATGGACGTGGATATCCGGCGTTTTCTGCCCGACAGTGAACGGCGTTAAGGGGGCACGATGTCCAGTACAGCGGTATCGCCGCCAGCACGCATCATCATTGGCATCAGCGGTGCATCCGGATTTGGCTACGGCGTGGCGGCCCTGCGGGCGCTCAGGACGCTTCAGGTGGAGAGCCACCTGGTCATCTCCCCCGCCGCGCAGCTGAACCGCCGTCATGAAACCACCCTGACGGAAGAGGCGGTCGCGGCGCTCGCGGATGTGACGTATGACATTGGCGATGTGGGGGCCGCCATTGCCAGCGGTTCATTTCCGGCGGCCGGCATGCTGATCGCCCCCTGCTCCATGCACACCCTTGCAGCCGTGGCGACGGGCCTTGGCAGTAACCTGCTGACGCGGGCGGCAGACGTGACCCTTAAAGAGCGCCGCAGGCTGGTGCTGATGGTCCGCGAGACGCCACTGCATGCCGGACACCTGCGCAACATGCTTCAGGTGACGGAAAATGGCGGCATTATTTTTCCCCCGGTCCCGGCCTGGTATGCCCGTCCCACCGGCTGCGAGGCGATCATCGCGCACAGTGTGGCGCGGGCGCTCAGCCTGCTGGGCCAGCCCTGTCAGGGCCTGCCCCGCTGGGGCGAAACGCATCAACTGATAACAGGAGAACATGAGTATGATCACAGGTCCCTGGATTAACGGGTCCGCCGTGGTAATCGGCGGACTGGCCGGTGCCATTATCAGCGCCCGCCTGCCCGAGCGGCTGCGCCTCTCCATGCCCCTGATTTTTGGGGCCGCCTCGCTGTGCATGGGGATCGTGCTGGTCACCCACGTCAGCCACATGCCGGTGATGGTGCTGTCTGTCCTGCTCGGCACGCTGCTGGGGGAGCTCTGCTACCTGGAGAAAGGCATCGGCCATCTGGGCGAGAAAGCCCGCGGGCTGGTCGCGCTCGTGGTAAGAGAGGACCCCGGTGACGAGGCCTCCCGGGCCGAGTTTCTGCAAAAATACGTGGAGATCATCGTGCTGTTCTGCGCCAGCGGCACCGGGATTTTTGGGGCCATGCATGAAGGCATGACGGGCGACAACAGCGTGCTGATCGCCAAAGCCTTTCTGGATTTGCTCACGGCCCTGATATTCGCGACCACCCTCGGTTATGCCGTGGCGCTGGTTGCGGTTCCGCAGCTCATTATTCAGCTGGTGCTGGCCTGGAGCGCGGTGTTCATTCTCCCGATGACGACCCCGGAAATGCAGGCTGATTTCTCGGCCGTGGGCGGTGTCCTGATGGTGGCAACCGGCCTGCGCATCGCCGGGATCAAGGTCTTTCCGGTGGCGGGCATGCTGCCTTCCCTGGTGCTCGCCATGCCAGTTTCCTGCTTCTGGACCGCGTATTTCTGAGTGCAGCCGGCCCCCTCGGGACGAAAGGCCCGGCGGGGTGCTCCGGACAGGTGGCGTTCTGTTCGTCATGATCAATGGAAAGAGACATTTTATTCTGGTGCTCATCCTTGCCTGCTTTTGCGTGCAGGCAAGCGATGCCAGGCAGCTGCAACAGGCACTGCGTCCCTGGCATCCGCTTGCCATCATGACACCGTGACCGTCATTCTCAATGAGGACAGGTGACCCCGGCACGGTATAAGGAAGTGATCGGCAAGGGCGTCTGCGCCGGTATCTGGCGCAGACGGGCACCGTTGCGCTATCTCGCCTCCGTCAGCCAGGAGCAGGTGCTCAACAGGTTCCATACCGGGGTTATGTTCTGGTGGAGCCCGCCGCGCTGTGCAAAAGAATGCGACAGGCAACCGGGCAGCGTGCGTTGCTGATGTTACAGTCACACACGCTCTTCTGTTAACCGCGGGCCGGGGCGTTTAACCGTCTTGCAGCGACCGTTGCATCGCGCTGGTCTTCCCCCTTACTCAATCCATCTCAGGCAACTTAAGCAGGTGGGTGGCGATCGTCCAGCGGAGGGTGATGTCCTGCTCTCCGCCCCCCTCCAGCACGGTATAGCTGGCGTTCGGTTGCGCGTAGCGGTTGAAATGCTCCAGGTTTTCCTCCCTGAGCAGCGCAAGCATACCCTGCATGACCTGCCCGTGCGTGACCACACAAAACGTCTGATGCATTGCGGGTGCCATTTTCTCCTGCACGAAACGGAGAAGACGCTGAGAAGCACAGGCAAGCGACTCGCCGCCGGGAGGGCAAAACGCGGCATCCTGTGAAAATAACGCGAGGAAGTGATCGGGGTGTTCCCGCGCCAGGCGCGCCTGCGTTCATGCCGTCATACTGACCGAATGACTGTTCTTTCAGTGCCGCCTCGATCGCCAGCGGGCACTGAAAATGGCCGCCCATGTGCCGCGCACGCCCAAGGGGTGACGTAAAGACACCTTCCACGGGATAACCGGCATCCGTTAAGGCCGTCAGTAAGGCCGATGTCTCCAGCGCGCCACGGGGCGTCAACGGGCTATCCTTGTGACCCTGGATAACCCCGTGCCGGTTCCATTCTGTTTCGGCATGCCGCACAAAAATCAGTTTCACAGGAATGACAAGGGCTTTGGTGGCAGGATCTCATTGACACACGGCTTTGCTGTTATGGCTTGCCAGGCATTACAGATGGACAACCAGCTGTCCTCATAAGCTAATGATAACTCAGAATGACGTGTCTTATAACGAGGGTAAGGGTTATCCCTGTTTTTTCTGTCTGGATCATCCTGCCTGACCGGCTGCGCGCCCCGGCCCTTTACGAGCCAGCAGAAGGCATTGGGCATAGCCCATTCCTGATCAGGCGGGTGAAGACAGGCTGATCACGCCCTCTTCCATTTTCAGCAAACCCGCGGAGAGCAAGATTTTTATGCGCCAGCGGCACAGCGCATCCGTCAGACCGGTTATCGCCATCGCATGACCGATACCACGGTGCAATGCCAGCAGTGTCTGGCTGAACAGGGATAAAATTGCCGGATCGACGCTGTCAATGGCGGATTCGGAGAGGACGCCATTTTTCAGCGTTCGGATGCCTTTCCCGTTCTCCCGCCAGTCTTCCCACTCGCTCGCCAGCTGGCGTTGTAACCCCGCCGACACAAGACGTCGCTCCTGATAGCGCTGACGAAGAATATCAGGGGGGATCATGGCAATCGGCATAACGCCGATCGCCTCATCCATTTCGGGCTGTACTTCGTACACGGGGATACTGGTGTCCTGAAGCCATCCGTGGATCCGTCGACGAAGGAGATGTTCTGTCGGATGATGTCCGGCCCAGATCACAATCTCATCAGCCTCCCTGAGCAGGGTCGACAGCTGAAACCGGATCTCAGCCAGCTCACGGTACCAGTCCATACCCGCCATATCAGGATCACCGTCAAAGACGGCCTCCCAGAAAGCGGCCCGCAACCGGGGAGCGGGTAAATCAATATCCTGAAGCGGTCCCACGGAGGCATCGTCCGCAATCGCAAGCACGTCCCCTCCCGTCAGGGCGTGCACCCGCTCAGCGGCCGTTCCGGCCTGACAGACATGACGAATTCGCTTCATCGCTCTACTCCTCAGTTAAACCCATCCGGGCATGCCCAGCGCAGCGCTCTCCGCCCGGGTAAGAATACCCTGCTATTATCCGGTTTCAACGTTAAATCACAGGTCAACATAATGGCATCCGGTCTGGCTACCACATCAGGGATGAGGAAACCCAGCCTGTCATAACCCCCTGCTTCGTTGCCCGTTGCAGAGCACTTGCTTAACTCTCCTGACGACGTTCAGACGGGTTCATTTTACAGCGGGAATACCTTTACGCATCCAGAATGACATGTTGCGTTACACACGCTCCTCTGAATGACGCAGTAAAGAGCGGTTGTACACCGGTGTAAAGGCGTCACCCAACCACCGTCAGGGCGCTCAGGATAAGGTTGCTGGCAGGCATACATCCCAGGAATATCCGCTGCTGCAATTACCCCCCTCTCAGGCCGGTACGCCGTACGTTCAACCAGCTACCGCCACGATAAAGGATCGCTTCACAGCACTGAACAGTCTTGACTGCGGCATGTAAATTCGCATACCACAGTCAAGTAAAACTGCTTATCAGTCACTTAGCGCATACTGCAGTCAATATTTGAACGGTTTGTGACCCCATCTCATACCGCAGTCAATTATTTCAAGGGATCCAGACAGGAGGGAGGGACGATCCTTATACGATCATGTTGACTGCGGTATGCACTGACAGGGCCTCAAAGATGAGATCATGAACACAGTCTTCAGCAGGTTCTGCATACCACAGTCAATACGCTAATTCATACATACCGCAGTAAAGATTCACATACTGCAGTCAGCCTTCCGGTTTCATGTTGGCGAGCACATCCGCGAGCTTCTTCGGATCGATACCGGCCGCCTGCAGGGCCTTAATGACGTCTTCGTAATTCTGCTCGGGTTCCAGGCCTGCCGGGACCTCTTCTTTTTTGACGACTTTAGCGGGACTGCTGATGAGCTTTGGATTACGGTAGTGAACGCTGAAGTAGGATGAACGGCCGCGCTTGAACTCCGTATAGTCCAGGTAGCCAATGTCCTTGAGCTGCTCCATCGCTTTGCGCACGGTATGGTTCTGCGTATAGACGTTGGAAGTGAGGTTGAGACGATCCCGCATGCGCTTCATTGAAATCGGCGCAGGGTTCTGTGGGAGGCTCTCAATGAACGTATAAAGCGCCTGGGCGGATTCTTTACGCTGAAGGGCATCTATAGCCTTCAGACGCAGCAGAACGCGTCTGTCCATGTGGTAGAGCTCAAAGAGCTTAGGTTCTGCTTTTATCTCGATGACGTCTTCATTAATATCATAGAACGCCGACTGGACCAGGTGGGTGGTCCACCCTTTCGTCTCACTCTGAAATTTGAGGGTAACGGAGGCGAGTTTGAAAAGTGAATTGCTGATACGATCGCGCATCTTCTTGTTCGAGCGTCGCGAATCGAAGCCACACATCTTGACGAACTCAACAAAGGAAAGCTCAAGGGTATCTTTTTTGACGCCATACTCGGACATGGAACGGATGATCCCGAGCCAGACCTTGAAATCGGTATCCATGTCCAGACGGGATCCGGTGATCTTCACGTCGGTGTACCCCTCGCTGCGGGCAACGGAAAGCTGTATCAGTTCATCGGTCGCGTCAGTGACGTTTTTCCGGTTGGCTTTACTTTTCCCTGTGGACTTCAGGGTTGGAACAAAGAGGCCGAGACGCATGAGCGCCACGGGCTGAACCGTGCTGGTGCTGTTGACATCCAGGTTAACAACTTCGCCTGACGATTTATCAACTTCCTCAAGGTTAAGAGGTAAGTCCTTCTTTTCACTCTTCATTTGTTATTCCAGGAGTTATCCACATGAGAAGGGTCCATTACATAGCGCAGTCAATGGAAATCCATACCTCAGTAAATGTGTTTGCATATCACAGTATTAGTAATCGCACGCTACAGTCAATATAATACATACTTCAGTAAAGATCGATCCTATCCTGGACCAGTCGTGGCGCGGCCTGCAGCGAAGCGGGGATCTCTTTTGGATCTCTATAGGATCTCTATAGGGATCTCTTATTGGATCGTCCCTGTGAATAACGAGCATAACCCAGTTCTCACCTGAAGATCCTCAGGCGATCAACGCAAAACGCACAGATACGCACCAAGCTTGCTTCTGACCAGACTGCACGTCGCAGTCATCTCTCTTCCATACCGTAGTCAATACAACCAACAGCATTTTGCTAACCTCCTGTATTACCTGATATCACGAAATCAAATCATGACTGCGGTATGTAAAAGAACTCCGCTATTTCATCCTGCCTGCACCTGGAACGCATACCTCAGTCAAGAAAGCCATAACCATTCCTATTCCCTATACGTTAAATTTTGCATATCACAGTCACGACACGATGTAAGAATCGCCAGAATTCGACTTTTACCTCCCTGATCAGCCCGTACCGCAGTCACTGAAGTGACCTGCTCCACACTTCGCAGTAAAGAGACATCATTTTTTCTTCACTATAGTATGCAAAATGATGACTCAGGCATGAGGTACCGCTCTGGCAGATAGGGTAAAGTGTATAAAACGCGATCAACTTTGCAGCTTTGAATCAACTTTGCAGTTTTATTGATGGTTTGCATATAAATTGATGCTTTGCATTAATATCCAAGATTTAATAAAATGGTGCAAAGCGATGATTAAAGGATGTTCACTATGGGATTGATGGATACTCTGAACCAGTGCATTTCGGCTGGACATGAAATGACAAAAGCGATTGCTGTTGCACAATTTAACGATGACAGCCCGGAAGCCAGAAAAATCACCCGACGCTGGCGTATCGGTGAAGCAGCCGATCTGGTGGGCGTCTCCTCCCAGGCCATCCGGGATGCAGAAAAAGCCGGGCGTCTCCCCCACCCTGATATGGAAACCCGCGGCCGCGTCGAACAGCGCGTCGGGTATACGATCGAGCAGATCAACCACATGCGGGATGTATTTGGCACCCGACTGCGACGCTCTGAAGATACCTTTCCCCCGGTCATCGGAGTCGCTGCCCATAAAGGTGGGGTCTACAAGACGTCGGTTTCCGTTCATCTTGCCCAGGATCTGGCGCTGAAAGGATTGCGGGTTCTGCTGGTGGAAGGGAACGATCCGCAGGGGACTGCCTCGATGTATCACGGATGGGTACCCGATCTTCATATTCACGCCGAAGATACCCTGTTGCCTTTTTATCTGGGTGAGCGGGATGATGCCAGCTATGCCGTGAAACCAACCTGCTGGCCTGGTCTGGACATTATTCCTTCCTGCCTGGCGCTCCACCGTATCGAGACCGAGCTGATGGGCCGCTACGATGAAGGCAAACTGCCCACCGATCCTCACCTGATGCTGCGTCTGGCCATTGAAACGGTGGCCCATGATTACGATGTGATCGTGATCGACAGCGCCCCTAACCTGGGGATCGGGACCATCAATGTGGTCTGCGCCGCGGATGTCCTCATCGTCCCGACGCCGGCCGAGCTCTTCGACTACACCTCTGCCCTGCAGTTCTTCGACATGCTGCGCGATCTACTGAAAAACGTGGATCTGAAAGGGTTCGAGCCGGATGTCCGTATTCTGCTGACCAAATACAGTAACAACAATGGATCTCAGTCTCCGTGGATGGAAGAGCAGATCCGCGATGCCTGGGGTGGCATGGTGCTGAAGAACGTTGTCCGTGAAACTGATGAAGTCGGTAAAGGCCAGATCCGTATGCGCACGGTCTTTGAGCAGGCCATCGATCAGCGTTCTTCGACCGGGGCCTGGCGAAATGCGCTGGCCATCTGGGAGCCTGTCTGCAATGAAATTTTTGACCGTCTGATTAAGCCTCGCTGGGAGATGAGATAATGAAGCGTGCACCGGTGATCCGTAAAACAACCATCCCTGCAACCCCTGTTGAAACGGAACAGGCGCCAGCCGCGCCGATGGTGGATTCTCTGATTGCCCGCGTGGGGGCGATGGCGCGTGGAAACTCCATTGTGATCCCTGTTTGTGGCCGTGACGTCAAATTTACGCTGGAAACGGTACCTGGCAATGCCGTGGAACGTACCACCCGCGTCTGGGCTGGCAACGAGCGCGATCAGGATTTGCTTACCGAAGAATCTCTGGATGACCTGATCCCCTCCTTTCTGCTGACCGGCCAGCAAAATCCGGCCTTTGGTCGCCGGATTGAGGAAGGTATTGAGGTCGCGGACGGCAGCCGCCGTCGTAAAACGGCGATCCTGACCGCCAGCGATTACCGGGTTCTGGTCGGCGATCTGGACGATGAGCAGATGGATGCGCTGTGCAAGCTCGGAAATGATTATCGCCCGACCAGCGCATACGAACGCGGTAAACGCTATGCCACCCGTCTGAGCAGCGAGTTTGGCGGAAATATTTCATCCCTGGCGGCGGCAGAGAACATCTCGCGTAAAATTATTACGCGCTGTATCAACACCGCGAAACTGCCGAAAGAGCTGATCGCCCTCTTCTCTCATCCGGGTGAACTGTCTGCCCGTGCCGGGGATGCCCTGCAAAAAAGTTTCAGTGAGAAAGAGGACCTGCTCCAGGAGCAGATTCGCCTGCTGGCGGAACGGAAAACGGCCGGGGTGATTTTTGAAGCCGATGAGGTTATCCAGACTCTGAATAACAGCCTGAAGGCGGAACCCGTTAAGCGCACTGCCGTCTCGACCCGTCAGGAAATAGCTAAAGGCGCAACGGCTATCTATAAAGGGAATAAGGTCGTGTTCCAGCTGGACCGTTCACTTCTGCCGGAGCATGTCATAGAGCAGATTGAGACGCTGCTCAACACGCTCAAATGATTCAGTAGCACTTTTGTAAAGGGGCCCTCAGGGGGCCCTTTTTTTGCCCTGAAAAGACTGTTTTATCTTGATGCACCCGGTTGCCCGGCAGGTTGGGACCGTGGTCCCACATGATCCCTCCCCCCTTCTCTGACGTTGTTCGAGACTGAATATTCCCTCTCCAGACTCGCCTGGGCTATGCGATGAGTAATGCCTGTATAAAAAATGTCATTCTCTTCATGAACTTGTATGTCTCAAGTCCGGCCTCGCTGAGAGTACACCTCGTTGGGACCACGGTCCCAACGGCAACCTGTACTGTCTTCCGGGCACGTGACTTTCACGGTGATTGTGCGACGATAACATTCGTTTTCCGAAATTCTGAGGTTTCGAGAGTCCCCTCTCTCGTTGGCTGAAGCTACACAGAATTCAGTTATCCGGAGAATGAACGGGGGCAAAGTTCCGCACGCCCTTCTCTTCACAATGTTCACAGCGAGTCGACTTTCACTCGATAGCACTGGGACCACGGTCCCATTAACACTGACCAATGACCTTTTTTTATTATCAGAACGTCAGGACAGCGAACCGGTGTCAAAGGCGATTTTGCCTCATCCCCGACGGTGAAGCTGACCATGTGTCATAGAGCCCGGTGTCCACGATCCTGTCTGACGGTGCAACGGCAACTGGCTAATTAACATTTTCCCAGCCAGGCGACACCGACATCCGGGAATGCTGAACCAAATAACGCAGATTCTTATCATCCAGTTGGGACCGTGGTCCCACTCGGTCTTTATGGCGATGTACGAACTTTACGTTTCTCATCGTCAGAAACGCAGGACTTGCTGTCGGTCATCCGCTTCAGATGAAAATGAACCAAAGCTGGAAATCATTACGGGTTGTGCGGAATTCGGTTTGCTCTGACAGTGGTATCTCATTTTTGTAAGAATAACGCTGATGATTTTGTCAGGCACCTGGGACCATGGTCCCAGGTACTCTCGCTGACATCGGAGATGCTCGATGTGATTTGAGTGGACCTGCAGCAAAAGTGTTTTCAGGGATTCACAAGGCGTGCAGATGGTAGCCGTACTATCACGCCAGGGTCACCACACTTTTCCGGGGACTGACTGACGGTAGCCAGTATCCTTTCACGGACTGCCTCAACGTCGATTTCTCTGTCACAACGTGACATATCAAAAAAACACGGCGTGTCTGACTCCACTGAGACCACGGTCCCAACTTTGGGCTCGGCTATTCTGGTGACGACTATGCCTTATGATCATTCGGGATGAACGGTCTTACCTTCCAGGAAAAACTTTTAACGTGTCCGTGCTCTAAGCTGAACTAGGTATCAGATATCAGAGGACATATTAGGTGTGAGATAACCATACCTCCTGTAGAAAATTCCACTACGGGTTTGTCTGGTGCCGGGACCACGGTCCCGGCCGGAAAACCGAGTTCAGAGTGGATTGACTCTTTCTTTAACGGCAATGACGAGTCTGTCTGTGATGACTCGAGGGATAGTCCTGCCTCTTTCAAAACGAACAGGTTACAGCACAACCGGGCAGGTCTTTGACGTCACAAACTTGCACCCATCCGGTATTTTCAGGGTGCAATCCCGTACGGTTTAAATTACGAACTGTGCAGCTGCCTAATATATCGTTCCTTCATCGAGATCTCTGGGTAGGGGCTGGGACCATGGTCCCACCTGAGAACCAAACGTTCATTACCTCTGAAGACCGTCTGATTTTTGCCTGTATCGACCGCTGTTTTGTTAAGCGGATGCAGGTTATGCGAGCCAGCCGGATCCATTGAACAGGGGGCGCTTCTGAAAAGCGGGGACGTGAACAGCGATTTTTGCCTGGCATAAGCCTCCGTAACTGCTGTCGGAGAGCGTGGCAGGATATGCCAGGAATAAGGGGAGCGTAGAGTTTCATTTGTGTGGAAGAAGGTGAGGGGAGACCAGGCACCTTTGCTGAATAAAGGATATATTTTATATCGACTTCTACAGTTCAGGTTACCGAGTATAACTTTTCAAAAGACAACATGTCGCTGGGACCACGGTCCCACTCGTGGGTTCTCTTCTTCACAGCCGATGAATGCGCATGATCAGGAGTGTTGCCCGAAACAGGGCAGTCCAGTACGAGGGGCTTTCAGAGCAGGGTACCCCAGCCACCTGTCAGGGAGGGGTACCCGGTACGGGCTTCGGGTTTGACCTGCATGTTGTACGGACAGGAGTCAGGTCAGTAATGTCTTATCCCATTCCCGCCTGAAATCTGGATAGTTATGTTCCTTATCTTATTGAATTTCATAGTAATGATGTGCAATTTTTCATCAGGGGGCAGGGCGTAAGCTTCCTGTTGCTGCCCTTAGCCGGATGACGGCCACGACACCGCCTCTCCGACGCGGACACGTCTGTGACCGTGCCGGTGCTCCTGCGTGCTGGCGGGATACAGGGAAGGGGACTGAGCGCGATACCCGGGATGACACAGCACAATCATGAACGGTTACAACTTCCGGTCTCATGCACCCTGACTGTTTAGAAAGGGTTTACCTGCGTTTTGCTATCTCTGGGACGTTTTTTGTTTCGTTAGAAATAAAAATTAGGCTAAGGATTTCTATCCCTGTTGGTCATTATGGTGAAGTTTGAGATGTCGATGTGAAGGGGATAACTGTGTTTATATCGAAGGCTATGGCCGCGTTCGTGACGGTCGCGCAGGAAAAGAGTCTCAAGAGGACCGCAGAGAAGCTGTGTCTCACCGTGCCACCAGTCTCCAGAATGCTGAAAAACACCGAAAACTGGTTCGGTGAAAAGCTGGTCATTATAGAACGTAACAGCGTGACGCTCACCCCGTTTGGCATCAACGTTTACCGACAGATACTGCCGCACTATCTGTCACTGCAGAATCTTTCGAAGCGGAAAAGTCGTGCACCTGTCACCATCTCCTCGCCGGTGGTGCATGCCGCATTTTTTGATGAAATCCTGCAGATCGTGGTGCCGGACATCCGCGAATGTCCCGTCATCAAATACGCCGAGCACATTCATGAAGACGACGATCTCTTTATTCATCTGAACCCGGTGGCCTGCCCGGCCTGTTTTGAGGAGTCGGTACGTTGTCTCGAACTGTATCTGACCTGCCATAATGCCACTGAGAGACTTTGGCCGGAACTCAATCTGCTTGTCGGAAGTGAACTGCTCTATTCTGAGGCATTCCATGAGGCGCTTGAGGATTTACGGTCTCAGGGATTTAAGGGGGAAGTGAGATTACTGGATAATGCGAAAATAAGAGCGCTTCTGCAGCAGAGTGGGGCGGGGTTGACCTTCCGCTGCAAACCTGACAAGTGTGAAACGGTGCGTCGCGGGGATCCGGTTTGTTACAGGCAGCCTTTTTACGTTTACCGGAACAAGTATTCACGTGTCAGACTCCCGGCAAATGACATGTATCTGGCGGTCCGGGAGGAGCACCCTGCCGGGGGGCAGGGAAAAGATAACTGAAGGGATAAGGCGAAGTGCGCAGCCTGGCTTCAGGTCTGGTACCACCCCAGTAACCCCACCCTCTGACAGGCCGCGCAATTTAGTGAAAATGCCGATTAATACCGTGATGGTATCATAGCCTTCAAAAGCACCTCTGTGTTTTGTGATTGTTAGAGATCAGAATTACTCTCAAATCAGCCTGTCATCCGACGACAACGGGTCGCTGGTTTTAAAGACCAAACCGACCACATGTCAGACAACTGTCTTTGTCAGAAGGTGAGCGATTTTTGCGAACGTTTCGGAGGTTAGATATATGAAGGCACCAGAGGAGAAAGTTAAGGGCGATGCTTAAAGAAATGATGGTGATCTGTTTACCGGAAAGCCACGCTCGCATTGCCGTACGTACCGCTGAACTCCGTCAGGGCATCCACCTTCAAAATGGCGGGAAGGCGGAGCGTCTCGCAGAGGCAGCCAGCAGCTGCACCGCTATGTTACTGCCCTGAGGAGCGAACTGGCGCTGAATGTTACCCCGTCTGAGGATAACATTCAGCGCTAATAGTGGAGAGGATGTTAAGCCCGTTTCAGGCGGGCCTGTTAGAATGATTACTTCTCATGCTCCCGGCTGCGGAAACCGTTATGCTCCGATGTTAACCCGGGGAAGGGACGTTAAATCAGCTCCATTAATTTGCTTTTTTTCGCCTGGAATTCTTCTTCCGAAATAATGCCGCTCTCTTTTAGCCCGGAGAGCTTTTTGAGCTGCTCATAAGGATCCTGATGAGTCACAGCCGGTTCAGCTGCAGGCGCTTCTGCCTTTATCCCGCGCCCGGCTTCAATGGCCTCAATCAGGGCCAGCTCAGCCTCTTTGCTGAACATCTTAAATTCGAGGTCGTCATGGGAGGTATGGATCCGGATAACCCGGTGACCCAGCGTGGACTTGCGTTCAATTGACGTAATGGATTTTAACGGGATGGTCTCAATCACTTCACCGAGAAAGCCTTTACGGTAGAATGCCACGCGCTGGCCCGTGACAATCAGTACGCCGTTATGCTGCTTGTCCTTGCCCTGACCCATGACTTTGCCGATATAGCCTTCTCCCCACCGGAGAACGGTTTCACCGGGGTTCAGATGGTTTGCTTCAAATTTGCTGACGTGCTTGTTGTGTTTCATCAAAAAACTCCATTTCGAAAAACCGGTGCCGTTGGCCGGTACCGAAGTAAATTCACTGCAGAATGAATGACCTATCATATTGCATACCCGGACGTACTGCACCCGGGAAAAGGTGGCAGGGACAGGGTATTGCGTGATGACCGACCCTGGTCTATGTGCGGTCCGCGAGAAAACGCGAAGAGAGGATCCCGCCGAGAGCTGAATAACGATCGCCGCGTCACTTCCGCTACCGGAGCATGCGAGCACCTTATGGCCTGAAAGGCATCCGCATGCGGTCACTATTCTGATAATATGGCATTGTTTTAATGGATATAACCGTCAAAAGGACAATGATGAGCACCTTTCTCTCTGTAATCGCATTTATTCTGTTTGCAGCCTTTATTATCGGCCTGATCAAACCGTCGCTGGTCAGGATGTCCGGTCGCAAGCAGGTCAGCGCTGTTTATCTGGGCGGCTTTCTGGCGCTCTGCGTCATCAATGCCATTCTGAACCCGGCGGAACCCGGTCCGGCCGTCGCAAAAAAACAGGCTCAGCCGCAGAAGGCGGAAGCCTCTCCGCCACCCTTTAAATATGCGGATAAAACCCTTACGGAGTACCGTAAGGAGCGTACGGATACGCGGCACAAGATAGTGGCGGCCTATATGGCCTACCGTCAGATACCTGAGGCCTCTGCACAACCGTTTTATGCCTGCGTAAGCCAGAGCAGTTATACCAATCAGGGTGAGACACCGCTTGGCGTGGTGGCAGACTGGTGTTTCACCGAGTACCGGACCAGTCCGGAGATGCTGGCAAAACGCATCAACTTCGATACGTTTCAGGCTAACTTCAGCGGCTGGAACGGGGCTTACCGGCCGTTAGAGGCCCTGATCAAAGCCGGCATGCATGATGATTCCTCCTACAAACACCTCTCGACACGGTATCGCCTGATCCTGACCGACGATCCGCATGCCACGATAGAGACTACTTTCCGCGGCACCAACGCCTTCGGCGGCGTGGTCAAAGAGACGGTCTCTGCACGGGTGGATCTGAGAACCGGGGACGTGGTTTCGTTCAATGAGATCTAAAGTCGGCGCGTGTTCCCGTTCGTATGGCAGAAGCAGGACAGGGCAGTTGTGAATCGGGGGCGCGAACACTCAAAAGGTCACGGTTAACGAAGAATGAGTGTTCACCGAGCGAAGTCGCTGAAGTGAAGCAGCCTTTCCCATCTTCATTAAAAAATGTGATTTACGTCACGGAAATGGATCTGTATTCTCGCCGAAAAACGAAGCCATACTTTTCAACGGCAGAGCGATGATGTCACTCTGCCGTTTTTTTGTCTGCCGACATTATCCTGAACGCTGCAACGGGGCTATACAGTGCACACTGTGTGTCAGGCTTGCCTGTTCACAACAGGCACCGCTGCCGCCTGTTGATCACGCTAGCGCAGCAATATCAGGGGGGGCAGGCATGCGTCTCATCATCGGTGAGCATCCTGCCGCCTGGTATCTCAGTGAATGGCAAAAGCGGAGACATACATTACCGGATGGGGTTCTGTGAGTCCGAAGCGAGTATCTGGACATCATCCCGGGAGGGGTATTTACCAAAAGACATGACACCTTCGCCCGTGTACATATCCTGCCGGCTCGGGGAACGTGACGGATGGACTGGCACTGCCTGTCTGAGTTATTAACACATAATCAAAAGGGACCTTATGTGGTATCTGCTGGCTGTCTCACTGCTCGTACTTCAGTTCAGTAAAAAACTGGCTGTCTCTCTGCTCGTGATTACTGCCGCTATCGGGGGATATACAGCGGTTCTTGACTGGCGAGCTTTGGTTTTTATTGCCGGGTTAGCAGCTATCGCGGGTGCATATCCTGGCATCCGTAACACGAAAATGCGAACCGTGCTGGAGCTGCTGCTGCTGCTGTCATCTGTGGGGCTGATGCTCCATCTGATCCCGGGTTTCCATAATCTCAGGGTGCTTGATGGCGTCAGGGCTGGCCCGGAAAGCGCACTATTTACGATGTATTACAACTTTGATAAAGCGCTGGTGCCGTTTGTCCTGCTTATTTGTCTGAATTCGCTGTTCACCACCGATACCCGGCCGCAGACCACGCTCTGGCAATGGCTCGCCTTAATTGCTGCGGTCCCGGTCCTGCTGATGGTTGCCGTGGCGCTGGGTGGGTTAAAAGTTGAACCTCATCATCCCGAATGGTTGTTCCAGTTTATGCTGGCCAATATCTTCTTCGTCTCCCTGGCGGAAGAGGCGTTTTTCCGGGGTTACCTGCAGCAGCGTTTATCGTCCGTCATGCATCCCGTCCTGGCGCTGATTATCGCGTCATTACTGTTTGGCGGGCTGCATTATGCTGGCGGCGCTTTGCTGGTTGTCTTTGCCACCCTTGCGGCGCTGATTTATGGGTTAGCCTGGATGCTGAGCGGAAGGTTATGGGTAGCCGCAGGGTTTCATGCCGGACTGAATCTCTGTCATGTGCTGTTTTTCACGTATCCCGCATGGCAGCGACTGGGGTAACAGTTCCGCACTCAACCACAGATGGATACAGGATACCCTGATTGCGGTCCGGCACAGGGACTCTGAACGGGGGATTTCCGTTCTCCAGCATCTCGTTTACCGGCCCAGTGACCAGGCGGTGTTGGGCTGACAACAACCGGGCGGGGTTCCATTCGGCACCCCGCCTTATTCCACTTTTCCCCCACACGCTGAAGAAAGATTTGCCTGATGCAAGGCTGGATCCGCCATGCCAGGTGGCGCAATGGCAACGCAGATCGACAGAGCGTCCTGCCGCGCTGACGCTTCTCTCTGAGGGTTGCAGGGCTGGCTGGCGGATATCTGGCAGCGGTGAAAGCATGACGCTGTCTGACACCCCGCTTTCAGGTCAGACAATGAGCGACGCTGTCCGGACAATACCCGCCGTCCTGTTGTGTTATCGGGCATCCTTCCTTCCCCCCCCTCCCTGACAGCGGCAATGTTAATGCCCGCCCCGTCCGGCTTGCGGGGGGATGGCGTTGTGGTTCTTCAGAACGACAATGTCACGGCCTGAAGCATGATCCATTTCTTCCTGCACAACAGCAGAGTACGGACCTGAGAATGAGAGCCGCCAGAAGGTCAGGATTGTGACCCGACGGTGTTTGCCACCGTCGGGGGGAAGACTCAGACAGTATGGGTGAGGATTTCCTGTTGCAGATCGGAGGCGATATTCACGGTGTTCTGGCGCAGGGAGACGGATACGTTCCGCATCTGCTCGTCCTCGGGATGCAGGTCAAACACATAAACGCTGACGAACGTCCGGGCCCGCGAGCGGGTTTTCAGGTAGCTCAGGGAGCCGATCGGCGGATTGGCCGGGCCGGTCAGCTGATGGAGCTCCGCATCCGGATCGCTGCAGGCGCAGTGGATCTGGATTTTTCTCCCGGACAGGGTGCGGAACGGCACGCTCATCGTGCGTCCCATCCGGCTGACAAAGCACTCGCTGAAGTAGTACATCGGATCGCTCGGGTCGTGGTCGCGCAGCGGTGTCCAGGCCCCGGTCGTCAGCAGCCGTTCCCCGTCGACGTGCAGGGTATTGTCCACTTGGCGACGGTGAGGGTTGGTCACCCGGGAGATATCAATCACCAGGTGTTCGTACACGATGACCTTCCGCCGGTAAACGATATCCCGGTAGGCGTGGGTGTTCCACTCCACGCGGGTGAGGCTCGGTACGTCGGCCGGGGGCTCGCGCCAGTCGATTTCGACCGTGACCTCTGCGTAGTCGTCGGTTTCCGCGAAGCTCAGGGTCTGCGGGTTCACGGGCGGCTGGTTAAACTCCTCCACGCACAGGACGTTGTGGGTGAGCGTGTTTTTGTAATAGCTGTAGTGCATAGGGGCACCGTAGCCAGTGGTACCCATATCCGGGAGGATAGCCACATTGTCATCATAGATAATGAGCCCGGGCTTGTCGTAGTGGTCGTGCTCGCCCCCGTACGGGGTGTGCTTGAGTACCACGGCGCGGCCGTGTTCCGGGCGGCGGATGATGGTGATACCGTTGTCCGGATCGTGGTAGTTCCCGGTCTCCCGGACCGGCTCCGTGAGGCGCAGGCGCGGATCGCCGTAAAGGAATGCCGCCAGGCTGGTGCGTGGCTCCCGGTCGTAGATGATGGAGAGCATCCGGGCGCAGGTCTCGTCCCCGGTACAGGCGTAGGCAAATTCATACAGGTCCGGATATCTCACCGTGTCCTTGAGCGGAATACAGTCGTTAAAGGCGGGTTCGGTGTCATCGGGCATGAGCAGGTGTAAGGGCAGGGCGAGCATCCAGCGATACTGGGGCATGCCCATCAGGCTGTACTCCTGATGGGCGTAGCGGATCATGCGTTCAAACTCGAAGAAGCCCTGCAGGGCATAGTGGTGGTAATGCAGGGAGCCTTCGAACCACAGGCCGCCCTTCAGCACGCCGCAGCGGAGCTGGTCGCGAAGGCCCCATCCGGCATCCACCCCAGTATCCAGATAGTTCGCGTCGTCCAGGACCGCCCCGGTCATGGCCAGCGCGCCGTTAATTCGTACCTCATGGTTATGAAGCTGCTCCCAGCGCTTGCTGATGAGAAAATCGGCGCACGCACGGAGCAGGTCCCGCTCGATGACCAGCCGTTCATTCTCCGTCAGTTCGTCGAATATCAGATCGTACCCTTTCACAAACTCGCACAGACACAGCGCATCGCAGAGGGTCTGGGCATTCATTTTGCCGGGTCCGTTGTAGGGGATGCCGCCGTGCTCGGCGTAGCCGGGGTAATACCGGGCGTACTGCATGAGGATCTCCCGCACCCGGTCAAAATAAATTTTGTCGCCGGTCAGCATCCAGGCGATGCCGAGCTGGTAGCAGGCCCGGGCGTTCAGATCGTTGAGTTTACGCCACCATCCTCCCCGGAACGGCTCGCCCGTCAGGACCTCGCCACCGACCGGGCAGCGGTAATGATCGGAGGCGTGCCGGTCCCAGATAAGCGGCACGCCATGGGTGGGGCAATAGTAGAAGAGCTCCCAGCTGGCGCAGCCGGTTTCCGGCACCAGGACCGGATTGTTTAGCACCACTTCATTATCCTCACGTATTTTAGTAACGATGCGGGGATCGTCGTGATACGCCTGTCTCAGGCGCTGGATATCGGCTTCACTGAACTGTTTCATGATGGTTTCTCCCTGTGGGGTTACAGACCTGGAATAAACGCGCTGTCGCGCGCGGGGGCGGGACGGGGCTGCCGGAGCAGCGTCCAGAGCAGGGCGGCCCCGATGAGATCGAGGAAGCCCAGCACGTCAAAGACGAGGTGGTAGCCGATGCTGGCCACGGCCGCGCCGATGAGCAGCGTGCCGGTAAAGCCGCCCACGCCGCCGATGAGTCCGGCAAAGCCGGTGACGGTCCCGACCTCGCTCTCGTCGAAGTAGTCCCCGGACATGCTGATGACGGTGATGGAGGCGCACTGGTGGGCAAACCCGGCGACGCAGAAGAGGGTGATGGCCATCCCGGCGCTGGTGACGTGGTTGATGAGCGGGACCAGGGTCATGAGGAGGGCCGCAACGGTGAAGGTGATCCGCTTGGCGTTGACCAGGCTCACCCCGCAGCGGTTGAGCCTTTGTGCACAGAACCCGGCGAAAAGGCAGCCCACATCGGCGGTGAGGAACGGCAGCCAGGCGAAGAGGGCGATCTGCTTCAGGTCAAGATGGCGGACGGTGACCAGGTAGAGCGGCATCCAGAAGCCCAGCGCCGCCCAGGTGGGGTCGGCAAACATCCGGGGCAGCGAGATGGCCCACAGGTCGCGGCGGGGCAGCAGGGTTTTGAGCGAGACGCGGCGGTGGACCACAGGTGACGTGTCCCGGCCGATCAGGGCGAGCTCAGCGCCCGACATCAGGGGATGCTTCTCCGGGGCACGGTAGGCCACGCACCAGAGGACGGCCCAGAGGATGCCGAAGATGCTGGCAATGACGAAGGCGACCCGCCAGTTGTAGTGCAGGATGGACCAGGCGACGACGGGCGGGGCGAGCATGGCCCCCGCTGAGGTACCGACACTGTAGATCCCGCAGGCGAGCCCGCGTTCCCGGGCGGGGAACCACTGGGTGGAGACCTTCATCCCGGCGGGGTTGAAGGTGGATTCGGTCAGGCCGATGCCGAGGCGCAGTATCATCATGGGGATCCACGAGCTGAAGAACCCGGTCAGGGCGTTAAACACCGACCAGAGGATGGCCATCAGGGAGAAGACCGCGCGCACCCCGAACCGGTCCATGATGTAGCCGGCGAAGACGCCGCCGACGGGATAGGCCAGGTTGAAGGCGGCGGTGATCCAGGCGTACTGCTGCTCGGTAAAGCCGATCTCCTTCAGCATCGTCGGGGCGGCAATCCCGAGCGTGTTACGGGACAGGTAGTTGGTGACGGTGCCCAGCATGACCAGGACAATAATGTACCATCGCAGGTTTTTGATTTTCATGGTGTAGCGCCTCCTTTTCTGAGGGGTAAGGAACAGATTTTGTTGTTATTTCCGGACGCGAGCGGCACCCCGTAAACAGCCGGGGGACCGCCAGACACCGGCGTCGGTAAAACACAGGCAACGCGTGATAGCCAGGGTTTTCCCCGTCATCGGGTGAGCTGAATTCAGGCAACACTCATCCCCACCCGGTGAAGGATGTTGTCTACGCGTGCAATCAGGCCCTCGCGGGCACCCGCTCCGGCGACGTCCGGTCCGTCAGGCCCGAACCGTCACCCGCCCGGCATCAGGTGAAGAGCCCCGTGGCACAGGCCCAGCCGATGACTACCGCCAGGGGGCCGGTCAGCTGGCGGGAGAGCAGGAAGGCCGGGACCCCCGCGGCGATCGTGGCCCGGGTGGCCCCCTGGGTGGCGAGCCCGACGGGGATGAAGTCGCACCCGACCTGGACGTTGATGGCGAACAGCGCGGGCAGGGCCAGGGCGGGGGGCAGCGTCCCGGCCCCGATCTGCGTTCCGATGATGACCCCCACCACCTGGGTAAAGGCCGCGCCGGGGCCGAGGAGCGGCGAGAGAAAGGGAAAGCTGCAGATGACCGAGAGCAGCATCAGCCCCCAGACCGAGCTCACCAGAGGGGTGAGCAGGTGCGCGAGGGCGGTCCCGACCGTGGAGTCCTCGGCGAACGCCATCAGCAGGGCAATGAGGGCCATAAAGGGGAGGATGTCCCGGAGGGCCACCTGGATCGCATCCCGGGCGGCGTCGCGCAGAAGGGGCAGCATCTCCCCGAGGAGGAGGGCGAGACGCACTTCGGTCGCCACCACGCGCCGCACGCCCCGGGGCGGCTCGGGCACCTGATGCACCACCGCGTCGTTCACCGGGAGGGGGAGCGGCTCCGGGTCGGGAAGCCGCTGCCGGTCCGCCTGGGCCAGCTCGGTGAGGGTGACGCCGGAGACGTAAGTGTCGTCGTCGATAAAGCAGGCGAGGCGGCCCCGGTAGCAGCCCGGCCGGACGTTGATGACCGGGATATGCTTCTGCGGGTACAGGCCGCAGAGGAACGACCCCGGATCGTCCAGAACCACACAGAGGACCTGCTCGTCCGGGGGCAGGATGGCGTAGCCGTTGACCAGTTCGGACTCGGTGAGGGCGGCGAGCTCGATGGCCACAGGGTGAAAATCGCCCCCGGTGAGGCAGAGCACATTGCGCCCGCTGCGCACCGGCAGCCAGAGGCCGGTGCCGGTTCCGCCGGGGCCTGGGCGGACGTGGATCAGTTCCATGGGTATCCCTCCTCGATGATGAAGTCGCCCCGCAGGTCGCGCATGTCCGGGGCGGGACCACCCAGGTGCAGGGCGGCGTCATGCAGGGGCGTCAGGGCGTGGTCGAAGCACATCACCAGCAGGCCGGTGCTGAAGAGTGACTCCCGTGCCCGGCAGCCGGTGGCGGTGATGAGAAACAGGCGGTGGCCGAGGCGCAGCGCGTCGCCGGGACCGAAGGCCTGCCGCGCGTCCCGGAAGGTACTCTCCAGCGGCAGGGCGTAGGCCCGCAGCCGCCCGGTCATGCTGTCCGGACAGGCAATCAGGACCCCCCGGGTGAGCCAGTACTCCACATATGTCCCCGGCTTGCGAATGAGCGCGCGATAGAGCTGCATCAGGCTTTCCTCCGCGCCGCGAGCCGGAGGAAAATCCGCTCGGTGACGATGCCCCGGATAAGTCCCACCACCACGGCCGTGAGCACGTAGCGCAGGGCCAGCTGGGTGACGGAGAGCCCGTGGGCCCTGAGCCCGGCGCAGATGCTGAGCCAGGCGACCAGCTCCGGTGTGACTACGCCCGGAAAGGCGGTGGACATGGGATGGGCCAGGGTGGTGAGGGCATCCTCAAAACCGGGTTTGCTCTTCTCGGGCAGCACGAACCCGAGCGCCAGCGCGCCGGGGGCCCGGAGCAGCAGCCAGCCGATCACGGGTAATAGCCCGTAGGTCAGGATGCGTGAGTGCCCGAAGGTTCTGGCCAGCGCTTCGGTCCGGGCGGTCCCGGCGAGGCGCAGGGTGACCGTCAGGAGGATACGCAGCAGCACAAAGGCGGGCAGGACGGTCACCGCCAGGGTGATAAAATGGCCGTAAGCGCAGTGGATAAAGCCAAACACGCCCCCGGTCAGGCTGAGCAGTGTCATGTTCAGTCCTCTCTGGATGAAAAAAATCCGGGGTGCCCGGGCTAACCGGACGGGAGGAGCGAGCATTGACGGCTACAACAGTCAGAGCCCCCGGGAACAGTGGCGGTACAGACTTCGCCTGCTTAGTTTTTTCAGGGCGAGCGCAGGCGTGGCATTTCAGCCCTGTTTATGCGATTCTCAGGAGTTAAATTTGCAGAACTTTATTGCCTGCATTTTATACAATTTAGTTTATCGAAAAATAATGCGTTTTCAAGCTGTGAATCGCATCATTTTTCGATTTGTGGGCGTTCAATTATTGAAATCTATTCAAAAACAAAAGGTTGTTGATAATGGATATGACGAAGAAAAACACTCAGGAACTGCTAGGCGGTAGTGAGGACTCTTTCGGAGTGAGATTATCAATAGCTATGAAACTTTCAGGTGATACTAAAAGTTCTTTAGCTCGAAAGTCTGGTCTTTCAGAGGCTGCTATTAGGGGTTATTTAAAAAACGAATCATCTCCGAGTATTGCCCAACTTCTTAAGTTATCTAAAGCGTTGGGTATTAGAGCTTCTTGGTTAATAGGTGAGGGTGACGATCTTCAGTCAAAACCCGATATAGAACAAGATGTATCTTTGCTGGTAATGTTGTTCAGGCATTTGTCAGGAATGCATCGGCATATGACATTGAAGCTGGTGTTATCTGCATTAGCAAATCAATATCACGATGTCAGTGAGAAAGATTTAGAAAACCTCACATCTCCGGTTATTGACATGGCAGTAAAGATCAACACTCTGAACCAAGCCGATAAAGAAAAACTCATACAAAATCTCGGAATTGATCTTAATATTGATACAACATCTTAAATAATACTACTATTGCTATTATAAAAATGGCTTCTAGAACGGCCAATATTTCATGATGATGATGGAGGACTTTCCCAGCATGTCGATAAAAATGAGAAGGAATCTTGAATTACTTAACAGCATGCCATCTCGGTGACTTTATGGCAGTGAACAAGAGTTTTGAAACGAGTACTTGACGGCTTATCTGCTCACTTGGAAAGAGAGATTAGCGAGAGTGGGGAAGGGGAGAGGTCATAGCCTCAAGTACTTAGGAGGGCTTCTGATGTGTTCACATTTACAGATTTGTAATGTCGCCTCAATTCTGAGGCTGCTCTACGGAGCTATTAAAAAAATGAATCACCCCCGAGTGTAGCTCAATTTCTTAAGTTCTCAAAATTTTGGATGGAGAACTCAGAACTCTTAAATACTAATGAGTATTAAGTTTCTTTAATAAAGCGCCAAACTAACTAAATTAATGGAAGCTTAATAATCCTTTATGATAGTCTCTTATCTTTAGTGTTAGAATCATTGCCTGGAGTGTTAAAATTACTCCTTACGAGGAAAATACTCCCCTCCCTTTTAATAATATAAATGTTTACTATTTGTAATAATTGAATTATAATCTAAGCATTTCTTGAAATGCTAAGGGCAAAAAAATGGGCAGATATGATGATACTGAGGCTTCATATAATGACGAAATCATTCAAAATAATGAAGAGGAAGTATTAAGTACTTCAGCTGATAATGATGTTAGTCAGCTGGTTGTATACTCAAGAGATTGGACAGTACAAACCATTGTCCAACAAATTGATGAAGGAAATGTGGATCTCAATCCTGATTTTCAACGAAGAAATGTTTGGGATAACCAAAAAAGATCGCGCTTAATTGAATCTTTAATGATCGGTTATCCAGTACCTGAAATTGTTTTAGCGGAAGTTATAGGAGAAAAGAAAAAATACGTTGTCATAGATGGGAAACAACGATTATTAGCAATTTACGGCTTTAGTAAAGTCAATTCAGATATTTGGGATGGTGTGCCCAAATTAAAAAACCAAACTATTCTGAATCATAATGATGGGTTAACATTTGATGACTTTTCAGTTGAAGAAAAACGCCGCTTCTTAAATGCTGATGTACGTTGTACTTTACTTTCAGGTTACAAAAATTATTCAACGTTATATGATATCTTCTATCGGTTAAATACAGGTTCATCGCCTTTAACAATGCAAGAGTTAAGAAACTCTATTTACAAAGGTGATTTTTCACGACTGATCATCAAGCACACAGATCAAAATATACCGCTTAGGAAAATTTTGAACTTAAAATCTGCTGATAAAAGATTCAAAGATACTGAAATATTGCTTAAATTTTTATATATCGAGTTTTCCAGCACCAAGTATAGTGGTGCTTTAAGAAAAGAGTTAGATACATTTACACATGTAATGAATTCTGACTGGAACAAATTAGCAAATGTCTTAATCAGTAAGTGTGACGATTTTGATAAGTCATGCCAAACATTAATTCATATATTTGAAACTGCGGGTGAAGACGGCGCGATTGGAAAAAAATGGCTTACAGATAAAAGTAATTGGGAGTCTCGTTTTAATCGCTCTCTTTTTGAAGTTCAAGTGCATTATGTATTGCGAATGTTAGAAGATAATGTTGTGATTAATGGATCTGTAGCAAATGACTTTATACATAGCATAAAGGAATCATTTTCTAATGAAAAGTTTTTAAGTTCTGTCGAGTCAACTACCGCAGGTGTTACACAGCATTGTGATAGATTTAATATTTTCTTTGAAAATATGAATGAAAAGCTCCATAAAAATTATTTAGTTCCTCTAAGTGTAAGTATTTGATAGGAGATTTTTAATGTCTTATCAAGAATATTTTGATTCTTTGACGCAAATGGTATTAGATCTATCAGCTACTAAAGAAGGTCTAAAAAACAAATATTTGGATCAACATATTGGTAATCAACTTGCTTCTCCGGATGACTTTAAATTTGATGTTAAATCCTTTTGCGTTTTGCTCCATGCTGCCATTGAAGATTTTATTGAAGGTGTCGCATTAAATGTTTATAAAGCTTCGCACGCTTTATTTGATGATGAAGGAGTAATTACAATTCCATTTATGTACTCCCTACATCACTCAGGCATATTAGAAAAACGTATTTCTGAAATATCTGATGATGATTTATTAACAAAAAGTGAGAATTTACGATATCCATTAAATCCAGTAGAATACTTTTTATTTAGTGGTTTTACTTCTGAAAGTGCTATCCATACATTGTTAACTGCTAATCATGGTATTTCAAGAAAATATTTGAAAAATATAATTATGATGTTAGGTATTCATATTGATTTTAGAGAAGTTATATATCAAGATTGGAAATCAATCGCAGAGTATCGAGGTGCTTATGCGCATGCAGATATATCATATATAGATAGAACAAAAGCTAAAAAACCGCTTTATCCTGAAAAATGTTCTCAGATAGGAGAGTCTGTTCTTGAGTTTTCGTGTAAAATTGTCGAATGGGCAGAACAATCGTTAAATAGAAATTATAAAGATCTTATTGTCAACATAAAGGATCATGATCGTGTTAAAAAATTGGAGAAAGAAAAAGAACTGAAAATTCAAAATGCAATCAAATCCCAAGAAGAAGAAAGAAAAGCGACAGATGCGCTGCTAGTTAAAAAAGAAAAAGATGAAGCTAAGAAAAAAAACATAGAGAGGGTTGAAAAATTAGATGTGCTATTAAAATGGATCGAGAGTGAACATCCATTGGTCTATAAAAAGATATATTCTGAAGATATTATCAACTAGCATTTTTATAGCGTTAAATATATCTAAAGTATCTATCTATAAGATTAGAAAAATACGTTTTGATTAAGTGATTGTTTTTTTATAATAGTTTATGTGCATTCTTTCATTAGTAAGAAAAGATCGTCATTTTTCTAGCCCTTGTTTTCCCCCAACAATGCCTCTAGGCAGGCAGTTTGGTTGTAGGCAAGGGATGGGAAACGCTTACGCGTGATGTATGTTATGAAGGGTTGCGTGTGAGAATGGGCGTTCGCTTTGTGTCAGAAGCGGATATTGTTTTGAACAGCGAAGCCAGACTCAGTGTTTCAATCAATGTTGATTGATCTCTGAAATAATATTAATTTCGGAGATCGCCCCCTCAAGATTTGATGAAGACAGCCAACTTTTAGTTAAAATGTTCACACTGCCGCAGCTGCATCTCTGCTTATCCCCGGTCAGAATTTCGTTGTAGCGTACGGCTGGCCTGCGTTCTACAAACCGCTGGGCTACACTCGTAATCCGGAATCCCTGGCGCACGGCCAACAGGAAGAGCGCGTCATGCTCTCCCCGCTAGGGCATGTATCAAAAGAGAAATTCTTCGGAATCAACGGGTGGCGGATTTTTTGCAGGCTGAAGCTTTTGATACACTGGTACGGGAGCTCAGCATGCGATGCGCTGAAGTCACGTGGGCGGAAGTCCTGACCGGGCTGCGCGGCCTGTACGGAGATTTGTAACATGAAAATACTGAAGCAGCTGTGGAACCCCAAGGGACTTGATGCGGCAGTTGACAATGTACCTGAGGATCGATACGGCTTCAGTAATATCGCGGAAAATATATCCCGCTCCATTCTTTCCCTACCACAGGAAGCTTCAAATGTTGTCGGAATTGAAGGGGCATGGGGATCAGGTAAAACAAGCCTCCTGAATCTGATCCTGAAAAACCTTGCCGAGTATAAGGATGGACACACACATGTACTGCATATTTCTCCCTGGCTGAGCGGCAACGACCCGGTTGAAGCGCTTTTTCTTCCGGTTGCCACTGTCATCCAGCAGGAAACGGATAAAAGGTATCCCCCGACAGGTTTAAAAAAAATCTGGCGCAAATACCTTCTGTCAGCGGAAGCTCAGAAAGTGATTGAGTATGCACAGGATACTTCATCGCGCGTTCTTCCGCTGTTTCAGTATATCGGGCAGTTTTCCCGAATCGTTAACTGGATAGCTGGCGGAATAAAGGTATTTTCAGATAGTCGTCTGGCTGTTGATCAGAAAACCACGACAAAGCTTCGTGCAGATATTGCTGGGCAACTGGTTAGACTGGATCTGAAGTTCATTGTTGTCATGGATGATCTGGACCGACTGGAGCCGTCCCAGGTGGCGGAAGTGTTCAGGCTGGTCCGTGCAGTAGCCGACCTACCGCGCTTTACCCACATTCTTTGCTATGACAGGCAGATTATCACTCATGCCGTTGAGCATGCACTGAATATCGGAGATGGTAGCCGTTATCTTCAGAAAATTATTCAGCTCAGTTTTAAAATACCTCGCCCTGAGGCCTTTGATCTACGCAATGAATTTCGCCAGCGGGCCGAGACGCTGTATCAGCAAATTAATAATCAACCGGCAGACGCAGAAATGGCAAAAGATCTCGCCGCTGTGACTGATACGTATGGTGCCGCACTTTCGACGCCACGCGAGATCCATCAGGCCATTAATTCCCTGATTTTTCTCTATCCGGGAATGCGGGATTTTGTGTATTTTCCTGATTTGTGCCTGCTTCAGCTTATACGAGTAACAAACCCGGCCCTGTATGACTGGACGGAGCATTACCTGACAGAACGGTCCGTGATTGAAAACGGCCAGGGCATGCTTCCTGACAGAGAAAAGACAGACTTCCGTGAGGGGCTTATCAAGTGTATGAAGATGTTGAAGGCATCGAATGCAGACTCATTTCTGACACTCGCAGACTGGATCCCCGGAATCAGCGGACATAATGATGAATATCTGAGTCTTTTTGAGCCCGTCAGTGAGGATTATCGCCACATCCATACAAGCAACAAGCGACTCAGCAGCCTGACGCACTGGCGGTATTATTTTGCCTTTTCCTCACCCCAGAATGTTCTTCCTCCGGAGTTTTTCAACCAGCTTTTTACGCTGGCCGCCGCACCGGAAAAGCAGCAACAGCTCTCTGAGGCTCTCCTCTCAAAAATCAGCAGTGTGGGTATTCTGTCCGGAACCTGGTTCGAACATATACTGAGCAGGTTGACTCCGGGCCTGATAAGAGAACGCAATTTTGAAGAGTGCGCAGGGCTGGTTCAGTTTTTCTTCGATCAGACGGATGAGGTCAGCACTCGTTTCAGAACCCGTAACACATGGTTTTCTCTGCGTGAAACGGGCATTAATCAGGTTGTAAGGCATCTGCTGAAGCATATGCAGGATATTGATGAGGCCAGAACAATCACGCTTTTGGAAATGTTTGTCACTAGGGGAACGTCACCTTTCTGGATAGCCGATTTTATGCGGGATCTTCTCTGGGAACACGGTCTTGCACAAAGTGCAGTGCCTCCTGCCCCTAAGCCTCTGTTTAGTCGTGATATTACGGAACGGCTGCGTGACAAATTTGCTGAGCGTATGAATCAGCCAGACCTTCAGCAACAACTTCTCGTGCGCCAGTCAATTCTTGGATATCTCTATGCATGGAGAGACATGAGTTCAAATGAAACCGTTAAGCAATGGGTCAGAGAGGTGGCTGCCACCGATGAAGGCCTTGTTAACCTGTTAATACGATTACAGACCAGCGTCTTCAGTTCTGACAGGGGGGCATATCGTCGGATTGCACGTGACCAGGTCAGTCCATTTTTTGATAACTGGCCTGCAGTTGAAGATAAGCTGAGGGTTATACTTTCCGGTAATGAACTGATGCCGGAGCAGGAAGAACTCAAAAGTGCGTTGGATAATGACGAGTGATCAAAAAAGGCCGCTTAGCGGCCTTTTTCTTACTACACAAAGTGAATCAGGCGCTAAACGCTTTTTCCTTGTCAAAAGGAACACCGGCGTATGAAAGCTCACTGAGCAGCTTGCGTTTCCATCCACCATGCTCATCAAGCTCGGTATAAAGTACGCCGGCAAGATCTGAAGGGATTTCGATATCCCCCTTCCTGAGAACCAGTACTTTGCCGCGTCCAAGCTTTCCCGCGAAATATCCGAGCTCATACAGAACATTCTGGCGAGCACGCAGTCGCGTGCTTTCAGATGCAAGGGCATTTCCGCTATCGTCGGGCGTCATTAGCACGATGGCAAAGCTGACATCTCCTGACTCTGCTTCAAATTTCTCAATTACTGTCCTTGAGCCATCAGGACGTTCAGAGAGAATGATTTCCTCCAGCCCTATCCGTGATATAAAGCGGGCAACAGACTGAAGGGCATCATTATCATGGCCATGAACAATAAAAATTTTTCGGGAAACCGGACGAAACACTGCAGGCTCGGGGTCGAGTTGGTTTTCCACATATATCTGGTAATCACGTACGAATGGGACAACTAATGATGAAGTAAATTTTCGAATGGATTCAAGAATATTTCGATCATAGAAAAATGTATGACAGAAATTAAAGGAAAAATTGTTATCGGCTGCCATTTTGTCGATTAAAACAAGTTTCAGGCCTAAAATCTCAGCAGTCTCTTCCGGCCACTGCAGCACAGCGGAACCAGCCATGCTGGATTCAGTTTCTTCACTCCTGGCCAGAAAATCATCGAGCACAATATTACGGGTGAGGCGTGCATTAACTGCCTCTAGGCTCTCCGATTTCAATAGCCGTGCCAGTTGTTTGAGAGGTTGCTGGTAGTTCTGAACGTCAGCTCGCTGAAGGTCGAAAACGCAATTTTTCAGTGACTGGATAATATCAATTGCCATCCTGCTTGCGCTCCTGTCTTTGTTGTTCTGCACTATCCAGGATCTGCTGACGCAGATTTTCTTTCATGTCTTTGAATCGCCACGGATAATCTAGACACTTCCGAGCCGTTGATGGACTTACCCCGCAGATTTTGCGAAGGAAGTGATAAGCGTAGTCTAACCTGTTCATCCTCTGAACTAGATGGATGCACGACCTAACTGCTCCTGACCACATGCCTGTTACTCAAGTAGGAAGTGCGCGGCTTTACCCCGTTTAATCACCTCAAAGCCTTTCGTATAATGAGCTGAGACGCGCCTCGGCAAAAGGATGTCTTCATGGATCTCTTTCCTGATATTGAACAAGCGGTGCCCTTACCCCATGAAGAAGTGCTCCGTTACATGGTATGTAAAATCCGTGATAACCGGTCGGAAAAATGGCTTGCTGAGATATGCAGGAAAAACAACCTTTCTGATATCTACCAGGAGTATCTTAACAGGGGAGTGCTGAAGGCTCTGGAGGGTGAACCTGATGTGAGCTTTTACCCGCCAAGACTCACCATTGAGCTGGTGCCCCGGTCATGCTGGTTCGATAATGTCAGAAGTGCGGTCTCTTCATCGGACTGGAAACGGTTACGGCAACAAACGGCCAGAACAGCAGGGTGGAAATGCCAGATTTGCGGCGGAAAGGGGCCCCGATGGCCTGTGGAGTGCCATGAAATCTGGCATTATGATGATGACAGGCAGTGTCAGACCCTCACCGGCCTCATCGCATTATGTCCATCCTGCCATGAAGTCAAACACATGGGGTTCAGTGGGCTCCGGGGTAAAAAGGACGAGGCAGTGGCTCATCTGGCGCTCGTCAACGGCTGGTCCCTCCTGGGCGCATTTGACTATGTTGAGGAGGCTTTTGACGTGTGGCGGGAACGCTCTCGTCATGCCTGGCAACTGGATATCTCTTGGCTCGAAACGCAGGGGATCAAACTTCAGGATGAGACAGCATCAGAGGGCGACAACATCCCTGCTGAGGATCAGCTTTCTCTGGAGCTTGGGATTGCGCCTGTCGCAGTGGAGAGCACTGCGGTACCCGCCGTGGTGGAACAAGAGAGCATCTTCGGCGATGTGAGGCCAATCCTGAAGGGCAACACTGTATCCCGCTCATCGTTCGCAGGGTCAACGTTCTGGTCCGTCTGCCAGCGGGTGTTCTGCCAGGTGAAAAAGGTGATCCGGGATCAGTGGTGATTAAACCTGTGGCGATTCAGTCCCGGTGAGAGAGGCGCATGCGTTTAGTGCCGGATGAAAACGCACTACTGTTTTCAGGATATAATTTCGATCTGACTGGCGATGAGCGCATCCACTTTAAGCTGTACCGGCGTCAGCAGATCGCCATCGGTCTCCGGTACATGCAGGGAGACGATGAGGCTGTAGCGCGCTTCAGAATCATAGCGGTTCAGAGCACGCCGTGTTTTCCACCAGCCCTGCCTCCCGGGCAAGCGGTTTAGTGCTGGCGAGGGAAGGGAAAAGCTTGTGCAGTAAATATGTCATTGATGTTTTCATGTGGGAATGAGTATCCGCTTTGTGCCAGTAGCGGACGTTTAAGTGATATATAGCTTGTTGCAACAAACGTGATTTTCATCGCAAGTGTGGAATGGCGACATTTTTATTGCCAGGTATTACGCTTCGCAGTTGTAGCCTACTGCGGAATACAATCGTAAATCTGCGCCGCCTGGATCGCAGCATCTGCATGCATAAACTATTGCAGTTTTTGGCGCGTCCTTTTATTTGCAACGTTAATCTTACTGCGCCCTGGCTGATTTTTCCTGCAATTTTCAAGCCTGCCCCCCTTAAAATTGGGGGGGTATGAGCCAATAAGGCCCCCACTCTTATTTACGTGCCATAATGCGCCGATTCATCGGTGCGTATCGATACTTTTGGAAAAATCATAAACGGACTTAGACATGACAAAAATCTTGATGCTGGTAGCAATTGTAGCAACGATTGCTGGTTGCACTCCATTTACCCCAAAAGATTGCCAGAAGAAAAGCGCTCTTGATTCGTGCTCTTACAAACGTTCAGGAAAATTAACCGATAAAGACATTTATGGCGAACAAGCATCAGGCATAAAAAAAGCACTCGATGCAGCACTGACCAAACCCCACGCGTGGAGTGGTAAAAGATGTAATGTGCATCTGGATTTCAATATGGACGGCACCTTGCAGAATTTCATCATAAAGAGTGGAGATAAGGATTACTGCCGTGCTTTAGCTGAAGCCTCCAGGCAAGCAAAATTCCCAGCATTTACTAACCAGCATGTTTACGACGACATGGGTTCTGCCCGGTGGAATATGCACGGACAACCATGAAAAAATCTACTCTGACTGTCGACTTCGTGCCAGAAGCGGACGTGGTTGCTCCTCTGTTCGGATTACCAAATTTAATGAGCCACTACAAGTGGATGCCGGGGGGGAGGCTGATGGGGGGTGCCTCCTGACCAGTCACTGAGGCATCTAGCCAGAGGGGACGCTGTATGTACTGGCTTAAAGGGGGAGTGATATGACAGATTTTGTAGTTACAGCAAAAAAAAACCTCTGCTAGAAAAAGGTTGTTATCTGATATATGTTGTTTAGTGCCAAATGAGAGAGGTTATAACAATGAAGTTGGATGAAAAAATCGTAATGCAAGGTGTGTTCTCTTTGGATGATGGTGATACATATGACTTGGCTGGTGCTTTAGAAATAAGTGAGTCTGGGGAGATTTATCTCGATTGCATACACAAGATGAGCGCTTCTAATTTAGGTCAGAAAGATATGATCAATCTAACAGGCGAAACATCAGCATTAGGAAAGATTCTTCTGATTGATAGTTTTACTGTTTCTTCAGAACATAAATTCTCAGGTGATTTGTCTCGGTCGAAATTATTTTGCAATAAAATGGTTTGCGTTGATAAAAACCATCAGGGATATGACATAAAGACCTCAAAAATGACATTCGAGATAGAGGACTTAGAAAAATGGATAGCCAAGCCAATAATAAACAGTGAATGGAAGGATAATAAAAAAATTTACTCATATGACTTACCTGACATGGAAAGGATAGAGCTAGGTGATGGTTTATCTCTTACCCTAAGCCATAGCATGACTATTTCAACAGGTAACTTCCATGAAAGGACGGAAGTAAGAAGCAAGGCGTTTGCAATATTTGAGAGCGCAGAAGAAAAAGACTTGGATTTCTTCATAGATAATGGCGTCACCCTGTCAAACTTAGTTTCATTCGCATTGGACTCAGTGTGTACGATAAAAAACTCTTATTACGGTGAAAATAATAATAACAGAGTAATTTATCAAACAGCAAATAAAATAAAAAAAAGAAAAGAAATAAACTTAGTCAATTATTACTTTACGATGCGAAGTGCTGGAGACAGATCTACTGAAATAATAAAAAACTGGTTTTTGTTATCGAAAAAACTACGACCAACAATATCCTTGTATACTCAATTAAAATCAGGAACACATCAGTATACAGAAGCTGCCTTCCTATCACTTGCACAAGCTGCTGAAGCACTGCATAGACGCACATGTAACGACACCCCCATGTCGAAATCAGATTATCGCGCAATGGTTAAAGATATAATAGAAAAGGCTGGAGAAAAACATGAAATTTTTTTGAAAGAAAAACTATCTTATGGGTATGAGTATTCATTCAGACAGAGACTAGAACTGATGCTATCAGTTTGCTGGTCTGACGAAAAAATAAAAGAAAGAGAGGATGATATTAAGAAAATAGTTCAAGCCAGAAATATCTTCACTCACTACCCAAATAAAGGTGACAAAATACTCAACGAGAAATTATCTAACGATCTACACGATTACACTAAGTTGCTAGAAAACATAATAGTATCCAATATTTTATTTATCATATCTTCGAACGATAAAGAATGGACCTTATCAATAATGCAAAGGATAAATAAATTTAGATATAGAGATTTTTAACGAATTCCTGTGGAGGACTTTTATCTTAAGCAAGTCCTCCGGCTTATCCCAATATATAACCAAGGCTAGGCCTTCCTCCTCATTTTCTTTGACTTGCTCTTATAGCCTGTGCTTATTATGTGAGGGTTCTGGTAACTTAATCAGAAAATAGAATTCACTAAATTTTTTATTAGTCCACTTAGCAATGCATTTAGCTATGCCAGTCACTTCATTTTCATCCTGGTATGCTAAAGAATTCAAATTATAGGCTGTGCTTGTGTATTCCGATGATTTAGGCAATTGATTCCGGCAATTTTGAACACGCTTCTCGAGAAAATTGTTCCTTATTAAAGTTTATAACTAGTTTGAACGGTTTGCGCCAGTTTTCGCATCGGTTCGCCCCTGAGCTCAACCCGATGCCCGTTGTACAGGAGTTTGCCCATTAACGCATCTGCTACCATCGGGTTAAATCAATGTCAGCTGTTCGCTCAACACGGCCATATTAAATCGATGCATGACAAGATGGCTTAGCCAAATTTAGGGTAACAAGATGGTGGCCACGTGAACGGCGAGTCCTTATACGGAGCATTTTCTTATATGGATGGCACTTTTCAAATATGGTGTGAACCACAGCATGGCCTTGCATTGAATACCTGGAGCCTAAAAAAAGTTAGCTGGCTTGACCTGGTGGAAGAGAGCAGGCAGGAATTTATAATAGTTTGGGAGAACGCGCTTCAGCGTTTCGCTCCCGGCGCACCTGCAGAACAAGAAACACACATCGCGGTGGATTCACAAAGAAGGCTCAGTAGTAAGCGTATTAGGGAAGCTATACGCTTACTACTGAGCCGCTAAGTAACCACGTTCCTTAGTGCTGTCAGTGCCTTAAAGTGATTCGGCAAACCGTGGCTGGCTGAGAATCACAGGCTTTTCGGCGCTCGTATTACCACTTTGTTTTTTACGCACCGCCAGCGTCTCGTAGTAATGCTGCGCGGTGACCGTTTCAACAAAATAGACATCGTTGCCCGCCAGCTCAAATACGGCTTTTTTTATGTCCTGAAGGCTGACGCTGAAAAACTCTTTACGGCGGTTCACGAGATTCGTGCGTCTGGCATCAAAAGTCTGATGGAGTGCCGTCTCCAGCGCCGGTGCATCCTCGCTGTGGATCATGGCATGCACATCAAACAGGAACGGAACAGAGGCGCTGCCGAGTTCATCCACGCGGTCCTGGGGATCCAGGCGGCGTGTCATGCCAATTTTGTAAACATTTTCACCGAATGAGCCCACATTCGAGATGATGTAGACATGGCCACGCTTGGTCTGCTGCGCCATGCTCAGTGCTTTCTGGCCCTTAAGTTCCGCTTCCGTTAATGCTTCCTGTAAGGTATCAATTTTCGACTGATAGAGTGCCGCCTGTTCGGCTGTCATCTGCGCGAGTTTGGCGTCCATTTCCTTACGGGCTTTATCCAGGGCTTTTTGCGCTCGCAACTCTTCTGCTTCTGCCTCTCTGATGGCGCGCTCTATCTCCAGTGACGCTTTACGCTCCTCAGCCATCTGGGCCCGGATTTCTCGCTGCTCATCTTTCTCAGCCTGTTTTTTCATCCGGTATGCATGTACGAGGTCGAGCTCTTTCAGCTTCAGGGCAAGATAATCCTGACTGATATGAACATCATTCACCTCATTCAGGGCGTTGATCTTATCAAACGCGGCCTGAATGCGATCGTGCATGACGGACCAGTTTCGGAACGTACAGTTAGCGATGGCTGCGTCACACTCGCCGTTGAAGGCCCGTGCAGTCAGATTAATGGCGCGGGTCGTCATTTTTTTTCCTTCAGCACGCGAGTTGTGAACCGTCCAGTCCGTGCCGCACCAGATCGCGCCGCCCCGGGTTTTGATCCGCAGCAGCGCCTTCTGTTCCGCCCGGTTAGCTTTTACGGCGTCTTTAAATTCTTCTGAGGTATCGAAATCAAAATGGGGTTCAAACATGCCCATTTCTGCAAACGCTTCTTCCTCGCGGTACACGGCAATCGCTTTTTCCAGCGCATCATAGATTTCTTTTTTTTCTGAATACGATGTGCGCAATGTGGCTATCTGTTCCTGCAGCGAGAGAGAGGTTGACTGCGCCTCACTCAGTAAGGCGGTGGCTTCCTCTTCCAGGACGCTGACTACCGCCCGGGCACTTTCGGCGGTGGCCCGGGCCTGCTCCTCCGCCTCCTGCATGAGCCGCGTGGCTTCGGCTTCAGCATCCATAATTACCGCGTAACGCTGGAGTCGGGCCGCTTTGTCGGCGTCTGCGTGTTTCAGTGCGCGCAATCTGGAGAGTAAAACGAAAACGGTAAAGACAGCCATAACGGCCACAATAGCCGCCGCGACGGACAGATGGAGCATGTTCATGAATTATCGTCCCTGAAAAGGTGGGGGCAAGGGCATAGATCCCGTAGCCGAAAATAAAAAGCCCTGACATAGCTACGGGTAATGTTACCAAAAAAGCGATTCGCAACAGGAGAAAATCTGAGGGTACGTGCAGGTGCTCTCGCCCCTGTCTGCCTGACTGATAAGGAAGGGCTGATTTATCAGATATCAGATAGATGGGGGGCTAAATTTAGTTAGCACCGACGGTGTCGGTGTTGGGCAACCCCTGGCTCTCTCACCGGACATTGTACTTCGCCCCTTACGGTAATGTGTACAGGGTGTTTCATGGAAGGAATAACTCGTTCAAAGTAACGCTGAGGGTGGCTGATGCGAAGAATGGCACTGAATTTCTCTGCCCAGGGTATCCATGAACAACATGCTAATCTGAAAACAGCCCAATCCTGAGTGGAACCAGCCGTGTGTGCGTTTCGGCGTGATATCCCGTACATGAAGCTTATTGTCGCGTAGAGCGAGGTTTATCTTGAGAGCTATTTAGTAACTTTTGGTTAAACAATCCGTAGTTCTTTAAACCTTTATAACCACTCCCGCAAAACGTTTTGTAATTTCTCCAGTGACTGATTCCTTTTGGCTTCTGTCATACTCGCAATGTTTTGCAGTTTCCACCTGACCGCAGGCAGATGCTGGATCTGCACCTCAGGAGCAAGGCCCCATTCAGGTTCTCCTCGCTTGAAAGACATTAAAAAATCATAATCCTGTTGCGTAAAATTTGCTTTGAGAGCAGCGAGCATTTGTTGAGGAACTTCAGACAATTCGTCCTGAGTAACGTCATCGAAAGTCATTCCTCTGAACTCATTCTGGAAGGGCGCGGTAATATTCTTCCATCGTGGACTGAGCACTTCTGATATCGGGCGGTTATGGCTAAGTAAATACGTCATAAAGCCGTTGAAAATGGACCGGTCAATGCCCTGTGTTTCCAGAAGCATCTTTACATCATAAAAATCTCTCGGATGCTGCCGATCCAGAGCAGCACAAAGTTTACCTCCGTATAAATCCGGAAGCGATACCACCTGCATCGTAGCGAAGCCGAATTCATCTGCGACCGCGTCCACCACGTCACGCTCCACCGGAGAATAGAGTGTTCCGCGTGCTACAGGCGAGACTTCAATTTTAATCTGCGCTTCTGGAGTGGAAACAATGAGGCGCATCTCGTCAGCCTGATTAGTCTGTAGAACCGCATTCATTCCTCTCTGTTGCAGGGTAGTACCGATACGCGTGAGTGCATGCCGCACATTAGGAAGCGCCTCCGCACGGGGTTCAAGGGGTAGGTACGCCAGATCGATATCAACAGACAACCGAGGGAAATCTCGAACAAACAAGTTTATTGCTGTGCCTCCCTTCAGGGCGAAACAGGCTTCACTCGCGATATAAGGTATTACGCGTACCAGCAGAGCTACCTGATGATAGTAGGGCAGGGTTCTATCCATGACTCATTCTCTTCACACTGAATGGTTCGGGCACGGTGATCTGGTACCGACTGTCCAGTTTTCCGCCAGCGATGATTTGTCGCTTACCAGATCCGAGATCGATTTTGCTTATATCGACCCTTTTCAGCCATGAATGTTCATAGAAATCAGACAAAAAAAGATAGAGGCGCTTCACTTGAACTGACTGGCTTTGCATAAGCAATGCTTCCACCTTTCGGGGATTGAGATTCACTAATCCCTGAAAAAGTTCTGCGGCGTGCTCGAAAGAGATCGACAAGGGAACAGAACATAAAAGTTCATAGGCTGCCAGCTCTGGTCCGCTGGCATGAATTTTCTTCTGTTTAATAATAAGCTCGGTACGAAAATTGTTCTCAATAGCAGATAATTTCTGACCCGGCACAATCCGCCATTGAATCCCCACGAATTCTTTAAACCACTTCGGTAACACGGTTTTGCTTTCAGCGCTGAGCCAGCATTCCTTTTCTGTCAGCTGCAGATAGTGTGAGCGCCCTTGCCATAATAAACTGGTGATACTTGCCAGAAAAACCTTGGCTTTAAGCTGGTTTTGCAGACACCATAACGCGTCACTCCAGTCGGGTTCCCGCCCTGTGCGGAAATATACACCACTCCGCAGTTTCGTTAGCCAGCGGCTTTTAACATATTTAGCCGCCAGAGGCGGTGAAATGTTATTTTCGCTCAGCCAGGACTGGAGGATGAGATCGCCGGGAGCTGTATTTTGCAAAAGCCAGTTTATTTTTGATGACATATATACACTTTTGGTTTAACAATCTCAAGAATAGTAAACCCATGCTTGTTCGAAATGTCAATGTTACAGAAATCAAGGAGAGGCTAATGATACTACTCAGGATCAAGTGTGTGCCCGTTTCAATGCATGGAATCTATGACCGAATCCTCTGACAGGATCAGATGCAAGAAATCTCGTGACAAGGCTAAGTCACGGCTTAAGGGGCTGAGTAAGATAGAGCCAGACTAATACACATCACTTTTTCAGGGCGTAATTTCGATCTGACCGGTGATGAGCGCAGCCACTTTACTCTTTACCGGTGTCAGCAGATCGACATCGGTCTCAGGTACATGGAGGGAGACGATGAGGTTGTAGCGCTCTTCAGAATCATAGCGGTTCAGAGCGCGTCGTGTTTCCACCAGCGCTGCCTCCAGGGCAAACGATTTGGTTGCTGGCGAGGGAAGGGCAATGTTGTCGTGTCGCATGAGATATGCCATTGATATTCACAGGTGAGAAGGTGCGTCCGCTTTGTGCCTGGAGCGGACATGGCCAGCCCCACCGGATATTAATCAATAGGGGCAGGTCAGAATTAGAAACCAAAGATCTGGAATAGCGCTGTTGCAGCCGCAGACAAAGCCGCTAATGAATTATACTTAGATTGAAGTCGTGCGGTGGCGAAAAAATCATGGAGATTTACATTAAGTTCGGGATTTTCATATGTGACCATAATAATTTTGTTGCCTAACTCAACTTTTGCTGTAGCAGATTTAATCCATAAAATTGCGGATAAAACTCCAAAAGTTAATGACACCACATGATGATCTTTAATCCAGTTCATCACAAAAATTATATCTTCCACTCATCACCTTCCGTATAAAGAACACTGGCATCACTGACAAACAATGAATTTCCAGTCGCGAGTACCTCATCGATTTAAAACCTACACAAGTGACTGGATGTTCGAGCGGGATACAGCGGCAAGACTGCTAACCGTACCGTAACCGTAAACCTGTCATCCCGAAAAGAATCATCGAACTCAAAACAAAATGCAATGAAGATGTGGGTATCGTTACTAACAATGTTCTCCGGCGTTTGGTTGAGATCAACCAGCTGGATTGATCTGCTCCCAGCTGATTGGCACTCGGCATTGCTAGCAACACCAATGGCGATTCAATTGCGAATGTTTGCTTCTCGCTCAAAGCGGCCATATCGAATGAGCATTTGGCGGATTGGTTAACTGGGTTTAGGGCAACAATTAGAGGGCGGTTAGACATCTGTCCCCGCTAACTGCTGGTTCCAGTACGAAGCATTTGCTGATGTGGGTGATGCCCTTGAAATGCAGCGTGAACCACAACATGGCCTGCAATAGAATACCTACTGATTTCAAAACAACTTAATGAGGCTCGGCCTGACGGAAGAGGGCAGGATGACGTTATGACAAGTGACTATCTACAAGCCCCGGGTTAGCAGCAGCCAAACAGTGCTGTGAGTGTAATTGATTG
>NZ_JBSKJR010000019.1:0-54079 GCF_053709675.1 Enterobacter sp. UPMP2052
AGAAGTTGATGTAAAGTTATTGTGAGCCAGCAAAAATGGATTGCGAGCCGGGCAGGATAAAAGCGAGTCCGTTGTCACTTAATGTGAGCCGGGAGCATTTTTCATTTGCATTTAATCCGAGCCGAAAATGGCGCTGATTGCGAGTCGGTGAAGTTTCGATTGCGAGTCGCTACAACTAATCATCCTTTCCTGACACTCCTTGTCTGGTCACCAGCGTAAACTGGTGGGGGCTGGTTCTGCCAGCCATATCTGGTAAGCGGCCAGGGAGTAATTTACCAACCCACTTTTTTACAGCTCTAATTCTGCCCCCTGCCTTGAGGTATGTTATGAACTGTGAGTAGCGAGGCCATCCACACCATTTATGGTCAGTATGGCCTGAAGATAATTTGCGATTTGATAACGACCTGCTTTTCCCGTGTTCCGGTTCATTCATTACCCGGGTTTCTACCAGTGATAGCTGAGGCCGATCTCTGCCTTGTCGGCAACGTCTGGCTGGCTGCTGCGTTGTCTCAGATTATTCAGCTTATAATCCATAAAAACCTGCATGTTTTTCCCCAGATAGTACGTCAGTCCCACCTCTTCATCGCTCAGAATATCCTGGTGATACCCTGATTCCGATTGACGTAAACGGGTATAACCCACATGCGGCTGCAGTCTGGAGGTCAACATCACCTTCACCAGCACTTCCTCGCTGAATGCGGGGCTGGCGTTGGCAGCAGGTTCCGGGTGAATGGCATTATTGCTGCGAGTTGATACAACCGCCAGGTACAGCGACGGTGACTGATATCGCAGGCCACCCGCCAGCGTTCGGACTTGATTCTGATAGCTCGCATCCTTCCTTTGTGTCCCGGTTGAGGTAGAGGAGGAGGCTGCGAGAATAGCGCTGAACCGGGAAGTCAGAGCAAACCCAAAAGACGCTCCCAGCCCCTTTCCGTATTGTTTCATCAACGGGCGATCTGTCTGATGACCCGGAAACTGATACTGCAGTGCAAGATGCACGGGCATACGGGCGAGGTTAAATGACTGGCGATAGGTCAGCAGGTCCTCAGCCCGGCCGCGCATCATGTTGTCCACATAGTTGTAAGACATTTCCCGAAACAGAGGAGAACGATCGGTCAGGGAGGTGACGTCGTACAGCACGCCCCAGTTTCTGCCGACATCCAGACTACCCAGCGTCCGTTGTTTTATCCCAAGAAAAGCAAGACGTGTGGCATTACGTGACGCGTCTGCCGCGCTGACGGTGTATTCCCACTGCCCGTAAGCCTGCCAGTCCTGGCTGAGCCATTGCGTCCCTTTTAAGCCGAAATAAAGATATGTTCGATCGCCATCATCTTTTGTTTCGTGGCTCATGAACCTTCTTGCAACCAGCGTCCCGTAAAAATCCAGAGAGTGATCTCTGGTCCGTGATAAAGGGGCTGCAACGGCAAGGTTGCTGAACGAAATAAGTACAGTCCCTAACACAGTGTAGAAGAGACGAGTTGAGAATAAAGGCACTGAGATGTCGTGTATGTCCTCCGGATAAGTGACGATCCCCGAAAGCCGGCAGGCGGCACAGAGATCCCTCGGGACATTGCTTCGTAAGTTTCCAGCAGTAATGCATTATTTTATAATAATTTTTTACTGTTCAGATAATCTGTTATCCCTTTTGCCAGTGCACCGGCTATGCGGTACCGGAAAGAGGCCGTACTGAGCAGTTTTTCTTCGTCAGGGTTGGTTATGAAGGCCGTTTCAACCAGAATGGAAGGGATAAAAGGAGACTTAAGTACGACAAAAGCGGCCTGTTCCGTTGTGGGGGCGTGCAGCGTATGGACAGGGGCAATATGGTGAATGAGCTGAGAACCCAGCGCCAGGCTTTCCCGGAGCGTTTCCGTTTGTTCCAGGTCGAAAATGACTTCCTGCAGATACCGGTCTCCGGCACTGGACTTTTCACCTGCTGCTATATCGGCAGCATTTTCACTGTCTGACAGATACCTGGCCATTGCACTTGTCGCCCCGCGGGTCGAGAGGGCAAAAACCGAGGCTCCGTGCGCGCTCGGGCTGGTAAAACCATCCGCATGCACGGATATCATCAGGTCCGCTTCGTGATGATGGGCCATCTGAACCCGTTCATAGAGTGGAACAAAGATGTCCTCTGTACGTGTGAGCCGTACATCCACACCATTCATGATCAACATGGCTTGAAGAAATTTTGCGGTTTCGAGAACAATGTGCTTCTCCAGTGTGCCTTCATACCCTGTGGCACCCGGATCTTTTCCGCCGTGGCCCGGATCTATCATTACCCGCGGTTTGCGTGTACGGCGGGCGTTTTTCTTCTGCTGATGTACCGGATGTGCGTAGGAGACCGTGTTGAACATCGTACTGGTGAGTAGTGTCGTCAGCCCGGCCAGAATGAGCTGACGTCGCGTCGTTCGTGAGGCCATACCTCATTACTCCTTGTCTGGGATTGATATTTGTTATGTTATAACAAATCATTTTTTTGTTTCTCTCGAGACAGTGTTACTGTTTGTCGCTTTTGGTGTCCTGGGATGAACATACAACGGGGCGGGGGCAGGCGTTCCCTGACGTGGCTGATTTACCATACTGCGATGAGCAGAGGAGGCACAGGCAAGACACAGGACTGTTTTGTCGAGCCCGCGCTTCCTCTGTCAGACCCACCTAAATAAAGACGCGCAGCCCTACAGCGCCCAGATGATCGTCAATATTCCAGTCGTCATTGGCGTTGCCCCAGGCTTTCTGGTAGCTGTATTCCACGTAGGTGACCGCATTTTTACCCAGCCAGTAATCGGTTCCCAGCACGGTCGATTCAAGATGCTGTCCCTCCATGGCATCGCCTCCGCGAAGCCAGCTGACATCGGCGTAGACACTCCAGTTGTCTGTTAAATGGAGCCGGGAATCGTATTCGAGGCCCAGGATGGTCTCCTGATCGTCTGCCCGCAAAGGATTATGACGATACTGCCCCCGGGTCGCTGAGGTGACGTTATCCACTTTATTCACGTACCACGTGGCCTGGGCACCGTTGTACCAGGCATGGTCCCCCACGTTTGTCGTGTATTTGGCATTCATCCCCATGGAATAGGTATTCCCGTCATAGGGCTGTCCGTCCGTTTCGGTCCAGGGGTAACAGTGATTGTCCGGACCCAAAGGCGTGCAGCCCTGACTGAGGCCGCCATTCACCGTATAGTGGTTGTAGGCCGCTGCCGTGGACAACGCCAGGCCATTCTCCCACTGATAGCGGGCCGCCATCGCCGCACCGTTGTGAACCAGAGCGGTGCCGTCACGAAAGGCATCGTGCAGGTCTGGCCCGTTTCCGTAGTTGGCAAAACCAATCTTGTCGACGTTGTCATTCCCCTGCGCCATGACCCCCACGGTAAGATGATCGTCCGTGTAGTACCAGATGCCCGCCGAATTGACGATATCCGTCGACATGCCGGCCTGATCGTGTTTTCCTTTGCCGCCCCAGGCATAGGTGGTATCCACCCCCAGCCCCCAGTCCGTCGGCGCATACTGTTTACCAAACGTGAGGATACCCAGGGTTTCGCTGCCCACCCCTGCGTAAGCCTGACGGGTATAGACGTTGTTGCTGAGGCCATCCGTTGAGGAATCCAGTCCGTGAATGCCCGTTTCGTAGTATCCCAGCGCAAAGGTATCGCTATCACCGGCCCTCAGGTTATGCCGCATGGCGATCCCCAGTCGGGAATCGTTGTTCTGAATATCGTGTTTCTGCGTGTGCGCAGAATCGGTCTTTCCAAACAGACGTAGCGAACCCAACACGCCGATCGCGTTGTCATTATCGCTCCAGAGGGTTTCCCCCCTGGTTTGTGTGGCGGTATAACCCGGTGCGGCCTGCAGAGAATGGCTATCCTGCGCCATAACAGAACCGCTGAGAATAAGGGTGAGTGAGGCGGCTATCGCTGTGGGAATAATTCTCTTCATTTTGTTGTTTCCTTTTTTAAACATTATTTGCCGTTCCTGAACGTGTGTCAGTTCCACTGCTGGTGAAAACAAAACGGTTCTCCGGCGATGCGCCTGAGACCGTGTCAGGTTCGATAAGGAAAAGAAGGGCGGCTATTCAGCAGTTTTATTATGATCATGACTAACTAAATGAAATGTGACGCATTTAATTTTTCTTGCGTTGCGTAAAGAAATGCACCTTATGTTTATTTGTGGTTTATTATATAAATGCACTAATAATATTTTTTATAAATAGATTTATAAGCGGACTTATTCGTTTATTTATATTTCGCAGTGTTTTTTGAATTGTCTGGCTGTGAATAGGGAAAGAAACAGACAGGGTGGCCATTAAAATGTGACGGTGTCGTCTTTATTCGTAATCTTATTCAGCCCCATTAATGCGCGCGGAAGACAGGCATCCCGGACGACATATTTTGTTAATTATCCTTTCAAAGGATAATAATTATCATTATCGTGTTATGTTATAACGTTTTCATTGTGATGGCTGACAACAGGGGGGGGGATATGGACAGGTTATCGCATACAGGCACTGAACCGGTCAGCATCATTGCCGTGCTGGCGGTCTCGCTCAGTACGGTCATTGCCATGCTGGACAGCACGATTGCGAACGTGGCGCTTCCCCTTATTGCAAAAGACTTTTCGGTGTCCGAATCCGCGTCGATTCTGATCATCAATGCCTATCAGTTCGCCGTGATTGCGACACTGCTTCCTTTTTCAGCCCTGGGGCGAACGCTGGGTAATACGCGGATTTTTATGGCGGGAGTCATCCTGTTTGCGCTGTCCTCACTGGGGTGTTCCTTGTCAACCACCCTGAATATGCTGACACTTTTTCGCATCATCCAGGGGCTCGGTGCGGCAGCCATACTGAGTGTGAACGCCGCCCTGATCAAAGCGATTTATCCGCCACGACTGCTTGGCAGGGGACTGGGCATCAACGTCATGGTCGTCTCGGTTTCAGCCGCAGCGGGGCCGTCTGTGGCCTCAAGCATCCTGTCGCTGGCTAACTGGAACTGGCTCTTTATGATCAATATCCCGGTGGCCTGTCTTTCACTCATTTTAGGTTGCTTCTCGTTAAGAAGGGTGCACTGTGCAGCGACGCCCTTTGACAGTGGCGGTGCCGGTCTGGTCTTCCTGACCTGCCTGTCGTTCGCATGCCTGACGTTGAGTGTGACAGGCAACCATGCCCCGTTTGCGGCGGCCAGTTTTATCGCCCTCCTGATTCTGGGAAGACAACTCGTTATCAATCAAAAGACGAAGCAGGCGCAAGCCATGATCCCCATGGCAATGTTCGCCAGTCCGGTTTTCTCCCTTTCTCTGTCGATGTCCCTGCTGTCCTACAGCACGCAACTGCTGGCCTATGTCGCGCTGCCTTTTTATTTTCATAACGTCCTGCACCGTGACGTTGTGCAGGCCGGGCTGATGCTGACGGCCTGGCCTCTGGCCACCATGATGACCTCTCTGATTGCAGGCGAGCTCTCTACACGATTTGGTGCCGAACGGGTGGCAATAGCAGGCCTGGGGATGCTGGTCACCGGCATGCTTCTGATGACGTGGCTCCCTCCTTCGCCATCAGACGCGCAGATCCTCTGGCGCGTGGCGCTTTGCGGGTTTGGGTTTGGTCTGTTTCAGACCCCTAATAATCTGCTGATCATGACCTCCGTCAGCCCGGTGCAAAACAATATCGCAAGCGGCCTGCTGGGTACCTCCCGCCTGGCAGGACAAATCATCGGTTCAGCCCTGGTTGCCGTCATGTTTAATGTCTTCGGGGGAGGGGCCATTCGTGCCAGCATGGCGGCAGGGGCCCTGTTCTCTCTTTTATCACTGGGGGTCAGCTGGCTGCGGCTCAGGCAGGCGCACGTCAGAAAATGCACTTCCGTGCCCGGCGACGACAGACACCCCGGCGGCAGACGTTGATGCCGTGCACGACCGGAAGCGCAACTGACAGCCTGTATGGCCTGTCGGGACGAACCTTCTCATCCTTAACGTACCCGGAGCACTCCTTTATGCTGAAAGTTCTTCACGTCCTGTACACGCTGTTGCTGGCCCTGTGCCTGTTTCCTGTGGTTGTTCATGCCGCGATGAATGAGCCCATCAGGCATCATCGAATCATTATTACCGGTAATTGCCCGTTCGGTGTGATCCTCGCCAATCCGCTGGCTTACCGTCAGGTCGTCGGGGTGGGCCCCTGGGCATTCCTGCATGCTGATATGAACGTTCTGAAGGATATGAAGCCTGACATCGGACGGATCACCACGCATTTTATCAACGACGATTATTCCGTTAACCTGGAGACATTACTGACGCTTCATCCGGATCTGATTTTCTATTACGGACAAAGCCAGAATGACCACCTGGAACGCGCGGGGGTGCCGGTCATCAATCTGGATACTGGCGGCAGTGCCAAATACGATCCCGAAGCGACGCAGAGCTACTGGGAAACCACATTTGAGAATGCGCTTGGACTGCCCCGGACCGACAAATTTCATCGGGCGTGGGAGACGACCCGGAAAGCCATCCAGCCCTATGCCGACCGGATACGTCAGCGGCACGTCAGAGCGTTATACCTCGAACAAAGTGACGGCAAGACCCTTCGTGTGAGTGGTCCCCATACGTTCGGCGATACCTACCTCAAAATGGCCGGCATGGAGAATGTTGCCGGACACCTTCAGGTCAGCGGTGATGCCGGTCGGTACATTACGGTCTCGATGGAGCAGATCATGGCGTGGAACCCGGATGTGATTTTTGTTGTGTTTGGGAGTGCCCGGGCTCTGCTCGATAACCGCAATCCCGGACAGATGTGGCAGGGGACACGCGCCTGGAAAAACAAGCAGATCTACTCAACGCCGGTGGGATTACACAACTGGGGCGGATTGTCTGCTGAAACGCCCCTGCTTCCTTTGTTTATGGTCAGCAAGCTGGAGCCGGACTTTGTGAGTGATGCGGATATGAAAAGCCTGACGAGGGCATATTACAAAACCATGTTTGACTACGCGATCCCGGATCGGTTGTTGAATGAAGTCCTACGCCAGCGTTAAGCGACGTCCCTTTTCAGCCATTCCCGAGAACGTTATGCCGGAACAAAAAGCCTACCGTCAGCTGCTGGTCCTGTTGTGTGTCAGCCTGGTTCTCATGAGCCTGGCTTCGTTGTTTATCGGCCGATATTCTCTGTCGGTGCAGGATGTGGTGCATATCCTGCTGGGGGCACCCCACGCTGAGTACAGCAAAGAAAAAGCGGCAGTGATTTTCGATCTTCGCCTGCCGCGTATTCTCGCTGCCGTAATGGTGGGGGCAGGACTGTCTGTTGCGGGTGCGACGTATCAGGCCGTGCTGAAAAATGCCCTGGCCAGCCCGGATGTGCTCGGCACCTCCTCGGCGTCAGCTTTCGGCGCAGCGCTGGGGATCGTGATGGGGTTGTCTTATCAGGTTTCCACCGGATGTGCCTTTATCTTCGGGATGCTGAGCCTCGCCCTGGTGTTCGGCCTCTGCTTTCTCCGGCAAAGCCAGGAGGCGATCGTGACGATCCTCTCGGGTCTTATCGTTGCCTCGGTATTTGTCGCTTTTGTCTCTGTCCTGAAATATCTGGCCGATCCGGAGGATACCCTGCCCGCCATTGTATTCTGGCTGATGGGCAGCTTTTCCTCGCTGGTCAAAAGAGAAGTCTTCAGCCTGATCCCGCTCTTTATGTTCTGCTATTACGTGATTTACAGGCTGCGGTGGACAATGAATGTTCTCTCTCTGGGCGATGATGAGGCGAAAATTCAGGGTTTACATCCGCTGTTACTGAAGATAGTACTTCTGGTCTCCGCCTCTGTGATGATATCGGCGTCCGTCGTTATCTGTGGCGTGGTGGGATGGGTGGGACTGGTTATCCCCCATCTTGTCAGAGCCCTGGTCGGAAACAACCACGGCAAACTAATCCCCGTTACGGCGTTATGTGGTGCGCTCTTCTTGCTTGTGATTGACACGCTTGCCCGCGCGCTCACCTATGCAGAAATTCCCGTCGGTATTCTGTCCGCCCTGACAGGGGCACCGTTATTTGCATTTTTGTATATCAGAGGAGCCTCCCATGATCATCGCTGAGAACCTGACCTATGGCTTTAAAGGTCAACGGCCGGTTTTCGAGAATCTCAGCTTCCGGCTGGGGCAGGGAGAAGTGCTGTGTGTTCTTGGCCCCAACGGTGCAGGGAAAACCACCTTGCTCAAAGTTATTGCCGGGATCCTCCGTCCGCTTTCAGGACGCTGCACCATTGAGCGCCCTGACCACAAAAAGGTCTGCCTGGCCTGGGTACCACAGACCCGACATATCCCCTTTAACTATTCCATAGCTGATTTTATTACCTTTGGTCTGGGAGGGGATAAAGGTTATCTGAGGACGCCCACACCTGATGATTATGACCGGGCTGAAGCCGTGCTGGTCAGGTTAGGTGCCGGGCATCTGAAAGACAAGCATGTCAATCAGATCAGCGGCGGCGAGCTACAGCTTTGTGCTATCGCGAAAGCACTTGCCCCGGACCCCGATGTGCTTATTCTGGACGAGCCGGAGTCCAGTCTCGATTTCACATATCAGCATCGCATCATCAACCTGCTACATGAGTTCGCAAAGAAGGATCTGAAGACCATCATCATGAACACCCACTTTATCAGTCATGCCAGTCAGGTGGCCGACCTGTGTTTACTGCTTCGGCCGGGATGCTATGCCTGCGGGCCGACAGACCACATGCTCAGTGACACTCAGCTTAGCCACTATTTCGGATTATCCATTTCACCACTGAAAATCACAGGCAACGTCCTGACATGACCCGTCACGGGGTTAACAGCCTGGATTAACCCCACCCCGGTAGACTTCTGCCCTGTAGTTTGAGCATAGGGGTGCCTACAGGCATAACACGATTGCACCTGAATATAAGGAAGAAGCCATCCGTCAGATACCGGAACGCGATAATTTCGTTGCCGAAGTATCCAACCGTCTGGGCGTTTCCGGGCACAACCTCTACAAGTGGCTGCGGGCTATCAAGCCTGATAATATCAATACTAGTATCGGGAATTCGTTGAAAATTTTCGACCAGTAAGAATTCACTAAGCCCTGCGGTTAATTCCGCAGGACTTTTAGTTAGTGTTTTGGAATGTTGCCCATTTCGTCTACATAATTGATACGGATCATTTACATATTAAGTGCTAATGTTAAATATATACGTTCATCAACAGGAGGAATGGTATGAAAAATGCACTACTAGGGACTGTACTGGCTTTAACAGCAGCAACCTTTGGCGTATCTGCAGCTGATATGATTTCCAAGGACGAAGCTCATCACTTCAAACTCGAGTACATTGGTAACGTATCTGTCGGCGCTTCAGGCGGACAAATTTCTTCACCCTCGGATCTTCATAAACAACTCTCAAAACTGGCAGATGAAAAGGGCGGGAAATACTATGTCATTATCGCTGCTCGTGAGCATGGTCCTAACTTCCAGGCCGTGGCGGAAGTATTTAAATAACTTAAACGGTTGACACTGAAACCCGCTTCAGGCGGGTTTTTATCGACTGGCTCTAATTCAGCTGGTTGGAGCGTGTGACTCATTCTCGCCCGGCCGCTGGTTCAGGTTCATCAAGGGCCACCAAACCGCCACTAGCTCATCGGGAAGAGCGGCAACCCATGTGTTGTGGTACGGGGTTCGAGGCTCCGGTGGCGGACCAGTGCCGACTTAGCTCGGCAGGTTTAGCACCTGACTTGTAATCAGTATGGCACCAGTTCGATTTCAGAATGCGGGCATCATATGATGGCTTTTATTTCTGGATTCGAGTTTGATAAGCGTCTTCCGCTAAGCCCAATATAATTCCGTAAGCTATTGTAAGTTGTCCCTTTTGTAACAGCAATTCTCTATACGACAAATGCCTGGACAGCCTGAAAATATCTTATTATTTCTGGGGCATTTCAGATTGGATATCAGTACTGACCAAAGAGAGGGCTTGAACTGGATTATATGATATATTTTTTATGTTCTGAAGTTCTGTTAATGCCTTCGCTTATAGTTGTTATCTCATCTCCAGGTAGAAATTGTATTTTCCCACTATGCCAGAGTATCAAATTCATCTTGTTAGTTGAGGTAATCCACGAAAATATAGTGCCTGTCGATGGGTCAATCAAACTATCAATTACTATCCACATACCATCATCCTTAGTTGACTTAAGTGTTTCCTTAGCATTACTTAAGTATAGCGTTTAACTTATTGAAAATGATCGAAATTCTACGTGTGATTGACTTGCAATGAGAAATGCTGAAACTATGTTGATGACACTTTTAACATTCACTGATGTCCAGTCATGGATGATGGCGTGCTGGCGTTTGGGATAATTTCCCTGCTAAGGTCACCGATTTAATCCACTGAATAATGCTGTGCAAAAGGACGTTTCTGAGGGCCTTTAACATAGTGAAAGTTTCGCATTGAGTGCTATATTTAAACTGGCATTCAATAATGCTCTCGATACTTCAAAACACGGGGCGGGGACGCGCCAAACACGCAGAGACAACTGCATGACCCCTGACCAGCAACTCCTTGCTGGTCTTTTTTTCGTCTTGAGATAATTATTGACGGGGAGAATGATTGAGAACTAAATTATGGAGGTGGTGAATTGCTTTCTAAGCGAAAGAGCGTTTCAGCTAACTGTCTCTGCAGGTATACGCGCGCCTCTACTGACTGCGGTGAGGGCACCGGGAGGCACACGGCACCACGTTATTTATGCATAATCTTATCCCATTGGAAGGGTTTGAAGTGTTAAAGTTCAATTCATCTGTATTTGCATTTTTTCTACTGTCAGGTTGCAGCTCTGATATTGTTATCAGTCCTCCCCAAGAACCTGAATACAAGTCAATGCCTGAGATAACCCAGTCGGTGACGCCATCTCAACAGCGTGCCATTATGGCCGGTGAACGGCCTGACTGGTCTGAACGGACGCCAGTCCCCACTATGAAACGATATTAGTCATCACTTTTTATATAAGGCTGCCATTTGGTGGTCTTTTTTTATATCCTCCACCCAACACCCGCACAAAGCGAGGTGAGAGTATGTATCGCATGGACTGACTAACTACTGGTACTGTCTATGGCGCTTCAGCCGGGAGCATCCTAAACGGCATACTGAATGCCTACAGCCCCGAGCAGTGGAACGCTATCGGTGTGCTGGTGGGTATCATCATCGCCGTACTGATGAATCTCTATTTCAAGATCCGCGAAGACAACCGCCGTAGCTGGAGCCGGGATGAATCCGACACTCAGGAATAAGCTGGTGGGTGCCATTGCTGGCGGATCCGGAGCTATTTTCATTGCTGCAGTATTACTGTGCACTGCGGATGGCCCTGGAAAGGCGGCGCGCAGGACATTTTCGGCGAAATTATTATCTGCTCCGGCCCGCCGTTGTTGTTTTTTTACCAATCAGTTTTACGGGCTTCAGCAGCGTTTCCGTTTTTTGCTTGCGTTCTGTGCGCATCGACCTGCTTCGCATCTGGCCCCTTTGTGCGGCCATCCCAGAATCAACATCAGGATTAACCACATTTCACCCGCGCAGCATAAGGGGCGGTAAGCCCGGGTATACATCGTCATTTTCTCCTGTGTTGCCTTTCTCCTTCGTATCAGGCTTCCGGTAATCGTCCCCCGTCTCAACCCGGCCCGCAAGGGTAAATAGCACGCTACGCGCCCTTGCGGGCCAGAACGACTCCGGGAAAGACGAACCGTCAGGCGATACGAAGACGAAATTCACACTAAAGGAGAAACTGCCATGACGATGAACCTGCATACCCAAACAACCGCCCCTGTTGCCGCACAGGCGACCAGCGTATCCCCGCTGGAGCCGTCAGGCTCCTCAAAAACGAAACGGTGTAAAGACATAACCAGATCAAAAACGGACGTGTACCAGACGGTAACCAACAGCATTATCGAGGCCCTGGAAAGGGGGGTTAAGCCGTGGGTATGTCCGTGGAAGCGTAACGGCGCAGTATCGGGTATTCCGTCAAATTTCAGTACCGGCAAGGCCTACACCGGGATGAATATCATGTTGCTGTGGTGCAGTGCGGCAAAACATGGTTTTCAGGATCCACGCTGGCTGACTTACCATCAGGCCACAGAGCAGGGCGCACGGGTCCGTAAGGGTGAAACCGGTACAACCGGCATTTTTTATAAGACCCTGGAGAAGGAAAACGATGCCGGCGAGCTGGAGCGGATCCCGATGCTTAAAACCTTCACCGTGTTTAACATCGAGCAGACAGACGGACTGAACCTGGACAACGAAATCAGCCCGCAGCCAGTGACCGGATTTGATCCACTGCCAGAGGCTGAAGCGCTTTTTCAGCGCACTGGCGCGAATATTAATGAACGCGGCCAACGGGCGTATTATCAGCCTTCAACAGATGAAATCTGGCTGCCTGAACGCCATCTGTTCACAGATGCCGCGAACTTTTACGCGACTGGACTGCATGAACTGGTTCACTGGACGGGCGCAGAAAGCCGCCTTGACCGCGAGAAGGGGGGCAAATTTGGTTCAGAGAGCTACGCATTCGAAGAGCTGATCGCTGAGCTGGGCTGCGCATTTTTGATGGCTGACCTGGGCGTGAGTGGAGAGGTCCAGCACGAAAACTATATTGCGTCGTGGCTGAAATCACTTAAGAACGATAAACGTTATATTTTTCAGGCGGCCAGCGCTGCCAGTAAAGCACATCGATTCCTGATGGCGTGCTAAAAGGTGAAGCCCTGCGATGCAGGGCTTCACCTGCTCTGGCAGCAGGATTTACCGTGCCGACAGTCATCGCCGGACGTTCAACGCTAATGCCTAACTCTGCGACTTCTCAACCAGCGAGTCGATGAGCTTCAACAAAGGCTCAGAAGCTTTTTTACAGGCGGAATAGCAAAGATGGTAGCCGGGTAAAGGCTCACACCAGTCCTCCAGAACCCTCTTCATTTTTCCTTTCTCAATAAAGGTAAGGACGTCACCTTCCGGCAGATATCCCAGTCCGGCATTGGATAAGACGGCGGTAATCAGATGGGCCGGAGACTGACACCCTATCGAGCCGTCGACAAGAATATCCTGTTGATTGTCTCCCTTTTTAAAAATCCACCGGCTGGTTTGTTTCTCGCCATACTGTATCTGCCGGATACAGTGATGTGCAAACAAGTCCTGTGGCCGTTCGGGCTCGTTATGACGCTCAAAATAGGCTGGCGAACCCACGACCGCCATTCTGACAGGGGGGCTGACAGGGTGACTGTTCCACTCTTTACGCTTACCCGGCCCCAGTCTGAGGTATGCATCGAACGCTTCTCCGGCGAACGCTTCGGGACGATCCGTATCGCCTAACTCGAGACGAAGTTCCGGATTTGCCATAATAAAGTGATTAAGCTTCCTCATCAGCGCGGGACTCATCAAAAGCGAGGCGCAGTTGATCCTGACCGTTCGGTCATGCTGAAGGTGGAATTCGCTGAGTTTATTGAGTTCTGACTGTATTTCATCAACGTGCGATCCGATGGCATGCAGTAAACACTGGCCGCTTTCGGTCGGCGTAACCCGACGGGTTGTTCTTAAGAGCAAGGGAATGTTCGTGCTCTTTTCGAGTTCAGCAATCGCATGACTCAATGCGGGCTGACTGACACCGAGATTTGCCGCCGCACGGGTAAAACTTCGCTCGCGGGCAACCGTGACAAAATACAGTAAACTGGTGAGATTACGTTTCATCTGGCAATGGCCTTTTAAATGAATCCTGGCGCGCGTATAAACATCATTCGTCTGCTGAGTAATGGAGGAGTATTTTTTCTGGAAAAGTATTCATCATCGTGAAGAATAATGGTTACAACTCGCCTGATCTTAACGAGTCACTGGCGCCTCTGCGCCATGCACGGACATATTATCCTGTATGTTTGCATAAGAAATACCCTGTGCCGCACAGAAATGTGGGGGTTTTCATTAACGAAATATTAATGAGTTACCGCTCACTAAATATGAGCTTGTTTTGCTGAGCGCGTAATTTCCTGAGGCACCAGTGCTCATTTTTTTTCTGCAATTGTAATGAAAGAAAAGGGGGCCGTTTTTTTACGGTCTCCTGATGTTGTGAGATATTCATTTGAGGCCATATGCCTGGTTTTCTTATCGGTTAAATTACCGCTGAGTCAATGTCTCGGAGAACGGGATGCTATTTTCAGATAGTATTCTTAATCGTCATCGTCCGACCGCATGGTCTTTATGACTCTGTAGGTTCTTGCTATCCTGCTGGCATAGGCGTATCGCCGCATCGCTTGTCTGGCCGAATGTTGAAAACCGGCGTCGTAGGCCCCGACAGCCTGCCAGCTTACTCCCCATTTCTGAAACGCTCTTGCCAGATAATAGGCTCCCGTGTAGACATTAAGACACGGATCCTGCAGAAGTCGCTGTGGGGAGATGCCATATTTTTTCAGTTCAGGAAAATGCTGGGAATCTATTTGCATTAAACCAGAACCGTAACCCGAAACCGGATTCCTTCCTGTTACGTTGTTATGGAAGTGAGATTCGTTCCAGGCTACCGCCCTGATAAGGTCGGGATCTATTTTGTAATCCCTTCCGGCACGCTCGAAACAGTCTCCAGCATAAAGGGGGGCCGGCAGAAGGACTGACAGGATGAATGCAGTTGCTCTGACCATTTTTCCTCAATTCTTCATATCAGGGGAGGGTGTAAACCATCCCGAACACATGCTCAGGCGAATGGCGCTCCTCATTCACTTTACAGCACACCCCACGCAAATAAATGATTTTCGAGATTAACATTTGCATTCATCAGCTTAAAAATTATTCTTTGAAGTGAAAAATTATTCTTCAGTATATTGGCCGGATAAGGGCTGCATAATCACTTATGTAGTGCCGAGGCGTGGTTTTATAAGGGCTAATTAATAAAAATTAAAGAGTTAGGTTAAATACGGTAGCACTGCATAAGTGGTACATTTGTTTTACTGCGAATGAGGCGAGGGTCTGTTCTATGACGCCTTTCGAACCTTATTCCTGTGCATTGTCTCTGACGAGGAAAGGGTGATGCCACGGCAAAATGTATATATGAAACAGAGAACCCTGGATAGCATTCGTGCGATTGTGAATGAGCGACGCGAGGAAGGCGACACTCATGCTGAAGCAAATATCTCAAGCGTTTGCTCAGAAATGCTCGAATTAGGGATAAGGGTCTATCTGAGTGCTAAAGCAAAAAGAGAGGATGAGGCACTCTCTCAGCAGGATAAAATTCAGCAGGAAATCATGGTGGAGGCCGTCAAGTCACGGCTTGTGGCCCAGCAGATTTTGAAACTTATGTTTGATCTTCAGGATATCAAGGCTGATACCCGAAATAATTACGCCAGCCTGATTGACTGGTTGAAATCACAGACACAGGCACGCATTAGAATGATATTAAGAGATGATTAGCTAAAAGTGGCGTTGTCATTATCGATATTTGAGGAGCTGAATATGCAGGCGCAGAAAGACCCACAAGATGAAACCGAAGCTCAACAGCTTTATCGTGATATTTATTTTTTTCACAAACGTTCCATAAAGTGCTGGTACATGAAAGATTCCAGCCATCACATTGTCGATGCCAGCGAGGGATTTAATTCTCGCTTCCTGCCCCCTGGGAGCACTTTTGATTCTGATCTTCCTAAGTATTACGTAACAGAAACAGTGGTCAGAAATAGTGAAATTATACACAGTTTTGAATCACTGGTTACTGAACAAAAAAAGACAATCAATCTTTTGGTCTGGAACATTTTCTGCGATGTTAACGGCGTCAGAGCTTTCATCATGACCTTAACGCCCTGCGAATACAAAAACAGGGGAGGTGTGATGGTTTTTCTGGCCGATCTGGCGGAATGTAATCAACGTATAGATTGGTTTTCGTCTCTGCTGCCCGGAGCATTACCGACAAGGAAGAGGACCAGTCTGATAACGTTATCCGGACAGAAAGCGCTGGCCAGAGTCACGCCAGGAGAATGGGAAACAGCATGGATGATTATTTGCGGATGCTCAATCAGAAAAATTGCGTCTTATAAGGGAGTAAGCCCTAAAACTGTGGAAAACAAAGCCAGAAATGTTTATGCAAAGTTAGGTGTTTTTAATCGGGAGGGATTGTTATGTGCGGCAGAAGAGCAGAAATGGATCAATCGTATTCCAGAAAAATTGATTTCATCACCTGCCATCATCAGACTATGAATAAACTTTTCCATTCATAGTGTGACTGTCTGAAGCCTGTCTTAAAACTTAGGCGTTAAAAACGCTCCCTCTCCAATTCAACATTTTTTAGAATGATTATTATTGAATAAGGAATGTTTTTTATAAAAAAGACAATGGTTTTTAAGTGAGGGCATTGATTTTTCTCACTGCGAATAACGAAGGTACGAGGACGCGTTAACTTCAGGCTTAATTATAGGCACTGTGGGATTATTATCACTCGACACCTGTCTAACTTTTTATTCGAACTGTTTTTATCATAATGAATAAGCGTTGGTGACGGTTTTAGTGTTTAGTGAAAACACGTCGATCACCTGGGCCTAAATTATATCCGGAGAGTTTTTCCCTGGAATATCGTGATGCGTTCAGGAAAAAGGGGAATTCTTTTGTCGCAGGCGTTGTCGGGTGTGCTCTCCCCACGACAGGGTTGACATCCTGGGGCGGTAGCGTCCACGAGCAAAAGACATTGCCCAGAATGACTTTCATGACGAGAGAAATATGATCTCCTGTTAACCCTGTTTGAGGAAGAAATATGGTTAAGACGTTGCATAAACAGCGTGAAGAGCGTTTAGCCTGGCTACCTGAAAGGTTCTGGTTTTTACGCGGTATGGCTGGGATGATGGCCCTTTTCCCCAGGTTGCCTAACCGTCGTCTGGTGCCAGTCATGTTAAAATATCTTGCGGTTTCGCTACTGCTCTGGCTTGCCGCACGGGGCATGGTGCACGCAGAAGATCTGACTTCTGCAGGCAAAGCGGACGCTCAGGATACGTTTGGTCCGGATTCCACCATGATGTACTACTTCATGCTGGCTGAAGCGGTACTGGTTTTTCTGCTCTATCTGCGCAACCACAATCCGGCTACCTTCCTTTTTATACCGGTATTCATCGTGGTCACAAAAGTGGTGTTTGCCATTATTTCCGCCCGGTCGGGTGGCTGATAAGCTGGCCAACCGTCATGAATGAAACGCGTGCTGCGCGCTTTATTTTTCCCCAGACCCTGAATGAACGGTCAGGTCCCGTGGGATTACCCACAGACGAAACTCTCGCGGTTTTTTGCCCCATGGCATGGGGCCTTTATACGGGACAGTATGTAACCGGCCTGATCATGGCAGTCATACTCTGGACGGGATTAAAACATTTCAAAAAGGGCAAAGGTTCCACCTGGTTATTTAACCTTTGCTACTGGTCTTTTCCTTCGATGCTTTTCAAAGGCAGATACAAAGTAATACCTGATTCGTCATACCGGTTGTGGCTTCGTTGAGTAAACCGTAGGAGGGAGAGTGTGGAACTGAAGGCGCACCGCGTTATCGGGCGTTACACCTCGCTCGCATTTGTCATGCTCCTGGGGCTGCTTGTCATCTCCCTGAGTGGCAACACGCTGGCCTGGTTACAGATCGATGCCCTGATTAACAGTCATGAGGAAACCTATATTCCGATGGGACTGGATGCATCCTTCACGCTGTCCCGCAACCGAACGGATGCGAGCTATCTCGAGCAGACTGCCGAATCGTTAGTGTTGCTTCGCTACAACGTTTCTCCTGAATCGGTTAAGGCCAATCATCAGGCATTGCTGCGATTCTTCGACAATGAGACACGTCCTGCCATGCAGGATGTCCTGGCAGAAGAAGCCCGGCGGGTCATTGAAAATAACGTCACCTCGGCATTCTATCTCTCAGGCCTGGATACTTACCCGTCCGCAGGCACGGTGGATATTCATGGCACTGTTCAGCAATGGATAGGCAGTCATAAGCAACCGCCTGAAGAGAAGACTCTCAGACTGGAACTCCGTTATCGCCGGGGGATGGTCACCATCAAAGCATTCAGGGAGAAGACAAATGCGTCTGCGTTACATTAAGTTCGGGCTGTTTTTAGCCGCCTGCGGGAATTTCCAGGTTCTTGCCAGTCCCGTTTCCCTGCCCCCTGTTGATATTCCCGTCGGACCTGACAGCCAAGTCAGAATCGCGATCAGCAACACAGACCCCAATCTGTTTGTCGTACCGGGGGACCGTATTATTGCTGTCGACAGTGTCCAGGGCATGTTTGTCAATGCCAACAAGGCCCAGGGACAGGCGAACGGGGGGGGTGTGCTCATGACAACGCAGACAAGGCCCTTCACATTTTACTTACGCACGGCAGGGGGACTGACGGTCTCGGTTATCGGCCTGCCGCAGAAAAGACAGGGCCGGGTGCTGCATTTCATCTCCGGTACACCTGCGCAGAATGAGTCCACCCGTCAATGGGAGAGATCGCAGCCTTACCTCCATTTGCTGACCGATATACAGAAGGCTGTTCTGAAGGGAAAGACACCGCAGGGTTTTCTGAAGGCTCCGGTCGTCGCCCTGCCACGGCTTCAGTTAACTACCGGACTCAAGGTGGAGCCGGTGGACATGTGGAGCGGTGGAGAGCTGCGTCTCTATCGGCTGAATGTCCGCAATACAGACCGTCACGTGGTGGCGTTCACTGAGACACTATTTCAGGCACAAGGCGTTCGCGCCGTGATGATTTTTCCTTTCAAAACCCGATTAATGCCTGACGAAGCTGCCTCTGTATGGATGACCGCCTCGAGTGAGAATAGGAAGGTGCATCGTGGCCAATATTAACGTGATGACACGCAACAAGCAGATGGCTTTGCTGGTGACACTATTACTGGGTCTTGCAGGCGCAGGTATTGTAGCCTGGTACATTGGATCCCCTTCCCGGGCTGCACCCGGAAAAAATCAGCCAGCTAAACCTGTACCGGATATGACCGGGGCGGTGACCTCGACCACCTTTGGCAAAAAGGTCAGTGAAAGCGCAGTCGCTGACCTGCAGCACACGGCATCTGAGGTGGACAAAAAACTGAATCAGTTTGAGCTGCAGCTGACGAAGATCACCGGAGAAAATGAGGTGTACCGGAAAACGGTCCAGATGCAAAACGATGCATTAAAACATCTCCAGACGCAGATGGACTCACTGCGTTCAGAACATCATATCGATACGCTCAAACTGCGGGGCGACAGGGCCGAACCTCAACTTCCTGTTGGCACATCCTTACCAGCATCAGTGCCTCCCCCAACGGCATTTTATCCGGAGCCCCCGGTGAACCAGACGGTATCCTCAGACCGTGCGCAGCACCCGTCTGAGCTGTCAACCATGACCGTCGGGTACAGCCGTAACAACGATAAACGTCACTCTCTGCCTTATATCCCTTCTGGCAGCTTTGCCCCCGCGACGGTGATTGAAGGCGCAGATGCGAATGCATCGGTTACGGGGGAAAGTGCCTCCTCTCCCATGCAGTTTCGTTTGACGGGGAAAGTGATACTCCCCAATGACGGTGAATATGATCTGCGCGGTTGCTTCGTGACGGCCGCCGCGTATGGCGACATCTCCAGCGAAAGAGCGCTGTTACGCACCGATCGGTTGTCATGCCGAATCCACAACCGGATCATCGATCAGAAAATCAAAGGTCATATCTCTTTTATGGGCAAAAACGGCATCCGTGCGACGCCCGTGATACGTAACGGTAAAATAGTCGGGTTTGCTTTTGCCGGCGGAGCCATTGATGCCATGGGAAGCGCCATGTCCAGTGTCGGGTCAACAACGGTCGGTCTTGGCTCCTCACACAGCGTAACGAGTGGAGAAGTTGCTCGCGCGGGTCTGGGCGGGGGGACCTCCCAGGCAGGGAAGACCCTGTCGGAATATTTCATCAAGCGTGCTGAACAATATCACCCCGTCATCCCTGTCGGGGCAGGCGTCTCCGTCTCTGTAGTGTTTCAGGAAGGTTTTCAGCTCAGGTATGTCGATGGAGAGGAAGCAAAATCACCCCGGCAGACACCACCAGAAACATCTTCAGATAATGGCATCACCATCACGAAAGAGGTGTTAAACGAGCTAAAACTGGGTGACGCCGTTGGAACGGTGAACCCGTCACCGGCCACATGGAAGTAAGGCTGTTATCCGGAGAACCACTTTAAGACCATGTTAATGCAAGTGCAGATGCGGATCCCAATGGGCTGAATGTGTGTTCAATGTCGGAAAGCCAGCGCTCGTCCTCGCGCTTGTTTCACGTGTAACTGCGCGATGGTTGGAAACTTGTCTGGATAACACGTATTCACGCGATTTCTGCCCCCATTCTTCACAACCTTTCTCAGCCCACAGGACCCAGCTATGACCAGGAATCTGACTGCGATGCTTACAGGTATTAGCCTGCTTTCAGGCTGCGCTGGAATGAATACGGATTTTGACTGTCAATCGCTGGCTCACGATCGCTGCCTGACCATGGAGGACGCTAACCAGATAGCCCGGCACCTGCCAGCTGAGGCCAGCAGAAAAGGGGAAACCAGCATACCAGCGTTCTCTGATATCCCATCGTCAAAGCCATCTTCGTTCAATCCCGACGTATTGGCAGGTACGGGAGTGTATTCACCCAGCGGGCCAGACGCTGTCATGGCCTCAAACACGCAGACCCGCGCGAGGCTGCCCGGAAGAGCGGGCCCTGTTATTGCGCGCCTGTGGATTGCGGCATGGGTGGATGAGGAAGACGTTTTTCATGCCCCGTCTGTTGTCTCATTTGTTGCAGTACCTGACCACTGGATGGGGCACTGAAAATGACCCTCTACAATGAATTTTTCCGACGCATGCTTACCGACTGGCACATCAAGGACGGAGCACCGGAAGCGGACGCAGTGCTGAGGGAGATGGACTATCCCTCATTGCTCAGCATGCTTCCCTACCGGCATTTCGACCCTGAAACCGGTATGTTCATCAACAGCGCCACCGTCGGATTTGTTCTCGAATGTACACCGCTCATCGGTGCGAATGAGAGCATTGTGGATGCGCTGGACAATTTTTTGCGCAATAAGCTTCCCCGTGAAAGACCCCTCAGCGTGCTGCTTCTGGGGAGTAAATGCATCAGTGATATGCTGGATACGGGCCTGACGGGGATGAGCTGGCGGGGTGAACATGCGGACAAATTTGCACGCATAACCCGCGCATTTTATGAGCGTGGCGCCCTCTATGGTCTGCCAAATAACAAAGGATATCCACTCTCGCTACGTAATTACCGTCTGTTTATCAGCTACGCAGAAGAATGTCGTCGTCTCGATGACCGCGTCTTCAGCTCGCTTGGCCAAACGCTGAGTATCCTGCAGCAATCTCTCTTTGCTGCCCGCCTGCATTCCGTGCTGGTCAATGATGGGGGATTACTGGGGCTGGTACGTGAGCTGATCAATTATCGTCACGACCAGGTCATGCCACCGTCCCGTCAGGTGGATCCCTATGAAGAACTGAACGCACAGTGTGTTGAACCCTCAATCACGCTTGAAGTCAGGGCAGACAGTCTTCGCCAGAGCCTCTCTGCGGCTAATGGTCAACGAATCTCCACGCGCATAATGAGTTTCATGCCGGAGAAAAACCCGCAACAGTTTGCCCTGTGGCAGGCGGGAAATAACCTCAGTAACCTCCTGGATCCCGGATCAACCGTACCTTGTCCCTTCGCCATCACCCTGACGACGGAGCTGGAGCCTCAGGCAAAGAGTCAGAACGAAGCGCTGCGCAAATTTGCCACTAACGACAAGCGTGCAAACTCTCCCTTCGGAAAATGGGTACCTGGCGTAAAAGCGGCGGCCCGGGAGTGGGATGGGTTGCGCTCCCGCCTCTCGAAAGGACAGTCGGCGCTGGCGCGTTACAGCCTGAGCGTCACGCTGTTTTGTGAGGATGATGACGAAAAAGCATTGATGTGCGAGCTGGCATTAAACAATACCTTTCGTGCCAACGGGATTGTGTTGTGCCCGCCAACGTTTATGCAGATGCGTAATTACCTCGCACTGCTTCCCTTCATGATGCCGGAAGGGTTATGGAGTGATATGAAGCGCAGTGGTGCCACGCTGAGGGCAGAAGCGTTCAATGTGGCGAATCTGATGCCCGTTGTCGCGGACAACCGGATCTGCTCCAGAGGCGTGCCGATCCCCTCTTATCGCAACCAGCTCTCGTTTCTGGATCTGTTTGACAGTGACTCCGGGCTGGGTAATGACAACTATAACCTGGGTATATGCGGGACGTCAGGGGGCGGAAAATCCTTCCTCATGCAAACCCTTATTCGCCAGATCCTCGAGAGCGAAGGACGGGCATGGGTTTTCGACATGGGGGATTCTTATAAAACATTGTGTGCCAATGTGGGGGGCGTGTATCTCGACGCCACCGAGCTGAAATTTAACCCGTTTGCAGGGGTCGTGAATATTGTTGAATCGGCGGAAAGTATTCGCGATTTACTCCTGGTTTTGTCATGCCCGTCAGGGCGGGTTGGCGATACCACCAAATCCATTCTTCTGAACGCCGTGCAAAGCGTCTGGATGGAAAAAAGAAATGCGGCGCTAATCGATGATGTCGTCGCGCATCTTAAGACGCTGGTTGTATCCGATCAGTATCGTACGGCCGATACCGTACGAAACCGGATGGAAGAAATTATCGTATCCCTGCACAAATACACCACCGGCGGCATATACGGGGAGTATTTCAACAGCCCAAACCCGGCGCTGGATGATTCGGTTCGGTTTTGTGTACTGGAGATGGGCAAACTCAAGAACAAACCCGATCTTCTGGCCGCCATCATGTTTTCCATGATGATTTATGTCGAACAGCGCATGTTCCTCTCGCCACGCAGTGAACGTAAGGCCGCCATCATTGATGAAGCCTGGAAACTGCTCGCAAGTGAGAGCGGTTTTATCGGCGACTTTATTGAAAACGGCTACCGAACGGCCAGGAAATACGGCGGCGCCTATATCACCATCACACAGGGAATTGAGGATTTTGATGGTGACAAGGCCAGTGTTGCAGCCAGAGCTGCCTGGTCAAATTCGTCCTTCAAGATCCTGCTGCGTCAGAACCTTGAGGCGTTTCGCAAATATAACCAGACAAATGAAGGGCAGTTCAGCCCTGCTGAACAGAGCATCATTGAAGGTTTCCCGTCTGCCAAAGATGCCCACTTCAGTGCCTTTATGCTGCGTGTCGCCGGTCAGGTTTCTTATCACCGTCTGCTTCTCGACCCGCTCAGTCGGGTGATGTCCTCCTCGGATGGCAAAGATTTTGAATATCGTGAGCAGAGTCTGCGGGAGGGGAACAGTGTTGCTGAGACGGTCTGGCGTCTGGCCTGCCAGAAGTATCCTGATGAAATGGAGTTACTTCTGAAATGGACGCAACAGAGATCCCGATAACAAAAGGCATGCGGTCGCGACGCCGGCAACGCAGCTGGCGACGTATCGCCAGATCAGTGGCGGCTGTCAGCGGCATTCTGCTCCTCCTGAATATGTGGCTTATGGTGAGCATTTTCTGTTCGCGACAGCTGGAGGTGGTGACCTTTGATATGCAGGGCACGGTAAACAGCTTTATGGCCCAGTTGAGCCATCAACACCCCGGAGAGGAGACGGTAAAAAAAACCACGGGCCGTTTCAGTGCCGCGCTCAACGGCGCACTCACTGACTGGCAACGACATCACGACGTGATCATCCTGGTGGCACCGGCGGTGGTCGCCGGCGCACCGGATATCACACCGGAGATTCAGGCAGACGTGGCGAAACGCATGTCGGCAGCGTCAGCGCCCATGATGAGAAAGCCAGACCTGCTCCAATGATGACAACGGCGAATTTTTTGTCATCACACAGTTAACGAATAACAGCGTTACCGGTTATGAACCAGCCTGTTCACGTCATCAATCGTGAGCTTACTCTCAGGGCCCTTAGTCCGGAGCCGGGCAATCAGGAGAATTTCGATGAGAGACAGCCTTATCGCGGTATTTTTACTGGTTGGGCTTTCGCCACTGTCTCAGGCGAAAGATCTGGGGACCTGGGGTGATACCTGGCCGGTTGCGGAACAGAGTTTTCTCGCGTTTATCCAGACGCGACTGGCGACAATGATGAACGACGGCACGCTCTCTGCTCTGCAGCACCAGTTTGCGCAGCGGGTGGAAGCACATGCATTTCGTCCGGTTCCGGTACCTGGCCTGAAAGCAGACTCCCGGGAACATGTCTCCTGGTATGATCCCACTTTTACCGCGGAGCAGGACATTGTGGACGCACGAAATCACGTCTTCGTTCATCAGGGTGATCGCATCAATCCCCTCGACACGCTTTCCCTGAACCTCACGCTCTATTTTATCGATGGCGATGATAAGCGACAGATCGCCTGGATGAAGGCTCAGAAGCCTTCCACACCCCATTACAAAATCATCCTGGTGAACGGAAACGTGCGGGAGGCGTCGGACAGCCTGTCTTCACGGGTTTACTTCGATCAGCAGGGCGTCATATCCCGCAGGCTGCAGTTAACGTATATCCCGGCCCGGGTCGTACAGGACGGACGACGCCTGAAAATCACCTCCGTCGCACTGCCGAAGGAATGAAAAAAACACCCTGATCGTCGCGCAGCGGAACAGCGGAACAAGGAGAGAGGACGTCTGTTGCACCCTGACCTCGTCAGGTTTGACATCGAGAGGAGACGCGAATGAAAGACACATTATCCGTCCTGGCGCTGGTGGCATTACTCAGTGCCGGAGCGACAGTACGGGCTTCTGCACCGGAGTGTCAGGGACATTTTGTCAATCCGATCACCGATATCTGCTGGCGATGCCTTTTCCCCCTGACGATTGGCAATGTACCGGTGGCGGCCGGCAATGAACCAGATACCGAGAATCCGTCCAGTCCTGTACAGATCTGCCCGGTCAGTGAGCTTTACCGTATTGGTATTGCGATTGGGTACTGGGAACCCTTTGCTCTCACCGACGTGACCCGGGCCCCATATTGCATGGTGAATCTGGGCGGGTTCAGTATCTCTGCCGGCAAACTTGGCAGTGGTGGTGGAAAACGTCAGGGTGGGGATGATACTGCCGCGTTTTATCACGTCCACTGGTACAAATACCCGCTGACCTGGTGGCTCAATATTATTACCGATCTCGGGTGTATGCAGGGAGGCGATATGGACATCGGGTATCTTTCCGAACTGGACCCCACCTGGAATGACAGTTCGCTGGCGTCGGTACTGTCTCCCGAGGCGTTTCTGTTTGCGAACCCCATCGCTCAGGGAGCCTGTGCTGCGGATGCCCTGGCCAGCGCGGTATCCATGCCCCTCAACTCTCTGTTCTGGTGTGCCGGTTCACACGGGAGTCTTTATCCTTTCACGGGGTTTGTTCCTGACCAGGCCAGCCCGCAGGCAGCCAGTGTGCTGCTGTCAGAACGCATGGCATACAAACTGCACCGGCAGGGCATGATCATGAACAGCGTGGGTCAGAACAATAAAGTGTGTTTTGAATACCCCTCTCCGGTCATGCCAAAAGACCGCTTCCGGTATCAGATGGTGAATATGTACCCCGATTCGGCACGGTGTCACCCCTTTGGCCGAACCGTGATGGCCTGGGAAGCCGGCCATGCCACACCGGCCAGCCGGCAGAACTTCGGTTACCTCATCTGGCGCAAACGCAACTGCGTTTTTCTTTGAGATCTCCTCATGCAAAATATGATCGTTATCCTGCTGTCTGGTGGGCTGCTGACCGCTACCTGTGCGCAGGCTCTGAGCCTGGACGAATCCCTGCGATTACCCCACCCGATCCCACAGGCGCGAGCTCTCCGATCACCCGTTGTCTTTTCACCGAATGCGACCGTCGCCGGGAAACCGTTTCGGCCAGCCGCTGAGGGAGATGCGCGCCAGATACTGTATTTTCTCTCTTTTTCTGTGCCGCGCGATGGCCTGAAGCTGATGATAGCGCAGGCCAGCCATCTTCATGTTCCCGTGCTGGTCAATGGTCTTATCAATAATGATTTTCACGAAACGGTACAGGTGCTTTTTGAACTCATAAGGACAGAAAATGCCGGCGGTGTTCAGATTGATCCCCTGTTGTTTGAACGTTATGACATCAGCGCGGTGCCCGCCCTGGTGGTGACCTGTGAGGCAGGGTATGACCGCTTAACCGGCAATCTCCGAATAAAGGAGGCGCTGGCACGCATTGCTGAAGAAGGAGAGTGTCGCGACGTTGCCCGACAGTTTCTGGCTGGAATACGGGAGGTCAAATGAAACCCATATTAAGTGTCCTTGCCGGCATCTTTTGCTGCGCATGCGCCCTGGCCAATACGCAGTATGACGATGCCTCCCATTACGCCAACGGTGAAAAGGGAAAGGGACTGGACACCCTGAAAAATGCCGATCCGGCGGCATTAATCCCTGGCTTTACGGATAGGCCGGAACAGTCGAAATTGTATGGTGGGATAACGGCAGACCAGAATAGTGCGCTTGACAGTAAGGGTACCCGGGAGATGAATCACACTGAGGCAGGCAAAGCCCTGCTGGATGTGATCAAGCATCGTCCACCAGACCGGATTTCAACGGATGCTCCCTTTATCCACGGCTCGCTGGAGGTTGAGGATAAGGCGGAGAGCCTGACGCAGGACACCGACACGCAGTGTCGCGACGTCGAGATCAATAACACGCAGATTAGCCGTTTTACCTGTGAGCGCACGCCTGCTGTAGAGCTTACCTGCACCCGAAATGCCGGGCCGGGCGGGGGACACGCCGAAGATATCGTTATCACGAAAACGTTCAGCATGCGCAATAACGATATTGTCTACCGCTACGATGGCGACAAACGCGTGACATTTCAGTTTCGTGCACCCGCATCAGGAACAGTGATCCGTGCCACGCTTACCCTGCATTTTACTGACAGAAATCTCTCCTACCGCATGCGCTGGTGGGGAGTGAACGCCGAGTCCGTGGCCAAAAAGGAGAACACATGGGTCTTAACCGGTGCGACGGGGGCAACCCTCAGTCAGGAACGATTCTCTCCGGTCGGAGAGATTGAAAATCAAAACTGTCTGCGCGGGAATCCGTCCCGCTGCCAGAATTATGCCCGGAAGACGTTAAACTGGTTGAAAAACGGCTCTGACGGTCAAATGAGCCTCACGCTCGAGATGCAGGTCAGAGAGAAAAAGTGGGTGCCGGACGTGGTGTGGACGGAGACCTGTCCATTTGATCCGACTGAGCAGGTCAAGACCGGCAGCGTGTGTACCTCGCCGGGCGGAAACCGAACCTTTATCGTTAACGGACAGCCACTTACCTTGCACAGCGCTTGCTGGCAGTACACCGATACCTATATTTCACAATCGCCGGATAACGGGACCTGCGACCCCTACATGAAAAATCCCGCCTGCACTGTGGGCAGTATTGCCTGCATTGCATCGCTCAGTGATACCTGTCTGCGTGAACATGTGGTCTTCTCCTGTGAAAAACACACCCGTAGCACCGCGCACCTGTGTGGGGGCGAGCTGGTGTGTGCTGACGGCAGCTGCGATCACGCAGAAAACAAGGCGAACGCTGATTTTCGCTCCGCCGTATCTGGTCTTGCGGCACTGGCCGCGGCAGGAAAGGACGTGGCTCAACTGAACAGCATGAACGTGTCGGCTTTCACCGGCAGGGCCATAAGCTGTCGTAAAGCTATGGCTGGATTCAGTAACTGCTGCAGGGATAGCGGCTGGGGGCAGGATACGGGGCTTGCCAGTTGCAGTTCGGAGGAAAAGGCGCTGGGACAGGCAAAAGCACGGAAGTTGACCATCTATGTCGGGGGATACTGCGCGCACAAGATCCTGGGCGTGTGCACCGAGAGGAAAGAAGGATACTGCCAGTTTGACAGTAAGCTCGCAAAAATCATTCAGGAGCAGGGACGACGGGGGCAGCTTGGGAAAGGATTCGGGCGCGGGGAATCACCCGACTGCCGGGGGCTGAGTGTGGCTGAGCTACAGCATCTTGATTTCAGTGCCATGAACTTTGCTGATTTTTATGATGATCTTGAAAATGGCACCACGCTTCCGGAAGACCAGTTGCTGATCGAACGGATAAAACAGCAAATCACAGACAAAATGAAGGACGGTGCTCAGTGAAGGTCTTTTTGATTGGGCTGCTCATCTTTGTGAACGTCCCTGTTGCGAAGGGCGAGGACTCCGCCATGGGGCCTGCCACGATAAATACCTATGTTGAACGACCCATTGTTGGCTGGCACTGGTACAACGAACCCCGGCCTGAAGACGAGGCGGACACCCAGAAGAACATTCCCCTCAGCCGCCTTTCTCCGACCCTGCAGATGGTCCTGTTGAAAAAGCTGACGCAACAGCGACTTTACCGCGCCATTCTTTCACCTTCGGAACAGCACGCGGCAGATTTTTTGCGTCTGCAGGCTTATCTGATACGTCTTTCCGGCCAGTTCACGCAGACGGCCAAAAAAGCCCTGCTGGATTACCCGGCGCTGGATTACAACCTTGAGCATAGTCGCTATAACCGCACGGCCACTCTGCAGCAAAATGAGAGTCACCAGAGGCAGTTAATGGCCATCCATTCGCTGGGTCAGCGCTACGGGCTTTTTCTGTTTTATCGCGGGCATAATCAGATCGACAGCCTCATGGCCGCCAGCGTGAAAGAATTTGCCACGCAGTACGGCTTGTCGCTTATCCCGGTGAGTGTGGATGGCACGCGCAGCGAGTCGCTCCCTCAGACGCGAGCGGACAGTGGACAAGCGCGTCGTCTGGGGGTCAGTTATCTTCCTGCCGTCCTTCTGGTTGACCCAAAGATGGGGCATGTTCAGCCGCTGGTATACGGTTTTATGACGCAGGACGATCTCGCCCGACGTTTTCTCGATGTGGCAACGGACTTCAAGGCACAGTACTGAACACTCTCTGGAACAGAAAGGAGGTGAATGGTGTTATTCCGATGGGGCAAAATGGCCCTCCTGATCCTGACAAGTGGCGCATGTTGTCTCCATGCCGCTACACGGGATGTGCGCCGGATGCTGGAGGCAGGAAACGCTGAATCCGCGCAGCGGAGCGCACTTCCCCTCAGCCCTGACGTCATACGCTACGGTGATGAGGGTCAAGGTCCACCGCCTGATGCTCTCTATTCTCAGCCTCTTAAGAGGGACTACCTGATTGTGTTGTTCATGCAGGGAAGGTGCCACTTCTGTCAGCAGTTCGATCCGCAACTGGCGCAGCTGTCCCTGCAAACCGGACTCAAAGTATTCCCGTATACCCTGGACGGTCTCGGAGATGCCAGTTTTCCCCGGGCTATTCCGGCTCCGCAGATGGTGATTGAGGCATTCTATGGCGTCGGACAACCCGTCGTGACGCCGGCGACATTCCTTGTAAACGTGAATACCCTTCAGGCCTGGCCGCTGGCGCTCGGCATAGCAGACATGCCTGCAGTAAGGCAGCGCATTACTCAGATCCTTAACGCTTCGCCGGATTAACCGGTCGCGCTTATCCCTTATCGACAGCGGATTTAAGCGTTGCCTTTACGTCCTGTGGCCATGCTTCGCTATGCCATCGTCGACTCTCATGCACCAGAGATAACCATCATGTTGAAAATTTTTCTCGCTGGATCACTGATCGTTGCCGCGAGCGCTTCCGCCTTTGCCAGCGTGGACAGTGACCTGAATACGTTCTTCAATAAACTGGGGTTTGAGGGAAATGCAACCGGGGCTGCAGCCTGGCAGGGTCAGGCCGCAGGCTATGTCACGGGAGGGAATCTGTTTTTGCGTAACCAGGTCAAACAGATTCAGGTGATGTCATTGTCTCCGCCATCACTGACGGCGGGGTGTGGCGGGATTGATGCTTACCTCGGTGCATTTTCCTTCATTAACAGCGATCAGCTGCAGCAGTTTGTGAAAAACCTGATGGCCAATTCGCAGGGGTATTTTTTCGATCTTGCCTTGCAGACTGTGGCTCCGGAACTCAAAGACGCCAAAGACTATCTGCAAAAGATCGCAACGGACCTCAACAGTATGAATATCTCCAGCTGCCAGGCAGCACAGGGAATCATCGGCGGCCTCTGGCCACGCACACAGGTGTCGCAACAGAAGGTCTGCCAGGATATCGCCGGCGATCATAATTTATTTGCAGACTGGGCGGCCTCCCGTCAGGGATGCACCGTAGGCGGGGAGATGGGCCACGTCTTGAATAACGCGAGTCCCCAGGAGAAAGATCTGGTTCTGCGCAGTAAAAATCTGATGTGGGAAATTCTCAGCAGCAATGCCATGTTCGGCGACGATCCTGAGCTGAAGGAGCTGGTGATGAATCTGACCGGGACCCTCATTTACGATGGTAACGGGACGCCTTCTGTGCTGGTTCCTCTGGTCGATCATCCTGACCTGATTCGGGCGCTTATGTATGGCGGTGGCGTTCAGATCCAGCGGTGTGTTTCGCAGGGTGACTGTCTGAAAACGAAGACAGGGTACGTCACGGTCAGTGCAAACAATGCGCTGGTCAGAAAGGTCGAAACCCTGATTGCGGGGATCCGCGACAAATTGCGCACGGATGAAGGACTGACAGAGACAGAAAAGGGGTTCATCCAGAGCACCTCAGTGCCGGTATTGCGCTACCTCATCGATCCTATGCAGCTGGATCTCAATGTAAATATGCTGTCCAGACTGTCAGACTACATAGCCTATGACATGCTTCTGCAGTACCTGAAAGAGCTTGTCGATCAGGCCAGAATGCAGATGAGCAGCAGAAACTATCCCGACCCCCAGATGGTGGCATTGCGTAAAAATGTCACCGAAGCCTCGGCCCAGGTGGAGGCCCTTCAGCAACAGGTGCAGACCAAAGCCGATGCGCTCATCGACCTGGACCGGCAAATGAACTACCTGCGACAGGCAACGTCCAGTCAGTTGCTGGAACGCTATCAGCAGAACTATCGTTTCACCGGGAATCAGGGGGGACTCTGATGGATACGGTCTATGTCCTGACCGGAGGAGAGTTCCTCGGGACAGTTTTTAACGGCGTCGCGACGCTGATGGGCACCACAGAGTGGTCCTCAATGTTTCGGATCGCCGCGCTGATGTCCGCAATGGTGTTATTCTCCTTCTATCTCCGGGGTCAGGATCCGCTGGAGGTTATTAAATTTCTGATGGCGTTTATCCTGTTGACCAGCATTCTGATGGTTCCTAAACGCACAGTACAAATCATCGATCGTACGGATGCCTCCAGTATTCATACCGTTGAGCATGTCCCGCTCGGGCTGGCCGCACCCGCAAAATTTATCACAACTCTGGGGACGGCACTGACAGAGGCGTTTGAGACGGTATACCACGTCCCGGATTCGGTGACGTACAGTAAAACCGGCATGTTGTTTGGCGCAAATCTGGTGGGAGCGGCCACGGATTTCATGTTCCGGAACGGTGATCTGGCGGAACTGTTTACAGACTATGTTCGAAACTGCGTGGTGGGTGACATATTGCTTAACCACAAGTACTCCTTTCAGGCGCTCATGACGAGCACAGATCCCTATGCGCTCATTTTCAGCCAGCCCAGCCCATTGCGCGGCGTGATGGTGCCTGCGGGTAATACACTCGCAAACCGGGAAGGTTTCTGGACCTGTGAGGAGCTGGCCAGTCGTGTGCTGAAACCTCAGTTGAATGCCGATACCCTGTCAGGCGGTAAAACCTGGGAGTATTACGTTTCCCGGATTACCGGCGCCAGAGCGAACAGCAGCGCCCTGTTCGGTACGCTGATGGCAGACAGCTACAATTACTATTACAGCGGGGGGGCAACGGCGAGTCAGATCATGCGGTCTGCGGTGGTGATGAATGGCCTTAAACAGGGTATTTCAACCTACAGTGCGCATAACGGGGATGCCGCCGGGCTGATTAACCTCGCCACGCAGTCTTCCTACGCCAAAATGCGTCTGAGTCAGATTACCTCCGGCAGTATCGCCACGACGTATCTGCCGCTGATGAACACCGTCCTGCTGGCGATGGTGATCGGCCTATTCCCGGTGATTATTCTGCTGGCGACCCTTCATTCTCTGACGCTTCAGGTTCTTAAAGGGTTTCTCTTCACCCTGATTTATCTCCAGGCCTGGGGTCCTATGTTTGCCATCCTGAACTATGCCGTCAGTGCATGGCTGACCAGTAAAACCCACTCCCTCAGTTTCTGCCTGGCAAATCTGTCCGTTATTCAGCAGACCCATGCCGATATCGGTGCCATTGCCGGCTGGCTGTCGCTGTCTGTCCCGTTTCTGGCCATGGGGCTGGTCAAAGGGCTGGGCAGCGTCGTATCGCAGGCGGGCAACTACCTGGGGACGGCCATGAACAGCACCGCCTCATCTGAATCCGCGCGTGCCGGTGACGGCATATGGGCATTCAATAATCTGCAAACGGACAATGTTGCGGGGAATAAATGGGATACGAACTATGCCCGACGCAGCGGGATGGCGACCACGCAGCTGGCAAATGGCGCGATGGCCAGCCAGACCCCGGACGGCAGTGCAGTCTACGATACCAGTACCGCGATATCGCGTCTGCCTGTCGATATTCAGCTGGATCGCGCTGCGGTGAGTGGATTTCAGCGCCAGGAGCGTGAGGCGCAGGGGCAGTTGCACAATCTGACGACCTCGCTGGGACAAACGATTAACTCAGGGGTATCACAGTTGTCGCAGTGGGCACGTCAGCGTGGTCACTGCGATACTGTCAGCCAGGGGACAGACCAGAGTGTCAGTACCAGTGATGCGCAGGCGATCAGCCAGCTTCAGAGTGTGGTCTCACGCTATGCCCGCGACAATCACGTCAGCGAGTCGGAAGCCCTCCGGGCGGCAATGGAGAAAAGTCAGCATCTCGTACTCAGTGCCGGGGCGGGGGCGTACGCGAAAATTGACTCCGGGGATGAGATTTTTGGCAAACTGGCCCGTCTCGGCACCGGGGTGAGTGCAGGTGCGGATATGCATACCAGAGTGGATGCCAGCGGGCAACGCGGAACCAGCCATGGCGTCAGCAGCGAAATCAGCCATCGCCAGGGTCAGTCACAGGATTTCAGCGTTCAGGATCTGAGGGATATACGCCACGGTATGGATGTCATCACCAGCCACCGCGTCACCGATAACAGCAGCCACACAGAAAATGCATCCGGTTCACTGGTCAACCAGATGGCCGCGACGTTCAGTGACATTCGCATTCAGGCAACCCAGCTCAGCGACACACAAACCCGGTCTCTGGAGTCTGCCCGGCTCGCAAGCTTTGTAGAAAATCACAGTGCGGCGATACGCAGTCATGCCACGCAGGAATTTGTGGAGTACGTGAAGCAGAGGGTGCCGGATGCCGATGCGATTCTGACCGATGTTTCCTCACCACAGGCACGCGAAAAACGCGAACAGCTTGCCGCGCAATTTGTGCAGGAAAGAATGATGCCCCAACTTGAAGCCGCATATCGCAAGGGGCAGCAGCTAACGACACAAGAGGCGGGGTCATCTGCGCCGACCGGCGTGCCCCCGCAGAAAATCAGGCGTGATTTCAATACGCACCAGCATGAGATCCTTCAGGCAGCCGCGGTTGAGGGTGCCCGCGACGATGGCCGTCTGGAGGCTGACGTTACTGAGCACAATCATGGATCCCGGACATCACTTGAAACTGCCCAGCAGACTATTAATGCCAGGCAGGCAAAAATAACGGCTGATGCGGCTCATCTGTCTGAGGCCTATCAGACCGGGAAAACAGAATTTGATGAAGCAAGGAAAAAGGAAACGGCCCGTCAGGAGGTGTCTTCTGCGCCAGACACATTCAATGAGACTACAGGCGAAAATAACCACGCCGGGTAACCCTTACGGGTATTCAGCATTACTATACTGTCCATAACGACATTATATCGGATGACATCCTCTCGGTTTTCCTGAAAGAGTGCCCTTACTCCGTCGTCATCGCCCGGATTTAAAATCACTGTATATCAGCCAGAAAGATCTCCCGGTCCGCGATAAATGCTGAGATGGCTTTCACTGAACAGGTTGCCCTTAAATTCGAATATTTAGCATCCTGACGTGAGCGGGCACTCACTTTTCCTGACCCGCACTGAGAGTCAGCACAGGCTCGGAAAATCCAACCCAAAAAGGTGAGCTGTTGCCTCATCCTGTCAGCCGGATCCATGAACGTGAGACAGAAGAGACTTCCGTTTTCATATTACCGCGTTTTTCTCCGGGCATCGTGCATGCCTGTTTCGGTTCCGCCACGGATTATTTTTGCCCGGCCCGGTAGCGAATATGCCGGGAAATATTGCCTTGAGGAACACTGCCAGGACTGGATATATTTCGGGAGGAGAGATGAGTGTAACCAAACATATAACGCAGGGGGGGCAGGTCTTCAGCTATATGCTGAATATGTTTATGCAGGTTAACCGGCGTATCGCTTTCTGGCTGTGTAATCTTTTTATTCTGCTCGTGCCATTTATTTTCTGGTTGCGTGTTCCCTGGCAGGAGATCTGCAACGGCGCGTTGTACTGGTGGTTATCCGTTACCGCGAAGGGGGAGCACGCCCTGTTTAGGGTTCCACCTGTTTATGCCGTCAGGTACGAGGGCCAGATATTGCACTTCACGTCCGGTACGATCCTGAAAGACCCCTATATGACCTATGCCGGCCAGCTGGTTATGCAGGAGCTGGGGATCGCCGTGTTACTCGCCAGTCTCGTGGTGCTGGTGGCAGGCTATGGCGTCTATTACTGGCTTAAACGGCTTGGGGCGAACCAGGCACAGGATGTTCAGACCGGTGGGCGAACGTTAACGGAAAATGTGAAATCGGTGACGCGCATGCTGCATCAGTCGGGAAACGCGTCGACGCTGCATATTGATCAACTGAGTCTGGTTCGCGACAGCGAACTAAAAAATCTGCTCCTGCACGGTACGCCCGGGTCCGGAAAATCGAATGCGCTGAATAAATTGCTCCGCCAGCTGCGGGCGCGCGGGGATATGGTGGTAGTGTATGACAAAGGATGTTCACTCGTAAAACGTCACTATAATCCGACGACAGACAGCTTGCTGAATCCCCTCGACAGGCGCTGCGAGTACTGGGATCTCTGGCTGGAGTGCCAGTCCACGCCGGATTACGATTCCATCGCCAATACGTTGATCCCGCAGGGTACGCGGGAAGATCCCTTCTGGACCGGGGCTGCCCGTACGATTTTTACTGCGGTCTCTGCTCGTCTGAAAAACGACCCTCAGCGGACCTACAACCGCTTGCTGCGCACCCTGCTGGCCATCAATCTTGAAGCGTTGCGCGAATACGTCGCGGGCACAGAAGCCTCTAATCTGATGGAGGAAAAGGTGGAGAAAACGGCGATCTCCATACGCGGTGTTCTGACGAATTATGTGAAGGCACTGCGGTATATGCAGGGAATTGAACACACCGGCAGACCGCGTTTTGCTATCCGGGAATGGATGACGCGGGTAAATGAACCCGGACAGCCTCGTGGCTGGCTGTGGATCACATCAAACGCCCGACAACACACGTCGCTCAAACCCCTGATCTCCATGTGGCTGGCTCAGGCCGCAAACTGTCTGCTGGAAATGGGGGAAAATTCGAACCGTCGGGTGTGGTTTATTTTTGATGAGCTCACCTCCCTGCATAAACTTCCTGAATTGCCGTTGGTCCTGTCGGAAGCCCGTAAATTTGGTGGCTGCTTTGTCCTGGGTTTTCAGAACAAACCCCAGCTCGATTTCACGTATGGAAAGGACTTTGCCGACGCAATGATGGATCTGCTCAATACGCGCTTTTTTTTCCGTTCACCGGATGAAGGTGTGGCCAGCTACGTCATGCGTCAGCTGGGTCAGCGCCGCGCCCGCATCTTCAGTGAGCAGTACAGTTACGGGGCTAACACGGTACGTGACGGAGTCTCATTCAGTAAGCAGGAAGAAGATCGGTATCTCGTTAACTATTCGGATATACAGTCCCTGCCTGATTTGAGCTGCTTTGTGACACTGCCCGGGCAATACCCGGTGGTGCGAATGAATATGCGCTTTGAAGATCTCGATATCATCGCCCCTGAATTTCTTCCACGCGAGCTCAACGACAGCCTCGATCAGGAAATAGACGCGGAAATCCGCTCCCGGGACCTGGAGAATGAACGTGTGATGCGGCTGCTCTCGTCACTGGAGGACGGTCCGGGAGAAGCCGTCACCGCGGGCTGTACCTCTGGCGCGGACCATCCGGCATCAGCAGACGATGCCGTCGGAAAGCAGGCAGTGCCGGAGGGCCAGGGCGTCGAGGGAATGACCGGGGAAAGGGGGAAGAGACCGGAGCAGGAACGCACGGGCTTGCCAGCGGCGCATGCGCTTCGTGCAAGCGAGCAACACCTTCTTACGCATGCCCGCTCGGATAACACCCCGCCCGGAGATGACTGGTAATGCTGACGATCGCCCCGGTCGCCAGCGGCGGTGCGGATTACTACCTCGCCGGAGACAATTATTATTTTCTGGGCGAAAAGGCCTCCTGCTGGATGGGGACGCTTGCCCAGACGATGGGTCTGCAGGGGGACGTACAACCCCACGATTTTGACCGCGCGCTCGCGGGCTATTTCCCGGGAGCGATCAGTCTGGCAAGAATGTCTGGCGGAAAAAATATCCACCGGCCCGGCTACGATCTGACGCTGTCTGCACCAAAAAGCGTCTCCGTGATCGGGCTGGTCATGGGGGATCGGCGCTTTCTGGAGGCGCACCAGCAGGCGGTCAGCGTAGCGATGAACGAAATTGAACACCTCGCCACAACACGAATAATGCGTGACGGTGTGAAGCAGACCGTTATGACCGGAAAAATTCTGGCCGCTGCGTTTCATCATGATACGTCACGGGAGCTCGATCCCCACCTCCACACACATCTCATTCTCCTCAACATCACGGAATATCAGGGACGGTGGAGAACACTTTCCAGCGATAAGGCCGGGAAAAGTGGTTTCATTGAAACCCTCTTCGCCCTCCAGGTGGCCCTTGGAAAAATTTATCGTCATGAACTCCGTCAGCGCATTGAAGCGATGGGCTTCGAAACGGTCATTACAGGCAAAAATGGACTGTGGGAAATTGAAGGCGTGCCTGTGGACTTATTCTCAAGGCGCACTGAACGTATACGGGCTGCGGTGGGTGAGGATGCCCCCCTGAAGACACGCGATATCGCAGCCCTGGCCACCCGACAGCAAAAACAGGGATTGCCGGACCGGTCGATGCTGCTGGCAGACTGGAAGCAACGACTGGAACAGAATGGCTTTACATACCCGACGCTGCTGAAGGCGGCGGCTGAACGAAGCAGGCTGAAGCGCGAAAGCCTCGCAAAGACGCAGATCCTGCCTGCCGATGTTCGCCAGGCTGTGAGAGATGCCATATCGTTGCTCAGTGAGAAACGCACCCGCTTTACGTACTCCGACGTGCTGAACCGAAGCCTGAATAATCTTGATGCCCGATCGCATATAGCCCTGCTGGCCCGACAGGCCATTGAAGAGGCAATCAGTGCACAACTGCTTATCCCCCTCGATCGTGAAAAAGGCCTGTTTACGTCTTCGCTCCATCTTCTGGATGAACTCAGCCTGCAGGACCTGACGCGCCGGATACGAAATGAATCCGTGCCCGGAATGGCACGAACGCGTTGTGCTTCGGACGTATTGCCGACATCACTGACGGACGGGAGGCTACCCATCGCCATTATCAGTCTGGCCGGCGGGATGCAAAACCTGCGTAAAACGGTTCTGGCTGTCGCTGACCTTGCCAGATCGCAGGGGTGCGCATTTCGTGTTCTGGCCAGTGATAGGGCCGTTGCGCGCTTCCTGGAAAAAGAATCGCTCGAGTCAGGAACGGTGCTGACCCTCAACAGGCTTTCTCAGGCTGAACTGCCGGAGAAGGCCACCTGGGTTGTCGCCGGCGCGGAAACCCTTTCCCTCCGGGACACAGTAACCGTGATGGATACCGCATTGCGCACACAGTCTCAGCTTCTGATGATCGACAGCAGCGGCAGGCAGGGAACCGGCAATGCGCTTCAGATCCTGGAAGAGGCCGGTGTGGTCAGGCTGCACGGGACATCGGCGCCGGTCAGTTATGCTGTGAAGAGTGAGGCGGATAAGATTCAGCGCTATGCCTTACTGGCGGAGGAGTATGCGGGTTATTTCAGAAGAGGTGAAACCGTGGCCGCGCAGGTCAGTGGACCCCGCGAGCAGGCCGCCCTGAACGCCAGGATCCGCCAGGCGTTATTTAAACGAGGATGCCTCGGTAACAGAACGGTCAGGGTCGATACACTGCTTCCTGTATGGCTGGACCGTAAAAATCGCCGTCAAGTGGATACTTACCGGGAAGGGATGGTGCTGGAATACCGGGAACCCGAAAAACGCTCGGTGGTGCGCTACATCATCGACAGAGTCAGTCACGAAACTCGGAGCCTGAGGTTACAGGATGATGCAGGCCATAAAACAGGCGTGAAGTTGAGCCAGATGAATGCCGACTGGGGGTTGTATCAACCGCACACGATTGAGGTCGCAGAGGGAGAAAAACTCATCTGGTTCGCCCGGCAGGGAAAAACCAATTCCCGTGACAGTGTCACGGTAAAAACGATAAACGACGCGAGCCTGACGGTGAGACATCGCGGAAAAGACCGGGTTATTTCCCTTCATGAACCGTTAAAAGCGGGTTATGGCTATGTCACCCCGCCGGGAGGCTGCGTGCAGGAAAAGGGGGTTGTCCTTGCCGCCGTCGCAGGTCGCGAAATGACGGGCAGACTGCTTGGCACACTGGCCCGGAGCGGAGACCGCATTAGCATCTTTACGTCACTTGCACCGGAGGATGCCCGGCGGCGGCTGTCACGCTTTTCAGGCCCCAGAACCGTGCTTTCTGAGGTAAAACAGAACGAAGACGAGCTGGCAACCGCCCTGGATACCCGGCGGGACGCATTAATGAGCGTCACGGAAAAAGCAGTCAGACAGGCCGTCAGCCTGACGCAGGGCAGCAATGTATTTTTTAACCGCATGGACGTACTCGCAAATGCACTGCCGCTTCACCCCTCTCTTGGCAAAGAGGCCGTGGACAGAGAACTGCGCCGGCAGATCCGCACCGCCGAGCTGATCCCTGTACCTGGGGCGCAGGGGGCAGCGCTGCAGCGCTATGTGACGGCCGAAACATACGAGGCCGAGAAGCGCATTATCCGGCTTGTGGCAGAGGGGCTGGGCACGCAACCGCCTCTGATAGCGCCGGGTACGGTGACCCTTCCGGCAGGACTCACGGACGGCCAGCGCCACGCGTCCCGACTGATCCTTGAAAGTGCCGATCGTTTCGTGGCCGTCCAAGGCTATGCAGGGGTGGGAAAGACAACCCAGATGAAGGCGGTCCTTACAGCGCTTGAGGCCCTACCGGCACCGGGGCGGCCAGTGGTTGTCGGGCTGGCCCCCACGCACCGGGCCGTGGGAGAAATGGTGCTGTGCGGCATAAAAGCACAGACTCTGGCCAGCTTTCTGATGGAGACGGAACGTGAGATTCAGTCAGGGGCGTCTCCGGATTTTCGGCAGACTCTTTTTCTGATGGATGAGTGTTCGATGGTCGGGAACCGGGATTTTGCCGAATGCCTGCAGCATATTGCGAACGGCGGGGGACGAGCCGTATTGTGTGGCGATCGCGACCAGCTGCTCCCGGTTGCGCATGGCGCGCCTTTTACGTTATTACAGGAGCGGAGCCCCCTCGATACGGCGATCATGAAGGATATCGTTCGTCAGGTACCCTCTCTGCGGCCTGCGATTTATGCACTGACGAACCGTTGTGTACCCGCAGCACTGGATATTATTCGTCAACAGGATCCAGATACCGTTCCGCGTGAGCCTGACCAGTGGAAACCTGCCGGGGCCGTGATAGCACTGCCACAGACGGCAGATCAAGGCGATTGTGTCCTGGCCGCGGTAGTGGCGGATTTTACGGGACGGACGGCAGAAGGCAGAGCATCCACCCTCATTGTCACCCAGACAAATGCTGATAAAAATGCCATAAATGTTGCCATTCATCAGCGATTGCAGGCCCGCGGCAAGCTGGGGACGGAAACGGTTATTACGGTTCTGGACAGAGAGAAAACGCACAGCGATCGGCTCAAATCCGTGCACGGAATGGCTGAACATGCCGGCAAGACGGCGCTGATTAACGACCGTTACTACGAAATTCACGTAAGAAAAGACAGCCAGACAGGCGGAATAGTGGAGCTGATGGATGACACAGGACAGGTACAGTTGTTCTCTGCCTTTGAAAGCAGCCTTCGCGACGTGGCTATTTTTACGTCTCGCCAGATAGCCATTTCTGTTGGCGAGTGTGTGACCTTTTCTCGTTCCGATCGCGAGCGGGGACGTACCGCTGGCGAAAACTGGCGGGTGTCTGCAGTCGCCGAAACCGGCGAAATTCACCTGACCCGCGGTGAGATCACCCGGATACTGAAACCAGGTCAGGAGATGGCGGACCGGCATCTTGATTATGGCTACGCCGGCACGACACACAAGGCACAGGGCGCGAGCGCCAGATATGTCATTGTTCTGGCTGGCGCAGAGGGCGTGAGGGTGTCTCTCGCCACGCTTCGTGAGACCTATGTCGCGCTCTCCCGGGCTAAAGAGCACGTTCAGATTTATACCGACAATCTCGGTAGATGGCTGGAACGGGTTTCCGGATCGTCAGACCGTCCAACCGCACATGATGTTCTCCTGAGCGAAAACGAGCGAATGACGGCGCTGGCCAGGCGTCTGTGGAAGGGAGCTAAGCCTCTGAAAAAAATGGCCTGCGATCGTCTTATACAGGATCTGCCTGGTGTATGCCGGGGGGCCAGGGTAATCCCGGCAGGAACAAAATATCCCTCTCCTCATATCGCTTTGCCGGTGTTTGGTCCCGCCGGAAAACTGGAGGCAATCATGCTCTGTCCGGGAGAACGTGATGAGAACGGACGGTTACGACGGTTGTCTGGTGAGTGGCACTGTCTGGGGGAGAACGAAGCCGGGTTTACGCTGATACAGCGGAGCTTCAGCGGGAAAACGCGGGAGGCGGATTCAGTCAGTGACGGTCTGATCCTGGCGAAGTCATACCCGGAAGAGGGCGTTATCGTCAGAGCGCCGAAGGCTACGCTGCAGGATTTGATTGTCCGGCGTGTGACAGGAGGAACTGTTACGGATATTTTCGCCAGGGAAAGTCCGGAGATGGCGGTTCCACCGTTCGCTGAGATGTCCCGCCTCAGAATGAACGACGGACTGAATATGGACGAGGCGGTAAGCGCAGAAGTATTACGCCAGCAGAGGGAAGCTCGTGATTACAGCCAGTCTGTCGTCGCGTTTACGACCCGAGAGGTAAGCCCGTTACACCATCTTCAGTATCCGGAGCCCGAGTTTGAGAAGGGGGGGCAGACTTTGTCTGAGCGATATCCGGGAAGGCAGGCCCGGGCGAAGGAAGAGGAGGGGCTACAGAATTACCCGGGCATAACGAAGGAGAGAGATGAACCAGACCGGTAATCCGGCTTATCAGAACCGGAGTGAAGATATCCACAGATTCGGGGGATATCGTTACCACAACGTGTGTATAAGAGAAGGCCTCTGGTGATTAGGCCGAAAATTTTAGAACGATTGAAACTTGCGAAGATAAAATTGGCGTAACCTCACAAAATAATAAAATTAAGAGAGTGTTTACTGTGGTGGCGTAATTACCCTTGTGCTGTAGACGGAATATTGATTTTGTGCAAGGTGTTGTTGGGTACAATAATTCTGTCAAAACGCAAGAGTAGAGCATTATTTCATAACCTGAGGGCATGCTATGGACGTCACAGAGTTCTATTACGTTAAGAGCAATAGCATTTATTCACTTCCGGAAGCATCTTATCGTCGTTTTATCGTTATTCCTGTCTTACTTGCTATCGGGCAGGGCACAAAAGCGTATGCGAGGCAGGTAGTGAAAATCAATAATATCGAAGTGGTAAGGGTGGAAGCTCAGATGGGGAGCGTAAACTGTACCGGTTGGACGGGTGTGATTGAGCCCAATCAGTCTGCCAGTATTGCGGTCGAGGAAAAAATATCCCACGGTGGAAATACAACGGGTGGTATCACCGTTTTAACAGGAAAAGCATAACAGCATTAAAAAGAACTGTGAGGACCATCATGAAAATTAAAACCGTTCTTCTTTCATTATTTTTTTTAGCTGTCTGTACTGGAACAGCAGCAGCTGGAACGCTATTTACAACTCTTGGTTATGCGTTTACCCATGAACACCATGTGCAAAGTGCCGATGGGTTTACGGTGAAATACGGGTACCGGGAAGATAGTTCCTCTGTAGGTTTTATGACCTCCTTGTCATATCTGTATTCAGACAGCAACCCTAAAGGGGATGGCATCAGGGGAGACACATCAAAAATCATAAAAAACAGTGATATAAAATATTTTGGTGTCGGTCCTTACTGGCACGTCACGCCTGTACTCAGTCTGTATGCCACGGCAGGCGTCGGGCGGGTGGCGATCCAGTACCGAAACAGGAAAGATGATGTCGTAACGAACACATCTTACAGGCGAACAGGTTTCGGTTACGGCACGGGAGTCATCATTAATCTGACGGAAAATATTCTTTTTAGTATCGGGACGCAGTCGGTAAAGTATGAATATAAAAAAGTAAGGGGAAAGATTCTCAATATGTATGACGTCAGCCTGGGTTATCAGTGGTAACCTGATACGGCTAAATGGTAAATGTCTCTTTGCGGATAACAACGTCGACGATCCAGTTTTATACGGCTTCATTTCAAAATTGCTTATAAATATTTCCATAAATGATATGTATTCTGCGAGATGCGAAGTTTTTTCCGGCTTACGCAATAAATCAAATACACAGCTAATGAAAAGATACTAATGAAAAGACTATGGTTAATAAAAAAAGTAATAAATCATAAGGAGGATGACTGATGCCGGGACATCACTTATGGGGGCGATTTTTAAAGAGTATTCTAATGTGTGTCATTATATTGCTTATTCTTTTAGGCGTACTGGCTTACTGGATTTTTCCTTATTCACCGGGTATCGGCCAAACCTTTTAAGGGGGAGCATCAGGGAAAATCACTGTCTTTTTTACAGAGTTGTAGGCGGATTAATTCTGTCAGCCTGTTCCTTTCTGTTTTCTGCCTGTAACTCAGATCCTGCGACATCGCAGTTGCTGCAGTCATAAATGAACAGCAGCCCGATGCCTTGCAAAGAGCGAGTATGAACTCAACCGCAGGGTGCCTTCATCTGCCCGCCTGCCTCCAGGAAGGCATAAACCCGAACGGGACGGGTAAGGGGAGCCCGGGACATTCCATTCCTGCCAGACATCGCTGGCAAGCTCTAAAAATACTCTACTTATTAAAATGTACCTTTGAAAAAGTAGACTTTCACAATGTGCTTCTGGCAGTATCATTTATCCCGATATTTACTGTGCGAGCCGGATGCTGACTGGCCGGAAGAGAGTCTGAATGAGCCTGCTAAACGAGGAACCCGACCAGAACCGTCCGGTGCAATCACTTTCCACCAATCATGAATACCTGCCCGCGCTGACCGGAGCGGAAAACCCGGTGGATCCTGCCCGGGCCTACCTGCTGTCTCTCAATTCCCCGCGCAGCCGGCAGACGATGGGGTCTTTTCTGGGTGTGGTCGCCCGATTACTGGGAGCTGAAAGCGCCACTACCTGCATCTGGGGAAGTCTCCGCCGCCATCACATAATGGCGGTCACTGAGCTCTTAAGAGATACCGGAAGGGCCACGGCTACCATCAACACCTATCTCTCGGCCCTGAAGGGGGTGGCCAGGGAGGCCTGGATGCTGAAAATGATGGACGTCGAAAGCTATCAGCATATTCTGGCCGTGCGTAATCTGAGGGGGAGCAGGTTACCCCGCGGTCGGGCCCTGACAACCAGTGAAATCAGGCATCTTTTTTCGGTTTGCGAGGCTGACAAAAGCTGTATCGGACCCCGCGACGCAGCTTTGCTGGGGACAATACTCGGATGTGGTCTGCGTCGTTCAGAAGCTGTCGGGCTGAATTTAAGTGACATTATCACGCATGAGCGTGCGCTCAGGGTGCTGGGCAAAGGCAATAAAGAACGACTTGCTTATATGCCGGCCGGGACCTGGCAGCGACTGTAGACGTGGATTGATGAGGTACGCGGTGAGAAAGAGGGACCATTGTTCACGCGAATCCGCCGTTTTGATACCCTGACGGATGACAGGCTGACCGACCAGGCGGTGTACCATATTCTGCAGGTGCGCCAGAAGCAGGCTGGCATTGCTAAATGTGCTCCGCATGATTTGAGACGAACGTTTGCGACCGCGATGCTGGATAACGGCGAGGATCTCATCACGGTAAAGGATGCAATGGGCCATGCCAGTGTCACTACCACCCAGCAGTATGACCGCCGCGGTGAAGCAAGATTACAGACAGCGCGCGAGCGACTAAATCTGTTCGGGCTGTGAAGATAAATTCAATTCTCGAGGAAATAAAGAACGTAATAACTTCAGCAGTTTAGCACTGATGTTATGAGTCAAACCAAAGTTTAGAATGACTATATTATTTTTCACGGCAATCCATCACTCCATAAAATGACATCTTATTCCATCGAGTTATCTCTACTTTAACAGCCCATCATGAAATCATTACCCACTCACGAATCTTACTGTCACCCGGCTGATTTTCCCCTGCTGCCATCATTTTCAAGTTGATAGTAAGCAGCCATATAGCCACGTCATTAAATTACCGGATGGCCGTTTCCGGGGTGATCCGAGTTTCTGGCATATAACAACTTTCCGGAAGTGTAACACGGTCAGGGAATAAGCAAAACGGCGTTTTCCGGTGTGCAGCCTCTGCTTGCCCGGAAGAGGGATGAAAGCAACATATGGGGTGTAACCTCGCCGGGAAGACAACAGTGACCACAAGATATGGACTGAGGCATCCGCCGTGCGCCGGTACGTCTGAGGAAGATCCGGAACTCAGGGTTTTCGGATCTGCGCAGAAATGAGATGGGACAGGCATTGCTGTAGCATTACAATCATCACATTGAGTAATTCAAGATACATCACAACTTTAAAAATAAAAACAAATTGATTTATAGCTAAAGACAAAGTGCTAGGTTAGCATTAAAAGCAAAACAAAGATGAAAGGAACGATGATGCTCAGCCAGCTTAACCTGCGTTTTCACAAAAAGCTGATCGAGGCGCTGAAAGTGCGTGCCGGTCGCGAAAATACTTCGGTCAACGCCCTGGCCGAACGCTTCCTTGATGACGGACTGAAAACGGTCGCGCCCGGCGACGGGTATTTTCAGCTGGTCGCGGATCCGGATGGCACGGTCCGGCAGCTGTACCGGCATATCATTCTCGGCCAGACCTTTGGCACCGCTCCGGTCTCCCGGGATGCGCTGCGCTTCATCCTGGCCTATGCCCGGGAGGCCTTTATTTGCGGCCAGAACAGGCTGGCCACCCTCCCGGCCCTGGGCACACTGCTCGACATCACCCGTGACCTGCTGGCCTGGCAGGTGGAGCATGACCGTCCGGTGGATAGCCACTACCTGAGGGGGATCTTCCGCCTGGCCGGAGAAAACTGGACGGAAGAGTTTGACGCCTTCCGGGCGGAGCTGCGCCCGGTCGTGGACCAGATGTATGCCGAACACCTTCTGCGTCCGCTGGAGAGCGACTGCTTTAACCTCGCCGGTATTCCCGACAGTGCGCTCGCTGGGATTTTCACCCTGCCGCGACTGAAGGCCATTTTCCCGCTGATGCTGCGCGGGCTGGACTGGAGCGGGGAGAGGACCAGAGATCTGGCGCAGGAGTTGCGCCCGGTGATTACGGCCGTAACGGAAACCATTGAGGCTGGCACGCTGCGCCTGGAGATCCGCATCGACGGCCAGCATCCCGGAGAACGCCCGGGGGCCTGGTACACCACGCCCCGTCTGCACCTGCTGATCACCGGCCAGGACTTCGTGGTGCCGTACGGCTGGGAAGCGTTCTCCGAACTGCTGGGCCTGTTCAGCCTGTACGCCCGACATCCGGAAGCCCTGACGCACGGCCATCAGGGGGAGCGCGTGATGTTCTCCCCGCCCGGGCATGTCACACCGGAGGGATTCTTCGGTATCGACGGACTGCGGATTTTTTTACCGGCGGAGGCCTTTAAGTCGCTGGTCAGGGAACTCACAACGAAATGTGCTGAAGGCACACTGGCGGAGACCCTGACCCGGCTGCGCTGCCTGTACGGAGATTTGTGAGGAGACTCCCATGTACAATAACCTCCCCGCCCTCACTTACAGTATTCTGTGGGATAACGGTCTTCTGGCAACAGACTATTCTGTCCTCGACGCTGAAGCGCTGAGGGGCGCGCTCAGCCGTTATCTCCACGCAGTCAGCGTACTCCGGAGCGAGTGGCATAATCCCGAGAACTCTCCTCTCAGTCTGTGGATTGCCCGTCACAACCAGGTAGCCTTTTATCGCCCCGGATTATTGTCAGCTGAGCGAATAATCCTGACCGATGCCCTGGAAGAAGCGGCATTACGGCTTGAAATTGTTGAGTCATCCCAGGCGATGGATCATCTGGTACATAACAGAGAAACCGACAGGCTTGGGGATATCAGAACTGGTGTTGCGCAATTCATTCGTTTTGTTAAGGACAATTTTCTTCTGATTCAGGCCGGTTTCATTGCTTTCACGCCTTGTGAATCAGCAAGGCATGAACAGCAGCGCAGGATGCAGCTCCTGCATGATAACCCAGACCGGCATTTCCTTCACAGCGTGATGCCTCCGGCTGTGGCTCAGCTTTATGAACGAAGCCTTTCCGTGCGGGGCATCAGGCGAGTGGGTGAAGAAGGGCATTTCAGGTTCGTGTCAGAAAAAACATTGCCGGACGAAATAGTGCTGGAATTACGGGATTGCCTTAGTCCTTTCACCAATGCGTATATTTATCAGGAAATGCAGCCTGTCCGGATAAACGAAGACGGGACGTTTATAGCAAGGATCACCCGCGGTAAACATGAAAGCCGTAAAGGGTATGAGCGATGGGTAAACGGAGCCAAAAATCGTAGCATGTACTTTCATTATCGCGGTCTCCTTACTGATATCAGCCAGTCATCCAGGGCTGGTGCCTCTTTTGTCACTCGTTGTGCGTTCCAGAGCAAAATACTCCAGAAACTGGATGAACCGGGCAGACTTTCACGCCGGATGCTGAAAATTGATCTCCCTTTTCTGCAGGACCTGTCTTTACACGATATTTTTCGCATCCGTACCGATTACGAGCCAAGCGTGACAGCCTTCAGGCGTTCTTTGCGTGACTGTGCAGTTGAAATGGAGCGCGCGTCCGGTCCGGATGAGATCCGCCTCCTGCAGCAGCGTATCCAAGAACGTATTGCGGATGAAGGGCTGGATGAACTTCACCAGAAGCTCAGCATATGGAAGCGCAGGAGTATACAGGACACTGCACTGCTCGCCGTACCGGCAGTGCTGGGTTATATGGGATCACCTTCATTGCTGAATATGGCCGCTGGAGCAGTCAGTCTCCTGCAGGCTGCGCTGGGGGCTCATCGTCATCATGAGGATGTTACCCATCATCCGTCCTGGTTTCTCCTGCGCACTACGGCAATTAAGTGCATGAAGAACTAGTAATCAGACCGTGCTTAGGCAGAGCATTTCATCTGCCAGAAATGACTTCATGGCCATCCTGTAAAAGTTTAAGTCATGAAGTCATACATAACGCTCACCTCCGAAGACCTTGGTTTTTATAAGGTGTAATGATAATGTAAGTTAATGTTTCACATATCAAAGGAAACCCCATGAGCCGCAGGGAGTTGTTCAGCGAATTTCTTGAAAATTTGAATCTTGACCTTAAACAGGCAAAAAAGATCAGCTATCACTATCGAAAAATAACCAAGTCATTAAATCTTGCGTTCAGAGGAACGAGTTCCCGGGTAGCAAACCGCTTGAAAGTGGGGTCAGTAGGTAGACATACCGCAATAAAAGGCATATCCGATCTGGATATGCTTTATATTATGCCCCCCAGTCAGTATGAATATTATAACCGTAAGGATAATGGTCAATCTGTATTGCTCACTGATGTCAGAAACATTCTGGCGGAAGAATATCCTGGCCAGACGGTGAAAAAGGACAGACTGGTCGTTCAAGTCGTTTTTAAAAACTTTCATGTCGAGGTTCAACCTGTATTCAGACAGGATGATGGCAGCTTTAAATTCCCTGAAAGCTATAATGGGGGAGCTTGGCGCATTACAAAACCTCTTCACGAAAAGGCGGCCATGACCGCATTTTCGCGAGATAAATCCAACAATCTGCGCAAGCTGTGTAAAATGATCAGAGCCTGGAAGAACCTGCATGGCGTCAATATGGGTGGCTTACTGATAGACACACTGGGGTATCGCTTTCTTTCATCCACATCAGATTATGACAATACCGGAAACGGCAGCCTGGGAGCCCTCGCAAGAGACTTTTTTGAATATCTGTCAAATGAGGAGAGAAGGGAAAGGTATCTCGCGTTAGGCAGTAATCAATATGTTCGTGTTAAATCCCCCTGGTTTGGCCGGGCAGCGAAACACGCGTATGAATTATGTTGTGATGCCTTAGACAGTGAGGGGGCTGCTAGTGAAAATGACCGCTGGCGCAAAGTGTTCGGACGAGCCTTCCCCAGACGTAAGGTGGATATTATGGAAGCCCGCCTCGGTCTGGAATCGCATGCGGCTGATGCTGCTCTCTGGGCCGATACCGAAGAGTTTATAGAGGATAAATATCCGGTGGATATCAGGTACTCACTCAACCTTGACTGTACCGTAACCCAGGATGGTTTCCCTCCCAGAAGCCTGAGGGAGATGCTTACCAGAAGATTCCGTCTCTCCGCCCGAAAATCTCTCCTTTTCCGGGTAGACCTGACAGAAATGGAGGCAGAGAAACCCTTCATCGTTATGTGGAAGGTACTGAACGTGGGTGACGAAGCACGCAGAAGAAATATGATCCGGGGACAAATCGTTCCGGACGGCGGCTACTGTACGAAGAAAGAGATCACCGACTTCCGCGGAGATCACGTGGTAGAATGCTATGTGATAAAAAATGAGGTTGTGGTTGCCCGGGCACAGATTGAAGTTCCCATAAGCTGAGGTTTTTATGACGCAATCAGAGATGCTGAAATTAATCGCCCGACACGGTTATAACGTTGGATTTGGCGCTAAGAAAAACTTTGCCACCTATGATCTGATTTGTAAGGCATCCGGTTGGATTAGCTTTATTTCTCTTGCTGTCGGTGTGTTCGCACTTTTCATTCCTGAGCTGGCCACAAACGTCATCTCCGCGATATTAATTATATTTGGTGTTTCTACCATGTATATTCAGTTTTATGACTCGGAAAAGCAGAGTTACGAAAGTGCGGGGATTGAGCAGACCAAAATTTTTAATGAACTTGAAGTCATCTACCGCAACGTAAAAAGCGATGCCAACTTTGACTATCAACACACACAGCGATCCATCAATGCTATCATGTCCCGGTTTTACGGCACAGTCATTAGCAAACAGATCTTCGGAAGTAACTGGTACGCACATTATAAATTTTATTGCGAATTTGAGAAAGCATGGGTTGAAGAAGAACTGAACCTGACATTGAAGGACAAAATCCCGCTTTCACTCTGCTTTCTCGCCGCTCTGGCGATCATTTTCACTATAACTGTCATCTAGAAAACGTCCTGCTGCTGCCGATGAAAAATTCAGCAAGCTGACTGGCAAATACGCGATGTATAGCCAGTATCACCGTCCAGTTTACGTTCAATAAAATTGACCTGCTGTTCTGCAGGTCAATTTATACTTCAGATCTTTCTGTTGTCTTACTCGCTCAGAGCGTGTTGTTGCTCCTGAGTTTCAACAGCAGAGTTGGCTGATTTACGAGAAGCTGAAGCATCCTTTATCGCCATAACCAGAGTCATAACTGTCGGTAAAACCGTAACCTGCTTAGCTGGTTAAGATCCGTCTTAACCTTTTTCGTATCTCAGCTGAAAAAGAGAGAACCGCGTACATGTTCGGCATAGCCATACTCCTGGCATACGCATATACACACCATCTGCATATGCCACATCTATACCGGTGGATGCGACCACGGAGATTAAGGTGGCGCTGCGCATGGCCGGAACGACACGGCTTTGCCGGGCACGCTATCGCCGCCGGTGCTGTGCTGGTGACGAATAATACGCGGGAATTTGAACGGGTTCCGGGTCTTGTGCTGGAAGGCTGGGTAAGATAACGCTGTAACACTAAACAGGCGGTCTGGCCCTCCCGGACACTCTTTCAGTCAGCGGTTTATAAAGGAATAAAAGATGCCTCTGATCACGCGGCTTATGCTGCACAACTTTAAAAAGTTTCCAGAACTGGACCTGCGCTTCACTCATGACCGTAACATTCTGGTCGGGGACAATGAGTCCGGAAAAAGCACTATTCTGCTGGCCCTTGACCTTGTGCTGAGTGACAGCCGGCACCGGGTCGAGGCATTGGGTGTGGAATCGCTCCTGTCCCAGTCAGCAGTCAGGCAGTTTCAGGAAGGTGAGCGTCGCGCCGATCAGTTACCCGTGCTGACAGCTGACGTTTTCCTGAGTAATGGGGGAGATCCTGACCTGAACGGCAGACAAAATCTGGCGGGTATCGATGCGGATGGTCTCAGAATGCGCATTGCACCAATGACGGAGGAATACGGCCAGGATATTCACAATGTCCTACAGCAGGATCCCGATAATTTTCCCTATGAATACTATTCAGCGCGGTTCAGCACCTTCTCCGGTGGTCATTTCGCTGGCTTCAGACGCTATCTGCGCCATCTGCTGTTAGACAGTGCACGCATCGATAACGAGCACGCTGCACAGGAATATACGCGCGCAGTTTACAACGTCAATGTGCCTGTGGCCGATCGGTACCGGCTTGAAAACAATTACCGGCAACAGAAAATTCACTTCTGCACCCGGCATCTGTCTGCCATAAACGACACGCTGGAAACGTATCGGTTTGGCGTACGTTCCGGCGCTAAATCAGGTCTTGAGGCGAATCTAGACATTACCGAGGACGGTATTTCTATTCGTCACCGTGGAAAAGGAAGGCAGTGCTTCATCAAAACGGAGTTTGCGCTGCAGCGGCATCAGCAGCAGGGAGAACTCCACGCACTGTTGCTTGAGGAGCCGGAGAATCATCTCAGCCATGTTAGTATGAAGAGGCTGGTTAATCAGCTTGCCACTGAACGGCAGACGCAGGTGTTTATTGCCACACACAGCAGCCATATCTCCTCCCGCCTCGATCTGCGTAAGGCAATCCTCCTCGGATCTGCCCGGCCGGTACTGATGAATGAACTTTCCGCTGAGACTGCCGCCTTCTTCATGAAAGCACCAGATAATAACGTGCTGGAATTTGCGCTGGGCAGACGTGTGCTGCTCGTGGAGGGGGATGCTGAGTTTATTCTGATCGAGGCCTTTTATCACCGCCTGTATGGCAGGGCGCCGGAGGATGACGGGGTTCACATCATCGCTATCGGCGGAACGAGTTTCCGTCGTTATCTTGAACTGGCCCGTCTTCTGGAAAATCGCGTCGCGGCCCTTCGTGATAATGACGGCAACTATCAGCAAAACTGCGATGAACGCTATGCTGACGTGCTTTGTTCCCGCTCCCGGGTATTTGCTGATCGCGACAACACCCGATCCACATTTGAAATCTGCCTGTATCAGGATAACGCTGGTCTGTGTGATACGCTTTTCCTCGGAACCCGCCGGACACTCACGGTGCAGGAATACATGCTGGCCAATAAGGCAGAAGCAGCATTCCGGCTGTTACAGCTGCACGCCGAAGAGCTGACAGTACCTGATTATATTCAGGAGGCACTGGCATGGATAAGAGAGTGATATTTGCGGTTGCCGGATCGGGCAAAACCACGCTGCTGATACAGCGGTTAAGGGAGGGTCGGCGGACGCTGATCCTGACCTTCACCGTGAATAATGAAGCGCACCTGCGGGCGCAGATTATCAGACGCTTTGGCTACATACCGGACGGGATCCGTGTGATGACCTGGTTTGAGTTTCTGCACGGTTTCTGTTTTCGTCCATTCCTGCAGGAGCAGCTGGCATCGCGTGGCCTGAGCTTCGACCAGCCCCCTCCCAGAATACCGCGCACGAATGCACGGCATTATCAGGATCCTGCCGGACGACTGTATCACCGAAGGCTCGCACACTTGCTGACAGCCCGGGGATTGCTGCCGGATATCCGTACCCGGCTTGCCCGTTACTACGATGAACTGCTCGTCGATGAAGTCCAGGACTTTGCAGGGCATGACTTTAATTTTCTGCTGGAGCTTTGCCGCACGGAAGTCTCTGTGCTGTGTTGCGGCGATTTTTATCAGCATACCTTTGACACAAGCCACGATGGAAACGTCAATGCAACGCTGCATGACGACATAACCCGGTACAAGGACCGCTTCAGGATGGCGGGAATCATGGTGGATTGTGAGACGCTTAGCCAGACATGGCGCTGTTCAGCTACAGTGTGTGAATTCATTACCGGACAACTGAACATCCGTATTGCAGCCCATGGGACACATACAACCCAGATTGAAACAGTCACGGATACAGAGCGTACAGCAGCCCTGCACGCGGACAACACGGTGATCAAGCTCTTCTATCGTGAACATCACCGTTACGGTTGCCACTCACTGAACTGGGGGGTCAGTAAAGGACTCGACCATTTTCAGGACGTCTGCATCGTGATGGGAGCCAGTCACTGGAAGCTCCTCATCCGGCAGGAACTGATGGCACTTCCGCCGTCTTCCCGTAACCGGTTATACGTAGCCTGCTCACGGGCGCGAGGCAACATCTATTTTGTCCCGGAAAGCCATCTGCGAAGGTTCAGAAACTGAGTTAGCCACTTGTCAGTTGGGCTCAATCAAGCAAAAAAACTGTACGGTTAACAACGAAACTTCATGTCGGGAAATGCGGATCCGACTTCGGGATTTTTCGGATCTGCATGGCAGGAAACCGGACTGTACCCACTCCCGCTTCTTCTGCCTGAGTTGCAAGTCAAAAGCCTGCAGCGCCTGCGGCTTCAAAGCCACCGAACAGTGGGTGGCGCAGCAGAACCACATCCTCCCCGACTGTGACTGGCAGCACATCACCTTTACCATGCCCCACCTGCTGCGTCACAGCTATACCCTGATAAATCGCGGCAGCCTGCCGGGGCTGGGCCATATCCGCTACAAAAAACAGTGGGGTCGCTATCTGGAAGCGCATTACGGGTGCCGCTAGTAGTTCTTGCTGATGAGCTGAAAAGCAGTCGGGAGGAACTTATCCGGGCGCTGGCATTATCCCACCTGGTTGCTATTTCTGTTCATGCCCGCTACACGCGGCTTTCCGCTCTGTGTGCTGCCTCAACTGCGGCAATGGGTGCCGCTGCAGGAATGGCCTGGCTGTTCACCCGCGATCTGAGTGTAATCCAGGCAACCATCATTAATATGGTCAGCGATGTCAGTGGGATCATCTGCGATGGAGCATCCAACAGTTGCGCCATGAAGGTTTCCACCGCCACGATGAGTGCATTCAGGTCTGTGCTCATGGCCCGGCAGGGAATACAGGTCAGCTCTCACGACGGGATTGTGAGTCACAATGCGGAACAAACGATAGATAATCTGAGCCGGCTGGTTGTTAAAGCCATGCCCGCCACTGACAGGGAAATCATCCACATAATGACGGAAAAGGCCGCACTGACACACAGTTGAGTCCATGCATGCAAACCCGTTCAGGAGACAGATAATGAATAAAAAGGCGATAATTTTACGGGGGGTGAGCGCTGTCATGCCCCTGTGTATTGGCGATTTCCCGTTTTCGTTTATCGTTGGCGCACTCAGCGTAAGCCTGGGAATGAGTGTCTGGCAGAGCACCGCATGGTCATGTATTGTGATTGCCGGTTCAGCACAAATGCTGGCGTTAAATATGCTAAAAACTGGAACCAGCCTTGGCGTAATTATTTTTACCACCTTCGTTATAAACCTACGCCATGTTTTATACAGTGCGTCTATGGCAGGAAAAATAAGGGATGCCTCTTTTTTGAAAAAATGTTTTATGTCCTGGGCACTGACAGATGAAGTATACGCTACCACT
>NZ_JBSKJR010000020.1:0-46206 GCF_053709675.1 Enterobacter sp. UPMP2052
GCCATCATTCTGTTCCTCCATCATGATGTGCTCTCCTGTCAGTGCTTCACTCAGAAAGACTGTTCCCTTTTTACCCATGAAGAGTGTCCCCCTCGATTTCACCTTATGGACTGTCGCACCTGACGGGTAAACGTACTCCGGTATCCTGCCATCCCACTGCCGTTGCGACGGCTCCCATACGGTCCCGGGAGTCACCCCGCCCAGCGCTTCATGCGGCCTTTCATGATTAAATTCTTCCCGGTAAGCGCTGAACCACAGCTGCTGCTCTTCCATCGTCATGAAAGTGTTGCCACAGTTCACCGCACTTTTCAGTGAACGATGCATGCGCTCATGGCGGCCATTTTCTTCCGGGTGCCCTTTTCTGATGCGCTCCGGCCTGATGCCCAGTTTGATTAGCCAGACTGCAAGACGACTTAACCCGGCTATCCCTGTTCCCGCAAAGGGCTGGCCGTTATCTGTCCTGAGCACCGCTGGCAGACCATATTCCAGGAACGCCTCTGTCAGGCACGTCCTGACGAAGGGCTCGCTCTCCCGGGCGGTGGCCCTGCAGCTCAGCAGATACCGGCTGTGATTGTCGGTCAGGGTGAAGGGGTGACAGTATTCCCGGCTCAGTAACCTGAACTTACCTTTAAAGTCAGCGCTCCAGACCTGATTGTTTTCACTGATAGTGGTCAGCGGCTGGCGGTTGCCCGGCGTTCTGCGTCTGCGCTTTTTATCCTGGACCAGGCCCTCACGCCTGAGGATATCGCCGATAGTGCTGGCTGCCGGTACGGTAAAATCAACCCCATGATTGAGGTACCACATCCTCAGTTTCTTGGGGCCCCAGTCAGGATGCCTGTGCCGCAGGGCGATCAGATGACTGGCGATATCGTCCGGGACCGTCCGGGAATGAGAACGGGGAGCGCGTGAGCGATCTGCGAGAGAAGAGAGATCGGAAGGGTCGAACCGTTCAAGCCATTTATAGCCGGTTTTCCGGCTGATGCCGAAAAGCCGGCACAGGGCTGAAAGGGAGTCCGTGCCTGCATGGCAGGCACGGATAAAATCAAGGCGTTGCATAGGTCGGGTCTCAGTCCAGGGCATAGCGAGTCTCCTCTTCTATGCCAGTTATAACTGTTACCCATGTATCCGGTCTAAAGTGTTACCCATGTTTCCGGTTCATACCCTTTGCTTACCGGGCCTACACTCGTCAGTAGGTCAGGTAAGCAAAGCGCCACCTGACAACACAAACCGCACCTTAGTGCGCGTCAATAAACACAATCTTCAGCACAAACAGCAGCGCCACGACAATCACGCACGGGCTGAGTTCGCGCAGGCGACCGGTACCGATCTTCATCACGCAGTAAGAGATAAAGCCCAGCGCGATACCTTCGGTAATCGAGAAGCTGAACGGCATCATCACCGCGGTAATAAACGCTGGCACCGCTTCGGTTAAATCGTCCCACTTCACGCGCGCCAGGCTGGACGTCATCAGCACGCCAACATAAATCAGCGCGCCGGCTGCCGCATACGGAGGCACCATGCCCGCCAGCGGAGAGAGGAAGATCACCAGCAGGAACAGCAGGCCGACGACAACCGCCGTCAGGCCGGTACGGCCGCCCACGGAGACGCCGGAAGAGGATTCAATGTAAGCGGTAACAGACGAGGTGCCGATGAAAGAGCCGGCGACGGAGGAGACGCTGTCCACAAACAGCGCCTGCTTCATGCGCGGGAACTTGCCTTTCTCATCCGCCAGACCCGCTTTGTCGGTCACGCCGATCAGCGTTCCGGAGGAGTCGAACAGGTTTACCAGCATGAACGAGAAAATCACGCCTGCCAGACCGAGGTTCAGTGAACCAGCCAGGTCTACGTGACCAATCACGGTCGACACGCTCGGCGGCGCAGAGACGATGCCGCTGTAGTGAACGTCACCCAGCATCCATCCCAGCAGAGTAGTGACGATAATCGATACCAGCACCGCAGCGTGAATGTTGCGCGACGCCAGAATGGCGATGATAAAGAAGCCGAGCACGCCCAGCAGCACGCTGTGGGAGGTCAGGTTGCCAATGCTCACCAGGGTTTCCGGGTTCGCCACGATCACACCGGCGTTTTTCAGCCCCATCATGCCGATGAACAGGCCGATACCGCTGGTGATGCCCACGCGCAGGCTCACCGGGATATTCGCAATCATCCAGTAGCGCACGCGGAAAATGGTCAGCAGCAGCAGGCCAATCGCGCCCCAGAAGATGGCGCCCATACCAACCTGCCACGGCAGACCCATCGCCTGAACTACCACGAACGCGAAGAACGCATTCAGGCCCATTGCCGGTGCCAGTGCGACCGGCAGGTTAGCGAACACGCCCATCAGAATGCTGCCAAGCGCAGCGATCAGGCAGGTCGTCACGAAGACGGCGCTGGTATCCATGCCAGCCACGCCCAGAATTTGCGGGTTAACAAAAACGATATAGACCATCGTCAGGAAGGTAGTAAAACCGGCGATCACTTCGGTGCGTGCCGTTGTGCCGTGCTCGCGCAGTTTAAACACGCGCTCAAGCAGACCCTGACCAGATGTCTGGGTAGTGTGTTGTTGACTCATCATCAATTTCCGAACAAGGAGGGAAAATTCGTCGCTATCCTATACCAAAATGCGACAATAAGGGCGGTTACGGGATACTTTTTTTCATTGATTTTGCTTATACGGCAACGATTGCGTCTCGTAAATCTGCAGTACGTAAACGTTAAACTTGTTAAAAGGGAAAGGCATGTCCGGAATTGAAGCGGTATTTTTCGACTGCGACGGTACGCTGGTCGACAGTGAGGTCATTTGTTCCCGCGCGTATGTCGCCATGTTCCAGGAATTTGGCATTACGCTCGATCTCGACGAAGTGTTCAAACGCTTTAAGGGCGTCAAGCTCTACGAGATCATCGACATCATTAACGCAGAGCACGGCACGGATCTGGCGAAAGCGGATCTGGAGCCGGTGTACCGCGCCGAGGTCGCACGCCTGTTCGACTCAGAGCTGGAGGTTATTCCCGGCGCGAATGCGCTGCTGGATGCGATGACGGTGCCCATCTGCGTGGTCTCCAACGGACCGGTCAGCAAAATGCAACATTCGCTCGGCAAGCTGGAGATGGTGCATCACTTCCCGGAAAAATTGTTCAGCGGCTACGATATCCAGCGCTGGAAGCCCGATCCGGCCCTGATGTTCCATGCGGCAAAGGCGATGAACGTGAACGTGGAGAACTGCATTCTGGTGGATGATTCCTCTGCAGGGGCGCAGTCGGGGATTGATGCAGGAATGGAGGTGTTTTACTTCTGTGCCGATCCGCACAACAAGCCGATCGATCATCCTAAAGTGACGACCTTTACCGACCTGGCGCAGCTGCCAGCGTTGTGGAAGGCTCGCGGGTGGGATATTACTCGCTGAAAAAACAAAGCCGGATGGCGCTAACGCTTATCCGGCCTACATGGCTCGTAGGCCCGGTTAGCGCAGCGCCACCGGGCATTTTAGTGCCGATCACTCTTTCGGATCTTTCCCCGCCAGCAGCTTGTCCAGCTCGTCGCCGCCCACGTGACGGAAATCCTGACCTTTCACGAAGTAGAAGATGTATTCACAGATGTTCTGGCAGCGGTCGCCGATACGCTCGATGGAGCGTGCGCAGAACAGGGCGGTCAGTACGCTTGGGATCGTCCGCGAATCTTCCATCATGTAGGTCATCAGCTGGCGCACGATGCCTTCGTACTCCTGGTCGACTTTCTTGTCTTCACGGTAGATACGCACTGCTTCGTCCAGATCCATACGCGCAAAGGCATCCAGCACGTCGTGCAGCATCTGCACGGTGTGGCGGCCCAGCGACTCCAGGCTGACCAGCAGCGGCTGGTGCTGCTGGGAGAATTTCTCCAGCGCGGTACGGCAGATTTTATCGGCCACGTCGCCAATACGTTCCAGCTCGGCGATGGTTTTGATGATCGCCATCACCAGACGCAGGTCGCTCGCCGTTGGCTGGCGCTTGGCAATAATGCGCACGCAGGCCTCGTCGATGGCCACTTCCATCATGTTGACGTTCTGATCGCCGGCGATAACGCGCTTCGCCAGCTCGCTGTCCTGGTTGTGCATGGCAGTGATCGCATCAGAAAGCTGCTGCTCCACCATGCCACCCATGGTCATCACCTGAGTGCGGATGCTTTCCAGCTCTGCGTTGAACTGGCCGGAAATGTGTTTATTAAGATTGAGGTTGTCCATGGTTCACTCCAAATCAACCGTAGCGGCCAGTAATATAATCTTCAGTTTGTTTCTTCGCGGGGCGGGTGAACAGCGCATCCGTATCGCTAAACTCAATCAGCTCGCCCAGGTACATAAACGCCGTGTGATCGGAGCAACGCGCAGCCTGCTGCATGTTGTGGGTCACGATAACCACGGTGTAATCCTGCTTCAGCTCGGTGATCAGCTCTTCAATGCGGCCCGTGGAGATAGGGTCCAGCGCGGAACACGGCTCATCAAGCAGCAGCACTTCCGGGCGGATGGCGATGCCCCGCGCAATGCACAGACGCTGCTGCTGACCGCCGGAGAGAGAGTAACCGCTCTGGTGTAACTTATCTTTGGTTTCGTTCCACAATGCGGCCTTGGTCAAGGCCCACTGCACGCGCTCGTCCATATCGGCACGGGAGAGCTTTTCAAACAGGCGCACGCCAAACGCGATGTTGTCATAAATCGACATCGGGAACGGCGTCGGTTTCTGGAACACCATGCCCACTTTCGCGCGCAGCAGGGCGATATCCTGGGCGTGGGTCAAAATGTTTTCCCCGTCCAGGATGATTTCACCTTCAGCGCGCTGCTCCGGATAGAGCGAATACATCTTGTTAAAGGTACGCAGCAGGGTAGATTTACCGCAGCCGGACGGACCGATGAATGCCGTGACCTGGTTCTTCGCGATATCCAGGTTGATGTTCTTCAGGGCATGGAATTTGCCGTAGTAGAAGTTCAAATCACGAACCTGAATCTTACCCGGGGCAGTATCAACCATACTCATTGACTCATTTCCTCATTCGGCGCCGCGATGTGCCGCGCCGTAAAAATTTAACCGTGTTTCTTCTTCGCGAAAATGACGCGCGCCAGAATGTTCAGCAACAGTACGCAAAGGGTGATGATCAGCACCCCGGCCCACGCCAGCTGCTGCCATTCCGCGAATGGGCTCATCGCAAATTTAAAGATCGTCACCGGCAGGTTGGCGATCGGCTGCATCATGTCCGTGCTCCAGAACTGGTTCGAGAGCGACGTAAACAGCAGCGGAGCCGTTTCCCCGGCGATACGTGCCACCGCCAGCAGGATACCGGTCATGATCCCGGAGATAGACGCTTTGAGCGTAATCGCGGAGATCATCTTCCATTTCGGCGTCCCCAGTGCGTAAGCCGCTTCGCGCAGGCTATCCGGCACCAGTTTCAGCATGTTCTCGGTAGTGCGGATGACGATAGGCACCTGCAGCAGCGCCAGCGCAATCACGCCTGCCCAGCCGGAGAAGTGTTCCATCTGCGCCACCACAACGGTGTAAACGAACAGACCAACGACGATAGACGGCGCAGACAGCAGGATGTCATTGATGAAGCGAATGACTTCAGCCAGCCAGGATTTGCGGCCATACTCCGCCAGATAAATCCCCGCCATGATGCCCAGCGGCGTACCAAAGACCGTCGCCCAGAGGGTCAGCAGGCCGCTGCCCGCCAGGGCGTTTGCCAGACCACCGCCCGCCGTATTGGGCGGCGGCGTCATTTCGGTGAACAACGCCAGAGACATGCCGTCGATGCCGCGGGTAATGGTCGACATCAGGATCCAGATCAGCCAGAACAGGCCGAACGCCATCGTCGCCATGGAGAGCGTCAGCGCAATACGGTTTTTGAAGCGGCGCTTCGCCTGCATTTTGCGGCGGGATTCTGCCAGCGCTGGGCTGCTTTGCATTTCGAGCGTTGCCATTAGCGTGCCCCCTCATTTTTAGCGAGACGCATAATCATCAGCTTGGAAATCGCCAGAACGATGAAGGTGATAACAAACAGGATCAGCCCCAGCTCCATCAGCGCCGCCACGTGCAGCCCGGATTCGGCTTCGGCGAATTCGTTTGCCAGCGCAGAGGTAATGCTGTTACCCGGCATGAACAGCGATACGCTGTCGAGCTGGTAGGTGTTACCGATAATAAAGGTGACCGCCATGGTTTCACCCAGCGCGCGGCCCAGGCCCAGCATAATGCCGCCGATGACACCATTTTTGGTGAACGGAAGAACGATGCGCCAGATGACTTCCCAGGTGGTGCAGCCGATGCCGTAGGCCGACTCTTTCATCATCACCGGGGTTTGCTCGAAGACATCGCGCATTACCGCCGCAATGTACGGAATAATCATGATGGCGAGGATCACGCCTGCCGCCAGAATACCGATACCAAACGCCGGGCCAGCGAACAGGGCACCAACAAACGGGATGGTGGAGAGAACGTTGCCGACCGGCTCCTGGAAGTAGGTCGCGAACAGCGGCGCAAAGATAAACAGGCCCCACATGCCGTACACGATACTGGGGATCGCGGCCAGCAGTTCAATGGCGATACCCAGCGGACGACGCAGCCAGCCTGGCGCCAGCTCCGTCAGGAACAGGGCGATACCAAAGCTCACCGGAACCGCAATCAGCAGGGCGATAAACGAGGTCACCAGCGTGCCGTAAATCGGCACCAGCGCACCGTAGATGTCGTTTGGCGCATCCCACTCTTTGGTCCACAGGAAGGAGAAACCGAATTTCTGGATGCTCGGCCATGAGGAGAAAATCAGAGACACGATAATGCCGCCCAGCAGCAATAGCACAATCAGCGCAGCCAGTCTGACCAGCGCGCTGAAAATCATGTCACCTTTTTTACCCGGAGGGTTAAATACAGGCTTGGTTGCAGCCATAAATTACTCTTCTGTTTGAAACGTCTTACGAATATGCCCGGTGGCGCTAACGCTTACCGGGCCTACAGGTGGAGCCGTAGGACGGGATAGCGTTAGCGCCACCCGCCATCTTCGTCAAAAATATCCTGTTAGTACAGCGCTTTACCGCTGCTGTCTTTCACGTTGGTTTTCCATGCAGCACGAATCTGCTCAACCACGCTGTCCGGCAGGCTGGCGTAATCCAGATCGTTCGCCTGTTTGCCGCCGTTTTTGTATGCCCAGTCGAAGAACTTCAGCACTTCAGCACCCTGCTCAGGTTTCTTCTGATCTTTGTGGACCAGAATGAAGGTGGTAGAGGTGATTGGCCAGGCGTCATCGCCTTTCTGGTTCGTCAGATCCTGAGCGAAGGATTTGCTCCAGTCAGCGCCTTTCGCGGCGTTAGCGAAGTTCTCTTCGGTCGGGCTAACCGGTTTGCCGTCCGCAGACATCAGTTTGGTATAGGCCAGGTTATTCTGCTTCGCGTAAGCGTACTCTACGTAACCGATGGAGCCCGGCAGACGCTGGACGAACGCGGCGATACCGTCGTTACCTTTGCCGCCCAGACCGGTTGGCCAGTTAACGGTAGAACCAGAACCGACTTTCGATTTCCACTCTTCGTTCACTTTCGCCAGGTAGCTGGTGAAGACGAAGGAGGTACCGGAACCGTCAGCACGACGCACCACGGCGATGTTCTGCGAAGGCAGTTTTACGCCCGGGTTCAGTTTGGTGATGGCTTCGTCATCCCATTTTTTGATTTTGCCGAGGTAGATATCACCCAGGGTTTTACCGTCCAGCACCAGCTCGCCAGACTTCAGGCCCGGGATATTCACCGCCAGCACCACGCCGCCAATCACGGTCGGGAACTGGAACAGGCCTTCCTGCGCCAGCTTGTCATCAGACAGCGGAGCATCGGACGCGCCGAAATCGACGGTGTTTGCGGTAATTTGTTTTACGCCACCGGAGGAGCCGATACCCTGATAGTTAACCTTGTTGCCGGTTTCTTTCTGGTAGGTATCCGCCCATTTGGCATACACCGGCGCAGGGAAGGTTGCACCCGCGCCTGTCAGGCTTGCTGCTGCAAAGGCAGAGAAAGCGCTCAGAGATAAGGTCGCGGCGACAACAGTTGCGACAGTGGTACGCATAACTTTCATAATGTCTCCTGCAAGGATTTCGTAAATCATTGTTTAAGTGGCTACGATGAGCAAAATAGGACAAACAGGTGACAGATAAATGTACGAAATATGACAGTTTTATGACAATGGAAAACGCATGTTTAACACGATGAAAAATAACAGTATTAATTCATGGCGCGGTCATTTTTTTGTCATATTTTTTTGAGAGACGGTAACGCTGAGAGGACAAATATGACAACGGCTGTCATAAACAGCCGTTGAGACATCAGTTGATGATTTCTATCGTGAGCGTCGCCGTTGCGGAGAACGGCCCCGGCTGAGGTTTGGCCCCGGTGGCGCTGGCTGGCGCACCTGAAAAAGTGAGCGTGCCCTGCATATCACCCAGTGTCTCGGGGGATTGCGTCGTTTCAGCCGCAAGTTCCCCGCCGTTAACATTCACTTCTTTGTCCCGCTTATCGTAAATTTTAATGCCGACATCCGGATTATTTGTCGCAACCATGGTGCCATCCGGGCTTGAGCCAGAGGCCTGTATCGTGGCCCCGAGTAGGTCGAGAGTAAACATATTTGAGCATTTAATATTCACTTTCCGCGTGATCTTATGCCGCTTCAACGCCTCGCCTTTTACAGAGGGAAACTCGGAAGCGAGGATTTTTTTGAAATCAAACATAATCGTCTGGCCTTCGTCTATTTCACAGGTTTGCGGAACCGTTAATGACCCTTCAACGATCACGTCAGAAATCACTTCATGCGAAACAGTAACAGGATCGATGGTGGCATAGATATTAGCCATAACCGTTCTCGGTATATTGACGACGCCCGTAAAATGCCTTTTGACGTATAAATAGATAATACCCGAGCCGCCGCTGTAAAAGGTGGTGGCTGAACTGATGCCGTCATGGCATCCGTAGTGCCCCCCCGTGTCATTAGGCATATGATCGAAGGGCACTGACACGTAGCCTTTTCCAAGAACGTAAACAATCAGGCCAATATCAAGCTGGGCGTTGAGATCGTAAAAATGCACGTTTCGTCTAACGGCAGTAGGCTTTAAGGAAGGATTAACGATACTGGTGATATAGGCATATTTATAGGTCTCGTTTTTTCCCGTCAGACAGTAGCACGTGCCTTTAAATGACAGTGTCCCGTTATCGATCATGATGTCTTCGAACATTCCGACAGAACTTGAAGTCCAACTGAGCTGTTTATTAAACTGGAAGTTATTGTGGTAAACGCCGTTATCCGGCACGCAGTACCCCGTCGGCGCGGACCGCGCAAAAAAAGCGGCAAAAAAAAGGGCTAAAAGCCAGAAGCGTGATTTCATTTTTATCCTTTATCGACAAATGACGGGAAGCTGGACAAGCCCAAAATCGGGTTGCTGGTGGATGACGTAATCGGCCCGGCAGATCTTGCCGTCGCTCAGGGTGAGGGTGAACTGACCGGTTTCCGGCATCCCTGCAAGGTAGAGTTCACCCCCATCGCCCACGATGCCCGTCACGCTGCCGGTAGGTAGCGTTGCGGTGCCCATCGCACCGAAGGGGGCTGGTTTGCCACTGGCCAGCGCAACGTTAAACAAAACCCGGTAGCCGATGTGCGTGACAAACTCAGCCTTAACCACCGCGCCGCGCGTGGGCACAAGCTGCTGTACGCTTTTCTCAAGCTCGATATTGCCGGACGTGAAGTCATTATTGCCAAGCGCGATACGGTTTTCGTCGTAAGGCGATAGCTGCGTTTTAACGGTATAACCGCGCCAGTCGGTCGCTACTCCATTTTCGTTATCAACAGACAGCCCGGCCGCTCCCGGCGCTTTTATCAGCGCCACGGTTTCGCCCATCTCCTGGGAGAAGGTGATCCCCTCAGAGTGGACCAGCACGCCGCCGCTGACGCCGTAGTTCACGCTTTGGCTTTCATCGCTCCAGGCATAGTTTGCCTTCATGGAACCATACGAAGCATCCCAGTTCAGGCCAGCGTTTCCGCCTGCGTTAGCGTTGTTTTCGTAATATGACTGCTGCAGGTTCCAGCTCAGGTTGTTATCTTCGAGCACGTTGCCGTTTAGCCCCACCTGGTGGGACGGGCTGCTGTGGCCGCTGTGAGCGTAGCTGTAGTTGGCGTAACTGTGCGGCAACCAGTCTGATAAGGGCAACGAGACGGAGAGCATAATCACATGCTCGCTTTCATCCTCATGCTGCCACTCTCCCACGCTGCTGCCCGCCGTATCGGTGTAGTTCCATGACAGGTTCCACACAATTTGCCGCCAGCTGTTGCTGTAGCCCACCTGAATCAGGCGCTCAACGTCATCCGTTTGCCAGTATTGCTCCCGGCTCAGCGTCAGATAAATGTTGCCGTAACTTTCCGTAAACGGCTGGGTCCAGGTGCCTTCAAGCCGGCTGCGACGGTTGCCCGTTTGCCAGAAGCTGTCGCTGTCGCCGTTACGCGAGGCCCATTCATCCAGCGTATAGAAGCCTTCCGTCGAATAGCGATAGCCAACGATACGCAGGCTGGTATTACTGACATCAAAGGTTTTGGAGTACAGAAAACGCCAGGATTGCCCCTGCGTTTGGTCGTCGGAAAAGCGTGAGTCAGCGTGGGTCACATCGATCGACACCGCGCCGATTTCGCCCAAATCTTTACCAAGGCCCGCCGCAAAGGCGGAATAATCTTCCGCCAGCTGGGTTCCGCCGTAGAGCGTCATCCCCCAGGGCATACCGCGCAGCATCTGCGCCTGCATCACGTCAGGTGAAAAACGATTATCGTTGCGATACTCGCCGACGCTGATATCCACATCCGTTTGGCCTTCGCGACGCAATATCGCCAGGGAAGCGTAAGGCTGCACAAAATGTTGTTCGCTGCCGTCTTCCTCTTTGATGGTGACGTCGAGGTCGCCGCCGCTGGAGGTGGTATTGAGATCGGTCAGCGCAAACGGCCCCTGCGGCACTGCCGACTGGTAAATCATGTATCCATTCTGGCGGATCGTCACCACGGCGTTCGATTTCGCCACGCCGCGAACGATGGGGGCAAACCCATTCATGCTGTCTGGCAGCATGTCGTTATCCGTATAAAGACGCACGCCACGGATCTGCGCGCTGTCAAAGAGGTCGTTCGCGGTCCAGGTGTCGCCTACCATAAACTGGCTGCGCAACGGTGCGATATCATGCTGTAAGTAAGTGCTTACTGAATGATAACTTCCGTGGCTGTTAACGGCATTGAGTGCACTGTAGTTGCGAAGCCGCCAGCCCCCCAGATTGATGCCGCTGCGCAGGTTAAGGTAGTAGAGATCGTCGCTGTTATAGTCTGACTTCAGGGTCTGCATGGTGGAAAAGTCATAGTTGAGCATCAGCGCATTGATGCCCTGATCCCAGCGCGACGGTGGAATGGCATCCCGAACCGACGCATCAAGATAGATTTGTGGCACAGAGACGTTAAGCGCCAGCTTTTCACCGTCGAATATCCATGCCGACCCCGGCAGCTCGGGGACGGCTTCACAGCGTTCGGCGTTGACGCGATCTAATGCTTTGATTGCGTCAACCTTCACCCCGAACCCGCTCAGCGTATTTTTTAAATCCGTGAAGCAAGGCGCAAGATCGCTCTGTTCATCTTTTCGCGAAAAAAGCACCTCGCGGCGCTCGACGAAACGGTCGTTGACATAGATATCGACTTTATATGTCCCCTCAGGAAGCGTGTGGGGGCGGTCAAACTGGCTAATGTCGATATCAACGGGCTGATCCAACTCCAGCAAACGGGTATTGAATAAGGCCTCTTTGGCAGAAACCAGATGCGGATAGCCCGCCCACACGGCGATAAGCGGTAAAAAAGACAAACGAGAAAGCTTCAACGTATACCGTCCCATCTGCATTAAAGAGGTTGCCTGATAGCGTCGCTGATTGCGCCATAATCACTGATACAGTGCCATGTGAGGGTCTTTCCCAATGCGTCTGCGGGTAAGGCTATCTGTAGCGTGTCGAACGGTTTAATCATTGCCAGCTCAAGCGGTTTACCATCCACCGCAACGTCAATCACATTGATATGAATCGGCGTTGGATTGGTCACCACCAGCATTTTTCCCTGTCGCTGCCATTTCACTTTTTGGCTTGCCGTCTCCGGTTTTTCATTAATGCCCGCAGGACGCCAGAAAAGTTTGATCCGGGTTTTAATGGCTATCTCAAGTTTGCTGCCTTCTTTATCGGGCGACGGGGGTATATTTTTTACGTTTAGCCAAAACACCGACTCCCGATCGGACGGTAATTCACCTTTGGTTTTGATAATGCGTAATACGCGCTCTTGCTTTGGCTCAAGACGAGAAACAGGAGGAATGACGGTAAACGGCGGTTTATCCTTACCTTGTCCGGTAAAAGGCTCAATCCACGTCTGAAGCAGATAAGGGATCGCAGCATCTTTATTGAGCACCGAAAGCGTGGTGTCAGCGCTCTCGCCTTTAAAGATAACCCGAGTGCCGCCGATAATTATCCCAGACCAGCACGGTGAAATACCAAAAGATAAAAACAGAGAGAGAAATAATATTATACGGCGCCGACGCATGTTACATCCTATATCAGGCCTGGCAGTTTTTTAGATGCAGTGGCCCAACCTTGCCAGGCCTGTTTACATTACAAACAGTGAAGGAAAAGATTAATTGCTGTAGCTGATCGTGAATTCAGAATCCGCGTTAGCTAAACCTGCCGTAACGGTAGATGAAGTTGCGATATAGCGAGCCATAAACGGCAGAGAAGCCGAGCCTTCAGCGCTAATATCCGCCGTTTTAGACTGGTTATACAGCTTCAGCAGGCTGTTGTCGGCGCGGTTATAAATCGCAATCGCCACACCCGCTGCGCCGCCGTTGTTCAGCTTCAGGTAACCATCACCGTCTTCAGTGCCGTCAAAGCGCGCATTGGCTTTTTTGTAGGTTTGCGGACAATTGACCAGGTCGATCTGGAATGCCTGAACGGAAGCCGTAGAGCCAACGTCGGTAAAGGTCGATTTATTTACCTTACCCAAATCGACGTTCTGATCTTTGGTTCCCGTTGAGACTTCGCACGTGCTTTCAATAATCTCGCCGGTAAAGTGTACAATCCCATTTGACGCAAACGTCTGCGACGTCAGTAATAAAGAGGAAACAAGTAACGCTCGCTTAAAAATATGTCCATTCATTACAATACCATCCATTATAAATAAAGATATATTATTTCCATGACAAATAATGTCAAAATGTTGAAGCGCGTGTATTAAACGCCTTAAAAAATAAAATAACAAGCAGAAATAATATTTTGATAATTACCAAGGGGCAAATAATGGAATATTTTAGGGTGAGATTTTGGCTAAATATAATATTATTTAGCGGTATATCAGGGCGGGCATAATACAGATGTTCTTTAACTTTTATTTATACAGAGATCGACTTTCAGAATATATTTATATATTGATCAATAAATAGCCCCGTAATCATAGATTTACGAGGCTATTACATTTCAATATATTGAATTATTCAACGGTAACCGATTTTGCCAAATTGCGCGGCTGGTCAACGTCAGTGCCTTTGATCAGCGCAACGTGATAGGCCAGAAGCTGCAGCGGAACGGTGTAGAAGATTGGGGCAATAACCTCTTCCACATGCGGCATGTCGATGATGTGCATATTGTCGCTGCTGGTGAAACCGGCATCTTTATCAGCGAAGACGTACAGGACGCCGCCACGGGCGCGTACTTCTTCGATGTTCGATTTCAGTTTTTCCAGCAGTTCGTTGTTAGGTGCCACAACGATAACCGGCATATCCGCGTCAATCAGCGCCAGCGGGCCGTGTTTCAGCTCACCCGCCGCGTAGGCTTCCGCATGGATATAAGAGATCTCTTTCAGCTTCAGCGCGCCTTCGAGCGCGATCGGATACTGATCGCCACGGCCAAGGAACAGCGCATGATGTTTGTCAGAGAAATCTTCCGCCAGAGCTTCAATGCGTTTGTCCTGAGACAACATCTGTTCGATACGGCTCGGCAACGCCTGCAGGCCGTGAACAATATCATGCTCAACGGACGCATCCAGACCTTTCAGACGCGCCAGTTTCGCCACCAGCATCAGCAGAACGGTCAGCTGCGTGGTAAAGGCTTTGGTGGAAGCCACGCCGATTTCGGTGCCTGCTTTGGTCATCAGGGCCAGATCGGATTCACGCACCAGCGACGAGCCGGGCACGTTACAGATGGCCAGAGAACCCAGGTAGCCCAACTCTTTAGAGAGACGCAGCGCCGCCAGGGTGTCCGCCGTTTCCCCGGACTGGGAAAGGGTGATCATCAGGCTGTTTTTGCGCACCGCGGATTTGCGATAGCGGAATTCAGAGGCGATTTCCACGTCGCACGGCACGCCCGCCAGGGATTCAAACCAGTAACGCGACACCATACCGGAGTTGTAGGAGGTGCCGCAGGCGACGATCTGGATGTGCTCAACGTTGCTAAGCAGGTCGTTGGCGTGTGCGCCCAGCTCGCTCAGATCTACCTCGCCGTGGCTGATGCGCCCGGTCAGGGTGTTTTTGATGGCGTTAGGCTGCTCGTAGATCTCTTTCTGCATGTAGTGGCGGTAAGCGCCTTTGTCGCCCGCGTCGTACTGCAGGTTAGATTCGATCTCGGTGCGTTTGACCTGCGCGCCAGTGGTGTCGAACACGGTTACGCTACGGCGCGTCACTTCCGCGATATCGCCCTCTTCGAGGAAGATGAAGCGGCGGGTCACCGGCAGGAGCGCCAGCTGATCGGAGGCGATAAAGTTTTCACCCATCCCCATACCGATAACCATCGGGCTACCGGAACGCGCAGCCAGCAGCGTGGACGGGTCGCGGGAATCCATGATCACCGTACCGTATGCCCCGCGAAGCTGAGGGATAGCGCGCAGCACCGCTTCACGCAACGTGCCGCCCTGCTCCAGCTCCCAGTGGACGAGGTGAGCAATCACTTCGGTATCGGTTTCAGAGACGAAGGTATAGCCGCGCGCTTTCAGGGTTTCGCGCAGCGGTTCGTGGTTTTCGATAATGCCGTTATGCACCACCACAATGTGTTCAGACACATGCGGGTGCGCGTTACCTTCAGACGGCTCGCCGTGGGTCGCCCAGCGAGTATGGGCGATACCGGTACCACCGTGCAGCGGATGTTCTTCCGCGGCCTGGGCCAGCATCTGCACTTTACCGAGACGACGCAGACGGGTCATATGACCTGCTTCATCCACCACAGCCAGACCAGCAGAGTCATAGCCACGGTATTCCAGACGACGTAAACCTTCGAGAAGGATTTCAGCAATATCACGCTGCGCAACTGCGCCAACAATTCCACACATAGTTTTAGATTCCGAATTTAGGCATGATGCCTGCGTTGTCGCTGACCTGTATTTACCCTACGTCTTTCACGCTGCGGCTGCGTTGGCTTCTCGTACTCGCCACGGTCACTTACTTAATTAAGCTCCCATGGACTCATACGCTTGCCGCCTTGCCACAACGCGAAATCCTTTGGGTAACGCCCTTTCCGGGCACCCCGAGCCTTGTAGAGAGTGGGGTTATAGTTATGGGTGCTGCTTGTGGGGGGAGATATATATTTATCTCCTCACCCGGGTTTGCCTGATGACGGCTACGCCTTATCAGGCCGACTCAATCACAGGGCGGGTAAGCGTAGCGCCACCCGCCTTGTTGTTACTTCTTCTTCACCGGGCGTTTCCAGCCCTGCTTGTGAACCTGCGGTACGCGGCTCAACACTAACTCGTTATCCGCTACGTCTCGCGTTACGGTTGTTCCGGCAGCAATGGTCACGCCGTTACCCACGGTGACGGGTGCGACCAGCTGCGTGTCGGAGCCGACAAACACGTCATCGCCGATAATGGTTTTAAACTTATTGGCACCGTCATAGTTACAGGTGATGGTGCCTGCACCAATGTTCACGTTATCGCCAATTTCCGCATCGCCCAGGTAGGTCAAATGACCGGCTTTGGAGCCTTTACCCAGACGCGCTTTTTTCATCTCGACGAAGTTGCCTACGTGAGCGCCTTCCATCAACTCTGCGCCAGGACGCAGGCGCGCGAAGGGACCGATGGTGCAGGCCGCCTCAAGGTGGGCATCTTCCACGACGCTGTACGGGCTGATTTCGCAGTCGTCACCGATAACGCTGTTTTTAATCACGCAGCCAGCGCCAATTTTGACGCGGTTGCCAAGCTGAACCTGGCCTTCAAGGATAACGTTAGTATCAATTTCAACATCACGCCCGTGTGCCAGGGTGCCGCGCAGGTCGAAACGCGCCGGATCGCGCAGCATCACGCCCGCCAGCAGCAGCTTTTCAGCCTGCTCGGCCTGATAAATACGCTCGAGGCGGGAAAGCTGCAGGCGGTTATTCACGCCATCCGTTTCGCTGATGCGCGCCGGATGTACGGCGGCAATCTCGCGGCCTTCCTGATACGCCATCGCAATGATATCTGTGATGTAGTATTCACCCTGTGCATTGTTGTTATTGAGCTTAGAGAGCCAGCGCTTCATGTCTGCGCCATTGGCAATCAGGATACCGGTATTGATTTCCTGAATTTTACGCTGCTCATCGCTGGCATCTTTGTGCTCCACGATACCGGTGACGTTGCCGTTTTCACGGGTAATACGGCCATAGCCCGTTGGATCGTCGAGTACCACGGTTAACAGACCGATGCCGCCCTGCGGTTTGGCTTCACGCAGGCGGGTTAAGGTTTCAACAGAGATCAGCGGAACATCGCCGTAGAGCATCAGGATATCTTCGTCATCGCCGAAGAACGGTGCCGCCTGCTGCATGGCGTGGCCCGTACCCAGCTGTTCTGCCTGAAGGACCCAGTTGAGCTTGTCGTCACGCAGCGTCTCTTTCAGCAGATCGCCGCCGTGACCGTACACCAGATGGACCTGGCGAGCGCCAACTTCATTCGCGGCATCAATGACATGCTGCACCATTGGCTTTCCTGCCAGCGTGTGCAACACCTTAGGAAGATCGGAATACATGCGGGTGCCTTTACCAGCGGCAAGGATGACCACGCTCATCGTATTGTTCAACATACGCGTCCTGACTGTAATTTAAGTGAGAAGTAAAACCCTTTGACGTTGAAAATTCTACATATTTTGCATCATGAAATGGAGTGGTGCGAAAACGTTCAACATCTGCCAATAACGGCTATTTGAGGCCGATTTTAAGGGGAGAGTAAATCACTTTTACTCTGGAAAATAGCATTCTCTCGGTAAGTCGCTAACCCACACAATAGCTTAGCTATTTTTTTGGATCATGAATAAAGATCTGTTTAAAACAAAACACTGTTTTAAATATTCAATAGTGTGACGATTAAAAAAGAAACAACGTTTCAACTTGATGATAATGGCGCTCAATTATCAATCAGGAGAATAAGATGAACGCTTACCTACCTCTGTCCCTTATGATCTGTTGCGCCTTTGCGGCCACGGCGGCGGAACAGCCCGTCTGGAAAGCCATTACGTTCGGGCAGTCTACCGATCTGAATTTTTCATCCAACGTCTTAGCGGAAAAAATCGGCGTTAACGATGTCACCCTTGACGGGAAAACGCTGACGTCGCAGGAGACGGCGGACCTGTCAAAACCGATTACGATCGAGAGCCGCGGCGGTAAAATTGCGAACGCCCACGACGGCTTAACGTTTTTCTACACCGAACTGCCGGCAAAAGAGAATTTCGTCTTACAGGCTACCGTTCGGGTAGATCAATTCGGCCCGGAAAACGGGGCCAAACCGGCGGCACAGGAAGGCGCGGGGCTTATGGTGCGTGATATTCTCGGCGTGCCGCGCCAGCAGCCGCTAAAGGAAGGCTATGAGGAATTCCCGGCGGCGTCGAACCTGGTGATGAATGCCATCATGACGCAGGATAAAAAAGATCATCATCGGGTAAAACTGCAGGCCATAACGCGCGAGGGGATTTCGCATCCGTGGGGCGATGCCGGGGCGGCGATAAACAAGCAGAGCTACAAGGAAGAGATTGATATCACCCAGACGCCGGCATTCCGGTTAAAACTGGTGCGCACTAATGACGGGTTTATCACCGCGTGGGCACCGGCAGGCAGCGACGCGTGGATAAGCAAAAGCGTGCCGCGCGCCGACCTGATCGCCGTGCAGAATCAAAACAGCTACTACGTGGGCTTCTTCGCCTCGCGGAATGCCAAAATTACCGTCTCCGATGCCTCTCTCACCACCTCTGAAGCCAGTACGGTGGCCTCGGAACCCTGGCAGGCAAAAGCCCTTCCCGTTGTGGTGCAGCGCGCCTCTGCCAGCAAAAGCGCTTCGGAACGCTATCTTGTTCAGGCACGAGCGAATTACGACGGCGTTTTCAGCGTCAGACAAAATGAAGTGGTGATCGGGAGTGATAAACAGGTGAAAGCCGGTGAGATGTACGTCGTTCCCACAACGTTGACGCAAAATGCGACTTTTAGCCTGACGTTTACCCCCACCAGCGGCACGCCCGTGCAGCAGGCGTTTAGCGTGGAAAAGGTGAACGGCATTGAGCCTGCGGTGATTCACGTTTCCCCTGAAGGCAAAGCAGACGGGCAGGGCACACCAGCATCCCCCATGGCTTTCGCCACCGCTATAAGTATGGTTTCGCCGGGCGGCAAGATTATCCTGGCAGCGGGAGATTATCCCCGGACTGAAATCCCGCTCACGGCCAGCGGCAGTGAGGGAAAAATGACCTTATTGCAGGCAAAAGGCAAAGCCGTCATTCATGGTTTGCTGGTGAATGCGAACTACTGGCACATCAAGGGCATTGAAGTCACGGATAAAAGCCTGCGGGTGCAGGGAAGCCACAATCTTATCGAAAAGGTTACGGCCTATCGCAACGACGATACCGGCATCCAGATCTCTTCCCCGGAAAATATTGGCCGCCCGCTGTGGGCCAGCTTCAATCGGGTCATCGATTCGGAATCCTGGGGCAATGAAGATCCCGGTAAAATCAACGCCGACGGGTTCGCGGTCAAAATGCGCGTCGGGGAGGGTAACCGGCTGGAGAACTGTTATGCCCACGACAACATCGACGATGGCTTTGACCTGTTCAACAAAATCGAAGACGGTGCCAACGGCGTTGTAACCATCGAAAATTCCCTTGCCCGCAACAACACCAGCAACGGGTTTAAACTCGGCGGTGAAGGACAGCCGGTGGCGCATGTCATCCGCAACAGTAAGGCCATCGGAAACCATCTGGACGGTTTTACCGACAACTTCAATCCGGGCGCGCTGGTGGTGGCCAATAACGTCGCGACAGACAATCAGCGTTTTAACTTTATCTTCCGCCCAAGCCCGTATGGCGATGCATCAACTCAGGGCGTTTTTACCGGCAATAAATCGGTCCGTACAGCGCCAGGCAAGTACGACGATGCGGTGGTGGGGAATATTGATGCGACGAACTATTTTATCGTGAAAGGAGAGAGCGTGAACAATAGCGGAGAGAGGCTGCCAGATGGCGCTTCGCTTATCACACAACGGTAAGCACGGCGCCACTCGGCATTCAGCGGATTAGTGGTTGAACGTACCGAAAGAAACGTTCATGTTGCTGAAAAGGGCGATGATTTTGTTGATCAGTTTCATGATGGCATCCTGATTTATTAAGGTTTATTTTGTGACACACTTCACAAAAAAGAAGTCTACGCCTCAATTTTTAACCGATCAACTTTTTTGTGATGTAAATCACAAAATAATAAAACACCTTTTCATTTTCGATTTTTCTGAAACGAAGGCATAAAAAAAGCCAGCCTGGTTGCCAGACTGGCTTTTGTGCTTTTCAAGCCGGTGTTACATCGCTTTTTTGGTCAACTCGATAACGCGCAGTTTGGCGATCGCTTTGGCCAGCTCCGCAGACGCCTGAGCGTAATCCACGTCACCATGAGAGCTGCTAATGTGCTCTTCAGCCTTACGCTTCGATTCCAGGGCTCGTGCTTCGTCGAGATCCTGGCCACGAATAGCGGTATCGGCCAGAACGGTCACACTGCCAGGCTGCACTTCGAGAATGCCGCCGGACAGATAGATAAACTCTTCGTGACCGAACTGTTTAACGATGCGGATCATACCAGGCTTAATGGCGGTGAGCAGCGGTGCGTGACCCGGGAAAATACCCAGTTCACCTTCACTACCCGTTACCTGGATTTTTTCGACCAGACCAGAGAACATTTGTTGCTCTGCGCTGACGACGTCCAGGTGGTAAGTCATTGCCATATCACCCTCCGATTAAGGCGTTAAAGTTTTTTGGCTTTTTCCACGGCTTCGTCGATGGAACCAACCATGTAGAACGCCTGCTCCGGCAGGTGATCGTATTCGCCTTCCATGATGCCTTTAAAGCCACGGATGGTGTCTTTCAGGGATACGTATTTACCTGGAGAACCGGTGAATACTTCCGCAACGAAGAACGGCTGGGACAGGAAGCGCTGGATCTTACGCGCACGTGCTACCACCAGTTTATCTTCTTCAGACAGCTCATCCATACCGAGGATGGCGATGATGTCTTTCAGTTCCTGGTAACGCTGCAGCAAGGACTGTACGCCACGCGCGGTGTCGTAGTGTTCCTGACCAACAACCAGTGGATCCAGCTGACGGCTGGTGGAGTCCAGCGGGTCAACGGCTGGGTAGATACCCAGAGACGCGATCTGACGGCTCAGTACCACGGTTGCATCTAAGTGCGCAAAGGTGGTGGCTGGTGATGGGTCAGTCAAGTCATCCGCAGGTACGTATACCGCCTGAACGGAGGTGATAGAACCGGTTTTGGTTGAGGTGATACGTTCCTGAAGAACACCCATCTCTTCCGCCAGCGTAGGCTGATAACCTACCGCTGAAGGCATACGACCCAGCAGTGCAGATACTTCGGTACCGGCCAGGGTGTAACGGTAGATGTTATCAACGAACAGCAGTACGTCACGACCTTCGTCACGGAACTTCTCAGCCATGGTCAGGCCGGTCAGCGCAACGCGCAGACGGTTTCCTGGTGGCTCGTTCATCTGGCCGTACACCAGGGATACTTTATCCAGAACGTTGGAGTCGGTCATTTCGTGGTAGAAGTCGTTACCCTCACGAGTACGTTCACCCACGCCCGCAAACACGGAATAACCGGAGTGCTCGATCGCAATGTTACGGATCAGCTCCATCATGTTTACGGTTTTACCTACACCCGCACCACCGAACAGACCGACTTTACCGCCCTTCGCGAACGGACACATCAGGTCGATAACTTTGATGCCGGTTTCCAGCAGTTCCTGAGAGCTGGACAGCTCTTCGTAGGAAGGTGCTGCGCGGTGGATAGCCCAACGCTCTTCTTCACCGATGTCGCCTTTCATGTCGATTGGTTGACCCAATACGTTCATGATACGACCCAATGTTGCTTTACCTACCGGGACTTCGATCGGGTGCTCAAGGTCTTTTACTTCCAGACCACGACGCAGACCGTCGGAAGAACCCATGGCGATAGTACGTACGATACCGCCGCCGAGCTGCTGCTGAACTTCCAGCACCAGGCTCTCGTTACCATTCTGTACCTCAAGAGCATCGTACACGCGCGGTACGGCATCCTGAGGGAATTCGACGTCAACCACGGCGCCGATTACCTGGACAATTTTTCCAGTAGCCATCTTGAATCCTCTACGAATTAACCTGGTTATACCGCGGATGCACCACCGACGATCTCGGTGAGTTCCTGAGTAATGCTGGCCTGACGAGCTTTGTTGTAAACCAACTGCAGCTCTTTAATCAGGCTGCCGCCATTGTCGGTCGCGGCTTTCATCGCCACCATACGTGCGGCCTGCTCGCTGGCCAGGTTTTCTACTACGCCCTGATAAACCTGTGATTCAACGTAACGACGCAGCAAGGTATCCAGCAGCGGTTTCGGATCGGGTTCATACAGGTAATCCCAGGCTTTTTGCTTCAGCTCGGTATCGTCTGATGCCGGTAATGGCAGCATCTGAGTGAGCGTTGGAACCTGAGACATGGTGTTAATAAATTTGTTGCTGACAACGTACAGTCTGTCCAGACGGCCTTCATCATAGGCCTGCAACATCACTTTAACCGGACCGATCAGTTCAGACAGGGACGGGTTATCACCCATACCGGTCACCTGAGCGACAATATTGCCACCAACGGAGTTAAAGAAAGAGACGCCTTTAGAGCCGATCATTGCGATATCGCACTGAACGCCTTTATCGGACCAGACTTTCATATCCGCCAGCAGTTTTTTGAACAGGTTAATGTTCAAGCCGCCACACAGACCACGGTCGGTCGACACCACCAGGTAGCCCACGCGCTTAACGTCGCGTTCTTCCAGGTAAGGGTGCTTATATTCCAGATTACCGTTTGCAAGGTGACCAATCACTTTGCGCATGGTATCTGCATAAGGACGGCTGGCCGCCATGCGATCCTGCGATTTACGCATTTTGGAAGCGGCGACCATCTCCATCGCTTTAGTGATCTTCTGCGTGTTCTGGACGCTTGCGATCTTACTACGTATCTCTTTTGCGCCGGCCATGAGCTTCTCCTCAATGCCTGGCGGCTTGTCGTGAGACAAGCCGCCGGACGATTACCAGGACTGGGTTGCTTTGAAGGAATCGAGGATAGCTTTCAGCTTGCCTTCGATTTCATCGTTATAGCCACCGGACTGGTTGATCTCTTGCATCAGCGGAGCGTGATCACGGTCGACGTAAGCCAGCAGAGCGGCTTCGAAGCTACCGATTTTCGCCAGTTCCACATCTTCGAGGTAACCGCGTTCAGCCGCGAACAGAACCAGACCCTGCTGAGCAACAGACATAGGGGCGTACTGTTTCTGCTTCAGCAGCTCGGTCACTTTCTGACCGTGGCTCAGCTGTTTACGGGTTGCTTCGTCCAGATCGGATGCGAACTGAGAGAATGCAGCCAGTTCACGATACTGTGCCAGCGCGGTACGGATACCACCGGACAGTTTCTTGATGATCTTGGTCTGAGCAGCACCACCAACACGGGATACCGAGATACCTGGGTTAACTGCCGGACGAATACCGGAGTTAAACAGGTTGGTTTCCAGGAAGATCTGACCATCGGTAATGGAGATTACGTTGGTCGGAACGAACGCAGAAACGTCACCCGCCTGGGTTTCAATGATCGGCAGTGCGGTCAGAGAGCCCGTTTTACCCTTCACTTCACCTTTGGTGAAGTTCTCGACGTATTCCGCGTTAACGCGGGAAGCACGCTCCAGCAGACGAGAGTGGAGGTAGAATACGTCGCCCGGGAATGCTTCACGTCCAGGTGGACGACGGAGCAGCAGGGAAACCTGACGATAAGCAACAGCCTGTTTAGACAGGTCATCGTATACGATCAGTGCATCTTCACCGCGGTCACGGAAGTATTCGCCCATTGCGCAACCGGCGTAAGGTGCCAGGTATTGCAGTGCAGCTGATTCAGACGCGGTCGCTACAACAACGATGGTGTTAGACAGTGCGCCGTGCTCTTCCAGTTTACGAACCACGTTAGAAATGGTGGACGCTTTCTGGCCGATAGCCACGTACACGCATTTGATGCCGGAGTCACGCTGGTTGATGATGGCATCGATAGCCATCGCGGTTTTACCGGTCTGACGGTCGCCGATGATCAGTTCACGCTGACCACGACCGATTGGGATCATGGCATCAACGGACTTATAGCCAGTCTGTACTGGCTGATCAACGGACTGACGGTCGATAACGCCCGGTGCGATAACTTCGATTGGGGAGAAGCCATCGTGCTCAACCGGACCTTTACCGTCGATTGGTGCACCCAGGGTGTTCACCACGCGGCCCAGCAGGCCACGGCCAACCGGCACTTCCAGAATACGGCCAGTACACTTAACCTTCATGCCTTCGGCGAGGTCAGCGTATGGACCCATAACTACAGCACCTACGGAGTCGCGCTCCAGGTTCAGTGCGATAGCGTAACGGTTACCCGGCAGGGAAATCATCTCACCCTGCATACAATCGGCCAGGCCGTGGATGCGGATAACACCGTCACTTACAGAAACAATAGTACCTTCGTTATGAGCTTCGCTCACAACATTGAACTGAGCAATGCGCTGCTTGATCAGTTCGCTGATTTCGGTGGAATTCAGTTGCATGCTCCAGTCCCCTTAAGACTGCAAGACGTCTGCAAGGCGTTCAAGACGGCCGCGTACGCTACCATCAATGACCATATCACCCGAACGGATGATTACGCCTGCCATTACAGACTTATCGATTTTGCAATTCAGCTTAACTTTGCGTGACAGACGTTTTTCCATCGCGGCGGTGATTTTCGCAAGCTGTTCTTCACTCAGTTCCGTGGCAGAAGTGACTTCAACTTCGGCAGTGGCTTCACTGAGCGCACGTAAGTGCTCAAACTGCTCGAGAACATCCGGGAGCACACGGAGACGACCATTTTCTGCCATGACCTTAATCAGGTTCTGGCCGTTGGCATCCAGTTGCTCTCCGCACACGGCGATAAACGACGCGGCGAGAGTATCAGGCGCTAATGCACCGGACAGCAACTCAGCCATTTGTTCGTTTTTCGTTACCTCAGCGGCAAACGCCAGCATATCCTGCCAGCGATCGACATTTTGGTGTTCGACAGCAAAGTCAAAAGCTGCTTTGGCGTAGGGGCGAGCTACCGTAACAAATTCAGACATCAGCCCCTCCCTCCTTACAGTTCAGCGACAAGTTTGTCCACGATGTCGCTGTTAGCAGCTTCATCCACGGAACGTTCGATGATCTTCTCGGCGCCAGCAACAGCCAGAATCGCAACCTGCTTACGCAGTTCTTCACGAGCACGTTTACGCTCAGCTTCAATTTCAGCCTGAGCCTGTGTCACGATCTTAGTACGTTCCTGTTCTGCTTCAGCTTTGGCTTCGTCCAGGATCTGAGCACGGCGCTTGTTGGCCTGTTCAATGATTACCTGAGCTTCAGCTTTCGCTTTTTTCAGCTGGTCTGTCGCGTTGGCCTGTGCAAGGTCCAAATCTTTCTTAGCGCGTTCTGCGGAAGCCAGACCGTCAGCAATTTCTTTCTGACGTTTTTCGATGGCAGCCATTAAAGGCGGCCATACATACTTCATGCAGAACCAGACAAAGAGAATAAACGCGATGGCCTGGCCGAGGATTGTTGCGTTCATGTTCACAGCACAATACCTCTTAAATTTCTGTGGCTTTGGGTTTTAAATCAACTACTACGCGACAGCAAACATCACGTACAGACCCAGACCTACAGCGATCATTGGGATTGCATCCACCAGACCCATAACGATAAAGAACTGAGTACGCAGCAGAGGAATCAGATCCGGTTGACGCGCTGCGCCTTCCAGGAATTTACCCCCGAGGATGCCGATACCGATCGCAGCACCGATAGCCGCCAGACCCATCATCACAGCGGCAGCCATGTACAGCAGATCCATATTCAGGTTTTCCATGACAGTCTCCAGTTTGTTTCAATTAAAACGTAGTAGTGTTGGTAAAAAATCAGTGCTCTTCAGACGCCATCGACAGATAGACGATCGTCAGAACCATGAAGATAAAGGCTTGCAGCGTAATGATCAGGATGTGGAAAATGGCCCATGGCACATTAAGAATCCACTGAGACCACCACGGCAGAAGACCCGCGATCAGAATGAAAATCAGCTCACCCGCATACATGTTGCCGAACAGTCGCAGACCCAGTGAAACAGGTTTGGACAGCAGGCTAACGCCTTCCAGGATCAGGTTGACCGGAATAAACGCCCAGTGGTTGAACGGCTGCAAGGTAAGCTCTTTCACAAAGCCGCTTACGCCTTTCATTTTGATGCTGTAGAAAAGAATCAGGATGAACACGCCCAGTGCCATCGACAGGGTGATGTTCACGTCAGCAGACGGCACCACACGCAGAGCAGGCAGACCGAGAACATGCTCGCCGATCCACGGCAGGAAATCGATAGGCAGAAGGTCCATCAGGTTCATCAGGAAGACCCAGACAAAGACCGTCAGCGCCAGCGGAGCAATCAGCTTGCTCTTGCCGTGGTACATGTCTTTGACGCTACCATGGACAAAGCCGATGATCATTTCGACGAACGTCTGGAATTTCCCTGGAACACCGCTGGTCGCTCGTTTAGCAACACCGCGGAACATGGCCAGGAACAGAAGACCCAACACCACCGAGAAGAACATGGAATCGATGTTGATCGTCCAGAAGGTGGCCGGGGGGTTATGTGGATCCACCAGCGAGAATGTACGCAGGTCCAGCTGAAGGTTATTCAGATGGTGTCCTATGTAATCCTGCGGCGTCATATTTTCTGAAGCCATGATGCCTTTTACCCTTTGTTATTGATTACAGCTGGAGCCAGAACTTGTACCACCAGCACCAAAACCCACGTTGCTATCAGCGGCATGAAAACCACTTTTAAAACCGCCAGCGCCATCACCAACAGAGCGAAGGTCAGCAACACCTTGCACACTTCGCCGAGAGCGAAGGACCAGGCCACACGGCCTTTTGCGGGTGTATGCGCCTGATGACGCCAGGCAAAAATCATAAACAGCATGTTTGGCAGTACCACTGCCAATCCCCCGCATACAGCGGAGATGCCCCAGAAGGGGTCTTTGAGGCTAAACAGCAGTCCACTTGCTATCACAGCCAGAAACTGAATGAACAGAAGCTTACGAGCAACGTTTCTACTCAAGAGCGACACTGACATCACGTTTTTACTCCTGCTCCCTTCGAGGTATGCCGCGTGTCGTATAAAACGTCCTTTAAGGCTCAGAGTCAAGCATCAAAAAGCGGTCAAATTATACGGTGCGCACCCGTGATTTCAAACATTAAGTAGCGAAATGGTGAATAAATGTTTAAATATTTTTCCCCACCGCTATTTTTTAACTTTTGATGAAAGCATCGACCTTCGGACAAAACTGCAAACCGCGCGAAAACGTTGGTGATAAAGCGTGCACGCGATCACAAAATACACATTTGCGATAAGGGGGTTTTTATCAAAGCGGTAAATCGCTTTATGTCATCCTTATGAAATTAAAGATAAAATATCGCAACTTTTTCCAAAACAACCCCGTATACAACAAAAACCTTTTATTGACATTCTTAATAAAAATTTAACATCGCATTCTGGTTGCCTCAGCCTACTTTTAGCAGGCTGATATTTTCAGTGTTGACTATTTTCTGATTGAACCACAGGGGTAAAGTTAAACGTAAGAAAATCCTTAGTAACAACATGGTTAAATTAGCACCGCTTAAATCGTCTTCGACGTGCTCGTTTTTAACACAACCAGAACAGCACAAATTCCACAATATTAATTAAATTTTTAAACTTTATTTGGTGTAATAATCACCAGGTGACGCTCCCCGTCGAGATGAGGAACGCGGAGTTTTTCGATTGATTCCACAGCAAATCCTTCCGGCAGCTGTTCAATTTCGTCCTCGGGCACCAGCCCCTTCAGGGCATAAAAACGGCCCTCGACGGCAGGCAGATGCTTGCACCAGCTCACCATATCGTTCAACGAAGCAAAGGCGCGGCTAATGACGCCGTCAAACGGCGGTTCTGCCGGAAACGCCTCTACCCTGCTCTGCACGGGCGTAATGTTCTCAAGCTTCAGTTCATGCTGAACCTGGCGTAAGAAGCGAATACGCTTACCCAGGCTGTCAAGCAGCGTGAAATGGCTTTCAGGACGGACAATGGACAGCGGGATCCCCGGCAGGCCCGGTCCCGTTCCCACATCGATAAAGCGCTCGCCCTTCAGATACGGGGCCACAACAATGCTGTCGAGGATATGGCGAATCAGCATCTCGTTGGGATCGCGTACGGACGTCAGGTTGTACGCTTTGTTCCATTTGTTCAGCATATCGACATAGGCCACCAGCTGATTTTTCTGGTGATCGGTGAGCGAAATACCTGCTTCATCCAGCAGACGAGAGAGTTTATTGAGCACGGTGAATACCTGTTGGAAAACTTAGGTGGCGGGGGGCGCTTCGCTTACCCACCCTACGGGTTCAGTAGGCCCGGTAAGCGCAGCGCCACCGGGCAATGTTCTGGGCATTACGCGCTGCGGCGCAGCATACCCTGCTTTTTCAACCACACCAGCAGAATTGAAATTGCCGCAGGCGTGACGCCGGAGATACGGGATGCCTGGCCGATCGACACAGGTTTATGATCGTTCAGTTTGGCGATCACTTCGTTGGAAAGGCCGGTCACCTGACGATAGTCCAGCATTTCCGGCAGCAGCGTGTTTTCGTTACGCTGCTGTTTTTCGATCTCATCCTGCTGACGCGCGATGTAACCTTCGTATTTCACCTGAATTTCGACCTGCTCGGCCGCTTCGGCGTCATCCAGACCCGGTGCAAACGCCGTCAGGTTAACCAGGCTTTCGTACGTCATCTCAGGACGACGCAGCAGATCTTCCCCGCTGGCTTCACGGGAGAGAGGTGCAGTTAAGTGAGTATTCACTTCAGCAGCTGTTTCTGCCTGCGGATTCACCCAGGTCGTTTTCAGACGCTGGCGTTCACGCTCGATGCGTTCCAGCTTCTCGTTGAAGCGCGCCCAGCGTTCGTCATCCACCAGACCCAGCTCGCGGCCCATCTCGGTCAGTCGCAGATCGGCATTATCTTCACGCAGCATCAGGCGATATTCCGCACGGGAGGTAAACATGCGGTACGGCTCTTTGGTACCCAGCGTACACAGGTCATCGACCAGCACGCCCAGATAAGCCTGAGAACGGCCTGGTGCCCAGCCCTCTTTCTCAGCAGAGAAGCGCGCGGCGTTCAGACCCGCAAGCAGCCCCTGTGCTGCAGCCTCTTCGTAGCCGGTGGTGCCGTTGATCTGACCTGCGAAGAACAGGCCCTGGATGAATTTGCTCTCCAGAGTGGGCTTCAGGTCACGCGGATCGAAGAAATCGTACTCAATAGCGTAGCCAGGACGGACGATTTTCGCGTTCTCCATGCCCTGCATTGAGCGAACAATTTGCATCTGGACATCGAACGGCAGGCTGGTGGAGATGCCGTTCGGGTAAATTTCGTTAGAGGTCAGCCCTTCCGGCTCCAGGAAGATCTGGTGCTGGTTGCGATCGGCAAAGCGCATCACCTTGTCTTCGATCGACGGGCAGTAGCGTGGGCCGATCCCTTCGATCACGCCAGCGTACATTGGGCTGCGATCGAGGTTATTACGGATCACGTCATGGGTTTTTTCATTGGTATGCGTGATGTAGCACGGTACCTGCTGCGGGTGTTGCGCCGCATTGCCCATAAACGAGAAGACCGGCATCGGGTTATCGCCATGCTGCTGAGCCAGCACGCTGAAATCGATAGTGCGCGCGTCAATACGCGGCGGTGTGCCAGTTTTAAGGCGGCTGACGCGCAGCGGCAGCTCGCGCAGACGGCGAGACAGCGGGATCGACGGCGGATCGCCAGCACGGCCACCGCTGTAGTTATCCAGACCGATGTGAATTTTGCCGTCCAGGAATGTCCCGACGGTCAGCACGACGGCTTTGGCGCGGAATTTCAGCCCCATCTGGGTTACGGCACCCACGACGCGATCGTTCTCAACGATAAGATCTTCAACCGCCTGCTGGAAGATCATCAGGTTCGGCTGGTTCTCCAGCGCGGTGCGTACGGCCTGACGGTAAAGCACGCGATCCGCCTGTGCACGGGTGGCACGAACGGCCGGGCCTTTACTTGCGTTTAGTATCCTAAACTGGATGCCTGCCTGATCGATCGCTTTCGCCATCAGGCCGCCAAGTGCATCCACTTCTTTTACCAGGTGTCCTTTCCCAATGCCGCCAATCGCAGGATTACAGGACATTTGTCCCAGCGTGTCGATATTGTGTGTCAAAAGCAGGGTCTGTTGACCCATGCGCGCTGCGGCCATTGCAGCCTCAGTGCCTGCGTGACCCCCGCCAATGATGATGACGTCGAAAGGATCCTGATAAAACATGGTGGTCTGCCTCGCGTAAAGCGGTATGAAAATGGATTGAAGCCCGGGCCGTGGATTCTACTCAACTTTAGTCTTTCGAGAAAGCATTGGGATCCTGGGCTATTAAAAAGAAGATCTTTTTATTTAGAGATCTGTTCTATTGTGATCTCTTATTAGGATCGCGGACCTTTGTGGATAAGTCCGATCTCACCAAGAAGATCATGCGTTTAAGAAGGATCGTTAGCTGTGAATGATCGGTGATCCTGGACCGTATAAGCTGGGATCAGATCGCGTATTTATCCACAGCTCAAAAACGAAGCAGCGGTTGTTATTTGGATAACTACCGGTTAATACGAGCTTTTAACCAGAGTTATCCACATCTGTTTGCGCGATCTTTAATCGTTTTTGAGTAAATTTTTCCAGTCACCCAGCCAGATCTCGGCTGGATCCTCAGGAATGTCATGATCGAGGATGTTGATCTTGAGCGTTTCGCCCACCTTTTTTGCACCGCAGGCGGTCACTGCGGCTTCGACTTTCTCTATTGCGCCACAGAAGGTGTCATATTCGCGGCTGCCGATCCCGATTGCACCGAAACGGACGCGTGAGAGATCGGGCTGCTGTTCCAGCAGGTCGTCATATAAAGGTTGCAGGTTATCCGGCAGATCGCCCGCACCGTGCGTAGAGGTGATCAGCAGCCAGACCCCATCAGCCGGGAGGTCGTCAAGCAATGGTCCGTGGAGCGTTTCCGTGGAAAACCCCGCGTCTTCCAGCTTTTCAGCCAGATGCTCTGCAACATATTCGGCACCGCCAAGGGTGCTGCCGCTGATAAGAGTAATGTCCGCCATTGATCGCTCGCTCAGATTAAGAGGCGGACATTGTACGCTGTGAACGAGCTGGGATCTACCTGTGGAAAATGTGGGAATGAATTTGCCCGATCAGGGGCGGATGGTGCGCATGATCGGGTTTTGCAGGGAGATCAGCGTCTCGGTGGACTGAATTTCATCTATTGTTTGGATCTTGTTGATAAGTACCTGCTGGAGCGCATCGATAGAGCGGCACATCACCTTGATGAAAATGCTGTAGTGCCCGGTGGTGTAGTAGGCTTCGGTCACCTCATCCAGCGCGTTGAGCTTTTCCAGCGCGGAGGGATAGTCCTTCGCACTTTTGAGAATAATGCCAATAAAGCAGCAGACGTCGTAGCCGAGTTGTTTAGGGTTTACGTCAATGCGTGCGCCGGTGATGATCCCGGCCTGTTTCATTTTCTCCACGCGAACGTGAATGGTCCCCGGGCTGACGCCAAACTGTTTAGCCAGCTCGGCGTACGCGGTGCGGGCATTGGCCATTAAGGCCTCGAGGATGCCGCGGTCCAGATTGTCGATCTGATAATTTTCCATCGCTTTTTCTTATGATGATTAGTGAATCACTCTATTCTAGCGTCTTATTTTGATGAATAAAAAGTGAAGCTGCCTTTTTGTTGATGGGTTATTGTATTGGATGCCCTTTCTGTTGCTTAATCAATACCAACAGAACGCAGGAGTAAACATAATGAAAACCGCTTACATCGCAAAACAACGCCAGATCAGTTTCGTTAAATCCCATTTCTCACGCCAGCTGGAAGATAAGCTTGGACTGATTGAAGTTCAGGCACCGATCCTCAGCCGCGTGGGTGACGGGACGCAGGATAACCTGTCTGGATGCGAAAAAGCGGTACAGGTAAAAGTGAAAACACTGCCAGACGCCCGCTTCGAAGTGGTCCACTCCCTGGCGAAGTGGAAGCGTCAAACCTTGGGGCAGCACGACTTCAGCGCGGGCGAAGGGCTGTACACGCACATGAAAGCCCTTCGCCCCGATGAAGACCGCCTGACGCCGATCCACTCGGTCTACGTTGACCAGTGGGACTGGGAGCGCGTGATGGGGGATGGTGAACGCCACGTTGGTACGCTGAAATCGACCGTTGAAGCGATCTACGCCGGGATCAAAGCCACCGAAGCGGCAGTAAGCAAAGAGTTTGGTCTGGCACCGTTCCTGCCGGAAACGATCCACTTTGTTCACAGCCAGGATCTGCTGGCCCGCTTCCCAGATCTGGATGCAAAAGGCCGTGAACGCGCGATCGCGAAAGAGCTGGGTGCCGTGTTCCTGATCGGGATTGGCGGCAAGCTGTCCGACGGCAAGCGTCACGACGTTCGTGCGCCGGATTACGACGACTGGAGCACCGCCGGTGAGAGTGGATTTGCCGGTCTGAACGGCGATATTCTGGTCTGGAACCCCGTTCTGGAAGATGCGTTTGAGCTATCGTCAATGGGGATCCGCGTGGATGCCGACGCGCTGAAGCGCCAGCTGGCCATCACAGGAGATGAAGATCGTCTGCAGCTGGAGTGGCACCAGGCGCTGCTGCGCGGTGAAATGCCGCAGACTATCGGCGGCGGAATTGGCCAGTCCCGTCTGACCATGCTGTTGCTGCAACTGGACCATATCGGTCAGGTGCAGTGTGGCGTCTGGTCGCAGCAGGTTCGTGAAAGCGTCGGCTCTCTTCTTTAATTAGCGCCGCCAGCGTCTCAGCAGGCGGCTACGCAGCCCGGTATCAAAGCGCCAGATATGATCGAAGATGCGCATGATGCCGGGTTTTCCATGTGCAGACATCGCCACGGCATGGAACCGGTGCTGATGCACCCGCTGTAACTCCTTCACCTTATTTACCACGTCATCTGGCAGCCGCTGGGCAATAAAATCGGAAATGACTACGGCGTCCGCGTCGTACCAGTCGCCGCCCTGCATACGCTCGACGATGCTGCGAAAACAGCTCGCCAGATCGGTGCCGCCGCGGAATCGCTGGCTTAAAAAGCGGATCGCCTGCTCAAGGCCCTGCTGGTTTGTCAGTTCATAACCGACAACTTCGCTGGAAAAAAGCATGATAAAACAGCGTCGTCGATCGGCGAGCGCCACGCGCATCAGAGCCAGGCAGAACGCTTTTGCGCACTGTTCGTTGAATCCGCCCATAGAGCCCGAGGTATCTACACACACAATAAACGGCCCGCGCGGCTGTTCATCAAAATCCTGATGCACCACCGGACGCTGGCTAATCTTCTCGCGCCAGGCTTCGCCATGTAGCCGATAGGTCAGGAGCTGTTTCTCTACCAGCCGCCGGTAAAACTCATACTCCAGCTCGGTCATCCCGAGCGTGCTTAGCTCAGTGGGCAGCAGGCGTAAAATTTCATCGCTTTGCTGTAGCCCGTCCACCTGCTCCGGCACGGTCGCCGGTTCACGCACCAGCGTGCGAAACGTCTCCATCGGCGCATCTTTCTTTGGGACGGATTTGGCCTCCCGCGAGCGGCCCAGCTGTTCTGCGAGTTTCATCAGTTCCGGCTGTTGCGCCAGAAAGTCGCCGTATTTCACGATCAGCTGATAGTCACCGCGCCTGAGCTGCCCGGCGCTCATATCCCACAGACGCCCGGCGGAATTTTCATTTTCCACCAGCACCTCTTCAAGCTGACCGCTCAGGGTCATGCGTTCCTGCACTTCACTGAGCAGCTGTTCGCGTTCTTCATCCAGCATCTGCTGATTGAGGGTGGTGGCTTGCACCACCAGGCTAAGCCGCCAGCGCTGTAAAAAGAGGGTATGCAACGCCGGGGTAAAGGTGGCGTTGTCCATTACCAGCGCCCGGGCCTGGCTGGCGAACGGCGAATGCACTTTGTCGAGCAGGGCCAGGGTTTGCGGAAGCTGGACGACAAACTGCGGCGTCGAGAGCCGCTGGCACTGCTGATAGCCAGCGACCTCCTCCGTTAACTCAGGCGGAACTTCGGTCTCCCTGAAACGCTGCCGGAGGTTGTCGCGCCAGCGTGGCAGATCGTCGGTCATGGCCTTTTTAAGGCGGGGAAATTTTTCAAAGAAGGCTGCGAGCTGCGGCGTTGCCAGCAGGGTGATGACCACCTCCTCGATCAACCCTTCCTCACTGACCGCCAGCATGACGTTGAGCGTGTCCAGCGTTAGCATTGACGCGCCTGTTTGATCTGCGCGCTTACGTCCTGCAGGCTGGCTTCGATGCGCCCCAGCCAGTCGCTATGTATAAAGAGACACTTTTGCTGCTCGCTGAAGCGCGTATGCTGCTGATGCCATTCGGTATCCAGCGCCTCCAGCTGCTGCTTAATCTCTTCCGGTACGCTGTCTGAAGCGGTTCCCGGTAGCGCAAGGCGCGAGCCTTGCAGGCTCACATCGCGGATCACCAGATGCTGGCTGCTATCCACTTCCATCGTAAGCGGTTGCGCAAACCCGATGCCGTTGAGTTTGCCGCGTATCTCGCCGCCTTTGTCGAGCCACTGCGACAGTGCCTCGCGCTCAATCGCAACGTGAACCACCTGCATATCGTGGAGCTTAAGCGGCTGCTGAAGCAGCAGGGTCAGCGTCGTGTCGGTGAGCGTTGTCGGCAGTTCGTAGTGCGGTTTACGCGCGAACATGCCGCCTGCGCGGTTCACCTTCAGCGCCGTTTTATCGCTTTGCTGCTGCTGTAGCTGGATGCGGCGCTGGGTAATCGCGCCCAGTTGGGTGAGCATGGCCTGCTGTCCCCAGGCGTGTCCGGTCATCAATACTTCAAGCTGCTGCTGCATCAGGTTCATCCCTTCCGCATCGTGCCACAGGCAGTCTTTCAGCAGGATCAGATCGATTGGCGCCACGGCATCGCGTCCGCTGAACAGCGCGCTGGCCTGCAGCAGGCGGATCGCCTTTTTCCAGCGGCGATCGGAGACATAAGGCGCAGAGGGCAGCAAATCCAGCTGCTGGCGCAGCATGAAGATCAGCTCAAACACCGCGTCAGGCAGTTTGATTTTGCCGATCTCTTCCTGCCACTGGTAATACTCCTCGTCGGACACCTGCAGCCCCGGCGCGACCGGGTTTTCATTTTCATCCTGCTGGCTCACCAGCATGGAGCGGAAGTTCGATTTATCCTGCACCTTGTCGAGCCACAGGCGGATAAGCATGCGGTCATACAGCGCTTCCAGACTGCTGTCTGCTTCCGGAAGTTCGTTCGACGCGGCCACCAGCAGGCGCATCGGGATCTTCTCTTCGCTGGCCCCGTTACGGAACCGGCGTTCGTTAATGGCGGTCAGCAGGGTGTTCAGAATGGCCGGGCCGGCTTTCCAGATCTCATCGAGAAACACGATTTCGGCTTCCGGCAGATAACCTTCCGTCAGACGTTGATAGCGCCCCTCATCTTTCAGCGCCTGAATGGATAGGGGGCCAAAAACCTCTTCCGGGGTCGAAAAGCGGGTCATCAGGTATTCGAACGCGCGGGCATTCTGAAAGGCAAATTTCAACCGGCGGGCAATCAGGCTTTTGGCGATGCCCGGTGGGCCAAGCAGAAACACGCTTTCCCCGCTCAGGGCGGCCAGCAAACAGAGACGAATGGCGTGGCTACGCTCGTAAAGGCCTTTTTCCAGCGCGCTGCTGAGGCGGGAAATTCTTTCTGCTATTAAATGTGAGTGAGCCATAATAGTTTTGCATCCTTTCGCCGTCGTGGTGGCTAATTGAAGCGAGTATAGACGTTTCAGTCATGGCTGGTAATAGACTGAAGTGCGGCGCAATTTTCTTTGCGCTACATTAATGCGGTTGTATTTAGGGGTACGATTTTTTAATGAATCGTGCATACTGTGCGCTTTTTGTGGGCCAAGGGACTAAGCACACATTTGTTATATAAACGAAAAGACTAGTCTATGAGCACTGATAAAAAGCAATCATTACCCGCAATAACGCTTGCGGCGATCGGGGTTGTCTATGGTGATATTGGCACCAGCCCGCTCTATACGCTTCGTGAATGTTTGTCCGGTCAGTTTGGTTTTGGTGTTGAGCGCGAAGCCGTATTTGGTTTCCTGTCACTCATCTTCTGGCTGCTGATCCTGGTGGTATCCGTTAAGTATCTCTCTTTCGTTATGCGCGCAGATAACGCGGGTGAAGGCGGTATTCTGACCCTGATGTCCCTTGCCGGGCGCAACACGTCCCCCAGAATGACGTCGGTGCTGGTGATTATTGGCCTGATTGGCGGCAGCTTCTTTTATGGCGAGGTCGTGATTACCCCCGCCATTTCGGTGATGTCGGCGATAGAAGGGCTGGAGATCGTCGCTCCCCAGCTTGATTCATGGGTCGTTCCGCTTGCCATCATCGTGCTGACGCTGCTTTTCGCCATTCAAAAACACGGTACCGGGCTGGTGGGCAAGCTCTTCGCGCCGATTATGCTGGCATGGTTCCTGATTCTGGCCGCGCTGGGCTTACGCAGCATAATCTCTAACCCGGACGTTCTGCACGCGCTGAACCCGATGTGGGCCGTGCATTTCTTCATGGAATATAAGGTCGTCTCTTTCGTTGCGCTGGGCGCTGTGGTGCTCTCTATTACCGGCGTGGAAGCGCTGTATGCGGATATGGGCCACTTCGGCAAACTGCCTATCCGCGTGGCGTGGTTCACCGTGGTGCTGCCGTCGCTGGTGCTGAACTACTTCGGCCAGGGCGCGCTGCTGCTTGAACATCCTGAAGCGATTAAAAACCCGTTCTTCCTGCTGGCCCCTGAGTGGGCGCTGGTGCCGATGCTGATCCTTGCGACCCTGGCGACGGTTATCGCCTCGCAGGCGGTAATCTCTGGCGTGTTCTCCCTGACCCGCCAGGCGGTGCGCCTGGGCTATCTCTCCCCTATGCGCATTATCCACACCTCAGAAATGGAGTCGGGGCAGATCTACATTCCGTTTATCAACTGGCTGCTCTACTTCGCGGTGGTGATTGTTATCGTCAGCTTCGAGCACTCCAGCAACCTGGCGGCGGCGTACGGTATCGCCGTAACGGGGACGATGGTGCTGACGTCGATTCTCTCCACCACGGTGGCGTACCGCAACTGGCACTGGAACAAGTTCCTTGTGGCGCTGATCCTGATTGGCTTCCTATGTATCGACGTGCCGCTGTTCTCGGCGAACCTCGATAAAATCGTTTCCGGCGGCTGGCTGCCGCTGACGCTCGGTCTGGTGATGTTTATCGTGATGACGACGTGGAAGAGCGAGCGCTTCCGCCTGCTGCGCCGTATGCATGAGCACGGTAACTCTCTGGAAGCGATGATAGCCTCGCTGGAGAAATCCCCGCCGGTGCGCGTGCCGGGCACGGCGGTGTATATGTCGCGCGCGCTGAACGTCATCCCGTTTGCGCTGATGCATAACCTTAAGCACAACAAAGTGCTGCACGAGCGGGTGATCCTGCTGACGCTGCGTACCGAAGATGCACCGTACGTTCATAACGTGCGTCGTGTGCAGATCGAGCAGCTGTCGCCTACCTTCTGGCGCGTGGTGGCCAGCTACGGCTGGCGCGAAACACCGAACGTGGAAGAGGTATTCCACCGCTGCGGTCTGGAAGGGCTGAGCTGCCGCATGATGGAGACATCGTTCTTTATGTCGCACGAGTCGCTGATTATCGGCAAACGTCCGTGGTATCTGCGCCTGCGCGGCAAGCTGTACCTTATCCTTCAGCGTAACGCCCTGCGCGCGCCTGACCAGTTTGAGATCCCGCCTAACCGCGTGATTGAGCTGGGAACCCAGGTCGAGATTTAATCCTCGCAGCAATGCCCGGCGGCGCTTCGCTTACCCGACCTACTCAACCTGTAGGCCCATGCTAGCGAAGCGCCGCCGGGCTTTTTTTCTTTCAGCATTTCACTTAGCGAAACGTTTCGACGTCGATCACAATTCTGTTACCTCATGATGGTTTTCTGAGCACACTTCGGATTAAACTCATGAGAGCGAAACGTTTCGCTAGTGGAGCAAGAAAATGAAGAAAGGCGCTGTACTCAACTCAGAAATCTCGTCGGTTATTTCCCGTCTTGGGCATACCGATACGCTGGTGGTTTGCGATGCAGGCTTACCGGTTCCGCGCAGCACTACCCGTATTGATATGGCGTTAACGCAGGGCGTGCCCTCGTTTATGCAGGTACTGGATGTGGTGACGTCGGAGATGCAGGTTGAGACGGCCATTCTCGCGACGGAAATTAAACACCATAATCCGCAACTCCACGAAACGTTGCTCAGCCACCTTGAGCAACTGCAACAACACCAGGGAAACACCATAGAAATTCGTTACACAACACACGAGCAGTTCAAACAACAAACCGCAGACAGTCAGGCGGTGATTCGCAGCGGGGAGTGTTCCCCGTATGCGAATATCATTCTCTGTGCTGGCGTCACGTTCTGAGGCCATCATGGACGCATTACTGCAACTCAAAGGGATCGATAAATCGTTCCCGGGCGTAAAAGCCCTCTCCGGTGCGGCACTGAACGTTTACCCCGGGCGCGTGATGGCGCTGGTGGGCGAGAACGGTGCCGGCAAATCCACCATGATGAAAGTGCTGACTGGTATTTACCAACGCGATGCCGGCTCGCTGGTCTGGCTGGGTAAAGAGACCACGTTCACCGGCCCGAAATCCTCTCAGGAGGCGGGCATCGGCATTATCCACCAGGAACTGAACCTGATCCCGCAGCTGACCATTGCGGAGAACATCTTCCTTGGCCGCGAGTTTGTTAACCGGTTCGGCAAAATCGACTGGAAAACCATGTATGCCGAGGCGGACAAGCTGCTGGCGAAGCTGAACCTGCGCTTTAAGAGCGACCGCCAGGTGGGCGACCTCTCCATTGGCGATCAGCAGATGGTGGAAATCGCCAAGGTACTCAGCTTTGAGTCGAAGGTCATCATTATGGATGAACCCACCGACGCCCTGACCGATACCGAAACCGACTCCCTGTTCCGCGTCATCCGCGAGCTGAAATCGCAGGGGCGCGGCATTGTTTATATCTCCCACCGCATGAAAGAGATCTTCGAGATTTGCGATGACGTGACCGTCTTCCGTGACGGGCAGTTTATTGCCGAGCGGGAAGTGGCCACGCTGACCGAAGATTCTCTGATCGAAATGATGGTGGGCCGCAAGCTTGAAGATCAGTACCCGCATCTCGATAAACTGCCGGGTGAGATCCGCCTGAAGGTGGACAACCTGTGCGGGCCGGGCGTGAACGACGTCTCCTTTACCCTGCGTCAGGGCGAGATCCTGGGCGTGGCGGGCCTGATGGGGGCGGGCCGTACCGAGCTGATGAAAGTGCTCTACGGCGCGCTGCCGCGTACCAGCGGTTACGTAACCCTCGACGGGCGGGAAGTGGTGACACGTTCTCCGCAGGATGGCCTGGCGAACGGCATCGTTTATATCTCCGAAGACCGCAAGCGCGACGGCTTAGTGCTGGGTATGTCGGTGAAAGAAAATATGTCGCTGACCGCGCTGCGCTATTTCAGCCATAGCGGTGGCAGCCTCAAACACAAAGACGAGCAGCAGGCGGTGAGCGATTTTATCCGCCTGTTTAACGTCAAAACCCCGTCGATGGAGCAGGCTATTGGCCTGTTGTCCGGCGGGAATCAGCAGAAGGTGGCGATTGCCCGCGGGCTGATGACGCGCCCGAAAGTGCTGATCCTCGATGAGCCTACCCGCGGCGTAGACGTGGGCGCGAAGAAAGAGATCTACCAGCTGATTAACCAGTTCAAAGCCGACGGCCTGAGCATCATTCTGGTCTCTTCCGAGATGCCAGAAGTCTTAGGCATGAGCGATCGCATTATCGTTATGCATGAAGGGCATCTCGGCGGTGAATTCACTCGCGAGCAGGCCACCCAGGAAGTTCTGATGGCTGCCGCTGTGGGCAAGCTTAATCGCGTGAATCAGGAGTAAGAAGATGACTACCCAGGCCGTTTCTGGTCGCCGCTATTTCACTAAGGCATGGCTGCTGGAACAAAAATCGCTGATTGCCCTGCTGGTGCTGATCGCCATTGTCTCCACCATGAGCCCGAACTTTTTTACCGTTAATAACCTGTTCAACATTCTTCAGCAGACTTCCGTAAACGCCATCATGGCGGTAGGGATGACGCTGGTGATTTTGACCTCAGGTATCGACCTGTCCGTCGGTTCCCTGCTGGCACTCACCGGGGCGATTGCCGCGTCGATTGTCGGGATTGAAGTCAATGCGCTGGTGGCCGTGGCCGCCGCACTGGCTGCGGGTGCGGCGATTGGTGCGGTAACCGGTGTGATCGTGGCGAAAGGCCGCGTTCAGGCATTTATCGCCACGCTGGTCATGATGCTGCTGCTGCGCGGCGTAACGATGGTTTACACCAACGGCAGCCCGGTGAATACCGGCTTTACGGATAATGCCGATCTGTTTGGCTGGTTCGGTATTGGTCGCCCGCTGGGCATTCCGACGCCGGTCTGGATCATGGGCATCGTTTTCCTGGCGGCGTGGTACATGCTGCATCACACCCGCCTGGGCCGTTATATCTATGCGCTGGGCGGTAACGAAGCGGCAACGCGCCTGTCCGGCATCAGCGTGAATAAAGTGAAAATTATCGTCTACTCCCTGTGCGGCCTGCTGGCCTCTCTGGCGGGGATCATCGAAGTGGCGCGCCTCTCTTCCGCTCAGCCGACGGCGGGGACGGGTTATGAGCTGGATGCTATCGCGGCAGTGGTGCTGGGCGGAACGAGCCTTGCGGGCGGGAAAGGTCGCATTGTTGGGACATTGATCGGCGCGCTTATCCTCGGTTTCCTGAATAATGGTTTGAATTTATTAGGTGTTTCCTCCTATTACCAGATGATCGTCAAAGCAGTGGTGATTTTGCTGGCGGTACTGGTAGACAACAAAAAACAGTAACTGACGACACTACAGGACATCTTAGATATGAACATGAAAAAACTGGCTACCCTGGTTTCTGCAGTCGCGCTGAGCGCAACCGTAAGTGCTAACGCGATGGCGAAAGACACCATTGCGCTGGTTATCTCCACGCTGAATAACCCGTTCTTCGTCTCTCTTAAGGACGGCGCGCAGAAAGAAGCCGACAAGCTGGGCTACAACCTGGTGGTGCTGGATTCTCAGAACAACCCGGCGAAAGAGCTGGCAAACGTTCAGGACCTGACCGTTCGTGGCACCAAAATCCTGCTGATCAACCCAACCGATTCTGACGCCGTAGGCAACGCCGTGAAGATGGCTAACCAGGCGAATATTCCGGTGATCACTCTGGACCGTCAGGCTTCTAAAGGTGACGTGGTCAGCCACATTGCTTCCGATAACGTCCTGGGCGGCAAAATCGCCGGTGACTACATCGCGAAGAAAGCCGGTGATGGCGCGAAAGTCATTGAACTGCAGGGCATCGCGGGGACGTCTGCGGCGCGTGAACGTGGCGAAGGCTTCCAGCAGGCCGTTGCTGCGCACAAATTTAACGTCCTGGCGAGCCAGCCTGCTGACTTCGACCGCACGAAAGGTCTGAACGTGATGCAGAACCTGCTGACCGCGCATCCTGACGTGCAGGCCGTATTCGCTCAGAACGACGAAATGGCGCTGGGCGCGCTGCGTGCTCTGCAGACCGCAGGTAAATCAGATGTGATGGTCGTCGGATTTGACGGCACGCCGGATGGTGAAAAAGCAGTAAATGATGGCAAACTGGCTGCGACCATCGCTCAGCTGCCAGAGCAGATTGGCGCCACTGGCGTTCAGACTGCTGATAAAGTGCTGAAGGGCGAAAAAGTTCAGGCCAAATATCCTGTTGACCTGAAGCTGGTCATCAAGCAGTAAAAGGCGATTCAGGCAGTCGCTGGCTGCCTGAGGGACACCAAATAAAAGAAAAGTGTGGCATACGCCACCGGGTCACACCGGTGGCGCTCTCAGATGGACAGCTCAACCATGAAAACCGCAGGCAACCTCGTCGTCCTTGGCAGTATCAATGCCGATCACATTCTTAACCTTGAATCTTTCCCGACACCGGGCGAAACCGTCACCGGCAATCAGTACCAGGTGGCGTTCGGCGGTAAAGGCGCAAACCAGGCGGTCGCCGCCGGACGCAGCGGGGCGCATATCGCTTTTATTGCCTGCACGGGCGATGACGACACCGGCGAGCGCGTACGCCATCAGCTGGCAAGCGATAACATCGACATTGCACCGGTGAGCGTCGTTGAAGGGGAATCCACCGGCGTGGCGCTGATTTTCGTCAACGCGGAAGGGGAGAATGTTATCGGTATTCATGCGGGGGCTAACGCCGCGCTGACCCCTGAGCGGGTGGACGCGCAGCGGGAGCGGATCGCCAGTGCCGACGCGCTGCTGATGCAGCTGGAATCGCCGGTAGAAAGCGTAATGGCTGCGGCTAAAATTGCGCATGAAAATCATACCTCTGTCGTACTCAACCCTGCGCCTGCCCGTGTATTATCAGACGAACTGCTGGCGCTGGTGGATATCATTACCCCCAACGAAACGGAAGCGGAAAAGCTGACCGGCATTCGCGTTGAAAATGATGATGATGCGGCGCGCGCAGCAAAAGCGCTGCATGATAAAGGCATTGGTACCGTCATTATCACCCTTGGCAGCCGCGGCGTGTGGGCAAGCGTAAACGGTGAAGGCCGCCGCGTGCCGGGCTTTAAGGTTAAAGCGATTGATACCATCGCGGCGGGAGACACCTTCAACGGTGCGCTGGTAACGGCGCTGCTGGAAGGCACGCAAATGGATGACGCGATTCGTTTTGCGCATGCTGCTGCGGCCATCGCGGTAACGCGTAAAGGCGCTCAGCCTTCCGTTCCATGGCGCAAAGAGATCGATGAATTCTTAAGTCAGCAGGGGTAACGCTTGGCCACAATGAAAGATGTCGCCCGCATGGCGGGCGTTTCTACGTCGACCGTCTCCCACGTTATTAATAACGATCGCTTCGTCAGCGAGGCGATTCGGGAAAAAGTCGAAGCGGCGGTAAAAGATCTCAACTATGCGCCCTCGGCGCTGGCGCGCAGCCTCAAGCTCAACCAGACGCGCACTATTGGTATGCTGATCACGGCCAGTACCAACCCTTTCTATTCTGAACTCGTGCGCGGCGTTGAACGCAGCTGCTTCGAACGCGGCTACAGCCTGGTGCTGTGCAATACCGAAGGCGACGAGCAGCGCATGAACCGTAACCTGGAGACGTTGATGCAAAAACGCGTCGACGGGCTACTGCTGCTGTGCACCGAGACGCACCAGCCGTCGAAAGAGATTATCCAGCGTTATCCGTCCATTCCCACGGTGATGATGGACTGGGCACCGTTCGACGGCACCAGCGATCTGATCCAGGATAACTCCCTGCTCGGGGGCGATATGGCCACTCAGCATCTGATCAACAAAGGCTATACCCGTATCGCCTGCATCACCGGTCCGCTGGATAAAACCCCGGCGCGTTTGCGTCTGGAAGGGTATCTCGCGGCAATGGAGCGGGCGAGGCTTGCCATACCCGATGGCTACCGGATCACCGGTGATTTCGAATTTAATGGCGGCTTCGAGGCAATGCAAACGCTGCTGGCACAAGCGGAGCGCCCGCAGGCGGTATTTATCGGTAACGATGCGATGGCGTTTGGTGCCTATCAGGCGCTCTATCAGGCAGGATTGCGCGTGCCGGACGATATGGCGATCGTTGGCTACGATGACATCGAACTGGCGCGCTACATGACGCCGCCGCTGACCACGATTCATCAGCCAAAGGATGAGCTGGGCGAGCTGGCCATCGATGTCTTAATCCACCGTATGGCGCAGCCCACGCTGCAGCAGCAACGCCTGCAGCTTACTCCTGTTCTGATGGAACGTGGTTCGGTTTAGCCTTCGTTTTGTGGCGCTCTTTAATCAGGTTGCGGCCATCTTTGGGTTTTAGCAGCATAAAGACCAGCGCCGAAACGACGGTAAGTGCGCCCATGGTGATAAAGGTATAGTGAAACTGTTCCACCGTGTTGCTGCCGTCGAAGCCTTCATAAAAACGCAGCACGGCTGCACTTACGGCCACCCCCAGGCTTATCGACAGCTGTTGGGTCACCGCCAGCACGCTGTTGCCGCTGCTCGCGTTCTCGTCAGTCAGATCCGCAAGGGTAATGGTGTTCATTGAGGTGAACTGCGTCGACATCGCCATTCCCAGTACAAAGAGCGGCAGGATCAGCATCCAGACCGGCAGCGCGGCGGATTGTAGCGAGAACTGCGCAATCATCAGCCCGATAAACACCGTCACCCCAACCAGTGTCTTACGATAGCCAAACCAGCGCAGCACCTGCGTGACGGTCGATTTCGCCAGAATCGAGCCCATCGCGGTGGGAGCCATCATGCATCCGGCGATCAGCGCCGGGTAGCCAAAACCGACCTGCAGCATCAGCGGCATTAAAAACGGAACGCATCCAGTGCCCAGACGTGAGGCAATATTCCCTGCGACGCCGACCGAGAAGGTGCGGGTATTAAAGAGGGACAGAGAGATCAGCGGCGTCGGGTGACGACGGGCATGACGTATATAAAGAAGGAACAGCAGAATACCGCTGAGGATGACGGACAGCGCCAGCCATGTCGCGACGATTTTCTCGCCAAACAGTTCCATTCCGCTTGAGAACAGTACCAGGCTCAGGCCAAACAGGAAAAAACCACCCATGTCGAAGCTGCGCCGTGGCGTGGTGAAGTTCGGCATGTATTTTCGGGCATACAGCAGGCCGGCCACGCCAATCGGAATGTTAATCAGGAAGATCCAGTGCCAGCTCGCCCAGGTGACAAGCACACCGCCGAGTACCGGACCCAGGATGGGGCCGACCAGCCCCGGCATGGTCACGAAGTTAAGAACCGGCAGCAGTTCGCTGCGCGGATAGGCGCGTAGCAATGCCAGACGCGCCACGGGCATCATCATCGCCCCGCCTATCCCCTGAAGGACGCGAAAGATAACCAGCTCCGTCAATGAGGTGGAGAGCGCGCAGGCCAGAGAGCCGAGCGTGAACAGCGTTACCGCCAGCATGAACACTTTACGGGTACCGAAGCGATCGGCCAGCCATCCGCTGACCGGGATCAGCATGGCGACGGTTAAGGTATAGCTAATGATGGCAGACTGCATCGCCAGCGGAGAGCGGTTAAGGCTTTGCGCAATGGCGGGGAGCGCGGTATTAAGGATGGTGGCATCCAGCGCTTGCATAAAGAACGCCATGGCTGCAATCCACGGCAGCCCGGCCATACTGCGCGCTTTTTTCTCTGTCATTTATTTACCTGCTGGTGGTCTGGTGCGGCGAGTAACGTCTGACATGCGCTCAGGGCGCGTGGCCCGTCGCTATCCTGAATGGCATCGACAATGGCCTGATGCATATCGAGCTTTACCACTTCGTTTTGGGTAATCGAGGTGAAGTAGGTGTGGTACACCGAGTGGAATAATGAGGCAAAGGAGGTCAGGAACGGATTGGCGCTCATCGCGTAAATATGTTCATGCCAGGCCATATCGACTTCTACCCAGCGCTCGCGATTGAAGTGCTTTTTAAGGAAGACCATCTCTTCCATTAAGGTATTGAGCTGCGCTTTTTGCTCCGCAGTGCCGAGCGTGGCGGCAAGAAAACAGGCCTGAGGCTCAAGGCTGCTGCGCATCACCAGAAAATGATCCACGACCTGGTGGAAATTGTCTTCCGTCATCCACCATGACAGAAGCTCTTGATCGAGGAAGTTCCAGTTACTCTGAGGCATAACGCGCGTGCCGATTCGCGGACGGGGGAGAACCATTCCTTTTGCGGTTAACGTTTTCACCGCTTCGCGAACGGCGGTTCGGCTTACGCCAAACTGTTCGCCCAGCTCCATTTCACCCGGCAGGATGCAGCCAGGGGCATATTTGCCCGCTAAGATCAGCTGAGCCAGCTTTTCAGCCAGCACATACGATAAGTTTTTTTGTGCTGCCAGCTGCTGTGCGCTTAAGGGCATCGTTCTTATTCCTTAATTATTCATGCCGGTAATTATGCCATCTGAAGTGTGAATGTGGTTGCAGATACATCAAATAGAACAATTTGTAGCTTGGATTCACCGCTATTGGTGAAAAAAAACACGGTCGAAAACTTTTTTTAAATTTCCTCTTGTCACTTCAGAATAACTCCCTATAATGCGCCTCCACTGACACGGAACAACGGCTTACAGGCCGCCGGGTTAGCGGGGTTCAGCGATGAACGCCGGCAGAGAAAAGCGAAAATAAACGCTTGACTCTGAATGAGGAAAACGTATTATACGGGACCTCGCAACGGTGAGCGAAAGCCGCGTTGCACTGCTCTTTAACAATTTATCAGACAATCTGTGTGGGCACTCAAAGTGAAATGGATTCTTAATGTCTTCGGACAATAAATGAATACCAAGTCTCTGAGTGAACATACGTAATTCATTACGAAGTTTAATTCACGAGCATCAAACTTAAATTGAAGAGTTTGATCATGGCTCAGATTGAACGCTGGCGGCAGGCCTAACACATGCAAGTCGAGCGGTA
>NZ_JBSKJR010000021.1:0-24917 GCF_053709675.1 Enterobacter sp. UPMP2052
CCGGTTGTTGTGTGAAGTGATTCACATCCGCCGTGTCGATGGAGGCGCATTATAGGGAGTTCTCGCGCCGCCGCAACCGCTAAATGACAGAAAAATGACTGACTGCTGCATTCCACAGCAAAACCCCGCCTTATACCCATTTACACACAGAGTTATCCACAATCGGGCCTGCCCGCGCTGCGCGATCCTACATTTAGCGAGACAAAATCGACTATACTGGCGAAAAATACTCCCCGGCAGGTCACCCCATGACAACACAACCTCTCACCCGAGACTGGCGTATCCCCACAGCAGGGCTAATGCTGCTGTTACTCCTCTTCGCAGGATTCACCCTGCATGCCCACTGGAATGCCTTTATCCAGTGGTGTCTGGCAACGCAGATTACCCTGCATCGCTATCTGGTGATGTACCTGCTCCAACTTAACAATCACCAGTACAGCGGTGGATTATGGCTAATAACGGGTGCTTTCCTTTATGGCATACTCCACGCCATAGGTCCGGGCCATGGCAAATTCATTGTCACCACCTATCTCAGCACCAATAAAGAGAGCGAGCTCGCCGCACGCGTTGTCCCCTTTCTTGGCAGCCTGATGCAGGGTGCCAGCGCCGTTCTCTTTGTCTTTATCCTGGCCGTGGGTTTTAACCTCGCCTCGGGGGATATCAGTACCAGCCGCTGGTATGTTGAGAAGATAAGCGCGGTGCTGATTGGCGCATTCGGCGCGTTTGTCATTTACCAGGCACTGAAAAGCCTGCGCCCGCGCAGAATGACCATTCGGGCCATTAGACCTCACCAGCACGATGAAAACTGCGGCTGCGGGCACCACGGCGTGGGCGCGGACCTGACAAAAGGCGACTGGAAGACGCGCCTGGGCGTGATTCTGGCAATCGGCGCGCGGCCGTGCAGCGGCGCAATAATGATCCTGATGTTCTCGAACGCACTGGGGATTGTGACGTGGGGGATCGCCGCGGTAATGACGATGTCGCTGGGAACAGCGCTTTCTATTATGGGGTTGTCGCTGGCAGTACGTTACGCCCGTGAACGTACGGTGGCCTGGTTCGGCGGCAGCTCCTCGCTGAGCTGGCTGGTTCCGGCGGTCAAAATTGCTGGCGGGGTCATTCTGATCCTGTTTGCCATCGTCCTGTTCCTGACGGTGATCCCCATCAGCGCCAACGGCGACTACATCGCTGCAGGATGCTAATAAAAAACCCGCCAGCGGCGGGTTTTTTATTACTCGTTAATCCGTGGATGTTGATCCACCAGTCGGGAGCGTTTTTTCTGAAGCTCTTCAATCTCTGCATCGATGTCTTCAATCTTCTGCTCTACGTTATCGTAGTGCTCACGCAGGATATCCTTCGCTTCCGCAATATCCGAAGCGGCAGGCGTCGCCCCTTTCAGCGGACGGTTGGCCGTCTCCTTCATGGTGATACCGGTAATCAGACCAATCACCGCAATGACCATTAGATAATAAGCCGGCATCATCAGGTTCTGGGTGCTTTCCACCAGCGAGGCGGCAAGCGTTGGGGTCAGGCCCGCAATCAGTACCGAGATATTAAACGCGGCGGCCAGCGCGCTGTAGCGAATATGCGTCGGGAACATCGCCGGTAGCGTCGACGCCATAACCCCGATAAAGCAGTTAAGGATCACCGCCAGCATCAGCAGCCCGGCAAAAATCAGGCCCAGCACGTTACTGTTAATCAGAATAAACGCGGGGATCGCCAGCGCAAACAGCGCAACGCTACCCAGAATAATAAAGGGCTTACGGCCAAAGCGGTCGCTCATTAACCCCATAATCGGCTGCACGAACAGCATACCGACCATGATAGCGATAATAATCAGCACGCCGTGGTCTTCAGAGTAATGCAGGTTATGCGACAGGTAGCTCGGCATATAAGTGAGCAACATGTAATAGGTCACGTTGGTCGAAATCACCAGACCGATACAGGTCAACAGGCTACGCCAGTGCTTAGTCGCAATCTCTTTAAACGACACTTTCGGGCCGTCCTGCAGACCTTCACGATCGCCCTGCTCCAGCTTCTCAACGTGCTGCTGGAATGCCGGCGTCTCTTCTAATGCATGACGCAGGTAAAGACCAATGATGCCCAGCGGCAATGCTATAAAGAACGGAATACGCCAGCCCCAGTCGAGGAAGTTCGCTTCACCGACCACGGTGGAGATCAGAACGACCACGCCTGCGCCCATGACAAACCCGGCAATCGAGCCAAAGTCCAGCCAGCTTCCCATAAAGCCACGCTTACGGTCCGGGGAATATTCCGCGACGAAGATCGACGCGCCGGTATATTCACCGCCCACGGAGAAACCTTGCGCCATTTTACAGAGCAGCAGCAGGATCGGTGCCCAAATACCAATAGAGGCGTAAGACGGAATTAGGCCGATACAGAATGTACTTATCGACATAATCACAATAGTAATAGCAAGGATTTTCTGGCGACCGTATTTGTCACCCAGCATCCCGAAGAACAGGCCGCCCAGCGGGCGAATCAGGAAGGGAACAGAGAACGTACCCAATGCTGCAATCATCTGCAGGCTGGGATCGGCACCGGGGAAGAATACTTTACCTAACGCGTAGGCCACAAAGCCGTAGACACCAAAATCAAACCACTCCATCGCATTACCGAGCGAGGCAGCGGTGATCGCTTTACGCAATTTCGCGTCATCAATAATAGTGACATCGCGAAGCGTGATGGGTTTTACCTTTTTCCTTCTAAGCATAGCTTTCCTCGTAGACTCAGCCCTGTCCGTTCCACAGTCTTTATGGCGATCTGTGAACCTGAGATCCGCTCCATGCGAATCTCCTAATTCAAGCGTAGCAGGTTTACTTACATTGACGTTTCACGTCGATACAACCGAACCTGTTGACGCCTGCATGGGCAGTTAATGACCTCTTTACCCTACCAGCGTTTATATTTGTGATCAACTTCACATATATATTTCCCCCTCGTCAGCTTTCGTCAATTCATGCCAACGGCGTCCTTTTTTTCACGCTTCGGTTTAACCCTCCTCGCTGTTTTTGCACACCGGCAACAAGAAACAAACCACATTTCTTCACATCAACTTTACATAAAGTTTAATTATCAAAAAGCGCGTCTGATGTTTACATTAAATATGTGACAAAGATAACTAAAACACTGTTTTATTTTCATTGAATCATCATTCCATTGATCGCATGATAAATCCGAACTTAGCGCTCCCGGCGCGTTCTGCTGAACGTGTTCAGAAAGACCTTAATTAATTTTATTGCATGGATAACGCATTAATCGATTCCTGAATCGATTAATCAATTGAATTTATTGAACTATTTTTTAAATTTTCCGCCAACCACGCGGGACGAGATGTGAGGGTTAAACATGAAGATTAAAGCCACGATAGAACGCATTCCCGGTGGGATGATGCTGGTTCCCCTGGTACTAGGCGCAATCTTAAATACGCTGGCACCGGATACCGGGGCATATTTTGGCGGATTCACAAAAGGGATGATAACCGGCACGGTGCCGATTCTGGCGGTATGGTTTTTTTGTATTGGTGCGTCAATAAACTTACGCGCGACGGGCACCGTATTACGCAAGTCCGGTACGCTGGTCCTCACTAAGATTGCCGTCGCCTGGATAGTGGCAATGGTCTGCGCGCTGTTTATTCCCGAAAACGGTATTCAGACCGGATTCTTTGCAGGGTTATCCGTTCTGGCCATCGTCTCCGCAATGGATATGACCAACGGTGGTTTATATGCCAGCCTGATGAACCAGTACGGCACCAAAGAAGAATCCGGGGCATTCGTATTGATGTCGCTGGAATCCGGTCCGCTGATGACAATGCTGATCCTCGGTTCTGCCGGTCTGGCGTCATTCGAACCGCATCATTTTGTCGGCGCGATCCTGCCGTTCCTGATCGGTTTTGCGTTAGGCAACCTCGACCACGATCTGCGTGATTTCTTCAGTAAAGCCACGCCGGTGCTGATCCCGTTCTTCGGTTTCGCGCTGGGTAACACTATTAACCTGAATGTGATCCTCGATACCGGCCTGCTGGGCATCGTTCTGGGTGTGGCAGTCATCGTCATCACCGGTATTCCGCTGATCATCGCCGACCGCGTGATAGGGGGAGGAAACGGCACGGCAGGGGTTGCCGCCTCTTCAGCTGCGGGTGCCGCGGTAGCAAACCCGGTGATCATCGCCCAGATTAACCCGGCGTTCGAACCGGTTGCCGCCTCCGCCACCGCCCTGGTTGCCGCCAGCGTGATTGTCACCGCGATTCTGGTACCTATCATTACCGCGCTGTACGCCAAACGCTTCGGGAATGTTGCACCAGAGCAACCGAAGCCTGAGCCTGTCGAAATGCATCATTAACAACATCAAGCCATCCCCTCACCCTGTGGGTGAGGGGAAAACGTTAACTGAAAATTTCTTCAACCATCCCGTCCGCCAGCCGTCTGGCAGAGCACAGCCTCGGCATACCCAGCGCCACCGTTTGCCAGTTTTGCGTCACAGACCAGCTCACAGGATGACTGTCCGCCTGACACCAGTCGCCCAACCAGCCGAGCATGTCTTTATGATCCATTAGCCCGGGAGCCGCGGGCGTCGTTAGCCATTGATGATAAAAATGTCGGGTCGCGGGAGAAGCATTAATTTCCTGCGCAAGGTAGCTGGCCGCCATGCTGCGCAGGTCATCCTTAAGCATTACGGCGACGTCTTCATTTGCCAGGCGGCAGGCATCGCCAAACGCCCCCCAGCGCAGCTCCTCCAGAGCAATATAGCACCGCCCGGCAAGCGACCAGCCGTCATAATGCCCGGCGCGCCAGCGGGTAAAAATCTGTTCGCTGTGCTCCCCTGCCTGCACGGTAAGGCCGCGCTGGGTAAGCGCCTTCTCTTTATAAGCGGCACGTTGCTGAAAATACGAAGAGAGTTCGCTGTACTGCTGAAGAAGGCCGGGAGACTGCGAAGCGCGCGGGCCTGCCTGCTGGCGCAGGGTCTGCAGTTTTTCCGTCATCCGGGTCAGCGCCAGATGGCCCGGGTCGAGCATACCGGCTAATTTTTCCGCCAGCCCCAGTCGCAACGCTGCATTTTCGTTGAGCATTCCCGCCATCGCCCACGGCCGCAGCCGGGTATGCGTCATTATCTCCTGCGTCAAACGCTCACGAAACTGCACCTGCTGCGGCCCGAGGTGGGCATGACGCGTCGCGTCCACCCCCTGAACAAGATCGACCATAAATTTTGGATGAATACACTCCAGCGTCCGCCCGGGACCGTCCAGTAGCTGTGTTGTCATGGTTGCTCTGCCGCGAATAAGGTTTGAATATCATCGCGTAACAGTCGGGTATCTTCCTGAATCCACGTCGCAGTTGTAATACTTTGCTTCAACAGCTGGCTGAGCGCCCGGGTGGCGTGCTCATTTTGCTGACGAACTGCGAGGCTATCACGCAAGCTTTCTTGTAATCCGGTCAGGCATAACGAAAATTCTGCAAAGAACGTTGCCATACCCGCCCTGACAGAGACATCGACCTGCGCCGACAAAGCTTTACGGATTTGTTCACAAAACTGGTCAATATGCTGCTTAAACTTGTCATGGAGCTGACCAACGTCAATAACATACCGCGTTCGCGTCACCACATAATCTTCCCAGCCCCAGCCCGGATTGTTCAGCCAGCGGGATACCGTATCGCGCACGCCTCCCGTCACCGACGGCTGTCCGGCCGGGCGGTTATCCAGCACGATAGCGTCGTTGAACAGCCCCCGCGTGTTGAAGTTAAGCTGGTTTGCCTGAAACGCCGGGAAGCTGATCCTCGCCCGGAACCCGGCATGGCTCAGCTGTTCCTTAATACGCGTCTCAATGGGACGCATCGCCTCATTCAGCGAGCGCGCCAGCGTAGATTCCAGCTGATCGAAGCGGAGCGCCAGCTCCCGGCTGATTTTATTCTGCGCATCCAGCATGATCAGCTCGCAGGAAGAGCGGATCTTGCTCAGCACCACCTGCGCCTGCCCTTCATCTTCCAGCACCAGCTGGAGCAGCGCGTCCGGCTCACTTCGGCGCGGGCTGTGTGGATCAACCCCCGCGACATTCAATAGCGCCTGGCGGCTAAAGACATCGCCAATCGCCTGTCGAAGCGAGCGATTTTGCTGGGCCATAAACGCATCGGTGGCGGTAAGGGTTTGCTCAACCTCATGCGCCACTTCATCGCTGACCACGTTCTGGCGCGTCTGCAACATCGCCATATCGTCTTCAAGCCGGGCGATATTCAGTTCCAGTTCGTCAAAGGCCACCGTCAGCCCCTGATAGCGGAAATCAAGATATTCCCGGGCGTTTTGCGCATAGTTCAGCAGCTTATGCGACGCTGAGCGCAGGGCAAACAGCGACGCATTGGCATAGGCGGCGTAAATCAGCTTACGGATCGGCTGCTCAAACAATGAGTCTTCCCACAGCAGATCGGCGGCATGACGGATATGGTCGATATCATCTAAATCAGCCGTGCGCCAGCGGCGCCCCAGCGCCGCTTCGGCAAAATCCTGCACCCAACGCTGGGCCTGATGATTAGGCAACCGACCGTGAGTGGTCAGCTCATAGCGCGCGCGGTTTGCCAGATACGCCCACATGGATGAGACCGGGTAAATCTGCCCTGGAGAGATATTTCCCTTCATCAGCGTGCCGGAGATCATCGCGCGCACCTGCTCTTCGTCATCGCTGTTGCGATCTTTCTGATCGAATTTATTCACCAGGGCGTACAGCGGCACCGATTTCCCTGCGGCGGAAATCGCCTGGCGCACCTCGTGGTCAGAAATCGACTTAAGCTGGGTATAATCCATCACCGCCAGCACCGCCGAAGCGCGCGCCAGCTGTTCAGCGAGCATTTTTTGCAGATGCGGCTGCCCGGCCTCGTTTGGCCCCGGCGTGTCGAGCAGCGTCAGTTGGCCCAGATGCGCGTCCAGACCCGCCAGGTGAACAAACTCCACCTCAATCACCGGGATGTGCTCAATGGCCGCATATTCGGAGAACGGAAAATCCACGCCCAGCGCCAGCGAGAGGCGAACCAGGTCGTTCAGGCTTTTCAGGCAGTGGAATATCGGCTCGGCCCCCAGGTGATGCTTTTCAAACGCCTCACCTTTTTCGATCCGCTCCAGCAGGGTGTTCATGTCTTTATCCATTTCCAGCCGCTGCGCCAGCTTGCCGCGATCGTAATCGCAGAGCTTTTGCTGCAACTGCTGGATCAACGTATCAATAGGCGAGACATGAGAGAAGTGCAGGATCGGCTCCTTCTGCCCTGGCGTATGGCGGATGAGCGTAGGCAACGCGGTCATGGGCCGGTTACGGTTTGGCAGCACTTCCGTTCCGACAATCGCATTAATGGTGGTGGACTTACCGGCCTTCATGGTCCCGACAATGGCCAATACCATTTCAAGACGGGTTATTTTGCGTAATTCATTATTCAGCATGGCCTGCTGCGCGTCGACGCCGCGCGTGCTGAAATGCAAAGGCAAAACATTATTCTTTTCACCGCTCATAGCGGATGTTGTGCTGTTCAACATCGCCATCGGCATTGATTTCAACGTATCGAGATTCTGCAGGGAAAGCTGTAACAAGCGTTCAGCTTCCTGGCTTAATTCAAAAATAGTCTGTGTGTGCATGATAAAAGCCTTCCCCTAACGCAAATTTATTACTTTTATTAAGCTACGTTGTTTTAATTATTGTTTTACGGCTTATATGATCACGTATGGAAAACACGTTCGCTAAATATAACTATTTGATGGCAATCAAAAATTAATTACTTTCCGTGCCAGATATGTAAAGCATCACCCTTGACCAGAAAGCCAAAAGATTAAAAGCTAAGCCTGTTTTCAGGAAACTTCAGGATATATCATCATTATTTACCCACCTAAAATGAGGGGTGTCCTCTCATCGTCATGGAATGCGTAACCTGAGCGTTCGCGGGAAAATAACAGCGTGTTGCTTAACCTTATCCGAAATGGAAGGGCGTAGCAATTTGATGCAATAAAATATTCGATATATTTAGTGCAATTGCTTTCCGGCGAGGTCGTGCCATCAGAATGGCTAAAACGACTGACAGGAAATGTCATTCCTGGCGCGTATTTCACCCGTTTTTATTTCTGAATGTCACCGACAACAGTGTGGATTTGCGCTATACTTGCCGCCTTTTTCGGCACTCTGCCGTCATTTAGCTGGCATTTTCCAGCGTGTTAACCACTTTTTGAGGATACCAACATGTCACTTCCACACTGCCCGAAATGCAACTCTGAATACACCTATGAAGATAGCGGAATGTTTATCTGCCCGGAATGCGCTCACGAATGGAATGACGCAGAGCCTTCGCAGGATAACGATGCGCTGGTAGTGAAAGATGCTAACGGTAACCTGCTGGCAGACGGCGACAGCGTAACCGTGGTGAAAGACCTGAAGGTAAAAGGCAGCTCCTCCATGCTGAAAATCGGCACTAAAGTGAAGAATATCCGTCTGGTGGAAGGCGACCACAACATTGATTGCAAAATCGACGGCTTTGGCCCGATGAAGCTGAAATCCGAGTTCGTGAAAAAGAACTGATTTCCCTGCCCGGTGGCGCTTCGCTTACCGGGCTGTCTGGCACTACACTTAATGGGCTTTTCTTACCTGAGGTAATGATTATGCCATTAAGTCCCTACATCTCATTCTCCGGCAATTGTGCAGAAGCGTCCGCCTTCTATCAGCACGCGCTCGGTGCAGACATTCTCTATTCAATGACCTACGGCGACATGCCGAAAGACGACAGCAGCGAAGAAGGCTGCCCCTCCGGCATGCAGTTCCCTGATACGGCCATCGCCCACTCCAACGTTCGCATCGCGGGCAGCGATATCATGATGAGCGACGGCCAGCCCCCCGGTAGCAGCGCGCAATACGCCGGTTTCACGCTGGTACTGGACACGCAGGACGTGGCAGAAGGTAAACGCTGGTTCGATAACCTGGCCGAAGGCGGCAACGTTGGCATGGCCTGGCAGGAGACCTTCTGGGCACACGGGTTCGGGAAAGTCACCGACAAATACGGCGTGCCGTGGATGATTAACGTGGTTAAACAGCAACAAACGTCGTAGGCGGGATAAGCGCAGCGTAGCCGGCAACAACGCCCGGTGACGCTGCGCTGACCGGTCCTGCATGGACTGTCATCGCTTTCACCTCAACTCTTCAACTTCCCGCAACCGGAACTTAACCCAAATGTCATATTGATGCGCCAGCATGAGGCCACATTTTCAATGAGGCCCCGCACATGCAAACCGTCATCCGCGTCGAGAAACTCAGCAAGACCTTTCATCACAACAAGGCTCTGCACGCCGTTGATCTGACCGTCCAGCAGGGCGAAATGGTGGCGCTGCTGGGGCCATCCGGTTCAGGAAAATCCACCCTGCTGCGCCATTTAAGCGGCCTCATTACCTGCGATAAAACGCCGGAAAGCCACGTCGAGCTGCTGGGTAACACCGTCCAGCGTGCCGGCCGTCTGGCGAGCGATATCCGTAAAAGCCGCGCCCAGACGGGCTACATCTTCCAGCAGTTCAACCTGGTGAACCGCCTGACGGTACTGGAGAACGTGCTCATCGGCGCGCTCGGCAGCACCCCGTTCTGGCGCACCTGCCTGCGCTGGTTCTCTCCCCAACAGAAGCAAGAGGCGCTGCAGGCGCTGACCCGCGTCGGCATGGCCCATTTCGCCCACCAGCGCGTGTCTACCCTGTCCGGTGGACAACAGCAGCGCGTCGCGATTGCCCGCGCCCTGATGCAGAAAGCGAAAATCATTCTGGCCGATGAACCCATCGCCTCGCTGGATCCGGAATCGGCGCGCATCGTGATGGAGACCCTGCGCGACATCAACCAGAACGACGGCATCACCGTGGTGGTCACGCTGCACCAGGTGGACTACGCCCTGCGCTACTGCGAACGCATCGTCGCCCTGCGTCAGGGACATGTGTTCTTTGATGGCGCAAGCCATCAGTTTGATAACGACCGTTTTGACCATCTCTACCGCAGCATAAACCGCGTCGAAGAGAGCGCGCAGGCTGCTTAATTCACCCGATCCGAGGAAAGTACATGAGCTACAAAGCCGTTGCCGCGCTGGCCTTTACCAGCATGTTCAGCATCAGCACCCTGTTAAGCCCGGCGTACGCCCAGGAGCAGGAAAAAGCGCTGAACTTTGGCATTATTTCGACGGAGTCACAGCAAAACCTGAAGCCTCAGTGGGAACCGTTCCTGAAAGATATGGAAACCAAACTGGGGATCAAAGTGAACGCCTTCTTCGCCCCGGATTACGCGGGCATCATCCAGGGGATGCGCTTTAACAAAGTGGACATCGCCTGGTACGGCAACCTCTCCGCAATGGAAGCGGTAGACCGCGCCAACGGCCAGGTGTTTGCGCAGACCGTGGCGGCAGATGGCTCCCCGGGCTACTGGAGCGTGCTGATCGTTAACAAAGACAGCCCGATCAATAACCTCAATGAGCTGCTCGCCAAACGCAAGGATCTGACCTTTGGCAACGGCGACCCGAACTCCACCTCCGGGTTCCTGGTACCGGGCTATTACGTCTTCGCCAAAAACAACGCCTCCGCCAGCGACTTCAAGCGCACCGTCAACGCCAGCCACGAAACCAACGCCCTGGCCGTCGCGAACAAGCAGGTGGACGTTGCAACCAACAACACCGAAAACCTCGACAAGCTGAAGACCTCCGCGCCGGACAAGCTGAAAGAACTGAAGGTGATCTGGAAATCACCGCTGATCCCGGGCGACCCGATCGTGTGGCGTAAAAACCTCTCCGAAAGCACCAAGGACAAGGTGTACGACTTCTTTATGACCTACGGCAAAACGCCGGAAGAAAAAGCCGTTCTGGAGAAGCTGGGCTGGGCACCGTTCCGCGCCTCAAGCGACCTGCAGCTGGTCCCGATTCGCCAGCTGGCGCTGTTCAAACAGATGCAGGGCGTGAAGGACAACAAGGGGCTGAAGGAGGACGAGAAGACCAGCAAAGTGTCTGAAATTCAGGCGCAGCTGGACGATCTCGACCGCCTGACCGCCGCGCTCGGCGCGATGACCAGCGTGAATAAAGCGGTGCAGTAAATCTTTTCTCCCTCTCCCTGTGGGAGAGGGCCGGGGTGAGGGCATCAGCGCGCACATTTCCCCCTCACCCTAACCCTCAAGGGAGAGGGGACTAAACCCAAAGGAGTCACCATGCAAACCATCACACTCCCACCGCCAAAGCGCAGCTGGTTCTCGCTGATCAGCTGGGCCATTCTGCTGGCAGTGCTCGTTATCTCCTGGAAGGGCGCGGAAATGGACCCGCTGCTGCTGGTCAAAGACGCGGGCAACATGGCGACCTTCGCCGCCGATTTCTTCCCGCCGGACTTCAGCCAGTGGCAGGATTACCTTGGCGAAATGGCCATTACCCTGCAAATCGCCGTCTGGGGCACCGCCCTCGCCGTCATCCTCTCCATCCCGTTTGGCCTGATGAGCGCCGAAAACATCGTGCCATGGTGGGTTTATCAGCCGATGCGCCGCCTGATGGACGCCTGCCGCGCCATCAACGAAATGGTCTTCGCCATGCTGTTTGTGGTCGCCGTCGGTCTCGGCCCGTTTGCGGGCGTAATGGCGCTGTTTATACACACCACCGGCGTGCTCTCCAAGCTGCTCTCCGAAGCGGTGGAAGCCATTGAACCTGGCCCGGTCGAGGGCATACGCGCCACCGGGGCCAACAAAATTGAAGAGATCCTCTATGGCGTACTGCCGCAGGTCATGCCGCTGCTGATCTCCTATTCGCTCTACCGCTTTGAATCTAACGTTCGCTCGGCAACCGTCGTCGGCATGGTCGGCGCGGGCGGGATTGGCGTCACCCTGTGGGAAGCGATTCGCGGCTTCCAGTTCCAGCAAACCTGCGCCCTGATGGTGCTCATCATCATCACCGTCAGCCTGCTGGATTTCCTCTCTCAACGTTTGCGTAAGCACTTCATCTGAGAAGCGAGGCTTTGTTATCTATGCACTTATCCAGACATCCGACCAGTTACCCCACCCGCTGGCAGGAGATCGCGGCGAAGCTCGAAGTGGAGCTGCGCATGCACTACCGCTGCGGGGACTATCTGCCCGCCGAGCAGCAGCTTGCCGACCGCTACGAGGTCAACCGCCATACTCTGCGCCGGGCTATCGATCAGCTGGTCGAGCGCGGCTGGGTGCAGCGCCGTCAGGGCGTCGGCGTACTGGTGCTGATGCGCCCGTTCGACTACCCGTTGAATGCGCAGGCGCGCTTTAGCCAGAACCTGCTCGATCAGGGCAGCCACCCGACCAGCGAAAAGCTGCTCTCGGTGCTGCGCCCGGCCTCCAGCCACGTGGCGGACGCGCTGGGCATTGCCGAAGGTGAAAACGTCGTACACCTGCGCACCCTGCGCCGGGTCAACGGCGTAGCGGTGTGCCAGATCGACCATTACTTTGCCGACCTCTCCCTCTGGCCGGTGCTGCAACACTTCGCCAGCGGTTCGCTGCATGACTTTCTGCAGGATGCCACGGGCATCGCGCTCAAACGCACCCAGACGCGCATCAGCGCTCGCCGCGCGCAGGCAAAAGAGAGCAAGGTGCTGGAGATCCCCAACATGGCCCCGCTGCTCTGCGTACGCACCCTCAACCACCGTGACGGCGAAATCAACGCAACGGAGTACTCCGTCAGCCTGACCCGCGCCGACATGATTGAATTCACCATGGAGCACTGAATGCACTTCGATACCGCCACCCGTCAGCGCTGGATGCGCGTCCTGGCCCACAGCCAGCCCGCTGCGCTGCAGGCGCGCATGAACGCGCTCAATCTGGCCTCCGATTACGAGACCCTCCGCGCCCCGGAAATTGGCCTGGTACAAATCCAGGCACGCATGGGCGGCACGGGCGATCGCTTTTTTGCCGGCGATGCCACCCTCACCCGCGCCGTTATTCGTCTGAACAGCGGCACGCTGGGTTACGGCTACGTTCTCGGACGCGATAAACAGCACGCCGAACGCTGCGCGGTAATCGACGCGCTGCTGCAGGAACACCCGCATTTCCAGTCGCTTATGGAAACCCTGATTGCCCCGCTGGAAGCCGACCGCGCCGCGCGCCTTGCCGCCCGTCAGGCCGAGGTCAACACCAGCCGGGTCGACTTCTTTACGCTCGTTCGCGGAGATAACGCATGACGCTTCAACCCGCTTTTACCCTGGCCGTCCAGGATGCCCAACAAAGTTTTCGTCGCCTGCTGAAAGCCATGAGCGAGCCGGGCGTCATCGTCTCGCTGCATCAGCTTTCGCAGGGCTGGCTGCCGCTGAACCTCGCCACCACCAGCGTGCTGCTGACGCTGGCCGACAACGACACGCCGGTGTGGCTTTCCGGCGCGATGGCGAACGATATTGCCTGTCAGAACCTGCGTTTTCACACCAGCGCCCCGCTGGTTGATCAGCCCCAGCAGGCGGTGTTTGCCGTGGCCGACGAGCAGATCAGCCACGAGCAGCTCAACGCCCTGAGCGAAGGAAGCGCCGTGGCCCCGGAAACCAGCGCCACGCTGATCCTGCAGGTCGCCAGCCTGAGCGGTGGCCGCATGCTGCGCCTGACCGGCGCGGGCATTGCCGATGAACGCATGGTCGCCCCGCAGCTGCCGGAGTGCATCATCCATGAGCTGACCGAGCGTCCGCACCCGTTCCCGCTCGGCATCGACCTGATCCTCACCTGCGGCGAACGCCTGCTGGCGATCCCGCGGACCACCCACGTGGAGGTGTGCTGATGTACGTAGCCGTTAAAGGGGGCGAGAAGGCGATTGCCGCCGCCCATGCGCTGCAGGCGCACCGGCGTCGGGGCGATGCCCAGCTTCCCGAGCTGAGCGTTGCCCAGGTTGAGCAGCAGTTAAACCTGGCCGTCGACCGCGTAATGACCGAAGGCGGCGTTGCCGACCGCGAGCTGGCGGCGCTGGCGCTGAAGCAGGCCAGCGGCGATAACGTCGAAGCGATTTTCCTGCTGCGTGCGTACCGCACCACGCTGGCAAAGCTGGCGGTGAGCGAGCCGGTGAACACCGCCGACATGCGCCTGGAGCGCCGTATCTCGGCCGTCTACAAGGACATTCCCGGCGGTCAGCTGCTTGGCCCGACCTACGATTACACCCACCGCCTGCTGGATTTCACCCTGCTGGCGAACGGCGACGCGCCGTCGCTTGCCACCTCCGATGCCGCGCAGGAAGCCTCTCCGCACGTCTTTAGCCTGCTGGCGAAGCAGGGCCTGGCAAAAGCGGAAGAAGATTCTGGCACGGTGCCTGACGACATTACCCGCACGCCGCCGGTCTATCCGTGCTCACGCTCGTCGCGCCTGCAGCAACTGATGCGCGGCGACGAGGGGTATCTTCTGGCGCTGGCCTACTCCACCCAGCGCGGCTACGGGCGCAACCATCCGTTTGCGGCGGAGATCCGCAGCGGCTATATCGACGTCAATATCGTGCCGGAAGAGCTCGGTTTTGCAGTAAACGTCGGCGAACTGCTGGTCACCGAATGCGAAATGGTTAACGGCTTTGTCGCGCCGGAGAACGATAACCCGCACTTTACCCGCGGATACGGGTTGGTGTTCGGCCTGGGCGAGCGCAAGGCGATGGCGATGGCGCTGGTTGACCGTGCGCTCCAGGCACCGGACTACGGCGAGCACGTCGCAGGCCCGGCGCAGGACGAAGAGTTCGTGCTGGCCCACGCCGACAACGTCGAGGCCGCAGGCTTTGTGTCGCACCTCAAGCTGCCCCACTACGTCGATTTCCAGGCCGAACTGGAACTGCTGAAACGCCTGCAACGGGAGCGCAAACATGGCTAACTTAAGCGGCTACAACCTTGCCTATCTGGACGAGCAAACCAAACGCATGATCCGCCGCGCCATCCTGAAAGCCGTCGCCATTCCGGGCTATCAGGTGCCGTTCGGCGGACGCGAAATGCCGATGCCCTACGGCTGGGGCACCGGCGGCATTCAGCTCACCGCCAGCGTCATCGGCGAAGCGGACGTGCTGAAGGTTATCGACCAGGGCGCGGACGACACCACCAATGCGGTGTCAATTCGCAACTTCTTCAAACGTGTCACGGGCGTGAACACCACCGAAAAAACCGAAGACGCGACGCTGATCCAGACCCGTCACCGCATCCCTGAAACGCCGCTCGCGGAAGATCAGATTTTGATTTTCCAGGTGCCCATCCCCGAGCCGCTGCGCTTTATCGAGCCGCGCGAAACCGAGACCCGCACCATGCACGCTCTGGAAGAGTACGGCGTGATGCAGGTGAAGCTGTACGAGGATATCGCCCGCTTCGGCCATATCGCCACCACTTACGCCTATCCGGTAAAGGTAAACGGGCGCTACGTGATGGACCCGTCCCCGATCCCGAAATTCGATAACCCGAAGATGGACATGATGCCCGCCCTCCAGCTGTTTGGTGCCGGGCGCGAAAAACGCATTTATGCCGTTCCGCCCTATACCCGCGTGGAAAGTCTCGATTTTGACGACCATCCGTTTACGGTGCAGGCCTGGGACGAGCCGTGCGCCATCTGCGGCTCAACGCACAGCTATCTGGACGAAGTGGTGCTGGATGATACGGGCAAACGGATGTTTGTCTGCTCCGACACCGACTACTGCCGCCAACAGAGCGAGGCCAACAGCCAATGAAACCGCTGCTTTCGGTTAACAACCTGACCCACCTTTACGCGCCGGGCAAAGGCTTTAGCGACGTGTCGTTCGAGCTGTGGTCAGGGGAAGTGCTGGGAATTGTCGGCGAGTCCGGCTCCGGCAAAACCACCCTGCTGAAATCGATCTCCGCGCGTCTGACGCCACAAAACGGCGACATTCTCTATGAGGGGGCGTCACTGTACGGCATGAGCGAGGCCGAGCGCCGCCGCCTGCTGCGCACCGAGTGGGGCGTGGTGCATCAGCACCCGATGGACGGCCTGCGCCGTCAGGTTTCGGCGGGGGGCAATATCGGCGAACGGCTGATGGCGACCGGCGCGCGCCACTACGGCAACATCCGCGCCACGGCGCAGCACTGGCTGGAGGAGGTTGAGATCCCCGCCTCACGCATCGACGACCTGCCAACCACCTTTTCCGGCGGTATGCAGCAGCGCTTACAGATTGCCCGCAATCTGGTGACCCATCCGAAGCTGGTGTTTATGGATGAGCCAACGGGCGGCCTCGACGTCTCCGTGCAGGCGCGACTGCTCGACCTGCTGCGCAGTCTGGTGGTGGAGCTGAACCTGGCGGTGGTGATTGTCACCCATGATTTGGGCGTTGCGCGCCTGCTGGCCGACCGTCTGCTGGTGATGAAGCAGGGTCAGGTGGTGGAAAGTGGGTTAACCGACCGCGTGCTCGACGATCCGCATCATCCGTACACCCAGCTGCTGGTGTCGTCGGTGTTGCAGAACTGAGGCCGCTGTCGCCGGGTGGCGCTGCGCTTACCCGGCCTACGAACAGCCAAACAACACCACACCTGTAGGCCGGGTAAGGCGAAGCCGCCACCCGGCAAATGACCACCGCACCAGTATTACCTGTAGGCCGGGTAAGCAAAGCGCCACCCGGCAAAAATCCCGCGAGGCCAACATGATCCACGTTGAAAATGTCAGTAAAACCTTTGTGCTCCACCAGCAAAACGGCGTGCGCCTGCCGGTCCTGCAAAACGCCTCGCTTGAGGTCACCCGCGGCGAATGCGTGGTGCTGCACGGTCACTCCGGCAGCGGCAAATCCACCCTGCTGCGCTCCCTGTACGCCAACTATCTGCCGGACGAAGGCCATATTCGCATCCGTCATCACGACGAGTGGGTCGATCTTGTACAAGCTCCGGCGCGCAAGGTTCTCGAAGTGCGTCGCTCGACGATCGGCTGGGTCAGCCAGTTCCTGCGGGTGATCCCGCGCGTCTCGGCCCTGGACGTGGTCATGCAGCCCCTGCTCGATCTCGGCATGCCGCGCGAGACCTGCGCCGCCAAAGCTGCCGACCTGCTGACGCGCCTGAACGTGCCGGAACGCCTGTGGCACCTCGCCCCGTCGACCTTTTCCGGCGGCGAGCAGCAGCGCGTTAACATCGCGCGCGGCTTTATCGTCGACTACCCGATTCTCCTTCTCGACGAACCCACCGCTTCGCTGGACGAAAAAAACAGCGCGGCCGTGGTGGCGTTGATCGAACAGGCCAAAGCGCGCGGCGCGGCGATCGTCGGGATCTTCCACGACGAAGCCGTGCGCGCCCGCGTGGCGGACAGACTGCACCCGATGGGGACCCCTGCATGATTATCAATAACGTAAAGCTGGTGCTGGAAAATGAGGTGGTTGACGGCTCAATCGAGATCCAGGACGGCGTCATCCGCGCGTTCGCTGAAACCCAGAGCCGTGCGTCCGGGGCGATGGACGGCGACGGCGGCTGGCTGCTGCCGGGCCTGATCGAACTGCATACCGATAACCTGGACAAATTCTTCACCCCGCGTCCGAAGGTCGACTGGCCCGCCCATTCAGCGATGAGCAGCCACGACGCGCTGATGGTCGCCAGCGGCATCACCACCGTGCTGGACGCGGTAGCCATCGGCGACGTGCGCGACGGCGGCGACCGCCTTGAGAATCTGGAGAAGATGATTAACGCCGTGGAAGAGACGCAGAAACGCGGCCTGAACCGCGCCGAGCATCGCCTGCATCTGCGCTGCGAACTGCCGCACCACACCACCCTGCCGCTGTTTGAAAAGCTGGTGGAGCGCGAGCCGGTTTCACTGGTCTCGCTGATGGATCACTCGCCCGGCCAGCGCCAGTTCGCCAACATTGAAAAATATCGCGAGTACTACCAGGGCAAATACTCCCTTAACAACGAGGAGATGGCCCGTTATGAAGAGGAGCAGCTGGCGCTGGCCGCGCAGTGGTCGCAGCCCAACCGCCTCGCCATTGCCGCGATGTGCCGGGCGCGCAGCATCGCCCTCGCGAGCCACGATGACGCCACGCACGACCATGTCTTCGAATCCCACCAGCTTGGCAGCGTTATCGCCGAATTTCCCACCACGTTCGACGCGGCAGACGCCTCACGCAGGCACGGTATGAACGTGCTGATGGGTGCACCCAACATCGTGCGCGGCGGCTCTCACTCCGGCAACGTGGCGGCAAGCAAGCTCGCCTCGCTCGGCCTGCTGGATATTCTCTCCTCTGACTATTACCCGGCAAGCCTGCTGGACGCGGCCTTCCGCGTGGCGAATGACGATGACAACCGTTTCACCCTGCCACAGGCGATCCGTCTGGTGACCAAAAACCCGGCATCGGCGCTGAATCTTCACGATCGCGGCGAGATTGCCGAAGGCAAACGGGCAGACCTGGTGCTGGCGCACCGTAAGGGCGAGCACGTTCATATCGACCACGTCTGGCGTCAGGGAAAACGGGTGTTCTGATGGGAAAATTGATCTGGTTGATGGGGCCATCCGGCTCCGGTAAGGACAGCCTGCTGTCGGCCCTGCGCGAGCGCGAGCATGCGCAGTTGCTGGTCGCGCATCGCTATATTACCCGCCCGGCCCATGCCGGGAGTGAGAACCACATTGCGCTAAGCGAACAGGAGTTTTTCACCCGCGCCGGGCAAAACCTGCTGGCGCTGAGCTGGCACGCCAACGGCCTGTACTACGGCGTCGGCATTGAGATCGACCTGTGGCTGCATGCCGGTTTCGACGTGCTGGTTAACGGCTCGCGCGCCCATCTGCCGCAGGCGCGCGCCCGCTATGCGGCGGCGCTGCTGCCGGTCTGCCTGGAGGTGTCGCCCGAGGTGTTGCGCCATCGCCTGCACGCCCGGGGCCGCGAATCGGCCCGCGAAATCGATCAGCGGCTCGAACGGGCGGCGCGTTATACCCCGTCGGCGTGTCATATCCTCAATAACGATGGAAGTTTGCTACAGTCAGTCGAGACCTTTTTATCGCTTATCCGCCAGAAGGAGAATCAGCATGCCTGACTGCCCGCTTCGCCCCGCCACCCCCGACGACGCGCAAATCGTCTATTCCCTGATCTGCGAGCTTAAGCAGGCAGAATTCGACCATCAGGCGTTTCACGCAGGCTATCTTGCCAACCTGCAGGACCACAATATGCGCTACCAGCTTGCCGAACTGGACGGGCAGGTTATCGGCATGATCGGCCTGCATATGCAGTTTCACCTGCATCACGCCAGATGGATCGGCGAGATCCAGGAGCTGGTGGTGATGCCGCAGGCGCGTGGGTTGAAAGTGGGTAGCCAGCTGCTGGCGTGGGCAGAGGAGGTCGCGCGCCAGGCAGGCGCCGAACTGACGGAGCTGTCCACCAGCGTGAAGCGCGTGGATGCGCACCGCTTTTATCTTCGCGAAGGGTACACGCAAAGCCATTTCAGGTTCACCAAACCGCTGTAAAGGTACGTTATGAGTCTGACGATTACGTTAACGGGCACGGGTGGCGCTCAGCTGGTGCCGGTATTTGGCTGCGACTGTCCGGCCTGCCGCCGGGCGCGGTTGCAGGAAACTCACCGTCGTCGTCCCTGCAGCGCGGCGGTCAAATTCAATGACGCGGTGACCCTGCTGGACGCGGGCATTCCACACCTGATGGACGACTGGCCGGCTGGCAGCTTCCAGCAGTTTTTACTGACGCATTACCATATGGATCATGTTCAGGGATTGTTTCCCCTGCGCTGGGGCGTGGGCGCGACAATCCCGGTGTACGGTCCGCCGGACGAGGCGGGCTGCGATGATCTGTTCAAACACCCCGGCATTCTCGATTTCAGCCATAGGGTCGAGCCCTTTGTCGTCTTCGAACTTCAGGGTCTGCGTGTCACGCCGCTGCCGCTTAACCACTCAAAGCTGACCTTTGGCTACCTGCTGGAAAGCGCCCACAGCCGCGTGGCGTGGCTGTCCGACACCGCCGGTCTGCCGGAGAAAACGGTCAAGTTCCTGATCAACAACCGGCCACAGGCGATGATCATCGACTGTAGTCATGAACCACGCGCCGAAACGCCGCGCAACCATTGCGATCTCAACACGGTCATCGCCCTGAACAAGGTGATTGGTTGCCCGCAGGTGATCCTGACGCATATCAGCCATCAGTTTGACGTCTGGATGATGGATAACCCGCTACCGGAAGGGTTTGAAGCGGGCTATGACGGGATGGTGCTGGCGCTGGACTAGCCGGTTTTCTCCCTCTCCCTGTGGGAGAACGCCGGAACGGATTTTCTCCCTCTCCCTGTGGGAGAGGGCCGGGGTGAGGGCATCAGGCCGCACGGTATCACCTCTCGTAATCATCCTCTAACCGCCGCTCATCTTCCTCTAACTGCCGCCGATCGTCGTCGAGCTGGCGCTGACGTTCATCCAGGCGACGGCGTCTGTCCTCGAGCTGCCTGCGGCGATCGTCATACTGGCGGCTGTCCGTACGGCGACGATCGTCATACCGATCATCATCATCACTACGGCTGCTGCCGGGGTTATAGGCGTCGTTAATCGCCTGCTGAATGTTGCCGATGGCATCATCAATCACATCGGCATGAACCTGGCCGGTCAGCGTCAGCAGGCCAAATAACAGAGCGGTAGAGTAACGTTTCATAAAGCCAGTCTCGCAGCGGTTGAGCTGGCTTTACGGTAATGAACGGCGATATGCCGGGGTAGTGGAGGAATCTCAATTCTGTCCCGCGCGCGCCATCAGACCTCAGGCATTTCCATTGAGCGAACCACGAAAAAGTTCTGCGAGATACCCGCCCCTTTGTCCACCGTTTGCAGATCGTGCACAAACCACGCATAGATTTCTGGCGGCACAGCGTCGAGGGGAAACGGCTGCGGTTTGCCGAGATTCGCCGCGTGGAAATAGTCGAGAAACCGCTTCGCGCGCCGCAATGCTGAGTCATACACCTCAGGTACAATTTCTCTGCGCCTGTCCGCCGGGTTTTGTTCCATACTGTTTCGCATTTTGATTGCTGCATCCTTCACGTCGTCGAGCCATCCCCAGTGCTGTTGCAACACGCTGAGTTCACTGGCGTACTCTCCGGCTCTGTTTTTCGCCTCCTGCGTAATGCCAGCAAACCCCGCAGATGCCCCAGCAGAGGCCAGCATATCGCCACGCTGCTTTTCATATTTCATGCACTCCTTGCGGTACTGGTAGTACTGACGTCCCAGCCAGTCGAAATAACTGTCCAGATGACGATTCTGGTTTGCCGTGTTTACTGACGTAAGCGGCAATGCGCTCTGGTACGCCTTTGCCCACCGAAGAACGGACTGATTTTTGACGTTGTCCTGGACAATAAAATAGTTGGCTACGGTTTCGGAATAAGTTTTTAGACTTTTAAAATCAGGGAAAGGCACGCCCGCCATGGTCGCCTCACGGTACATTCTGTGCAGCGCCACCCGGCAGAGTTCCGCACTCGGTTTTTGTTCGTCCGGTTTCAGCCCCCCGCCAATATCCTCCGCGCACCCGGGATAGAGTTCTTCCTTATGCGCAGGATTACTGCCGGTGCGGTACAAACAGCGCCAGACGCGGGTTTCATGGGCGGCAACCAGATGCAGGCTTTTCTTTACCGCTTCTGGCAGTGAGGTATCCTGGTCGATAGATTTATCCCCCAGTAACACGCTGATCCCTTTTACCGGACCGCCGAACGCAGAGATAAAGTAATCCACGCCGTTGTTGTTGCTGGCAGATGTACGCCGCGAGCAGTCAAACAGCCCGGTAAAGACAATATCGACCGGTATGCCCTGGTAAGTGTATTTATCGCCCTCTTTCTTACAGATATCTTTCAGCAGACTGTCCAGGAATTTACGTGCCAGGGTAGCGCCGAGATCAAAACCGAACAGTGAAACAGAGATGAGCCTGATAGGAACCGGGCTTTTTTTAATAGCTTCTTTGTAGCCTTCTTGAAACGTTAGCTTTGTAGAGGTGATACGGGTATCGACGCCTGTTACCAGCATATCGGCTACCGTAGGATCATCACGCAGCCAGGGCGTTGATTCGATACTGACTTTTTTAACAGCATTTTTAGCCGTATCAAAGGCCAGATTTTTCCATTCAGTCGGGTTAAGAAGTTTCTTTCCCTGGTTTTTTAAAACCTCGTACCAGTTGTCGCCTTTTATAAAATCCATACCCGCTTCTTTGGCCATTTCACCGGGCTGGCCTGTTATATCATCCGTTATGCTGCCCAGACCGCTGTCCATGATGGTATGAAGTTTTTCAACGACAGTTTCATTAAAAGGCGTTCCCAGGCCAGAAATGTAAAATTTAGAGTGGTACTCTTTATTTGTTTTTTGTGCATCATCTGGAAATGCTCGAAACAAACGCGCAATATTGCTGAGACGATGCTCCGGAGCATCTTGTTCAATATTCCGATGAATCCCATCAAAAAAGAACCCCACATGCCATATCCGTGAACAGTTACCTAAATCAGCATCTTCCGCCTGCTGGGCCCGGTTTGCCGCGGCGATGAGGCTATCAATATCCATATGTTATTTTCCTTTTTTTAATTTTGTAGTTTGGTCTTTAATATCGTGAGAGTCTGGATGATTAAATCCAGTACTCCACCATAACCGGACATTATCCTCAGGCAGAAAATAAACATGGAGATAGTTTTCGCCCCACTGGCGTGCAGGCATAGTCATTACCGTGCGGCGTGTTTCTAACCTCATACCTTTAAGATATTGCTCATGCGTGATATCCAGCGTCCAGATAATTTCTGCCTTATCCCCGCTAATGCTTCCGCAGCAGGTGGCTCCGCCTCCACCATGAGCAAATGCATTCGCACCTGCCACGCCATTCACGCTAAATTCTAAAACAGGCCTGTCAATTTCGTTGTGAATAATCAGCGTCACTGGCCCTGACGGCGGTCCCCAGATAGCAGCCCACACCGACCAGCCAAGGTAAATCACCACCGGCAACAACAACGCACCCCAGAGCCATTTTCCCCAGCGGGCATAACCCCGGTTCACCGCACCGTCAACTTTATCGAACGTTTTAAAAAATCCCATTTTAATCCCTTAAAATCAGTGCATATTCTGCCGACGTTTTTGCTCCACCCGGGCTGCAATATCGTCAGCCGTGGGACTGTTAAAACCTGTGCTCCACCATAAATAGACTTTGTCACCCGGCAGGAAATAGGTATGGAGATAGTTTTCGCCCCACTCACGCTGCGGCATGGGTAATATTTTTTTGTGAACTTCTGTTCGCATCCCCGCATTGTATTGCGCAAGTGTGTAATCAACAGTCCAGATAACTTCCGCTTTGTATCCGCTAATACTGCCGCAGCAGGTAGCGGCACCGGGTCCTGTGCCATAAGGATTACTTTTATCACGCGCGAACGCATTCCCCCCTGCCATGCCATTCACGCTAAACTCTAAAATGGGCCTGTCGAGTTCGCTGTGAATAATCAGCGTCACTGGCCCTGACGGCGGTCCCCAGATAGCAGCCCACACCGACCAGCCAAGGTAAATCACCACCGGTAATAACAACACACCCCAGAGCCATTTTCCCCAGCGGGCATAACCCCGGTTCACCGCACTGTCTACTTTGTCGAACGTTTTAAAAAATCCCATTGTTTATTTTCATCCCTGAGAGTGAACATAGTGGGTTAAGACATATTCTAACGATACCTTTCCCTGAGTAACTTTATCTAATGCAGGTTGTATATCGACTGACTCCAGCATTTGTTTACCGCCATTAAGGTAATAAAGGGCATACAGTTTTTGTTCTGTACCTGCTTTCATTTTCGCTGCGCTGGCTTTGTTAAGAGCTTTTTCAACCATGTCCCGTTGAACACAAGGTGGGAAATGCTGGCTGGACGGCATTTTTTGCCATGCTGCTAATACTGCGGTTACCTCAGGTTTATCCATGAGGTATTGCCATTCTTTTTCATTCAATTGAATGGCGCAGTTTCTGGCATCGGTCACCAGGGAAGAGGGAATGTTTACAGGTTGCCATTCATTCTTTTTGGGTGACCACCATTGAGAAATCCCATTAAATAAAAAACGATGCCATTCTCGATCGTGGCATCCAGCCAGGAGGCTTATGACATTGTGCATGTAAAAACGCACTACAGCCGCTTTTCCGTCAGGAGATATAATTGTGCAGGCAGCAGAAAGCTGAACGGCTAAAGCCCCACCTGAGCGTGAAGAAGCAATAACAGCAACCAACCCCGGTGTGGACTTGATACGAGTTTCTAACGCTTCTTTATCCCTTATCGCAAACAACCATGGGCCATAGTTTCTGGCTTCGACAAGCTGCGGATGAAGATACAGCGAATGCATAGCTGAAGCATGTTCGTTATAAAATGCCTGAAAAGCATCCGTTGTTTGCGCCCCGCCCTCCAGTAACAGAAACATACTTGCGTTATTCGATTCCGGTAACGTTTGGATCATCCTTGTGGCATCCATTTACTACACTCCCTGAACAACTGCGTCATTGCCTTTGATGGCGTTGAGGAGGCACTCGATGCAAATCTTTCCTTCAAGCGATGGATACTGACCGGGAAGAAGTGGAATAGGTAATGGCATGGTGGCCGGAGCCGCCGCCATCGTCCGCTTCACTTTGCGCAGATACATCGCCGTCGTGCCGTACTCGATTTTCCCCGCCTCAAGCTTCAGGTAGCTTCCGCCGCCAATCAGCGTGATGCGTTTTTTACCCGCAAACGAGATGTCGCTCGCCGAACTCATCGACAGCTTTTTCTCTGCGAACAGCCGCAGGCTGGCGTTCTGCGCCTGGACCTCCACCGGGCCTTCGCTGGCCTTCAGGCTCAGCTGGCCGGTTCGCGCAAACAGACCCAGTTTCTCTCCCGCCAGGGCCGTCATGTTGCCCATGACGCCGGTGCTGATATCGCCTCCGGCGTTAATGGCGACGTTTTTGCTGACGGCCATTTGCAGGTGCTCGCCGCTGGTCAGGGCCATCCCTTCCGGGGCCGACATCATCAGCGCCTCGTTCAGCGGTTTCAGCCGCTGC
>NZ_JBSKJR010000022.1:0-22538 GCF_053709675.1 Enterobacter sp. UPMP2052
TGATGAGTCCGGTAGCAACGTTTCCCCATATCCCCGTCCCCTGAGTGATCAACTGTACGGTAACAGGATGAGATGTCGCGGCAGCTAAGGTGTCTGTCGCAGCCTGAATATCTTCCATTGATCTTTAACCTCTTTTAATTCTGGAAAATCCCGCCTGCCACTATTTACTCTTTATTCTATGATAATGTAGGAACCCTTAAACCAGTGATCTATCTGACAGGATTGCCAGGGCGGAGCACAATGCTGGGACAGTGGTGTTTTGTAGTCACCAACCAGTTGCCATGACTCCGAGCTACCAGTACGTTCAGCAACAATACTGCCGTTACGCTTCAGGATTTTCGGCGACTTCCAGTTATGTTTGGCGTTAATCACTTCTTCCGGCGTTGCATCTGTCATTCCTGAATACAGCCATAGCTCCTGATGGCCATACACTGCTTCAAGCTCCCTGATCACATCGTAAAATGATCTGAATGTTGGATTACCCATTTCCCGCCCTCAAATTCTTTCCCATCAAATAGTCACTCAGAGTAATTATGACGCGCAGCATAACTGACTACGCACAACCCTGCGTCTGTCACGCGGATAATTTTCCCCTGCCGTCATCATTTTCATGCTGACAATAAGCAGCCATATAGCCGCACCACTAAATTAACGGATGGCCGTTTCGATGTGATCCGATTTTTTGCGTATTTAACAGTTTCCGGAAGTGTACCATGCACACGGAATAACCACACCGCCCTTTTCCGGTGCTGAACGGCCGGTCACGGGGCAGGGGTGTAACACAACATATATGATAAATAGCATCTGAAGGCGTGGCACATATTGTGTTTACGCGCCGCTGCGTCCCGGCAGCGGGAAAGAAGATCCGGAACACTCCCCTTTGCTGAAGTCTCAGTGATGGCGAGCGAAGATGATGAAGACGCTGATATTCTGGCAGTCGTTCGGGAAAGACTGAAAAATCCGGCAAGACGGATCAGGGTTAACGTTGATGACCTTTAATGTTGAATTTGACGAAAGGGCGTTCAAGGAATGGAATAAGCTCGAAAAGACGATCCGTGAGCAATTCAAAAAGAAGCTAAAAAAGCTTCAGCAAAACCCTTATGTGGAATCAGCCTGACTGCATGGTGATCTGGCAGGCTGCTTTAAAATAAAGCTGAGAGCATCTGGTTTTCGCTTGATTTACAAGGTTATCGATGACGAGATTGTTATATGGGTGGCCGCAGTAGGTAAACGGGAAGATGAAAAAGCCTATGAAACGGCCCGAAAGCGTCTTTTATAAAAGAAATACAAACGTATTGCATTTGTATTCATGATATCAGAAAAAATAACTATCACGCTCATACATAACAAAACCCACCTTGAGGTCTGACGGTTCCCCATAAATAAAGACAGGCATAGAAGGTTGTGATCTACTTAGTGTTCCACCAAAAAGTAAGGTCACTCCTCTATGCCTGCTTCACAAGTTTGCCATAAATTTTTCAGCCAGTCCCTGAACTCCATTCATCAGTACCGTAAAAATGCCCTGCTCGATATGACCGTGGCCCTGACGCGTGGTGCTTCGCTTTCTCTTACCAGCATCGGCAGATACCTGCCAGGCCCCGCACGTGTTAAGCACAAGATTAAGCGTGTTGACCGGCACCTCAACAGCGACCTGATGTTCAGGGATATTCCCTCCGTCTACCAGCAGCTTGTATCGCGCCTCACGCACAGCCTTTCAGTTTGTGTCATTGCCGTGGACTGGAGTGGCTATCCTTCATCAGAACTCAGTGTTTTGCGGGCAAGCTTATTGTGTGATGGCAGAGCTATCCCTCTGATGAACACAGTTATTTCTTCCCGCTACCAGAACAACTCTGCCGTGCAAAATGCCTTTCTCGATCAGATGGCTGCCGCCATCGGCAAAGACAAGCAGGTCATTATCGTGACCGATGCAGGCTTTCGCAGCAGCTGGTTTCACCACATCCGCTCTCTGGGCTGGGATTTTGTCGGACGGGTCAGGGGCAGCCTCTATTTTCAGGTCGTCGGGAATGAAGAGTGGCAGATGGCACGGGATATTGCGTCGACAACAACGGCGCGCTATCTGGGATTCGGGCGACTGGCACGTAACGCCAGCCGTGACTGTCCGGGACATTTCTACACTGTGCATAAGCGGGCGACGGGCAGGAAAAGCAGCCAGCATTACCCCGGAACAGACAGGATGTACCGCAAAAGCGCACGTGAGCCGTGGCTGCTTTTTACCAGCCTGATGGGATATAAGCCACGCGAGATAGTGAAAATTTACAGTCGCCGTATGCAGATAGAACAGAACTTCAGGGATGAAAAAAGCGAACGCTATGGGCTGGGGTTGCGGGCAAGTAAAAGCCGGGGAGAAAAAAGAATATCCGTGCTGTGTCTGGTGGCTACCCTTTACAGCATCATTATGTGGCTGACGGGATATTTTATTGAAAGTAAGGGAATAAACCGCTGGTTCCAGGCGAGCAGTGAGAAATCACGCAGGGTGCTGTCGTATCTGACGCTGAGTGAAAATGTCATGCGGCAGTCGCCGGGACTCCTGTCGGGGATGAACCCCGACAGGGTATACGCCGATATGGCGAGGGCCTATCGAAACATCATCATGGTGTACTGATAATGTTTCTGGGGATCCCTCAGACCTTGAGGTGGGTTTCGCCAGAAATATATCTGGTATTCAGAAGCGCCTTTCCCGGACCAGGCCTGACCAGCGTACGCTGGTAGCGGGATGTCTGGATTAACCAGTCTGCAGCATCCTTAACTGCATTATCATGGCCTCATGTGTATATTACGACCAATATACCTTCACCCTGTGTTGCGGCTTTGGTGGTTGATGACTGATTACAAATGTATTACATATGTAATAAGAATAACCTATCCGGCATCCCGGCAGGCTACCAACATAAACTGGTGGGGCAGGGTCGTATCCTGTGCCGAATCAGCCTGCCAGCCACAGCGGTTAAACAGCTTAATCACACCCTCCACACTCCCCGTCAGCTGAGCCATCAATGGGTTCACCTGATGACCATTACCATCAAAAGCGGCATCAAGGTTAGAGCGAGAAAGGTAAACTCCGTTAACTCCGCCGTTCAGTGCTGCGGCATACCGGCCCGACCATTCTCTGTCATTCAGCAGACGGTAATTCCAGTGCATGTCCTTCGCTGTCTCCAGGGCATACGTCAGCCGGAACAGGTCGTTCTGCTCAGACAGTTCGATGGAGCAGGATCGCCAGAGGTAGTTAAGTTTGCTGGCCAGCTTCGCGCTGACGCCCAGCTGGTGCCCCTGCTTAAGCAGCCACTCGAGATCGGGTGTGACATCGCGAGAAAAACGTCGTTGCTTCAGTGCTTTCGCCAGCCAGCGGGTAATAAACAGGTTTTACTGCGACTCCGACGCCACCAGGCCATCTTCCCTGGCAGTCAGCAGAGCTGATAAGTGCACACCATGCCAGGTGACCCGTTTTTTCCATATTTATCATTTCATCACCTGCCCGGGGGCTGTCCTTCAGCACTGATGTTTGTCATCCAGTTCCACCAGTCGGTTGTTCATCTGGTCGGGATGTTCCCGGGATACCTCGCCCCTGACTGGCGCCAGCTGCAGCGTAAGGTGCCTGGCCACGCTATCGTCCTCACTGTCCGGTGCACCAATCATCTAGACCGGGTAGGGAGCATACCTGACGTCGCTCCGGAGACGGTCGCCGAGGGACACCATATCAGCCTCAGACGCACACTCCGGTGCAAAAACCAGCCGGGCAGTAATTCGCCCGCAGCGGGAGCAGGGAAACATGGTGTTCTCAAGTAGCGTCGTGCCGGGAATGGGAGCCGGTGGTGAGGGAATGGCACCATCAGACTGTGGCCGGGATGCTCAATCAGCGCATCTGCCATCTGTTGAGCAACCATCTCCTTTCTGTTCCTGGTTCTTCATGCATCACCCTGGCATATTTTAACCGTAAAGGAGGCAATCAGTCATATGAAACTAAGCGATTACTATAAATTTATTCAATGCCTTCCATAGTTAATCAGCTATAGAAATGAATATACGTTCACTGTCATAGATATTTATTATCCTTTTAGTTTTATCTTTATTCCAGTGACAACGACCTGCAAAGATGATTGCAGCACCATCAGAGACTTTCAGAATCTGAAATACTGAATTTTTCAAGAATGGCATCACGCAGGCCGCCTAATGGTATTCCAACATCCCTGCATTCAGCAGGATTAAGCCATTCAATATCATTATTCGAATTATACAGCATTCCCCAGTAAAACCTGAGTGCATTTTTAGTCATGGTTTCAGCATCAGGGAATTTCACAAATAAATTTTTGGCTTTATACTTGAAATCGCCGAACGGGATGATCGTATCAGACGTCGCCAGTCCTATTGCCCTGATGAAGCTGTGCAGTATTTTTTAAAGTGAAACTGTCGGAACTCGCTTTTGTTCTGATTTTAAGGTGTGGACTTTATTGTGCCCCGTACCGGTTATCCCCGTTTCCCCGCTGAAACCAGACGGTTCGCTGCCTGCTGAAGAAGCACTGTCAAAATTGAAGCTTATGTTAATTGTATCTGACTCTGCGATTAACTGCTAAGCTTCAGAAGCATTTTTGACTTCCCTTTGTCGTTGCGGTGAGAGTGTATTTTCCCTGCAGGTGCAGTACCGGGACCCAAAACATGCCTGAGCACGTCAGCTCCCGGGCCAGCCCCTCCAGCGCCCTGTGCCGGGCACCGGTTTCACTGAACTCAGACAGTGCTGAAAAACGGACTTCAGGTTAGAAACTCGTCGAAAACCGCATTTTATCACCATAAATCCCCTATTCTCCTGCTGTCATGGCACCTCAGGAAATAAAACTAATGGTCAGGAAAATTTTAAAACGATGATTCAGTTTCCTAACCATGAACAGATCCGTTATACGTCTTCATTGATCCCCGTTACCAACAAACTGTGTATCTTCATCAACATTACCTGAAGAATTCCCTTGACTCTGAATTCCAGCAACTTTATTTTTCTCAAACCAGTTGCCACCTCTTAGATGATACTTTTTTACATCCTTGAGATATAAACCAACATCATTCCATTCAATACAATTACCGTCTAAGGTAACACATATAGAATTTTCTATATACATGCCATAAACATTGAAATCCAGATAGTTTTTATTTATATTAAGGACATTGGAAAAGTCAGGGTATCGAGAGCAGTGAATTCCCTCTTGACATCCGGTGATTCTGTTTCTGGAAATGAATCCTCCAGTAGTTCCGCTTACATCGAGGCCAAACCAGAAGCCACCTATTAAACAATTTGTAACTTCTCCCAAACCGAATGTTGATTTTATACCAATAGATAATGATGCATATTTATCAGCAGATAATGGTCCATTAAGACAAAAGTGTGAAAAATGAAGGTTTCCTGTTTTATCATCTATTAAAATCCCATTCAACTCTGTGGCGTCAATCTCTGTGCTTCCAGCTCCTCTCATAACTACGGGGCGCCATAGTTGATTCTTATCTTTAAGATCAACCGTAATTGTTTTGTTAACTTTGAATTTCCCCGCAGGAAAATTCAACTCTCCACCATATGGAGATAGATTTGATATAGCATCATTTATAAACCTTGAAACATCAGTATTGGAAGTTCTTGCATAAATTTCATCGTGAAGTTCTTCTGGGATAAACTTCATTACATCACTTTCTTGGGCTGTTATAAATGAGTTCATGACCAATCTACCTTTCTTACGGTTTAATAAGTTATTAGTTTACCCTATTGTATTAGGTTTTTCATGGGGTGTTGACCCCACATCGTGCGATTTGGCGTCGTGGATTGAAGGGGTCAGTTTGGATATCGAAAAAAATTGTACGGTAAGCCTGTTTTTTGAACAGGTTTGCCTGTCGCGATAGGGTGTACCCCCGCGCTATACGGCGTTTGACGCGGATTTTGTCTAATCGGATAACCTAAATGCGATACCAAAAGGGCGATAACTTAAAAGCGATAGCCACTGATGCCAAATCAATTCATTACGGATACGATTGGTTAAATAATGCACCAAACGTACAATAATTTCCCATATCCAAACTGACCCCTGGATAGTTAGTGAGGATACAGAAGGCCAGTCCAGATTGATAACGCTGTATACCCATGAGATCCAGTAAATCGTCGCCATATGGCCTATGATTCTATTGTTCCGGCTTTATGTGCTGCTGTATATTTGATTTTCTCGTCATACTGCTTTGCAATAAGCTCCCAGCCTATTTCCCGGGTTAAAACCGGCGTAAGATGAGAGTACAACGATGTATCTTCCTTTTCACATAAATACAGTTTTTGTCAGGCGATCGCTTTCAGGTTTAGCTTCAGATTGAACCCTTGTACCTCATTGAACGTAAAGCCCACGTCACTCTGCCCATGGCTGTCCACATACAAATGGGTAATTCCCATTTAGGAACAGTGGCGCAAATGCGGTCAATGAACTAAAAGGCATTAGACGAACCTACACCGACGGCGGTCAGGCCCGGACGGTGTTGAAAGGCATCAACCTGACCATCGCCGTTGGCGAACTGGTGGCGATTATTGGTACCTGGGGCTCCGTCTAATCGACGCTGATGAACGTCATGGATTGCCTCGACGTGCCGGATCGCGGTGACTACTACATCAGCGGCCAGAACTCCGCCAATCTGACACCGGACAAGTTGGCCCGCCTGCACGCGAACATATCGCTTTTATCTTCCAGCGTTACCACTTGATGCCCAATCTCAGCGCGCAGGACAACGTCAAAATCCAGGCGATTAGCGCTGGGGCTAGAGGGTAACTCAATTCGCCCGGGAAGTGCTGGCGATCCTGAGCGAACCACGAAGGATTTTTTTAGATGTAGATGTTCAGTAACTTAACATACTGATATTTATTCTAAATGTAATTTTTTGGCTTTAATGCTTATCTCATTACTGTAGGAAAATGTAAAATTTACCTTGCATTGTTATCGATTAACGATAATAATGCAGTGCAATTGCATAGAAGGTAGGAAAGTGCTAATTATGACAAGAGATCAAAAAATATTATTATTATGTCAGGCGACACAATTTATTTTTGTAATCAGCTTGATTTTAATACCGGTAATTGATCAATATATGCTTTTGAAGAATGGTCCAACTGCATTCACAGTTATCAACGGCATATTATATGATATTAACAGAGAAGCGGGGTTTCACCAAAATATATATTTGCAGTCGTTAATATATTTAATAAGAGATTTAATTTTGGGATGTTTGTTATGGCAGGCCAGTCGGATATTCCGAGAGCTAGGGGCAGGCAAAGGTTTTTACTGCAATGGCAGGGGGATTGTTTATAAAATAGGTGCAGGCTTTGTTTTTTATTGCATCTTCTTATTCATAAGTGATATGATTTTACTAAACTACCAACATGACGGCCACTTCATTTTTTATTACCAGATCGATAATCTATTATATTTGCCAATCGGATGTGCAGTTATAATATTTGGGTATGTACTAGAGGAGGCCAATAATATTAATGAAGAACAAAAGTTGGTAATATAGTGGCCATTCAAATTAGACTTGATGCGTTATTAAAAAAAAATAATTTAACATCAAAACAACTGGCTAATCTGATAGGGATTACAGAGGCTAACTTGTCTATTCTAAAGTCGGGAAAAGCAAAGGCAGTAAGGTTCTCAACCTTATCAGCTATCTGTCGGGAGTTAAATTGCCAACCTGGGGAAATTATTTATTATGTAAGTGAGTCTTATGATAACTCTTGATATTAAAAACAAGAAAATATTAGACTACCTGAGCAGAAATGCAAAAAAAACGAGAGATGCTGATGTGATTTGCCTTTAAAAAAGAGGTGTTCTAAATCGCTGATAAAGTGAGTAAGCCGCACAGTTAAGTAGTGGCTTTTTAATGTGGTTATTTGCCGTATGCGATTACAATACGTGGTACGGATCTGGTAACCCAAAGCGTTTGCGGTGTTTATCGAACAGATGACTTATTTCATGATAACGGATAAGTGGTAACCTTGTTTGGCAGAGTTCAACACTGTCCCGCTATTTCTTGATGCTTGGCATCCCTTTGCCCTCAAAAGGTTTCCGGTTGACAGTATGCTTAAAATACATCATTTAGCAAATTTTTCTGACAAATATACCATTACTAAAATAGTGGTGAATTATGTCTGTACAGCACCAAATTTTTCCTGAAGAGCGGTTAATCCCCTAGCCAACAGGATAAAATCTAAACAGATGTACCGTGTTTAGCTCCAGTAGAGACAGGAGCATTCACAGTGAGAGCCGCGATCACCGCTTCATCGTTATGGAAAACCTGAACAATGCTAACGAAATATATCTCTCGCCGCGCCTTAGTCTTTTTCGTGGCACTGCTCATCGTTCTGATCATCGCTTTGTTCTTCTCTCTGAGAAGACCTGATGTACCGGAATATGTTACCGCCCCAGTGCGCAAAGGCGATATTGAAAATTCCGTTTTGGCGACCGGCCGCATCGACGCAATTGAACGCGTCAACGTAGGGGCGCAGGTTTCAGGCCAGGTTAAGTCACTGAAAGTGAAGCTGGGCGACCACGTGACTAAAGGGCAGTTAATTGCCGACATTGACGATGTGCCTCAACGTAACGACTTACGCATTGCTGATGCTGCGCTCAACGAAGTGAAAGCCGAACTCCAGGCGAAGCAGGCGCTCCTGAAACAGGCCGAACTGCGTTTTAAACGCCAGCGCCAGATGTTAATTAAAGATGCCAGCTCACGCGAAGATTTTGAGTCTGCGGAGGCAACGCTTGCCACCACCCGTGCTGAATTACTGTCTCTAAATGCAAAACTGGTTAAGGCGCAGATAGAAGTGGATAAGAAAAAGGTCGATCTGGGCTATACGCAAGTTGTAGCACCGATGGACGGTATTGTTATCGCTGTTGTCACTCAGCAGGGACAGACCGTTAACTCAAGCCAGAGTGCGCCGACCATCATAAAGCTTGCGCGTCTGGACGTGATGACCATTAAAGCTCAGATCTCTGAGGCGGATATCACGCGAATTTCACCGGGACAGAAAGCCAGATTCACCATTTTCTCTGAGCCGGATAAGCATTATGACGCCACGTTACGTACCGTTGAACTGGCCCCTGAGTCGGTTATGAAAGATGATACCCTGGCCAGCAGTAGCTCATCCTCGGGGTCAGGCACGTCAAATGCTTCGGTGTACTACAACGCGCTGCTGGATGTCCCCAATCCAGAAAATCGGCTGCGAATTGCCATGACAGCGCAGGTTACGATGCTTGCTGGTGAAGCTAAAGATACGCTGCTGGTGCCCATTCAGGCAGTACGCAGAGCCGAGGAAAATAAGCAGCAGGTCCAGGTGCTGGCGGCTGACGGCAAGCTGGAAACACGGGATGTGAAAACCGGCATCACCAACAGCGTGGATATTCAGATCCTCGAAGGCTTAAAGGTCGGTGAAAATGTCGTTCTGTCGCAGCCGGGTGAGAAAGCGCCCGTGGAAGGGTTTGTATCTTGAGTAATATCATAGAACTCAGGGGCATCAGCCGCACCTACAGGAACGGTGGACAGGATCTCACCGTGCTTAAAGGGATTGATTTGACTATCGCTGCCGGGGAGATGGTCGCGATCATCGGCGCCTCCGGTTCCGGTAAGTCAACCCTGATGAATATTATGGGCTGTCTCGATGTCCCTGATTGTGGCGACTACTATATCAGCGGTCAAAATGCCGCCCAGCTTTCACCTGACGATCTGGCAAGAATACGCCGTGAACACATCGGTTTTATCTTCCAGCGTTATCATTTAATGCCCGACCTGAGCGCGTTAAGTAACGTTGAAATTCCGGCGATTTATGCCAATAGTGAGCGCGAAAAGCGCCGTCTGCGCGCGGCGACATTGCTTGGAAGACTCGGGCTGGAAGGTCGTGAACATCATAAGCCGGGAGAGCTTTCAGGCGGCCAGCAGCAGCGTGTAAGTATCGCCCGCTCGCTGATCAACGGCGGTGAAATCATTCTGGCGGATGAACCCACCGGCGCGCTGGATACGCAGTCCGGTCAGGAGGTGCTGTCAATACTCAGTGAACTGAATCAGCGTGGCCATACCGTGGTTATGGTGACACATGATATGAAGGTAGCGCAGCATGCTAACCGTATTATTGAACTGCGTGACGGTGAAATTATCGCTGATAGCGGCAGTTGCGTAACTGCTTCGGAAACGCTGCCATCACCAAGCCTTATCCAGCAAAGCCGTTGGCAAATGCTGCTCGACCGTACTCGTGAATCGCTTCAAATGGCGCTAAAAGCGATGAACGCGCACCGCTTGCGTACCACGCTAACCATGACCGGGATTATTTTCGGTATTGCCGCCGTTGTCACCGTCGTAGCATTGGGTGAGGGCGCCAAGCAAAAGACGCTGGAGAATATTAAAGTTCTGGGGACCAACGTGGTCAGAATCTATCCAGGACGAGATTTCTTTGACGACAGCACTGAAGCCATTCGTACACTGGTCCCGGCAGACGCCGAAGCATTAGCAAAGCAGGGGTTTGTTGACAGCGTCAGCCCCGAAGTTAATGCTTCCGACAACATTCGCTTTCTCGGTAAATCCGCTACCGCCACGATCAATGGCGTTGGGCGCGATCATTTTCGCGTAAACGGTATTGAACTGTTGCAGGGATCAACTTTCCAGGACGATCGAAATGCCTCGCAGGAAGTCATCATTGATGAAAACGCCCGCAAGGCGTTATTTGACGATGCAGGACTCAAGGCACTTGGGCAAATCGTTTTTCTGGGTTCCGTGCCTGCTCGGGTTGTCGGCATCGCCAAAAGCAATAACCAGAGCTACGCACCAAACCGCATTACGGTATGGGTACCCTACAGCACGGTAATGTACCGAATGACAGGAAAACCGGTGTTGACCAGCATTAGCGTCAGGCTAAAAGACACTGTGGCGGACGAGACGGCGGTTAGCGCTATTTCCCAGCTGTTAACCCAGCGTCACGGTACAAAAGACTTTCAGCTCTATAACTACGAACAGATCAGAAAATCAATCGAACACACCTCAATGACCTTCAGTATCCTGATTCTGATGGTGGCCTGCATCTCGCTGATGATCGGCAGCATTGGGGTGATGAATATCATGCTGGTGTCGGTCACGGAACGGACCCATGAGATTGGCGTGCGAATGGCGGTCGGTGCGCGTCAGGGCGATATCATGCAGCAGTTTATGATTGAGGCTGTGCTGGTATGTCTGATAGGCGGAGCGTTAGGTATTGCACTGTCGTATGCCGCCGGAGCGCTGTTCACCGCGCTGGCAGGGGGCCTTTTCACCGCCATTTATTCGTGGCAGGCCGCTGCTGCCGCATTCTTCTGCTCAACGTTAATCGGCATGATCTTTGGTTATCTCCCTGCCCGCAAGGCAGCAAGGATGGATCCGGTCGTTTCACTGGCCAGCGAGTAACCCATGAAAATATTATCTCCTTTAACGGTATGCCTTGCTGTCCTGCTTAGTGCTGGCTGCGCCGACTCTCTGAAAAGCGACTATCAGCCTCCTGAGGTGAAATACCCTGCCAACTGGTATCAGGCGGATGCTGCGGAGGAGAGGATGCCGTTCAACTGGCAGGCCTTTAACGATCCAGACCTCGACGGCTGGCTGCGGCAGGTGATGGTGCGCAATAACGATGTCGCGGGAGCGGTATTGCGTGTGTATCGCGCCCGCCTGGACGAAGAGCGGATTGGCATCGCAAACGATCCGGGACTCACAGGTTCGCTCGCGCTTGACGGTAAAAAACAGCTGAACAGCTCAGCCAACTGGAGCAGGGGCAGCGTTGCCAGTATTAATACCAGCTATGAGCTGGATCTGTGGGGCAAAATAGCGCGGCAGCGCGACGCGAAGGCATGGGCACGTTTTGCCTCGGAAGAGGATCTGCGTTCTGCCCGCCTGACGCTGCTTTCAAATGCCAGTAATAATTACTGGCGTTTAGGCTTTATTAACCAGCAGCTGTCTGTCCTGCAACAAAGCATCGACTATGCAAAAGAGACGCTGCGCCTGGCTAACGCGCGTTATGCCGCGGGCGGCACCTCCTCTCTGGATGTGGTGGATGCGCAGCAGGGCGTGCTTTCGCAGGAAAACAGGCTGGCGGCGTTGAAGAATGAACGTTTACAGGCGCTCAATCAGCAAGCCGTTTTGCTTGGAACCGCGCCGGGCAGCGCGATAGTCGAACCGAAAGCGTTGCCAGTGGGACCACTGCCGCAGGTCAGTGGAAAGATCCCGGTCAACGTGCTGCGGCATCGACCCGATATCAGCGCTAAAGAGTGGCGGGTACGGGAAGCATTGGCCACCGTTGATGTCCAGCGTACTGCATTTTATCCAGCGTTTAGTCTGACCGGCTCGCTTGGCACCAGCAGCAGCAGCCTTATGGCCTTCCTGGAAAATCCTGTAGGCTCTGTTGGAGCAAACCTGACCCTGCCGTTCCTGGAATGGAGAGAAAGGGGCATGGACGTGAAGATTGCCCGCAACGACTACGAACAACGGGTTCTTGAGTTTAAACAGGAACTTTACAAGGCGATGAGCAGCATAGAAGATGCGCTTGCTTTACGTCATCAACTCCTGGAACAGGAGACGCTTCTACGTGAAGGCCTGGAACTGGCGAAAAAATCAGAGAGGCTAAACGAAGTTCGCTATCGTCAGGGCGCGGCGCGAATTTCTTTCTGGCTTGATGCTCAGGAGAAACGCCGTCAGGCCGAACTGGCACTGTATGAAAATCGCTTTAACCAGTTAAATAATCTGGCAAAAATCTATATGGAGTTTGGCGTGTCGTCTACCTTCCCTTAAATCTTGCCAGATGTTCAGCTTAACCTCAGAGCCAAGGGGTCTCAAAGAGCACTTATTGATGCTGCTACAGAGATCCTCCATAAATCACGTGCAGACTTCATCCTTGAGATGGCGTGCCAAGCTGCGGAGAATGTGACCTTCGATCGTCGCGTATTCAATTTTAACGATGAGCAGTATGCAAAGTTTATCGATATGCTCGATGCACCCGTTGAGGATGACGCGGCCATCAATAAACTCCTGGCAAGAAAACCTCTGTGGGACGTGTAACAGCACCGGAACCATTATCCAGCGCTCATTAGCTGGCTGAGTTTGTCAGCGGGGAGGCTATACGTGATGACTGGCTTAAACAGAGAGGGTTAAAAAACCAGGTCCTCGGTGCCGCCCGAACGTTCGTTGTTTGTAAAACAAACACGAAGCAGGTTGCCGATTTTTACTCTCTGGCCACCGGCAGCGTTAACCATGCGGAAGCCACGGGAAGTCTCAGGTGCAATATGCCTGATCCCATCCCCGTAATTTGTTCCTCAAACTTCCATAATAGATCATAACAGAGAAGGGAACTCGGCACACTTTTAAGTGATTGAATTTAAAAGGCTATAACTAATAATTTAACATAATCTTTGTTATACGCACCAATATTGTAGTAGCTAAATTGAGATGTCCGTCTCTGACCAAATAGACATGTCCGCGCTACAGTCTCACCACAGCGATAATTGCTTTCAAAGGATGAGACTCATGACGGCATACAGAACGGAGTTTTTCTCAATGAACGATGTAAACCGACTCAGGATCCTTCAGGACGTTATCGACCGCCGTCTTACCACACGTCTTGCAGCAACCCGGCTTGAGATATCTGACAGACACTGCCGACGGTTGCTGGAGCGCTATCGTGAACATGGGCCGCTTTCACTTGTTAACCGTCGTCGTGGCCAGCCCGGCAACCGGCAACTCATGCCGGGCCTCGCTGAACGAGCACTGCGTATTATCCGCGAACGTTACGCTGATTTTGGCCCGACTTTAGCCTGTGAGAAGCTTGCCGAGGTTCATGGGCTGTATCTGGCCAAAGAGACGGTACGCAAGCTGATGACACAGGCTGGTTTATGGATCCCCCGCAAGTTACGGCCGCCGCGTGTACATCAGCCACGACCGCGTCGGGCCTGCACCGGCGAACTCATCCAGATTGATGGCTGTGAGCATCACTGGTTCGAGGATCGTGGTCCGGCCTGCACACTGCTCGTTTACGTTGATGATGCGACGAGCCGGCTGATGCAGCTTCTGTTCGTCAGTTCTGAGTCCACTTTCACCTATTTTGAAGCCACCCGGGGCTATCTGGAGCGTTACGGTAAGCCTCTGGCGTTCTACAGTGACAAGGCCAGCGTCTTCAGGATCAACAACAAGCAGGCCACCGGCGGAGATGGCCAGACTCAGTTTGGTCGTGCCATGAACGAGCTGAACATCACCGGCATCTGCGCCAACACAAGTTCAGCCAAAGGCCGTGTAGAACGGGCTCACCTCACGTTACAGGACCGCCTGGTCAAGGAGCTGCGGCTCCGTGGTATCAGTACACCAGAGGCCGCAAACGCCTTTGCCGAAGAATTTATGGCTGACTACAACCGCCGGTTTGCCAGACCTTCAAAATATCCCAAAGTTCTGCATCGACCCGTGTCTGAAAGCCACGAAGAACTGGATGATATCTTTGCCTGGCAGGAACTACGTAAGTTGTCTAAAACGCTGACATTCCGCTATGAAAAAATGATATATCTCGTTGAACCTACTGAAGAAAATACACGCATCTCTGGCGAAAAAATAACAGTCTACGACTATCCAGACGGCACGCTGGCATTCAAATACGGTTACCGTTCACTCAAATATCAGGTATTTGACAAACTGGAATGTCTCGACCAGGGGCAAATTGTTGATAACAAACATCTTGGGGCTGTTCTGAAGCTGGCGCAAAGCAAAATGGATGAACTCGAACGCGATGGTAAGCGTGACCGGAGCAAAAAGATGCCAAAACGACGGGCTCAGGCCAGGGTTCAGGAGCAATTGAGGGCCATTAATCCCGTGCTGGTTGACCCGAAAAATTCACGGCCAGTTTGAAACGCTAGCCCCTGCTCTGCCTGATTTACCTAAAACTCTGGCCGTATTCACGGCCTGGGTTTAACGTGGTGCGTAACCTTCTTCGCGCAAGGCTTTCTGCAATTTATCGATCGCGTCTTTCATAAGATACGTCTCATCATCACTGATGGCACAGGCTCTCATCTCAGTCCAGGTCAGACGCTTAATAAACTGTGCCAGCGCCATTGCTTCTTTATCATCGAGTTCAAGAAATAACTTCTCAATACCTTTCATAAGCATCCCCCTTAAGGTGAGATTCAATATTATCATATGGCAGTGGCCGGAAAGAGTATCCTGCATCAAAAAACTGATAACCGTTGCAACCACAGGTTTTCAGGACAGAGTTCAGAAGCAACCTTCACTTAAGGTGACATTTCAAACTGGCTAAAACGGGTGACTTTTTAATCTTGTAATAACAGATTTTGTAGTAGCTAAATTGAGATGTCCGTCTCGGGGCTGCGGACCTTTTCCTGGACTGCTATGGTGTGATCCCCAGATTCTGCCGATACTTCACCGGACTCATTGCACCTAATGGCAGATTGGTCAGCCAGTCCTCCTAGCGAGAATGAGCCTGCGAACGGTGCGGTTGTTCGTTATAGTGGAGCAAGTAACGCAATAACCAGGCATTGGCCTGCTGCTCGGTTTCCGGTTTGTGAAAATGATACAGGGTTTCGTGCGTTTCCTTGACGGTTTGGAAGGGACGTTCCACCTTTCCTATGGAACGAGTGGTCACACGCTCACCGTCCTTACCCGCGGGCAGATGCGTCAACCAGTTAACTCCCAGCGCCAGCATGGCGTCCTGGAAAATACGGCTTTTGGCCACGGGGCCATTATCGAGATACAGCATTTTGGGTCTCCCCATCAACGCAAACGCAGACTCAGCCATGGGTGCCATGGCGGCGTAGAGGAATCGCAATGCCGACCCCGCATCCTCGCCGTAAACACAGTGATATTCCTGATAGGCCACACCACTGCGATCATCAACCACGCTGAACAACATCAGCGTGGGTTCGCCTTTCTCGGGGTCTATCCATTCAGGTACGTCAATGTGCTTCAAATCGGACGGTGACATATCAAACTGCCAGCAGTCATTGCTGTATTCGGCCTGGATCCGCACCGCAGGGGGCGGACGGTGCAAATGGGGCTGATTCAGGTGCCAGTGAGCAAGATACCGGTTGACGGTGCTGCGGGTTAACAACCCCTTAGGGGCCTGAATATGCCCCTGTTCAGTATCAACGCCATAGTCTTCCAACAACTCGCTGGCCCGCCGGGTAGAGAGATGACGCCCCTTCTTATTGGTGGTGCGAAACTTGAGGGCCGCGACCAGCTCACAGTAGCGTTCCATGTCACGTTTGGGCAAAACCCGTGGCAGACCGTGATCAAGGCGGTGAGCGGCATGGGGCTTGAGCAAATCATTGAGTGCCCGGTACACTGACGTGGCCGACAACCCGTACAATTCAGACATCGCGGAGATTTGAGCTGCACGCTCAGAACTTGTGGGCGATAACCGTTCCAGCCGCTGACGCAACTGTAATAATGCTTCGGCAGGAATGCTCTAACGCCATCCCGGTGGCATCTTTAATGGCCTTGCTCAGATAGTTATATAATTTTGATTTGGAGATCCCCATCATATTGCAGATTTCCTCAATGGTATGATTCCGCTCCTGATGTAACTTCAGCGCCAACGCCTTTTTTGTCGGACTGAGCAACGCGGGTCTGCCTCCCTGACGCCCCCGCCGGCGAGCCGCCGATAATCCTGGCTGTGTCCGTTCACGTACCAGGTTGCGTTCAAACTCTGCCTAGGCCCCAAAGGGATGGAAGACCAGACGGCCACCGCTGGAAGTATTATCAATGCTTTCCTGCAGACTGCGTAGCCCGTCGAATCGCTCAACCAGTTGCAACAAATTTTTCAATGAACGCCCCAGGCGATCCAGACGCCAGATGACCACGGTATCACCGGGGCGAAGCGAATTAATCAGTCTGACCAACCCTTCACGTTCAGCCTGGGCTCCACTTACCGTGTCTTCATAAATACGTTCACACCCGACCTGCGTCAGCGCATCACGTTGCAGATCGAGGTGTTGATCGTCAGTGGAGACCCGCGCGTATCCGATAAGCATGGTATATATTCCAGTAAGTCACGAAATTTGAGAGAAGCTGTACTGTCTCTGTTATAACATTTAATGCGCTCCCATGCTTTCTGGCAGGATTGATACTTTCTGCGGCAGGATGATTCTTCGAAAGACCACAGGTGTCAGGTTTCTCAGCACACTCAATATTAGCTACCTTGTATCTGGGAGCTTTTGCCGGGGTTTTTGGGATATTGTGCTACTTTGCACTTCAGCAAAAGGCCAGTGCCTTTCAGGCTTCACTTGTATTCCTGATTTTTCCTCTGATTGCGGTAAGCCTGGAAAACTATGTATATGGATATGCAATTTCAACTCAATCAATGCTGTTTATTAAAAGGCTAGTTGCCGGGATATTTCTTACTCTTTTCTCACGGCAGTGTCTGCAACAAACATCGGGATCGCTCACCACAAACAAATAATGGTATTCATGAGCATACTGAGACTTCCTGATGATTTAAAGAAAAGGCTTTCGTTTTCAGTTAATGTGGGTCGGTTGAAATGGAATGCAGGTCGTCGCGGATAAATGCAGGTGCATTTGCAGGTATTGTGGGTCTGAGACTATCGCTGGTTGCAGCTAATGTGGGCTGAAAATCAGGGGTAAATGCAGGTTTGGGTATTTATAAACGCAGGTCGCTACAAGTACACTTCATTCAGTGAGGTGCGGTCGGTGATCTCTAAGAAGCGCTCTTTCGCTACTCTACCGCTTCGCTTATTCCGGCACTCGAGTGGAAGTTTTTTTTAATCGGGATTAGTAATCTGTGGATAAAATCGGTTTAAGATAACATAAAGACACTGGAAGGACGGAAGTTAACCTAAGATAATTCTCAAGGAAAATTAAATAGCAGGGATATGGCATCACGTAAATAAATATTAATGATTTATATCATTCGGGCAAGATGACTCACTTGGATATGTTGCTCATCGTTTTTAGATAATATCTCTAATACCTGCATTGACAGGGCAGTGATAACGAAGCAAAGCTGAAGCCCCATATACATCATTATTTTATTATCAGGAATATTCCTTGACTCCATAAAAACACCCAGTAGATGGATAATGGATATTGAAACTACAGAGAAGAAAACCTTATTTTTAACGATCCCACATCCATCTTGCCTATTCATGACAACTCATTATCTGCCCCTTTTACATTAAACCGCGAGACAAAGTTTTCATAACCGGAAAAAATGACCATAACAAGCAACCCCCCTATCAGAACAAAGTCGATAAGTGATAGCAGGCTAAGTATTATTTCTTCATTGTTATAATGAGCTACGTTCCACACTATCTCATACAACTCAACAAAGAATTTATAGGTTAAAACTATCAGACTGGCAGATAGCCCCAGATATACCGGAGCCATTATCCATCTTGCTCCAAATAAGACTTCTGCAAATAAATTCTCCATATAACCTCCTGATTTAAACACAATAACTAACAGCCAACTTATTGATTTAATTATCATTATATAACTATTGTTTTTTCGAAAACCAAAACCATTTCAAATGAAAACAGATCTCTTCTTGACCTGTCTCAATATGTCATTATATTTGATAAAATATAAATAATATTGCGAACACTGGCAACTGTGAACGTGCACCACAAAGAACTGTTAATTATATACCAAAAACAAATAAAAGAGGGATTCTCTATGAAGTTATGGAACAAAACGATTTTGGCTGCAGCAATTACTCTTCTCATTGCCGGTTGTGATAACGCGGATAAAAAAGTGGATAGCAACCTTAATCAAGCCAGGGAGGCCGCCAGCCAGATCAAAGAAGCTGCTGCTGACAAAGCTTCATCCATTAAAGATGAAGCGGATAAGCATATTGATGCTGTTAAGCAGGAAGCCGATAAACAGGCAGATCAACTCACTGAGAAGGCAAAATCCATCAAGGCAGAAGCTAACGCAAAAGCACAGTCTTTAGCCGATCAGGCTAAAGATAAAGGAGATGAAGTCAAAGCCGGTGCTAAACAAAAAAGCGATCAGGTCGTAGAGAAGGCTGAACAGATCAAGGCACAAGCCATCTCCGGCGCTAACGAGCTGGCAACTGATGCTGCAGCTAAAACCCAGGAAATCAAAGGCAGCATGAAAAAGGGCAATTCCCCGGCACAGGCTGGTTCTATCCCAACTGAAAACAAACAATAATTCCAGGAGGCAATATGGGTATTTAATCCTGGATTATCTTCGGACTTATCGCGGGTATCATCGCAAAATGGATTATGCCGGGTAAAGAAAACGTAGGCATTATCTTCACCATTATTCTGGGGATCGTCGGTGCTGTAGCAGGAGGATACATTAGCACGTTCTTCGGATTCGGTAAGGTTGATGGGTTCAACTCTGGCAGCTTCGTCGTGGCAGTGACTGGCGCTATAGTTGTTCTGTACATCTACAACAAAGTTAAAAGCTAAAGTTATAAAAGGGGCACAGGCTATGCCCCTCTTACAAAGGCAAGGACTTAGACATGGAATACTACGGAATTGTTCTGCTTAAGTTTGTAATCGGGTTTGTTGTTGTCATATCTCATCTGAACTTTTCTGGTAAAACCCAGCTTTCACAGATGACTCCGGTTGACTTCATCGGGAACTTTGTTCTTGGCGGGATTATAGGTGGCGTTATATACAGTGATGCTATACCCATGCACCAGTACATCATTACATTATTCATTGGCGTTGCTCTTATTTCTTTACTCAACTGGGTAAGTAAACACGTCTGGTTCTTCAGGTCATTTACCATTGGTGAGCCTATCCCGATCATTAAGAACGGTCAGTTTTTGATGGACAATATACTCAGGCGTCGCAATAAAATAGATATCATTAATGTCGCGTCTCAACTTCACTCTCAGGGCGTACATTCATTTCAGGAAATACGCTACGCACAAATAGAGCCAAGTGGTTCTCTGTCTGTGGTTCGCGAAGGCGGTAAAATGCCGTCAATAATTCTTATGAAAGATGGAAGAGCACGCCTTTCAGAACTCACTGGTATTGAGAAAGACGAAGAGTGGCTTGATAACCTACTTAATGTAATTGGGATAGAAAGAGAACAGGTATTCATCGCAGAATTCTGGGATGGAGAGACCACTTTTATTCTTAAAGATGGAAACGTAAGAAGAACTCAAAAACGGGAGTGATAATCACAAAAAAGCAACGAGTCACTGATGATACCGTTATGAATTTTCACTGAGACTGCTCAGTTATACTGATAAGTTCTGTTGCCGGAACCTGAAGGGGAAATCACCTACCCTCTTCAACAGGCGTAACAGCACATGAGCCCCGTCCGGTGACGGCATTTCCGGCGGGAACATTCTTTGGGTGATACGCTGATTCTGTAACCATGGCATCAGCTTTCGTAATTGGCAGGAGGACGCGGAGCTGCATACCGTCAGAGTCCAGCTGGTTAAGCTGCTGTTGGAGATGAATTCCGTGCGTTATTAACGCGGAAACATTAGGTTACTGATTGGTCTGTCTGATTTCAGGTAAAGGAGATGCCGATAATGACTTACGGGGAAGAACACTGGTCTGCAATCATAGAACGGTTCAGAAAGACTGATTCACTGGAATTCTGTGTCCAGAAAACGCTGGTTACACCTGACGATCCTAATGAAATGGTGTTTTTAAGGACTCTGGCCCAGAGAAAGAAAGAAGAGCTTGAGCAAGAGCAGGATATTCATGATGGGTAGCAGATGGTCGGTCAGTTTATGCTGGAATGATCCCGGATACTGCCGGAGAGATACAGGTAATCGACACCGTTTCAACTGTTCTCAGGAAAGCGATATATATACCTCTGCCCTTTTCCTGCCCCTTCGCCTACCAGATTGCCGATTGCCGTCTTTTCTTCTTAGCCCCTGGCAAGAAAAAAATGTTTATGATCCATGGTGTTGTATTTAAGGGGATATCTGGTCAAAAAGGCCCAGTCTGTCCCACATCAGCTGTTACTTCGGTCGCTGTACCGGCGACGGTACCCAAGTCGCTTACTGCAGCTCCTGCGGCTGATGCCGTGGCGCTGACGACGCTTCCTGCCATGTGCCGAATGCCGCCAGCAGCAAAACTCAGCACGACGGATACCACGGACCGGGCCAGCACAGCTTTGCCCACCCCGTAACCTCCTCGTCAGACGCAGGGGAGAGCAGTGAAAACACCATCCCGGAGCCAGGAGTGGTCATCAGCATGGACACAGCAGTAACTGTTACCACTCCGGGAATAACGCTTACTTATAACTAAGCCTTTTAAGATGCGTTTGATGACAGCGGAAAGCCAAGACCGGGCGACCAATATGACCGCCTTGCATTTCATTTCTATTTAAAGGGCTCATAGGCATTGTAGGTTGGACTAAGGGTGTTAAGCCGAAGGCTGGACAGCCTGCCTTTCCCCCTACAGCGTGCACGGTTAGCGATGTAAATGCGGCACGCGTAAAATAGAGGGCCGTACCGGACGCCATGCCCTGTGCCGCCAGAAGTTCGATGGATGAGTTATCCAGAATAATATGCATATTCGTTGAGGTGGTGTTCGGCGGCAGCGCGTAGGAGAAGCGATCGGTATAGTATGGGTTGTCGAAGCCATGCGTATTGTGGCGATCGATGAAGAATCCGCCAAACGCCGAACTGTCAAAGCCGATGCTCAGCGATTCTCCTTCATCGTTAGCAAAAGTCAGTGAAAGTAAAGTGTCCACGTCAATGTCTGTTAGCAGTGTTATCTCCACAGCCTCTCCTGGCGGCAGCGAAACCGTCCAACTTCCTCCGGCATCTAATGATTTTTCGCCGTTATACAGGGTCTTATTTAACTGACTGGATAGGTCAATAAAATGCTGAGTAAGCTGCCATTCACCGCGAAAATTTAGCAGCCCGAGCTTCCTTGGAATGGTCATCATGCTGCGTGACGGCGTTGCTGGCATCTGGTTGGCATACTGCCAGTTGCATAGCCAAGAGAGCCCAACCGGTGCATCCTCAATACCGGAAAAGCTTTGGAAGGCATAAAAGTCTTACGCGAAATCGACGAAGCGAGCAGCATGATCGAAAGGCGTAAATTGGCAGCCATCGAAATTCCCAACGAAATATTGAACGGTGCTAACGTCCAGCGGCGCGCCAGGGTTAATGGAGAGCAACAGGACCCAGACGAACTTACCGCTTTCAACTTCGATAGCTAATAAGTCGGGACATCCATAGTCGATACCTAGTAGGCCTGACTTTTTAAATTCACATGACTTTTCCCAATGGCGAAGATTAACCGACTCATAAAACTCGACGATGTGGTTTCTGGACTGCACCTCCACCATGACCCATTTTTGATTGGGCTCGTACAAGAACACCTTTGGATCGTAAAACTGCTGGGAATTAATATCAATGATGGGATTTCTATCATAATGATTAAATGTTCGTCCGTTGTCGGCACTGTAAGCCAGCTCCTGAACCTGCCTTAACGCCCCGCCCGAGTATAGAACAGTAAAATTCCGCCATAGTTATCGGTAAACAT
>NZ_JBSKJR010000023.1:0-19194 GCF_053709675.1 Enterobacter sp. UPMP2052
AGTGGTAGCGTATACTTCATCTGTCAGGGCATAGGACATAAAACATTTTTTCAAAAAAGAGGCATCCCTTATTTTCCCTGCCATAGACGCACTGTATAAAACATGGCGTAGGTTTATAACGAAGGTGGTAAAAATAATTACGCCAAGGCTGGTTCCAGTTTTTAGCATATTTAACGCCAGCATTTGTGCTGAACCGGCAATCACAATACATGACCATGCGGTGCTCTGCCAGACACTCATTCCCAGGCTTACGCTGAGTGCGCCAACGATAAACGAAAACGGGAAATCGCCAATACACAGGGGCATGACAGCGCTCACCCCCCGTAAAATTATCGCCTTTTTATTCATTATCTGTCTCCTGGACGGGTTTGCATGCATGGACTCAACTGTGTGTCAGTGCGGCCTTTTCCGTCATTATGTGGATGATTTCCCTGTCAGTGGCGGGCATGGCTTTAACAACCAGCCGGCTCAGATTATCTATCGTTTGTTCCACATTGTGACTCACAATCCCGTCGTGAGGGCTGACCTGTATTCCCTGCCGGGCCATGAGCACTGACCTGAATGCACTCATCGTGGCGGTGGAAACCTTCATGGCGCAACTGTTGGATGCTCCATCGCAGATGATCCCACTGACATCGCTGACCATATTAATGATGGTTGCCTGGATTACACTCAGATCGCGGGTGAACAGCCAGGCCATTCCTGCAGCGGCACCCATTGCCGCAGTTGAGGCAGCACACAGAGCGGAAAGCCGCGTGTAGCGGGCATGAACAGAAATAGCAACCAGGTGGGATAATGCCAGCGCCCGGATAAGTTCCTCCCGACTGCTTTTCAGCTCATCAGCAAGAACTACTACCGGCATTGTCGCCGCGATCCCCTGGTTACCTGAACCAAAGTTAGACATGGCAGTCACCGCAGCACCTCCCATCCTGGCATCTGATGCGGCTACCGTTTTGATCAGTATGCGTGACAGAAGGTCATCGCTCATCAGGCCCTGCCTGATGGTGGTAGCCAGTGTACCCGCGATATTCAGCCCATAAGGTATTCGCTGGCCTTCCTGAGACAACGCAGCGTTAAGGCGAGCCGCCTCCAGCATAAACTCAATCTTTTCCAGAGAAACCGTCGTGATGAAATTAAACGCATCCTCAATAGAAAAACTTTGCGGTGAAGCCTCAGCGTCCTTCTCATCTGCTTGTGGTACCAGAGTCACTGGCTTTTCATTAATATAAAGTTCTTCAATACGGGTATGGCTTTTTTTTATAACCACCCGACAGCTGTTAACGGCCCCAGTTGCTGTAAGGTCGATATGGATAAAGTCGGGGGTATCCTGCGCGGAAATATTCACCCGTCTATTGTTGACCATTTCCTGTGCCTGCTTCGTTTGTACGTCCGTGAGTCCCCTGAGGGTTTCTAGTCCTGTATCTGGGTCACCTCCGTACACACCCACAGCAGCCGCCATTGCAACGCCTGTGCAACAGGTACCAGGAATCGTGACCCCCATGGCGTTTTTATAAAGATTTTCAGAAATAAAGCCTTTAATACTGATACAGGGTTCATTCAGGTATTTGCAGGCTGTAGCGGCAGCAAATGCTATTGCAACCGGTTCTGTACATCCCAGCGCAGGCCTGACTTCTTTTTTAAGCCATTGCAGAAAAACATCATCATTTAGTTCTGACATATCACTAACCCCATTAATTCAATTAATTAACTGAGGTTAGTATGAGGAAAAAATCAGAGAATATTTTCCCAAAAAAACAATATAAGTTAAAAGTATTTAGAAAAATATTCTCTATTAACACCCATTCCAAAATGTGTCCAAACATTACTCTGATTAATTTTTTTATTTAAAAACATATAATTAGTGATTTCTGTAATGAAAAATATTAATAGAGTGGTGATCCAGTTCACACTATAAATGATAGAAATATTTTCTCTTCTGGCAGATAGCGATTCTCATTCTTATTCAGCGAAGAGATGCAATTTTGGAAAAATTATCGTTTAAATGGTCATTTTAAGTGTAAGCGTACAGCGAGAGCCGTATTGACGGGTAGCCGTACTGGCATGGCAACAGACAGATCAGACAGGGGAGATGATTAATTCAGGAAAGCAATAAGATTATACGGGAACAGGCCGAACGTAGCGCCCTTGCAGGGCGAGCGTCACGGCTCTGCCGTTCCGATGGTGTTCATGCCCTGAGCTCCGTTTTATACTCTGCGTCATGTATATTCCACGTCCCGCAAAGTTGCTCTTCACCGTCGATGACGGCTGGAATAAGTGCCTCGAAAAATTCGGCGACAGCGTCACTCCCTGGACCCGTCTCTGTGTCGAGCGCATGCTCGCCTGTGGCACCACGGAAATGGGCGTTCGTCGCTATTGCTGTTCATCATCAGACTGCCCCCATAGCCGCTTCTTCTGCCAGAGCTGTAAGTCAAAAGCCTGCAGCGCCTGCGGCTTCAAAGCTACGGAGCAGTGGGTGTCGCAGCAGAGCCATATCCTTCCCGACTGCGACTGGCAGCATATCACCTTCACCATGCCCCACCTGCTGTGGCCCTTCTTCAACAACAACTGGCCACTCCTCAACGCCCTGTTCCGGGCTGCCACCCGGGCTATACTCCGGTGGGCGCGTAAACAGGGTGTTGAGGTCGGTATCTTCTGTGCCCTGCACACCTACGGCCGTCAACTCAACCGGCATCCGCACATTCATCTGTCCGTCACCCGTGGCGGCCTCGATATTAAACACGGTGTCTGGCGCGATATCTTCTTTAAGAAGCATGCCGTGGAGAAAATCTGGCGCGGGGCGGTCACCCGCCTGCTGCGCCACAGCTATAACCTGATTAACCCCGGCAGCCTGCCGGGGCTGGGGCATATCCGCGATAAGAAGCAGTGGCAGCGCTATCTGCAGGCGCAGTACGGACGCCGATGGAAGGTCCATTTCGCGAAGAAGACCCGGGGTGCCTGGAAGAACGTCAAATACCTTGGCCGGTACCTGAAGCGACCACCGGTGTCAGCAGTGAAGCTGAGGCACTACAGCGGCGGTGCCGTGGTGCACCACTATTATGACCACCGGACGCACCAGTACCGGCAGCAGACGCTGACCCAGGAAGAGATGATCGGGCGCTATATCAGTCATCTCCCGGCGAAGCACTTTAAGATGGTGCGCTACTACGGATTTTTATCCAACCGGAAACGGGGCGAGCTACTGCCGAAGGTGTATGAAGCCCTGGAGATGGAAGTGCGGAAAAAACCGGAGCAGCCGGGCTTCGCCGCGCTGATGAAGGGGTTCCTGCGCACGGCCCCGTACAAATGCATCCTGTGCGGCAACCGCCTGCGTTTTGTCAGTGCACAGGCCGGCAGGCATGCGTCTGAACTCGTGGCAGAAAGGCTGCATAATATCGACCGTAAACGATGGCTGCTGTCACAGACTGCAGGATAAGTGCGCCCGGAAACGGGTGTTTTGAATAAAAAAGAAGCAAAACGAATGAAGACAGCCCAACCGGTCAGAGCGGATGGCAGAATGGTGCTCGCCCGGTCGCTATGCTCATGGTCAGGAAGCGATCGACAGGCGATTGAAATTCCTAACCATCAAGGATGAGTTAAAGTTATTGGACTTCGAGAAGGGATGATAGAGATTTGCGTTCTTTAGATGCGAAAAACCCCAGCAGAGCCGGGGTCCTTCAATTCTTTTGCCGGATGTGCCTTCACTAGAACCCATGAAACATGGGGGATGATTCAACACTGGCTAACGTTATGAAATCATAATAGCGTAGTATTATTGGTACGTCAATGTGCATAGAAAGCGAGACAGGGTAGCCCCTGAACAGGAGATTAAATGCCTCAAAGAATCAATGATTACAAACCTGTACTTTCACTACTATCAACAGCAAGGCTTGCAAGCGTTCCAGCTATCTTTAACGTTCACACCGATTTGGAAAAGTATGGATTTAGTCTGTGGATCCAGAACGCAGCTGCCTCACTCTATCCACTTGTGCAGCAACTAGAACTGGTTCTCAGGAATTCTGTTGATAAAACAGCTCGTACAAGATTTGGTGAACGGTGGTGGGATACCATCTCGTATGATACGACGAAAGACAATCACGATAAGTTCATCAACTGCATCAGAGAGGCTGAACGGGGCTTATTAAAAAAATGGAAAGCCAAAGAGGTCGCTCGCCTTGGTTTAAGCCATCCATCGCAAATAACAACGACGCCACCAGTTTTTTCACATGATGATATTATTGCAGCGACCACATTTTCCACATGGGAAAATGTTTTTCTTGAGGCGCTTCATACAGACGATAACTCAAAAAAAAATGATTTCCTTTGGCCTAACTCTCTTCCAAAAGCTCTGAGAAGGCTAAGCGAAATTGATAACAAACCCGTTGAAGCCCGTCGTAAGATACTGAATCTACTTAAAGAAATAAGAGACTACCGCAATAGACTTTTTCATCATGACTGTATCTGGATAAAAATTAAAACTGTAGATAAACAGACTGCAATTGAATCAATTCGTGAAAAAATCAATCTAATCGAAAAGATCATAACCGCGATCAGTCCCGTAACTAACCGCGCTTTGACTGCGTGGGGTATGTATGAAAATGCCCGCAGGATCTGCTCCACTGCAGAGCTATCCATTTATACAAATCTTAACTATCAGGTACCAAACATAGCTACGCCAGGGCTGCTTGGTCAATTAATGCTTCAGACAAATGGTGGAAAAGAAACGGTGCCTATGATGCTGCAAAATGAGGCCTGTGTTTTCTATAAATTGAGGTGAAAGTACATAGCTTTAGCGGAAGCGAGACGCTAATGAAGGGGGTTCGCATGTCAGCGGCTACTTGATCTCCCGCTACCCATCTTTTCCTGGTTCTCTCTGTCTGGCCATCAGCGTAAACTGGTGGAGCAGGGAGGCATCTCCTTCAGGAACGGCTACCTACCTGTAGCGGCTCGCAATCGAAATCCCGCCGACTCGCAATCAGCGCATATTTCGGCTCACATTAACTGCAAATGAAAAACGCCACTGACTCACATTAAGTGATAATGGGCTCGCAATCCATTCCGCCGGGCTCACAATAACTGCAAATCAACTTCGTCATATCTGCAGACCGACCGCCAGCATTCTGCCATGCACCTCAGCCGCGCAGGTTGGATAACAGTACGGCAGTTATCGGTTCCTCCCCCGTCTGGTATCCTGTTTCCATTGCCAGGCATAACTGTATCTTTTGGTCCTTACCAGGCCCGTCCTGTGCCGGATTCCGACCTGATGTCACTGGCGTGTCGGCTTGCTGTCATGGTGGTGTCGTATACAGTACCGGATTGATACGCAAGTATTATCACAAGCATTGCAGAGAACGGGAACAATGATGACTGTCGCTGAAAAGGTGAAAACATACCGTCTGAAAAAGGCATGGTCACAGGAACAACTGGCTGAGGTCGCCTCTGTTTCTGTAAGGACCGTGCAGCGGACTGAAAAAGGCCAGAAGCCGAGTCTGGAAACACTCAGCGCGATTGCTTCAGCCTTTGATGTAAATGTCTCTGATCTCTCGGAAGAGAATTACGTCGCCAGCCAGGCTCTTGATGAACGCATCAGCGAAGCCAAAACTCAGGTAGCGCAGGAAACCCGGTTTTATCGGATTCTGGTGACTGCTGTTCTGGTATGCACCGCATTAATGATAACTAACTATTTATTTACCCCGAAAAGTTACTGGTCCGTTGTGGTCACTGGTATATGGGGAGGACTTGTCATATTCAGGGGAATAAGAGTGTTTATCATGCGGGGGGAAATCGCTTTATGGCAACAACGCAGGTTGCAGAAAATTCTTCGGTCAGGAAATAAAAGACCGGATAACAAAACCACTGAACGGTGATGGCGTGCTGATTCACCTGAACTGAAAAAGATTAACTTTCGTAACCGGGACAAATTATGGATAACGCACTTTTTTTAAAAGACACTCCCGTCTGGGTATGGATCCTGCTGGCTTTTTTGCTGCGACGCGGTTTTGCTGCTCTTTATGACCGGGAGATGACAACCGGGCGGCTGTTTTTTCTTCCGGTGCTTTTTCTTGTCTGGGGAGTATATGGGGTTATCACCGAGACAAAACTGGCTGGCGTAAGTCTTACAATGATGGCAGCAGGACTGCTTGCAGGAACTGCTATTGGATACAAGTTGTGGCGCTCACAGCCACCGCTGAGAAATTCAGATAATCCGGGTATGATTATTAGGGCCGGGACACCGCTGACCCTGGGACTGATTGTGATTGCTTTTTGTATGAAGTTTATCCTTACCTCGGCCATTTATCTGCAGCCCGGATTAGGATCATCCGCAAGTTTTTGTATGTTGTTTGGCGGTGTGACTGGGCTTGTTGATGGCGTATTCTGGGGGGGAACCCTGAGACTTTTCATACCCTGGTACAGCAAAAGATGATTAACCGTAACTGCCTGTAATAGAAATCCCACCGACCCGCAATCAACTGTTGTCCGTTCACTTAGCGTGAGTCCAGATATTTTTATTTCGAGCCAGCGGCGATAAATGCAAGTCCATTTACAGTTACTGTGAGTCCGCCCCCGATTTAGTTGCAGTTAATGTGAGCCAAAATTTGCGCTGATTGCGAGTCGATGAAGTTTCTATTGCGAGCCGCTACAGGTAACTGCCACATTAGTTGATCAACTAATGTGGCAGGAAAGCTATTTGTCAGAAAGAAAACCTAAAATGGATTTTTTGTTGAAATACCGATTTGTAGACGGTCAAGAGGTTCGCCAAACATACCAGCCCAACCATCAAAGCCGGGTATCGATGTACCATCATCACAGCATGTATTTAGCCATCCGGTTCGTGCCGTAGTTTGAGAACGATAATAGCTCTGCGAAAGCGTTTCTCCTGAAGGTGTAGTGTAATAAATCTGCACACCATCAATGGCTTCCCCGGGGTTTCCTGCACAACCATTTACAGGGTCATTAGGATTCCCCTGACTCACCCATGACAGCCAGCCACTTTCAGCAGAGTGGGTACGATATCTCAATGTCCCCTTGTCAACTTTAATATATAGCATGTCATGTTTATTATAAGGAAGGCCTGCGAAGCCATTATAATCGACATTATTAAAGTTGGTAACCTCCCCTAACCAGGAACCGCCAAGAACCCGCAAACCGTAATGAACGTCTGTGGAGAACTCAGAGGGAGTCGGGCCTGGATTTGGCGTACCTGAAGGGCGCCAGATTTCATAGTATTTGAACGAATTGTAAGTCAGATAGGCTGCGTTTAGTGGAAGATCTTGTATAGCAGTATTTTTTTCACCCTGAGTATAGTAACAAGTTGAGGTGATATTTTTACTGTTTCTACTAATGACACCAGTATGTCCACCTGCACCTCCTGAGTCAGCCATGGAACTTCCACAGGATAAAAGAATAATATCCTCATCCTGAATTTGATTCAAATTAGAGCCACCTGAATCACCTATCAGGATGCGTGTGTATCCACATTTCGACAGATAACCGCCCAGGGTTACTGTGTTATATACGTACTCATAGGGTATGCCGGTTGACTCTTTTACGGCAATAGTTATGCTCCCCGAACAATCTGCGGTACCGTCAGTGCCTGTTCGAGAACCATCCATAGAATAGGTAATGTGCCCTCTGTTTTTATTAAACCAGTCCACAACTTTTACTGCCGGAACAGGGTTAACACCTTCAAGTAAATCATACCAGTATCTTGCCTGTTGAGCCCTGACAGGCTGGTCCGGATTAGCGGGTCTTTCATAATATTTTATAAAAATACTCGCCAGGTTTTCAGGCGAATCTGTACTGACTTTAAACTGGTAAAAGGTCATGGATGGACAAATGAATTGTTGATTATTTTCAACTTCCCACTCAATCCGTTTACATTGGGTAAAAACATCTTTATAGTCCAGACCATTAAAATCAGCCCAGTCTATAATATTGGTTGCCGGGGTCCATTGAACAAGGCCATATCCGCCATTCAAATTACCTACATCATCATTTTCCCATCTGTCCGGGATTATTCCACTTTCAGATTGCATATTTCCAAGAAGAGCAGCTACGGCTGTCTTAGACCACCCGCATCCAACTAAATAATTCCAGATTTGTGTTGCTGTTTCTTTTTGTCCCATCGTATCAACATCCTTTCAACGTAGATTGATAACACCTTCGAAAATCGAAAAGGCTTTTAATAAAAATAACGCCTTCAATATTCAATGCCGTATCAATCAATCGCGAGAAACAGGAGGAAAGTGAATTATTTGTGATTTAGCTCACATTTCTTTATCAAACTGGCACAACAGGGAGGGCAATGCTCCCGCAGTACCTAATTCATTGTGCCGGAATTTCGGTGGTTCCGGCACAGAACCCCAGTATGACGAAAGCCGCGATCCTACGGCGTCTCGTCCTGCTCATCAGCAGCTCAGCTTTTTGTATAAAGACCAGAACCTAAAGGAGACCTTTCCGGGCAAAGGTGATCCGGGTCGCTTCATTTAAATCCATTTTTTTCAGGTTGTTAGGAGATACCCAAGCAATATCCTGAAATTCCTCATTAAACGTAATTGTCCGGTTTGTACTGATACAGTCAAAGATGAGGTAAATCATGTAAATATCTTCTGTGGTACCATCCGGGTACGTTTTAGTACGGACATCATCACGAAAGGCCCAGGGGTTAACGTCTGCGATAAGCAGTGCTTCGCCTAGTTCTTCCCTGATTTCACGCCTCAGTGCAGTTTCCATCGTCTCGCCGGGTTCCATTCCGCCGCCAGGCAGCGCCCATTGTCCCGGGAATACCCCACGATTGGAGGCCATTTTACAAAGCAGAAACTCACCTTCATTTTGTATCACTGGGCACACTATTACTCGCTGGCGCATTTCATGTCCTCAACATTATGGCTTTCTGAATAACCTTATCAGAAAAAACGTCAATGTCATCCGGGTGATCGCACACCATAATCCGCTCACGAAGGTGTACCGGAAGATCATCGGTAAGATGCTGATATTCCGCATGCCACCCTGTGATCCATTTTTCCTTCAGGGTCTCATCGGGAAATTCCTCCGGCCGTACACCGTGAATTTCATCATCATTGAGATGCATGAGTGAATGTTCGACGGGATAATCAATGAAAGCGATAATGTCTGGCTCAGTCAGCAATTCATTAATTCTGGCCCACAGCACCATGTATGCATCATGCTGCGCTTTACTAATATATTCAGACTTCAGCATGAAGTTGATAAAGATATAATCCTCAATGTGGGATCTCTCCATTATGAGGTTAAACCCTTTATCCAGCCAGGATTTAATCAGCAGCGCGCGTTGTATCATAAAATTGAGCTGGATAAGATAACCGTAGTTGCTGGTGTCATCAAAAAGATAAGGAAGGAGAGAATGGTGGACACTTTTTTCGTCTATCGCGATGGTTTCCGGATCGCCCTTAAATAATGCCGTCGACAGGTGCCTGAGAAGAGTACTTTTCCCCACGCCAGAATTACCAGACAGGCATATGTATAAGGGTTTTCGCGTCGCTTCGCGGCATAGACCGCTGCATTAATTTTGAGGACTTCGGCCGGCAGCTGCGTGAGCACGTTCGTTCAGGTACAGGACTGACCATCGGTGTGGGCATGGGACCGACCAAAACACTGGCTAAAAGCGCACAATGGGCGTCTAAGGAATGGCGGCAGTTTGGGGGCGTGCTTGCTCTGACTTCAGGCAATCCAAAGCGGACGGAGAAACTGTTGTCATTGCAGCCTGTGGAGGAAATCTGGGGTGTTGGCCGCAGGATCTCAAAGAAACTGAGCACAATGGGGATAACAACTGCACTGCAGCTGGCGCGCGCGAACCCTGTCTTTATCAGGAAAAATTTCAGCGTTGTGCTGGAGAGAACCGTTCGGGAACTCAACGGAGAAAGCTGTATTTCGCTTGAAGAAGCGCCTCCGCCAAAACAGCAGATTGTCTGTAGCCGGTCCTTTGGGGAGCGTGTCATGACGTATGAAGCCATGCGCCAGGCAGTTTGTCAGTACGCTGAGCGTGCAGCTGAAAAGCTGCGCGGCGAGCGTCAGTTCTGCAGGCATATTGCCGTTTTTGTGAAGACGTCACCGTTCGCTGTGAACGAACCGTATTACGGGAATGTGGCCAGTGAAAAGCTGATGACTCCCTCGCAGGATACCCGGGACATCATAGCCGCAGCGGTGAAAGCACTGGATCGGATCTGGGTGAATGGCCATCGATATGCAAAAGCAGGTTGCATGCTCAATGATTTCACTCCTACCGGGGTTTCGCAGCTGAACCTCTTCGATGATACTCAGCCCCGGAGCAACAGTAACCAGCTGATGAAAGTCGTGGACGGCATTAACCATTCAGGACTGGGAAAAGTGTGGTTTGCAGGACGGGGAGTGGCACAAGAATGGCAGATGAAGCGGGAGATGCTTTCTCCCGCTTATACTACACGCTGGAAGGAGATTCCTGTTGCTAAAATTTCCTGAAGTTCTTGGCGATTTCACACTGAAATTCTCACACCAAAATCCTATAAATTAGATACTTAGGTGTGAAATCATCATGGCGAACTTATTCGCATGAATGCCGCTTCAAAACATCCTGAATTGCTGAATCAATTTCATTCTGTAGATTTTTAGGCAGGCGATTAAACTCGTAAGTAAAGCTTCGCCCTTTAACACGCTTACGTGCAAACTTATCTTTATCAGCAAATTTCCACAGCGAGGACACAATTGTTTTTTCCTTTGGAGGTTCAGCGATCAAAGAAGCAGCGCCTTTAGCAATCAATTTAAGAATTGCTGCTTTCTTTTCATCCTCCTGAAGACGGTCGTCAGCCGCTAAAACATCAAGCTGCGAGGAAATACACTCAATGAGCTGAAAATACTCAATACTTTTTTCTTTAAGTCGATCATTGAGTTCTGAGAGATTTTTATAGTCTGAAAAGGATAACTCGTACTGCACCGGGAACAGAGATATCAGTTCTTGTGGTACTGTCGCCGCCTGAATAGCGCGAGTGACCTTGGCCTGAGACAGACCTTCCTGCTCTGCTATTTCTTTCTGGTTTAGCCCTGACTCTTTAAGAGAGAGCAAGCGTAATCCAATCTCACGAATGTTATGTTCCTTCGCAGTCTGAATATCTTTTGCAAGCTGTCTTGCTTCTTCAGCCGTGAGTTTATCGGATGTGACCATAACATTGAGGGCAGTATGAACTTCAATTGCCGAAGCGCGCCTTCTGGAACCATCGAGGATCTCAATTTTTTCGCCATCCATAACCCCTATGCAGGCAAAGAACTGCTGGAATCTAATGGTCCGGGTAATGTCTTTTAAAGAATCTTTGGTTAGTGCAGATTGATCACGTCCATTCGTTTCCTGTCGCACAAACGTTTTTTCAGCTACCTCAGCCGCAGGAACGGTAACTAAAGTGAATTTAACTTTTCGTCCGGTCTTCAATGTAAAATACTGAACCTGTAACCCAGAAGTAGACGATTCAACCGTTGCCTGAGAATTAAAATTTCTGCCAATTGTTTTTCTGTGACCAGACATCAGGCCTCCTTATTCGTTCTGATAAATTCCACGCGATCAAACACACCCTTCGCAAAATCTTCGGCAGCAATTCTGGAACTTTTTAATGCCTCTGCGCTACCGTCATACGTTGCTGGATTAGCGGAAATTACGGTATCGAATGTTTCTCCGCACCGTTCAAAACCATCCAGTCTGGGCAACACAACATCAAGCATGTCAGCTCCGAAAACTTCCTTTGCCTGGCTATGACAGATTTTGTGATCGCTCTTATTTAAGAGCTTGGACATAAAGCCGATATTACCGATTAAATTACATTGCTGACCTTCGGCTTCGATGCTCTCGACTAATGCAGGCAAACTTGCAACAAACTTCAATGATGAATGGAAGTCTACAGTTGCGGGGGGAAGAGGAGTTAAGAGCAGATCTGCAGCAGCTATACCATTTTTAAGAAAAGCATCCAGATGCGGTCCTGTGTCTACAAGGATAAAGTCATAATCATTTTTAAGCTTCTCGATTATGTTTTCTTTCAAGACTGCATGCACATTCTGTCCGGGCAGATGTTCAGAACAGAGTTCTTTCCATCTCTCCGCGATGAAAGCATCATCGATAGAAGCAGGGATAATATCCACTCCCGGAACCACTGACGGAACGATAAAATCAGAAATAAGCTCCTCGCGGCTGACGTTTTGAAGCATCGCCTGAGCAGCCGTTGTTTCTACGAGACCAACAGAATTCCGATGACTTAAGAACATGGTTAATGAAGCTTGTGGATCAAAATCGATTGCAAGTATTCTCAGATCTTCATACAGCAAGTGTGGATGCGCTCTGAGAGCATGCGCTAAAGAGGCCGTTGAAACAGTTTTAGAACCACCACCTTTAAGGTTTGCAACGTAAATGCAGAAAGCCTCATGATGACGATCACGATACTTAGGCACCCCACGATGATGATATAAATCAATGACATTCTGTAGTGTCATTGCATACTTCATCGTGTTGCCTGAAGGTCGTTTGTTAAAAACATACCCCTGAGCCTCCATTTCACTTACGGCGTATTCAACACTTCCTTTGCTAAGTTTAGGGAGTTTGTATAGTGAGGCCTTACTGTATACCTGATAAAAATCGTTAAGCTGAAACTCTTCTTTTTGTTGCTGAATGTGCTCGCTAAGAGCGAGTAACATTTTGTGCGCTCTTGCAGCAACTTTTGTCAACTGATCGATATTTTTCATAACATGCCTTTATGATGTTTTTTATCATTTTGAACAAAAAACATCATAATTCAAGAAAAAATTCTTTATTTGTTGCTAAAGCTCAAATTTCTTCAATTCGAACGCTAACGTTCTGAAGATTGCAGCAACTTTAGTCATCAGAACTCATCAAGACGGTAAGTGGAGTCACGATGGATGTGCTTGCTGCAGTCGTAAGAAATAACTAACAGGATCAGCAATGACATCAGCGGAAGTCAGTAACCAGGCGAAAACACGGAGCTAATAGCGTGAAAAGATAGCCAATGGGCTGAAACACGAAATGATACGCACTCGGTGTCAGGCCAAAGAGAATCGCTGGCAGAAACAGCATGCAGGGCTGGAGCTTCTAAAAGGATGATAATTCGCGCCTGCAACACATAACACCGGTAAGAGAAGGGAGCCGAACCACCCCGGAACGGCCCCCTGAAGGAATGCAATTCCTTTCACCGCAAATACTAGCTTGTTTCGAGCTGTGATAACATATCCGGGTAAATTCTCAGAGCCAGGCTGATGAAAAAGAAAAACAGCACACCCACTCCCCATGATGCCACGTTCAGGCATTTCCTTACGCAACTGGATGTTGCCAGGGATTTCATGGAAATTCATCTGCCTGCAGAGCTGCGTGCTGTTTGCAATCTCAGCACGCTGAAGCTGGAATCCGGCTCATTCGTTGAGGATGATCTCCGCCAGTATTTCAGCGACGTTCTGTATAGCCTGAAAACTACAGCCGGCGACGGATATATTCATGTTCTAATCGAGCATCAGTCAACGCCGGACAAACATATGGCTTTCCGCATGATACGCTATGCTGTGGCCGCCATGCAGCGCCACCTGGAGGCAGGGCATAAAAAACTGCCACTGGTAATACCGGTGCTGTTCTATACGGGTAAGCGCAGTCCGTATCCATACTCCACCCGCTGGCTGGATGAATTTGACGATCCGGCCCTGGCTGGCAAACTCTACAGCAGCGCCTTCCCGCTGGTAGACGTTACGGTCATTCCGGATGATGAAATTGCTGGTCATCGCAGCATGGCCGCACTGACGTTACTGCAGAAACATATTCATCAGCGGGATCTGGCAGAGCTGGTTGACCGGCTGGTGCCCATCTTGCTGGCCGGATATCTGTCTTCATCACAGGTAATATCGCTGGTACACTATATAGTGCAGGCAGGCGAAACATCCGACGCCGAAGCCTTTGTACGCGAACTGGCACAGCGTTTGCCGCAACACGGAGATGCACTCATGACCATCGCACAACAGCTCGAACAGAAAGGCATACAGAAGGGTATCCAGCTAGGCAGGCAGGAAGGTCGCAATGAAGGCAAGCTGGAAGGAAAGCTGGAAGTTGCCCGTACCATGCTGCAGAACGGCATCGACCGTATCACTGTAATGAAAATGACTGGGCTGACTGAAGACGATCTGGCGCAGATCCGCCACTAATCCCCTTTTACTGTCACTCCCTGTCAGGCCATCAGCGTCAACTGGTGGGGCAGGGAGGCAACCTCCTCAGGCAGTCCCTGACAGCAACAGCGATTAAACAACTTCGCCCCCCGTCTAATGCACTGTCAGCTATTGTCGTCAAAAGCGACATCGAGATTTACCCGTAAGAGATAAATGCTTTTCACCCTTGTGCTAAATCCCATAACATCCCGGCCGGATCATTCCTTTTCACTGAGCAGACGATAGTTCCAGTGCATATCTTTCGTTTTTACCAGCGCATCCTGTGAGTGTCACGCTGCAGCCAGAATATAAGCAGTGCTCGCCGCAGCCTTGTGACCGAGCAGCGCGAGCGAACTGGCGAGGAAGCGCAATATCATCGTTGTTAAAATGGGGTGGTACGCGCCTGTGTTTGATCACCGAAAATGCATATTTTATCGGTTTTACTTCAGTTGGTTATCCACATATACAGCTCTTCGATCCAGCAATAAGATCCTCAAATTGATCCATATAAGATCCATATAAGATCCCCGGATCGCTGCAGCCCGTGTCAGCTCTGTTCCTGGGGGATGATCACATAAGCTGTAGTGGGATAATCATAAGCTGTAACTGGTATACAATAAGCTGTATCATGCAAAGGATATGCTGTAATGAGTCAGGAACATAAACTACAGTATGTATTAAGCCCAGAAATTTGCCCTGGGTTGTGTATAACATGAATGCACTTGTAGCGGGCCTTACGGCTATTACAGGTCAGCAATCAGCATTTTTACTCTTTACTTTTCCACCGCCCGGAGGCTATCTGGACAAGGACAATCTGGACATAAAAAAACTGTTTGAAGAGGTGGATAAATCCTCCGGTGAAATAGTTAACCTCACGCCTAATGGCAGTAACACAGTTCAGCCCGTGGCGCTGATGCGGCTTGGTGTTTTCGTTCCCACGCTCAAGTCACTGAAAAATAGTAAAAAGAATACGCTTTCTCGTACGGATGCTACGGAAGAGCTGACACGCCTTTCCCTTGCCAGAGCTGAAGGTTTTGATAAGGTAGAGATCACTGGCCCACGGCTTGATATGGATAATGATTTCAAAACCTGGGTCGGGATCGTCCATTCCTTTGCCCGACATAAGGTTATCGGCGATAAAGTGGAACTTCCGTTCGTCGAGTTTGCTAAGTTATGTGGTATCCCTTCAAGCCAGTCGTCCCGTAAACTTCGGGAGCGCATCAGTCCCTCGCTTAAACGGATCGCGGGCACCGTGATTTCTTTTTCCCGCACTACCGAAAAGCACACCAAAGAGTACATCACTCACCTGGTCCAGTCTGCCTACTATGATACGGAGAAAGACGTGGTTCAGTTACAGGCGGATCCGCGTTTATTCGAGCTTTATCAGTTTGACCGCAAAGTACTTCTGCAGCTCAAGGCTATCAATGCCCTGAAGCGCAGGGAATCCGCTCAGGCACTCTATACCTTTATTGAGAGTCTTCCGCGGGATCCGGCTCCTATCTCGCTGGCGCGCCTCCGGGCCCGCCTGAATCTGAAATCTCCTGTCTTTTCCCAGAACCAGACGGTAAGGCGTGCCATGGAGCAGTTGCGTGACATAGGATACCTTGACTACACGGAGATTCAGCGCGGCCGGACAAAGCTTTTCTGTATCCATTATCGGCGACCGAAGCTGAAGGCACCCAACGATGAAAGCGCGGAGAACCCGCAGTTGCCGGCGGCGAAGCGGGATGTCAGTCCGGAAATGGCTGAAAAACTGGCTGTCCTTGAAAAGCTTGGTATCACGCTTGATGATCTGGAGAAGCTGTTCAAAACATCATGAACATAAACTGTAGTGAGTAATCGTATTGTTGCTACTCACCACAGCTTATATTACTGGTTCTGGAGAGTAACTTGCTCACTATAGTTTATATAAGCTGTGGCGAGGCATCTCCTGTCAGTGTGTTTGTACCACTTGTCAGAAAGCTCTTATCTCCGGTCTGAGCATTATTGGCTCGCAGCGACAGGTGCTCTTCAGGATAATTTTACTCACCACAGTTTATGTTGCTCTTTGCAGTTTATGTCCTGGGCGTGCTGCTCACCATAGCTTATGTAATTGTGGTGGGTACTAAGGTCATTTCATTGGCGACAGTGCCCGTAAAATCTCAGCTGCATCATGCTCGTCTCCGGTAAACGGCACGGCAAGCGTGGCAGCCACATCTAGCGCAAACACCCTTGTATACACTTCCATCGAGCGCGGATCCTTTTGTCCGACCAGAGCCTGAATAATGCCGGTGATAGAGCATGTGCATGATATAGCTGTGGCGGAACGTATGCGGCGTCACCGGAATAGAAAAATGCACACCGTCTTCTCCGGCCCGCTTCACCATCTGCTTCAGCCAGTTGCACATAGTTTTATCGGTGACGGTCCATAGCGGCTCGCGCCGACGGGGCCGCGTGGTCACCATCCAGCTCTCCATCAGCCGCACAAACTTTCCGTCCGTCAGCGGGACAAGTCGAACCTCATCTTTTGGCGGGTGCCCACGTCGTGCGCGCATCTTTTCTGACAGAACCCGTACAAAGAGTCTTAACCCGTCCAGATCAAACAATCCCGGGGTAAGAGTTCGTGCTTCCCCTGTACGAATGCCGGTGTTCCACATGGTGGCAAACAGCATGTGGTGGCGCTGCTCGGGCATATAGAAGAGGAGGGCGCTCACTTCAGGCGCCAGCAGGTAGGTCGGTGTGGCTTCAGTTGAGGTGGCCATCCGGTGGAATGCAACCGCAGTCGCAAAATCAACTCCCGGGGAGATCGGCATCAGGGAGACGCGTTCTGGTTAATTCTGCAGAGGAATGATGTTATTCATCGGCTCATTTTCATGTAGCGCACGCACTGTTTATGAATACAGTTATTCTGAACTTCAGGGCATGAGCCTTCCATCACAATAAGTCGCAGCGAAAGGATCCTTTTGTTATCTTATCCTGCATTATTGCGGGTAAAACCAAACATATAAAGAATCACTTTTCGCCCCTGAACCACCACGAAGCCAGTAATGCCGAGGCCTGAGGGGGATTTTTAGGTTTTTTGGGAGAAATGGAGTAATGCCAGGACAAACGACAGCCGAGGAAAAGCGAAGAAAAATGAACGGGGAAGTTGCACGACGCAAAATCTGGCCTGGTACATCGTCAGTCAATTCGTACTGGCACCTATCGATTTCCTTTCAGCATTGCGACCGCATCACCCTCAGGCATCTGGAACTGCACCCGGTGTCGGGCTGCCACATCCAGCGCAAACACTTTCGTATACACCTCCGTCGAGCTGATGCTCTTATGTCCCATCAGGCTCTGCAGCACCTTCAGTGGAATACCGGCATACAGCATGTGCATGGCGTAGGAATGACGGAACGTGTGCGGTGTTACCGACACGGAGAACGTCACCCCGTCGGCCGCCGCGGCCTCCACCGCTTCGCTGAGCCAGGTGCGGACCGTCCGGTCGGTAATCTCCCAGATACGCGCCTTCTCGGTTCTGCCGCTTCGCTTGTTGCGTCGTTCCAGAGGTATTTTCAGCGTGGCCACCATCATCTCCAGCTGGCTGACATAGTTCGCATCGGAAAGCGGAACCAGCCGGTGCGCCTGACTGCCGGCAGGCGAGCGGCCGGCCGTTCGGGCCGCTTTCTCCGCCCGCTGCTTGAGTGTGGCCAGCTGCACGAACGGGTAGGGTGGCGCCAGAGAAAAATCACTACGGGTCAGCGCCAGCGCCTCGTTAATGCGCGCGCCGGTGTTCCAGAGGGTTGCCAGCAACATCTTGCGGTGGAGATCGGGTACATAGTGGAGCAGGGCACTCACTTCCGGCGCCAGCAGATATTTCGGCAGTTCGTCCTGAACGAGCGCCATCTGGCGCAGGGCCAGTGCGGCAGGATAGTCAATGGCCACCGGCAGCTGCGCGGCAGAAAAAGAAACACCCTGGCCTGGGATTGCCGGTATCATTGTTTATTGTCCCCGGAGGAAAGGTATTGCTCTGTTAGTCGTGCCAGGGCCTTCTGCGCGTAATCCTCACCCGGGAGCACTCTGATTTCTCCACGGCGTTCCATCTCGGCGCCGATGGCGCTCAGGGTCGCCGCTACAGGAAGCAGCCGGCGCAGCTGCAGGGCGTGCCCGCATGCGGAACGGATGCGATCGGCAAAATCATCCTCATCGCGGGTATATGTTCCGGGTGCCGGCCGTTCCCGGCCGTCCTTTTCAGACTGAAGCCGCTGACATAGTTTGAGAAGGTCAATAATGTCATCGGCGGCTTCATTTGCATGCAGATCGTTCAGATAATACGGTTTCATTGATTATGCTTTCTTGTCAGAGTGAGGCGCTTAAGGCTGTTGTTGACATAGTCAGAAACTGACTCCGCTATTGTGATTTTTATCCGTCGTTTTACTGGCGCTCCGTTTTAAATCTGCTCTCAACAGATCCTGCTCATAGAGCATTTCCATATTCAGGCGCCTTCTCTTTTCCAGCGTCCAGACCTTTATGAGAGCCCTCTTGGCCGGCCAGATAGTGTCATCGGAACGGGTCTGGATAAAACTAGCCAGTTTGCGCAGGCTGCGGGCAAGAACGAGAGCCCTGATCCCGAGACGGGTGTATTCGTAGCGGCGGGTAATAGTTGCATCCTCAAAATAAGGAGGAGCACGGTAGCCAGTGGTGATTGTCCTCTCTGATGACTGCTTGATTACCGGGAGCTCACGTATCCTGTACATCAGTCTGGCCGGAAGGACACTTCAGTCACCTTTTACATCAGAGAAATCAATCTCAGGAAGTTCAACCTCTTCCCCGGAAAGACTGTACCTGTTTTCATAAGCTCCGTGCGTCGCTATAGTGGCACAAGTTTCCGCGAACTTTTCCAGAATAAACACCAGTTCTGTCGCGATAAAAACCCGCTCCTTTATCAGCTTATCCTCTGACTTAAGCTGTTCTCTTCGCTTCGTTAACAGATGCGTCAGCCAGATGCCTGTCAGCGTTATACCACCAGTCAGCAGGCCAGTG
>NZ_JBSKJR010000024.1:0-4078 GCF_053709675.1 Enterobacter sp. UPMP2052
CAGCGCCACCGGGCAAAAAGCACTAAGCCTGCTGCTTTTTATCGTGCTGGCGGTTAACCCAGGTATTGATAATCAGCGTCACGATCAGAATGCCAAACACAATGCCGAGCGAGATGGCGATCGGAATGTGGTAGAAATCGACAATCAGCATCTTGATACCGATAAAGACCAGGATCACCGACAGGCCGTACTTCAGCATGGAGAAGCGCTCTGCCGCGCCCGCCAGCAGGAAGTACATGGCACGCAGGCCGAGGATCGCGAACAGGTTAGAGGTCAGGACGATGAACGGGTCTGTCGTTACCGCGAAAATTGCCGGAATGCTGTCTACCGCGAAAATCACGTCGCTCAGCTCAACCAGAATCAGCACCAGCAGCAGCGGGGTGGCAAACAGCAGGCCGTTCTTGCGCACGAAGAAGTGCTCGCTTTCGATTTTGTCCGTCATGCGCAGGTGACTGCGGATCCACTTCACCAGCGGCTTCTCGCCGATGCCGGTCTCATCCTCTTTCGCCAGCGCCATTTTGACACCGGTGAACAGCAGGAACGCGCCGAAAACATACAGCAGCCATTCAAACTGGGTGATCAGCCAGCTGCCCGCGAAGATCATGATGGTACGCAGGATAATCGCGCCCAGCACGCCATAGACCAGCACGCGGCGTTGCAGTGACGCAGGCACGGCAAAGTAGCTGAACAGCATCAGCCAGACGAAGACGTTATCGACCGCGAGGGCTTTTTCAATCAAATAACCGGTGAGGAAGGCGAGCGCCTGAGGATCGGCCACCGCACGGCCTTCGGTCGAGGCCAGATACCACCAGAAGGCGGCGCAAAAAAGCAGGGAGAGGGTGACCCACACCAGTGACCAGGCGGCAGCCTGCTTCATGGTCATGCCGTGCTCGCCACGACGCCCCTGCAAAAAGAGGTCGATCGCCAGCATGATGAGCACGACAACCGCGAATCCGCCCCACAACATTGGAGTGCCGACAGAATGCATACTATTTTCCTTACACATAAAAAAACAAAAACGGCTATGGTCAGAAGACGATAGCCGTTAGCTTTTTATGCATAGACCTCGCCTTCCGGCAAGGTCTCACTTACAACCACGAGGGTTGCCCGGCGACCGGATGCGGTATTGCACGCATCGTAATGACGATCCACCGGCAAGGAAGTTACTCCCCTTTGCTGGTAACAAAATATGTCAGGCCCGGCGATCCGTCAAGGCTCGGCATGAATTCATTACACAGTTTTACGCGGTAACTTGCGCACCCACGCCGTCTGCCGGGAACACCACGCCGGTCTGACGGCGGATCTCCGTTTGCAGTTTCGCCGTGGTGCGGCTGACCGCCAGCCCCGGGTGATTCACCTCATTGTCCTCAACCAGACGTGCAAAGACCTCTGCCTCATACAGCATAGTGTTGATATGCTGAGGCTGCGTCAGCTCCTGCGCTTTGCCGCCGCGCGGCACGATGCTGAGCTTCTGGCATTCGGAGATTTTTTCGATGACCAGCGAGCCGTCTTCGCCCTGAATTTCGCTCGGTAAGACCGAATCGCTCACCTTGGAGTGCTGGAGCGTGACGCTGAAATCACCGTAGTCCAGTACCACGATACCGTGCGCGTCCACGCCGCTCTCCAGCAGGCTGGCGGTGGCCGTTACGCCGTGCGGTTCGCCCCACAGCGCCACGGCGGAGGCCAGGCAGTAGAAACCGATATCCATGATCGAGCCGTTAGAGAACGCCGGGTTGAAGGTGTTCGGGTTTTCGCCGTCAAGATAGCGCTGATAGCGCGACGAATACTGGCAGTAGTTGATAAAGGCTTTACGCACCTTGCCAATTTTCGGCAGGGACTGCTGCAACAGCAGGAAGTTCGGCAGGCTGGCGGTTTTGAAGGCTTCGAACAGCACCACCTGGTTTTCGCGCGCCAGGGCGATGGCGGCTTCCACTTCCTGAATGTTGGAGGCCAGCGGCTTCTCGCAAATCACATGCTTTTTATGGCTGAGAAACAGCGTCGTTTGCGGGAAGTGCAGGGCGTTCGGGCTGGCGATATAGACCGCGTCGATGGCGTCGCTTTGCGCCATCTCGTCGAGCGAGGTGAATAGATGCTCGACCAGGTAGTCGTTGGCGAAACTCTGCGCCTGCTCAAGGCTGCGGGAATAAACTGCGGTGAGCTTGTATTTGCCGGTTTCGTGGGCGGCGTCGACGAACTGGCGTGTGATCCAGTTCGTACCAATAACTGCGAAACGTATCATAGACGTTTACGTACTCCGTAACGGGGAACCTGTAGCCACTGTAGCACGTCATCATGACATTTCGCGTGCGCTACTGCGCATTACTCTTTAACGATAAATGCGTCAGCCACAGGCGGGTATCAAACTCCAGCTGGTGGTACTGCGGCTCCATGTGGCAGCACAGGGAGTAGAACGCTTTGTCGTGCTCTTTCTCTTTCAGGTGCGCCAATTCATGCACCACGATCATCCGCAAAAAGGCCTCCGGTGCGTTGCGAAACACCGTTGCCACGCGGATCTCGGCTTTGGCTTTCAGCTTGCCGCCCTGCACGCGGGAGATGGCGGTGTGCAGCCCAAGCGCATTTTTCAGCACGTGGATCTTGTTGTCGTACATCACCTTATTGATCGGCGGCGCGCTCTTCAGATACCGGTTTTTCAGATCCTGCGTATACTGCCAGAGCGCCTTATCGGTCGCGAAATCGTGCGTATCCGGATAACGTTTTTCCAGCACCGCGCCCAGCTTTTGCTCGGCAATCAGGCTGCGAACCTGAGTCAGTAAGTTCTCCGGGTAGCCCTGGAGATAAGTAAGTTGGTTCATCAACGCCCCAAATCGACAATAAAACGGGTATACTCACGCACCCTTTTCAGGGATACGCCAAATTTTACCATTCAGGAGGGCCGATGAGCCACTTAGACAACGGTTTCCGTTCACTCAACCTTAAACGTTTCCCGGAAACGGACGACGTTAACCCGCTTCAGGCGTGGGAAGCGGCGGATGACTATCTGCTGCAGCAGTTGGATGACACCGAAATCAGCGGCCCGGTTCTGATCCTGAATGACACGTTTGGCGCACTGGGCTGTGCCCTGGCGGAGCACACGCCTTACAGCATCGGGGATTCTTACTTAAGTGAGCTGGCGACGCGCGAGAACCTGCGCCATAACGATATCGATGAAGGTAGCGTGAAGTTCCTCGACAGCACTGCGGATTACCCGCAGGCACCGGGCGTGGTGCTGATCAAAGTGCCGAAAACCATGGCGCTGCTGGAGCAGCAGCTGCGCGCGCTGCGTAAGGTCGTCACGCCACACACGCGCATCATCGCTGGTGCCAAGGCGCGTGATATCCACACGTCGACGCTGGAACTGTTCGAAAAAGTGCTCGGCCCAACCACCACCACGCTGGCCTGGAAAAAAGCGCGCCTGATCAACTGTACCTTCAGCGCACCGGAACTGGCTGACGCACCAGACACCCTGAGCTGGAAACTGGAAGGCACCGACTGGACCATCCACAACCATGCGAACGTCTTCTCCCGCACCGGGCTGGATATCGGGGCGCGTTTCTTTATAGAACATCTGCCGGAAAACCTGGAAGGTGAGATCGTTGACCTGGGCTGCGGCAACGGCGTAATTGGCCTGACGCTGCTGGCGAAGAACCCGGACGCCAGCGTGGTATTCAGCGATGAGTCGCCGATGGCGGTGGCATCAAGCCGTCTGAACGTCGAAACCAACATGCCGGACGCGCTGGATCGCTGCGAGTTTATGATCAACAACGCGCTGTCGGGCGTAGAGCCTTTCCGCTTTAACGCCGTGTTCTGCAACCCGCCGTTCCACCAGAAGCACGCCCTGACGGATAACGTCGCGTGGGAGATGTTCCACCATGCCCGCCGCTGCCTGAAGATTAACGGCGAGCTGTACATCGTGGCAAACCGTCATCTGGACTACTTCCACAAGCTGAAGAAGATTTTCGGTAACTGCGTCACCATTGCGACGAACAATAAGTTTGTGGTGCTGAAAGCGGTTAAGCTGGGGCGTCGTCGGTAAGCGTGTTTCGCCTGGCGGCGCTGCGCTTGCACAGGCCTGTGGTTT
>NZ_JBSKJR010000025.1:0-1699 GCF_053709675.1 Enterobacter sp. UPMP2052
ACTTGGGTGGACAAAAATTGATGAAACTTTTTAGTTAACAAGGATCTAAGCTGTTTTAAGTTGTGGATAACAAAATGGCCTCACTTAAGACACTTTTACTGCTACCGCGAGGGTGGCAAACCTGCCAACAAATTACTGGTACTGATGGAATAACCCTCCATCTCCGCGCCACGCGTAAAACGGCATCATGTCCTGAGTGCCTTGCTCGCAGCAATTCTGTTCATAGTTGTCGGCGACGGCGGATACAGCATCTTCCATGCTCAGGCCAGGCTCTCTGGTTAGTCTTTGCCATCCGGCACTGGTACTGCCGTAACCCGTCCTGTCCACGTAAAATTTTTGCTGAATCGCTTGTTCCCTTTGCGGGTCAGCAGCAGCAGTCTTCTGCATTGCTGAAAAATCTGCAGAATCAACTGGGGCTCATCGCAGGTGGTGAAGCAGGTAGACGAGCTGCAGTAGCTTCAGGAATACAGATCAGCGCGGATACTTTACTACGCAGAGTGGTTCAGGCTCCGGAACAAACAGAGAACCGGACCATGCATGTCGGTATTGACGAGTGGGCATGGCATCGGGGCCACAGGTACGGCACACTGATCGTGAATCTTGATACCCATCGCCCCCTGGTGCTGCTGCCAGGCCGGGAGCAACGTACTCTGGCGGCATGGTTCAAAAAATACCCGGAGATACAAGTCGTCTCACGCGATCGTGGGGGGATCTATGCGTTAGCTGCTCGTGATGGTGCACCGCAGGCAGTACAGGTGGCCGATCGCTGGCATCTGTTGAAGAACATCGGCGATGCGCTGGAACGCATGATGTACAGATATATGCCATTGATACGGCAGGTAGCTACTGAGCTGTCCCCCAAAAAACAGGACGCCGAAGCGTCTCTTGCACCAGTCTCAACACTACGTCGCCCTGAGCGCATTAAACGACAGAGGAGTGAAAAACGGTACCAACGCTGGACTGAGGTCGACTCTCTTCATAAAAAAGGTCACGGGATCAGAGAAATATCCCGCATCACCGGGCTGTCCCGCGTAACAGTTCGTAGGTGGATGCAGTCGAAGGCGTTCCCTGAAATATCAACGAAACCGCCAAGGCCCGGACTTCTTGATCCATGGCATGAATGGCTGGAAAGACAACGTATAAATGGTAACCATAATGCCCGGCAACTATGGCGGGAGATGGTTGACGCTGGTTTTACCGGGAGTGAAACGACTGTCAGAGATGCTGTTGCTAAGTGGCGTAAGCAGTCTAACGCTCCGGCTGTCTCACCAGGTCGACTTCCCTCTGCATCCCGGGTCAGTCGCTGGTTAATGCCCTGGCGAATGATCAGAGGAGAAGAAAACTATGCGTCCCGCTTCATCGAGTCAATGTGCCAGAAAGAGCCGCAGCTGAAAATGGCACAACAGTTGTCCCTCGACTTCTACCGGATGCTGAAGATGAAGAATAAATCACAGTTAAATCAATGGTTCTCTGACGTCAGTCAAAGTGGGCTCATTGACCTTCAGCGTGTTGCGGCCGGTATGGAAGCGGATGCAACAGCAATACACGAAGCGATAAGCAGCAGATGGAGTAATGGTGTTGTGGAAGGCCATGTAAACCGCCTAAAAATGCTTAAACGGCAGATGTATGGTCGTGCTGGCTTCGAGTTACTGCGACGACGAGTCATGAGCCCTCTGGCTTAAACTACTCCACCCAAGTT
>NZ_JBSKJR010000026.1:0-1545 GCF_053709675.1 Enterobacter sp. UPMP2052
CTTATGCGTTGTTGGGTAGGGGAGCGTTCTGTAAGCCGTTGAAGGTGTGCTGTGAGGCATGCTGGAGGTATCAGAAGTGCGAATGCTGACATAAGTAACGATAAAGCGGGTGAAAAGCCCGCTCGCCGGAAGACCAAGGGTTCCTGTCCAACGTTAATCGGGGCAGGGTGAGTCGACCCCTAAGGCGAGGCCGAAAGGCGTAGTCGATGGGAAACAGGTTAATATTCCTGTACTTGGTGTTACTGCGAAGGGGGGACGGAGAAGGCTATGTTAGCCGGGCGACGGTTGTCCCGGTTTAAGCATGTAGGCGGAGGTTCCAGGTAAATCCGGTACCTTTTAACGCTGAGGTGTGATGACGAGGCACTACGGTGCTGAAGTAACAAATGCCCTGCTTCCAGGAAAAGCCTCTAAGCATCAGGTAACACGAAATCGTACCCCAAACCGACACAGGTGGTCAGGTAGAGAATACCAAGGCGCTTGAGAGAACTCGGGTGAAGGAACTAGGCAAAATGGTGCCGTAACTTCGGGAGAAGGCACGCTGATATGTAGGTGAAGTCCCTGCGGATGGAGCTGAAATCAGTCGAAGATACCAGCTGGCTGCAACTGTTTATTAAAAACACAGCACTGTGCAAACACGAAAGTGGACGTATACGGTGTGACGCCTGCCCGGTGCCGGAAGGTTAATTGATGGGGTTAGCGGCAACGCGAAGCTCTTGATCGAAGCCCCGGTAAACGGCGGCCGTAACTATAACGGTCCTAAGGTAGCGAAATTCCTTGTCGGGTAAGTTCCGACCTGCACGAATGGCGTAATGATGGCCAGGCTGTCTCCACCCGAGACTCAGTGAAATTGAACTCGCTGTGAAGATGCAGTGTACCCGCGGCAAGACGGAAAGACCCCGTGAACCTTTACTATAGCTTGACACTGAACACTGGTCCTTGATGTGTAGGATAGGTGGGAGGCTTTGAAGCGTGGACGCCAGTCTGCGTGGAGCCGTCCTTGAAATACCACCCTTTAATGGCTGGTGTTCTAACGTGGACCCGTAATCCGGGTTGCGGACAGTGTCTGGTGGGTAGTTTGACTGGGGCGGTCTCCTCCCAAAGAGTAACGGAGGAGCACGAAGGTTAGCTAATCCTGGTCGGACATCAGGAGGTTAGTGCAATGGCATAAGCTAGCTTGACTGCGAGAGTGACGGCTCGAGCAGGTGCGAAAGCAGGTCATAGTGATCCGGTGGTTCTGAATGGAAGGGCCATCGCTCAACGGATAAAAGGTACTCCGGGGATAACAGGCTGATACCGCCCAAGAGTTCATATCGACGGCGGTGTTTGGCACCTCGATGTCGGCTCATCACATCCTGGGGCTGAAGTAGGTCCCAAGGGTATGGCTGTTCGCCATTTAAAGTGGTACGCGAGCTGGGTTTAGAACGTCGTGAGACAGTTCGGTCCCTATCTGCCGTGGGCGCTGGAGAATTGAGGGGGGCTGCTCCTAGTACGAGAGGACCGGAGTGGACGCATCACTGGTGTTCGGGTTGTCATGCCAATGGCACT
>NZ_JBSKJR010000027.1:0-774 GCF_053709675.1 Enterobacter sp. UPMP2052
GGCGGGACACGTGGTATCCTGTCTGAATATGGGGGGACCATCCTCCAAGGCTAAATACTCCTGACTGACCGATAGTGAACCAGTACCGTGAGGGAAAGGCGAAAAGAACCCCGGCGAGGGGAGTGAAAAAGAACCTGAAACCGTGTACGTACAAGCAGTGGGAGCCTCTTTTATGGGGTGACTGCGTACCTTTTGTATAATGGGTCAGCGACTTATATTCTGTAGCAAGGTTAACCGTATAGGGGAGCCGAAGGGAAACCGAGTCTTAACTGGGCGTTAAGTTGCAGGGTATAGACCCGAAACCCGGTGATCTAGCCATGGGCAGGTTGAAGGTTGGGTAACACTAACTGGAGGACCGAACCGACTAATGTTGAAAAATTAGCGGATGACCTGTGGCTGGGGGTGAAAGGCCAATCAAACCGGGAGATAGCTGGTTCTCCCCGAAAGCTATTTAGGTAGCGCCTCGTGAACTCATCTTCGGGGGTAGAGCACTGTTTCGGCTAGGGGGCCATCCCGGCTTACCAACCCGATGCAAACTACGAATACCGAAGAATGTTATCACGGGAGACACACGGCGGGTGCTAACGTCCGTCGTGAAGAGGGAAACAACCCAGACCGCCAGCTAAGGTCCCAAAGTCATGGTTAAGTGGGAAACGATGTGGGAAGGCACAGACAGCCAGGATGTTGGCTTAGAAGCAGCCATCATTTAAAGAAAGCGTAATAGCTCACTGGTCGAGTCGGCCTGCGCGGAAGATGTAACGGGGCTAAACCATG
>NZ_JBSKJR010000028.1:0-756 GCF_053709675.1 Enterobacter sp. UPMP2052
ATCACCCACAGCCTTTACGCCTGGATAAAGAAGTACGGTCCGGACTCATCCACTAATAAAGAACAGTCAGATGCTCAGGCCGAGATCCGCCGACTCCAGAAGGAGTTGAAGCGGGTTACTGACGAACGGGACATATTAAAAAAAGCCGCGGCGTACTTCGCAAAGCTGTCCGACTGAGGTACGCCTTTATTCGTGACAACTCCCGTTGCTGGCCTGTTCGTCTGCTCTGCAGGGTGCTGGATGTTCATCCCAGTGGCTTTTACGCCTGGTTTAAGCAACCGTATTCCCAGCGCCATCAGGTAGATCTGAGACTGACGGGACAGATCAAACAGTTCTGGCTGGAGTCCGGTTGCGTTTATGGTTATCGCAAGATCCATCTGGACTTGCGGGATAGCGGGCAACAGTGCGGAGTGAACAGAGTCTGGCGACTGATGAATCGTGCCGGGATAAAGGCTCAGGTCGGGTACCGTAGCCCGCGGGCACGCAAAGGCGAGGCCAGTATCGTATCGCAACAGGCTCCAGCGACAGTTCAATCCGGATGCTCCGGATAAGCGTTGGGTAACGGACATAACCTACGTCAGGACCCACGAAGGCTGGCTGTATCTTGCTGTGGTTGTTGAGCTGTTCTCACGCAAAATTATCGGCTGGTCAATGCAATCACGGATGACAAAGGACATTGTCCTGAACGCACTGCTGATGGCTGTATGGCGGCGTAATCCCCAAAAACAGGTGCTGGTTCACTCGGACCAGGGCAGT
>NZ_JBSKJR010000029.1:0-665 GCF_053709675.1 Enterobacter sp. UPMP2052
GACCGCCTGGGGAGTACGGCCGCAAGGTTAAAACTCAAATGAATTGACGGGGGCCCGCACAAGCGGTGGAGCATGTGGTTTAATTCGATGCAACGCGAAGAACCTTACCTACTCTTGACATCCAGAGAACTTTCCAGAGATGGATTGGTGCCTTCGGGAACTCTGAGACAGGTGCTGCATGGCTGTCGTCAGCTCGTGTTGTGAAATGTTGGGTTAAGTCCCGCAACGAGCGCAACCCTTATCCTTTGTTGCCAGCGGTTAGGCCGGGAACTCAAAGGAGACTGCCAGTGATAAACTGGAGGAAGGTGGGGATGACGTCAAGTCATCATGGCCCTTACGAGTAGGGCTACACACGTGCTACAATGGCGCATACAAAGAGAAGCGACCTCGCGAGAGCAAGCGGACCTCATAAAGTGCGTCGTAGTCCGGATTGGAGTCTGCAACTCGACTCCATGAAGTCGGAATCGCTAGTAATCGTAGATCAGAATGCTACGGTGAATACGTTCCCGGGCCTTGTACACACCGCCCGTCACACCATGGGAGTGGGTTGCAAAAGAAGTAGGTAGCTTAACCTTCGGGAGGGCGCTTACCACTTTGTGATTCATGACTGGGGTGAAGTCGTAACAAGGTAACCGTAGGGGAACCTGCGGTTGGATCACCTCCTT
>NZ_JBSKJR010000030.1:0-458 GCF_053709675.1 Enterobacter sp. UPMP2052
GCTATCCCGATAAAGGAGAAACGGATCAGAAATGTTACTGCGGCCATTCCCAGGGTCAGTGCTAAAAAATAGCTGTTACTCATGTCCGGCCTCCTTATTATTAGTGAGCATAAGCTCCATACTGGTATTCCCGGCGTTAAGCTTTCTTTCCTCTGCCAGGTCCACAGCTAATCCAGCCAGGACGCCCAATAATGAAGCTACAACGATCCCCAGGGACCAGGGCAAAACAACCAGTAATACACCGGATACGGAGGCTACCAGAGCGGCAACCGTACAGGCCTGACTTTTAATCTGCGGCACCACAATAGCGATAAATGCGGCAACCATCGCAAAATCGAGGCCGTATTTCTGGATGTCCGGGAAAGAAGAACCGATGATTGCTCCCAGAAAATTCGCCAGCACCCAAAATCCCCAGAAAGTCAGCATGACTGAAAAATAGAAAAGATATTTATCACCTT
>NZ_JBSKJR010000031.1:0-446 GCF_053709675.1 Enterobacter sp. UPMP2052
AGTCGTTCCTGAAAGCACACGGCCTGGAGGGGAGCATGAGCCGTCGCGGTAACTGTCACGATAATGCGGTTGCAGAAAGCTTTTTCCAGTTGCTGAAACGCGAACGGATAAAGAAAAAGATCTACGGAACGCGGGAAGAAGTCCGCAGCGATATTTTTGATTACATCGAAATGTTTTATAACAGTAAGCGTCGGCATGGTTCGAGCAATCAGATGTCACCGACAGAATATGAAAAGCAGTATTATCAACGGCTCGGAAGTGTCTAGATTATCCGTGGCGATTCACAATCGAATTCCCTCCGACCTGCAATCAGCGCAGATTTCGGCTCACATTAATTGCAAATGAAAAACGCCTCCGGCTCACATTAAGTGATAATGGGCTCGCATTTATCCTGCCCGGCCCGCAATCCATTCCGCCGGGCTCACAATAACTGCAAATCAACTTCG